>JACAAZ010000022.1:18945-90014 GCA_013376995.1 Bacteroidota bacterium | reverse complement strand
TTGCTCCCCCTTCTGGACTTGAACCAGAGACCCTCTGATTAACAGTCAGATGCTCTAACCAACTGAGCTAAGGAGGAATATCTAAACTTTATTTTTTCCTCCTGGTTATTTCCTCTTGTGGAGGCTCTAACCAATCCGTCAGCTGACGGACTAAGAAGGAACTTTCCCGTGTTAGGGGCTGCAAAATTAAACTATCATTTCAAATAAACAATATCTTTGCAAAAATTTTTTGCCCCCAAACCCCTAATTCATTAAGAGAATGAGCATTGTAGTTGTTGGAACCGTTGCCTTTGACAAGATTGAAACTCCTTTCGACAAGACCGATAAGATACTCGGTGGAGCTGGTACATATATCAGCCTGGCAGCATCACATTTCGCCGAAAATATTAACCTGGTCTCCGTGATAGGCGGTGATTTCCCGGATGAATACCTTTCTATTTTCAGAAAACATAAAATCAACATTGAAGGATTACAGGTCAAACCTGAAGGGAAATCCTTCTATTGGTCTGGTCGTTACCATTCAGACATGAATTCGCGCGACACACTTGTTACGGAATTGAATGTCCTTGCCGATTTCGAACCTATATTACCGGAGTCTTACCAGTCACCGGAATTCCTTGTGCTTGGTAATCTTACACCACGTGTTCAGATGCAGGTGCTTGATCAGCTGAAAAAACGCCCCCATCTCATCGTAATGGATACCATGAACTTCTGGATGGACACGGCATGGGATGACCTGATGAAAGTAATCGCAAGGGTAGATGTCCTAACAGTAAATGACGGTGAAGCACGCCAGCTTACCGGGGAGTATTCTCTTGTTAAGGCTGCCCAGAAAATCCTGACCATGGGCCCAAAATTCCTGGTTATCAAGAAGGGCGAACATGGAGCTTTGCTTTTCAATAAAGAGAGCGTATTCTTTGCCCCGGCTCTTCCATTGGAGGAAGTATTCGATCCGACAGGAGCAGGAGACACTTTCGCCGGCGGCTTTATTGGCCACCTTGCCCGTACTAAGGATATCTCCTTTGATAACCTTAAAAATGCCATTATCTACGGTTCTGCTATGGCATCATTCGCTGTGGAGAAATTTGGAACCGAGGGTTTGATTGGCCTAACCCAGGAAATAATTGACGAAAGAGTAAGGTTGTTTGTTGACCTTGTCCAGTTCGACATTTCGCTCGTAAATAACTGACAGTTTCCTTAAAAATCCTTTTTCACTTTGCTTCTAAGCTACTTTGACTTACGTTGAAGGAAATGTGCTTTATTTGCTATTGTATTACCAGTGCAGGTTAAACTGGCCTCCAATTAATTATTACTACTCGAATAACCGAGTTGAAATAGTAGATTACTTTTTATTAGAACAAGCCTTAGCCTCCGCATTATTCCGCAAGGATACGGATCATCCCCCAAACCAGCCTTTTTCTTAATTCTTGATTCGCTGACAGAACTCTGCCGGGCTCTTCCTTCCTGCCACCTGAAGCATGTTATCGAACCATCATTAACATTAAAGCTCTGTAAAACAGAACTATAAGCCATTTCTTATATTAAATTTCTGATTTTAAACGTATATTCCAGTTAAATATGCATTACTTTTTTATTCCTACGCTATTAACAGGAAATGAGCACTTTAATTGGTTATATACTCCATCCTGACCCCCACTTCTTTATAGAATCACTAATTATTTGGGAATAATGAAAAAGTTCTTACTACTCATCAGCTTGTTACCTGCGATTGCTATAAACCTTCAGGCACAGGTAACTGTATCCGGCGCTGCAAGTGGGAATACGTCTTACGGTACCTTAAAAGCAGCCTTTGATATTATCAATGGATCCGGTCAAAGCGGCAGGAACATTGTCATCACAATAACAGGCAATACAACAGAAGCTGCCACAGCGACTTTGAATGCGGGGTTATGGACAAGTCTGAAAATCTACCCCACAACCACAGGATTATCTATCAGTGGCAGTATTTCAGCTGCCCCTTTGATTGATTTTAATGGGGCGGATAATGTGATCCTGGATGGAAGGGTGAACCAAACCGGATCGAGTGTGAGTTTAACCATCAAAAACACCAGCACATCCTCTTCTGCCAACACCTCTACAATCAGGTTCATTAACGATGCTACTCAAAATAACGTCAAATACTGTAACCTGCTGGGTGGAGCACTAAACTCCTCTACTACTGCAGGTGGCATTGTTCTTTTTTCAACCACTTCCGGGACTACCGGGAATGATTTCAACAGCATTGATAACAACAATATTACGAATGCAGGAGGCAGCAGGCCAAGAATGGCAGTCTGTTCAATAGGCACTTCAGCAAAAGAGAACAATTACGACCATATCACGAACAATAATTTCTATGATCTGCTTAACCTGGGTTCCGATGTTACCTACGATATAAATGTGTACTCCAACTCATTTGGATTTGATATCTCCAATAATAATTTCTATGAAACATCCAACCTGGTGCCAAGCTCCAACCTTGCTGTAGTTGTGATCAACGTGAATGCAGGCGACGGCCATACGGTCAGTGGCAATTATATTGGAGGTACTGCCGCAGCATGCGGAGGATCAGCATTAACAAAGACAAATGCCTTTTCAAACAATTTTACCGGAATAAACCTGAATGTAGGAAACCTGACTGCAAACACCATTCAGGGGAATACCATTAAAAATATTAACTGGTCCTCAGCCACTACGTTCATGGGAATCTATCTTCCTGCCGGGACTGCAAATATCGGGTCATCAACGGGTAACATAATAGGCGCATCTACTGGTACAGGGTCCATCACGACATCTTCCGGGACATTTTATGGAATTTACATAGGGAGCGTCTCAACAGCTTCCATTAATATATCAAATAATACAGTAGGTTCGATAAGCCAAACGGGTGATTTCTATGGGATAAAGGTAGTTGATGGAGATAATATTGTGTTGAATGCCAACATTATAGGTAGCAGCAGTACTTCCAACAGCGTCAGTCTTTCGGCTCCTTCAAATGTTTACGGGATCATCTGTGAACCAGCATCTTCGAATAACAGGGGAAATATAACCAGCAATACAGTTGCAAATCTCACTGTTACAGCAACAGGCAGCATAACAGCCTTCACAGGCATCTCCGTGAAAGATAAGATCGATACAATAATTGGCAACTCAGTAAATACATTAACTGCCTCATCCTCAACGATTACTCAAAACCTTACCGGCATCTATTACTACAACAGTTCAGGCGCTGATAATATTTCAAGAGATATCAGCAGGAACACCATTTATGGATTATCTTCCACCAGTGGTTCCTATACCAGTTCCATTTATGGTATCTCTTTTTATCATAATGCCAATAGCCGCCCCAATATTGCCCGGAACTTTATTTACAATCTTTCCACTTCAACATCCAGTGCCTCAATCAATATCTATGGGATTCTTTTAAATTCACCTTCGTATGTTAAAACAAATAATAATATCATTACTCTTAGCCCAAGCTCAAACGTTACCATTGCGGGGATCTGCGATAATGCCGGAGCAAGCTGGTTATATTACAATACAATTTATATAGGCGGAACCCCAACTTCAGGGAGTGCAGGCTCATATGCTTACCTGAACACGAACCTGGCAACAAAAAATTACAGGGATAATATCTTTGAAAATGTACGTTCAAACTCTGGTACGGCAAGTGGAAAGCATTATTCTATTTCTTTGGCCAATAACTCTGCATTAACTTCTGACTACAATGATTATTATGTTACAGGAACAGGGGGAGTGCTGGGACGCTTTAATGGCTCAGATGTGTCGACCCTGGCATCCTGGCGGACCTCTACCGGTCAGGACGTAAACAGTGTCAATACTAACCCTGCATTTGGAAATCCGGGGGGAACCATTGCATACGATTATATGCCCGGTGTAACCCTGACAGGAACCGATATTACGGGGACTGAAGCCGTGTCAATTGACTACACTGCTGCAACACGGGTTGTTCCTGTTACCATGGGAGCTTTTGAAGGTTACCCCTGGATAACGTCATTTACACCCACATCTGCAGGTACCGGAATGACGGTGACAATATCCGGTGCAGGATTTACCGGCACTACCCTGGTGAGTTTTGGAGGAGCATCAGCACAGTCATTCACCGTCGTCAACTCAACAACTATAACAGCTGTGATAAGTGCAGGAGCTTCCGGGAATGTCAGGGTGGTAAATGCACAAGGTGACGGGTATCTTGCCGGGTTTACATATGTCTCAGCTCCCTCAACACAAGCTTATAACATTGGTTTTGCATCCACCACCAATTTACAGACTTCCATCAGTTGGGTCAACGGAAATGGCAGCGCAAGGGTAGTATTTCTAAAGGCAACAAATTCAGGTTCGGCTTCACCGGTGAATGGCACTACTTATACTGCAAACACTGCATTTGGTTCAGGAACACAAATTTTAGCATCTGGCTGGTTTTGCGTATTCAATGGAACAGGAAACACGGTAACAGTAACCGGGCTCACGCCAGGAACTGATTATAGGGCCATGGTATGCGAATACAATGGAAGCAACGGGGGACAAATGTACAACACCAGCACGGCTACCAATAACCCTGGCACTATTACTACTTTATCCCCGACAATTTCAGTTGCAGGTGGATTCAGTACATTTAGCGGTTGTTTTGGCACAGCTTCAAGTTCCCAGTACTTCAATGCATCAGGAACATATCTCACTGCCGATATAACGATTACAGCACCCAGCGGGTTTGAAATTTCGACCTCATCCGGTTCAGGGTATAACAGTAGTCTTACCTTATCACAATCGGGCTGTACAGTTCCGAGTACAAGTATTTATACTCGAATGAAGAGCAGCAATGCGGTTGGCAGCTACTCCGGGAATGTATCCCTCTCTTCAAGCGGAGCTGCCACGCAGAATGTTTATGCACAAGGATCCGTTTCTTCCAATCTTTCATCGGTAACAATTTCCCCTGCAGTTGCACAAACCATTTGCGGAAATTCACCAGGTAACACCCTTTCCGTCACAGAAACAGGAAGTGCTGTGCTATACAGGAATTGGGGAAAGAGATCTGCTTCCGGTGGAACGGTAACCGATATCAGTGGAGAGTCAGGTACTACGTTTACTCCCAGCCTTCTGAATCTCGGTGAAGGCAACTGGTATGTTGTGTGCGTTTCAACACCAACATGCGGAGTTACTACAGTCTCTAATGAAGTTTATGTTTCAATACACCTGAACCCGACTGTTGATTATATTTCCGGTCAGGCCTACGCCTATATTGATGGCACATCCACACTTTCATGTTCAACAACCGGTGGCGTTTGGAGCAGTTCATCTCCGTCCATTGCGACTATAAATCAATCGGGATTGGTTACGGCTGTAAGTGAGGGGAATACAGAAATTAAATATACCGTTACAACAAATGGCTGCACAAGTTTCAGTAATACCTGGTTCTCTGTTATAAAGTATGATCAAACCATCAGCTTTACTCTGGATTCACCTGTTGAACTTGGAGTGAGCCCGATAACACTAAATGGAACCGCATCTTCCGGTCTTCCTGTATCTTATACAAGCAGTGATTTGAATGTTGCTACCGTTTCAGGTAATGTGCTTACAGTTGTTGGAGCTGGTTATACTACGATTACCGCTAAACAGGTTGGGAATGGCTATTACAATGCAGCTACTGACGTTCAACAGGGTTTGGAAGTAACTCAAAAAACCCCGCAAACCATAAGTTTCACTCTTGCATCTCCCAAAACAATTAATGCCGGCACATATGGGCTGAACGGCTTGGCCAGTTCATACCTGCCAGTAAGCTATACCAGCAGTGATACTAGCGTTGCCACTATTTCAGGTTCATCAATTACTATTGTTGGAATGGGGTACACCACCATTACGGCATCACAGGCTGGTAACTGGCAATATGCAGCTGCACCCGATGTCGAACAGCAGCTGGCTGTTTACGACCTGGTAAATACGTGGATCGGAGGAGCAGCCGGTGATCCATCCAATTGGGATGTGGCAGGTAATTGGTCAGCTGGAGAGGTTCCGGGAATATGGGATAATGCTTCCATCCCGGCTTTTCCCCTACATCAGCCTCATATTACAGCTCCACCAGAAAATCCAACAATTGCTTACATATTGAAAATTTACCCTAATGCATCTTTAACCATTGATCCCGGCGCAGCTCTTACACTAACCGGCAGCCTTAACAACCAGGCAGGTACCAGCGGTTTAATAATTGACAGTGACTCCACTGGGACAGGTTCATTGATTGAGGAAATTTCGAATGTTTCAGCAACAATAAAGCGTTATGTAACAGGCAGTTCCAACCTTGAGTCTATGGCATACCACATGGTTTCAATTCCTCTTGTTCCTGAGAGTAACTCAACTTCCTCACTGTTTTTAGGATCATATTTATATGAATTCAACACAGGAGGTGATTATTGGCTTGGACTGGATACCGCAACCACAACACCTCTCGATGAAACAAAAGGGTATATGATTTATGCCCCGGAATCTGGCCACACCTATTCATTTGAGGGTGTGCTGAATTACAACTACTTCAACGTAAGTGCCGTTTATGAGGGGAATGGGAATAATCTGATTCCTAATCCTTATCCCTCAGCTATCGATTGGGATTCACCGGGTATTGAGAAATATGGAATTGCGAATTCTGTCTATATGTGGCCAGCAGGAGGGTATAATTATATATCCTACGTTGATGGAATTGTCATTCCTGAAGAAACCCTCAATCCGGGAATAATTCCTGTAGGGCAGGCATTCTTCGTTAAAGCTATAGATTGGCCGAATATAACTATTTCCAGCTCTGCAAAAGTGCATAGCGGCCGCTCTTTCCAGAAATCCCAGGCAACTGTAAAGGACTTACTTCGGGTAAAGGCAAGTGCGAATGGAAAATCGGATGAAGCCGTTATAAGGTTTAATGACGATGCAACCGTCAATGCTGATGCCAAACTGGATGCCTGGAAATATACAGGCTTGCCTTCTGCCCCGCAGCTGTACACGCTGTCGGCTGATTCTAAAATGCTCTCAATTAATAGCCTGCCCTATACTCAAGATTCTCACCTTGTCGACCTGGGGTTCAGCCTGGATTCAGATGCAGAGGTTAAACTGAATTTCAGTAGCATTGGAAGCTTCGATCCTAGGATCAGTATTCACCTGATTGATATCAAGACTTCACAGTCTGTTGACTTGCGAACCAGCAATGAATACACTTTCAATTATGTCAAAAACGAGGAAGCTGGCCGATTTAAAATTCAGTTTGCCGGCCCTCTCGGGAAAGATGATCTTGAGAAAACAGATTGTGAAATGTGGTTCTCAGGCCAAACCTTGTACATTTCATCACCAGGAATGTCAGGAAAAACATCCCGTCTAACGCTTTGGAATACTGCAGGACAGGAGGTGTTCAATACTGAACTAATCCTGGAAAGTCTAAATAGAATACCACTTCATTTAACAGGACCATTAGTTGCCAGGTTAATTCAAGGGAATACCATCCTTACAGCCAAGGGTGTACTAATCAAATAGATCAATAGTCCCTGCCTGATTAATACCAATGATATAAACTCTAAAAATTAATAATCTCCAAGTCATGAAAAGGATTTTGCTCGTCTGCTTTTTTGCAATTTTCGTTTACTTTTCTCTCCCGGCCCAGGTTCCACCACCGCCACCTCCTTCTTCAGCTAGCTCTGGCGGTACAAACGGACCTGTTGGCGGAGATACTCCTATTGGTAACGGAATATTAATATTAATTGCTTCCAGTTTAATATACCTTAAGCATAAGTCTTCTGGATTTATATTTGTTAAAAGATAAGTCAATAAAACTTGTCGCTCTAACAAAGAAAATTAAGCTTTTTATCCTTTTTAATTTCAGCAATTTGGTAATAGAAGATTGCCAAATTGCTGCTTTTTATTTGTGCATTGATTCCTCCTCTTCCTAAATACAATAACCATTTGGAAATCACAAACCATTTTATAACTTTGCAACCCTTTTTTAGCGGAATAACTGTTTCAATCACAATAAATTCAGTACCAAATGAAGGTTTACAAAACGAACGAAGTAAAAAATATTGCGTTAATTGGCAGCGCGAAATCCGGCAAGACTACTCTTGCCGAAGCTATCATGTTCGAAGGCGGACTTATCAATCGCCGTGGATCTGTAGAAGATAAGAATACTGTATCCGATTACAGGGAAATTGAACTGGAAAGACAGAACTCGGTTTCTTCAACTGTTCTATTTGCTGAGTATAAAGGCAAGAAGATTAATATGATCGATTGCCCCGGATTTGATGATTTCATAGGAGAAGTAGTAGCTGCATTAAAAGTTGCCGATACAGCCCTTATGCTGGTCAATGCCCAGAATGGTGTTGAAGTTGGTACTGAAATCAACTGGAGGCATACTGTTAAGAATCAAACTCCTGTCGTGTTTGTTGTTAACCAGCTCGAACATGAAAAAGCCAATTTTGATGAGGCTATCAGGCAGTTGAAATCTCAATTCGGAGGTAATGTAACTGTTGCTCAATATCCTGTCGGCGACGGTCATGCTTTTCATGGCATCATCGACCTCCTGCAGATGAAAATGTATAAATTCAATGATGCCGGCAAAGCTGAAGTGATTGATATCCCGGCTAATGAAAAAGATAAGGCTGAAGAATTACAGAATGCCCTCATTGAGAAAGCTGCTGAAAGTGATGAGTCACTGATGGAAGCCTTTTTCGAAAATGGCACACTCTCTGAAGAGCAGCTTGAAACAGGTCTTAAAACCGGTATCATCACCCGCGGACTGTACCCGGTTTTCTGTCTTTCTGCTAAGCAGAACAAAGGTGTTTCCCGCCTGATGGAATTCATTACCACAACCGTTCCTTCCCCAAACGAAATGCCTGGCGTAAAAACTCTGGGTGGCAAATTACTCAAATGCAACAGTGCTGATCAACCTTCACTTTTTGTTTTCAAGACTTCGATCGAAGAGCACCTGGGAGAAATTGCTTTCTTCAAGGTTTATGCTGGTGAAGTCACAGAAGCCATGGACATGATCAATGGCATCAACGCAGGCAAGGAGCGCCTTCCACAGCTTTTCGCCATTGCAGGGAAAAAACGTGAAAAAATTGAGAAGGTATGTGCCGGAGATATAGGTGCAACTATCAAACTCAAGAACACCCGTACAAACGATACATTGAATTCTCCAAAAAATTCTGATGATGTAATCACCCCGATTGAATTCCCGGCTCCAAAGATTAGTTTTGCCATCAAGGCCAAGAATACTGGTGATGAAGAAAAACTTGGGGCACGCATCAACGAGATGCATAAGATGGATCAGACTCTCGAGGTAGAATATTCCAAGGAACTCAAACAAATCCTTATTAAGGGACAAGGGGAACTCCACCTGAACATCGCTAAATGGCACCTGGAAGTTCTTGATAAAATTCCTATCGATTATATTGCACCAAAGATTCCTTATCGTGAGACTATTACAAAATCAGCAACTGCCATGTACCGCCACAAGAAACAATCAGGGGGTGCCGGCCAGTTTGGAGAAGTCCATATGCTGATTGAACCATATACTGAAGGCATGACCTTCCAGACAAACTATCCTATCCGTGGAACTGATGAAAACAGTCTTCCATGGGGTGGTAAACTAATTTTCAACAACTGTATCGTTGGTGGTGCTATTGATGCACGTTTCCTTCCAGCTATCCTCAAGGGGATCATGGAAAAGATCGAAGAGGGACCACTTACCGGTTCTTATGCCCGCGACATCGTTGTGAATGTTTACGACGGTAAAATGCACCCGGTTGATTCAAACGAACTGGCATTTAAACTTGCCGGCCGCCAGGCTTTCAAGGAAGCTTTCAAGAATGCCGGCCCTAAGATTCTCGAGCCAATTTACGATGTAGAAGTTATTGTTCCTGCTGACCGTATGGGTGATATCATGACTGACCTCCAGGGCCGCCGTGCAATCATCATGGGAATGGATAGCGAAGGAAACTACCAGAAGATCAAGGCTAAGGTTCCACTATCAGAAATGAACCGCTATTCCACAGCTCTGAGCTCAATTACTTCCGGTAGCGGTACCTACTCACTTAAATTTGCCGAGTATACCCAGGTTCCACCCGATGTACAGAACGCTCTTCTCAAGGCTTACGAAGAACAGGAAAAAGACGAAGAATAGTCCTGGGATCAATGATAAAAAAGAAGGCTGTCCGAATAGAACGGATAGCCTTTTTTAATTACAGAATTCACGAAAATGGAACGCGGAATACGCTGAACTGCCGCTGGCGGACGCGGATTAACGCAGATTTTATCAGCGTAAATCCGCGTCATTATCCGCGTTGTCAGCGTTCCATTTTTTCCGGGCTTATTCGACCCTTACTCTTATCCCCTCCGAATGCGCCGAAAATTCAGGAGCATACATGCACTCAACAGAGGTTATCCCGTTGCTGAAATCTCCTTTTTGTGTTGCGAATAGCCTGTATTCGAATACATACGTACCCTTTGGAAGGTAATTGATGAAGAAATTGGTGGATGCATCACGTGGAGCTTCATAGTAGCCCAGGCCATCCTGCCAGTGATACCCGCTTATCGTGTTCAGCGGTTCAAAACCTGCTGCACGCATATCCTTCAGATGAACATATTCCATATCCCTGTCAGAGCGCAATTCAACTCTTACCACAACTTTATCTCCCAGATGAAGAGGTGAATTTTCAGTTACCTCTTCCATTACAGGCCCGGTTTCCGAATTCACCTCCCTGAATAGCTTCTTGCTTAATTTAAGTGGTGTATTCGCAACTGTGATCTTGTCCAGCTGCTCAAAATACTGCCAGTACATTGCACCCCAGGCAACAGTCGGATTGGGGTTTGTAACTGTTACCTTACCCATATCCGGGGTTATAGCATGTCCATCCCAACTGGTCTTGAAATAACCGGTACCGGCTTCTGGTTTAGTTGCTGCATCAGGTTGTTCCGGGTTGATCAGCTCATTGCCAACTTTTACCTGGGCAAGTTTATCACTGGACAGGAGATCCGTTCCCCTTAGAAGCAATGCATAGATAGCTTCCGTGGTGGATTTGGTAGTTTCCCAATTCTGTGTTTGCTTTTGTTTGAGCAGCCAAATCTTCATTTCATCCACAGATTTTGTATCCTTCAGGATTTCGTCATATGCTTCAATAAGCAAAGCCTGAGTTTCAATAGGTGCCTGATACCAGAACCAGCCATTGGTTTCATTTCTCCAGTACATACCCATTTCTTCATTATGCAATGCTTTATCGCTGATGGATCGAAGTATCAATGCCGGTGTCTTTGTATCATCAAAGCGCTGGAGGGCTAAGGCAATCATTCCCTGCAGGTATTGACCCTTGTTTTTCCAATAAGTAGCAGCCTGCTTCTTAAAATACCTGAAAGCATCCATCGATCCTTCCTCCATTGGAAATTCTTTCATGAAGTAGCTCCTGGCATACAAGTATTGAATATTATCATATCCAAGGTGATCATTTTTCAGGTAATTCGTGTCATGTTCCTTGATATACCTGAAGTCTTCAGCGATTCTCAGATCAATGTAACGTATAGCTTTTTTAGCCATTTCACTGATTCCTGCGTCTTCAGAAACAGAAGTAACACCCAGGTGTTCCAAATGGCCTAATCCTGTGACGATATGCTGGGTGATATACCTGTCGTCAGGGCTGCCGGGAAACCATGGCCATCCGCCATTCGGCGTTTGCATATCTTTCAGTTTCTTAAGGGCAGTCCCAAGTTCATTGCTCATGCGGTTCAGGTCGAACAGTATGGCAATCCTTTGTTTCTGTTCGCTTTCATTATGGGCTTCCCTCACCCATGGGCTCTCTTCCAATAAAACAGATTTCAGCTCCTGGTTCTTTTCCAGATTAGATTTCAATGCGTCCGGTGAGATGTTCTTCCAGCTTTCAAAAACACGTTTTATTTTCGGATCAGAGTTGGCAATATAGGAAGCAATACTGTTGGAATAATACCGGCTGAAGATCTGTTCAGCGCATTCATAGGGGTATTCCATCAGGTAAGGAAGGGCCTGGACAGCATACCAGGCCGGATTGCTGGTGAATTCCAGCGTAAGCTTGTAATTCTTTAATGTACTTCCTGCTTTTCCTGAATTATAGAGTTTTGTAAAGGAAAAATCTTTCTTTTGATTTCCATTGATGGGCAAAGGCAGGCTTTCAGTTACAAGCATACGATTGGTCAGAACCGGAACTGCAGCCTCTTCTCCATCACTGAAATTATCGCTACTGGCAGAAACCCGGTAAACTATTGCCTGAATTCCTTCCGGAATTTGAATATCCCAGCTTATCACAGAGCTTGAGCCCTTCTTAACCAGGACGTCTTTCTTTGAAGGGGTTGACAGAAGCAGGCTGTCCACAGGTTTCATTGTGAAGGCATCAAAAAAGTGAATATTAGCGGTGCAAGGCAGATCCACACTACTGATGTTTGACACTTTTACCGAGAACTGCATCTTGTCACCCTCACGGAAAAAACGTGGAGCATTCGGAACCACCATCAGGTCTTTCTGAGTAACCAATGATTTTTCAACCTTGCCGATTTTCAGATCCTTTGTATAAGCGAGCCCCATCATCTTCCAGCGGGTAAGGGATTCAGGAACTTTGAATTTTATGATTACATTGCCTTCAGCATTGGTAGCTAGTTGAGGATAAAAGAAAGCGGTTTCATTAAAATCGGAACGCACCTTTACTCCCCCAGCTGTCGAAACTGGTTTTACTTTATTATCATTTGATTGGTGAATTCCTTTATCGCCAGGGGTGTTTGCTATTTCTCTCGAAATGGTGGTTGCAGATTGCTCCTCAGCTGCCCTTGCCGGGATTTTTAACTCATCTTCATTTCTTGCATCCTTAAGCCGCATCCCTTCAGCTTTGGATACATCCATTATTCCATATATCGGGCGGTATGGTGAATAATACTCAAAGCCAAACCAATTCAAAAAATCATAGGTTTTAGATCTGTAATCGATTTGCGGACTTCGATAGTAGTTTGTTGTACTTCCAAGGGCTCCGAACGAAGAGTTAATTTCCCAGTACAGAGTTATTCCATAATTGTTGAATAAATCCAGCGACCAGGTATGTGGAGCAAATGCATCCAAAGAGGCATCATACATACCGGCCAATAATTCAGCTATGGCTTTTTCACCGTTAGGATCCTTTATAGTCAGGTTCCATTCCTCTTCCTGCCCGGGTTCCAGCTTATTCCGGAAGGTTGAGAATTGTAAATCAAGAGTCTTGTTTGTATAAGGAACTGTGATTGACTGCTGGACCTGGAAGCTGCGGTTATACTTAATAAAGGTGAAAGCAATGTTGAAATTCCCACGGCAATCTTCAGTTACAGGAATCCTGAAGGATTTGCTTCCTTGTATATCAATCGATTCAGCCTGAACCTGCGAATTCCTTTTGCTGATTTCGTAAATGGCATGAACTTTATTCGCAGCTGAGAACAGTTGAACATAAATTGTTTCGCCGGGCTCTGCTTTTGTTTTTGATTGTGTTAACCAATAGAGTTTTTTCCCTGGTATAGTCCCGGATGCGGGGGCATAAGCTGTAAAATATTGCTTTTTGACGACCGTGCTCCCAAAGGCATCCCGGGTTTCAATTTCCAGGATATAGGTGCCCGCAGGTAAGGTAATTCCCGGTTTGATAAGAGAATCCATCTTTGAATCAAAGTGATAGGAGTAAAGTGATTTTTCCACAGGCCAGGTTGTTATATCAGCTTCATTATCATAAGCATCGTTGGGGAAGTCTTTTTCAAACTGCAACCTTACCATGGTGAAACGATCTGGACGACCCCAGTTTCGACTTCTCAGAATGCGTTGAGGCTCCATCATTTTACTTATGGTTAGTATTCCCTTTGAGGGTTCTTTCTGACCATTCAAGTTGGTGGTTGATAAAGTAAATTTGAAAGTGCTGTCGATGTTGAACTCATCAGGAATATCCGTTGACACTATCAATGCTTTTGTCCCGACACTTACAGTTGCAGAGGCATCATGTGTTTCTCCATTCAGGTCAGTTATAGTGGCAGAAATGCTGTAATCAAATACCGGGTCAAATTTCCAGTCGATGGTAGGATCGGGGATAGCCTTAAACCTTATCGTAAATTCACCATTATTTCCTGTTGTTGCAGTTGAATTTACTATCTCCATTTTTGGAGAATCAGGCATCCATTCTCTCCAGCCCCAATACATATAGGGGAACCTGGCCATCCTTGTAACATGAAAAGTGACAGATGCACCTGAAATGGGATTTCCTGCATAAGCCATAGCTTTCCCGGTAACAGTAACCATTTCATTCAACTTGTAGGAACCTTCAACAGGTTTGAAGGTGACTTCGAACTTTGGCCTTTTGTATTCCTCTACTCTAATGGTAGTTGAGCCGGTTTCTGATTGGATACTCATTTGTCCTGTCAGTACACCCATTGGGGCAGTAAAATTCCCGGCAAAGGAACCAAAGTCATTGGTTGTAAGTTCCTGTGAAGAAACCTTTTGCCCGTTTACATCATAAAAGGTAACCGTAGAATGGAAGTTGGGCCGGATCTTCACTTCTTCTCCTTTTTGTTCGATAACAATCCCTTTGAAATAGATAGTCTGACCGGGACGATAGATAGACCTGTCAGTAAAAAAATGAGTTGTTGTATATGCTTTTGGTTCACCGGGCTCATAGCTGTAGCTTGAGAAATAGTTCTCCGTGATCCATTTATCCATATCTGAAGTAAAAACTAAATAGTATTGATTACTATTTCTTGATTTTGTTGAAGGGATCCTGACAAAACCATTTTTATCGGTAGTCAATACAGCGCCGGGCTCATCCCTGAACTTTCGCTGCATATAATCATATTCCTGGTAAAACTGCTCGACTTTAACCTTCTGAATAGGATTACCTTCCTGCCGGTCAAGTACAAATACATCATAGGAACCATTTACATTCCTCCTGCTGACATAACTTATCCTGGAACTCCAAAATCGATTTAAGGTTATAATGGAGTCTTTTGAAAAACCCTTGTCAGCGCAAGCCAGCATAACATAATAGCCCGGTTCAAGGCCTGGAATACGTATTTCAGCTTTGTGAAACTGGAAATCCCGGTCATTGGGCAACATCTGTTCCCAGCTCATTACTGCCTTTTGTTCTATATAATCTTTTATTAATTCTTCTTGTCCAAGGGCACTTCTCTCCTTGTCAGTTTTGGGGTCAATCAATATTATGCGCAGGTAGAGGTTGGAAATATTCCTGTAATTAACCAATGCAAGCGCTGGTTTCCCGGGCACTACAGCGCGGTCAGTTGTGATATCAAATGAGGGGAATTCAATTTGTGCAATGATTCCTTTACAGTTATAGGCTCCATCAGAATCAGGGAATCTCCGGATCGCAGCCTGGGCAATTGATTTTGCCTTCTGGTAATCCCATTTATGAAGGTCTGATACTAATGGGATGTATTGAGCAGCTGTGGTTGAAAGCAGTTGTGCCATTGCATATGAAACCTCGGCCGAGGCCGCATGGTCTATAAACCTTTTTTCAAGCTCGCTCAATGCTTCAAAATACAAACTGTCTTTTTGGGGAAGAACACAATTATCATATATGAACCTGAGGCGTTTCAGTTCAACATCTATTAATGCGGAAGGATCCTCGTCAGAAGAATGGAAATTGACAACAGCCTGTAAAAGTTGAAATGCATGGTAGGGAAACGAAAATGTATCTGCTGATTGGATGGGAAGTGCAAGGAATGTCCCGGTAGGGCTAAAATAGCGGGGATCATCCACCAGGAACCTAGAAGCAGGCTGTGTTAGCCCGGTTTCGCTGTTCATGTAAAAATCGATGGCGCGATGGTAGAGAAAATCGTAAAGGGTTGGCCTGATTTTTCTCGATTCCGGGAAACTGACCAGGATAGATTGATAGGCGCCAAGATCTGTTAGTTTCAATAACCCTGGGTTTTCAAGGGAGCGCGCATAGTGTTCCATACAGGCCCTCACTATAGTCCTCAGGTCCCAGGTGGATATGTCATCGCTTTTGACGGACCTGGTTTCAGTCCGGTTAAGAAATTGGGGGCGGTGATTCTCATAGTATTTCCAGTATAGTTCAGCCAAAACAGAGTGCAAAACATTCTTTGCGGGCTGTTTAGCAGCGAGAACATCGGACTCAGTGTTTTTGATGATCTTTTCCATGAAATCTTCTTCAAAATGACTCATGAGGGCCATCCGGTAAATAGAAGCTTTAAGGAATTCAGCATCATTTTTCCCTCCTTTATTTTCAGAATAGATCTTTTCAACAATTTCGAGAGCAGCATTGGGTTGGCCCATATTCGACAAGGAATCGGCCTTAGCCCAAAGCAGGGAGGAATTGGTTTGAGAATGTGCCTGATATGGAGTTATCCAGGTAATTCCCATTATTATGATCCCGGCCAATAGTTTAACTCCGCTAAATAAACGGGGAGCATTCATGTTATAGAAACCAGGAATTGTTGAATGAATGAACTTGCAGGAATTATTGAAGAGAGGTCCTCTTTTCATTATGCTTATTTTAAGTTGATTAATCAATAAAGTTAAACAGGATGGAGATGCTTTAGATGTCAAACTACCGCATTTTCCATAAAAGTTGAAAAAATGGAGTAGCTGATCCGGGTAGCTGTATTTCTGGATAGGAAATTGAATAATTATTTAGGCTGGAACATTAGCGGGTTTGCAAGCCCTGAAAACGAGACCAGTTCAGCCCTTGCACTTCCGACACTAAGTTCACATTCAATCAGGACAGGTATGCGGTTTTGATCATCGGTTACCCATACTGAAACAGGGTAAGGATCATCAAAAACATAACCGGTTGCAACCATGGGCTTTATTTTAAGGCAATCAAACTTTCCAAGTTTGATTTTGACGGTCTCTTTCCCCATGTAACGTACTTTTGAATGATAAACAGAGTCGTCAAGGAAAAAGGGGACCGGAAAGTCCCTGCCAGGCTTTGCACTTGTCAGGTCAAGGCAACGTGCATAGTAAAAAGCCGAGATGATATCCTGAACATATTCCGGGATAGTGGTTGTTTTTTTCGGGCTAACAGCTAACTTTTCTTTATGCCGGAATGTCACCATGTCATTCTTTTGATACTTATTCTCGATCGTATTTCTTGAAAAATACCAGGGAATAAGGGCTTCCTCGTCAAAGAAACTCTCAAACCGTTCTTCTATATGATAGAACATCTCGATTAAACCCGTAGTTTTCCCATATCCGATGGCATGGTATGTATCACGTCCCCCAATTTGTTTATTCTCATGGGTTAATTCGAGCGTAGCACTACCGGCAGTAAGATTACCTGTGAGCAATGAATGGTAGGCGACCTTAAAGTTCAGCTTTTCTCCACGATTGAAATAGTTATTCGGGATCTTCCGGTACGATTGGGCAGACAACGATTGCCAGGAGGAAACAACCAATAATATTGCAAGAAATAAACGATTCATAGAAACTGGCATGAATGTAAAATGACATTCTGCTTAATTATATAACCAAGTTTTGGAAAGAATGTCGCTTCTATTACTCAAAAAGCATTCCAAAGTAATAACTTCCTGAAATGGCATACTATTGCCAATTTTCCGATTTTAATACAATATTCTTACAAATCTTGCAGATCTAAGAGTTAAACACCAACTGGTTTATAAAGGGAAGAAATACAGGGAGGTAAAGATGTTGTAAGAAGACAATAAAATGATTCAGGACAAAAGGCAATCCCGGAATAACCAGCAGTCTGGCTGTTACTTAATAACAAGGCAAAGTGCTCCTGATGGGCATAGACTTGATTGTGTCTTCATGGTTTCAAACAATTTATCTGAAACTTCAACAGGTACACTTGAGGGTTCACCCTGTGGCGGAAGCATATTTTCCAGGCATTTCCCGCTGTGTTCACATTTTTTCTCGTCCCATTTAATGGTGCCGGATGCATTTGTAAAATACCGTATCTTTTTCACGGAGTGTTGAATAGAAGGTTGAGATCGTATCAGAAACAAAAGTTTTCCCTCTTGAATTGGAGGAATATTTGATGCATCGAAATTAGTATAAAATTATCCTAGATACCCAAAGAAATTGCGATTAATTCTGCAAGGTCGTAGTTTTTTATTTCTTCCGATTTATCCTTGTATTTTATGCCATCCGTGAGCATGGTCATACAGAACGGACAGGCTGTAGCGACAATATTGGCGTTGGTTTCAAGAGCCTGTTCCGTGCGTTCAGCGTATACTTCTTTATTCCCGGGTTCAGCTTCCTTGAACATCTGGGCGCCACCGGCTCCGCAACAGAGTGCAAAACTTTTATTTTTTTCCATTTCTACCTTCTTTGCGGGAAGCGCATTCAGGACAGAACGCGGAGCATCATATTCATTGTTTCCCCTGCCCAGGTAACATGGATCATGATAGGTAATGGTTTTATCTTTTAAGATGTCAGGGCTTACTTTTAATTTCCCGTCATCCATCAGTTGTTTTAAGAATTGGGAGTGATGGATCACTTCGTATTTGCCGCCCAGGTCGGGGTATTCGTTCTTGAAAATATTAAAGCAATGCGGGCAGCAGGTGAGTATCTTCTTCACTTCATAAGCGTTTAGCATTTCAATCACCTGCAGTGCCTGCATCTGGAAAAGCATTTCATTCCCGGCTCGGCGGGCAGGATCGCCATTGCAGATTTCCTCTGTGCCCAAAACAGCATAAGATGTTTGAGTAACATGAAGGATCTTGGTGAAAGCACGGGTAACTTTTTTGTACCTGTCATCAAAGGCCCCGGCACACCCAACCCAAAAAAGATATTCCGGCTTGTTGCCGGCTGCAAACTGTTCGGCCATGATCGGCACAGAAATAGAAGCCATTTGTTTTGAATTATGAGAAGAACAGAAAGCTAAAATAGTAATATTTAGGAATCAAAATATGTATGAGTGATTACTCACGGAAACTATGGGGTCATTTTGTGAACCTTGTAGGTGCTGGCTGGATAATATTGAAGGACCCGGAGGATAATCGTCAGCAGATCATGAAAGGAACTTTTTGCCCAATTCCTTTAATTCTGCTAATTGCGATGCTGAAAAACCCTGAGGTGAATGACCGGCCATTTTGCACAGGAAGTAGATCCTGGCTGATTTTGCTACAAGGTCAATGAGATCAAAAGCTTCAACTACATCTTTTCCAATGGCGAGGCATCCGTGTTTCTCCCATAGCACTATTTTGTGATCTTTGAATTTCATAAGGGTGGAATCAGCAATTTCATTTGTTCCTGGAAGGATATAAGGGATGAACCCTGCCCCTTCAGGGACCATCATTATCGTCTCCGGATGCATCTGCCACAACAGATGGTTCAACGCTTCTTCATTGCAAAAATCCTTGATTTGAGTTAGGGCAATCAACTCGGTTGGGTGAGTATGCAGAAGGGCTTTTTCAGGGGATCCTGTGATGCCCATGTGTTCATGAATGGCTAAATGGGTTGGCAGTTCTGAGGTTGGAAATACGGGGCTGTCAGAATCGGCAGGGGATAAAATTTCGTAGCGTTTTCCATCGTTGTTAATCCTGATAATAATCGAATTTTTGTCAGGATCTTTAGCCAGGTCGCGCATTCTTTTCCCGGTCCCGGTAACTATGAAATGATGACCGGCAATTCCGGGGTAGGATTTATCAAGATCGAAGCAAGAAACCTGGAAACCGGACAACTCTTTTTTTACATTTGAATCAATGCAATCTTCTATATTGACAGAGATGTTTCCGGCATTTCTTTCGGCCCAGTCTTTTGTCCATAACATTTCTCCTGTTTCTGCAATTTCAGAAATGATGTTATTAAGCTTTTCATTGCCATACCGTTTCATAATGAGCTTTTGTTAAATTGCAGTATTCATAGGTTATTACAGAGGATGGTCATCGTTTCTTTTTAAAGAATGTTTTGATAATTTCGGAGCATTCCTTTTCTAGCACACCGGAGGTTACCAGCGTTTTGGGATGAAGAACGGCAGCACCAAGAAGGGAATACCCTCTTTTTTCATCCTTTGCACCATAAACTATACGGCTTATTTGTGTCCAGAACGAGGCTCCTGCGCACATGGGGCAGGGTTCAACAGTTACATATAAAGTGCAATCAGCCAGGTATTTGCCACCAAGGAAATTCGCAGCAGAGGTAAAAGCCTGCATCTCAGCATGAGCAGTAACATCATTAAGCCGTTCGGTCATGTTGTGAGCACGGGCAATGATACGGTTTTCACAAACTATAACAGCACCAATGGGTACTTCATGTTCCTCCATTGCTTTTTTTGCCTCTTTGAGCGCTTCCCGCATAAAAGAGTCATCTGAAAATAGTGTCAGCATTCCTGTTATTTTGAGGTAATACAAAGGTATTCAAATGTCTGCAACTGCGCATTCCAGGTTACAAATGCACATAATTAAATAAGTAGAACCATTTTAAATAAAAGTAAAATTTTAGTAATATTGCACTTTCAATCAGAAGTGGACTAATGATCAGAAAGTTACTTAAGAATCTCAAGCTCACCTCCGCATTTTTTGGGGTGTTTCTAACCCTGGCCTTATCGGTGCAAGCTACTGAAGTTGATACTCTTATGCACAGGGACTCTGCTACTTCTGCTGAAAAGGTGGATTCAGCTGCCTCAGCCCAGGAGTTCAATGCAGGTGAAATGATCATTGAGCACATCATTGACTCCCACGAATGGCATATTTGCAATTGGCATGGAGAGCCTGTTTCAATTCCCCTGCCTGTGATTTTATTGGATGAGGGCAAACTGGTAGTATTTAGTTCAGGACATTTCAAGCATGGTGAAGAAGCTTACCAGGGTTATAAACTTGAAGAAGATGGTCCAAACAAAGGGAAGATTGTTAAGGTAAAGGAAGACGGAACAATAAATGAAGAAGCAAAAGTCCCTCTTGATTTTTCTATTACAAAGGCAGTGTTATCGCTTTTTATCGGGGTAGCACTGATTCTTATAATATTCCTGAGTGCAGCCAAACGTTACACTGCCAATCCGAACAGGGCGCCCAAAGGTATACAGTCCGTGGTTGAACCACTTATCCTTTTTGTTCGCGACGACATTGCAATTCCAGCCATTGGCAAGGCAAAGTATATGAAATACATGCCCTACCTGCTGACAATATTCTTTTTTATTTTTATTAATAACCTTCTAGGGCTTATCCCATTTTTTCCAGGGGGAGTAAACCTGACAGGTAACCTGGCCATAACCATGGTGATGGCAATATTCACTTTCCTCATAACTACTTTTAGCGGAAACCGCAGTTACTGGGTACATATTGTCAACACTCCCGGTGTTCCCTGGTGGTTAAAGATCCCTATTCCCCTTATGCCTATCGTGGAGATCATCGGACTTATAACGAAACCTTTCGTTTTGATGGTTCGTTTGTTCGCCAATATCACAGCCGGGCATATTATCCTTCTGGGCTTTATGAGCCTGATCTTCATCTTTGGAGGAATGGCTGCCTGGATAGGATTTGCCGTTTCCCCTGTTTCCATACTTTTCGGAGTATTCATGAGCCTGCTGGAACTATTGGTAGCTTTTATCCAGGCTTACGTTTTTGCCCTTTTGTCTGCTATATACTTTGGAATGGCAGTGGAAGAACATCACAATGAACATGCTGAAGGGCATGAAATTCAACATTGATCTGAAATCATTTTTTGTTTACTAACTATAAATTCAATCCTATGTCACTCTTAGCCGTATTACTTCAGGCAGCCGCCAGCTTAGCCCCTATTGCAAAAATGGGTGCAGGAATCGGTGCAGGAATCGCAGCTATTGGCGCAGGTATCGGAATTGGCCAGATTGGTAAGGGTGCGCTCGAATCAATTGCCCGCCAACCCGAAAGCGTCGGCGATATCCGTTCGAACATGATCGTGGCAGCAGCTCTTATCGAAGGGGTAGCCTTCTTCGCTATCGTTGTCTGTCTGCTTATCGTGTTCCTGACCAAATAGTACTTGTCAGACCAGGGCATCCCGGCGATTGGCCGGGATGAACCTGACTGACATATAGTTACTGATTGGATTGTCATACTGGTTAAGAATCCGGGATTAAACAAAAAGTAAAAATTGAACTATGGAACTGGTAAAAGTCGATATCGGCCTGTTGTTTTGGATGACCCTTACGTTTGGTATCCTCCTTTTCATTTTAGGCAAGTACGCATGGAAGCCTATCATGAAAATGCTTCATGAAAGGGAAGAATCTATCGATAAAGCGCTAAATGCTGCCGAAGATGCCAAGAAAGAAATGTTGAAACTCAAAGCCGGCAATGAACAGCTATTGCTCGAGGCTAAAGAGGAACGTGATGCCCTGCTCCGTGATGCCCGCAAGGTGAAAGAATCCATTATTGAAGAGGCAAGGGCAAAGGCAAACGAAGAGGCTAACCGCATCATCGAAAATGCCCGCGAAAGCATTCAATATGAAAAACTAGCCGCCATCAATGACCTGAAAAACCAGATTGCTTCTATCTCTATTGAAATCGCAGAAAAACTGTTAGGACAGGAATTATCCAACAAGGAGAAACAGAAAGAGCTGACTGAAAAGCTGCTGAAAGAGGTAAAAATCAATTAAGATCCCTGACAATCTGACCAGATGAATCATACCAAGATAACCATTCGATATGCCAAGGCGCTCTTCGACCTTGCCCAGGAACAAAAAGTCCTTGAGCAGGTAAAGGACGATATGGCATTGATCAGCCAGGTGTGCCTCGAAAACCGCGAACTCAGGGGGATGTTGCATAACCCTGTCATCAACGTTGAAAAGAAACAGAAGGTATTGAAAAGCATATTTGGCAGTCATATCAACAAGCTTACTTCTCTATTCCTTGATATCATCTCCCGCAAACGCCGTGAATCTTATATCGATGCAATTGCATCTGATTTTGTTGGTCTTTACAAGGAGTACAAGGGAATAAAGACGGCTTATGTGTCCTCTGCTGTTGCCCTGGATGATACCGACAGGAAAACCATGACGGTGATACTCAAAAGCCTTACCGGGCATGAAATAGAACTCATTGAAAGCATCAAGACCGAGATTATCGGCGGATTTATCCTGAGCATGGATAATTACCAGGTTGACCAAAGCCTTACAGCAAAAGTGAAAAGGCTTAAGAAAGATTTTGATAAAAACCTTTACGTTAAAGGCTTTTAACGGATCAGAGAAAAAATAGAAAACATACAATATTGACAAGCATTTCAACAGTAAAAAAGTAAACGTATGGCAGATATTAAGCCCGCAGAAGTCACCGCGATCTTGCGCCAGGAACTGGCCGGTTTTAAAACGGAAGCTGAAATCCAGGAAATTGGATCCGTACTGCAGGTAGGCGACGGAATTGCCCGTGTATATGGATTGACCAATGCCCAGAGCGGAGAGTTGGTTGAATTTACCAAAACCGGGATCAAGGGGATTGTGCTGAACCTGGAAGAAGATAATGTTGGGGTTGTACTTCTCGGTGAATCCAATGATATTAAGGAAGGTGATACCGTTCAGCGGACCCGCCGGATCGCTTCCGTTAAAGTTGGCGAAGGCCTCCTTGGAAGGGTTATCAATACCATTGGTGAACCCATTGACGGTAAGGGTGAAATTAAGGGAAGCCTTTATGAAATGCCATTGGAACGAAAGGCCCCTGGTGTTATTTATCGCCAGCCTGTTAACGAACCATTGCAGACCGGTATCAAGGCTATTGATGCCATGATCCCAATTGGCAGGGGACAACGTGAGCTTATTATTGGCGACCGCCAGACAGGTAAATCTGCCATTGCCATTGATACGATAATCAACCAGAAGGAATTCTTCGATAAAGGGAAACCTGTTTTCTGTATTTATGTTGCCATTGGCCAAAAGGGCTCAACTGTTGCTAATGTTGTAAAGACCCTGGAAGATCATGGGGCTATGGCTTATACTACAATCGTTTGTGCAACCGCATCCGATCCTGCAGCCATGCAGTTCTATGCTCCTTTTACCGGTGCTGCTATCGGTGAGTTCTACCGTGATTCAGGACGCCCGGCCCTGGTAATTTATGATGACCTGTCAAAACAAGCTGTTGCATACCGCGAAGTTTCCCTCCTGCTCCGTCGTCCGCCAGGACGTGAAGCGTATCCGGGTGATGTATTCTACCTCCACTCACGCTTGCTTGAGCGTGCTGCCCGCGTGATCCAGAGTGATAAAATCGCTGCACAGATGAACGACCTTCCAGATTCCATCCGCCCGATGGTTAAAGGTGGAGGTTCTCTTACAGCGCTTCCTATCATTGAAACTCAGGCCGGGGACGTTTCCGCATATATCCCGACGAACGTAATTTCGATTACCGACGGCCAGATATTCCTTGAAACAGGCCTGTTCAACTCAGGTATCCGCCCTGCTATCAATGTCGGTATTTCTGTATCCCGTGTGGGAGGTAATGCCCAGATCAAGGCGATGAAGAAGGTTGCAGGTACATTGAAACTTGCCCAGGCTGAATACCGCGAGTTGGAAGCTTTTGCCAAGTTCGGTTCCGATCTTGACGTCGCTACAAAGAATATCCTTGACAAAGGGGCCCGTAACGTTGAAATCCTGAAACAGGATCAATATTCGCCGGTTCCGGTTGAAAAGCAGATTGCTATCATTGCCTGCGGTACCCGTGGTTTGTTGCAACGTATTCCAGTAAAGAGTGTAAAGGATTTCGAAGTTGAATTCCTGCACTTCCTGGAAGTTAATCAAGCAGATCTCCTGGGCGATTTAAGGCAAGGTAAGCTCGATGACGAAATCCTGGGGAAAATTGATTCCATTGCAAAGGATATTTCATCCAAGTACGTGAAATAATACAGCTCAGATGCCCAGTTTAAAAGAAGTCCGCATTCGGATAGCGTCCGTTAAATCTACCCAGCAGATCACCAGCGCCATGAAAATGGTTGCTGCATCGAAATTGCGGCGGGCACAGAACGCTATCCTTAAATTGCGCCCTTATGCTGCAAAACTCAAGGAGATTTTGCAAAACCTGTCGGCAAGCGTGGATTCCGCCGGGGAGAATGTGTATGCCAGGCAAAGCAAGCCTGAAAAAGTCCTGATCATTGTGCTTACTTCAAATCGTGGACTTTGCGGGGCATTCAATTCAAATATCATTAAGACGGCTGTCCAACTCATCAATGAAAAATACAGGCCGGCTTATGAAAATAACAGCCTCAGCCTTATGACCATTGGCCGGAAGGGAACGGAATTCTTTACAAAACGAGGATATAAGGTAATCGAATCGCATGATGCCTTGTATGATCAGCTAACCTGGGAAAATGTTGCTGTAATTGCAGAATCATTAATGCTGTCGTTTGCTACGAACCATTACGACCGGATCGATATTGTATACAACCAGTTCAGGAATGCAGCTGTTCAGAAAATTACCGTTGAACAGTTCCTGCCAATTGAACCGCCTTCATCAGATGCTTCAACGGCTAAAGCCAGCCAGGTGGATTATATCTTTGAACCATCACAGGAAGAGATCGTCTCCGAACTGATACCGAAATCGCTGAAAATCCAGTTCTACAAAGCATTGCTCGATTCCTATGCTTCTGAACATGGTGCCCGTATGACAGCCATGCACCAGGCTACGGATAATGCCCGCGACCTGCTCAAAGAACTTAACCTTCAATATAACAAGGCACGCCAGGCCTCTATTACCAAGGAGATCCTTGAGATCGTAAGCGGGGCCGAGGCGCTGAAGGGATAGTTTTTGGGACAAGGAGACAAGGGGAGTGGGAGACTGGGTGAAAAGGAGAAAAGGGGTTGGAAAAATGAGGGGAAGAGAGGTTGATAAGAAATGAGATAATTTATTCTAAGAATGCAATAATATATAGACAGGCTGCCGCAACCGGTAGCCTGTTTTTTTATGAAAAAATTAATGAAATGGAATGTTTTCTGGTTTGGACTGACTGTTCTGTTTCTAATATTTTTCCTCTTTCTCAACCAATGCCAGGGTTACTTTGTTATTTCTATGATCCCAACAGCACTCTGCCTGTTGCCTGAAGTTCAGATGGGGCCGGGTATTCATCTTTGAAACGGCTGGAATAGATAAATACTCATTTTGTGCTAATCTTTAGTGATATGATCAAGAATAAGAAAATAGAACAGGCCCTGATAGGCCAGATAAAGAATGAAGAACATTCATCTCGTTTATACATGGCAATGGCATCCTGGTGTCATGCAAATGGTTTCCATGGCGCAAGCAAATACCTTTTTAAACAGTCCGATGAGGAGCGTGCACATATGCTCAAGATTGTGAATTATGTCAATGAACGGGGTGGCCATGCTACGTTATCAGAACTTGATAACCTTACAGACAATTATAAAACGCTCATAGAAGTATTTGAAAAGATACTGAAGCATGAAGAGTTCATTACAACAGAAATCAATAACCTGTATGAGGAATCAATGAAGTCAAAGGATTATGCAACGGCTACATTCATCCAATGGTTTATAACCGAGCAACTTGAAGAAGAATCTACCTTCCAGGATATACTTGATAAAATGAGAATGACAGGTTCAACGCCTGGCGGAGTATATTGGATAGACAGGGAACTCGCAATGATTGCAGCCGGTCGGGGATAAAACTCTTTTTGGTAATTAAGCAGGATAGCATTAATGACAACTTCACTACTGGCAAGAGGTAGCTGTTATCCCTTTTCGATCGTCAGCAGCAGCTTTTCATACCATTCTTTACCATATTTCCTGATCAAGGCATCTTTCAGGAAAATATAAAGAGGTACATTATTTACCTTCCCTTTTTTCAATGCCTGGTCACAGATAGGCCATTCGTGGTAGTTCAGGGCTTCGAATTCTTTATAACCGCTGATGCGGATAGGATATAGGTGACAGGAAATGGGTTTGGTAAAGGGAATCAAACCTTCACGATAGGCTTTTTCTATGGCACAAAAGGCTGTTCCATCTTCAAAATAGACGAATGCACATTCCCTGTCATGAACCAGGGGTGTGACGAAGTGACCAAACATATCGTAATCGAAGACACCGTTCTTTTCAATAACCTCTATTCCATCTTGTACCATATAGGGTTTTACGGCATCAATGTTATCTTCAAGAATTGAAATTTCTTCTTCATCCAGGGGTGCACCTGCGTCCCCTTCCACACAGCACGCGCCATGGCATTTTTCAAGGTCACAGATGAACCTGACATTCAGGATGTCATCAGATATGAGGGTTTTGTCGACAGCTATCATGGAGCAAAGATATTCATTTAAGGGGTTCCAAGTTCCAAGTTCCGGGTACCGATAACCATAAGCCGTGTGCCTTGTTCCGGTTGACATTCGACTTAATTTTTTGCTATCAAGCTATCACGCCCTCCCGCCTATCGCCCTACTGCCAACTGCTTTCCGCCTCCTGCCTACCGCCTCCTATTTTCTTTTTCCTTTGGTCTTTTATCTTTTTCGTGTTCTCCGTTCAATTCCACGACTTAACAGCACACATTTTCCTGATTTCCGGCTTTTCCTTACCTTTGCCGCATGGCACAAAACGAAGAACTTTTCAAAAAGATCATTTCCCATGCAAAAGAGTATGGGTTTGTATTCCCATCAAGCGAAATATACGATGGGCTCAGCGCTGTTTACGACTATGGTCAGAATGGTGTGGAATTAAAGAATAACATCAAGCAATATTGGTGGCGAGCCATGGTTCAGCACCATGAGAATATTGTTGGCATTGATTCCGCGATCTTCATGCATCCAACCATCTGGAAGGCTTCCGGACACGTGGATGCTTTTAATGATCCACTTATTGACAATAAGGATTCCAAAAAACGTTACCGCGCCGATGTGCTGATCGAAGACCAGATGGCTAAGTGGCAGGATAAAATCGACAAGGAAGTTGAAAAGGCTGAAAAACGTTTCGGGGAAACATTTGATAAGGCTCAATTCCTGGCTACCAATGGAAGGGTTCTGGAATACCAGGCCAAGATTGATGCAGCAGGAAAGCGTTTCTATGCAGCCATGGAGCGGAATGACCTGGCAGATGTTAAAAAGCTTATTGAAGAGCTTGAAATTGTTTGCCCGGTAAGTGGTTCACGCAACTGGACAGATGTCAGGCAGTTCAACCTGATGTTCAGCACCCAGATGGGCTCAGTGAGTGAAGAAACCAATACTTTATATCTCCGCCCGGAGACTGCCCAGGGTATATTTGTTAATTACCTGAATGTGCAGAAGACAGGACGTATGAAGATACCTTTCGGGATTGCCCAGATTGGCAAGGCTTTTCGGAATGAGATTGTTGCCAGGCAGTTCATTTTCCGGATGCGCGAATTTGAACAGATGGAAATGCAGTTCTTTGTTCGCCCTGGTACCGAACTTGAATGGTTTGAGAAATGGAAAGAAACCCGCCTCAACTGGCATCTTTCATTAGGCATCCCGGCTTCGAAATATAAATTCCATAAGCATGAAAAGTTGGCACATTATGCTAATGCAGCCGTTGATATAGAATTTGAATTCCCGATTGGTTTCAAGGAATTGGAAGGTATCCATTCACGTACCGATTTTGATCTTTCATCCCATCAGAAGTTCTCAGGCAAGAAGATCACATATTTTGACCCTGAACTGAATGAAACCTATGTTCCGTATGTGATTGAGACATCCATCGGACTTGATCGCACATTTTTAGCCATGCTCAGCCACGCCTATACAGAGGAAAAACTTGAGGATGGTTCAGAGCGTGTTGTCCTCAGGCTACCGGCAATCCTGGCTCCTATCAAATGTGGTATTCTGCCTCTTGTTGCAAAGGATGGACTCCCCGAAAAGGCACGCGAAATCATGGATATGCTTAAGTATGATTACATGTGCCTCTACGAGGAAAAGGATTCCATCGGTAAGCGTTACAGGCGCCATGATGCTATAGGTACGCCATATTGTATTACCATCGACCACCAGACCCTTGAGGATAATACTGTTACTATCCGCGACCGCGACAGTATGCAGCAGGAAAGGATAGGCGTAGATAAGATCGATGAAATACTCAGAAAGAAACTGAAAGCAAACTAAAACAAGATTATTAAGGGGTTGAGATTTTCAATCCCTTTTTTAATCTATTTCCATGGAGATGTCGTCCTGCCTGAGATCTTTCCTGCGTACGACAATCTTTTTCCTGTCTGGTTTTTCCACCTTGTTTTCCCAAAGCCAACCCTGGAAATTTTCTCTGTTTATACCTGTTGTTTCGGTAGGATGATAGGAGTCGAGGAAGGATTTTGAAAACTTTACTTTCTTTCCGGATGCTGAAAAGATTTGATAAGCAGCCAGTTTTCCATTGTATTCTTCTATGTAATCTACCTGCGCTTTGTCTTTTGTGCGCCAGAAATAGCAATTCGCTTGGATGGAATTGTTGAGAAGGTATTTCCTCCGCTCGGCAATAATGAAATTCTCCCATAAAGCCGCTGCATCATTTCGAAGCGAAAAGGCTCCGAACTGGTTAATAACCGCGTTGCGTATGCCGGTATCATAGAAATAGAACTTCCTGCTTTTGACCAATTCATTTTTAAGGTCTTTCGCATAACCTTCAAGACGGAAGATCACAAATGCTTTTTCAAGAAGTTGCAGGTATTTATCGACAGTTTCATTTGTCATTCCTGCTTGTTTTCCAAGATCATGATTGGAAACTGTTCTGCCGATATTCAGAGCCAGCAATTGGATAAGATGTTCAAGTCCATCTGTTTTCTGAATTTTCTCTCTTAAAAGGATGTCTTTAATGAGAGCATGGCCAGCAAGGGAATGCAGTTTGGAGATTTCATTCCCGGGATTTGCGACAACCTCAGGATAATACCCGAAAATGATCCTGTGATCTATTAGTTGAATTTCAGTTTCCAGGCTATGGTGTTTTACCAGTTCCTGGAAAGACAAGGGTAATAGTTTAACATCTGAAATAGATCCCGAATTCATGGATTCCTTTATTGAAGCCTTATTTCCCGGGAAGGAACTGCAAATAATGAACCTGAATCCGGGCAATTCTTTTGCAAATGAAATAACTGTTGTTTCCAGGTTCTCGATCCGCTGGGCATTATCGATAACCAGGCATTTGTTGGCACCCAGCCTTGAAAGAAGTGAGGCTGTTCCCATACTTCTAAGGAATTCTCTTTCATCGGGCAAGTTACCATCCAACCATAAAGAACTTCCATAAAGTTGCCTGACTACAGCAGTTTTTCCCGATCCTGAAGGCCCGGAAAGCAGAACTACATTTGAACTGCCAGTTTGTTCGCCAAAAAAGCTCTCCAGTTTTCTAATTATCATATTAACGAGAATGAATATGCAAAAATAAGCGATAAATTGCGGAATAAGTAGAAATAAGGTGTGAAAAGTTAATATTTATTAGGAATTAGTTATCGGGGAATTGGTTATTTGTTAGTGGGAGATAAGTTATTGGGAAAATAGTAATTCGTTTTCTGATTGATAGCCAATTCTCTGAACGTAATTCTAAAAAGCATTTTCGATTAACCATAAACGTTTTATCTGCTTATATTTACACTCTAATTTCGTGTCAGGAATGAACCGATTCTCCATCTCCACTTTATTCCACAACAACGGCAAGGGTCTCTACTGCTGTTGGATGACCTGAATATTCAGCAATCCTTTGCATAGCGCATAGAGCTAAGGCAGAGAGCTGTGATAGAATGGTCAATCAATTGTCATACAATAGACACTTCCGCCAGCTGGCGGATCATTCATTGGTCTGATGGTGGTTTAAGATCAGTCCGTCAGCTGATGGATCTGCGTGATCTGCGTCTAAATAGTTTTCTTCGAAAATCATAATCAGAACAGCTGGCAAAGCCCAATCTCCTTTCCTCTATGCATGATGCTTAGTGCGCTTAGCCCTTAACCTATTTATAGTATCTCCTATAGTTGCACAGACAATTCTATTTTAGACCGCCCCATGTTCGAAAAAGTAAAGCAACATACAAGTTCACCGGAGCGCCAGATGGGCAGTGAAGGGAATTTTTACCCAGAACCGGGTACTGGCCCGGGAATGAATGAACGAATCCGCCGGTTGCGTGCAGAAAGTGTTGATACACCTGTTTCAATATCCATAGAAAGAGCCCTGATTGAAACGGAATTCTACAGGGAAAACCAGGGTAAATATTCGATCCCTGTGATGAGGGCTCTTAATTTCCTTGAGATATGCAGAAAGAAAGCCATTTATATTGGACACAATGAGCTTATTGTTGGAGAACGAGGAGACAGCCCAAGGGCAGTATATACTTTTCCTGAGCTGAATTGTCACTCTGCAGAGGACTTGCGGGTACTCCGGACCCGGGATCAGCAGAACTATTTTATTAGCGATGAAGATATCTCAAAGTATGCTTCCGAAGTAATTCCGTTTTGGGAAGGCCGGTCTATGAGAGACCGGATTTTCAGCCATGTCCCTGAGGAATGGAAAGCCGCTTATGAAGCAGGTCTTTTCACGGAATTTATGGAACAGCGGGCGCCAGGTCATACTTGCCTGGATGGGAAGATCTATCAAAAAGGAATGCTGGATTTTAAAAAGGAAATCGAACAGGAAATTCTTAACCTCGATTATTTTGGAGATCCCGAGGCTACGGATAAGGAAGAGCAGCTCAGGGCAATGGCAATATCCTGTGATGCCATTATTTTGCTTGCCGAACGCCATGCAAAGAAAGCAGAAGATCTGGCTGGCAAGGAGAAAGACCCGGGGCGAAGGTCTGAACTTCTCAAAATCGTTGATGTATGTAATTGGGTACCTGCTCATGCCCCGAGAGATTTCCGGGAAGCCATCCAGATGTACTGGTTTGTCCATCTTGGGACCATCATAGAATTGAATGGATGGGATGCCATGAATCCGGGGCATTTCGACCAGCACCTTATTCCATTTTATGAGGAAGGGGTCAGGAATGGAACTCTATGCAGGGAGCAAGCCAAAGAATTGTTGTCCTGCTTCTGGATTAAAGTAAATAACCAGCCGGCACCTCCCAAGGTTGGAATTACAGCAAGGGAAAGCGGGACTTACAATGACTTTACAAACATTAATGTTGGAGGGGTAAAGCCTGACGGAAACGATGCTGTTAATGAAGTTTCCTATCTCATGCTGGAAGTCATTGAAGAACTTCATATCCTTCAGCCAGGCAATTCTGTCCATATTTCCACAATTACTCCTGATGAATTTCTTGACTCCGCTTTGAAGGTAATTCGCCAGGGTCATGGCTATCCTTCCGTATTCAATGCTGATATCTATATTAAAGAGATGTTGCGATCGGGTAAAACACTTGAAGATGCACGTGAAGGAGGTTGCAGCGGTTGTATTGAGGTCGGGGCTTTTGGGAAGGAAGCCTACTTGCTGACTGGTTACCTGAATGTTCCGAAAATATTGGAATTGACCCTAAACAATGGATTTGATCCGGTTTCCGGCAAAAAGCCTGGAATACAAACCGGTGATCCCAGTTTGATGGTTAGCTATGAGCAATTCTGTAAAGCTTTTAACAAGCAGTTAAAATATATCATAGACCTCAAAATCAAGGTCAACAACTATATTGACCGGATGTATGCATTGAATTCACCAGCAACCTTTTTATCCGTTGTTATTGACGATTGCATAAAGAAAGGGAAGGATTACTATAATGGAGGAGCTCGTTACAATACTACTTATATTCAATGTACAGGTCTGGCAACAGTTGCTGACAGCCTATCTGTTTTGAAGAAGCATGTTTTTGAAGATAGGAAAGTTACGATGGATCACCTGCTGGAGGCTCTTGGCAGGAATTTCGAGGGGGAAGAGATCCTGCGTCAGCGCATCTTGAATTACACTCCATTCTTTGGCAATGATGATGATACAGCTGATGAAATTGCTGTTCATGTTTTCAATGATTTGTTCAGATTGATAGATGGACGTCCAAACGGAAAGGAGGGAGGGAAATACCACCTGAATATGCTTTCAACCACCTGCCATATATATTTCGGTAAAGTTTTGGGCGCGACACCTAATGGCAGGCTGGCAGGGAAATCGATTTCTGACGGCACTTCACCTTCCCATGGATGTGATATTCACGGTCCTTCAGCTGTTATCAAATCACTTTCAAAGTTGGATCATACCCTTACAGGTGGCACTTTGCTAAATCTTAGGTTTCTTCCTTCTTTGCTGAAGCGGGATTCAGACATCCGGAAACTTGGAAGCCTTATCCGCTCTTATTTTGCCATGGGAGGGCATCATGTTCAATTCAACATTGTTGATACATCAACACTGATTGCAGCGCGAGAACACCCTGAGGAGTACCGTGATTTATTAGTGAGAATGGCCGGCTATAGTGATTATTTCAACGATATGAATGAAGACTTGAAGCAAGAGGTGATTGAACGCACTGAAAATGAATCTTTTGGTTAACATTTTGAAATAATCTGTGATAATATGAATTGTTATATGAGGGAAAATAAAGGATAAATCCGTGAAAATCTTTTTTTTCAGTGTTATCCGTGTGCTATTTCATGATTCTAGCACACGGATGACACAAAAAAGCACAGATTTTCGCGGAACATTATCAATAAATGTATTGATTTCGCAATATGATGAAAATGGATGGTTCTACTGGAAAACAGGGATTAATCTTCGATATTAAGAGATATTCGATCAATGATGGGCCTGGAATTAGAGTGACGGTCTTTTTCAAAGGGTGCCCGTTATCTTGTGCCTGGTGTCACAATCCGGAGAGCCAATCATTCGACGTTCAGAAGCTCTATACTATTGCAAGGTGCATGTCCTGTAATTCCTGTGTTCAGGCTTGCCCTAACCAGGCTCTTTCCCTCAGCAATGGAGAAGGGATAAAAACCAAACAGGATCTATGCGATAACTGTGGAGTCTGCGCTGAAGTTTGCCCTTCAAAGGCTGTTGAAATGTGTGGGAAGGAGTGGAGCGCTGAGTTAGTAATGAAAGAGATCCGTAAAGAAATGTTAGTTATGAAGACCTCTGGCGGAGGTGTCACTTTTTCGGGTGGGGAACCATTAGCAAATCCTGAATTACTGGTGGAATTACTTTCAGCCTGCAAAGCAGAAGAAATACATACGGCTGTCGACACTTCAGGCTTTGCCAAAAAAGACATTCTGTTAAAGATTGCAACAGTTACTGACCTCTTTCTCTATGACCTGAAATTGATAGATCCTGAGCGTCACAAAAAATATACTGGGGCTTCGAATACTATCATCCTTGAAAATTTGAAGGAACTTTCAAAAATCCATGAGAATATTATTCTGCGGGTTCCATTGATCGAAAGGATTAATACAGATGAGGAAAGCATAAAAGAGATGATTGATTATATTGTTTCCTTACCGGGGCTTACAAAACACGTAAACCTTCTTCCTTACCATTCAATTGCTGCTGTAAAATACGCAAGATTGGGAGGAACATATAATCATGAGAATCTGAATGAACCAGGTCATGATCGGCAACTTGCTATTCAGGATCAATTTAACAAGGCGGGCATAAATGCTGTTATAGGCGGGTAGGAAAATCCAGCAAAATGTACGTCGTAATAGTGTACAAAACAAGTCGCATGCAATCAGCACTATACACATCAGGTTGTTAACATCATTTCACGAATCCTGATGTGATATATCTAATTATTCTTTATTATTGTATAGTCAACTCCTTACTACATGAAAAAACTTTTTCTACTCCCAATTATCGTTCTATTTTTCTATTCTTTCGCATTCTCTCAATTTGAGCACCAGACCCTGGAGCAGTTTATCACGAAACGTTTTAAAGACCCTCAGGGTAAAGAAATTAACCAGGTAGTTGTCCCGGGCAAACCTCCAAAGGATTACAGGGCACCTTCGTGTTATATGAAGAGCGGCTCAGTTGTTCTTAACAATGTTCCTGCGTTCAGTTGGTCTTTTGGTTGTTCCCCAACTGCCGCTTCAATGGCAGCCGGGTACTATGATAATCATGGATATGCAAATATGTATACCGGTCCTACCAATGGGGGAGTGATGCCAATGACAAATGCCAGCTGGGGCTCTGTTATAATCAACGGGGAATCCAGGGATCTTTGTCCTTTAAGTGCTACCGGTATGAATATAGATGGCCGCCTGACGCGCGGGCATATTGATGATTACTGGATACTTTACGGTAATAATGACCCGGATCCCTACCTTACAAATGGCTGGGTAGAGCATGAGCAAGGGGAATGTCTGGCAGACTATATGGGTTCAAATAAATCCGTTCTGGGAAATTCTGACGGATCAACCTCATTTGTATATTATACTGACGGGTCCCCTATTTATGATTATTCTTCGGGAGAGCCCGGTTACAGGGATGGCTGTCACGGCATGCGGTTATTCTATCAATCGCGTGGGTATACAGTTGTTGAGAATTATACCCAGCTCATTTATGGAGTTGATGGGAATACTCTTGGTTTTACATTTGAGCAATATAAGAATGAAATTGATAATGGGAGGCCTGTTTTGATCCAGGTGACAGGCCATACCATGCTTGGTTTTGGATATGATGACTTAGGTTCAACAGTTTATGTTCATGACACCTGGGATTATAGTAATCATTCCATGACATGGGGTGGAAGTTATGCCGGCTTGAATCAGTGGGGTGTTACGGTTGTCCAGTTGCTTTCCAACAATTCAAATCCAGTGACGAATTTCACAGGAAGCCCTACAACTGTAACTGCAGGTGGAAATGTAAGTTTCTCTGATCTTTCAGCAGGGAACCCAACATCCTGGGCATGGAGTTTTCCAGGTGGAATTCCAGCAACTTCAGCGCTACGGAATCCTGTTGTTGCCTATAATGTGCCTGGCTCATACGATGTTTCCCTGGTAGCAACTAATTCAAATGGTTCGACTGCAGAAACCAAAGTGAATTATATCCTGGTATCAGAACAATCTTACTGCCATGCATCAGGAGCCTGTGATGAATATATTTCCGAATTGCACCTTGGAAACATCAATAACCTGAGTAGTTGCGGCACCAACGGCTATACTGATTATACTGGAATATCCACGGTGTTGGTAGCCGGTCAAACCTATACAATTTCAGTTGTTAACGGGAATCCCTATACTGATGATCAATGTGGAGTTTGGATCGACTGGAACAAGGATACAGATTTTGACGATGCAGGCGAGTTTGTGACAATGGTTAACAGTCCTGGTGGTGGCCCTTACTCTGCTACTTTTACAGTTCCTGCAGGTGCGACACTCGGAAATACCAGGCTTCGTGCAAGGATTCTTTATTCAGGATCCATAGTTCCATGCGGACAAGTTGATTGGGGAGAAACAGAAGATTATACGGTTTGTATATTGCCTAATTCAACAAGCAAGGTATTGAATTTAAAAGTATTCCTGCAGGGTTTATACATTGAAAGCAGCGGGGAGATGAGTCAGGCAAAGGACGCATCGGGCAATCATTTTACCGGTACAATTGCAGATCAGTTAACTGTAAAATTGACCCAAGTATCTTCTCCTTTTACTATAATAGCCCAGGTTGCGAATGTTAACCTTGATAAATCAGGCAACTGTACGGCAATCCTTCCTTCTTCAGTTAATGGAGATTATTACATAGTAGTGAATCACAGGAATAGTATTGCAACATGGTCTGCCACACCTGTTTCATTTACCGGGGATGCAGCTTCTTATAATTTCACTTTAAATAATGCAAGTGCCTATGGTAATAACCTGGTCCTATCGGGAACAAAGTATTGCCTCTTTGGAGGCGATGTAAACCAGGACGGCCAGGTAAATTCCCTGGATATTTCTGCAGTCAATACAAGCTGTTTGTTGTTTAGTTTCGGATACCTGCCACAGGACGCCAATGGGGATGGAATTGTGGATTATCAGGATTTGGTGATTGTGGATAACAATGCAGCGAATATGGTTGCCATTATAAAGCCATAAAAAGTCGTTCTGTTTGGCTATCAGCGTTTACAGGAGCAATGACAAGTGTTTGTATTTCAACTGAATGTCTCCACTAGTTCTCTTAAGTATATATTTTAAACACAATAGGCACAATAGGTCACACTAGTTTTCTATTGTGTTCTACGTGCCTATTGTGGTTAACCTTAGAGTTACAACAGAGTCATTAATTCTTCATATATGTTGGATGTTCAATATTTTAATCAACATTAATCTATACAACGCTTCTGCAGAAGGCGGATTAACCTTGGACTACTTGTTATTAAACTCTGACATCGTCCGATCCACTCCGGCAAGAACGAAATTTTTGATCATTTCGACAGCTGTTTCAATGCGCGGTATTAATGTCTTTTCTTCTTTCGAGGTCCACCTTCCCAACACATAATCCACCTGGAAACCCCTTGCATAGTCCTTTCCGATCCCCACCCTGAGGCGGGCAAAATCCGTTAGCAGTAAGGTTTCGATGATATGATTGAGGCCATTGTGGCTCCCGCCGCTACCTTTAGAGCGAAGGCGCAGCACTCCAAGGTCAAGGTCTACATCATCAGTGATGACAAGCAGGTTTGAGAGGGGAATCTTTTCCTTATCGAGCCAGTATTTAACAGCTTTGCCACTGAGATTCATAAACGTAGTAGGCTTCAGCAGGATGAGCTCCTTGTTCTTTATCCTGGTTTCTGCAACGAAAGCATGCCGACCTATTGAGAACCTGGCGGAAGTGTCTTGTGCAAGAGCATCCAAAACAATAAATCCAATATTATGACGGGTATTTGCATACTCATCACCGACATTTCCTAGTCCAACTATGAGGTACTTCATAAATTTAGTACGGAAATCTAAATTGTTTTCATTCAGTTTACTGAACTTCTGCCCAGGGTAAATAAATTAGGTCAGGTTGAGTGAAGCCGAATACTGACCGTGTTCCAAAAAGAAAGGTACAAAGTTAAACACTCTGCACCTTTCAAAAAAAGCAATATGGGATCTTATTTCTTACCTGGAACTTCAGCTTCAACGGCACGGGTTGGGAGTACTGTTAAAACAAGGCTTGAAGGAGCATCAAGGAGGATTACATTGTCAAGAACGATGTCACTAACTTTAACAATATCGTTGATATCGAGTGGCGAAATGTTAATTTTGATTTCATCTGGTAAATCCTTAGGCAGCGCTTTAACTTTCAGCTTGCGGAATTTCTTAACCAGCTTACCACCACGGAGAACACCTTCAGAAACGCCTTCGATACGAATTGGAATCGAAATAACAACAGGCTTACCAGGGAGTACTTCAAGGAAGTCAACATGGAGAATTTTATCCGTAACCGGGTGATACTGTACATCCTGAAGGATGGTTTGATATTCCTTACCAGCTATGGTAAGATTAATAAGATGTGCATAAGGGGTAAAGATAACCGGGCCAAAATCCTTTTCGGTAACTGAGAAATGGACTTCATCCTTGCCTCCGTAAAGGACACAAGGCACCTTGCCTTCTGCACGGTTTTTCTTAGCATCTTTTTTCCCTACGTTCTCGCGAAGAGAACCGCTCATAGATACTGTTTTCATTTGTTAATCAGGTTTTAGTAATTATTAATTGAATTTAAACAATGATGATATGGATTCATAATTTTGAAGCCTCTTGATCACATCTGCCAACAGGTGTGCAGTTGTCAGAACTTTAATCTTGGAACAGGTTCGTTTAAGAGGAATAGTATCTGTCACTACAACCTCAGTAAAAGCAGACTTTTCGATCCTGTCGATTGCCGGGCCCGATAGTATGGGGTGCGTACAAAATCCCCTTACACTAGCAGCTCCGTTATCCATCATGATCTGAGCGGCTTTAGTAAATGTTCCGCCTGTATCGATAATGTCATCCAACAGTATTACGTCTTTCCCTGTAACATCCCCGATGAGTTGCATAGTTTCTACCATATTTGCCTTGGAGCGTTGTTTGTAGCAAATTACAAACCCGGTATTCAAGGCTTTGGCATATGCTCCGGCTCTCCGGGTCCCTCCTGTATCGGGCGAAGCCATGATCAGGTTAGGCAGGTTCATCTCCTTGATATAAGGCAGGAAGATGGATGAGGCATACAGATGGTCAACCGGCAGGTCAAAAAAGCCCTGGATCTGGTCCGCGTGCAGGTCAACGGTAATTATACGCTGAACCCCGGCTTTGGATATAAGGTTGGCAATTAGCTTGGCTGTTATCGGAACCCTGGGTTTATCTTTCCTGTCCTGCCTGGCAAAGCCGAAATAAGGAATAACGGCTATAATATGCCTAGCAGAGGCTCTTTTAGCAGCATCGACCAGCATCAGCAATTCCAACAGGTTTTCGGCCGGTGGGAAAGTGGACTGGACAATAAACACATCGCTACCACGCAAATTCTCTTCAAAGGACGTTGTAAATTCTCCATCGCTGAATTCCGTCACCTGGATTTCGCCCAGCTTTTGCCCATAGGATTCTGCAATTTTTTCTGCCAGGTAGCGCGTCTGCCTACCCGAAAAGATCTTGATGGGCTTGTTCATGGTGCAGGAATTATCACGGATGGGTTGCAAAGATAGAATGTTTTTCTGAAGCTTCCAAACTGATTTACAGTGATATTCAGGGAAAGCTTTCTAAGTGTTTACAGGGTTAAAAGGGTTAAATGGTTCGGCGTTCGACGTTTGTTGCCTGAAAACTGTTGTAAAAAAATTAATCAATCCTTGATCTTTCGCGTCTTTCCGCGTTCCAAATTTTGAATAAAGACGCAGATTGCGCTGAAAAGCGCTGATTGTCATTCCTATTTGGTGCCAGGAATATGGAGGATAAAAAATAATTGATCCATGATCTTTCGCGTCTTTCCGCGTCATCAGCGTTCCAAATTTGAATAGAGACGCAGATTGCACTGAAAAGCGCTGATTGTCATTCCTATTTGGTGCCAGGAATATGGAGATAATAAATGATCCTTGATCTTTCGCGTCTTTCCGCGTTATCAGCGTTCCAAATTTGAATAAAGACCAGATTACGCTGAAAAGCGCTGATTCCTTTACCTTTTCAACTGTTTAAACAGTTCACCAGACATCTCTTGTTTCTTTCTTTTCATTAAACTTTGATGATATGAAAAATCAGAGCCAAACCTCCACGGATATGTTGCTAAAACGTACATTTGACGACTCAACATTTCTCTTACCGTGTTTGCCATTATCGATATAGAAACAACAGGTGGAAGCGCACTCCATGAAAAGGTAACGGAAGTTGCCATTTATATCCACGATGGAACAAAGATCACGGATGAGTACTCCACCCTGGTAAATCCTGAAAAGAGAATCCCTCCATTTGTGAGCCGGCTTACCGGAATAACTGACGAGATGGTACAGGATGCGCCAAAGTTTTTCGAGGTGGCCAGGAAAATTGTTGAATTAACCCAGGATTGCGTATTTGTTGCCCATAATGCAATATTCGACTATGGTTTCCTGAGGCAGGAGTTCCAACGACTGGGATACAAATACCATCGTCCGACGTTGTGTACTGTGAAACTTTCAAGGAAGCTTCTGCCAGGCTTTAACTCCTATAGCCTTGGTAATCTCTGCCAAAGCCTTGACATTAACATTGAGAACAGGCACCGTGCTGCCGGGGATGCACTCGCAACGGTAAAAGTCTTTGAAAAACTGATTGAAGCTGATCCGTCCCTGAGTGGGGTAAACCTTTCGGGATTAAACCCCTCACTGAATAAAACCTTGTTTTCCAAATTACCCCATTCAGCAGGAGTTTATTATTTCCATGACGAAAACGGAACTATCCTCTATATCGGGAAGAGCCGGGATATAAGAACGAGGGTGCTCTCACATTTTACAAACCGGCAGTCACCGAAAGCTCAGCAGATGTGTGAGCGGACTGCCGATATTTCTTTTGAAGAAACCGGTAGCGAACTCATTGCCTTATTGCTTGAATCGGATGAGATCAAAAAGCATCTGCCCTTATACAACCGACTCCAAAGAAGGACGCTTTACAAATTCGGGCTTACTTCATTTATGAACCAGGCTGGTTATATCAACCTCCAGTTAACCAAACTAAAGGGAAACGCCTCTGCGCAAGCTGTATTTACCTCATATGAAGAAGCCAATTCCGCCCTTTACCGCCTGGTGGATAAATTCGAACTTTGTCAGAAGCTTTGCGGATTATATCAAAGCCAGGGAGCTTGTTTCCATCATTCCATCGGACAGTGTAGCGGGGCATGCATCGGAAAGGAAGCTGCGGATATTTATAACGAACGCGTGAATAAAGCGCTTGCTCAATTCAGCCATAACTGGCAGAATGTTCTAATCGTTGACAGGGGCCGGCATGAAGATGAAGGCTCGGTTGTACTTATCGAGAATGGAAAATATTCCGGGTTCGGTTGGTTCGACAAATCAGGGAGCAATGGATCTCCCGAGCATTTACGGGAATGCATCCGGCCGTACCAGGACAACCGCGATATTCAACAGATCCTGAGGCATTTCACCAGGAGCAGGAAAGGCTTGCGATTCATCAGGTTCTAATCTCCCCTGGGATTGTTTCCAGTCACCTTATTTTCAGTTATACAAATCTGTTTTTTTGCGGATTCGTCCATTTTGGGAACGACTTTTCTGTTTTGGGACACTTTTAATTCCGGATTCATTGGGATTGCACTATTAAATACATGACAAACAACTGCATACAATTCATGGCATAATAGTTGGCTTTCTAGTATCATGATTATGCAATTGTGTTTAGATAAATTAATTGTAATCAGTAGTTCACAGGAGGAAGCAAATACATATATTTTCTAACTACCGGATTTACAATACGAAAGATACCCAATAACCAGAAACCAAACTATGAAGAGGACCGGGGAGATGATTCCCGGTCTTTCTTTTTTATCCCATTTTGAAACCAGCCCTGAGTAAATGAGGGGCAAGCATGAATGAATCTCCCGTCAGGAAAAAGCAATGGGATGATGATCAATATCTATAGAGGAAATAGAAAATTGTGAATTTTGCAGAAACCTGGTTTCTTGAATCTGATAAACAATGGTATTAGCACTTTCAGGCATTTTACTTCATGATATAAAAGAGATTCAACTTAACTTTGCAGAAATTTCCGGATTATGAGATCATTAATTTGTAATGTCTTCTATTTCAGCTTATTAATTCTAGTGTTAGGCTCCTGCAAGAGTACTTTTATACCTGAAAAACCGGCAGAGTCTTATCAGCCTTTCAACTATCAACCTAAACCTTCCCTGATTAACCTTCCGGTGGAGATGAAGGTTCCAGAGCTGGAAACATTCCTTAACAAGCAACTTACCGGACTTATCTACGACGACAACAGCCTTGATAACAATGGAGGAGATAACATGATGGTTAAGGCCTGGAAAAAGGACAACATTAAGCTGAGTTTTGACAAAGGACAGTTTGTATATAATGTTCCGCTTAAATTGTGGATCAAGGCAGGATGGAAAGTAGAACAGTTCGGTATCAGTCTGTCGGATTACCGTGAGGTAAATGCGGAGATAGCCCTGGATTTTCATACTTCGGTATCTGTTAATAAGGATTGGACTATTACAACCAAAACGGTTTCTGATGGCTACAAATGGTTAAGCAAGCCAGTCTTGAAAATAGGCCCAATTGACCTACCCATCACTTTTATTGCTGACCTCATCATCAAATACAATATGGAAACAATCAGTTCAGCGATTGATGATGGAATGAAGGCAAGCCTGGATTTGAGAACCAATGCTCAACAAGCATGGACCGACATTCAGAAACCCATGTTGCTGGATCCAACTTATGGACTATGGCTGAGAGTCATTCCTAAGACCATATCTGCCAGCCCGATTACTGGAGGGAAAGGCATTATTCGTCATACTTCATCTATTCAAGCCGTTACAGAGTGCTTTACCGGGAAGCAACCTCCCTACACCGTCAATTCTACCCTTCCTGACCTGGTACCTGCTTCAAAGCTGAGTGATGACTTCGTAATTAATGTGACTTCCTATATTTATTATCCCTATATCGACTCCATATCGAAAGCACAATTGCTGAATACCAGTTATAAGTTTGGGAATAAGAACATTACCATAACCGGGGTCAAAGTGTATGGTGGCGATGATAAAATGATCGTCGAAACGGATGTTACCGGAAGTTTAACAGGAAAATTGTATTTTGCCGGCAAACCTGCATATCGTTCATCAGATTCATGTATTGTAATGAATGACCTGGAGTTTCACATGAAAACCCGTAATCTCTTACTGGAATCTGCATCCTGGCTTGCCAATGGAGGTATTGAACGCATACTTGAAAAGAAAATGGTATATCCTGCAGGAGCTAGTCTGCGTGAGACCTATGACCTTATCCAGAAAAACCTGAAACATTATGACATTGCTGAAGGTTTTTTCCTGAGTGGAAACCTGACAAAAATGGAAGTCTTGCAACCTGTTCTTACACAGGATTCTATCGTTGCCCCGGTCTCATTGCAAGGTAAGTTAATGATAGGCCTGGAAAATAAATAGGTTTCAGGCCCAATTTATAAGTTGTTGTTCCAGAAATAATTATGATTATTTCTTATTTAGAAAGTAGATTTTTTTCTACTTCTCACTATTACTATTTTTTGACTGGGCTATAAACAATAAATTAAACGCCCAAACACTATGAACCAAATTGACTATTTAAAAGGTGACAATCATCCTGCAGGAGTATTCTCATTAGTAGAAGACAGAAAAATTTCATTCACTTTATTTCAGAAAGCTATTCAACTGAATGCTGATCTTAGAAAACAGATTAAAGATATTGTAGATTTAGGATTATGTGATTATGCCTTCCAGGTAAATTCAAGGATTATCCAGGCTGCAAAAGATAATGCAGAAGCACAATCAACCGAACTGATGATGAAATTCCTCAAAGGAATGGGAAATTATCAGTTGATGAAAAGACTTATCCATCGCAACAGGATTATCCGCCTGCTTGCACAAAAAGACAACATGGAGCAGGATGCCCTGATAAGCAGGGTTAAGCACCTGAAGGCTGTCTAAATCCAATTCCGTACTTTTGGTTTGAGTTGCCTGAAAAGAAAGGTTGTTTCTCTCTTTTTTCCTGGCCCTCCCCAATGCCATGGTACGATTTCTTTCCACACTCTTTATTGCATTTCTATCAGCAGGTATATGCCAGGGCCAGACTGTTGACCAACGGTATCCTGTAATCCCCAAACCGGTTTCCATCCAGGTTTCCGAAGGTTATTTCCACCTTTCGCACAATTTAAAATTTGCAACTCCCAACAAGCTGCTCCGGCCTGTTTCAGATAGCCTGGTAAAGTATGTTTCTGGATTGACGCACTTTCCAATCAAGTATCATTCAGCAGGCAGCAGGAATTCCATATGTTTTGCAAAGGATGTTTCTATCCCCAAGGATGGTTATATACTTCGGATAACTCCGTCAAAAATCATTATATCATATAGTGATGCAGCCGGTGCTTTCTATGCTTTTCAATCAATAAAGCAGTTGATTCAACCTTTGTATGTTTTGGATGCAAAGCAGCATAAATCAAATTATGTAATTCCTTGCTGCGAAATTCGTGATTCCCCGGCATACGAATGGAGAGGATTTCATCTTGATGTTTCAAGGCATTTTTTCACAAAAGAATATATTCTAAGACTCATCGACTGGATTTCCTCTTACAAGCTGAACAAGCTGCATTTACATCTCACTGATGACCAGGGTTGGAGGGTGCAATCTGAAAAATTTCCCCTGTTGAATGAAACAGGTTCCTGGCGGACGTTCAACGACCTGGATTCAGCTTGTTTGCTTCAGGCAAAAAAAAACCCCGATTTCGCAATTGACAGGCGATTTGTCAGGGCTGATGAGACCTATGGGGGATTCTATTCAAAGAAGGAACTGGAGGAAATCATTAACTATGCAACAGCACACTATGTTGAAGTTATCCCGGAAGTCGATATGCCCGGGCATATGTCGGCTGCCATCAGGGCTTACCCGGAACTTTCATGTACAGGCTCAACAGGATGGGGGAAGGAATTCTCGTATCCAATATGCCCATGCAAACAGGAAACCATGCAATTCGCTTTTGCAGTTTGGGATGAAATTGCCTCGCTTTTTCCTTCACCTTATGTTCATATTGGCAGTGATGAAGTAGAAAAAGATACCTGGGAATCATCCGGAATTTGCAGGCAATTTATGAAGGAACATGCTTTAACTGATATAAAGGAAGTTCAGAATTATTTCGTCAGGCAACTTCAGCAACACTTGGAGTCGAAAGGAAAGAAAGTGATTGCCTGGGATGATGTGATTGATGGTAAGGTTGACAGTAATCTCATTATGATGTACTGGCGTGATTGGTTAAAGGATTCGCCCGGACGATGTGCCGGGAATGGAAACAGTATCATCCTGACACCCTGGTCTCCGTTTTACATCAGCGGTCACCATTCGGATTCAACATTCAGGGAACTTTATGAATATGACCCTAAAACTCATTTTCCCAAAGAGGTAATGAATAAAGTAATAGGGCTGCAAAGTTGTGTGTGGACTGAAGAGATCCCATCAGAAGAACGTTTTGAATACCTTGTATTCCCCAGGTTACAGGCGCTGTCGGAAGTTTGCTGGTCGAAGGGGCGCGATTGGTTGGGATTCCGGCAACGTTTGGATGTCAGGATGAAAGATATGGATGCAGGTAAGATCAATTATCGAAAGCCTTCTCAATAAGACAGCGGCTTTTAGAAATTCTGGTATTCATTCTTAAACCAATTTTAGCTTATTCCCTGACCTTAGGAACGATTAGAATAATTTCCCCGAACACCTTATTACTCGCTAAAGTTCATTCAATTTAGAATTGATAAGACGTTTTAACAAGTCGAAGGATTTGACATGTATATTCCTGTGATTTATTCCTAATACTCAATTAAGTTTGTAGAAATGAAACGCGATTGAATCTAAAAATATAGAATATGTCAATAACTGGAATTTTGAGGCATACGGTTGGATTGTTTTGCCTTTTGATTGGTATAGCTGTTGTTGCCAGCTTCTGTTATTCCTGTAAAAAGAATTCGGAAAATCAACCGGCGATTCCCTACCATTTTCATGGTATCATTCCTTTGCCTAAAAGTGTAATCTCTTCTGAAGGATATCTTAAAATCGACAGTACCACTGTTATTGTTAACAATACGATTTTTACCCGGGCTATCGACCTCATAGAAAATACCTTTTCTGATATAATGAGGGTCAAAATTGAAAGGAAAGATAACCCGGGAACTGGTGCAAATATCATTTTTACCCTGGATGGAAATCTTTTGGAAGAACAGTATCAGCTTGAGATTGGGAAGCAGGATATCAATATCCGGGCTGGAAGCCCAAGAGCTGCATTTTATGCTGCTCAATCACTGAGGCAAATGGTTTGGAATGCTTGTGCCGGTAAGAAGGTGAACGAAATTGAACTTGGCTGTTTGAAAATTGATGATCAACCAGCTTTTGTATGGAGGGGATTACATGTAGACCTGGCCAGGCATATGTTTACAAAAGAGTACCTCTTAAAGGTCATTGATTGGATGGCATATTACAAGCTTAATAAACTTCACCTTCACCTGACCGACGATCAGGGCTGGCGAATACAAATTGATCAGTATCCTTTACTTACAGAAACAGGAGCCTGGAGAGATTTTAATTCCTATGACTCTACCTGTCTTGAATTGGCAAAGACAGACCCGTCCTATACGCTGGATGAGAGGTTTACCAGGGAACACAATGGGAAAAGGCAATATGGGGGATATTATTCGAAACAAGACTTAGCAGAAATTATTACGTATGCTTCTGCTCATTTCATTGAGATTATACCTGAAATCGACATGCCAGGCCATATGTCATCTGCCATAAGGGCATATCCCTGGTTATCCTGTACAGATTCAACCGGTTGGGGAGCAGATTTTTCTTATCCAATCTGTCCATGCAACCAGCAAACTATGGATTTTGCTTTTAATATATGGGATGAAATCATAGCGCTCTTCCCTTCAAACCTGGTGCATATTGGTTGTGATGAAGTTGAAACTACAACCTGGTCAGCTTCTCCGGAATGCCACGCGTTTATGCTGGAACATAATATGCATTCTGCCAAGGAAATACAAAACTATTTCGTGAAACAATTGCAGTCACATCTTCAATCAAAAGGGAAAACAGTGATTGCCTGGGATGACGTAATTGAAGGCACAATTGACAACCAATTGCTTCTGATGTATTGGCGCGACTGGGTTACCGATTCTCCCGCCAGGTGTGCGGCTAACGGGAATTCTCTTATTATAAGTGCGGCATATCCTTTTTATTTCTCCAGTAATAATGATGACCAGTCATTGGAGGACCTGTATAATTTCAAACCATCAGATCAATACAATGCCGCTGTTTCAGGTAAGACCATTGGCCTGCAAGGTTGTGTTTGGACAGAGATTATTCCTTCGGAGGCTAAGTTCGAACAGATTGTTTTCCCTGCATTGCAGGCATTATCCGAAGCAAGTTGGTCTTCCACCCAGGCCTGGCAGTCGTTTCAGGCGCGGATGAAGCCTCATTTCAATTATATGGATGATCAGGGAATTCATTACCGAACACCTAAATGGAAGCAATAAAGTCATTTGCTTGTGGATAAGTCAGAATCTTGTTTTGCGCAAATTGAAGATTTTGATACGCATTTTCCTGCGTCTTTTTCTCACAGATCACCTAGATTTGTATGTAGTAAGAAATGTATAATCCAGTTTCATTCTATTCCAAATAAAAAGAAATATGATCATTGGCGTTGATTTAGGAGGTACAAATATCAGGTCAGGATTAGTGAATGATGGAGAAATTATCTCCCTGAATAAATCATCACTTACAGAGAAGGATTCATTTTCATCTACCATCCGGCAACTCATAAATTCAATTGCCCCACTGGTGAATGAAAAGGTGAAAGGCCTGGGGATCGGAGTTCCTTCGCTGGTTGACAGCAAGAATGGTATTGTATACGAGGTGGCTAATATTCCTTCCTGGAAAGAGGTTGCTTTAAAGAAGATACTCGAAGACGAATTCCACATCCCGGTATTTGTGAATAATGATGTTAACTGCCTTGTTTTGGGCGAACATCTTTATGGCGAAGCAAAATCCTGCTCTTCAATTGTTGCCCTTGCTATGGGGACAGGTCTTGGAGCGGGCATCATAATCAATGACACACTCTATGAGGGAAATAACTGTGGTGCAGGAGAAGTAGGTTCTATTCCTTACCTGGATTCTATTTTTGAGGATTATACAAGCAGCAGGTTTTTTGAAAAGCACTTTGGAATTACAGCCGCTGAGGCTAATTCGGAAGCAATACGCGGAGAACAACGGGCAAAGCTGATCTGGGAAGACTTTGGTCACCACCTTGGTATTTTAATACAAACTGTAATGTTTGCCTTTGATCCTCAGCTTATTATGTTGGGAGGATCAATTTCGAAGGCCTATCCATATTTTGAAAAATCAATGCGTGAAATCGTCGCAGGGTTTCCTTACCCGGAATCTGTTAAACGGCTAAATATCCTGCAGTCGAAACTTGAAAATGTTGCAATTCTTGGAGCCGCTGCCTTAGTGAAATAAGTAATAGTTAATCCTTATCATTCCTATCTTTATGAGGGGGAATTATTAACAAGCTGGTTTCTTTTGTAGTCACATTCTGTCAACCGTGTTAACATGACCATCATCTTCCGATTTTCTACCTTGTTATCCCTGATCCTGTTCCTGGCACTTTTCTCAGTGGCACAAAACAAACAACTGAAACCAGGCAACATTGAGTTGAAAAAGGGATGGAGTTTACAGCAATCAGGCAAGATCAAGGGAGAGGGAGCTTCTATCTCCTCACCCGGAATAAGCACAAAAGGTTGGTATTCGGCGGAGGTTCCGGGTACCGTTATGGGCAATCTAACCCGAAACGGGCTGTATCATGATATTTTCATGGGTAAAAACTACCAGGATATTGACAAAACCCCTTTCGATGATTCCTGGTGGTACCGAAAAGAATTCCGTATAAATGAAAAATACCAGGAAGAACAGGTCATTCTTCGGTTTGATGGCTTGAATTATTACGCAAATATCTGGCTGAATGGGAAGCAGATTGCGTCAAGCGATAGCATTTTTGGCCCTTTCAGAAGATATGAGCTGAATGTTACTTCACTGGTTCGAAAAGGTATAAATGTCCTGGCCGTAGAGGTGAGTAAAGCTAAACCCGGGGATTTCAATATTGGTTTTGTTGATTGGAATCCAAGGCCGACAGATGAAAATATGGGAATCTGGCGTGGAGTTTACCTGGAAACAACAGGACCTGTAATACTTGAAAACAACCATGTCCAGCCAAGTCTAAATATCCAAACCCTTAAAGAAGCCGATTTAACCATATCAACAGAAATTCATAATCTCTCCCCTAAAAAGCGAAATTGCCTGCTCAAAGGTAAAATTGGCAAAATTGAATTCAGCTTTCCTGTCAACCTCAAGCCTCTGGAAACCCGAATTATTTCCCTGGATCCTTCCAATATCCCGGCCCTGAAGATTCTGAACCCACGAATCTGGTGGTGCAACAATCTCGGGACCCCGGAACTATACCATCTTGAATTGTCTCTGCTTACCAATGAGCAGCTTTCGGACCAAAGGTCGGTGACCTTCGGGATCAGGGATATACAATCGTATGTGAATGAACACGGTTATAAGGGCTTTAAACTGAATGGCAAGGAAGTTCTTATTAAAGGTGCTGGCTGGGCTGACGATATTTTTCTCCGCGACAGTTCAGCAAGCCTGGAAATCCAGGTGCAATATGTGAAGCACATGAACCTGAACACAATCCGTTTTGAGGGGTTTTGGGGGAATTCTTCCGAAATATATGATCTCTGCGACAAGTACGGGATTCTTGCTATGGTTGGATGGAGCTGTCATTGGGAATGGGATGAATACCTCGGAAAAGCCTGCGATGAATTTGGCGGGATACAGTCGAAGGAAGATATGGGCCTTGCAATAAATTCTTTCCGTGACCAGCTTCTCTGGCTTAGAAATCACCCGAGTATATTTGTGTGGTTTGTAGGATCCGACAAATGCCCGAGGCCGGAACTGGAGAAACAGTATGCCGGTATGATAAGCAGCCTTGACAACAGGCCGTACCTTTCTGCTGCCAGCACACGGAAGAGTGAGGTTAGTGGCCCCACCGGTGTTAAAATGAATGGCCCCTATGAATATGTGGCCCCCAATTACTGGTATACAGATACGATCAATGGCGGTGCTTTCGGGTTCAATACCGAGACTGGCCCGGGCCCGCAGGTTCCGGTCCTGGAATCTGTCCGGAAAATGATCCCTGCAGATAAATTATGGCCGTTAAATGATACCTGGAATTATCATTGCACTCATTCGAAACAGGCATTCAACACTATGAATGTATTTAATGATGCACTGACTGCTAGGTATGGTAAGCCTGCTAGTCTTGACGATTACCTTGTGAAATCCGATATGCAGGGTTACGAAGCCCTGAAGGCTATGTTTGAGGCTTTCAGAAGCAGGATACCCAAAACAACAGGCATTATCCAGTGGATGTTGAATTCGGCATGGCCTTCACTATTCTGGCAGTTATATGATTATAACCTCCTTCCTACCTCTGCATATTACGCTGCAAAAAAGGCAAATGAACCTATTCAGCTGGTGTATGATTATGGATCAGGGGAGATTTACCTTGTCAATGAGTCTCCGCTTCATGCAGAGGGAGATGGTGTTGTTAAAGCAAGCATGACCTGGCTGAATGCACAGTCACATGAAATTATCAGAAAAGATGTAGATGTTGCCTTGCGGTACAATACTTCCAGCTTGATTTATAAACCTGGTTTCATAAAAGGTGCATCGTTCCTTTCGCTTGTAATCACTGACAAAACGGGCAAAAGAATCTCAGATAATTTCTACTGGCTATCCGATAAAAAAGATGAATATGCCTGGGACAAAACCTTTTGGGCCTATACTCCCATGAAAGATTATGCTGATTATTCTGCCTTATCCTCAATGCCAGCGGCGAAACTCGGAACTTCATGCAAAAAATCCCTGAAAGGTAAGGAGCAGGTTTTGGATGTTCAGCTTGAAAATCCCGGCAGTAATGTCGCTTTCTTCTGCCACCTTGAACTGAAAAATGATAAAGGGGAACTGATATATCCCTTGTTCTGGGACGACAACTTTTTCAGCCTGATGCCTGGTGAAAAGCGAAGTATCAAGTGCCTGGTTCCACAAGGTTCGTTAAAAGGAAGTGAACCCAGGTTGACAATTTCAGGTTGGAATATCTCAAATCAAAAAATAGAGATCTTATGAAACAGAAGAGTGCTGTAATGGTCATCCTGATACTACTGATATTTTTTGTAATATCATTTCTAACAAACATTCTTGGCCCGCTCATTCCGGATATGATTAAGAGCTTCAATCTTGGGATCGGGCTGGCGGGATTTCTTCCATTCTCGTTTTTTGTGGCATATGGTTTCATGTCTATTCCCGCCGGTGTGCTCATAGAAAAATATTCGGAAAAGACAGTCATGATCATGGCATTTTGCCTGGCTTTTATTGGCGCGTTGATGTTTGCCCTGTTTCCAAGGTTTTCAGTGGCCCTGCCGTCTCTTTTCCTAATCGGCATAGGTATGGCGATGCTGCAGGTAGCAATCAATCCATTGTTGAGGGAATCCGGCGGAGAAGAACATTTTGCGTTTTATTCCGTACTTGCACAGCTTGTTTTTGGATCAGCATCTTTTCTAAGCCCGCAGTTATACAGTTACCTGGTCAAGAATTTACATTCCGGCCAGAGTTCATTCGTTACCCGCATCCTGGATCCTATTGTCCCGGTTCACCTGGAATGGGCATCACTTTACTGGGTTTTTGCCCTCACTGTGCTGGTCATTATAATGGTTATATGGCTTGTTAAGTTCCCAAAGGTAGAGTTAAAGGAAGATGAAAAAATTGATACCGGCAAGGCTTTCAAAGAGCTGCTTAAGAACAGGTACGTGATTCTCTTCTTCATCGGGATATTTGCTTATGTTGGGACTGAACAGGGAATTGCCAACTGGGCATCCAAATTCCTTCAGCAATATCATGGGGTGAATCCAGAAACTACAGGAGCTGATGTTATCTCCTATTTCTGGGGACTATTGACAGTTGGCTGCTTATTGGGACTTCTGCTTTTAAAACTCATGGATAGCCGGAAAGTCCTCCTGATCTTCACTACGGGGGCAATCCTATCCCTTGTCATAGCCTTGACCGGAAGCGCTTCGGTAGCTATAATCGCATTCCCGGTAACTGGTTTTTTTGCTTCCGTCATGTGGTCGGTGGTATTTTCACTGGCACTCAACTCTGTTGAATCTCATCATGGTACCTTTTCAGGAATACTCTGTACTGCAATCCTGGGCGGTGCAGTTGTTCCCTTGCTTATTGGCGGACTTGGTGAGTTGATAGGGCTGAAAAGTGCAATGTTCTTCCTTTTTATCACACTCGGATATATTTTCAGTATCGGGATATGGGCCCGACCATTGGTAAAAAACAAGACATTCTAGGTTTTCCTGTAAATTTTCAGTTTTCTTAGGGGAACCTGTTATTCCACCCATTTTGCTTTAAATTTGGGGAGTATGGATTTCACATCCAGAAAGACTGATCTTAAACGGGTTGTACCCCGGTCTTATAAGCTAGCATAATGAAGAGGAATTTTTGGCGATTAGTTGGATTGGGAGTATTGCTGATGCTTGGTATTCTGTCAGGAATCATTTTCAACCCAAGGCACTATAATGTCCCGGCTTTTCATCAGGTTCCGGGGACTCAATTCTGGTCATTGACAACCGGCTCGAAGATCGGCTTTATTCATATTCCCGCCAAAGGCCTGCATCGCCCTACTCCAGTCATTTTCCTGCAAGGCGGCCCCGGAGGGTTTATTTCTGAACGGAGGGTAAATTCATTAGCGCCCCTCGCAGATGCAGGATTTGATATTTACCTCTACGACCAGGCAGGAAGTGGCTCATCCGGGAAACTGCATAATATTGAGGATTATACAGCTGAACGGCATGTAAGAGACCTGGCAGCAATCATTGATAAAATAGGAACAGGAAAGGTGATTCTTCTTGGGCAATCCTGGGGCGCCATGCTTGCTGTTTTATATACTGCCAGGCACCAGGACAGGGTTGAAAAGCTTATCCTCACCGGGCCGGGGCCCATCCCTCCGATCAGGGTGGAATTGGCAGGGCTCAATGCCCCTGACAGTCTTCATTTGAAAACTCCCCAGGCATCAAATGCAGAAGGAAACAGGAAAGCCGGCAACCTGCGGATGCGGTTTACATCCTGGTATTCGGTTGCATTTGGCAAGAAACTTATTCCCGATGAAGAAGCCGATAGTTACCAAACATTCCTGAACCAGGAGCTTAATAAATCAGTGGTTTGTGATACAACCCTCGCACCTAAGGCTGAGGGCGGAGGTGGATTTTATGTTCAGCTAATGACGCTGGCCAGTCTGTCTGCTACCAGGGATCCCCGGCCGTTGCTAAGAAATTGCAAAGTTCCCCTGCTTGAGATGAAAGGGCAATGTGATAACCTGAAATGGGGCTTTTCGACTGAATACCTTGAGCTTTTCAAGGATCACAAGCTGGTTATCGTTCCCGGGGCCGGTCATTCGATTTCAGTAGAACAGCCCACTGTATATATTTCAACAATCCTGGATTTCCTTAACCATTGATATGCATAAGATCATTCTGCTGATTGATATTTCGGAAGAGTACGGGCAGGCACTCCTCAAGGGAATAACCCGCTATTCCAAAGAGCATGGGCCTTGGGTGTTCTGTAAGATGCCGCTATTCTACAGGGAAACCCTGGGGATGGAAGGCATAGTAAATTTCGCAAAAGAATGGGGTGCCGATGGGATCTTTGCACAATTGTACAATGACCTGGATACTAAAAAGCTGGTTGATGCGGGGATATGTGTAATTGCTGAAGATTTCAAGGAACGTTTTTCTGATATTCCCAATATTACCGGGGCCTATTTTGAAACCGGCGAACTCGGTGCCGAGTATTTTCTGAAGAAAGGCTTCCGGAATTTTGCATTTTATGGGTTCAAGAATATAGTTTGGTCGAGGGAACGTGCCGAAGGTTATGAGAGACATCTTACTGCACAGGGGTATACGGTTCATCATTTTGACCAGGAACAGGCCCCATCGCGCGAACTCTGGTATTATAAGCCTTCGGCACTCAGCCAGTGGCTTCAATCGCTTCCAAAACCTGTAGCCATCATGGCTTGCGACGATGAGCGCGGGCAGCACATCACAGAAGCATGTAAGCATGCAAAGATCCAGATTCCGGAAGAGATCGCCGTATTGGGGGTAGATAATGATGAGATGACCTGTAACCTATCAGATCCCCCATTGTCAAGCATTGGTTTGGATACCGTAAGGGGTGGCTATGAAGCTGCGCGGCTGATGGACCTGATGATCAATAAGCAGGTGGTAATCCCGCAGGATATCATTGTTGGGCCTACCCAGGTTATAACAAGGCAGTCTACCGATATTGCTTCCGCTTCTGACAAATATATGGCTAAGGCTCTTAAATTCATCCATCAAAATATTGATAACAGGATCAATGTAGCCGATGTGCTGAGGGAGGTTCCGTTTTCGAGAAGAGCCCTTGAGAAGCGTTTCCAGGAAACAACAGGAATCGGTGTTTATAAATACATCTACAATTTACAGATACAGAAATTCGCACAGCGGCTGCTGGAAACAGATAAAACTATCTTCGAAATTGCACTGGAGGCAGGTTTTGGCAATAGCAAGAATATTTCCAGGCAGTTTAAGCAGGTTAAGGGTTGTACCCCCAATGAATACAGGATAAAACATCTTGCCATCAAAAAATAATGCCTGGCTCAGTTATTCCAATAAACCTTAGGCTCTCGATAATTTGGAAGCCTTGCTAATCCACAATTGTACAACATTTTCGCAAATTGAGGATAATTATACGCAAATCAGTAGATGGAATCTGGCTTTCTGGCATATCTTTGAGTAAAGGCAAGGGTAATTTGCTCATATTCAAATCAGGGCATTGTTTTTAAAACAATTGTTTTGCTCTGGTTTTATCTATTCAATTGCTTTCCTTGAGCCTTCCCGGCACTCCCTGGATAGCGAAGATTTTATCCGGGAGTTTTGAATTATTGACGATTTGACTTTTCAGACAAACTAAAAATCATAATTCATGGAAAAAAAGTTACCTCTATTTTTATTGTTGAACCCCGCTGCCAAAGCAGTTTTGCTTGTCATCATCTTTCTTGGGGCATCCTTTTTTGCTATTGCTCAGGAGCTTCATCTCAAAGGTGTTGTCAGGACAGAATCTGGTGCTACCCTTCCGGGAGTTAACGTTGTGATTAAAGGAACCACGACTGGCACCAGCACAGGGGGTGATGGATCCTTTTCAATCAGTGCCGGCAGTGATAAGGTGCTGGTATTTTCATTCCTGGGATATACAAAACAGGAGATTGAGATTAAGGGCAGATCTGTCATAGATGTTGTTCTACAGGAATCCAGCCGTAACCTCGATGAGGTAGTGGTTGTTGGCTATGGAACACAACGCAAAAGCGATCTTACCGGTGCTGTATCGTCTGTAAAGGCGGATGACATGGAACGGATGCCGTCAGCTACTACTGACCAGGCTTTGCAGGGAAGGGCTGCCGGGGTTACAATCACATCCAATTCTGGTTCCCCGGGATCACCTTTCCAGGTGAGGGTACGTGGTGTAGGAACCATTAATGATGCATCTCCGCTTTTTGTTGTCGATGGGTTCCCGGTTGATGATATCAGCTATATCAACCCGGCAGACATTGCTTCGCTGGAAATCCTTAAGGATGCATCAGCAACCGCCATTTATGGATCAAGGGGTGCAAATGGCGTCATCCTGATCACTACCAGGAATGGCAAAGCCGGAACCCCGGTTGTCACATTCGACACCTATTTAGGGACATCCAGCATGTGGAAAAAGCCTGAGTTGCTTGATGCGTCCCAGTGGGCAATGCTTAAAAATGAAGCGCTCACAAATGCCGGCCTGGATCCCCTTCCTGAACTTGCCAATTACCAGAGTTTAGGGAAAGGGACCGATTGGGTTAAAGAGGTTACCCAATCGGCAGCTACCAGGAACCTGAATTTTTCGTTATCAGGCGGAAGTAATATGTTTACCTATTTCCTAAGTGCCAATAACTATAAACAGGAAGGAATCGTAAAGAAATCCGATTTCGAAAGGACTTCCGTCAGGCTCAACACAAACCTCACCGTAAAAAACTGGCTAAAATTCGGGGAGAACCTTTCTCTCGAATCAGGGAAAAATCACAGGATCAATGAAGATGATGAATGGAGTGCAATACTGATACAGGCAGTTGCTATCGACCCGGTGACAAAAGTTTACCAGCCGGATGGGAACTTTGCACCTTCCAATTATGTTGATATGAATAACCCGGTGGCCCATATCGACCGGACGCATAATGAGGCCAAAAATTTCAGGGTAACCGGAAATGTTTTCGGGGATATCATACTCTTTAAGGACCTGGTATTTAAGTCGAACCTGGGGCTGAACTACAATTTCGGGAATGATTATGACTATTCTCCCACCTATTTCATCTCGGGCTCTGAAAGCAATGATGTGAGTGCTGTTTACCGTGGCAGCAGCCAGGACCGTTCATGGAGCTGGTCAAATTTCTTCACTTATACTAAGAAAATCAAGTTGCATGATCTTCAGCTAATGGCTGGTATGGAAGCCTCCCAGGATTACAGCGAATGGTTTTCGACCCGGGCTACAAAGTTGCTAAAGGAGTTCTCGCACCTGATCTACATCAGCAATGCCACAAACCCCAATTCAACTTCCTCCGGACTGATGAACGACAAGCGCATTTTCTCCTATTTTGGCAGGTTGAATTATACATTTAACAATAAATACCTGCTTACGGCCAATATCAGGAGAGATGGTTCCTCTGTTTTTGGACCCGATCACCGCTTCGGCGTGTTTCCTTCTTTTTCGGCAGGTTGGAGGATAAACCAGGAGAATTTCATGAAGGATGTTTCTTTTATCAGCAATCTCAAACTGAGAGCTGGATGGGGGCAAATTGGAAATGACAAGATCCCTCCCTACGGGTATTCAACCCTGGCCACATCCGGTAAAAGATACAGCTTTGGAGGGGTGATCCAGGATGGTATTTCTTTCCCGGGTATGGGAAATCCGGATATGCACTGGGAGACCACTACAACTACCAATATTGGTGTAGATGCCGGATTTTGGCAGGATAAACTAACACTCGTGCTGGAATATTACATCAAAAAGACCAGCGATATGCTGCTTGACGCACCTATTCTCGCGCATGTCGGCATACAGGAAAATCCCTGGGTAAATATAGGGGGGATGAAAAACAATGGTTTCGAGGCGGAATTGAATTTCACTGATGAATGGAATAAATTGCATTATAACATCGGGTTCAATTTCTCAACTTATACCAATGAAGTTACAGACCTGGGAACCCAGGCGTCCATATTGTCAGCTCCTTTGCGCGACAATGGCTTTGTCACCCGGACTATGGTAGGTTACCCGATTGCTCAATTCTGGGGATATAAAACCGACGGACTGTTTCAGAACCAGGCCGAAGTTGATGCCTGGGTAGATCCGGATGGTAATCCACTTCAACCCAATGCCGGGCCAGGTGACATTCGCTACGCAAAAGACCAAAACGGTAATTTATATTATGGAGTAATTGGGAACCCATTACCGGATTTCACGCTTGGAATGAACCTGAACCTGGAATACAGGGGATTTGACCTTACATTGTTCGTCCAGGGAGTATATGGCAATGATGTGTTTAACGGCACAAAGGTTTATACTGACCGTCCGGATGCTTCGCACAACATGAGCGTGAGGATGCTCAACCGATGGACCGTTGAAGGGTCTACAAACGATGCCCATTTCCCGAGGCTGAATGCTGCTGATGCAAACAACCTTGCTTTTTCTGACCGTTATGTCGAAAAAGGGAGCTATACCCGGGTGAAAAACCTGCAAATAGGGTACACCTTACCTCAGGAATTAAGTAATACCTTGAAAATAGTTAAGCTGCGCTTCTATGTCGGCGCGACCAATCTCCTCACTTTCACCAAGTATGATGGTTTTGACCCTGAAATCGGGACAGGATACTTCGGTTCCCTCGATCTTGGAGTTGACAGGGCTTTTTATCCTCAGCCCAGGACTTTCGTCGCAGGATTAAATCTGACATTTTAACTGAAAAAAGAACAGCCATGCAAAGAAAAACAACAATAATAGTCCTGGCAACATTCGTCCTGTTACTCATGAATGTATCCTGTTCGAAGGATTTCCTGGACACGAAATCGCCAAAAGTCGCATTGAACGATTTTTTCACTTCCGAAGCAGATGCCAATTCAGCATTAACAGCATGTTATGATGTAATGGGATGGGATGCTGACAATTATTTCCCGTTCTGGTTGGGTGACATACTTGGCCATGATTCCTATAAAGGTGGTGAAGGTGCAGGGGATCAGCCCTGGATCGAACCCCTTTTGAAATTCCAGTACGATGCCAATATCGCTGAACTCAATACCCCATATCAACAATATTATATTGCTATAAACCGCTGCAACAGGGTGGTTGGCAATGTTGCACTAATGACGGATAAGCAGATTGATCCGGCAATACGTGAGAGGATCGTTGGGGAAGCTAAATTTATCCGGGGATATTTCTATTTCGAATTGGAGAAGCTATTTGGAGAAGTGCCGCTGGTAACCACTATACTTGAGCCCGGGCAGTATAATATTCCTAAAGCCACCAATGCCGAAATCTGGCAGCAGATTGAAAAGGATTTTTCTGAAGCAGCCCAGGTCCTTCCGAATAAGAGTGAAGAGGCCGCCAGTGAATTGGGAAGGGCTACAAAAGGTGCCGCTGAAGCATTCCTTTGTAAAGCCTACATTTTTGAGAAGAAATGGGATGCAGCACTCGGATTGGCAAATGAAATCATTCAATCCGGTGAATATTCGCTTGAAACCAATTATTCAGATAACTGGAAACTTGATCATGAAAACGGGCAGGAATCTGTTTTTGAGATACAATTCACTTCATCGGGGACAGGTGATTGGGGTGATGACAATGAAGGGAATGTCTTCGTTATCTATACCCGTAGCCGGAATAATTATGACGGTTGGGGCTTTGATTGCCCTAAACAGGAATACGTAGATGAATTTGAACCTGGTGATCCAAGAAAAGATGCAACTATTATCTACAACGGGGAGGTCCTTTGGCCCGGGACTGCAGATGAAACGGTAGCTGATAATTCAGTCCCAACCTGTGTTGATGGATATATGACCAGGAAATACCAGTTGCCACCAAGTGAACAGGCCGATATGAGCGATGATCCGAATAACTGGAAAGTGATCCGGTACTCAGAAGTCTTGCTATGGGCGGCCGAAGCAGCAGCACATACAGGTGGAGACTGGAATTCTTACCTTCAGCAGGTAAGGGATCGAGTAGGGATGCCGGCTACCCCTTTCACTGATCCGCTTAAGGCTGTTTACCACGAACGCCAGGTTGAGTTGGGAATGGAAGGACAACGCTTATGGGATGTTATCCGCCAGGGCAGGGGAGCCGAGGTTTTGGGCAAGTATGGATATGTTGAGGGTGTTAACAACTATTACCCGATACCTCAAACCCAAATAGACCTTAGTAACGGTATCCTGAAAAATTAAAGATGATACCGGGTCTTTGCCCCGGTTCTTGTTACTAACATCAAATACTTCCATGGGGATTTGAAAGTCAATCTCCCTGTGGATGTATTTTTATCATTTTGCGCAAATCGAAGATAATCATGCGCAAATCTATGCGCAAACATATGTAACATCTTATATCTTTGAATATTATAGATGTCCAGTCTTTCCCATATACTTTAAATAGTTGACAAAATCCTCAGTATGATTGGTACTTCATAGAAATTGAGTATATTAATAGAAAACAAACCAAAACCACAGTACATGAAACGAGTATGTTCGGTTAACATAAATCAGGATGATCCGTTAGCTGACGGACACATGCGAGTTCCATCCAACCTTAACATAAAAATCATAAGCAGATGAAAAACAAACTACTAACCAATCTTTCTGTGACTTCATTCTTAAAACTGCCAGGACTCATTCTCCTGGTATTGATGATGTTGCAGTTGAATCTTTTTGCTCAGAATGTTACCGTTAAAGGAACGGTTACTTCAAACAACGGGGCAACTTTACCTGGAGTGAATGTAATTCTCAAGGGAACCATTGTTGGAACGACAACCGATGTGAATGGAAAATATTCTGTTTCACTCCCTTCAGCCAGCACCCTGGTGTTTTCATTCTTAGGCTATGAAAAAGTGGAAGTACCTGTAGATGGACGAACCACCATCGATGTTACCCTTGTTGAATCCGTCAAGAACCTTGGTGAAGTCGTGGTTGTTGGTTACGGCTCGCAGAAGAAAAAAGACCTGACAGGTTCCGTTTCTGTAGTCAGTAACAAAGAACTTGAAAACCGCCCGCAGACTCAGTTTGGAAACTTACTGGAAGGAAAAGCTGCCGGTGTCCAGATTATCAGGTCATCAGGCCAGCCACAGGCAGGATTTTCGCTACGTATCCGAGGAACATCATCCATTACGTCAGGCAGTGAGCCTCTGTATATAGTTGATGGGGTTCAGACCTATAATACAAATGAAATCAACCCCGATGACATTGAGAGTTTTACAATCCTGAAAGATGCATCATCTGCAGCTATCTACGGTAGCAGCGGCGCCAACGGTGTTGTGCTCATCACCACCAAGAGAGGGAAAAACCAGAAACTGAGGCTTGACCTCAATGCCTCCATGATGATGTCACAGGCATGGAAAAGAATGAAAGTCCTGAACGGAACACAATTCCAGCAACTGGCTACCGAAATGGATGCTTCAACTGACTGGGAGAAGTATAATGCAAATACGGATTGGCAGAAGGAAGTCTTCAGGAATGCAATCACCCAGAACTACCAGCTTTCTGCTACCGGCGGTACCAAGAATACCGGTTATTATTTTTCCTTTGCCAGAGTTGACCAGGAGGGAATTGTATTAAATAACACGGTAAAGCGGAATACTTTTAAAGCCAATATTGACCAGCAGGTGACGAAATTCCTGAAACTCGGAACCAGCCTGTCATACGATAACTGGAAAGATGTTGATGTTTCGGAAGGCAACAGGAACGGTGTTATCACCCGCTTGTATACTTCGATCCCCAATATAGGTATCAGGGATAAGGACAATCCTGAAATGTATGCCAGGAGCCCGTTTATCAATGACCTTGAAAACCCTGTATCAACCGTTTATCAGCCTGAACATCTTTACAAAAATGGCAGGTTCCACGGTAATGTTTTTGCAGAAGCCAAACTTATGGAAGGCTTGAAAGTTAAGAGCCTTTATGGTTTTGAGAAATCGAGCGGTGAGTATACTTCCTTCCAGGATTCTGTTCAGACCAGATATGGCAAATCATTGGGCGGTATAGCTGCAAAGAATACCTACGACTATAAATATTGGGTTTCGGAAAATACAGCCAACTATGACAAAGTCGTTGGTGATCACACCATTGCTGCCATGGCTGGTTTTATTGTTTCGAGGGAGAACACGGATAATGTTTACAGGTCATCCCACGATTTCAGCACTGCTCTCAACGGTGATCAATCAGTTGATGGCGGTGCCGTCAAAAACCCGGATATTCCCTACAAAGCTCAGAAATCACATGTTGCCTACATCGGCAGGGTGAACTACTCCTATAAGAATAAATACATTTTTACCACCAATTTCAGGGCTGATGGTTCAGGACAATTTTCACCTCAGCATCGATGGGGTTACTTCCCTTCATTTTCAGCAGGTTGGAGGATATCTCAGGAAGATTTCCTGAAAGATGTTTCTGCCATCGACGACCTGAAGTTCAGGGTTGGTTGGGGCATTGTTGGAAATGACAGGGCTCAGCCCTATGCCTGGTACGGAATTGTTGATACAATCAGTGCCAAATACCTGCTTGGAGGAATAACCCACACTGCTTTTACACCCTCTACACTTGAAAACAAAGACCTTCGCTGGGAAAAGACCAAACAACTTGATATCGGTATTGACCTGGCCTTGCTGGAAAGCCGTTTGATGTTTACGCTGGATTATTATTACAAGAAAACCACAGATCTGCTGCTGGAAGTTCCCCAACCTACCAGTACAGGTTTCCCCACAGCTCTTCAGAATGCCGGAAGCCTTGAAAACAAGGGGTTTGAATTCATGGTCAGCTCCCGCAACTTTGTAAGGGATGATTTTAAATGGAGTACCGATTTCAATATTTCGTTTAACAGGAATAAAGTACTCAACATCATAGGGAATACCATTCATTCAGGTGGTATAAATCCTGCCGGTGACGACTTTAACACAGCCGTTGTCCAGGAAGGAAAACCGTTGGGTTCATTCTACGGTAAAATCTCCCAGGGTGTTGATCCGGCAACAGGTATGATCAACTTCATGAAAACAGCCGATGGTTCTGCTGATAGCATTGGTATTATTGGCAATGCTAATCCTGACTATATCTTTGGTTTGACCAACTCGTTCACCTACAAAAGGTTCCAGTTGGATATTTTCATCCAGGGTGTCCAGGGTAACCAGATCATGAATGCAACCCGTGTTCTCACTGAATCCATGGCATTGGTTATGAACCAGTCAGCTACTGTTGAAAACAGGTGGAAGCACGAAGGCGATATTACGGATATGCCTAAGGTTACACCAAACGATTGGAGCAATTCCAATCCTTCAACCCGCTATCTTGAAGACGGATCCTATATCCGGGTGAAATCGCTTACACTTACCTATAATATTAACCCGGCTTCACTTTCCATGAAGCATATTCCTCATTTCTCAGTTTATCTGACGTCTGAGAATCTCCTGACTTTTACCAAGTATTCCGGTTTTGATCCTGAAGTTAGCACATTTAGCAGCAATAACCAGGATGCTACGAACCAAAATACAGCATTAGGTGTTGATTACGGTACATATCCGCAATCACGTGATTTCATGTTAGGTGTAAAAGTTTCTTTCTAACTCCAAAAAACTGAACGATATGAATAAATATAACTTCAATCATGCCCTCTACCTTATGTTGGCAGTAGTTTTGCTGGGCTCCTGTAAAAAGTTCATAGAGGATAAGCCGGTAACCTCGCTCACCACCGGTAATTCCTATAACACAGCTTCCGATATGGAGAATGTCCTTGCCGGTTGTTATAATACTTTCTATGGCACGGATTATTATCAATGGGAGTATGTAATGCTTTCCGATGTGCGTTCCGATAATGCCTATCCCGGGGGAAACAATGAAGAGACCTTCTTCGATTATGACCGTTTCATTCTGCCTCCCAGCAATCATCACAATTACGTTAACTGGGGTGCACTATACAATGGCATTGCCCGTTGCAACATCCTGCTTGCCAAGATTGGTGATGTAACCGATGCTGCCCTTACCGACACCAGGCGTCAGCAGATCATCGGCGAAGCCAGTTTCCTAAGGGCTTTTCATTATTATCAACTGGTAAAAATGTATGGCGGAGTTCCCATTGAACTTGAATCCAATACTGCTGATCCAAGTATAACAAGGAAAGCCAGGGCTTCCGAAAAGGAAGTCTACGACCAGATTGTGAAAGACCTGGATGTTGCGCTTACTAACCTGCCGGATACCTATGGTTCAGAAGCTTCAGTTAATAAGGTACGCGCAACAAAGGGATCCGCAAATGCCCTTTTGGCCAAAATCTGGGCACAGCGCAGCGACCGCGATTATTCCAAGGTTATTACCTATTGCGATGCCGTTATTAATAGTTCTGCAGGCTATTCCCTTATGGCCAATTACGCCGATCTTTTTGATGGTTCACATTACCTGAATTCAGAATCCATCCTTGAAATTCCATTCCAGGAAGGCAACTCGTCTGCATCCAGCTGGGGTATTGAATTGTACCTCGCTCCTGAAGACGGATGGCAGAAATACTGTGTCCCTTCAAAGGACCTCGTTGCAGCCTATGATGCTGAAGGAGATAATGTGAGGAAAGATGCCAGTATCATTTTTATGACCAAGGACGCAAATGGTCAGAACATAAGTTGGCCTGATGAAAACTGGAATCCTTGCATGGATTCTACTGTTGGCATTCCTTTCAATTATAAGCAGAAACATCCTGCAGGATGGGGTTCAGGTGATGATTATTACCTGATCCGCCTGGCCGATATTATCCTTTTGAAAGCTGAAGCTGAAAATGAATCCGGTAATCAGGCCGAAGCTGCTGCCCTGGTTAACCAGATCAGGAGCAGGGTAGGACTTGCAGCTATATCTTCAGGTTTATCACAGGCTGACATGAAGACTGCCATCCTGAAGGAAAGGCGCCTTGAATTAGCCTTTGAAGCCCAGCGGTGGGATGACCTGGTTAGAAATGGTGTTGCAACTACGGTTATGCAAGGTTTGAATGAATACACCTATTCATGTGTTGATGGAGCCCCCGGTAGCCCTGTAAAGATGGATTATTCAAAGTGCGACCAGAACCACTGGATCATGCCTATCCCGCAACTTGAACGGGATGCAAACCCTAACCTGGAACAGAACCCCGGGTATTAGTCATTTGGACCGCTGTCATATGATTATGATAGCCAACTAACGGTTTTTCCTGTTTCAGATTGATGGAGAGAATGTTTCAAAACAGGAAGATTAACCAAAAACCCGCCAGCCTGCTAAACTAGCAGGCTGGTTTTTTCTATCGGAATAGTTCCGTTATTTGTCCGAGTTACATCCTGTTAGATATTGCAAATTAAGCAGTTACTCATAGATATTAAGAATATTGCTTTCCTCGGGTGATTGTGATTAAATGAAGAATATGAGCCACAAAGCCACGAAGAGTCACTAAGGTTTTCCGGTTTATCTATTCTTTTCGAAGTAAATCAACACTCCATTCCATAAATCATCGAAGAATTCCAGCTGGTTTTTTCTTTGTGCTTTCTTTGTGTCTTTGTCCGCCTCAGACGGATTGTGGCCTAAAACTGCTGATTTGTCTCTAATTTCTGCACAGAAATAATAACTTTGAAATTCTGTATAGTAATGCAATCGCTATGAAATATTCAAACGCGGGATTCGTTCCCATTTTAGTTTTTCTCCTTACCATATCAGCCTTTGGACAGAAAAACAGCCTTTTCCCTGTCAAGGACCTGAAGATTACCTGGAAACTCCTGACCAACAATTATGAGAAAAAGCCCGAAAATCTTTCTTCCATAACCCTTGAAAATACAGGGAAGAAAACTATTCCATCCTCAGGCTGGACCCTTTTTTTCAATTACGGAAGGCATATAACCCCTGGCTCAGTCATCGGGAATGTGAGCATTGAGCATGTGAACGGGGATATCTTCCGCTTAATTCCAACTTCCGGCTCATTTAGCCTGGAACCCAAAGCAACTAATATTATTTCCTTTGTCTCGGAAGGCGAAGTTTTGAATTATACTGCCGCTCCTGATGGTTACTATATAGTTTTTGACCAGGATCCCTCTCATGGTTACAGTCTTACACAAGTCACCGATCTTCCGATTGTGGATTCTACGGTTCATTTTGTTACCCCGGCTGATACATATAAGGAAAATGAATTTGTCAGGGATATCCCGGTAGACGAGCTTCCGCCAATTCTCCCGACTCCCGCGGTATACAGGAAACAGAGCGGAAATTGTGTATTGGACAGCAGGACACCAATCCTTGGAAAATCAAAATTCCCAAAGGAGTCTGATTACCTGGCAAATGAGATATCATCACTGACTTTGAACAAAGCAGAAGTGGCAGAGGATGCAGAGTCTTCTGCCGTTATTAACCTTGAATTTGCTGATTTACCAAATGAGGCATATGCTTTAACGGTCACTCCAACCTCAATTTATATTTCTGCAGGAAGTGGATCCGGGATCTTTTATGGGATTCAGTCGCTACTATCCCTTTTCCCGCCAGATTCCCGGGCTAAGAAGAATGAAGCCCTTGTGGTTCCCTGTATCGAAGTTAGGGATGCTCCTCGTTTTGGGTACCGGGGGTTACTTATAGATGTTGCCCGGAACTTTCAAACGAAGGATCAGCTGGAGAGGATATTGGACCTCATGGCATTCTACAAACTCAACGTGCTTCATCTCCACTGCACAGATGATGAAGGTTGGCGAATAGAAATTCCTTCACTTCCGGAACTTACACAGGTTGGGGCTAACCGTGGGCATACTCTAGATAGCAAAGAGTTTCTTCCTCCGTCCTATAGTTCAGGGCCGGATGCGGGCCATATGCCGGCAAGCGGGTTTTATACAAGGGCTGATTTTATCGATATCCTGAAATACGCGAATGAAAGGCATATCCAGGTAATCCCTGAGATTGAATCACCAGGGCATGGCCGTGCTGCCATTAAAGCCATGGATGCACGTTATGAAAAATATATCAGCCAGGGCAACGAGGCAGAAGCTAAACGTTATTTGCTTCGCGACAGGAATGACAAATCTGTTTATTCATCAGCCCAACTCTGGACTGACAATGTTATGTGTGTGGCGATGCCTTCAGTTTATACCTTTCTTGAAAAAGTATTCGATGAGTTGATCGCCATGTATGCTGAAGCAAAGGCCCCTCTTACCACTATCCATTTGGGCGGTGATGAGGTACCCGCCGGTGTTTGGGAGAACTCCCCGCTTTGTGAAGAGTTGATGAAAAAGGAAGGCATGGCATCAGTAGATGAACTATGGTATTATTACTTTTCTAAGGTTCATGATCTGCTAAAATCCAGGAAACTTGTGCTTTCCGGATGGGAGGAAATCGCTATGCGGAAAACCATGCTGGAAGGGCAGAAGCATTATATTCCAAATCCGCAGTTTGTCGGTGATGATTTTCATGTGGATGTATGGAACAATGGAATAGGCTGGGGTTCGGAAGATCTCCCTTACCGCCTGGCCAATGCAGGATATAAAGTCGTTCTTTCCTGTGTCAGTAACCAGTATTTCGATCTGGCCTATGAAAAATCAGCCGATGAGCCGGGTTATTACTGGGGAGGGTTCCACGATGTGGATAAGCCTTTCTATTTTATTCCTTTCGATTATTACAGGAATACGCAGGAAGATACAGGGGGAAATCCTATATCACCGGCCCTGTTTGTTGGCAAGGATCACCTGACGGACTACGGGAAATCAAATATCCTTGGGATACAGGGTTTGCTATGGGCGGAAAATGTCAGAAATCCGGAAATCCGCGACTACCTTCTTCTTCCAAAACTGCTGGCCCTGGCTGAGCGCGCCTGGGCTCCCGATCCAGAATGGGCTACAATTAAGGATGAGGAAAAATATAAAGAAATGTATAATGAAGCCTGGTCTGTTTTTGCTTCAGAAGCAGGGAAAAGGGAATTGACAAGACTAAGTTACCTGGATGGAGGATTCAAATACCGGATCCCGCCTGCCGGAGCCGTTGTAAAAGATGGATTCATTCATGCCAACTGCCAAATGCCGGGAATACAGATCCGTTATACCGAAGATGGTTCCTGGCCGGGTATTAACAGTAAATTATATACCGGTCCTTTTTCAGCTAAGGGTTTGGTCAAAATGGCCACTTTTTCCGTGGATGGAAGGCGAGGCAGGGTGATCAGCGTTGAAAAGTTGGATAAATGATCATTTGAATTCCGGGCCATGTGGTCCGTTTTCCTTCAAGCCGTAGACATACGCCTTTACTTTCTGGGCCCATTGCTGATGGGTGGAAGAGTTGTCGAATTTCTCCCAGCAAATAGGGTGGCCAATGGTAAGCCTGACGGTCTTGTTCTTTTTCTTGAATAATTCGGATGGCAGGAGCATGAGTTCAATATTCAGCTTGATGCCCAATGCTCTCCTGAAGAGGTTGATGCTATAAAATAAAAGTGAATTCCTTCCATGAAAATAGAAGGGGACGATGTCCCGTTTACAGGAAACAGCTTTGGATATGAAGCTTTTTTGCCAGTCGCAATCCTGGATCCGGCCGTGATACCTTCTTGAGACTTCACCTGCCGGGAAATGGGAGATCGGAAGATCTGAATTATAGATTTTATCGAGTTCTGCTATGGATTCCCTGGATGATCGTCCGTAAACGTTAACCATTGCAATGTATGGGCGGAGGTTGGGGATCAGCAGGAAAGCATCATTTCCGATTGCGCGTAGGTCGCCATATTTCTCAAGAAGGGTTTTCGTAAGGACCATCCCGTCAATAATTCCAAAGGGATGATTGGCTGCAAAGAAGCAGCGGCCAGATTCCGGAAGGTTTTCCAGCCCATCAATCTTAATTGTGATATTCAGTTCCGTTGCTACTCCTCTTTGAAATTCAGCGCCTTTTGCATCTGCATACTTATTGAGGATGGCATTAATCTCATCCTGTTTGACCACTTTCTCAACGATCCTGATCAGGAAACGCGGGAGTTTCTTAAGAAAATCCGAATTGCTTTTCTGTATGGAGGCGGCGACGTCGATGTGCTTCATGCGGGGTGGCGTTTGGCTTAGGGCTAAGAGCTTAGCGCTAAGAGCATAGGGCAAAGCGCTGGGAGCAAAGGGTGTTCTGGTTTTGTTTGTTGTTCTGGTTATGATTTAGGATTGATTTTATTAAGATACTCCTACCTGTCGGCAGACAGGGATTATACTGATGAAACTGATAATTAATTCATTTCTTGCAATCGAATGACTACTGAATGACTACTGAATGACCATTGAATGACTACTGAATGACCATTGAATGACCATCGAATGACCATGGTATGACTATTGAATGACCCTGCCCCACTCGCTGTGCGCTAAACGCTTCGCGCCATGCCCTATGCCCTCCGCGCTCCGCCCTTCGCCCCTCACTTCCGGTGCACGGAATTCTGCTCTTCACTGAATCGCTCGATGATACTGGAATCTTCCAGTTCCTTTGAGAGGTTGGTGATCACCTGGGTGGGGACTTCCATTACATCCAGTACAAGTAGTCCATCCAGGGCATCATTAAAGTTTTGGTCAACGTTAAATGCAACGATCTTTCCGTTCAGTCCAAGGTATTTCTTCAGAAGCACAGGCATTCCTGCATCTTCAAAATCTACATCCCGTATACATTTATCAAATTTGCTGAGGTCCTTTGCTTCTTCAAGCAGGATTTCAACATCTATATTACCCGTATCGCTAATGAATTCGTTGCGTGGCTTAACGAACTGAGAATAATGGTAGTCGAAATAGTGCTGGGTGATATATTCGATCATCAGGCTGCGGGAGAACTTCGAAAAGCGGTTGCTGATGCTGACAGGTCCTATGAGATAACGGCATTCGCGGTGTTTCAGCAAAAAGTAAAGAATCCCTTTCCATAGGCTGAAGAGGGATAATGGTTTCTTCTGGTAATCGGGAACGATGAAAGAACGCCCAAGCTCGATAGCTGATCCCATCACCGGTCGGAATCCTTCGCTGATCTTATACAGGCTGTAAATGTAAAAGCCGTTGATGCCATATTCTTCAACGATTTCATTTCCCATGCCCAAACGGTAAGCTCCGACAATGCGGCTGGCCTCTTCATCCCAGACGAAAAGGTGGCGGTAATAGATATCGTATTCGTCGAGGTCGATCTTTTTGTTTGTGCCTTCTCCAACAAGCCGGAATGTTTCTTCGCGTAAGCGGCCGATCTCCAGGATGATATTGGGGATCATACTTGCAGGTGCACAGTATACCTTAAATGGCGTTGTTTCAAAGAGCAGGTTGTTTTCCTCCAGGCTTCTGACTTCCGCCTCGAGCAGGTGGACTGGCATTGGGGGCACAATTTCTTCTGCTTCCGGTAGATGTTCATCAACAGTTGTAAAGAACCTACGGACTTCGAGGGAGGTTCCCAGCGCATAAGTTTTTGCCCTCAGGTAGCGCCCGTAACGGGAGATATCCTGGAATTCCTCCTGGTCCTTAACGGTTATAGGTTTACCTATCCGTAGTTCGATAGAAGAGTTTTTCTTATTGAGAAGTTCAGATGGCAGTTTGAAGGTTTGCAAGGAAGGATGGATCATTCCCAGCAATTGGAAAAAGAGGCTATTAGATCCCTTAAAATATACCGGTATCACAGGTACCTTGGCATTCCTGATAAAGCGAAGGGCATTGGTGCCCCATTGCTTATCGGTGATGTCGTTCGAGTTCAGGTCATAGCCAGAAACCTTACCCGAAGGGAATATCCCGATGGGTGATCCTGATTGCAGATGCCTGACAACCCCCATAATTTGTCCTGGAGTAGACCTATGCCTTCCGGATGATGAGAAAGCCGTACCTGGCAGGACGAATTCGTCAAGTCCCCCGAATTTCTGAAGGATGGGGTTTGAAAATATCTTGAAATCAGGGCGGATGCCTGAAAAAATACGGAGGAGAATAAGGTCATCCAGCCCGCCGAATGGATGGTTGGCAACAACAATGAAAGGCCCGGTTTTAGGGATGCGGCTTTTATCTTCTTCGCTGACTTCAAAAGAAATTTCCAGCTCTTTGAATAGGGAATCAATGAAATCATGACCTTTTTTATTGGCTGATGAAGTCATGAGGTCATTCAGGCGGTTGAGTCGCATGAGCCTGAGCAGCAACTTCGTCAACCGGAGATTCCGGTCGAAGCTGAAAGTTGACCGGAGCATTTTCAGCGGATCATTGCCATTCATAATGGTACCTGCATAGTTTGGACAAACATAATGAAAAAAGTGATAAGGTTGGCAGGAGTAGCCCTCAGAATACATCAAGGATGTGCTTTTGGAATCTAAAAAGCGGAATTGGCTTTTTAGAGGAAAGTATTATCTTTGCACCGCTTTCCGGCTCGGGCGGGTTTTAGCTCACGACCGGTTTGCCCTGCGTTCCGTCAGCCTTCGACTGCGCTCAGTCTGACTCGACCTCGCTCAGTCTGACTCGACCTCGCTCAGTCTGACTCAGCGAGCTGAGTTTGAGTAGGTGTTACTAAGGCTAGTAAGGCGGACACACTATATATCAAGTACCCCCGAGAGGGGATACTTCTTGGCCCTGTAGTTCAATGGATAGTCCGTCAGCCGACGGATCCTAAACTTTAAATACAGGGAAAAGTAAAAAAGGATGGCCCTGTAGTTCAATGGATAGTCCGTCAGCCGACGGATCCTAAACTTTAAATACAGGGAAAAGTAAAAAA
>JACAAZ010000022.1:0-18845 GCA_013376995.1 Bacteroidota bacterium | reverse complement strand
GACGGATCCTAAACTTTAAATACAGGGAAAAGTAAAAAAGGATGGCCCTGTAGTTCAATGGATAGAACGGAAGTTTCCTAAACTTTAAATATAGGTTCGATTCCTATCGGGGCTACGAAAACGCTGTAAATTATGTATTTACAGCGTTTTTTTATTCCTTTGCCGGGGCCATCTTATGCCCGATAAATCCCAGGATCAGCCAGGGAATAATGCCGTCAGCAAAGTAGGCAAAGATGCCGGGCTCTTTATACCAGATAAAGCTGGTGTAAGGTGAAAAGAAAAACCCGATCAATCCAATGGCAAGGGATACCAGCATCCTGTTTACCAATGTTGGATCCTTTTGCTGAAGGAAGATCCAGAAAAGGAGGAAGGAAATTACGATGCATACCAGGAATCCCCTGAACATATTCATGGCCATGCTCATAGAATTGGTTTTGTGATAGTTCAAAACAGCCCAGGATTTGCCTTCCATTTGAGCCATTTGCTCCTTCTGCTTATCAAAAGAGAGGGATGGATCCGGCTGCCTCAGCATATACATACCCTCTTCGAGGTTCAGTGCACTCAGCTTATCCAGGATTGAATCCTGCACAGCAGTATACCTGGATGACGACTTATGGAAATTGGGCATTGCAAAAGATAAAAACTGCCATACAAAAATGACGACCGCACCGATGACTGAAAAAAGTATTTTCTTTTTCATGCTTAATCTATTTTAGGTTTAACTTATGTGAGTTAATACAAATTTGCAAAATTCTCGTTGATAGTTTACTAAACTTACTTATGTCATAACATTTCCTGTGATAAACAAGAGCAAAACAAAAGTGTTTTCATTTATTTGTTTTCTTCCTTGGAAGTTGGATAATAGAAGAAGTGTTTTTCGAATTAAGCTATTAGTATGAATGCAACTCTTATTTTGAGATGTCACTTAACCCGCCTTTGATTGATAATGTATAAATGGAAGGAAAGAGATGCCTCGAATGCACAAATTTTAATATAGAAAGAGCAAGAATAGAAGTGATAATCAAAAATCCAGCATTAACTTTGTACAAGACAGTTAAGCCCTGTCATTCTTTTAGAAGAAATTCATCCTGCCTCACTGACAATTTCATCCTTTCGTTGTTAAGAATATTCATACCTAATTCCCTTTAGATTATGATACGCCAGGTTGATGATATCCTTTCCCTTCAGCATTTTACCTATGAGATTGGTTCAAAAAGCAGTTATCTCGTGCAGGATTTTGCCGGGGGGCTGTATCATTATACGGATCTCAATGGCTTGATAGGCATTATAACCAAACACGATCTATGGTTAACTCATTCCCGCTTTTCGAACGACGAAAATGAAATGAACGATGGCTACCGTATTGCAAAAGAAGTACTCAAGACCAAAAGGGAGCAGGCTATCACGGATGATTATAAAAGCTATACTATCAGGGTGGAGGAATACCTGGACAAGCCTTCGCAAGGGGTTTATATCTGTTGTTTTTGCGAAAAGAACAACCTTCTTAGCCAATGGCGGAGTTATGGTGAAAATGGTACAGGGGTGAGCCTCGGATTTAACCCTTTAGGCTTTACTCAGTTCACTGGGCCGGATCTTCCACCTGATAGTTATGGATTGATGCGCCTTTGGAAAGTGTATTACAAGGATGCCACGAAAAAGGACATTATCGAACAGGCGCTGGACCTTATCCCTCAAATGCACCAGGGTGAATCGGATGATTATATTGCGCAGCGTGTTGCTGAAGCTATCCACTTTTTCCTGCCTACCTTTAAGGATCCTGATTTTGAAGAGGAAAATGAACGCAGGCTGATCTTCACACCTTCCGTTAATTGCCAGGTGAAGCCGCTTTACCGGAACCGCAGGCAAATGCTGGTTCCTTACTTCAGCCTGAATGATTTGCTGAAATCAATGATCCCGGATCTCAGGTTGCCGCTTATCAGCCTCACTGTGGGCCCGGGGAGCAGGAAAGAGATCAACCGGGAGAGCGTCGAAATGCTTCTTGAGAATCATGGCTATGAAGGCGTAAAAGTAGATGTTTCCGATACTCCTTACAGGGGATAATATCCTTATATTCAATAGGTTTATGATGTTTGGAGGTTGTTTTAGCCTTCTGCTACCTGCTGTTCGGGTATAAGTTTCTCTATTCCTGCATTTGATCTCCACATTCTATATTCTGTGGTTCATCCTCTATTATCCGTCATTCACCGAAGTTCATTTTTGGCACCTGGAGTATAGCTATACTTTTGTCACGTTGTTATACAAGTTGATTTATTGAGAGCATTCTTTCAGTTGTTCCTTAAATCACAACCCGATAAATCTAAGAAATCTGGCTGGCATGGAAAAAGAAAATAAACTAAAAATGCTGCAATATTTCTATGCAGGAGTGATGGTTGACGCGCTATCCAATTATGAAAATTTTGGAATCACAGCTGAAGTGACTGACAAAAAAAGGCTTGAACAGGTAAAATCGGCAAAGGCTCAACTTGAGCAGCTGGCTATTCACTCACCCGAAGAATTGTTTGATACATTCAGCCAACTATTTGGTTGTGTCGAATGGAAGCTGGAAAAAAAAGAAGACTGCCTGGATGCGCTCGCTTATGGTTGCCTGCTCTGCACCATGGCAAAGAAAAAAGGAACACCCCGGCCATGTAACATGTATTGTATTCAACCTCTGGAAGCGCTTGCATCCGCCTTTGAAACTTCATGGAACTTACAGGTTATCCAAACACTTTGGGAGGGAAACCGCTGCCATTTCCACCTGGAACCACAAGAATCATAAGTATTTACAAATCATAATAAAAGCATGAACTCAAAAATGACATACGGTGGTATTGGCCCAAAGCTGGCCCTGATCACATTGCCCTATGTGATTCTTTCAATCATCATAATGCAGAGGGATCCCCAATTCCTGTTTATGAATGTTCCCGATTCGCTGTGGCTTAAAATACCCGGACTTATCCTGCTTGCAGGAGGCCTGCTGTTCTATATGTTTACCATCGTGATTTTCCTTGCCGACTTCAAAAACGGTCAGCTCATTACCCGTGGCCCCTTTGCTCTATGCAGGAACCCCATTTATGCCACTTTCCTTGTTTTCATCATCCCCGGGCTCGCATTATTCCTTCAATCCGGACTGACACTCTCCATTGACCTTGTGCTTTATATAAACTTCAGAATTTCAATACATGGGGAAAACAGGGTGCTGGAACGCCAATTTGGTCAGGAATACATAGCTTACCGTTCAAGAGTAAATGAGTTGATCCCGGTTCCCCGTATTAATAAGTAAATGAGGTTACAATTTAAATTTCAAAACGACAAAAATCAAAAATCAAATATCATGAAAGCAACAAGAATTATCATAGCGTTTTTTCTTTTTCTTATGCCCTTTATCATGCCGGTAATGGCTAATGCCGACACGCTTGCAACTATCGATGGGAATCAACCCCAGGCTATCAGCAAAAATGGGATTATTCTGTCTAAACCTGAAAATCAACCTGAAACTACTGAAGCAGCTCCGGAAGTGACCTTCAGCTATCTTCGCTTCAATGTGAATGATTACCTGGAAGCCCCAACAGCTGATATCAACGAACTGCCAACAGATACACTCCTTGAGACCCTGAAATTCGATGTAAACTATTACGTTAATAAAGCCCTTGAAAAAGAAATGGAATTACCCCAGCCTGAAGCAAATCAGAATTAAGGGAAGTTCAGCATATTTACTTATTCAACGTTGATTCGTGAAAATTGCTTTTTGCAATCCGTCAGATTTCATAACAGAATATAGCCAGTCAAATACCATAGAGGCCTCATAGCCTGTCGCGCATCTTTCAGAAAGTAGTAGCCAAATGACAGCGTCTCGTCAGAAATGACGGGACGATTTGTTTTATTCCTTTCGCCAGTGGGACTGGCGGTTTAAACGTTAAGTTATAATCCTTGACAAGAGCATAGTGTTAATCTACCTGGGATTTCTAGATATAGGTTTACTTGGCATGGTTAGCTTCCAGGCGATCAAGGCGCGACCTTAATTCAACAAGTTCATCCTGCTGGGATTTAATCATCACAGATTGGTCATTTACCTTGTTTTGTAGGGTTTGAATAGTTTGCTCTTGTTCCTGCACTGCTTTTACCAGGGGCACAACAAAATCGGAATATCTCAGGGCATATACATCCTTATCATTTTTAGGAGCATCCACTCCAGAAAAATCATAACCGATATTCTTAGCAGCTTTTTCAACTTCCTGGGCTACAAAGCCCGACGTAATGCCACTCATTGCATCTCCCTGGTAAGTTGCTTCAATTCCCAGGTAGGCATTGATGGCTTTACGGTTAAGCCTGTAAGTTACGGGTCGTAATTGGGTAATAAAAGCTAAGCCCGGAACATTTTCAGTAAGGTTTTCCTTAAAACGCCCATCAGAGATATTACTCCAATTGGCATATCCCCCAATTGAATTAACGAATACATTACCGATGCGCACCTGGTCAGTTGCCGTTCCAGTCGCATCAATCCCAATGGTTGTTGAATTTGCAAGATTTCCGGCATTTGGACCGGTATTGTACCCAAGGGCTGTGTTATAGGAGCCTGTGGTATTGTTTACCATCGAATTTGCTCCCAGTGATGTATTCTGGAACCCTGAAGTTGTACTAAACGAGGCGTGGTAGCCGATTGCTGTATTAAGGTCAGATGTCCCATTTGTAAGGGCTTCCTTACCCCAGGCAGTATTGTAGTTGCCGGAAACATTATAGAACATTGCTGCATTTCCACCAACTGTATTGTCACTGCCAAAAGCATCCGAACCTAAAGCATTCACACCGATGCCAATATTACGGTTACCTGTATTAACTCCCAGCAGAGCAGAGCTTCCTACAGCTGTATTTTCTGTTCCTGTTGAGCTGGAACCAAGAGCACCGGATCCGACAGCAGTACTGTAATTGCCAGTGGTATTAGAGCTAAGAGATCCATTTCCAATGGCAGTATTGGAAGAACCTGCAGTATTGTAATACAAGGCTGATTCTCCCATGGCTGTATTGTAATGGCCGGAGGCATTGTAGTATAAACTTCTTGCTCCGAATGCTGAATTATTGTATCCATTGGTATTGGAATACAATGCCAGTATGCCTGTGGCGGAATTATTGGTGCCTGTTGTGTTGGAATAAAGTGCCTGGTATCCCGATGCTGTGTTTTGGGCTCCCGTGGTATTAAAGAAAAGGGACTGGTATCCGCTGGCTACATTGTAGGATGCTGTAGTGCAATTATAAAGTGATTGATATCCCAGTGAAGTGTTAAAGGAACCTGTAGTGTTCGAAAAAAGAGAGCTTACTCCCAAAGCAGTATTCTGATTTCCTGAAATATTTCCATTCATTGAGAAACTCCCGCCTGCGACATTTTCTCCTCCGGTCGTATTGGAGGCCAAAGATGCAGATCCCAGAGCAGTATTGTAAATACCTGTTGTATTGCTGAAAAGGGAATTATACCCCATCGCACTGTTCAAATAACCGCTGGTATTAAATAAAAGAGCAAAGTTTCCAAGAGCAACATTTTGGTGGCCTGTTGAATTTGTGGCAAGAGCATTCAGTCCTACTCCTACATTATCATTACCCAGGGTGTTTGCAAACAATGCTCCATGCCCGATCCCTACATTGTAATCGCCGCCCGTATTCGATTTAAGTGCCTGGAAACCTAAAGCTGTATTCTGTATACCATCAGTATTTGTCAAAAGTGCCTGGTAACCAAAGGCAGCGTTTTCACTTCCGGTAGTTGTTGCATTCATAGCCTGGTAGCCTAATGCAGCATTCTTATTGGCAGTTGTTGCGACATTCATCGACTGGTACCCGAGAGATGTATTGGAGACAGGATCGATCCTGCCTGAAACCTGGTTGTTTACCTTAAAAATCAAGGCATTGTTATCGGAGGTTCCGATAAAATTTGATGCACTGGTCCCACTGTTTCCGTTGATGCCCCAACCGGCTCCGGTTCCAACCAACAACCAGAATGGACTGCCGGGTATTCCCGAATTATAGTAAAAACCTGGAGTATTGTCGGTCTGGTAGATCATCAGCCCACTGGCAGGGCTCAATATTGCATTTCGTTGAACCTGTGTCAATCGGGGAACCAGAAAGCCTTTTGATGTGCTTTGGATGTCAAGCATTGCTGAATTATCAGGAGCACTGGCATCGGTATTGATTGCCACCTGAGAATTGGCAGTTATAGTTAGAACGAGGATAAGAAGAAGCAGTAAGATTTTCATGGATATTTATTTCAGATATTGTCTATTTGGATTCTAATTTCTCTATACGCTGCAGGAGTTCCTGGTTTTGTACCTTCAATAGTTCGACTGTTGTTTTCAGCTCATCATTGGTGGCTTTTTGTGCTTCATTTGTCATATGCTGTTCTTCATTAATGGCATTAAGTTCCTGGACAGCCTTTGCCAGGGGAACGACAAACTCGGCATATCTTAAACCATAATAGTCCTTTTCATTTTTCGGGGCATCCACCCCGCTGAAATCATACCCTATGTTTTTTGCAGCAGTTTCTACTTCCTGCGCAATGAAGCCTGTAGTGGTTGAACTCATACTTTCATAGTGCGGAGCCTCTCCATTTATTGAAAGGGTGTCATGCAATCTTTTCCGTTCATTAACACCGGTAAAGTCATCAATTTTTTCCCTGTTCACCTGGTAGGTAACGGGTCTTAACTGGTTTATGAATGCCAGGCCTGGAACATTTTCCTTCACATTTTCCTTGAATCGCCCATCGCTCAAGGTAGTCCAGCCTACCTGTCCACCAATTGAGTTAACAAATACATTTCCAATTCTGACCATGTCTGTTGCCGTTGCAGTAGCATCTGTCCCTATGCAGGTGGTATTGGAAAGATTTACAGAATTTGGGCCGGTATTGTACCCCAGAGCTGTGTTATAGGAGCCGGTAGTATTGTTAACCAGGGAATTTGCCCCCAAAGAACTGTTTTGGAATCCTGAACTGGTCGTTTGTGCAGAATGGTAACCTACCGCTGTATTCAGGATCGCATTATTATCGCGCAGGCATTCCCACCCGAAAGCAGAATTAAAATTCCCATTAGTATTATACTGTAAAGCAGATGCTCCAACAGCAGTATTTTCACTTCCCTGTGTGTTTTGCCAAAGAGCGTTGTAGCCAAGGGCAGAGTTGTTAAAACCAATAGAATTACTGCCCAGGGATTGGATCCCCAATGCAGAATTCTGATAGCCTGTTGAATTTGCTTGCAGCGATAATCCCCCATTGGCCGTATTTGAGTATCCTGTTGAGTTGGAGGCAAGTGCATGATCCCCAGTGCCGGTATTATAAAATCCGGTAGAATTAGAGTACAGTGCCCAATATCCGACAGCTGTATTTGCAATACCTGTTGTATTATTGGTTAGCGCCTGGGTTCCGTTTGCAACATTATAACCACCGGTTGTAGTGGAGTAAAGAGCCTGGTATCCAACTGCCACGTTGAAACTTCCGGTACTATTGGAGTATAATGCCTGTGAACCACTAGCAGTGTTTTCATATCCTGTTGTATTTGCATACAGTGTCATAAAACCGTTAGTCGTGTTATCAAAACCGATAGTGTTTGAATACAATGATTTTGAGCCGATTGCAGTATTATGCCCTGCATAATAAGATGTGTTACTGCCGATTCCGTTATGAAATAAAGCCGAATCTCCTACAGCTACAAGGTTTCCGATCTCAGTAGTAAGGTACAGTGCTCTTGTTCCAATGGCTACATTTGAATAACCTGTATAATTATCATACAATGCCTGGTTGCCAACTGCGGTATTGGAGTTTCCACTACTGTTAAAATGTAATGCATCTTTCCCTAGTGCGGTGTTATTATTACCTGTGAAATTGCCGTAGAAAGCCATGTATCCATCAGCCGTATTTCCCGATCCCGAAGTGTTCTGCACCATTGAACTCGCACCATTGGCCGTGTTATTATTGCCAATTGAATTGTATAAAAGTGACATGTATCCATTGGATTCATTATAACTTCCGGTGGTGTTTGAATACAATGCCTGGTAGCCTGAAGCGTTATTATAGATTCCTGAAGTATTGGAAAACAGGGATTGGAATCCTGAAGACGTATTTCCTGTGCCGGTAGTTATCGAAGAAAGGGATTGATATCCAATTGAGGTATTGTTTGATAAGGGATCTATCCTGCCTCCCGGTTGGTTATTCACTTTAAATACAAGGGGAATATTGTCAGTTGTGCCGATGAAATTGACGGTAGCATTGGTACCGCTATTCCCATTGAGCCCCCATCCTGACCCTGTACCTGTCATCACCCAGGAAGGAATTGCAGGTGTGCCGGAATTGTAATAAAATCCGCTTGTATTGTCATTCTGAAAGATCATAAGCCCCGTTGCAGGGCTGGCTATTGCATTTCGCTGGGCGAGCGTCATACGTGGGGCCAGCAGTCCCTTGTCCGTACTTTTAATATCCAGCATAGCCGAGTTATCAGGTACTGTTCCATCAGTATTAACCGCAACCTGGGCGTTGATGGAGGATGCTGATAAAAGGAAAAGAAGAAGAAAAAGATTTCTCATAGAATTTGCTCTATAATGTAACAATGTACTTATCAGTTTACTGGTAAGAAATTGTATTCAGTATAGAGCTGCCAGCAAGAGAAGGATTCTATCTTCAGGTAGAGGGAGGACCTGGTCCTAAATACGAGGATATAACATCGCCATGGCGCAAATGTTTAGTTCTGTAGGATTAAATCCTTAAAAGCAAGGAATTAATGGTTCTGCTGCATGGAGCTCACGATCTTTGTAAGATCATTTAATTGTTTTTCCAGTAAGTCTATTTTTGCGTCGCGTATTTCAAGTTGCTTTTGTTGCTCCTGGATGGCTTCAGTTAAAACCGGGATCAACCCTATATAATTGACAGCTTTAAATTCCTGTGGTTGTTCTTTTTTCGCAGGATTGAGCCTTACCAGTTCAGGGAAAACACTCTCAAGATTTTGGGCAGTAAATCCATTCTGCCTGTCTGTCGGCAAGTTCATTTCCGGGAACTCGGTCGTTTTAAAATTATAGGTCTTAGCATCCAGCTTCATGATCTTATCCAAACCATTCTGCAATGGCTGGATGTTCTCTTTCAGCTTTTCATCCGAAGGTAAATAGGATCCTGAACAATACACATTGCCCGCAAAATAACCAGCATACCCTGTTGTTGCAGCACCACCATAGATTGCCCATGAATTCCCGGCACCAAGGTCGAACACTTCAAATTCAGTTCCTCCTGAATAAGGACTGCTAAAATATCCGGCTGTATAATCCGACGAGATGACCTGCAAATCGTAACTCGGGTCAGTCTTTATACCAATCCTACCCGTGAATATTGCGTTGTTTGTACTGGTGTTAAAAGTGAATGCGTCGGAAAAAGTAGTCCAATTGTACAGATTAAAGTTATCATTCGTTTTAAACCCAAGTGTCCATTTCACATTTCCTGCCGAATTATAAACCAGGTAGCCATTATCGCCGGTACTTCCTTTATCCAGGACCAGACCAGTCCAGCCATTCGTGGCTTTAACGCGTAAAAAAGGGTTAGATCCCTGTATATCCAGGTTATATGAAGAGGGAATGGTCCCAATTCCAACATATCCATTATAATAGACACCAGTTCCTCCAGAAAGCCACTGGCTGTTGACAATGGACCAACTGGGAATAGTTGCTGTCCCTGTGTTAGAAAAGTACAGGTTGTTATCGGTACAGAAAATCAATAATCCGGGTGCCGGGTTAACTATTGCATCACGCTGGGCTGCTGTCATTCGTGGAACAAGCATTCCTTTAGCAATGGATTTTACATCCAGCATGGCTGAGTTATCGGGTGCAGAGCCATCGGTGTTGATGGCTACCTGGGCTTGTGAATTAAGCCCCAAAAGTATGAATATGAAAAGTCCAATTATTTTCATGCGAATGGGTTTATTATTAAACAGATCGGATCTTTGAAAGTTCATAACATGGCGATTCCTATGGATTTATATATGAGTAATATTGAGCTCTTGGGAAATGAGAATCCCTGCCAGGAACTTGACAGGGATTCTAATTCATTTTAATAGCGATAAATTTCCTTTATGTAGTGGAAGGATAAGTTTTAAGTTTACTTCTGTCCGGGCTTTGCTGGAGCAGGCACACTGACAAATGCCGGGGATGGTTTTGATAAATCATTGACTGGCTTGTTTGCAAAGGACCTGTTTGATGGAGGAGTATTTCCCATCCCTAATCCATTAGCAGGATTAACCTTACCTGAAACTTGCTTGCCGGTGCCAGGAGCAGAAGGTTTCGGTAAAACGGTTTCCTCAGCAGGTTTGTTCAGACCTGGGTTGTTCGATGGATCAATGCCTACGATAAGTTTACCACCCTGGTAATACAAACCTTCCCCATTGGTTTTGGTATCTGCATCATTATGCAATCCTCGGGTCATGTTCTGGGTATAATTGCTTTCGACTACTTCTTTCGGAAGTACAGGGTGTTCGTAACCTGCCCGTTTACCAATGGCTATATAGGAAACGGTTACAGAACTCTTCCCTTCATTATTTTCAACAACCCTGAAGCCTTTTTTCGAAACCTCAGCAAGGTAGACACCATTGGAATTCCCGGTTGGAGTTACCGTAACCACTACAGGCGATTCAGATGAAACTGCTGAAGTAAATGCCGGGTCAAAATCAATGCTGGATTTGCCATCCGTAAGGGTTGCATAGCCACTGGTTTGAACGGTTACATCTGTTGAAACAGAAGTGTACATTACTGTATTGGTCCCTGTCCCGTTATCCTGTAAATGCACATCCAGGTTGTTTTTGAAGACTACTCCATTGGCATACATCGCATAGTTTTCACCTTCGGTGTAGGTTCCATAAACTTTACCGTGGATATCTGCACCCATCAGATCGCCCCAGGCGCCAACACCTATACCATTATTCGACTGGCTGCTTTTTCCCAAGCCTGAACTGTAGCTTGTGAAATAACCTCCATAATTGATCAGGCTGCTGCTTCTGTATCCCAATGATCCCCAATAATAACCACCTTGTTCAGCGCCCAAAACGCCGCCACATCGGCTATAATCATTAAAGTTAAAGCCTGAGGTACCAAAGGAATACAAATCACCCCAGAAGGAGTAGCCTTTTTCAGCGGAGTTGCTGCTGTAAGCAGCGTATCCAGAACCATCGTTCTGCACTACCCGGTTTCTGTATGCAAAAATAGCTGCCTGTCCGTCTCCATTGGCCAGGTCTTCTGAATGATAGGTATAATTAGGGTATATCGTACTGTAACCCAAGTAATTGGACCCATTCGCATCAAAGTTAACCTGGAGTTTTGATCCAGGAGTAAATGTACCGACTCCGACATTTCCACCAGCTTCTTGCAGAATCAGGGGGTTACTACCGGAGTAGGTCCCAATCCCGAAATGTGCTGCAGATGGGGTTGCACTATACGTCCAGCCTATATAACCGTTATTGAGTGGAGCCTGTCCGATATATAAATAGGAATCTGCATTGTCATCACCCACAGCTACATTCGTATTGGCCGTATAAGGGCTTATGGATGTTCCGAATGCAGCAGTTGGGGTTCCTATAATCTCATTAACATGCAACATGGCTGCCGGAACAATATTCCCAATTGCCACCTTACCTCCTGATTCCTGAAGGATTAAAGGATTTGTTGGCAAGTATGAAGTAAGGCTTAAATACGCATTTGCAGGTATAGAATTATAGTACCAGTAAAGTAGCCCCTGTGCTGAAGATGATTGACCCAAATATAGAATAGAAAAACTATTGTCATCTCCAATAGTCACATTTGTGCTTGTATTCCAGCTGGTAATTTGTGAACCAAATATTGCAGTTTGTGCGGGACTGTTTTCTGCAACATGCAAGTTGGCCAGCGGGGAAGAAGTTCCAATACCGACTTTCCCACCTGTATAGTAGATATCAGAGCCGGAATTCAACCATTGCCCTGCATTGTTGCCGACCAGGAACCAGGAAGGGACCGCAGGTGTACCCGAATTATAATACAGCCCCGTTATACCATCGGTCTGATAAATTGTAAGCCCTGTTGCCGGGGTTGCAATGGCATTTCGCTGAGCAAGGGTCATTCTGGGTGCCAGAAATCCTTTATTGAAACTTTTCACATCCAGCATTGCTGAATTATCGGGCGCAGTTCCGTCAGTGTTAACGGCAACCTGTGCATTTACATTGAAACTGAAGGCAAGGATTACCGTTAGAGCGAATAATCCGGCGAGTAATGAAATTTTCATATAAGAGAATTTAAGGGTAAGACAATAGTTCTGCTAAAACTTTAAGCAATCTGCCAGATGCACGTCATCCTTAGATTACTGAAATGCTAATCAATTAACATTATTTGAACAATTTGGTTTTGAATAACAGGATAAATCTATTCTTGGGCTCAATTATTTTCAATTCCGGAAAGACGTTTTACCAGGGTATCGGTAATAGCTGTTAGCTTCTCTACCTGCGACTTCAGATTTTGGTTTTCCTGCTCAAGGTCCAGGATTTCCTGCTGCTGTTCCTGTACTGATTTAACAAGAGGAACTACAAATTCAGCATATCTCAGGCCATACATGTCCTTGTTATTTTTTGGGGCATCAACACCAGAGAATTGGAACCCCAGCTTTTGGGCTGCCAACTCTACTTCCTGGGCAATAAAGCCTGTGGTGATCTGGCTATAGGGTTCGCCTTTATATGTAGATTCAACTTTAAGGTAATCATTGATCTTATTCCTGTTCAGGCGATACGTAACAGGCCGGAGCTGTTCAATAAAATTCAGCCCAGGGACATTCTCAGTCACGTCCTCCTTGAATCTCCCGTCTGAAATGTTGGACCAATTCGTGAAGCCACCAATTGATGTTGTACCTGCATCTCCAATCCTGACCTGGAAATTGGCTGTTATCGTGGAGCCTGAGCCTATACATGTTGAGTAAGAATAAGCAGAATAAGCATTTGAAAAGGACCCCAGATAAGTACAGGAATAACCGGAAAGTGCATAACTGCCTGCATTTTGCCCAACGGCAGTGTTATTATTACCAATTTGATTACTCTGCAAACTCTGAAAGCCAACCGCTGTATTATTAAATCCCGTTGTGTTGAATTTAAGGGCATTTGTCCCCAAAGCACTATTGGCATCTCCATTATCATTACTTACCAGAGCATTACAACCCAAAGCAGAATTTGAACTCCCGATTGTATTGGTCGCCAGTGACATATATCCGGTTGATGTATTATAAATTCCAGAAGAATTAAGACTTAATGCCTGGGATCCTGTTGCTGTATTCATGGAACCGGTTGTGTTGGAATTAAGTGCAGCATAACCTGTTGCTGTGTTTTCAGTTCCCTCTGAGTTCCAATAAAGAGCCTGGAATCCGGATGCTGTATTTTTGCTTCCGGCACTGTTAGTCCACAAGGCCTGGTATCCCAGTGCAGTATTATAATTACCGGTATTGGAAGTAAGAATTGGAACTCCTCTAAGAGCCTCATAACCCAATGCCACATTATAATTTGCATATTGAGCAGAAGAAATATTGGAATAAAGCATGGCATTTGCCCCAATTGCTGTTGCATTGCATCCGGCAAGGTTAAAATTCAGGGCCCTGTATCCAATTGCTGTGTTTGAATTACCGATCGTATTAGTGCCGAGGGCAGCAGAACCCTGGGCCGTATTGTTATTCCCGGTTGTATTCGAATTAGCTGCCTGGTAGCCCAGGAAAGTATTGTTCAGGATGTGGTCAATCCTCCCGGCTTTATTGTTATTTACTTTAAAATTAAAAGGTATATTATCGGTTGTGCCAATAAAATTGGTCCCATCGAGAGTTCCCGAATTACCCGTCAATGACCATCCACTGCCCGGGCTCAGCAAGGTAGTCCAGCCAGTTGAATAACCACTGTAATATTCCAACCGGTTGTTTGTGGTGTTATAAATAATCAAACCGGTAGCAGGGCTGGTAATGGCATCCCTTTGACTTGTCATCAGGCGTGGCGGAAGGAATCCCTTGTCGGTGAATTTTACATCCAGCCCGGCAGAATTATCAGGAGCAGTGCCATCCGTATTAATTGCGACCTGTGATTTAACATATTGAGATAAAATCAAAAGTGCCCCGAGCAGGATAAGGGTTGTCTTCATAAAAATGAGGTTTAATAAAAACTATACACCAGGGTTGCAAGGGCTTTGACGTGATTTTTATTCTGGAATGATCTTTAGTGCTTTTCCCTGGATTAGCCTAAAACTAAGGACATAGTTACAAATATAAATAATTAAATATAAAAGACGATAATGCAAAAGAGTCCGACTTCAGGAAATCGGACTCTTTTGAAATCAATTGTCAGTTTGTTACTTCTGATTCTGTTCAAGCTTATCCATCCTTGACTTAAGGGATTCAATTTCTGTCTTTTGATCCTCAATCATTTTCTTCTGAGCCTGGTTGGTTTCATTCAGTTCCTGAACAGCCTTTACCAATGGAACTACAAATTCTGAATACTTAAGCCCATAAACTCCATCGGCCGTTTCCGGCGTATCCACGCCACTAAAATCATAGCCTATGTCTTTTGAAGCTTGCTCGACTTCCTGGGCAATAAAACCCGTCATTCTGACTTTTTCGATATCATATTTGCCCGGCCACTCAGCAATCTCCTTGCGGCCTTTGTACAGAAGCTCATTCTCTTTATGGATGTTAAGATTGTAGGTTACCGGCCGCAGTTTTGTTATGAAATCAAGCCCGGGTACATTGGCTTCTATATTATCTTTTATACGTCCATCGCTGTAAGTCGACATGGCAACTTGTCCCTGTATTTTTGTTACAGAAGTATTACCCAATTCAACAGAATTACTGATGCTCGAAAAGCTACCTGCAGCGGTTCCAATACCCGTCCAATTGTAGAGGGATGGTTGCAGGCTTTGGACATTATACCCGACACCTGTATTATAGTTGCCGTTGGTATTGGCAAACATTGCATAATAACCAATGGCTGTATTGCCTTCTCCTGTTGTATTTGACCTGAGAGAATGAGCTCCGCATCCTACGTTAAAATTACCGGAGGCGCTTAGTTCCAAAGCCCAGTTTCCAAAGGCTGAATTCTCATTTCCGCTGGTATTTGTCATGAAGGAATTGCCACCAAAGGCTACATTATTTGAGCCGGTAGTATTGGCATTCATTGAAGAAACTCCGGCTGCCACATTCCCATTTCCGGAAGTATTTGCCATTAACGCCTGGTATCCAAGAGCTGTGTTCCACTGACCTGTGTTATTTGACGGAGTTGCGCTTCCCTTAAGAGCTTCCACCCCAACTGCAGTATTATAAGTGCTCCTGCCTGCAGAGCGGTCATCAGCATAAAACATTGACTGGTATCCAATAGCCGTACTCAGGCTGTTTGCTTTATTGTAATACAATGTATAAGCACCAATGCCAGTATTGTTGGATCCTTCGGAATTCTGGCTGAGCGATTCAGTCCCTGAAGCTGTATTTTGGCTTCCAGAGGTATTGGTGTTCATTGCATTATATCCATCAGCTGTATTATAGTATCCGGAATTGTTAGAAGTAAGTGCAAAGGTTCCATTGGCAGTATTGCTATATCCTGAGGTATTTGAGTAGAGTGCATCTACTCCTATAGCGTTATTGTAATAACCAGAAGTGTTGAAATAGAGGGCGTTAGCGCCATTTGCCGTATTAAGCGTTCCTGTGTTATTGGAATAAAGAGCGTACACACCGGAAGCTGTATTTGAGTTTCCTGTAGTGTTTGCCATCATTGAACGATACCCTAAACAAGTGTTGTATTGACCTGTATTGTTAGAGGCTGAAGAGCTGCCTTTGAGCGCTTCCACCCCGACAGCAGTATTATAGGTAACGCGGCCAAGAGTGCGGTCGTCTGCATAATACATGGCAAAATATCCAATAGCCGTGCTTTGGTGGTTTCCCTTATTGGAGAATAATGCACAATATCCTTCAGCTGTATTTCCATAACCATCGGAATTGAAGCCAAGAGAATGGCTTCCTGTTGCTGTATTTCTATATCCCGTTAAATTATTTCCAAGGGCATAATATCCTGCACAAGTATTATCATTTCCCGAGCTATTTATATATAAGGAGAAAGAGCCGGAAGATGTGTTGCTATTGCCTGTGGTGTTTGCAGTGAGGGTCTTGTATCCAAGGGCGGTATTGCCCAAAGCAGCGTCAATTTCCCCTGACAACTGGGAGTTTACCTTGAAAATAAGGGGAACATTATCTGTAGTTCCAATAAAATTGGAAGTTGCAGAAGTCCCAGTATTCCCATTCAGGCTCCAGCCGGAACCTGTGCCTGACAATACCCATGCTGGGCTTCCACTGCTGCCTGAATTGTAATAAAACCCCGGGATATTATCTGTTTGATAGATCATTAGCCCTGTGGCAGGATTCGCGATTGCATTGCGCTGCAACAGGGTCATTCTGGGAACCAGCAATCCTCCCGTTGTAGATTTTATATCCAGCATTGCCGAATTGTCAGGGAAAGAGCCATCAATATTAATGGCAACCTGGGCATTTGATACAACACTAAGCACCAGAATCGCTGCTAATGTAATCAGAGTCCTGGCTGAGACAGGTGGAAGGTTGGAGTACAACATGTTAAAGAGTTTTGGGATTATAGGTGTGTAAAGAGAACTCTGTAATTAATTTTAAAGCCTGATTATCCTGTTATTCATGTATAATCAAATATGTCAACGGGAAAAAGTTTATTTACATCCAATGGGCTGCTGCTATTTCAGTTTTTCCTCAATAGATGTTAACCGTTCTTCTAACAGTTTGTTTTGCTCCTTCAACAAAGAGATGCTCTCTTCTAATGTTTTAATTTTCATACTGGCCTCATCAATGATCAATTGCTGCTCCTGAACCGATTTAACAAGAGGCACTGTAAAGCTTTCGTAGGTAAGGCTATAGGGAGTCTTGTCGTTGGCGGGTTTATTCACCCCGCTGAAATCATAACCAGCGTCAGAAGCTGCTTTCTCGACCTGCTGGGCAAGAAAACCAGTATAAACAATTGATTCCTGCTTTGTTCTGGCTTCCTGCATAATTTCATTATTCACCAGTGAATCGGGAATGCCCCGGTAGGCATCCAGTTTCCCGATATCCCATTGGTAAGTGACCGGTTTAAGCTTCAGGATAAAATCAAGGCCCGGAACATTCTCTTTGATGTTTCTCTTGAACCGTTCATCTGAAATGGCACTCCAGCCCACCTGTCCACCTATCCATGTAACTGCTGATCCTCCTATATTAATGCAGTTGCTGGCAGTAACAATTGCATTATTACCCAGGGCTGCAGTATTTGTAAGTGCTCCGGATGCAGGACCAGCATTTTTGCCAATTGCCGTATTATAACTTCCGGTATAGTTTGAACTAAGTGCCTGTACGCCCACTGCCGTATTATAACTTCCGGTAGTATTTGAAAAGAGCGCCTCCATTCCCACACCAGAATTGTAGTTCCCAGATACAGAAGTAGATAATGTTGCCTTTCCTACTGCAACATTGTCATTCCCAATGGTATTCTGATCCAGGGCCCATACGCCCAGCACAGCATTTTCGCTCCCTGATGTATTTGCACTCAAGGCATTTCCACCAACAGCTGCATTATTTGATCCACTTGTATTTAATGCCATCGAGTAGGTTCCTGCTGCAAGATTTCCGTTTCCGCTAGTGTTGGATAACAGGGCCTGGTCTCCAACAGCGGTATTCCACTGCCCTGTATTGGCACTCAAAGTTGGACCTCCCTTCAAAGCTTCAACCCCAACTGCTGTATTGTAGGTGTCGCGGCCCGGATCCTGGTTATCCGCATTTGACATTGCTGAGTAGCCGATGGCAGTGGTCCGGCTGTTAGCCTTGTTCGAATAGAGTGAGTTAGGGCCCAATGCGGTGTTGTAGCTACCTGTGCTGTTACTAACAAGGGCATCGACTCCATAGGCAGTATTAAAACTTCCGGTAGTATTTGAAAACATTGCCAGGGTGCCAATTGCACTATTATTATTCCCGGTGGAATTCGAAAGGAGGGTTTCTTCTCCCATAGCTACATTTTGCCCCCCGGTGGTGTTTTGCATAAGCGATGAATGTCCAAAAGCATTGTTATAGCTACCGATTGTATTTGATTGAAGGGCCGTTGCACCAATTGCAGTATTAAAATTTCCTGTAGTATTCATTTTCATTACTTCCTCTCCGGTTGCAGTGTTGAATATCCCGGTCGTATTGGAATTAAGTGCGAAACTTCCAGTTGCAGTATTATTCCCTCCGGTTGTGTTTGAATAGAGAGCCCCAGTTCCCATTGCTGAGTTATTTGACCCCGAAATATTACTAAATAAGGCATTAACTCCGATTGCAGAATTGGAATTGCCGGTTGTATTTGCAAACAGTGATGATGCGCCGATAGCTGTATTATTAGTGCCGGTATTGAGCACATTTAAGCCAGATAAACCCCAGGAAGTATTCGAGGTTCCCAGTAGTCCTGACCTGACATCATTTCTTCTGAAAACCAGGTCATTATTATCCGTGGTGCCAATAAAATTACTTGCTGGGTTAGTCCCCGAGTTGCCTGATAAATTCCAGGTACTTGAAGTACCAAGCTGCACCCATGCTGTGCTTGTCCGGGTAAAAAGGCTGTTGAGATCTGTGTCAAAAACCACAAGGCCTGTTGCAGGTGCAACAATGGCATTTCGCTGTGTTGTGGATAGCCTCGGGGGCAGAAAGCCTTTATCTGTGAATTTCACATCCAGGCCAGCAGAGTTATCTGGTAAGGTTCCGTCCGCATTAATTGCCACTTGGGCAAATGAACTGATTGCCAGCAGGATTACTGCTGAAAACAGGAGTGTTAGAG
>JACAAZ010000021.1 GCA_013376995.1 Bacteroidota bacterium | reverse complement strand
ATTCTGTATATCTCCTGATCCCGGGCTGTTGTAATAAATTCCATAGAAATTACTGAGGTTGTTAGAGGTAAACTGAATAGAATTGTTACTTGCATCATCCCCGATCAGGTTGCCGGTTACAGTTCCAATATTAACATTCCCGGTAGTAATATTCATAGCATACCAATCTGCAGTTGCAGTGTTTGTCCAGTCATATTTTTGGATCCTGTTATTTTGAATAGAACATGCTGCACCTGCACCTCCTACTAATGGATTCAGGTTTAGGCAATAGAATGTGCTTCCGGATCCTGTCTTTGTCCAGTTTCCTGAACACAAAGGGGAGGAACCACCAAAGTAGTTGTCACTGATTGTATAGGTATTGCCAACACTGGGAGCTACATAAATGATATTGTAAATAACTGCCGCTGAAGGAGTGAATACTGTGCTCTCGTAAAAGCTGTTTCCGGTAATGGTCCATTTGGTGGAAATGGCATTGATGTTTATCCCGCAGGAAGCAAGACCTGTATTAAAGAAATTATAGATGTTGTTGTTACTGATAATATCATCTGAGTTCTGTGTAGTTGCTCCCTGTGAATAAATCACATTTACAGGCCTGTTGCCGCCGGCATTCGTTATATTACAATGATCAATCCTGTCATTGCTGTTCCCGTTTATTCCAAAGATGAAGATTCCGGATGCAGCATCCAGGGAAGAACCTGTTACATTGCAATATTGAACGGTATTGCCGGTAGCTCCGCTTGTCATGCGAATCGTTGATGTCCCGGTTATAGCGCTTGTACTGGTGTTGGTTAGGAGTAAGTCTGCAGCACCTGCAAGAGCAACTCTTCCATCAATAATTACATTGTCAGCACCGCTCAGGTCAATAAGGGGAGCGGAGAGATTTCCGGTGATGCTGAGACCGGTGAAAGCAGGATACATCACAACACTGGTATAGCTTGATGATCCGCCGCTTGCGTTCAATACACAGGAAGCTGGTTCCATTGTACTGCAAAGTACCCTGATAGTAATAGCTCCCTGGTGTTTCCCACTGTTGATCTTGTCAAAAGCAGCTTTAAGATTGCTGTAGAGGGTAGGGCCTAATGTTCCTGCAGTAGCTGTAACTTCAATGGCAGAGATCCCGAATTCATCTGCACCTATATCGGGTGCCGAGCCACCACCTGTATAGAGCGGGTTGTTAAACCTGGCCTCTGCATCATAATCCACATCATAAGGAGAGGCAATTGACGTTCCACCACTTTCAGCCAACGTGAAAGGCGCTCCGCAGGAGTTTGAAAAATGCAGGAAAGTAGCATTAGATCCAGTGGTGCTAACAAAGGGAGGATTTTCAGTAACAGAAGCAGTTTCCCTTGGGGTTACCCTTGCCTGGAAAGCTGCCAGTGTTTGGTCAGAGTTCGTTCCGTCATAATAAATCAGGTTGCTGGCTCCGGGTGTACCTGCATAGAAAAGATTGTTGTTTGAAGTACCGACGTAGTTTCCCAGTCCAGTGGATGCGCTTCTCTGAAAAGCAACGGCTCTGCCAGTACCTTTTGGAGTCGAAAGATTAACTATTATATTATTCTTAAGTGTAAGTGCTGAAGATGTTGCATGATAAGTATGATAAATACCAGCTGTAGAAAAATTACCAGCAGTTGATGAAGTTGCATTCAGGTATATTGAGTTAAAATAGACATTCAGCGTTGTCGTTGATGTATTTGGGAATTGAATACCAAAAATGGATGGAGTTCCTGAACTTGCACCAGAGGTAGTTAGGCTGCCTATAATGTTATTTGCAATATTATAGGTAGCACCTCCCAAAACAATGATACCGCTGATGATACCAGTTCCTATTATGGTAGATGAAAGATTATAAATCTTATTGCCCAGCAGGTTAGCTGTTGTTATCGATCCGCCCCTTGAATTTATGCCAGCAAGGTCAGAAGTAGCTGTTGTATTAATGGTAGTGAGATCATGAATTTGGTTATTGGTTATGTTTGGAAGTGCTCCAGCAGTGTTCGAATACTGGAATATTCCAATTAAAGAAGTAGCACCGGTAGTGGTCGTTGCTGTAAGATTATGGATATTGTTCAAGTTAACGGTTCCTGCTGCATTGTAATTAAAGATACCGACAAGCGTGTCCGTTACAGTTGTATTGTAGATGACAAGATTTTGTATCTCATTGCTGCTCATGGTTATACTTCCGCTACTTGAATTGTAAATACCGCATGCTATATTTGATGCAGTTGTCGATGTGCTAATACCTATGGCTATAGAATTAGCAGTGATACTTCCAACGAAATTATTGGAAACTGTGTAAGCCCCTGATCCGGTTGTTGTAATTCCGCTGAATTTATGACCAATAGTTATTGCACTGCTTGTATTGATCCCTGCTACGGTATTGTTTTTTATGCTGATAGTTCCAGCACTGGAAGCATAAATTCCATAGAAGGTTGAATTGCTGTTTGTTGAATTGATGGTAATAGAACCAGTTCCAATGGAAGCACCAATAATGTTCCCGGTAGTTGTCCCAATGTTCAGCGAACCTGCAAGAATTGATATTCCATTAAAAACTCTGTTGCCAGCTGCGGGCGTTGTTGTCAGCTGAATACCTGCAATTGTGTTTCCCTGGACACTGGAAACAGTTGAGGTACCAACTGTCATTTCAATGCCTGTGAATTTGTTTGCGAAGGCTCCGGTATACACGGTATACGTGCCAACTGTGCCAGAACTTGAGTTGAAACCAATAATATTTGAATTAACCTGGTAACCAACTCCTGATGCTGTTATGATGTTAATAGCTGTAACTTGATTAGCAGCTGTTGTAGTCCTGGCAGCTGTCTGGAAGAATTTATTACCACTTATCGTCCATGCTGAACTGTTTGAGGCGATCAGTATTCCATTCGAAGCACCGGAGGCGAGGAAATAATCCTGTATATCATTATTGGTTATTGAAATTCCACTGTTGTCAATGGCAACAGATGTCCCCTGCGAATAAATTGCATTTGCAGGTGTTGAAGTACTTTGAGTAAAGTTGCAATTATTGATCGTATTGTTGTCATTACCACTGGCTGTTCCTGTTGAAAATACAACAACACCGCTGGCAGTTGAATTCTCATTTCCCTTGATAGCGCAATTTCTGATTGTATTGCCTGTAGCATCAGCTATGAATTGAATGGTTGATCCTCCTGTATTTGTATTTGAGAAAGTGAGGTCGCGTGTGGATCCTGAACCGCCAATGCTTCCGTCAAATATTACAGATTTGGCTCCATTAAGGTTAACCAGTGGGAATGCTATGTTTCCTGAAACAGTGTATGCGCCGCTTGGATAAAGGTTCAGGCTTGTCCACGCACCGGCATTTAATACAGCAGTCCCTGTTTCAGTTGTATTCCCTTTGACAGTTACTACAATAGAAAATCCGGTTTGTACTTGTGCGTTAATTGCTGCAAAAGCAGCCTGTAAAGATGCATAGTCGCCGTTGCTGGCAGCATTGGCGTTGGCTACATTAATAGGTCCACCCACTGCCATAACGAAGTACTGGGAAGCCCCTGCTCCCGTATTGCTTGAGTTGATGATTGAGTTTCCGGAAGGTGTACCTCCGACGCTATAATAAGTCCCATTTCCAGTAGCTGCTCTTCCAATGCGGTCCAGAGAACCCAATGCAGTTTGCCGCCCCAGGCTTAGTTTGTGATTTGTTAAATTACCTGTGGAAGCTAAAGACCAAAATTCAGTTGAACTTAGGGATCCAAGGAAAGTTCCAGCAGTACCGCCGCAATTTGCTGCAAATGCTTCAGCTGTCAGTGTCACTATTCCTGCTCCTGTTAATGGATCAATTACTGACAAAGGCAGGTATGTAGCGCCCTTTCCAATTGGGAAATAATAGGTAGATCCTGCAATGAGATTAGAAGGAAGATTCCATTTAAGAGGTCCATTGATAAATGAAGTGGCGGATCCCCCCGAAATAGCTGTAGTTGCAGTATTCGAAAGGGTTATTAGGTTTGCAGCTGCAGTGGAGAGAATTCCATTACTCAGAGTTAAAATGCCACTTACAGTCAGGGACTTATCCAGGATAACACCTCCAGGACGATTGATATTGAGGTTGTTCATTGCACTAATCGTACTATTTAAACCTGGAAAAGTAGAAGGGCCAATGATGACAATCGTTCCATTGTTGATGATTGTCCCACCTCCTGTCCAACTTCCAAGTACCGTAAGCGTAACACCATTGTCGATTGTTAAAGTGCCCCCTGTATTAAGAATGATGTTGTTCAATGCCTGGTTACTGCTAATCTGAAGTGTAGTACCGGAATTAATGGTAGTTGCACCGCTGTAACTTTTGGATACTCCATTAAAGATTGCTCTAACACTATTGTTGAGAGTGATTCCTGCAGAACCCATAATGTCTCCGTTGAATGTAACTTGCTGTGAACCATAAAAATTGATCGGGTTCGGGCTATTATTTACAACAGGGTTATTGAAAACCAGGAACCCGTTGTTAGGATTGATCTCCATAAAGGCTGAAGCATCAATGTTAACATTGACATTAAATGTCTGGGTGGTTAATGCCGTGTTATTCTCAATTTTTGCGTTCCCGCCGTTTTGACTAAAAGTAATTGACCTGGAAGCATTGGTATTAAATGTCCTGTCGCTGGTCCCTGCATCAAATTCCATCCGGTTTACTGTAAAATCAGCCACTGAATTCAGGTTCATGATGGGCTGGTTCGTATTATCGAAATGGAGAATATTTGCTGTGGAAAAGCAATCTGGCCTCTCCCTTTCACCCTGGCCACTGGTGGTGTAATGCCAATTTCCGTCAGTGGCTGCTGAAGAACAATCAGTTCCCCAATCCCAGTTTCCATTAGGAGCTGAGGATCTCCAGTAAACGATATCCTGCGTAAATGCATTGAAATTGATTAAAATTATTGCTATAAATACCAAACTTAACTTCAATTTGGTATTTGAGACATACTTTGTATTTGCAAGATCTGAATGGATTCTTGATTCTTCGATTCCGAATTTGCTTACAAGGGCTTTTTGAATAGTAATGCTTTTCATAAATGATAATCTTTTAATTCTGCAATAATGTAATGTCAATTATTTGCAATTGGGAAGCCGACAGCCAAAAGAATAATTATATCTGCAATTAATTATTAATAAAGCAAAAATTGGAGAAATGCTTTATCAGATAAATAGGGAAGATCTGAAATCCAAAGGATAATCCAAGTAATAATTATAGAGGAATTGGCAGGATAAGGCAGTAATCTCTCTGTTTAGCAGATGTCCTCTAAAATAGGATAAACTTCTAAATAGCAAATCAAAAATGTTGTCCGACTTCAGGAAGTAAGACATATTCGCGAAAGACAAGATTAAAATATTACCAAAATTGAAAATATTTAAAATGGAATCACTTTTGTTACCAACTCAGTAGAGTTATTATCAATGATAGCCATATCAGTACCATCTACGATTCCATCACCATTTATATCTTCAACATTATAGCCTTTCAACAATCCAGTGCTACCGTTATCAGCAGCAGCCATGTCAGATCCATCTACAATTCCGTCCTGGTTTGTGTCACCTCCATATATTACCCAGACATTACCAACCTGGAGTTGATTATAACCATACGCCTTTGGGGCCCCATTTGTAAAATTATAGCTAGTGTGATTGACGTTTAATAGAATTGGAAACGAATTCCAGGTCTCGATACTGTTCCTGTGCCTCACCACAAGAAAATAGGAAGATATTGAACCAGCGGGCAAATTGATAGTCACTAATCCACTTTGAGGCAGCTCTATATTATTAATGGCATACTCAATGTTGTAAGGAAATGAACTATGTGCTAGGCATAGGGTAATTACATCAGCAATGTCCCCACCAAATTTATCCCCATTAATATCCTGAGCTTTTCGCATTTGCCCTAATTCATCATTGTAAAGGCTCTCTAGGTAAACCTTTAGCAATAATGTTCTACTCTGCACAACAGCAATTGCTTCATTTGAATACGCCATGGAACAATTCCCATTCTGAACTTCTACCCTGTAATGCCAAGTCCCTGCTGATGAAGGCATCTCAGAATATATCTGAGAACTATTGGGAATATTTAGCCAGACACCCTGATTCAGTTGTTTTTGCCATTTTATAATACTTCCCGAATACCCTGTTAATTTAAGTGAAATTGGCGTAATGCCTTCATATACTGTTCCTCCTCCATCCAGCGACCCACCTATTGATAAACTATTGATGTTAACCAAAGTTGAGGCTGATGAAACACAGCCATTATCAGTTGTGACCTGCAAAATGTAGAAACCAGCATTTATAAAAGAAATGTTGTTGATTGATGGATTTTGCAGATGAGAAGAAAATCCATCAGGACCAGTCCACAAATAATCTAACATCCCATCGGGTCCTCCAATCAAATTAACAGTACCACCCAAACATACAGGACTATTACTTGATGCAAGGGGTATCGGTAAAGGTTCAACATTTACATTTATGCTTGTTGATGATGAACATCCATTGTTATCTGTAATGGTTAAAGAGTAGATTCCTGAATGAGATTGCTGTGCCAATCCAATTATTGGATCTTGTTCAGAAGACAAAAAACCATTGGGACCAATCCATGAATAATTACTCATTCCATCTGGACCACCAAATAGGCTGATTGTGCCACCTTCACACACCGGACTATTACTTGAAACATTTGGAATAGGAAGTGGATTGAGAGTCAATAACAATACAGCAGTGGAGTCGCACCCTTGTGACGATCCTTCATGGAAGATAGCTGTATATATACCAGAATTTATATAAGTATTACCATTCCATGTATAGCTGTTGCAAGCACTTTCATTAGATATTGAGGTAACCTCATTGTTAATTGTTAAGTTAAGAGTAGCAATTGAATCACATCCTTCTATTGAAGCTCCGGGGAAAAGAACGGTATAGGTACCTGTTGTGTTATAGTTATTATTATTCCAACTGTAATTGCTACAAGCAGTGACAGCGTAAGATGAGCTAACTGCATTATGAATTGTAAGGATAAGAGTTGCAGTTGAGTCACATCCATTAATTGATCCAGAAGGGAAAAATACGGTATATGTACCAGAAGTAGAATATATATTCCCATTCCATGAATAACTACTACAAGCGGTGGCAGCATTAACTGAATAGATTGGATTGATTGCTTCAAGTGTAGTTGATAAAGATCCAGAAGAACATCCTGAATTTGAAACAGTTAAATTGCTGTAGCTTCCAACTTGGAGGCCTGTAATAGCAATACTCCCTGAAGCATTAGAGATATAGTTCTGACTTATTAAGCTTCCCCCGTTATAACTAAATGAGACTAAATAAGGAAGATTTATCTGTAAGTTATCCAAAAGTATACTACCGTCATTTGAAGCACAAGAAGTTGGATTTATTGTACTAAGTGAAAATACAGGAACTGGTACCTGGCTTACACTAATAACACTAGCCATATTTGAAGAGCAGCCTCCAGAATTTATAGCTGTCCCAATGACACTAAAAATACAAGGGCCAATAGATGGTATAGGCTGGTTACCAAATGAAATAGGGCTACCAGTGATCCCAGCAACGGGTTGACCCACGGGTGTGTTTGGCTGTGGGCAACTGCAAAGTAATTGGTAACTCACTCCAGACTCAGAATTTGAAAGACCGATGTTAACTCCAGAACTAGTTGAGGCACAATAACTACTTTCTCCGGTTAAACTATATGGAGTGGGCAAACTTCCTCCATCTGTTGTGAAAGCTGCTGGATTATTTGCTCCAACTAATGCATTATTGAACTTTGAATTGGGTCCAAAACAATTATATTCGAATACCTTGAAGTAGTATTGCGTGCAGGGTTGAAGCCCAGATATTAGTGTTGAACTCGAAGACCCAGATCCATTATAGACTACCTGTTCGCCTGAACCTGTATAAACTGAATTTGCAACAAGACTACTACCATCTGATGGATCGGTAAAACTATTTACGGTATTAACCTTTATTATCCGCCCTGATCCACTTCCATTTACCCACTGCAACGTAATGTTATTTTGCCCAAGATTTGCGCTGGTAATATAGGAAGCTTGAATGACTGGTGGTGAGCAAACTGTCCAGCTAATTGATACACTATCTATTGCCATCCCATGATCAAACGTACCAGTATATTTTGGGTCATCCCACTTCATCATAAGATACTCGTTATTATTAAGTATTAGACCTGTAAGGTTACTTGATAAAATAGTGAAATTTGGAGAAAGATTACCATTCAAAGACGCCCCAACACCTGTAGCGGTTGGACTCAGAAAATTCAGAGCACCAACATTAGTCCAACCTGTATTGACCGAAGGAGTAAGATTTGTTATTGTTGATGCACTCTTCTTATAACAGAAAGATACTTTTTGAAACGAAATTACACCTCCATCACGCCATTGTTCACCCCGGTATGAAACTTTGAAATCTGATACAGTGTAACCTGTTGTATTATTGAATTGCAATCCCCAAGCATAATTGCCAGATGCTGAATTATTTGTGCCAATGGATCCCAGGGCCCTATCGGTAGACCCAGTTTGGCCATAACTATAGGCACTGCCAGTATTTATACTTCCATTATCTGCGACTACACTTACGGGAAAAGGGCCTGTCCCTCCACTTACAGGTGTTCGTTGCAGATACCAGAAAGGAATAGTTAGATTATCAGTCCAGGCAACTGAGCCCGAAGTAGGAAGGGTAGGAGTATCAAAATTCTGATAATAGCAGTTTGAAGAAGGGGTGACTGGTATTTGAAATTGAGCATAACCACAATTAGTAAAAACTACAAAGGCATAAACTATCAATCCCGCCAACTTCCTCCGATATGGATACTGCTTGTTTTCTATTTTGATTCCCACAACAGTACTATGGATCAGATTCTGAGACAAAGGTTTTTGAATAAAGTCTTTAATAATTGTAAGTTTGTTTTTACGAGACAAGTAACTATATTTTAAGGGTAATCCCATTACAGTTAAAGGGCCTTTATCATCCACCACTTCTTTGTTGAGGTGAGATATGCTTTCTTTGGAAGCCGAATAGTTTTTCATATTCAAAAGTTGTTAATAAAAGCAGCTATATAAGACAATTAAGATTCTATTAAAGAGTAGCAATCTGGCCATTCGTTAAAGAAAATGAAAGTGTAATGTCAGAATCTAAAAAATGGAAAGAGATTCCAAGCAGAAATCAGTATGAATTTGTCTGCTAAAATTAGCAATTAATTTTTTCATTTGTAGAAGTTAGATTCTAGAAACAATATAATATCACTCACAGTGTGATTTTACCTCTAACTGATGCAATTCGATAGAAAATAGTCATTTGGGTAAGCATAAACAGGAATATCTGTATGAAATAATGCCAATTCCATAATTTTTTCAACCTAGAAATTCATTTTTTGCAGAAAAATAAGTGAAAAATCTGATACATTATTTTTAAAGCTAAAACCTTTCATCAAAAATCCACCCCAATTTTTCACCCACATTTACGCTAAATTTACGCTAAATTTACGGCGGAAACCAGCTGCCAACGATCAAGTTTACGCTATCGGGATTTTAACAAAAGGGGGTAAGCATCCCCCCATTTAAGTTGTTTACGTTAAGTTTAAATGCTTAATTCTGTTTGTTTACGATAGCAAAAACTTGAAATCCTTGAAATGTATATTACAGATTTAGAGCTGTATGGCCCAGCCATTAACTCTTCAACTAATAAAATATATTGAATGAACCAGAGTAAACTCACTATCTCCCAGCTTGAACAATACCTTTCTAAAGCAGCCTGGATCCTTAAAGGCCCGGTTGATGCCTCGGATTTTAAAGTCTATATTTTCCCGCTTCTGTTCTTCAAGAGAATCTCTGATGTATATGATGAAGAATTCAATCAGGCATTGGAGGAATCGGATGGAGATACAGAATACGCTCTCTTGCCGGAATTTCACCGGTTTGATATACCTGAAGGTTGCCATTGGAATGATGTCCGGGAAACAACCACCAATGTCGGACTTGCCATCGAAAAAGCATTAAGAAGCATCGAGCAATCCAACCAGCAGTTCTTGTATGGCATCTTTGGAGATGCTCAATGGAGTAATAAAAACAAACTTTCCGACCGCCTACTGACCGACCTGGTTGAGCATTTTTCACAGTACACCCTGTCAAATTCCCTGGTTGATATCGATATCCTGGGAAGAGCCTATGAATACCTGATCAAGCACTTCGCCGACCTGACTAACAAAAAGGCTGGAGAATTCTATACCCCCCGATCCGTTGTGCATCTTTTAGGATTGATCCTGGATCCTCATGAGGGGGAAAGCATTTATGATCCTGCCTGTGGTACAGGGGGAATGCTGCTTGAATGCGTCGATCACCTGAAACACCAGGATGAAGACTATCGCACCCTTGCCTTATATGGACAGGAAAAGAACCTGACTTCCAGCTCCATTGCCCGGATGAACATGTTTTTGCATGGGATAGAGGATTTCCAGATATTCAGAGGAGATACTCTTCGCAATCCAGCCTTTTTTGAAGCCGATGGATTAAAAACCTTTGATTGTGTAATTGCTAATCCTCCCTTTTCTTTAGAAAACTGGGGTTTTGAAAATTGGGCCAATGATCCTTATGGAAGGAATATTGCCGGTGTTCCTCCCAAAAGCAATGGTGATATGGCCTGGGTACAGCATATGATCAAGTCCATGAAGAAGAATGGACGAATGGCCATTGTTTTACCTCATGGTGCTTTGTTCCGTAAAGCTGCAGAAGGCAGGATCCGGGAAGAACTTTTAAAGCAGGACTTACTTGAAGCAGTAATAGGACTTGGACCGAACATTTTCTATGGCACACCTCTAGCCGCCTGCATCATGGTGTTTAAAAGGAATAAGCATTCAGAGAAGAAAGGCAAGGTCTTGTTTATTGATGCTTCTGATAAAGTTCGGGTAGGAAGAGCTCAGAATTTCCTGGAACCGGAACATGTACAGCAAATTTATAGTTGGTACCTGGCTTGCAAGGATGTGGGAAATTACGTGAAACTTGCTTCTATAGAGGAGATTAAAGAAAATGAATATAACCTGAATATCCCGCTTTATGTGGAAAAAATAATTGAAGATAATCTCCCAACAGTTGAAGAAGCTCTAGCAGACTTAAAAACTGCATGGGATGAGAGTGTTAAGGCCGAGGAAAAATTTATTTCTATCTTAAATACTTTTATTAAATGACAGAACAAGAATTTATTGACAAAATCAACATGAAGTATGCAGAAGCTAAAAAGCTTTTTGAAACCGATGCAAAATACAATATCAAAAGGGGAACCGCTCATTCTGTTTCCGGTTATGTTGAAGACATATTCTCGTTGTATATGGCTGAGAGATTAGATAATCCGAATAACTTCTATCTTGTTGACAAGCTGATCTCTTTACGGTTTAGTAAAAATGGGAAAGCTACTACATTCAAACCTGATTTAGCAATTATTCAAAATCAATGCCTTACCCATTATTATGATCTAAAAACCAATTTAGGCTGGAACAGAGAACTGGATAAATATTTAAGGCAGAAGGACGCATTTATTCAGAAAATAAAAGGAAGGAAAGGATGGGTATACTTCGAGAAAGAAAACAGACCTGAGATTGTTTTTTCGACAGAATTAAAATATCAAATGGTTGTTTTTTCGGGATGGAACATAAACCAGGATCTTTTAGCAAAAAACATTGAACTTGCATCATCATTAGATAATGTTGACTTGCATATTTTAAATATATGGGATAAAAAAGAGAATTCTTTAAGTATGGACAAAAGCGCCTTTGATTGTCTTCATAAAGAAATTCAAGAACTTGTATGAACCAACAACTTCTAGAAAAATACCTCTGGGGTGCTGCCACAGCCTTACGTGGGACAATTGATGCCGGGGATTATAAACAATATATATTCCCCCTGCTCTTTTTCAAACGCATCTGTGATGTGTATGACGAAGAGTATGAAATGGCCCTGGCAGAAAGCGACAATGACCTGGAATATGCTTCCTTTGCCGAAAACCACCATTTTCAGGTTCCAGAAGGAGCCCATTGGAAAAATGTTCGTGAAACCACAACCAATGTGGGAATGGCTATTCAGGAAGCCATGAGGGCCATTGAAAAAGCCAATCCTGAAACCCTGTACGGTATTTTCGGGGATGCCAGCTGGACCAACAAGGACCGCCTCTCGGATGAAATCCTGAATAACCTAATTGAACATTTCTCCCAACACAAACTCAATACTAAAAATGTCCCTGACGATCAGCTCGGAAATGCCTATGAATACCTTATAAAAGAGTTTGCAGATGACAGCGGGCATACTGCTGCTGAGTTTTATACAAACCGCACCGTAGTAAAACTGATGACCATGATCATGGACCCACAACCAGGCGAATCTGTTTACGATCCTACCTGCGGTTCCGGTGGCTTGTTATTGAATTGTGCCCTGCATTTAAAAGAAGAGGGGAAAGAATACCGAAACCTGAAGTTGTACGGGCAGGAAATAAACCTCCTTACCTCCGCCATGGCCCGCATGAATATGTTTATGCACGGCATTGAAGAGTTTAGCATCGTTCGTGGTGACACACTCTCCCAGCCCGCTTTCCTTGAAAACGATGAATTGAAAAAGTTTAATGTGATCCTGGCTAATCCTCCGTATTCTATTAAGCAATGGGATCGAAAGAGTTTTGAAAATGACCCGTATGGACGAAATCTTTGGGGTACACCACCCCTGGGTTGTGCAGATTACGCTTTTCAACAACATATGCACAAAAGCTTGAACGAACAAAACGGACGTTGTATTTCCCTTTGGCCACATGGAATCTTGTTCCGGGATGCAGAAGCTGAAATGCGCAGGAAAATGATTGAGCTGGATTTGGTTGAATGTGTGATTGGCCTTGGTCCCAATTTGTTCTACAACTCACCCATGGAAGCCTGTTTGTTGATTACTAAAACCAATAAGGAAAAATATAAACGAGGTAAAATCTTATTTATTAATGCTGTAGATCAGGTTAAACAGGAAAAGACAATGAGTTTTCTGGAAGAAAAACACATTGATATGATATTTCAAGCTTACATTGATTTTTCTGATAAACAGAATTTTGCAGCATTGATGCCTCTTGAGGATGTTCTGGCTAATAATGGAAATATGGCTATTAACTTATATGTTAGAACGGTTCAACATTTATCAGAAAATGAAGCTGTTTTTTCTGAAGTATATGAACAATGGGAACAAAGCTCACAAGCGTTAAAAGAATCGATGAATACACTTTTTGAAATTCTAAAGAATTAATGGAAGCATCACAAATACATATTTTGAAAATTGATAAATCCAGTTGGGTTCCGGTCAAATTTGGTGATGTGGTTACCGAACCAAGAGGCACAGTTAAAGATATAGAATCAGAAGGCATTAAACATGTAGTTGGACTGGAGCATATTGAAACCGGAAATATCCATTTACGTAATTCTGCAGGAATCGAAGAAAGCACCACTTTTAGCAAAAAATTTGAAAAGGGCGATGTATTGTTTGGACGAAGGCGTGCCTACTTGAAAAAAGCTGCCCAGGCTTCTTTTAGTGGTATATGCTCTGGTGATATTACCGTTTTACGTGCAAAGCAAGGACTCTTACCAGAACTACTTCCATTCGTTGTAAATAACGACAAGTTTTTTGATCACGCCATTAAACATTCAGCAGGTGGATTATCTCCCCGTGTAAAATTTAAAGATCTGGCCAACTACGTATTCCTCCTTCCTCCCAAAGACCAGCAAGCCCAACTGGCTGTACTGCTTTGGGCGATGGATGAGGTGATTGATACTAAAAGGGTGGTATTGGAAAGGGTGCACGAACTCATGTTCAGTTTATGCCTTAGCTATTTTTTGAATGGGGAAAAAACAAATAGAGTAGAAAAAATTGAATTGCCAAATAGTGATTGGAAACTTGTACCTCTTAAATCAGTTGTACCTGATATTGAATATGGCATCTCGATCTCAATTCCAGACAACCAAGTTGAAAATGGAATGCCAATAATAAGTACAGCTGAAATTGATAGAGAAGGGAATCTGGATTATTCAATTATCAGGAAAATTAAATATGATAATTTGAATTCAAGACTAACTCTTCAATCTGGTGATATATTATTTAATTGGAGAAATTCTGTAGAATTAGTTGGTAAAACAGCAATCTTTAACCAGCCTGAGATGACTAATATTAGTTATTCTTTCGCCTCATTTATTTTGAGATTAAGATGTGATGAACAGATAATTCATAATAAATTTTTAATGTTTCTTTTAAATTTTTACAGAAAGATTGGAATATTCCTTGGTTTGGCCAGAAAAGCTGTTAACCAAGCTAATTTCAACAAGAATGAGCTTGGAGATCTACTGATACCTTTGCCTCCATATTGTGAACAACTTAAAATTATGAATAAACTTAATGAATCTGAAGATAACAAGTCCTTTCTTCAAAAACAGCTTGCTCACTCAAAGGCCTTACAAAAGAGTATAATCAATCAAATATTTTAAAAATATGGAAGAAATAATATTAGAAATACAAGATAAGTTATTTGAACACCTCAGCAAAATTCTCTCTATAAACGAGGGTTTCAAATTTAGTTTAAGAAAAAGTAACCTTGGAAATAAATTAGATAGAAGATACTGGTTTCATGGTGGTATAAATTATGTAGCAATTTCGTTCTGGAGCGGATTTGATAATGTGAATAGAACACCAAATATTTCATTCATTATTAATCAAGATGAATCCTGTTTTATCTTATTTTCTGCAAGAAATTCTGATTTAGTGAACAAATTCTTTTTGGATAAACTATATCCCGCATTAGGTTTTAGCCAAATTATTTCTGGAAATCAATTAAAAATACCTATCGAAGGCCCTTCTTCATATCTTGAAAAAATAGATGATTTCATAAAGCAAGAAAAAGTTGAAATTGATGGTATTTTAAAAAAAGAGATAGCCTTTTTTGCAGATCGAAGAGAACCAGGCATAGGATTTATTGATGGTCGGGATTTTCGATTATTATATAATAGAGCAGTAAAACTTAGAAATGCCATTAACCAAATTCAAGAACCAAGACTTTATGAATCTTCCTTAAATATCAGCAAGTTAACTATTAAGAATTTTGGACCAATATCTAATTTTGATCTTCCAAATTTTGGGTTGGGTAAAAAATGGATTTTCCTAACAGGGGAAAATGGATGTGGGAAATCAGCTATATTTAGAGCTATTGCAGCAGCTATTTGTAATGACCATTCATACTTAACTAATGGAGATTATTCGAATTATGAGGTGTCCATACATATAACTGATGGTCAAAAAACTTTTAACAGAGAATTTAATGCTAAAAATGCATACAAGGACAACCCAAAACTTCTATATAGAGGATTTGCTGCTTATGGTGCCAGTCGATTAACCATTGAAGACACCAAACAAAATAAAACAATGGATACATATCATCTTACTGCTTGCGACAGTATATTTAAATATTGTAATCCTCTATTGGACTTATGGACTAGAATTATTGAAATACAAAAAAGAAAAGGATCATCAATTGCTCATGTCAGAATAGATAATATTCGTGAAATGTTTTATAGCTTGATAGAAAATCTACAAACTATTTTATTCCCAGGAGAATTCGACGATGATAAAACATATTATGCCGAACTTGATATAAAAAATAATAAAGGATTCCTTCCTGTTCCTTATGATTATTTGGCCTCTGGCATTAGAAGTATAATTGCAATGATCGGAGATTTAATTGTTAGATTTTTTGATCAGCAACCGAATGCACTTTCACCGGGTGACTTTAAAGGAATTGTAATAATTGATGAAATAGATGTTCATCTACATCCATCCTACCAAAAAAAGATTGTGGAAGCTTTAGATATCATATTCCCCAAAGTGCAGTTTCTAGTTTCAACTCATAGTCCTATTCCTTTTCTTGGAGCTCCTAAGAGTAGTGCCATATATGTCGTAAAAAGAGACTACAAAGAAGGTGTATTGATTAATAGGATCGACGATAAAATCTATATTCAAGATTTACTTCCTAATACAATTTTGACTTCGCCAATTTTTGATTTAGATGAAATTACAAATGAACATCATGAAACAGAAAGAATTTTGAGAACTGAAAAGACTTTCGCTGAATTAGAATTTAATGATAAAGTTAAAGCTAAAATTAACTTATTCATGAATGATACAATTGAATCAGAACTAATATCAATTTTTGAAAAAAGAAGAAAATGAGATTTGTAGTTAAACCAGAATCAGACAAAACTGACAAATTAAAAAGTGCGGAAACATATGCTGCTTTATTGGATATAGCTAAGAATAAAAATAAGGCAAAAATTACCAGTAATATATATAGGGACCCATATAAGGATAGAGATGAAATCAGATCAGCTGTTGAAGATAAGTTAGCGTTAAGTTATAAAAATAAGTGTGCATATTGTGAAAGGCTTTGTAAAGCCGATATTGAACATTACAGGCCAAAGAAGGGAGTCGATAATGAGATGCATGATGGCTATTATTGGCTATGCTATGAATGGACAAATCTAATTCCATCATGTGAGAAATGTAATAGAGATGGCGGGAAACACAATAAATTTCCAATACTTGGTAAAAGAGTTAAAAACCCCATATTTAAGAATCATAATTCAGATTTAAATCTCGCTAAAAATAAAGCCTATAATAAACCTTTGATTGATGAAGTTCCTTTTTTATTGCATCCGGAAATAGACAAACCAGAAGACTTTTTTGAATTTGAAATCGATCACCAAAATATAGGAATTAGGATAAAAGGAATAGATAAAAATAATCGTGGAACAAATACTATTGAGATTTGCAAATTAAATAGACAGATACTTAGAATAGAAAGGAGAGAGAATGTTATTGATGGATTTTGTGAAGCATTAAATTGCTATTTTATAGAATATGAAAATGGCACATTGACATTGCAAGCATTGTCTGATAAAATTATTGATCAAATAAAAATTTTAATTACGCAAAGTAAAATCGAGAAGAAAACTCATACATTTTTGAGAAAATATATTGTCTTGAATAGACAAAATTTCAAACAAATTGTAATACCCTTTATTGAACCAAAGATAAAACTTATAGTAGAATCTGCTTTTAATTCATTAATTTTAATATAAATGCCATTCACAGAACTCAACAGTGTTGAACATTACATCATCCATCAGTTAACAGGGGTCAATCTTAACCAGGGTGCCCTTGCTGATCCTAAAAGAATCTATGGGTCTGATTGGAAATATAAGTCAGCAGAAGTGTTAAACCGTGGTGTGAATGAAGTCCTGGACGAAGCTGAATTAAGGTCAGCCTTAATCATGCTAAACCCTGCGATCAACTCAAATAATGAACTGGCAGATGAAGTGATTTACAAGCTGAGGGCTATTCTGATTTCTGTCAACCAGGTAGGGTTGGTTAAGGCTAATGAGGAGTTCTTCAAATGGATGAGCGGTGATAAGACAATGCCATTTGGAGAAAACAACAGGCATGTTCCGGTCAGGCTTATCGATTTTGACTCTATCAATAACAACGTCTATATACTCACCAATCAATACCGTATTCACCACCGGGAAACCAAAATTCCCGATATCGTGCTGATGATCAATGGAATCCCGGTTGTGATCGGCGAAGCCAAAACACCTATCCGTCCATCTGTCAGCTGGTTGGATGGAGCCCACGAAATACATGATGTATACGAAAATGCAGTCCCACAATTGTTTGTCCCCAATATCTTATCTTTTGCATCCGAGGGGAAGGAGCTGTTTTATGGTGCTATCCGCTGTCCCCTGGAATTATGGGCTCCCTGGCGTATCGAAGGTGATGAGGATGCAATAGCCAAACAACTTGGTCTCGGTGAAATAGGGAAAGAAATTTCCGATATGCTCAGTCCACAGAGGTTGTTGGACATACTTCGGAATTTTTCCTTGTTCGCATCCAATAAAAAGAAACAAAGGATCAAGATCATTTGCCGCTTCCAGCAATATGAAGGTGCAAACTTGATTGTCGAGAGAGTGAAGCAAGGTCTGATAAAGAAAGGATTGCTCTGGCATTTCCAGGGTTCAGGCAAATCACTGTTGATGGTCTTTGCTGCACAAAAGCTTCGCAGAGACCCGGAATTAAAGAGTCCTACAGTCATCGTCCTGGTGGATCGAACCGACCTGGATACCCAGATAACCGGCACTTTCAATGCAGCCGATATCCCAAATGTGGAATCGACTGACAGCATAAATGAATTACAAACTATGCTGGAAAGGGATACCAGGAAGATTATCATCTCCACCATCCATAAATTCAAGGACGCGAAGCCAAATATGAATACCCGGGAAAACATCATTGTCCTGGTTGATGAAGCACACCGTACCCAGGAAGGAGACCTGGGCCGTCAAATGCGTGCCGCCTTGCCCAATGCTTTCCTGTTTGGCTTAACAGGGACCCCTGTGAATAAGGCAGATAAAAACACCTTCTGGGCTTTCGGTTCAACTGAAGACCAGGGAGGGTATCTTTCACGCTATACTTTCCAGGATTCTTTGCGGGATGAGGCTACTTTGCCATTGCACTTTGAGCCACGCCTGCTGGATGTGCATGTTGACAGGGAAACGATAGACAAAGCCTTTGAAGAATTTAAGGAAAGCGCAGCCTTAAGCGATGAAGAAGCCGATGCCCTGAACAGGAAATCAGCGAAAATGGCTGCCTTTTTAAAAGCTCCGGAACGAGTTGCCAGGATAGTTAAAGACATTGCAGAACATTACGAAGAAAAAGTGGCTCCCCAGGGATTCAAAGCCATGATTGTCACCCCTGACCGGTTTGCCTGTGTTCAGTACAAGGAAGAACTGGATAAGTACTTGCCCGCTGAAGCCAGCAAGGTGGTAATTTCTACGTCGGCCAATGACGAATACTCCTTCAAGCAGAAATGGGGTATTGATAAGGCCCAGCAGGAAAAGATAACTGATGATTTCAATGATCCCAATTCTGATCTGAAATTCCTTATTGTAACTGCAAAATTGCTTACCGGCTTCGATGCCCCCCTTTTGCAGACCATGTACCTTGACAAATCAATAAAAGATCATACGCTATTGCAGGCCATTTGCCGAACCAACCGGAAATTTCCCAACAAAACCTTCGGGCGCATAGTGGATTACTTTGGAGTATTTGATAATGCCGCCAAAGCCCTGGAGTTTGATGAGAAAAGCATGAATAACATCATTACCAACCTCGCACGCTTAAGTGAAGAATTGCCCGAGGCCATGGAAAATGCACTCAGGCATTTTGAGGGAGTTGACCGGACTATAGAAGGATTTGAAGGACTTGAAACTGCCCAGAATGCCATCAATACCAACGAGAAGAAAGATGCGTTTGCGAAGGATTTCAAGTACTTATATAACCTATGGGAATCCCTTTCCCCGGATCAAGTTCTCAATCCCTATAACCAGGATTACAAATGGCTGAGCCAGGTATTTGTATCTGTAAAGCCTGCGGTTGACACTATAGGAAAGCTGTTGTGGTTCTCTTTGGGTGCTCAGACAACCAAACTGATCCATGAGAACATACATGTAGGAGAAATTCACCAGTTAGATGAATTCCTTCTGGATGCCGAGGTGATTGATAACATCTTTAACAACCCGGATCCCAAAAACGCTAAGAAGCTTGAGAAGATCCTGATCAAACGATTCCAGAAATTTCCCGGCAATCCTAAATTCAAGAAGCTCAGTGAACGCCTGGAAGAATTACGCGATAAAGCTGAACAGGGCCTGATTACATCCATAGAGTTTGTAAAGGAACTTTGCAAACTCGCCAAAGAAACCGTCCAGGCCGAAAAAGAACTGGAACTTCTACTACAGCAAAAAACGCCCAAAGCCGCATTAACCGAACTCTTCCTGGAATTAAAATCTGATCAGACTCCTGCTGTTGTTGAACGGATTGTCACAGATATCGATGCTATCGTGAGGGTTGTAAGCTTTCCTGGTTGGCAAAACACTACATCAGGCGAGAGAGAAGTCCAGCAATCGCTTCGGAAAGCTCTCTTGAAATACCAATTGCACAAGGACCAGGTGCTGTTTGATAGGGCGTATGGGTATATAAAGGAGTATTATTAGGAATTCAAATTAGAGAATTACTTTGGAGAAGATTGAAGGAGTATATGCCAGATTTGGAAAAAATTCCTTCTAGCTCAAAAATATAACGAAAGCTGCCCTTAAATGAGTAGGTTAAACTTTTATAATTCATTAACTCTTAAACGCTTGTGATAAAAAAAATAGTTTATAGAATTATAAAATTTTTCTTTAGGATTGATATTCAAGGATTAATATCTATTAACCAGTCACTTCAATCTTCAAATGATTCATATAAACAATTAAACACAGAACTTTTAGAACAGCAGGATTTATTAAACGAACAAATTCATCATAAAGAACTTATTCTTCAAGGAAATAACAATGAAATTAATATCCTTCAAAAAATAAATGGAGAAGTTAAATCTAAAAATGATGATTTACTCGCTAGCAATAGGGAAATACTACAACAATATGAAGAAATAAAGCGCGAAAATCAAGAATTATCTGGCGAAAGGGAGAAACTTGTTGAATTATTACATGTAGAAACAGATAAGGTTCAATATGTTAATTCTAAACTGAAAGATGTTGAGAAAAAATGCGAAAGCCAGAGAAATACTATTCTTCAGATAGAATCTGAAATAGATTCTTACAGAGATATTGAGTCAAAACAATTGGAATTGGTTCGTAGCTTAAAAGAAACATTAAGCCAAAATCAAACTGAACTTGCAAATTCCAGAGAAAAAAGTGAAATAATTATAAATTTACAACAGACCATTGACAAGAGCTGGGAACAAATTACAAGTCTCCAGTCTGAATTGAACCTATTAAAGGATCAAAGCCTTACTAAAGCAGAAATTGAACATTCTAAGGAAACCGCCTTAAATAAGCTGCAGAAAATAGAAGGTATTGTTATTCAACATAAAGGAATAAATGTTGGGAAACGTGCTAAAAATAGTATTGAGAGAGAGTTAACGGAATTTGAATACCTGGGGGTGTTTCTATTTAATATGAGGCAATTCAATAAAGGTGATAGCGATAACTTTCCAGATGTTTTTTATCCTAAGTTGAATACACCCATTTTGAAATGGCATGACGCAAAATCAAACATTACTACAGGTATTACTGAGCCCTTATTGGCCGAGGCCCTCCAAATACTAAAAACATATGCTACAGATTTAGAAATTCTTGAAAATATTAATCTTAGTATTAAAAACAGAGATTACAGTTATCGTCCCGATCTTGCCCTCTTTTGGCAGAAATATAACTTGTGTATTGATATCGAAATCGACGAGCCTTATGATATTGTAACCCGCAAGCCAATTCATTACAAAGGATCTCAGGACTACCTTCGCAATCTCTATTTTGTAAATCAAGGTTGGGTTGTTATTCGGTTCAGTGAAGAGCTAGTCTACTTGAATAGGGAAGACTGTGTAAAATATATAGCCTCGATATTAAAAAAAATAACCGATGTGTCTCTATTTGATTCCTTAATAGAGGACTTTCATCCGGAATTTGTACCCCGATGGAGCTATGAGCAAGCTGAAGGATATGCAAGCGATAACTATCGAGAAAAATATTTAAACATAGATTCAGCAGATGTTTTTAATGATCCATTTTTTGATGACTCACCTTTCACAGGAGTACCTCCTGGAGAAGATATCCTTCCTCTGGTTGACTATTCTGAGCTTGAGAGTAAATTAAACCAAATCAATAAAAAATATATCAGGTTAACTACCTACCCTTTCGAAGATCATCAAATACTTGAAGATTATGAGATCAAAAAACAAGTATACAAAATTGGAATTTCAGGATTTGACTTAGTTGAAGAGAAAATCACTTTTTTCCCCTTTGAGGTGATTCTTGATGTTGAAGGGCTGGATTCCCCCTTCAAATATCCTCTTTACAATAATCCCGATAATATAACTGATGATAAATTAATAGAACTCGTTAAAGAAGCGATATATAGTTATAGTCCAATACGAATAGAATATAGTGATGCCAAGTTAGCAATCACCTTTAGGAATATCATGTTTGTAAGTTACCGGTCTGATTCACAAGATTATTATGGAGATAAACAGTGGGCAAACTATTATGATGAAAAAGACTCTTTAATTGTTGCATTTTGTAATCTCAGGAATGCAGAGAGAAATTTTTACATACACAGGATAAGAGCAATTCAACTCTTTGATATGAAATATTTTGGAATTGGAAACATACAATCATTTAAAGCGGCTTTATGGTATCCATTAATTAAAAACGATTTTCGGCTATGTGAATTCATATCAAAGCTTATTCCATCGTATATGAAAGAAACAGATCTGTACACCGCCGGTAATTATGCCCATTACCTCTTGTTATCTGGGAGAAAAGAGGAAGCGTTGAATATTTATCGAAAATTTGATGGAAAAAAGGTCAATAATGATCTTGGATGGCGCGAAATGAATTTACAGGATTTCATTGATCTAAAGGATATTGCTGATTACAAAGAAAAATTTGGTGAGGCAATTGAATTGTTAGGTTGGGAATGTCCTCCTAACAATGAATAGCTTCATTTTAATTCTGAATAAAAAAACCATAGTAGTTTCACTAAAATAATTTTTGTTTATCAAATATTAAACTCATGAAAAACCATTGGTCCTTCTACAAAGCAGAAACAACCTTCCGTCCCGAGTATGCTTATCTTAATAAATATATACCCCATGCCCTTGACAATCAATGTGCTCGTCGTCAATCGTTTCAAACGTTGCTTCCTGAGGGATTCATCGATTCAATAGTTCCCTGGACGGAAAATCTAGATACCATATCCCCAGTATCACCTGAGTTACACATAGAGCAGATTAATACTTCCTTGTTATTAGATACTGAAATCTATGATGCCAATAAACTTATAGAATTCTTAGATAAGATTGGTTCCTCAGACTTAGATCCACAAGCGATCCGTAATCTGGTTTCTTTATATGGCACAGAGGCATTTGGGTTATATTTACCTTTCCACTATTACCACAATTGTGATTGGGGTATATATCTCTTCCCGGAAATTTTGAAGAAACACGCGGAAGATCTCTTTGAATATTTCAAAACTGATAAATATACTCGGGAAGAAACACTTCTCATGTATTTCTTCGCTGTATATCGACATGAACTATATCATTATCAAACGGAACGTTATGCTACCAAGCTCGAATTAACAACACACAGATCACATTATAAAGCCCTTGCAGAAATTGACAAGGAAGTCCATCATTCACCAAACTGGCTATCAGAAGCACTTGCAGAAGCAACAGTATTGAATAGCTTACTCGTTTCTAACAGATCTCATATGCCACTCCAACGGATACAGAAAGTATACAGCTGGGACCTGCAAAATATGCCCTCCGGTTACCGGGATCATGCTTGTGAATCATATGGGGGGCCTAATAAAGCACAACTCTATTTCGCTTCACAGATTAAAGAAATGAAAGTAAAACCGGAGTCAATACTACCTGATCTATTCACTGTAAAAGGTGAATTTTCAAGTAATGACAGGGATGTGCCTTTGTATGTTGTCACAGGATTTAACAAAATCAGGAGACTTTACTTATAGACGGAATATTTTTAATAAAATCAACTGGAGCTGTCTGCCAATAACTTAAAAAGTACATGCCGGTTATGTAATTTCGCAATTAGCTATATCTAAAGACCGGAAACGGAATTTATACATCGAAAGGATTTGTGGCAGGGAATGACAACAATTACCAATTATTGTCAAACTTCCTGTATTCAGACAACTCATACACGCACAATGCGTCTATCAGTGTTATCTTTTCACATTGAACTTATTTTATAAATTATCCTGACCAAACCTTACCACATATATGAGATAACCTTATATTTATGTGAAATTATCTTACATACTAAACCTGTCTACTTTATTCAACTTTTTAAGAGCTCTTGTCTTATTATTCTCGACTTGAGGTTGTTTAATTTTCGCCATTATTACTCCCCCAACACCACTCTACTTATAAATCAGCCATTTACTTTATTCGAGTTCAATCCCATAATTATTATTTATTATGAAACAGAACACTCCATCAAAACTGAAATGCAGAAGAGCATCAAAGAACCTAGTCAGAGCCCTTTTATTTCTGTTGATGATTATTCTAAGTAGCCAGGCATTTACACAATCACAGACATTCACTTCAACAGGAAGCGGTCAATCTTTTACAGTTCCTGCTGGTGTAACAAGTATTACAGTTCATGCCTGGGGCGGAGGTGGAGGTGGCTCATCAATCACGAGTCTCAGCAGAAATGGTGGAGGAGGTGGAGGTGGCGCATATGCCAGTTCAACGGTTTCTGTTATTCCTGGTATAAATTATAGTGTAATTGTTGGTGCAGGTGGAGCAGCAAACACATCGGGCGAAAATTCGAGCTTCAATATTAACACAGTTAGAGCGGCTGGTGGCGCTGGAGCATTGTATAATTCCAATACTCGAGGTGAAGGTGGAAGTATCTCCAATTGTATTGGAAATATGAGTTATAAAGGTGGTGATGGCGCATATGGTACAAGCTACCAATCAAGTGGTGGTGGCGGTGGTGGAGCTGGTACAAATGGTGCTGGTGGCAATGCTTTGATTCAAACAGGCGGTCTTGGAACTCCACAATTTGGAGGATCTGGTGGATCAGGATATCAAGGTACAGGCCCTGGAGGAAATGGAAATGATTATGGTGGAGGGGGTGGCGGATCAAGCACAATGCTGGGGATTCCTTTTCTTCCATGGGGAGGTTCTGGTGCAAATGGACTTGTAATAATTAGCTGGAATTGCCCTAATTATAACATAATGAGTACCTCGGCAAATTCTTCAGTCTGCGCAGGAAGCGACAGTCAAATAAATCTTTCAGGCACTGCTGATGGTCTTCCAGTAGGCATATACACTGTTACATATAATTTGAGTACTCCAAATGCAGCTATTGGACAAACTGCATCGATGACAGTGACTAATGCTGGTATAGGGTCATTCAACACAGTTTACTTAACAAATCCGGGTATTACTACCATTACTATAACAAATTTAGCTTCAGGAACAGGTACCGGGACTGGTGCTCAAAATTGTAATAGCCTTATCACTACAAATAATTCAACAGATATCACTGTTGTCTCACCTCTTCCGCAACCAAGCAATATTGTAGGTATGTCATCTCCTTGTTATGGTTCTGCTCAATCCTACAATGTCACCAATATTTTAGGAACTACATATTCCTGGGAATTTCCAACAGAATGGACAATTACTTCAGGACAAGGTACGAGCTCTGTGAACGTCACTGTAGGATCTGAAGGTGGAACTGTAAGTGTCACCCCATCAAATCTTTGTGGTACCGCCCCACTCAGAAGTCGTTTATTAACGGTAAACAATATTCCTAATTCATTAACAGCCTCTGTGTCTCCAAATCCAATTTGTGAAGGTGATACATTGTATTTGACGGGCAGTGCGTCTGGAGCTAGCAGTTGGAGCTGGGTTGGACCAGCCGGATTTACTTCCACTGCAGAAAATTCATCTATCCCAAATATAACTATGGCTGGAGCCGGAATTTATTATTTAGCAGCGAGCAATAGTTGTGGTGAAGCTTCACAGGTTACAACTTCCTCTGTTAATATTTATCCTTTAACTTCTCCAACGCTCTCTGGGCCTTCGCCTGCTTGTCTTAACTCAACGGGTAATGTTTACACTACCCAAGCCAGCATGTCAGGATATACCTGGAGTGCGGAAGGCGGTTCAATTACATCTGGTGGATCTGGATCTGATGCAACTGCTATTATTTCTTGGACTTTATCAGGTAATCAATCAGTCCGCGTTAACTTCACCAACCCGGATGGTTGTCCTGGGGCAGCTCCTTTTGTATTATATGTACCGGTCAACCCACTTCCGACACCTACAATTTCAGGTCCATCGACAGGCTGTCTTAATTCAACAGGAAACGTCTATACTACCCAAGTCGGTATGACTAGTTATGTCTGGAACGTAGTTGGTGGAACAATTACTGCCGGTGGAACAGGATATAGTAATACTGCCACTATTACCTGGACTTCTTCAGGTGTTCAATCAGTCAGTGTGAACTATAGTGATGCCAATGGATGTTCGGCCCAACAGCCTGTTATATACTATGTCGATGTAAAATCCATTCCAGTTTTGCCTTCTGTAATTTCACCTGCATCAAACAAGTTTATATGTGCCCAAGTATTAGGAGTCGTATATTCTGTCAATAATATTGAGGGTGTGACATACAATTGGAATTATAGCGGGACCGGGGGTGTCATTTATGGAAATGGATCTAGCAACATAACAATGGATTTCTTGGCCAACGCAACTAATGGAACACTTAGTGTTACAGCCAGCAATAGTTGTGGATCAAGTACAGCACGGAATCTATCGATTGTAGTGTCCACTCTAAAAGTTGCGTATGCCGGTCCTGATCAAACTGTATGTTCCGGTTCTCCAAATGTTATTATGAGTGGTTCTTATTCTCCATATTCAGGTTCACCAATTGCCCTCTGGACAAGTGTTGGAACTGGAACATTTGATAATGCCAATATACTAAATGCAGAATATGTCCCAAGTGAAGAGGATATTTTGAATGGGACTGTTACTCTATCGCTAAACATTTTCTCAGGTTCCTGTATTTCAGCAGATGATATTGATATTACTTTTAGCCCTCAAGCAACACCTTTTGCAGGTTTGCCACAAACTGCTTGTGAAGGAGAAACTATTCACTTGAATGGAACCATCGGAGGTTTCTACACAACAACTTACTGGAGTGCCCCGACTGGCAGCTTCTCTGATCCCGGTTCATTATCAACGGAATACACTCCGGATATAAACAGTGGTACTGTTACACTTACTCTTTCAGCAAACGATCCTGATGGTATAGGTCCATGTGGCGTGGCGAGTTCAATGATGGATCTTACTGTGAAAGCTTTGCCTGTCACCCCAGAATCAGCATCCAGTAATCGTAATAGTATCTGTGCAGATGATAATGGGTCAATTGAACTGACTGCTAACGGTGGAAGTGGAAACAATATGCTTTGGTTTTCTGGTAGCTGCGAAGGCATTTCAATTGGATCGGGGAATCATCTTACTATTCCTTCACCTGAAATAACAACAACCTATTTTGCCAGGTGGGAAGATGACTGTGGATTTTCGGACTGCATTCCGCTAACAGTAACAGTTCTTCCAAATATTACTCCATCAGCTTCAAGCAATAGCCCTATATGTCTTCATAATACACTTCAATTAATTGGAACTCCGGCTGATATGACATCCTATATTTGGTCAGGACCAAATGGCTTTACGTCAGATGCACAGAATCCTAGCATAAATGATGTCTTAATTCAAGATAGCGGTACATATTATCTGGAAGTTACCGATGATGTTGGATGCTCTTCAATGACTAGTACATTTGTTATCGTTTCTGATCTACCAACTGTTTCGTTCGCTCCACTAGAACCTGTTTGTGCCCTAAACAATGCTGTTTTACTTGTTGGATCTCCTCATGGTGGTACATTCACCGGCCCTGGAGTTACAGGTGATCATTTCGATCCATTAATATCTGGCCCCGGAGTATTTACTCTTTCTTACGAATACAATAATGGCATATGTTCAAACAGTGCAATTTCCTCAATTGCAGTTAATCCCTGCAAATCACTCAACCTGACATTGTTCCTTGAAGGTTTATATACTGGAAACCACCAAATGCGACAAGCCAATGATAACCTCGGTCCCCATTTTGGCGAGGGTGTTGCTGACCAACTAACCGTTGAATTGCATAGTGCAACGAATTATAATAACGTTTTATTCTCAACCTCCAATGTTGTTTTAGGTATGGATGGGAATGCAACCGTAGCAATACCCCTCATACTAACAGGTTCATTCTACATTACCATCAAACAGCGAAACCATATTGAAACTACTACAGCTTTTCCTGTTTCATTTACAGATGGTGTCATCAACTATACTTTCGATCTTCCAACAAAAGCATATGGAAATAACCTGAATCAAATGAATGACAATACATTTGCAATATATGGAGGTGATATAAATCAAGATGGTATTGTCGATGGAACAGATATGGCGGCGGTCGATAATTCGTCAACATCGCTCACCAAAGGCTATGTTTCTGATGATGCAAATGGAGATGGAATTGTTGATGGAAGTGACATGGCATTAGTAGATAACAACTCAACATCTATAGTAAAGTCCAAGCTACCCTATTCATTATTTGTTATAACCTCACCGATAACTAATATTACATCCAGTTCTGCACAATCAGGTGGGAATATTATATTCGAGGGTTGTTCCCCAATAATCAAACGAGGAGTCTGTTGGAATACAACCACAAATCCCACTATTAATTCACAGCATACCACTGATGGGAATGGACCTGGGAATTATACAAGTATTATTAATTCATTGAATGGTGCAACAACATATTTTGTAAGAGCATATGCAATCAATTCCAGTGATACCGCGTATGGTAACGTTTTTACCTTTAGCACCCCTTCTATGGGTACGCCATGTCCTGGAATCAGTTCATTATACTATTCTGGTCAGGTATACAACACAGTCAAAATTGGGAATCAATGTTGGTTGAAAGAGAATTTGAATGTTGGGAATCGTATTGATAATGATTCAAGCTCTACAAATAATAATTTGATTGAAAAGTTTTGTTGGAACGATCTGGACTCTAACTGCACAGTTTTTGGGGGGATATATCAATGGGATGAAATGATGAATTACTCAACTTATCAAAGCGATCAAGGTATTTGTCCAGATGGATGGCATATTCCTTCGCTTAGTGACTTTTACTATCTAGAGAATCTACTTGGCTTTGTTGCAGGTAGCAAAATGAAGGAAGCCGGTAATTCACATTGGCTTTATCCGAATACAGATGCTACGAATGAAACTGGATTTACAGCATTACCTATTAATCCAAACGCTGAAGGCAAAGGTGATTACGGATCATGGTTTTCCTCAACATTATGTGGTATATACTGGCCCCCCCCTCATATTGTTTCTACATTAGCTTTGAGTAGTTATTTAGAAGAGGCTCAAGTGAATATGGGTTGTGGAAAATCCCTGGTTTACCCTTACATTAAAATGAGTGTAAGATGTTTAAGAGATGATAGTCTAGTATTTCCAGGGATTACAACATCACCTATTAGAAATATTACATCTCACTCAGCAAAAACTGGTGGAGAAGTTATTCCCCGAGGTGGAACGAAGGCTACTGAACGTGGGGTTTGCTGGAGTTTTAGTCACAACCCGACAACGTCTGATTCTCACATCAGTAGTGGTGTTGGAAGTGGTTTTTTTGAGTGTACTATAACAAATTTACAAGCCGATACTATCTATTTTGTTCGGGCATATGCTATCAATGGTGCCGGTATTGTGTATGGAAGCGAACGATATTTTTCGACTGCTACTTTTGGCTTTCCATGTCCCGGAATAGATTCAATCATTTATGAAGGGAAAAGTTATAAAACAGTCCAAATTGGTGACCAATGTTGGTTAAGAGAGAACCTGAATATAGGGGTTTCAATTCGCTATGATCTGAATCAAACAAATAATGGAATCCTCGAAAAATATTGTGAAGATAACTTGGATTATAATTGTGAAATATCTGGTGGATTATATCAATGGGATGAAGCAATGCAGTATAGTACTGTTTCAGGATCTCAGGGTATTTGTCCTGCTGGTTGGCACATCCCTTCACAAGATGATTGGACAGTACTTTCAAACTATCTTGGAGGCCAACCCCTTGCCGGAGGAAGCATGAAAGAAGTTGGAAGTGCAACATGGGTCCTACCTAATATAGGGGCTACTAATGCCAGTGGCTTTTCAGCATTGCCAAACACAATGGGTAGTTATACTAGTTTCTGGGCCTCAACCAGTACTTTCTCCGATCGAAGTTGGATGTGGGAACTCTCCTCTTATTCGGATGACTTTATTGCATATGATTATGGTTATCGCTCTGAATATATGAGTGTTCGCTGTATGAAAGATGATAATAATTGATTGTTTAATAAATATTACGACATAAAGCAATATCTCTAAATTAGTTATAAAGCGCTAAGAGTTTGATTGACTAAAGAGGTTTACGAAACTACTGGAATAGGTTATTTATAAATGATTAAATTTTCTCCTTAAATGATTTATGTGATAAGAATGTATTCTAATACATCATCTTTTTTTTGCAAATAAATTCCATGAGATTGATGGACTTAATCCAACCTCAGGTAACTGCAAGATACTAAATCCTATGGCAAATATTTCATTAACTTAGATGTGCTATATGTGATTGGCTCCTATTAGATGATGTAAATCAATTTATATAAATAATAACCTCTAATACTATTTGCAATGTATAAAAGAATTATCATCTCAATCATCATCGTTGGATTATGTTATTCCCAATCAACTGCTACCATTTGGAGAGTTAACAATAATCCCGGAATCAGTGCCAACTTTACCAACTTCACTGCTGCCCAAAGTGCAGCGACACCAAATGATTCACTCTATTTTGAAGGTTCCACGGTTTCTTATGGGAACATAACCATTACTAAACCACTGGTGATAATTGGTCCAGGTTACTTCCTAAGTGAGAATCCAGAGACACAGGTAAATTTAGCGACTGCAAAATTTGGCAACGTAGTATTTAATACAGGTTGTTCTGGGACAATTATATCTGGATTGGAGGTGACTGGTTATATTACGATCGGAGAGAGCAACATCACTATCAAAAGAAATTATACCAAATCGATATATTTTAATTGTACAACTTCCTATGAAAACATTATGATTGCTCAGAACTATATTTATGGGGGGATTGAAAATAATACAGGTACTTCACTGGTTAACAACATTATTATTAGTAATAATTATACAAGATTTAGTGGTTCTTATAATAACAATGCAATAAATCTAGCAACCAATTTTTCAGGAACCATCATCAACAATGTTTTTGATTGTGCATATAGTCTTAATGTTCACAATTTTTTGATAATGAACAATTTGCTCACTACTGGCACCAATAATACTCTTGTTCCAACCGATAATACATTTTTCAATAATATATGCAACCATACTCAGTTCCCTCTGGTTAACGGTAATCAACAAAATGTAAGCATGACCGATGTCTTTATGGGTGCAACCGGGAATTCTACAGATGGACAGTGGAGATTAAAAACAGGATCACCAGCCATTGGAGCGGGCAACGATGGCTCAGATTGCGGGATGTTTGGCGGGGTGACACCTTATGTACTATCTGGTTTACCTGAGATTCCAGCTATCTATTATTTGAATATGCCAGCATCTGGCTCATCTACGAATGGCATCAATGTTACCATTAAAGCCAAGACCCATTGACCATGAAAAGAATCATTCTGTCACTGATATTTTTAATTCAGATAATCGATTATGCCATCCCACAGACTATCCAAGCACCCAATAGTAGCAATTACCTGAGTTACATTAATGATCTCTCAAATGGGTTTTGGTCATTTATCACCGGAACTGGATATTTATTGGGTAATATCCCTCCACCCTATTCAATAGCATTTAGCAATTCACCTGATATTACAGGACCATTCCCATCTAGCTTTGACTTAAGGAATACAAACAACGTTACTCCAGTAAAGCATCAGGGTTCATGCGGAAGTTGCTGGGCATTTGCGACCATGGGTGCCCTTGAATCAGAGTGGAAAGTTGCGGGCTATGGGACCTATAATCTATCTGAGAATAATTTGATTCATGGGAACAAATTTTTAGGCTCACCTTGTAATGGGGGAAACCTGAACAAGTCAATTGCTTATCTTGCAAGAATGGCAGGTCCAATCGATTCAACTAGTGATCCTTATAATCCTTCCGGAAATTACTATATTTCAAACGTACCTCCCTTAGCCTTTGTCTCTGATGTGAGATATATCAAATGGAGATCAAATAGCGGTATTAATATTATTAAAAAGGCTATCATGGATTATGGGGGGTTATATACTTCCATGCGCTGGGAGGATGGCTCCTATAATGCCTCCAATTATAGTTATTGGTATAATGGAATTAAGGCCCCAAATCATGCTGTTATCATTGTAGGGTGGGATAACTCAAAAATTACCCCTGCCGGAAATGGTGCTTGGATAGTAAAGAATAGTTGGGAAAATTTTGGTGAGGCCGGATACTTTTATGTATCCTACCTTGACAATAGGATACTAACAGATGGTGCTGCATATTTCCCCACGAGAATTTCTTATACTAGCAATGCGAAAATACTTGGTTATGATGATTTAGGAGCGACAACTTACCGTGGGTATAATACTAACGTTGCATGTGGCCTCGTAAAATTTACAACTTTAAGGTCAATCCAATTATCAAAAATATCCACGTATGTAATAAGTGAAAACTCAACAATTGATATTGAGGTTTTCCATGATTTTGATGGTACAACCCTATCTAATCCAATTGTATCAATGTATAATCTCGTTTGTGAAAACCCCGGATTCTATACATTTGATTTGCCGTTTGAGTCAACTATTAACAGAGGTCAAAATTTCTTTATCAAAATAAAGTATACAACACCTTATACTATTTTCCCTTTACCCTGCGAACAGGCAATAGACAATTATGCCAGTCCAGTTATTGAATCCGGAAAATGTTGGACAAGTCCGGATGGAAATATATGGACACAGATAGGATCTGGCACAAATGAAAACTTTGATCTATGCATAAACGCCTATTGTGTTGATAATCCGAATTATGTTAAAAGTATGGAATATTTTATCGATTCCGATCCAGGTATAGGGAATGGGACAGTAATCGAAAGTGAACCAGATTCAATTTTGACCTTTGACCTTAATTTGCCTATGATGGATTTAATGACCGGGATTCACAGCTTATACGTCAGAGCAAGAAATATTAGTGGAATATGGGGCCAAACTCAAAAAATACCATTTTATCGATATTTGACAAGTGACCCTAATCTCGCTAGGCTTGAGTATTTTTTCGATAACGACCCAGGCTTTGGCAGGGGACATGAAATTCAAATTTCAGCGAATCAATATTTATCCTTATCTTATAATATTCCATTAAATTCTCTGTCATCAGGTATTCATACTCTTTATATCAGAGTTAAGGATAATTACGGGAAATGGAGTGTAGTTCAATCTACTCCAATTTATAAATTGAATGACAATCCTTTAGTTACTTTGAGTAAAGTAGAGTACTTTTTCGATTCGGATCCGGGGTTTGAACATGGTACAGTCATTAGTCTAAATTCCTCTCAAAATGAAGTGAAAACTTTTAGCATCGGACTCACAGGACTTACAAATGGAATACACACTTTATTTGTCAGAGCGAAAGATTCAAATGGAAGATGGAGTTTATTATCGAATACGCCGATTTATAAGTTCAATGCAATCTCCCAACCAAATATTAATCAAATAGAATACTACATTGACTCAGATCCTGGTTTTGGATCAGGTGTCCATATTCCTGTTTTACCATCTTCTCCAAATTCTACAATTCTGTTTTCTTTCCCTTACAATAACTTAACTTCAGGAAATCACTTACTTTATGTTCGATCCAGAGATAATAGTGGTAAATGGAGCTTAGTGAGCACAGCAGCGTTTACTACTAAGCCATTGAATGTGACTCTTTTACTTGAAGGATTGTATAACCCTACAACAGGACTCATGAATCATGCTCAAGATGAATTTGGAAATCATTTTGTTGGTGAAGTAGCAGATCAAATTTCTCTTGAAATCAGGCAAAATGTGTTCCCTTATCCTCTAATCCAATCCTTGAGCAATCTAAATGTTACTTTGTCTGGTTCATGCGAAGTAAGTATTCCTAGCACATTGACATCCTCCTATTATTTAGTTATTAAACATAGGAATAGTATTGAAACATGGTCAGCTTCTCCTTTATCGTTTAGTGGAAGTATCATCAATTATAGTTTTTCAGAAGCCTTGAGTCAAGCCTATGGTAACAACCTCAAACTTATAAGTGGTAAATACTGTATCTATGGTGGTAATGTAAATCAGGATGGGGTTGTGGATGGCTCAGATATGGCACTGATAGACAATGCATCTACAGGAATTCTACGCGGATACTTAAATACAGACGCTAACGGTGATGGGGTTGTGGATGCCTCTGATATGTCAATCGTTGATAATAATTCTACGTCTTTGATTCAAGTGAAGAAGCCATGACCAAAGCAGCAATCCACTAATTTATCGGCTGATTTAATCAATCAAACTAGATATTCCGTTTCCTTTACATCAAATCTACAAATTGCATGCATCAATTTGATTACCCCCCCCCTTGGAATTATCCATTGGAGCACATACTATAAAAGAATAAAACAGTCTACCAGTTTAGGGTTTTCTCACCTGAACCAGATTCGTTGAGTTATTCTCTATCAATGCCATATCAGAACCATCAACAACACCATCACCATTAACATCTTCAGGAAAATAACCTATTAATATTCCAGTTGCTGCATTGTCAATTACTGCCATATCCGAGCCGTCCACAACACCATCTTGCGTTGCATCTCCTCCAAATAGAACGAATTGACCGCCAATTCCTTTCATATTATTTCCGAAGGCTTGTGCAATTCCAGTTGTGAAATCATACTGTATTGTGCTTGATCCAAATGTAACAGGGTAAGAACTCCATGTCTCGATGCTGTTTCTATGGCGGATTACCACATAATAACTTCCCGAAACTGTACCCGGAATTAGGCAAGAGAGTGCGCCATCAACCATCAAATCAATGCCCGATTGCTCATAAACAGTCGAATAGGGGAATATGTCTGAGTGAAGTTCAACACTGATCTGGTCAGCTACATTTCCCGGCCAATGCTCACCATTCTCATCGCGGGCTTTATTCATTGTATGTGTAAGTGGATTAAACAGTCCTTCGAGGAAAACTTTACCTGAAAGCAGATTTTGCAGAACCTGAGCATAGTATATGGGGAAAGCCTTTGTATTATTGTTCTCGTTACTTTCAACAACTATTTCAGTTCCATCTGCTTTAATAAGAATATACAATTTTCCCCCGCTACTGCCCGCTGGAATTGAAACTCTGCTGGTAACATCCTGAGCAAAGCCTGGAGGAAGCGCAGGCACAATTGCATATCCAAGGTATTGATCAGAAGAATTAAGAACTGTATCCTGCGACAAGTAATAGTTTACAACACTTGCAATAGCTGAAACACTGCCAATATTCTGGATTGAACTCATAACACTTATGCTGTCACCGGCAACAGCTATGGTATCAGGAATTGCTGATGCACTGGCAATCACAAGGTCCCTGGGAGGAAGGATTACGGTTACATTAATTTCATCATTGGCTACACATGATAACTCATTGGTAACTACGACCGAATAATTATGCAAACCAATACCAACTGTTGCACCATCCACTGTGATCGTTTGAGTGGTAGCACCTGTATTCCAGAGGTAGGAATATCCCGGACCTGCATCTAAGACTAATGATTGGTCTGTATAGAGCGTTGTGTCATTAGGTAAGTGGACAACAGGGAACACTACTGTTTTAGTTATACTATCAATACAAGCAACATTATGAGTAATTTTTAGCTTGACATCATGGTTGCCAGGTAATGAAAATTGATGAGTAATGCTCCCATGTGTTGTGTTGTCTACTGTTCCATCATCATCTATATCCCATTGATAAGTTGCATTTTCAGCTACATGCGTTGAAATGTCATTAAATACAATTGGTGTTTCAAGACAGGTTTGCAAAAAGCTGAAATTCGCTGTTGGTTGAACACAGTCATAAATTGTAAACTCCGCACTTTTAGTGATACTCCATTGATTGTGTAGATCTTTCGTTCTAATGTTAATTTTATGAGATCCCAAACTGAGAGCTCCAATGCTAATTCTCCCTGTCCATTCAACTTGATTGCCTGATGAAATCTCAATCCGGTTTCCCATTTCAAGTCCCGGATCAGAATCAAAGAAATATTCAGCTGCAAGAATTATCGGCTGTTCTTTAAGGAGGTTTTGATGAGTTGTGTCATATACGTAGAAATCAGAAGTCTTTGAAATCCCCCATTTATCTTCAACATCACCTGGTCTAAGATTAATAGTATAAAAGCCTGGAGAAATGTTGTCAGCACTATAATTGAACGAGCCAATAAGACTATCTGCAACAGGGAAGTCAATCCTAACTCCATTCATAACCCCGGGATCTCCATTGTTTTGATCTGATGATGAAACAAAATACTCAATCACACTTAAAGGTGGCTGAATAATAGTCTTTTGATTTACAATTGTATCTTCCGCGTAGACATAGAATATTTGCTGAGAATATAAAGACCATTGGTGATAGGTATCTTGTACTCGCACATATAAGAAATTAATCCCATTTGATAACCCTGCTACAGATAGCCCTGTGAGCATATTAACCGTATCGCCAGAAGAAATTGGGATTGAGATGCCGTTTCCGATTCCCGGATCTGAATTGAAAAATGCTTCTGCAGCTATGATCTCACCATTATGGAAAGGTTCATTCTCAATAACAAAATTTTCAGTTACGGGGCAGTTTCCATCAGTGACATCAACTGAATATCTCCCAGGTGCAAGAGCATTGGCGTAGCTCGTATTTGAACCTGATGACCATGAATAGGAATATAATTCATTTCCTCCGCTCACTTCAACAAAGGCATTCCCATTATTAATTCCACCGCTTGCATTTGAGACTGTAAGGTGAACAATTATCTTTTCATGCATAATCGTACTAACAGTTTCTGATTTTACCTCAATCCCTGCTCCAGAAGTGATCCAGGCATAATACAATCCAGTTTGCTTGACTGTTATTGACCGGGTAGTTTCACCGTTTGGCCACCAATGGTAATTATAACCTGGAGAGGCCGTAACAATAACCGAATCACCTTCACAAAAAATAGTATTGCCTGTTATAGATATTGACCTATCGGGTACTGGCCCAACTATTACTTGCTGTATAACAGAAGCCTGGCAAATGCTGTTATTAATCACTCGAAGCTTGACATCATATACACCACTACGGGGGAAAACAAAGGATAGATTCCTAGATGTACTCTCAATTGTCCCATCATTATTGATGTCCCATTCATAAGCTGTTGAACCACTTGTATTACCGGAACTGTTTACAAAGGTTGTTGCAGCGCCGGGATTAACTGTGTCTGCAAGAAACGATGGTAAGGGGCAGGCGCAATTCACACTATCAATATTGAATAATTCAGAATTATATACACTCCATGCCCCGGCTTCGTCCTTGGCCCTGACATAAATTGAGTGCTCCCCATACGCTAAGCCAGTTACGGGGAAATACAATTCTTTCTCAACCAGGTTTGATGTCGGAGTAAAAGGGATGTTTACACCTTTACCTGCTCCAGGATCGAGATCATAAAAGTATTCAAGAGCTACAATTTTTGTTTGATCAACTGTAATGTTTTGCCGGACTGAATCATAAACAAAAAAGAACTCTGTCAATTGCAGGCTCGATTTACCTATACTGTCCATAACTCTCAAGCCTATACTATGATTACCGACTGATAATCCGTCTATATCTGCAGCAAAATCCTCAGTTATTTCATCTGCTTTATTCAACATAATCGGATGGCCTTTACCAGGTCCCGGATCTAAGTCAAAATAATATTCAGCACTGATAATCTGAGGCTGATTGACATCAGAATTTTGAGTGCTGTCTTCTGACTTTGGATAAATAAAAAAGGGCTCACTCAGATATTCCCCCCATAAATTATGGGTATCCCGGACTCTAATATAAAGAATATGAAGTCCTACCGGCAAATTATTCATGGGTATATAAGTTTCGAATCGAATGGAATCACCCCCAGCAATGTTTAATTCAATTCCTTTCCCGGCTCCTGGATCAGTATCGAAAAAGTACTCTGCACCTGCAATATCTCCTTCAGATAGAGAATGATTTGATATATGAAACTCCTGATTAACAGGACACAACCCATTGCTTACAGTTAACTGGTATTCTCCTTCAGCCAGATTGTTCCTAATAGGCAGATCTCCCCCACATGACCAAGAGAAGGTGTATTGGTCAGAGTTTCCATTAACAGTACAGACAGCTGTGCCATTTGCATTCCCATTCGTAGCATCGATAGTACTAAGACTTACGATGGGAACTGGATTTACAACCACTTCCACCATTCTTGAATGAGCTTGCACACCATAAACATTGGTTAGTCTGACTGAATAAATACCAGCATTTTTAATGGTAATAGATCGAGCTGTTGATCCATTACTCCAGATATAGGAATATCCTGTTTGTGCTGTGAGGATTACAGAATCACCCTCACAAAAGGTTTGATTGCCATTTATTATAAGTGAAGTGTCTATAATTGGGCTAACAACAACTTCCTTAAGAAAAGATGCATAACATGAAGCAGAATTGCGTACAGTAAGCTTGGCTTGATATATCCCTGCCTGACTGTAAACATGAGAAATATTTTGTGTAGTATAATCTACAATATGGTCATTGTTCACATCCCATTCATAAGTGGCTTCAGTTGAAGCACCTGTACTTAGATTAGTAAAATGGGTAGCAAGTCCGACTGCCCTTGCCGTGTCAGCAGTGAACTCAACTACAGGGCAGGTACAATTCACATGCTGAACAGTAAAATCCTTTCTTAACCAAAGACTCCATTTGCTAGCTTCATCTATTACTCTAACATAAACAGTATGATTCCCATCTGTTAATCCTGAGACCCTTAAAAAGCGTTCAATAGTCACGGAGTCGCTTGTGTTAAAGGAGATAGCAGTGCCATTCCCAACACCCGGATCAGAATCAAAAAAGTATTCAGCTCTCTGAATAGCTTTACTAGTTTTTTGTACAAGTGTTTTGGGAACACTATCATAAACAAAGAATGAAGTACCCATATTAAGGCTCCATTTGCCTAAGGCATCCTTTGTTCTTATTGAAATAGTATTTAGTCCGTATGGTACGTTTACTATAGGAATCCCTGAATTAAAAGAAAGACTATCTCCAGCATTCAACACCATAGAGATACCATGACCAACTCCCGGATCGTTGCCAATAAAGTATTCAGAAGATATTATTCCCGGCTGAATTTGTGGCGGCACCACAACCTGGGGGCTTTCATTAAAAATGTAGAAATCTTTGCTTAGACTTAGACTCCAGTTGCCTGAAGTATTGCAAGTCCTTACATTCAATTTATGGAACCCAATTGATAAACCGTTTACACCTAAAGAAGCTGGGAATTCAATAGAATCATTAGCTCTTAGCAGTAAGGAAACTCCTTTGCCTACACCTGGATCAGTATCAAAAAAGTATTCAGCCTTTATAAGATTGCCACTTAAAACTGGGATATTGGTAAGGTCAGCACTTAGTGAGACTGGACAATATCCATCATTCACAATAACTGAATATGACCCTGGAAATAGATTATTAATTACTGGTGAGGTTGCACCATTTGACCATCCATAATTGTAATTCCCACTACCACCTGTCGCAATGATAGCAATTCTACCATTAGAGGCCCCGCCTGTAGGATTATCAGCTTCAATTAACGTGGTCACTTTAGGATGAACGACAACATCAACCACCAAGGACTTTGTTAGCATTCCATAGCTATTAGTAATCCAGGTATAGTATCTGCCTGAAGATTTTACTGTAATGGCTTGTGTAGTATCTCCTGTATTCCAGCGGAAATTATATCCCGGAGGATTATTGTCGGATGTGAGTATTACAGAATCTCCTTCACAAAACACCTGATTCCCAATAATAATAATGTCTTTCCTTGGCAATGGGCCGGTTACAACATCCTTGACAATAGATGAGCTGCAAGAAAGTGAATTAGCAACTCTGAGCTTAACCGGATATACGCCCGGCAATGAGAAAGTATGATTTGTGTTAGATAAAGTATCATCTGTGATACCATCATTATTAAAGTCCCAGTAATATTTTGATCCAGGTAAGGTATTAGAAGATTGATTGGTGAAAGTTATTGGAGTTCCATAGGTAACCGTATCGTTGGAGAAATTGACCTTTGGAAATGCACAAGTTGATGGATTAATGGTGAATGCTATACTTTTACATATACTCCATCTGTTCAATTCATCCTGAACTCTTAGATTTACTGTATGGTTGCCAACGCTAAGATTATTCAATTCAAAGAACCTGTTCACATCTGTTTGCTCCCCAGGAATAATTGGAATATTTACTCCTTTTCCTAAACCAGGATCAGTATCAAAGAAGTACTCGGCCTTGATAATCCTGCTCGCAGAGGAGGAGAGGATATGCGAGGTACAATCATACACATAAAAGGTATTACTCTTAACATTGCTCCAACGGCCAATTTGGTCTTTTGTGCGAAGCGATAGTGTATGCCAGCCTTTTGAGAGGTTTCCCAGATTGTAGGCAAAGTTTATATCTAATGAATCAGAACTAACCAAACTTACGGGTATACCGTAACCAGGACCCGGGTCTGCATCCAGGAAGTATTCCGCCTGTATCAGGCTTTGCGCCTGGAGACTAACGGTTACTATCTGTATCAGGAAAATTATCCAAAAAACAGGCAATTTCATGGCCAGTAATTAATTCTGTTTCCTGGCCTTAAAATGCACGTTTAAAGTTCCGCCAGCAGGCACTGAACTTCCGCTGGGAAGAGTTAATTCTATCATTTGAGGGATGTATGGGTTAGCACCTACATCAAATGGTGACCATCCTCCATAAATTCCTATATCCGTGCCATCTGTACCTGCATTTTTGCCGGGTGAGCCTGCCAGAAGATGAAAATCATGGTTATAGCTGAAAGCAACCGCTCCAGCAAGAGGATAGTTGACAAAAAGAGGGTTCTGGTTGATTTTGTTTCCACTTCCCAAATTGCCAGAGCCTGGGATATTATTATCCAGGCACATGAATGTAATGTTTTTTGTCAGGGAGCAGGTAGCTCCTCCTTGTGGAGAAGCAGCATAGAAAATGTTATTTTCAATCACAATCGATGGAAAGGCCGTTCCAAAACAATTTGAAAGCCTGTTAATAAAGACGTTGTTTCTCACATAAAATCCGCTAACAACAGAGGGGAATGTTGCATGATCAGATGATATACTAGCACCATTGAAAATATTATTATGCACATAAATATTTCGAAATTTTAAAACAGAAGTAAGATAAGTGCAGTTACCATTATATTGACAGTATTCACCTGTATTAATTCCTGATGAGATGATACAATTACGGATAGTATCATTATTGAATGAAGATTTTTGAATAGAAGTTCCTCCGAATGTAATTAAGCTTATTTGGCATCTTTCAATAACAATATTATTAATAGTGGCAGTAGTATCAACACTACCAGAAAAATTTCCATTAGCAAAAATTTGGCTGGCAATGAACCCAACAATTTTTGAACCACTTGCACTAATATACAAATTAGTTCTATATAAAGTTAGATTCCCAATAGTTGTATTATTGCCATATTGATTATGGTAACCAGCTCCGAATAAGATTAACGTTTTACCAATCGAGATATCTCCATATGAAGTTGATGAGCCTGCTACTAAAATGGTATCGTTAGCTGATGCCGTGTTTATGGCTGTCTGAAGGCTGGAGTATTGCCCTGGATTGCTAGTGTTATTACTTACTGTTAAGATAGCGGCATGCAAATTAAATGTAATAAGCATAAATAGGATTGAGAGTAGATTAATCTGCTTTTTCATGGTATAAATATTTGATTGGGTTTTATTGGTTATCAGGAGATACTGGTTATATGATTTTGATCTACGATTTTCTCTACGTTATTGAATAGTCGCAGGTAAGCTGGAGAATAGCAATGCATGAGCATAATCTGCATCTATGCTAAATCATAAGTTTTCGTAATCTGAGAGAGTTTGATTAAATCAAATACTATGTACTTTATTCCAAAAAATGGTTATCAAAACAGTGCTTGAATTAAGTATGAATGTTTAATACATTAAATAACTGATAGTTGACACAACTGCCGGTGCTTTCTCTAAATCAACTATAGTTGTTTACTAGATAAGGAAGTATGGAATCAAAACTGTTAGAAGTGGAACAAATATAAAATATATTTATACTATTCCTCTAATCTGCCAATTATTTAATGCATAAATATCAATAGTCTGATATGTTTAGCTAATTAACATAGAATAGTTTTGGATGGCAAAGGCGAAAACGGACTATTTATTGCGTCAATTATTGAACAAATAAATGACCTCTCCGATAAAAGCAGAGTGTCAAGGGAATTATTTTTTTCACCCCAGGCTTGCGGTGAACCCGCCCCATCAAGATTAGATTGCATCCATCAAATCGATCACTCCTCTCTTCGATTTATCCAGTACCTTAGCATAAATCTGTGTAGTCTGGATTTTTCTATGTCCAAGAAGCTTGCTGACGGTCGCAATATCCCCGCTTAATTCCAACCCGATTGTTGCAAAAGTGTGTCTTGCACAGTGGAATGATATGTCTTTGTTGATCTTTGCCAAAGTCATCAGGCTTTTTAAATGCCGGTTTGTAACCTGATTTGTATAAACCTTAAAAAGAGGCTGGTTTTGCAACCCATTCTTGGGAATAAGGCTTATAGCCTTTGATCCAAGTGGCATGTTTTCCGCTTGTTTCGTCTTATGCTGTGTGAATTGCAGGTAAGAATTCCCAGGTTCTATAAAGACATTACTATATTTCAAGGTCCTGACGTCTTCATATCGCAGTCCTGTATAACAGGAAAAGAGAAAATAAGTTAGTACGGTTTTAAGGTCTTTGGTTAAGAATCCTTTGTAAAGGATTTCCAGGCTTTTCAATTCATCCTGGGTTAGGAACTGTCGATTCCCTTCGGGTTTCCTTACCTTCACCCCCCTGAGTGGATCAGTTTTCAGGATTCCAGCTTCAATGGCTTTATTGATATAGGTCTTGATTGTCCTAAACGCTTTCCACCTTGTGTTGGCATTGTTCCCAAGCTTGATCAGGTAGCTGTCGTAAAGCTTCCAGAAAAAAGGTGTGATTTCAGTAAATGAAAGTGTTGCTCTAAAGCCTTTCAACTTTTTAGATTGGCTTTGATACATTTTAAGCGTATCCTTAGCATATGTGTTTTTAAATTCCTGAAGGTCATTCTTAATAAACTCGAAAACATCTGAGAGATCCTTAGCTCCTCCCCGAAATATCTTCTCAAATTCGAATAGGTTTATATTGGCTCCATCCTGATCTGCATCGATCCGGATTTTTTCTGCCCAGCTTCTATAACGGGCAATGTCATTATTGATAGTTTGAGCGTTTGGGTAAGATCCACTTACCTCCTGTTTTTTGGGGTTCCAGGCTTTCTCGGCAACAGCATGATTTGTGGTGAAATATTTCACCTTGCCGTTGACATTTGCATACAAGTAGATTGGGTAAAGCCTATCGACATTTGACCTATCCATGCGCAATTGAAATTTGATGTGGGTTTTGTTCATGGGTAATTCCTCTCATTCTTTGGTGAAAAAATGGTGAAAAAAATTACCGCAAACTTTGGAAAAAAGGTTCCGAACGTTATTCGCCGACATTACGAAACCCTTGAAAATCAGAAGGATTGGAAATTTTGCTTCCAATCCTTCAACCATCTTGGTGGTGTCGACTGGAATTGAACCAGTGACACACGGATTTTCAGTCCGTTGCTCTACCAACTGAGCTACGACACCTTAATTGGGATTGCAAAGGTAAAATATTTTTTGAAACTGAAAGCGAAATCTGAGATTTTTCTCCCTTCCAAAAAAAAATTCAATTTCATGATGATATTTCGCAAAAAAAGCTGTCAAAATATTTGAAGTTGAAAAAAAACCCTATATTTGCAGCCCATTTAAGAAATTTAGTATCAATTCATTAAACCGATACAAAGATGACGAAAGCAGAAATCGTTACTGAAATTGCCAGTAAGACAAACATTGAAAAAGTTGCTGTTCAGCAGACTGTGGAAGCCTTTATGGATGCCATCAAAAGTGCGATGGCTAACGGCGAAAACGTTTACCTCAGAGGTTTTGGTAGTTTTGTTGTTAAGAAAAGAGCTGAAAAAACCGGCAGGAACATCAGCAAGAATACAACTATTATCATTCCAGCTCACAATATTCCTTCATTTAAACCTGCTAAGGTTTTCGTTAATGAAGTGAAACATAAGGTGAAATAATCCGAAGAATTCTATAAAAAACTCAGACCATGCCCAGCGGTAAGAAAAGAAAAAGACATAAAATGGCCACGCACAAACGTAAAAAACGTTTGCGCAAGAACAGACACAAGAAGAAATAATTTTCTTATTCCTTTTGGCGATTTCATCACATGGAATTAGGTTTATTTCATGTGATGAAATTTTTTTCGAGTACCTTTACTATTCGTTTCATTGAGACCTTATTAGGTATAGGATTACTCGCAGGAATATCTGCATATGCAATTTAGCTGTTGTGAATAAAGAATTAATAATAAACGCTAGCTCTTCGGAAGTAAACATTGCCCTGCTGGAAGAAAAAGTGCTGGTTGAACTTAACAAAGAAAAAACCAACAGCAGTTTCGCAGTAGGCGACGTGTATCTTGGCCGTGTTAAGAAAATTATGCCCGGCCTGAATGCGGCTTTTGTTGATGTGGGATATGAAAAAGATGCATTCCTGCATTATCTTGATCTAGGGCCCCAGATAAATTCCCTGTTAAAATATACCAAACTTGCCCTCACAGGCAGGGATGCTCAATTGTCCATGCCCGAATTTATCTCGGAACCTGACATTGAAAAGACCGGTAAAATAACGCAGGTACTTACTTCGAACCAGCTTGTCCTTGTGCAAATTGCAAAGGAACCTATTTCGACAAAAGGCCCCCGGATATCCTCAGAAATATCCTTTGCAGGCAGGTACCTTGTATTAGTGCCTTTCTCCAACAGGATATCCATTTCCCAAAAAATTAAGAGCAGCGAGGAACGTAATCGCCTTAAAAGGCTAATTATGAGTATCCGGCCAAAAAACTACGGAGTTATTATCCGTACAGTGGCTGAGAATAAAAAAGTAGCCGACCTGGATACTGACCTTAATAATCTTATTCAGAAATGGGAATCTGTTGCACAGAAACTCATCAGCGCCAAAGCACCCCAGAAGATCGTCAGTGAACTTGACAGGACATCCGCCATTCTTAGGGATATGTTGAATGAATCTTTCAACAATATCCATGTCGATGACCCGATGGTCTGTGAAGAAGTAAAGAATTATATCAGGACCAATGCCCCCGACAAGCTTGACATAGTTAAGCAGTACAAAGGGAAGATCCCCATATACGAACATTTTGGTATCGACAAACAGATCAAGAATTCGTTTGGAAAGATCGTTACCATAAAAAGCGGGGTATACCTTATCATTGAACACACTGAGGCACTTCATGTCATTGATGTGAACAGTGGCCATAAGGTGAACAGTGACAGCAGCCAGGAGGATAATGCCTTATCTGTGAATATTGAAGCGGCCATAGAAGTAGCACGTCAATTGCGCCTTCGCGATATGGGTGGAATCATTGTGGTCGATTTTATTGATATGCATGAAGGCTCGAATCGCCGAAAGCTATTCTCAAAGCTGAAGGATGAAATGGATAAGGATCATTCCAAACACAGTATCCTTCCTCCAAGCAAGTTTGGTTTAGTGCAGATTACCCGTCAGCGTGTAAGGCCTGAAACAAATGTTCAGATCCTCGAAAAGTGCCCAACCTGTGAAGGTACCGGTGAGATTAAACCAAGCATTCTTCTGACAGATGAAATTGAGAATAATATTCGTTACCTGTTACAGGATCAAAACGAATCTTTCCTCAAGATTGGGGTACATCCATTCACTTATTCATTCCTGATTCAGAATGGCCTTTTCCGTTCCATCCAATGGAAATGGTATTTCAAATACAAGAAGTGGATCAAACTCATGCCGGTGAATTCCTACCACCTGCTTGAATATCATTTCTTCAATAAAACAGAAGACGAGATCAAAATGTGATCCCGTCCTCAATGCCTTCCAGAAAAGTTCCGTATTATTTCTTTACTTCAACCACTTCATATTCCATGCTGATGAGCATATCTGCCATTGATTTGAGTGATTGAACCATTTTGTGTTCCTGTTCCAACACATTCATCCGATATTCATTTTGTGGTTCTTTACCTCTTACTACCTGGGCTTTCTTAGTTTCATGGTAGGTGAGTTCAATAAAAATCCTCAAGTCAACCCCACTGGTCTTTATCGCGTATAGCCCGTCGATGATTAGCATATCAACAGTTGAATAATCAGTTGTCAATTGATCCACCTGTTCGGTTACGAGGTCAACGCAAGGCCCTGTTGATTCAACTCCTTCCATGAACTCAGCAATATTCCTGTCGATGGTTACCCAATCGTATTCACCAAACCCGACAACATTTTCGATTCCTTGTTCTTTCCTCCATTCTGTGCGTTTAAGTGGATGAACCCGGTAGTAGTTATCGATATGCAATGGTTTGGCAAAAATCCCATGTTTCCTGAGCCCTTTTGCAATAACATGAGCCAATTCCGACTTCCCGGAACCGGATTCACCAGATATAGCTATAATCATTTTGGGCTTCCTTGTTGCAAGGATCTTTTCGATAATGATTTCACCAGCTTTCTGATGTTTTTCAGTAATTAGTAGAATGTCACCTAACATTGCTCTCGATTTTCTAGTGGTTTAGCAATTATTAATTTATATCCGTTTCTGAATTTGCCTCCAAATTTACCATTTTCTCAAAAATCATAACCTTGCAAGCTTTATCTGCTAAAACTTTTACTGCATTATTTGATATTTGGAATCCAAATCTAATACCTTTAAAATTCAGCCCAAACTCCATCTTTTCCCATTTTTCAGGAAGTTTTGGGTTAATTCTCAACACATCTCCCTGATAATTTACACCGGCATAAGTAGTTAGTGCAATAAGTAATGTCCCTGCCATAACACCAGCATGGATACCTTCTCCTGTTGTCCCTCCCTGGATATCATTGAAATCGCTGGCAAGGGCTTCTGAATAAAGTTGCCAGCTGAGTTCACCGTAACCAGCAAGAAGGGCCAACCTTGAATGGACAACCCTGCTTAATGTTGAACCATGTGATGTGCGCTTCAAATAATAGTCAAGGTTACGTTGAAGATAGTCAGCAGGAAGAGTGTATCCCATTTTCCTTAAGATCTGATCAACCTCTTCTTTTTCAAGAACGTAGAAAGTCATCAGCATATCAGCCTGCTTTGCAACCTTGAATTCATCCGGTGACAGGTTTTCAGCTTTCAGGATCCTATCCATCCTGTAGATATTCGTGTATTTCTTTTTGTAAAGCTCCCAATCCAGTTCTTTTAGATTGAAATAGCCGTCGTACTGCGCAATGATACCGTCTGCGTTTATATAAAGAGTAAGCTTGGAAGCTATTTCAGCCCACTGCCTGATTTCATTATCGCTAAGTGCCAGTTTTTCCCTGACTTTCCTGACTGATGTTTCTCCTATGATATCTAAAATTTTCCCGGCTTTTTCGAAAGACCAGGCTATCATAATATTAATGTAGGCATTATCTCTTATTCCACCTTCAGCCGCACCCGGGTATTGCTCATGAAATTCATCTGGGCCCATTACCTTATCAATGCTGTATCTGCCAGTTTTTTCATTGAACTTTGCCTTACTGGCCCAAAACCGGCATATATCCAGAAACATTTCAGCACCATATTCACGAAGGAACTCAATGTCAGCAGTAATGTGATAATACTGCCAGGTATTATAAGCGATAGCCAGCGAAACATGCCTCTGAAGAGAACTATGGTCGGGATCCCATTTACCTGAAAGGGGGTTCAAGTGGATGGTTTGTGTTTCCTCCCTCCCATCAGACCCGCTTTGCCAAGGAAACATTGCACCTTCATAACCATATTCTTCAGCATACTTCCTGGCCATCGCCAGCCTCCTATAGCGATACATAAGCATTGCACGGGCTGTTTCAGGCAAATGAAGGTTGTACAAAGGCTGGATGAATAGCTCATCCCAGAATATATGGCCACGATAGGCTTCACCATGCAGACCGCGGGCGGTAATGCTAGCATCAAGACTACTGTTATGCGGCGACATTGAAACTACCAGGTGATACAGATGTAGCCGGACCAGTTTCTGGGCTTCAGAATCATCTTCGATGATCATATCCATATCGTTCCATATCTCATTCCAAACATCAATGCTTTCGAACAGGAGCAGGTCAAAATCATCGGCTTCATCGAGAAGTTTCATAGCCTCTTCCAAGGGTTCCTTTACATCATCTTCCCTGGAAGTAAATAGGGAAACACGTTTTTCCATGGAATATTCAACACCTTCCATTCCTTCGAAAACGACCTTTCCGGTGACCATTCCAGGAGCGGTTTCGGATTTCAGTTCCAGATCCAATGCTTCATCATCGGCAAGAAACTCGTATTGAGCAGCCTCGGCGATAGTAATACCTGATTGGGTTGTAACAACAGAAAGAAAGTGCCTGTTCCGGTCAGCACCTTGTTTGACAGGCTTTAGATGTAACTGGTTCAAAGCTTTATAACGCTCAACTCCATCATTGATAATTGCCCCATCAAGGCCTGTTTTCATTTCGATTTTAGCCGAGTAATTTAAAGGAGTAACGCAATACCGGAGGCCTGCAAGATGTGGATTTTGCATAGAAACGAACCGTTCTGAAACAATTCCTGTCTCTCTTCCGGCCGCATCCCTCACTGTCATTTGCTTAACAAGCAAGCCCCTCCCAAGTGATAATGTTCTTTCGAATGATAGGATTTCAGTATTATTAATATCAAACCATTCTCCGTCTTCTATTCTGAATGTAACCGGTAACCAATTAGGACAGTTTACAAAATCTTCGTTTTCTATGTCTTTACCAGAAATCGGGGTAATCAGCCTGTTATATAAACCGGCTATGTAAGTGCCGGGATAATTCACAGGGTTAGACTTAGTTTCCTCCAAAGCCCCACGTGTGGCGAAATAGCCATTCCCGACAGTCAGCAGTGCTTCACGGGTTCTTTCTTTAGAGGGGTCATATTCTGTATAACAAACATCCCAGTTTTCCTCCCCATCATCATCATCGAACCAAACATCCAGGTCATCGATGGATATCTCTGATAAGTCTGAAACGACAATATCAGCTCCATTTTCATAAAGTTCATCCTCGTTCTCTTCGCGTGCAATTCCCAGGACCAAACCGAAATTACCTTTCCTGCCCGCAGCAACGCCTGAAACTGCATCTTCAACTACTACTGATCTTGATGGATCTGTTCCAAGATTCTTAGCAGCTGTAAGAAAGATATCAGGTTCTGGTTTACCTTTCAAACCAATTTCTGCTGATACTTCACCATCGACCCTGGTTTCTATGAGATCAAGCAGTCCGGCAGCTTTCAACACTGCATAGCAATTCTTGCTTGAAGAAGCTACACCCACGTGAATACCGTTTTTCCGAAGTTCATGAATGAGATCAACAGTAGATTCATACACTTTCACTCCTTCCTTATCCAATACTTCGTTGAATGCAATATTTTTCCTGTTACCCAGGCCACAGACTGTTTCCTGCTCAACGCTGTCGCCAGGTGTACCAAAAGGCAGATGAATATTCCTTGATTCCAGGAATGAACGAACACCTTCATACCTGGGTTTTCCATCAACATAGGGAAGGTAATCGTCCTTCTGCGTGAATTCACGAAATGGCTCCCCAAGTGAAGTTGCCCTACCCTTGAGGTAATCATCAAACATCTTTTTCCAGGCCCTGCCGTGCACAAGGGCTGTCTGAGTGATTACGCCATCCAGGTCAAAGATAACGGCATCAAAATTTAATTTTGACATGGTCTTTTGATTGGTATTGTTTGAATGCAAAATGAGCAATATTAAATTGCCAAATTCAAATTACTGCGATCTGAGGCTTCAAATTAATCACACAATGTATCATACTAATCCATTCAATCATGATACTTTTTGCATATAGTTCCAACAGTTTGCCGCTAGCCGAAGGGCGGGACTTTAGCCACAAAACCTGATTTGAAAAACTACTGTTTGATTAACCACATAACTGTTTTGGAACACTGAACTCCGCCTTTTGGGTAAGTGCTGTAACAGGGAGTTTTTCTTTCTATCGTTGCGATGTCTGTCATTTAGTTGTGTCTATTGCTGAAATTGTCAAATCTTGTGAACCGTTTTTCCAAATACTATTTCCAAGGTCTATCAATTTTTGTTTGTCACTTTCGATTACTCTTGCGAAAATGTTGCAAGCGTCAAGTCCTTTGCCGTCACCATAATATATTCCGAAACAGTTTGCAGTCTTTGTTCTGATAGGCATTGTTGGTCCAAACACAACTTCACCTGGCTCAGTGAATACAGATGCATTCTCTTGAATGATTTCCAACTTTGGAACATTGTCTATCCATATTTCTTGTCCAGAAACCTTTGCATGATAAAAAGTCCTTGTAAATGGCAAAATGCCATTAAACGCATTTGATGTCACAGGTGCAGCATCTAAATAAAATTCAAATTTTATTTCTTGGTTGTCAGAAGTTATTATTTTAAATCCTTTCATTATATTATTTGGTGTCAATTTGTGTTGTCTTTAAATGCCCTATAACTATTGCATTGATACAATACTTTGAATGCATTCATCAGATTTACTGCCTTTAACAGATTTGCTTTTTGATTTATTTAGACTAAGGTGGATAAATATTGACTTCTAAAGCAAGATTTTTTAGTGCGGTGTGACGTATTGATCATGAGTAAATCCATCTGAAACCGTATGGTTCGAGCGTCATCCGTGAGGACCAGGATTGCTGGAGGAGTTCTTTACCTGATGTCAGGCCAGCTGGAAGCTGGATTTCGACAGGATTTTCTGTCATATTATGTAGGACCAATATTTTTTCATTTTCGAATTCTCTCACGAATGCCAGGATTTTCCCTGCAGAATTATCGGTAAGATTGCTAAAGACCAGTGATCCCCTGCCAAAAGCCTTGAATTGACGCCTGGTCTTCATCATTTTTTTCAGCTTGCTGTTTACAATACTGCTGAAGCTGGCAGGATTGGAAAGGTCCTTTTCCAGGGATTTCCAATCAATCTTACCCCGGACCAGGAAGCGGGTATCATCCTTTCCAGTTAGGGCAATCATTTCATTATAATAATCTTCATCATTCAGTTTGCCGAACTCATCACCATAATATATTACCGGGGTTCCGGGCAGGGTTAGAATCAAGGAGTAAGCCAGGTGAATTTTCCTGGGATCGCGATCCATCAGTTCGGAGAGTCGGGCTGAGATTCCTTCACCCATGCGGAAATCCCACTTTGGATCATGGCAATAGTTTTCGTGTATGAACTTTCTCTCCTCTTCTGTGACATAAACCAGTTCGAGGCTAAGTTCATCGTGGCAACGAAGGAATGTAAACCACTGCCCATTCTCTGGCAATTCGGGTGTTACATCCCGTGAAAGAATTTCTTCGATTGGTTTTCCGCTATGCTGAGCTATAGCTTTGAATATGCGTGGCATCAATGGAAAATGATAAGCTGCGTGACATTCATCACCATTACCCAGGTATTCTACAACCCTATTAGGTTTCTGACAGGCTTCTGCTAATAGCAAGGAACCAGGTTTAACATAATCGAGGAGAGCCCTGAAGAATTTTACCACCAGGTGGGTCTGGGGAAGGTTTTCACATTCTGTTCCTTCTTCTTTCCAGAGATAGGGTATTGCATCAGCTCTGAATCCGTCAACTCCCACATTCTGCCAATAAAGTAAGAACCGGCACATGGAAAGAAGCACTTCCGGGTTATGATAGTTCAGATCCGGCTGAAAACTAAAAAAACGATGGAAATAGTATTCATCTCCGCATTTCTCCCAATTAGAGTCTTCTATCCCCTTAAATATGATTCGTGCCTTGCTATATGTTGAGGTATCCGTATTCCAGATAAAAAATTGCCTGTATGGATTATCCTTACTTTTCCTGGCTTCGAGAAACCATGGGTGTTGATCCGAAATATGGTTAATTGCAAAATCGAAAATAACCTTGATGCCCCTGTTATGAGCTTCTTTCAGAAATCCGGTGAAAACTGCTGTGCTTTGAGAAGGGTCGTTGTTGGCAAGTTCAGGACGAATATTAAGGAAGTCTGAAATATCGAATCCTGCATCTCGCATGGGTGACTGCATTACAGGTAATAACCATATACAGTTTACACCGAGATCCTGCAGGTAGTCCAATTTCTCGATGATACCCTCAAAATTTTGATTGAATAAATCTGTGTAGAGTGAATATACTATGGCGTCCTTATACCAGTCAACCTGTTCTTCATTTACTTGGGTAAAGGTTTTATAAAATTCAATTGTCTGAAGGTAATTTCCCAGAATCTGTTCAGACACATGGGGATATAGTTTTCGCCAATATTCAAACAATTTACTTATGTTGGGCATCGTAAGTTGATTTGGTATAAATCAAAAGAATCAGGTACTAATCAAGCATAAGTTGAACGTGGTAATCCGGAGTTTCAGAAACCAGGTTTAGCAAAAGAAGTAAATAACTGATAGTGGGGAGTAATTGAAAAAAGGGGTGGGCTTTTGACCCACCCCTTATTGAATAGAGTCTTTTATTTCTTTTGTTTGGTGATTGTACAAGAAGGTACAACTTTGCCAAGGTCAAGCGTAATTACATAGGTGCCGGCCTCTGCGATAGGAATGTTATCACCACCTTGTGTCAGGGCTGTTAACGGACCACCATAATTGACTGCCCAGTCATCATTAGCTCTGAATTTAATGGCTCCAACAGTAAGAGGAATGGTTGCAGTGAGAACCTGATTGGTTGCATCCCAGGTCATGTTCTGGTCATCTGACCAGCCACCTGCTGTAGCATCTCCAATAATACCCCACCTGTCAGCGGTGTAGGTATAAGTTAAAGGAGTGCTGAGGTCGAGTGCAAAGTAATAATCTGATTCTACAGAGGGAGCAGGAATATTGCTACCACCAGCATCGAGAGTTGCGTTTCCGGCTGTGCTACCATAGTTTAGTCCCCAATCGTGGTTTGCACGGAATTTGAATTCGCCGGCAGCAAGGTGAATACCACCTCTCCAGGTTCTCATAGCCGGAACATAGGTCAATCCGGTTTCATCATTCCATCCATTGGCAGTAGCACTTCCAATAACACCCCAAACAGTTGCAACAGCAGTGTAGGTGAGATTGATAGCGTCAGCATTGATCTTATAATAGCCAGCTGGTGATTGGAAGTTACCACCATTAGGATCAAGAACACCGGTTGCACCAGCGCCATAGTTTGGTCCGTTCCAGTTTGTCTGTGTAGCAAGCTTCCATTGGTTTGTTGCATTGGCCATATAGACATATCCTTCGAGTGAGTTAGGAGCAGCCAGGTTACTCTTAACCTGTGGTGAATTAGCCGGATCCCAGTTTGCAAGTGTGGTTCCAGGATAGCTGTCACCAACATAGTCACCAGGCACGTTCCATGTGCGCACGGAAACCAGGGTTGTGAATTTAACATCTTCGCCATAGGATGTACCAGCACTGTTGGTGGCATAAGCGCGAACATGGTAATCAGTAAGGCCGAGCAATGAAGACATTGAACTAACAAAAGCTCCATCACCAGTGCCGTCGGATGTTTTATGATCAGCAACTGTAGGATTTTCACTTGTGCTGTAGCAAATACCCCTTGCAGTGATAGCTGCTCCACCGGTATTTGTAATGGTGCCACCACCGGTAGCTGTTGTTCCGGTAATATCCTTTATTTCAGCAGTGCTAACACTAGGAGCAATTGGATCTGTAGTGAAAGAATACTCATCACCGTAGATGGTACCACTTGCATTTGTTGCATATGCGCGCACATAATATGTGGTAGCATAATTCAGACCACCAAGGTCAACAACGAAGGTAGCTGTTCTGCTTTCGCCGGTATAAACAACCTTACTATTATCAACAGTAGGAGAAGTTGAGGTATTATAGCAAACGCCTCTTTCTGAGAATCCGCTTCCTGATGCTACGACAAATCCAACGACGGTAGCAGAGTCATGTGTGACTCCGTAAACCTGGGATGTTGCGAGCGTAGGATCAAGACGAACCTCTGAATTTTCTTTCGTACAAGAAACAAAAACCAGCGTAGCCAGGACCAGTACAGTCAAGATTTTTGAAAATATTTTTCTTTTCATTTGATGTTTTTTTTAATGTTTAAAAAATGTCGATCTGCGGATTGAGTTCTCCACACGGGAAAACTTCTGTAAACCTTTTTGACACGTTGTAAAAGAACTCAATTTCTATTATGCAGAAACTCCCTGAGAATTGATGCCAGGCCCGGACAGACCGGACCTGTCAACTCAACTTTTTATTTTGCAGGAGTGAAAACAGCTTTCATTGGGGATGATTCCAAGAAAAACTTGATATCATAGTTACCAGCTGCTATATCGTCAATATTCTGACTATCGCCAAGATCTGGTTCAAGTTGAACACCGTTTAACAATCCATGGCTTTGATAGAGGTTGTTGAGATCATGATTATTGGGGCGATATGCAACATTCACTTTATTCCATCCGCCGTGAGTCCTGAATTTGACACCTCCGGCAGTAACTGCTTTATGTATATTCCAGCTACGATCTGTAAAATTGAATACCATCTTTGTATCGTTATCCCATCCACCAACTGCATCACCGATAATACCGATAGTTACATCTTCTTTCGTCATAGTGATACTGGAAAGATTGGTAAGGTCAACGGTGATATTATAAGCACCGGCATCAAGAGTAAGATCTGGACCATTCTCTGTCAGAACTCCAGTACCGGCATCACCACCGTAATTTTTCCCATTATCCTTGTTGGTGAAATGGAAAGGAGTTCCGTCGGTATAGATCCAACCTGAATAGAAACCATTGTCAGTTGGAGAGATAACACCCTGAAGTGTCCCTGCAGTTGTGAGGGCCAAAGTTGGGGGTCCGTAAGTTGTAACAGTAGCAGTTGTAATAGCTGAAGTAACCTCAATCGGAGTATATCCGGTACCTGCGTCAATTACAAATACTGATCTTACCCTGAAATCAAGAGATGTTGCTTCATCTGCAGGAAGTTTTTTGAGAAGGATGTTATTAAGGTCCCCTGCTGAGATTTTAAAGATGTTGTTTTTAACACCGGTAAAAAGTGTGATGACATCTGTAAAACCAGAGCCAGCCTTACATGCTTCTACAAAATAGTTTGCTGAAGCATTAAATCCCGGATCCACTGCAGTACCTGTAAAGGTGAGTGTATCGCCAGCATGTGTCCTCAGCAACGTCAAATTATCCGGTAAGGTTAAAGTAGGCGGCACCGGATTTGAGGATAATACAACCTTTGTCTCATCCTTTTTACAGTTGGACAACAGACCGATTATCCCAATTAAGGCTATATATATAATTAGTTTTCTTTTCATTGTTCAGAAGTTTTTAGGTTTAGTAACCAGGATTTTGATGAATGTTTGGATTAGCAGAAACTTCAGCACCCGGGATTGGGAAAAGGTTAAGATGGCTGTCGGTCTGAGTACCATTGGCAACTCCGCCTTTCCAAGCCCATTTGTAAGTACCGTTTGAGAACTGTCCAAAGCGGATGAGGTCGGTCCTTCTTTGTGCTTCATAATAGAATTCCTTACCGCGTTCATTTAAAAGGAACTGATCGGTAACTTCTGAAGCGGTAATAGGAACGTAGTTCTCACCAAATGCCCGTTGCCTAACAGCATTAATATCAGCAACTGCATCTGCATCATTACCTAACCTGTGCAGAGATTCAGCCCTCATTAACAATGCGTCAGCATAACGGAATATTGGGAAATCTGTGCAGGCAAATGCAGCATTATAGTTTGCAGCCTGGGAACCATCGGCATTCTTGGCAGTAAATTTATATACGCCGATACCGTAATCGCCATTAGAGGAAGCTGAAGGGATATCCGGGCTCTTCTTTGATTTGAGGAAAACGCGTTTGTCCTTACACTGGGTGAACATTGGGTCAGTATCGTAAGGGACAGGATTGTTTCCATAGGTAGCAAGTGTGTCAACCAGGACATTCATAAATTGTTTCCTTGACCTGTTACCGTTCCAGTTAGTATTGGAAGTAAGTCCATGGAAATCTTCAGCCCTGATGTATGTAGCATCGCTGCTTGACTCGATGATGAAAGTTGTTCCAACATAGCCCTGGGTATAATTGCCGTCTTGTTCCCATGCGAAGATCATTTCAGGATTATGGTAGCCGTCATTGTCGGCGCTGAAGTTCTGGCGATAGTCAGGAGCAAGTGAATATTTACCGCTACTAACTACTTTATCGCAATAGATTTTGCAGCTATCCCATTTAGCAGTGCCGGTGAACACCTGGGCATTCAGATAAAGGCGTGCTAACAGCATCCAGCATGCACCCTGGTCAGCCTGAGGATATGAGAATCCGGGTTCGCCTAACTTGCTTTCAATTCCATGTAGTTCTGAAACAATATAATTGAACAGTTTAGGACGGGCAACGGTAACATCCTGATCCAGCTGCTTGGGGAAGAATTTGCCAACACCGTCAGCATCAGTTACGAAAGGAGGATTTCCGAACAGGTCCATTTCCCATGTATAGGCCAATGCTCTGAGGAAACGAGCCTCAGCATTATAACGAATAACTTTGGGGTCAGAGTTACCATTGGTCTGTTTGATAAAGTCGTTTGCATAAGTAATACTTAGGCTCAGACGTTGATAGAGAGCAGTGAGAAAAGGATTGTTGGAGCTCCATGTCTGGGTGTTGAGGTCGGCAATACCAACGTCGCCCCATGCACAGATAGCTTCATCTGTGGTAATTTCCTGGCAATTCCAGAGAGCCCTGGTAGTAGTGAAGAAGTTTCCATCAGAAGCAACGATATCATCGCCCAGTCCACCTCCCTGACCGGAGATGATAAAGCTGGCATAGATTTTACCTAATACTTCCTTCATATAAACGGGATCGTCGCTCAAGTTTCCTGCGAGGATTTTATTCGGGTCTTTTGGCGTTATGTTTAAATCTTTCACACATGATGTAACCATCAATGCAGAAAGTAAAACTCCCAAGATTATTATTTTACTATTCATATCTGTTGAGTATTAAATCATTAGTAGCTTAAACTTAAACCAACCATATAGGTACGTGGCCTGGGATAGAAGTTGTTATCCACACCGCCTGAAACTTCAGGATCAATTCCTGTGTACTTAGTTATGGTAAGCACATTCTGAACCGTAAAGCTGATACGGCCGCTCAGTTTGCCTACGAGATTGTCGAATTTGTATCCGCAACTCAGGTAATCCAATTTGAAGAAGGAAGCGTTTTCAACAAAGTAATCGCTGGTAAACTGACGTTTTACGAATTTGGTGTCATCCAGGAATGTTGGGAAGTTTTTCCAATATCCTATCTGTGACATCTGGTCGTAGGAAGATCCGGCGGCAACCTGGTTGTAAACATAGTTTCCTATGCTACCCCTGCTTGAAGCAGCAAGATCGAAATTCTTGTAATTAAAGCGGAAAGAGAATCCCAGCAGATAATCAGGGGTCGGGTTGTGGTAGATATACTTATCAGCATTGTCACCATTAACGGTACCACCTTCACCTGAAAGATCAACATATAATCCTTCGATCGGGTTTCCATTGGCATCATAAACCTGTTTGTTTACGAAGAATGAGTGAGCAGGATAACCTACCTTGATAACCTGTTTGAAGCCTGTGAAAGCATCACCTTCGGGAACCATATATGTAGGATCATCTGTCATGGTAAGTTTAGTAATCTTATTCTGGTTGTAAGTGACGTTGAATCCAATTGTAAGGTTCATATCATTCTTTGAAATAGGAACCAGGTTCAAGGTAAATTCAGCACCCTTATTTTCAAGGCTACCAACGTTGGTGATCAGTTTATTGGAGAAGTTGCTACCGCTCGGGATAGTAACCAGGTTCAACAGATCCTTGGTAGTGCGTTTGTAGAGGTCAAATGAACCGTTAATACGGTCGTTCAGGAAGCCGAAATCCAAGCCAACATTCTGGGTTGTGGTTTCTTCCCATTTAATATTGGGGTCATAAGCACCCGGGCGAAGAGTTGGAAGGTATTCACCATCAATCATGTAGTATGATCCCATATAGGATTGGCTATACAGAGCCTGAGCCGGGTAGTCATTACCCTGAATATCCTGCTGGCCGGTAACACCCCAGCCTAATCTCAGTTTCAGATTTGAGACAGCCTTAACATTCTTCAGGAATGATTCGTCGTTGATCTTCCAGGCGAAGGCTGCTGATGGGAAAAGACCCCACTGGTTACCTTTTGAGAAACGGGATGAACCATCATCACGGAGAGTGAAAGTAAGTAAATACTTATCCATGAGGGTGTAGTTCAAACGGCCGAAGAATGATACCAGGTAGTTTTCAGAAATGTAGGATGAACTGTCAGGAGTCTGGTAAAGATGGTTTTCATCGTAATTACCGCGAGTCCAATGATCTCCTTTATGTTGAAAATGCTGCCATGAATAACCACCTGTCAGATCGATCTTGCTCTTGATCTGGCTCAGGTCCTTGGTATAATTCAGGTAGAAATCCAACAGGTCATTCTTGTTATGTGCATTGTAATCACTCAACTTGCCCCAGTAAGGAGATGTAAGTGTTGAAGGAGATGTGGTTGGGCGGTTGTTATGGCCTTTACTATCTGTTTTATCTGTAGCCAGGTTTAAAGTGGCGTGCAGGTTAGGAATAAACGGAAGTTTGTAGTTTAACTGGATATTACCAATCATCCTGGTTACTTTGGAAGTATTGTCAGCTGCCATTAGTTGTTCAACAGGATTTGGAGTTCCGAGGTTAGCACCATAAGTAGGCCATTGGAAATAGCCTGCAGTGCTTGTATTGCCGTCCATAACCGGCTGGGTTGGATCCATATTGATAGCAGAACCAACGGCACCAGCGTCACCGAAGTTCCAATCGGTGCTCATGGCTTTTGCATTGATGTCAACTTTCAGGTCGTTATGCAAGAAAGAAGGATTCAGGTTGATTGAGCCTGTTATCCTTTTATAATCGGTGTTTTTTAAGATACCATTGTCATCAGTATAACCAAGGGCTACCCTATAAGGAAGAGACTTAACAGCTCCTGATATACTTACATTGTGGTTTTGGGAGACGGCAGTACGGTAAATTTCTTTCTGCCAGTTGGTGTTTTCAGTTCCGAGACTTGTAAAGTTTGCCGGATCGAACAGGTCTTTATGGTCCAGGGCGATTTTACGCATCTGGTCACCTGAATAGACGTCGAGGTATTTTACTGCGCTTGACCAGGAGGTGTTTCCATCGTAGTTCAGCTTCATGGTAGAGCCTGACTGGCCTTTCTTTGTAGTAATAATGATAACACCGTTAGAAGCTCTCGATCCATAAATAGCGGTAGCGGAAGCATCTTTTAGTACGGTGAAAGTTTCAATGTCATTTGGATTGATGATTGACAAGAAGTTAGAGCTACCAGAAACATCGCTATTATCCAGGGGAATTCCATCGATAATAATTAATGGATCATTGGAGGCGTTTAGTGAAGAACCGCCGCGGATACGAATTTGTGCTCCTGCTCCGGGTGCTCCGCCTGATGTTGTAACAACAACACCGGCGCTTTTACCCACCAACAGTTCCTGGGGTGAGGTAATGGCTCCGCGGTTAAAATCTTTGGTGCCAATAGTGTTAACTGATCCTGTTGCATCTCCTTTTTTAACCTGACCATAACCAATGATAACAACTTCGTTGAGACCGGTTGCAGTTGGTTTGAGAGAAATGTTGATGGATTTTTGTGTGCCAACAGCTACTTCCTGTTGGGAATATCCGATATAGGAGAATACCAGTATGGTACCAGCATTGGCATTGATGTCGTATTTCCCATCAATGTCAGTTGTTGTTCCCTTACTAGTCCCCTTGATAAGCACGGTAACGCCTGGTATCGAACTACCATCCGTTGCGTCAGTAACTTTTCCTGAAATCTTTACCTCCTGAGCATAGGCATGCGTACTGAATGCCCATACCAGGAAAAGAAACAGGACCTTGAAAGAAGTAAATTGTTTCTTCATAGATCTGGCTTTCTTGTGGTTAAACAATTGTTAATTTATATTGAACTTGAGGTGTGAATTCGTTTTAATGTGGGAAATTTTTCAATGGACTTAAGTATAACGAGCTCCTAATTATATAAACAGCCTCAAAACTAAAAAATAAAAATCTAATATAACTCCTTATTTCAATGAATATTAAATAATTCTGAAATTTTTTTTCTGAAATCGTTTTCGCAATCGTTTGCAAAAAATGTAAGCTCCTATTTACTATTTCCTTTTCAAGCATAACTTTCAAAGTCCTGCTAAATCTTATAATCCAGTATTTTTTCCTTATTTCACCGAGTACTGGAATTAGCCGGGGTAACTTAACTAATATCAATCTCAGTGTAAGATACGAAAAAATAACTACTTTAGAGTCCCAGTTCTATGTAAACTATGAGCAAACCTACTCCATTAACGATTAAAGACATTGCCAGGAACCTGGGTGTTTCGATATCTACTGTTTCGAGAGCCCTGAAGGATCACCCGGATATAAGCTCTGAGACCAAGATCATGATCAAGGCCTATGCTGAAGAGGTAAACTACAGGCCGAATGTGCTTGCATTGAGTTTAAGGAGACAAAAAAGCAACACCATTGGGTTGATCATACCTGCCATTGTACATCATTTCTTTTCATCTGTTATCAGTGGCATTGAGGACCTGGCTTATAAAGAGGGTTATAATCTCATTATTTGCCAATCCAATGAGAATCATCACAGGGAAGCCATAAATCTCCAGACCCTGGTTGATCACCGGGTTGATGGGATTCTAGTTTCGTTAAGTAAAACCACCCAATCATTTGATCATTTCAGGGAAGCGATTGACAATGGTATACCCATCGTTTTTTACGACAGGGTTGCCGATGAAATTGAAAGCGACAAGGTAATCATGGATGATTTTGAAGGCGGAAGGATTGCCACAAACCATCTTATCAGCAGGGGCTGTAAGAATATTGTGCACCTGGCTGCACCCCAGCATCTGCAGATTGGAAAGAACCGAAGAAATGGATATTGTGAAGCCTTAAAAAGCAATGGCCTGGAAATCAGGGAAGACCGTATTTTAAAATGTGATACCCGTGAAGAGGTGATGACCCTGAAGAATCATATGTTGAACCTTGCCCCTGAGATTGACGGCATATTTGCCGTAAATGACAGCACTGCCATTGCAGCTATCCAGATATTACAAAATAACAACTACCGGGTACCAGAAGATATTGCTGTGATTGGGTATGGAGATGGTCCAAATGCAACCATCATTAACCCCGAACTTACCACCATCGTGCAAAAGGGCTATGAAATGGGCCGTGAAAGCATTAAACTGATGCTAAGAAGGCTTAATAATCCGGCGGCAGATATTAATTTCCAAACCAAATCCTTTAAGCCTTCTCTCATCATCAGGCAATCCGCCTGATTATTGAACCAGTACCTTCTTAACAACCACCTTTTCTCCAATCTGGAGCCGTACAAGGAATAATCCAGATGATTTTGGTTTCCACAGGAATTCCTGGTCCTTATTGACCTCTCCGATTACCGGGTTGTCCACATCCAAGCCTGACAGTGAGAGAAATCTCAGCTGGTATAACTCGTTTCCAGGATATTTTATATGAATCCTGCAGAAATCAACAACCGGGTTCGGGAAAACAGTAAGTTCTGCAATGGCTTTGTCATTATCTGCAAAACCAAAAGGATTTGCCAGATGCTTGTTAAGGTAAACCCTTGCTTCGCCGGCCTTCAGTTTCAGAGGATTTGTTACGACAGATACTGTAATAGAATCGCCGGTCAGGTAGTCGTACCAAACACCGGAGTTGAAGAAATCGGGTGTGATATTTGCATCTGTAACGCCGAAATTCCCCAGAACAACTACCTTGTCATCACCACTCTGTAATTTGATCTTTTTCATACCACCCGTTAAATCAGTGGTAAAGTCTGTTGATCTGAAAGCGGCATTTTCGACTTTCAGTTTAGCTAGTCCTGCATATGTTTTGTAAACGTGGCTCCTACGGTACTGGCTCATATAATCCCAACGGGGGGGCTTGCTGTCAGTACGCGAATCGGATGTTCCACTTGGGTAATTAATTGAGTAATCATAACCCATTTCTCCAAATTGCCATATCATTTTCGGGCCGGGGATTGTCAGGAAGAATGCACTTGTCAGCTCTGCCCTTTTCATTGCTGTTGTAGTATCTTTCGTTGAATAGGTTCCACTCGCGTTACCATAGGTAATGCACTTAAACATCTGGCGTTCTTCATCGTGGCTTTCCATATAGCTAACCAGGTTAGGATTTGTCCATCCCCTTGCTTTGTATGAGCCCCACGAAAGGTCGCTGGTAGCGGCATATCCCATGGCAGCTTCGGAGTAATTATTATTGATATTACCCCACAAAAGCATACCACGGTTTGAAAGTTCTTTTTCTTCCGAGTTATCGGCAAAATGTTCGAGAATGAGGATAGAATTCGGGTTTGTTGCTGTCATAACATCATGGTAACCCGACAGGATATTGATCCTGGAGGCATCATAATTGCCCCAGGCTGCTGTATTACCAAGAGTATTATTTTGGGTGAATCCTTTAGAAAGGTCAAACCGGAAACCATCTACTCTGAATTCGGTTATCCAGTATTCTAAAATCCTGTTAACATAGGCTTTTGTATCAGCTGACTCATGGTTCATATCATAGCCGACATTAAAGTCATGTTTGGGAACCGGATTATAAAACGGGCTTTGAGCAGAGGGGCGATTATTGGCAGCATCCCAGTAAAGCTTTACATAGGGAGAAGTTCCGAAGGAATGGTTCAGAGCTATATCCATCAGGACTGCTATCCCCTTCTGGTGGCACTTATCAATGAATTTCTTATATGTATCTGCCGGGCCATAGTATTTATCCAAAGCGCAATAGTAGTTAGGATTGTAACCCCAACTGAGGTTACCTTCAAACTCATTTACCGGCATGAGTTCGATGGCATTCACTCCTAACTTTTCAAGGTAGCCCAGAGTATCAATTAATGACTGGAAAGTATGTTTCGCAGTAAAATCGCGGATCAATAATTCATACACAACAAGGTCAGTATTTGCAGCAGGTGTAAAGTTTGTGCTTTGCCAAGTGTATGGCGTCTGTGCTGTTTGGAGAAATGTTGCCACACCACTTGCTTTCCCGGTTGGATACTGGATAAGGCCAGGATAGGTTGCTACATCTATATAACTGTCATTCCAGGGATCACTCACTTTCGCAGCATAAGGATCACCAATGCTGATACTGCCATCAACGAGGTATTGGAAGATGTATTCTTTTTTCTTGATCAAATGGTTAAGTTGAATCCAGTATCTCTTACCGTCCGGTGTCCGGTTCATATAGGTTGCTTCATCAGGCAGCCAATTGTTGAAATCACCAACTGCAAAAACATATTCCTTTAGAGGAGCATACAAGCATAAGAGCGCTGTGGTGTCATTCAGGTAGTTTATCCCATCTTTCATACCTTGAGGTAATTCGGCTACCGGGGAAGCTGGCCGGACATAATAATAAAAAGAGTCAGCAATTATCCCTGTTGAACTTTTAGCAATTGCCTTTATCAGATAACGGCCGTATTCTGTAGGAGTAATGGATTGAGTGATTGAATTTCCGGTGGTTGTAGCTATCCTAATATTATTATTATACAGAATTGTAGTATCGGCCATAACTGATGATACTGAAACCGAGAAGGGAACATTTAGCTGGGCAAATATGAGAGCCTGATCCGGGTTGGTTATTTTGACGCTGACACCGGAAGGATAAACATCATAGAAGATATCCCCGCCTGTGGCTGTTTTACCTTCAAGCCAGGCTCCGCCAACCTGGGTAGCTGACCTGAATACAAAAGCAAGCTTCTCGATCTGTTCACTGGCAGGTACGCCATAATATTCCCTGATTGAAGGACCAATAACGAGCTTCCACTTATTGTTACCCAGGCTGGATAATTTACACTCAGGAGTATTTATCCCCCAGCCGGGAGATTTTACATACTTCCAATCCGAAGGACCAGTACTGAGATTGGTAATTACACCTGTATGAGCATATACATCGCCCGTATACCCTTGAAGGCCGGCATTCCCCTGGGTAGCATCAAAGACCACTTCAACACCGTCGGCATCAGTAGGTAAGGGGGGGGTGACCGTGATAATCTGGGAGTATGCTCCGTAAAACAGGAGGAAAGCAAATAATGTCGATAGGTAGATTCTCTTATTCATCCTTAAATAATTTTAAGATTAAGGTCAATTAGCTGGCTGCGTAGTTGCGGAATGTTGATTTCACTAATTGAATATTTAGTTTTTTGGTGTACAAAAGTAATTCATTCTCAATCATACAACATATCCTGGGTATTCAATTCTTAACCAAGAGGACAAGTTCGGCAAAGAATTAGGCCTGAATGTGAATAAATTAAAATGAAATTATACATTTGCGGCATCAACATTTTTTATATGGTAAAACGACCCCGACTTACTTTCTGGCAGATTTGGAACATGAGTTTCGGGTTTCTGGGTATCCAATTTGGATTTGCATTGCAGAATGCCAATGCTTCCAGAATTCTCCAAACATTTGGCGCCGAAGTGGATCATCTCAGCTGGTTCTGGCTGGTAGCTCCCATTACGGGCATGATTGTTCAGCCCATTATAGGTTACTTTAGTGATAAGACCTGGTGCAGGCTTGGCAGAAGGCGGCCATATTTCCTGGCTGGTGCCATTTTAACCAGTACAGCTCTTATCCTGATGCCCAATGCACCTCACCTGGCAACATTCCTGGCTCCCATGTTTATTGGTGGCGGCATGCTGATGATTATGGATGCATCCATCAATATTTCGATGGAACCCTTCAGGGCACTGGTTGCTGAAAAGTTACCCGAGGAACAGCATACCCTTGGATTTTCAGTCCAGACTTTACTGATTGGAATAGGAGCTGTAGTTGGATCATGGTTGCCTTACATCCTTGGAAATTGGTTTGGAATAGCTAAAGAAGCCTCCGGAAAAGGCCTTGTCCCCCCCAATGTATATATTTCCTTTTATGTAGGAGCATTCGTTCTGATCACTTCAATCTTAGTAACGGTAATCGGCACATCTGAATATCCACCTGAGTACTATGATAAGGAGATTGAAGATGAAAAGCCAAAGAAAGTTGTGATCCCTCGAATTATGGTGCAGCTTCTACTGGTTCAGTTCTTTTCCTGGTTTGCACTCTTTTCCATGTGGGTTTATACTACTCCTGCAGTTGCTTTCTATTTCTACCATAGCCCGGATCCAAGTTCAACCGGATACCAGGAAGCCGGAAACTGGGTTGGTATACTTTTCGGGATTTATAACGGGGTGTCTGCTGTTGTGGCTTTGTTGCTTCCTATCCTGGCCAAGAGAATCGGGAAAAAGTTCACACACGCACTCGCACTTGCTGTGGGTGGTCTATCTTTCCTGTCGTTCCTCATCATTCCGAATGCAGACTGGCTGATTCTGCCTATGATAGGAATTGGAATCGCCTGGGGCAGCATCCTGGCCATGCCATATGCCATGCTTGCCAGTAGCATCCCGCCTAAAAGGATGGGAATCTACATGGGCCTGTTTAACATGTCAATTACCATCCCCCAGATCATAAGCGGTGTATTTACAGGATTGATACTGAAATACCTGTTCAATGAAAACGCAATGCTTTGCATAGTAATGGCAGGCTGCTCAATGATCCTTGGAGGATGCTGTGCTTTGATCATCAAGGAGAAAAAATAATCCGGCCTGTAAGCCAAAGAAAACGCCTGCCAGGTTTCCGGCAGGCGTTTTCTTTTATCAGAGATGCATTAAAGCCTTGCTGCTATTTTGACTCGACCACCCAATAAGCCCATGGTGGTAAAGAAAGATCTAGATTTGAGCTATTTACTGATATATTAACCTTAGCAAAAATGTCGGTATACTCTCCATCAACTTTTGAGGTTTTGAACCTGAATTTTACCTCCTCAGAACTCATATTTAAAGCAACCAGAACATGATGTTTGCCTTTAATCCGCATGAAGGTCAAAATCTTTTCAGGCTCTGTATTGTCGATCGGAATAAATTTGCCGCCAAATGGAGGATTCCAGAGAGCCTCGTTATTGTGTTTTAGATCGTTCAAGGTTTTCAGGAATGGACTCAAATCTTTTCCCTTCCAATCTATACTATCTTTAATAAAGAACTGCAGACGTTTGTCGAGGCCGACTTCCTGTCCGCTGTATATCAAAGGTATTCCAGGAAGAGTGTAGGTAAGTATTGTAAAATTATCCAGGCCGGTCCCAAATTTTTCCCAGGCAGTACCGTTCCATGAATTCTCGTCATGATTGGTGACGAAGTTCATCTGTAATGCATATTTCGGCATTATTGAGTCAACCTTGAAAACCTGCTTTACGATATCTGAAAAAGGACGTTTGCCCTGGTATACTTCGTGCATAATAGAGTGCATTCCCCATCCATATGCAGCGTCAAATGCCTTTTTATATAATTCCGGTTTATCCTCGTTCTCAGCAAGCATAAACAATGGTTTTGTTTTCTCAAGTTCAGCACGGGCCTGATCCCAGAAATCGGCAGGCACTTCACCGGCTACATCGCAACGGAAGCCATCAATATTACATTTATCGATCCAATACTTCATAGATTCGATCATTGCTTTCCGCATGTCCTTGTTGTCATAATTCAACTTGGCAACATCAGTCCAATCAAAGGCAGATACAATATGCCCCGCACTATCCTGCTTATACCAATCCGGGTGCTCAGTGATCCAGGCGTTATCCCAGGCTGTGTGGTTAGCAACCCAATCGATAATAACTTTGAAACCCATGGAGTGAGCCTTATCAACCAATTCCTTGAAATCTGCTTCAGTTCCGAACTCTGGATTTATCCCCTTATAATCTTTAACTGAATAGTAGCTGCCGAGGCTTTCTGTCCTTCCTTCGGGAACTTTACGTTTTACAATTCCAATTGGATGAATAGGCATGAACCAGAGAATGTCAACACCCAGTTCCTTAAGTCTGGGAAGGTGAGCTTCGAAAGCCTTGAAGGTTCCTTCAGGAGTGTACTGACGAGTGTTAACCTCATAAATAACTGCATTTTTAGCCCAATCCGGGTAATTAGCAGGAATCTGCTTCTCCTTGCAGGAGAGCAATAAAAAGGGAGCTAACCCTATCATTGCCAGCTTTTTGTAAAAGTTTCTCATGTTTTTTTGTTAGGTTGTTTAACAGTTATCGGTAATGAGTTATAAGTTATTGGTTATTGGTTATTAGTTACTGGTTATTAGTTATTGGTTGTCAGATAAAAGGAGAGATAATGGGGGAATGATAAAGCACGTTATTATTCATGAATTAAGTTATCAGGGGTTAGAAACAGCATCGGTTAGTTGGATTTTAACGGGTTGTCCGTTCCATGAAAAAGAGATATCCAACCAACCATCTTTAAGTTGCCAGGAACTTACACCTGCTTTAGTTGAATGTGAAACAGGGATCGGCTTCCCATTAATGAGGACTTTAGCTGGTGCGATATCTCGGAATACCTTGAAGGTCATTTTGCGGTTTACAGGCATACCTGTCCAATTACCTTTTTTTGAAAGACTGATAACAATGATGTGGGAATCCTGCTTCGCTTCATAATGAATAAGTTCAAACTTTCCTTTCGCCATTGCCTGGTTATCGGTTCCATCATCTTCATATTGCGTGAATTCAGCGGCTTGGGAAGGATAGTACCTGACAATATATTCCTCGGATGTATAAAGATCCGTTGAATGAACAGGCTTTGTCATTGGGATGAAGCTACCGGTTTTCACGAATACAGGAATATTTTCTATACTTAGCTGATAATCTATCCATTCACCCCCTTTATACTGTTTAGCAGTATTGAAATCTATCCAGTTTCCGGCAGGAAGGTAGATTTTCTTACTTGTTGCTCCTTTATCCGTAATAGCAACCACCATCATATGATCACCCCACATATACTGATCACCAATTGCGACAGCAGTAGTGTCTCCCGGGTAATTATAAAATAAAGGCCTCATTAAAGGAGTGCCACTTGTAGCATTTTCCCAGGCCAGGGTATAATTATAAGGAAGCAATGAATAACGGAGTTCCATATACTTCCGCACAATATCCTGTGTTTTTTCACTCCAGTAAACAGGTTCAGACGGAATGCCAGATCCGTGGGGCCGAAGAATTGGAGTGAATACAGCAAACTGAAGCCAACGGGTATAAAGTTCATCATCTTTCAAACCCTGTGCAAAGCCTCCGGCATCAGAATGAATGTAGCCTAGGCCACTCATGCTCATAGTTAAGAGCAACGGTAATTGTGCTTTCAGTCCTCCCCAACTTCGTGACACATCACCGGTCCATGGGAATGCTGAATAACGCTGCGATCCCGCAAAACCGGAACGTTGCAGATGGAATAGCCTTGTGCCTGGATAATTCTGTTTGTATTTTTCGAACAACATCCTATCCCAGTAATGTCCAAAAATGTTATGAACCTGGTCAGCTGTGCCAATGCTGTGATGGATATCTGCCGGATGGCTTTCTGGTTCACCGAGGTCGCCCCACCAGGCAGCTACTCCATTGTCGATCTGCTTTTTATACTTGCTCCAGAACCAGTCCCTGGCTTCCGGCTTGAAAATATCGATCAGGCTTCCGGTACCAAAATAGAATTGCTTATCCTTGTAAGGATGGCCTAAACTATCGGTTACAAAAACGCCCTTAGAAGCTGCATCCGCGTAATTTGCAACCGTGTCAATAACATATGGCTCCGTGATCAGGATGGTTTTGATTCCTTCCTTCTTAAACTTGTTTATCATTCCAACGGGGTCGGGCCAAGCCTTCCTGTACCAGTCGAGGTTGCCAAGATGCCCCTGGATACTGTCACCGAACCAATAGAAGTCAAGGATTACAGCATCAACCGGGAAATTCTTTTTCCGCATCAGGGAAACAATGCTGTCTGTTTCTAACTGATTCCGGTAGGCCATCCGGCTTTGGAGGTTACCAAATACCCAGCGAGGCGGCAGCGATTGCCGGCCGGTAAGGGCTGTATAAGATTTGGTTATTTCCTGCCAATCCTTCCCCGCGATTACAAAATACCGGAGAGTTCCACCGGACGTACCCCATTCCTGGACGTTGGATTCTGTTTTCCCGATATCAACATAACCTTTGGCTGGATTATCGAATAATACAGCATATTTCCGGGAGGAGAACGTTAATGGCATAGAATAATTGAGCATTGCGGCACCATATTCATACCCATAGAAAGGCCTATTGTATAATGAGAAGCGATTTCCCCGGCGGTTCATAGGTAATGCCCTTTCCCCGGCACCATAGATGGCTTCATCTTTACCAAGCCTGAACCTTACCCCACTGTTTCCGGGTTGTTGAAAGAATCCGTCTTCTTCCTGCAGGATAGTATCCCCCTTGTATATGAAGGCAAGGTAATATGGATCCGAATTGGCATACACGCTGATATCCCCGCTTTTCAGAATTTCGCCTTTACCAACTTTGCAAGACTTGCTTGAAATAGCAACAGGTTTTGCAACGACAGCATGTGATGAATCTTCGTTTACATTACCTGATGGAGAAAAACCAATTCCAAGAATATTATCAGCATATGTACGAATCGTGACCATTCCGTGGTCAGTAGTCACATTCCAACCGACACCAACGGGCTGTATAGAAATAACCTTTCTTTTCTCATTAACAATTTTAAGGGACTTCTTTTCGGGAACCTTGTATCCATTAACGGGTATGGTGATATCTTCATTTTCAGTGGTTTTCCCGACTATTGTACCATCTTCGTTCCTGAATACGAAAGCTAATTGCTGAGCAACATCCTGATCACCCAGTTTATAGAAGGATTTGATCTGTAATTTGAAAGAGTAGAGGTTGGGACCTTCTCTTTTCATGAGGACCAGCTTATCCGGCTTTCCCCAATTTCCAACTACATATTTCCAGTCGTGACCATCAAGGCTTTTATTGGTTATAACACCGGTATGGAGATAGACATCCCCGCTATAGTTCTTCAATGCCTTATTTCCCTGAGAAGCATCATAGTATAACGTAGCATCGATATTCACTGCAGGACTAGGGGGCTCAATCCGAATTACCTGGGCAGAAAGTGGATTGGGCCAAGTAAGCAGCATCAGGGCAAGAGCCAGGGCAAAACCGGTCAAGCGATTGGTTAAAATTCTTATTCTCATTTGAACAAAGGATTGCATTTGGCTAAGTTAACTCCAAGGCTGAGCCTGAATATTCGGAAATTATTTTGATAGTTCAATTATCCTGGCTGTTTTAGCCGGAACATTGATTTTGTCCAGGTCCCTGATTGTTGTACCATCCAGGGCGTCCTTCCCATTCCTGAATCCATCAAGATTCTCCCTGAAACGTTTTGTTTCAACATTCTTTTCCTTGTTGCTATTATTAAGGATAACCATTACCGAGTTATCCCCCAGAGTTTTGAAGTATACATAAATACCATTTTCAGGAATATAGTGAGTTAATACTCCTTCCTGGATTGTCTTATTACTCTTTCGCCAGTTAAGCAATTTTGTGGTGTACTGGTACAAAGCCTGTTGGTCGTTCGAAAGTTCCTGAGTAGTGAACATATTTGTCTTATCGCCTGCCCATCCTCCCGGGAAGTCTTTGCGCTTGCCGGAATCACCTTCAAGAGATCCCCTGTCGCTCAAAGCTTCTGTGCCGTAATATATCAATGGAATTCCCCTGGTTGTGCAAATAAATGCCAATGCCATCTTTACGTTGTCAACAGTCTTGAGCACAGCATACATCCTTTCAATATCATGATTATCAGCGAATACTACTAACTCTGAAGGTTTACTGTACAAAAAATCCTGGCTAACAATATCGTATAGCCTTCCCATACCAGTATCCCAGCCATCATCTTCGACAAAAGCCTTTTGTATGGCAAACGCGAGCGGAAAATCGAAAACATTCGTGAGGAATGTTCGAGATTCGGGGTGATTTGGAGAATTGTCCATCCAGTATGCGACTTCTGATGGGCTATTCAGCCATACTTCCCCAACAACTTTAAAATCAGGATATTCTTCTCTCAGCCTTTTCATCCAGGAAGTCATGAATTGCTGGTCAGAATATGGATAGGTATCCTGGCGGATTCCGTCCAAACCTGCATATTCGATCCACCAGATACTGTTCTGGATGAGGTAGTTGGCAACAAAAGGATTCTGCTGGTTAAAGTCAGCCATGGTATTGTCGAACCATCCGTTTACCATTCTTTCTTTATCGAACTTTGAGGCGTGAGGATCGATATTTGAAACTCCATGAAAGTTGGAGCGGGTGAAATCAGGCCATTGGTTGATCCAGTCTTTCTGAGGCAGGTCTTTCATCCACCAATGCTCCGTGCCGAAGTGATTAAATACCATATCCATGATGGTCTTCATTCCCTTTTGATGTGCATCCCTGACCAGGTCGCGGAAAGATTCATTGGTTCCAAAACGTGGATCAACTTTGTACAGGTCAGTGATTGCATAACCATGGTATGAAGCGTGCGGCATATTATTTTCGAGAACCGGTGTACACCAAATAGCTGTAACCCCGAGTTTTTGAAGGTAATCGAGGTGATCGCTGATACCTTTGATGTCGCCACCATGCCTGCCGTTCGGATTTGACCTGTCGGATCGTTCTTTCATTCCCGGCATATCATCATTTGAAGGATCTCCATTAGCGAAGCGATCCGGCATAATGAGGTAGATATTATCAGCAGTAGTAAAAGACTTCCTTTCAGCAGAACCCTGGGAACGGGCCTTCAACTCATAGTTCCAGGTTGCAAGAGGTTTGCGGTCATCATTGAAACTAAGCTGAACAGTGCAGGGTTTTAAATCCCCGGATATCTGGAGGTCCAGGAACAGGTAATCAGAACCCGCCTTGTGCGATTTCTTGATCTTAACGCCTTTAGTACTGACAGAAGGATCGGTCCGGCCAATGTTATTTCCATGAATCATGAGTTGGACCGTTTTGTTCTTCATGCCAATCCACCAATTGGGTGGTTCTACATGGTCGATGGTGACCTGGGCATATGTATTTGAATAATAAATAATTAGGAATGAAATAATGAGATACTTTTTCATACGATCAGGTTTTAACACCTGCAAAGATATGGGAAAAGAATCCAGATAAAAGTATCTGAAATCTTTGCAATCGTTTGCAGGTTAAATATTTATAGGCTTTACTTTTGAAGCTTCTGGCAGCGGTAAAATCTTCAATTGAACTTAAATCCCTATTTTTGCACTTCTTTAACAGGGTTTAAGCTAAATAAATTTAAGAAAGTTTGATTTATTTGATCCTGAGAAGTAGGGGAAAAGAACAAATTCGTTTAGAAGTAGCTTCATTTCTGCATAGTAAGAATATTTGCCACAAAGACACTAAGCCACAAAGAATACACTAAGGGTTTTGTTGAAATTCACTGGAATAGATTTAGGCTTAGATCAAGTAAAAAAAGATTTGTAACATCTGAATTAAAAGGAATATGGAAATTGTTGTAAGCGGGATCCGGCCGACCGGTAACCTTCATCTTGGAAATTATTTTGGAGCCATGCAGAACTTTGTGAAGATGCAGGATACCAGTAATTGTTATTTTTTTATTGCCGATTATCATTCACTTACCACGCATCCAACCCCTGCCGACCTGCACGGGAACGTGAAACAGGTTTTGGTGGAATACCTCGCGTGCGGATTGGATCCGGAGAAGTCCACTTTATATCTTCAGAGTGATCTGCCTGAGACTGCCGAGTTATATCTCTTCCTTAACATGAATGCCTATACGGGTGAGCTTGAACGCTGTACTTCCTTCAAGGATAAAATACGCAGCCAGCCTGACAATGTGAATGCAGGACTCCTGACCTACCCTACCCTTATGGCTGCAGATATTATTATTCACAAGGCCCATAAGGTGCCTGTTGGTAAGGACCAGGAGCAGCATCTCGAAATGACCAGGACTTTTGCCAACCGTTTCAACCGAATGTACAAAGTGGATTACTTCCCGGAACCTGTGGCTTACAATTTCGGCGAGCAGCTGGTTAAGATCCCTGGCCTGGATGGAAGCACAAAGATGGGCAAAAGTGAAGGGGAAGGGAATGCTATTTTCCTTTTTGATGCTCCCGAAGTAATCCGAAAGAAGGTGATGAAGGCAGTTACCGATTCAGGCCCTACTGAACCCAATCAACCGAAAGCACAAGCAATTGAAAATCTTTTTGGTTTGATGAAGGCTCTATCCACACCCGATACACTTCAGTTTTTCGAAAATCAATACCAGGCTTGTTCCATTCGCTACGGTGATATGAAAAAGCAGCTTGCAGAAGATGTTATCAAGTTCACTACTCCATTCCGTGAACGGATCCTTGATCTGCTGCAAAATGAGGCTTACCTAAGTAAAGTTGTAAACATGGGTAAGGAGAAAGCACACGCAAGTGCTTCGAAGACAGTACAGGAGGTGCGCGAGATCATTGGATTTAAAGCTTTCTAAGCATAATATTCTCCGTAAAGGATCTATTTCGCAGGGAAAAAATACTCCAGCGCATCCGGCAAATACTTTTCCCAGTATTTCCAGCTGTGTCCTTCGGGATATTCGTGATAGCTAACCTGGCAGCCATGTTTCCTGAGTTGTTCATTCAGGTTTCTTACCATTGGGATCAACGGAGGAAGATCATATTTCCCTAACAGCAAGTATATCATTTGATTCCGGCATCCTCCTTTCTGAAATGCGTTACCAACATTCTTCATAACATTGCTGGACATTGCAGCAGCTTTAGCCGTCTTTCCAGGCTGGGAAGCTACCAGCCAGAGAGCGATATTTCCACCATTTGATATCCCGATCTGTGCACGGGATTCAGCCCTGGCCTCAGTTCGGTAATTCCTGTCCATAAACGGGATAAGCTCATTGACCATAAAGCGGGTATAGTTTTTTTGCAATCTCCCTGAATACTCATCATCCCTGTGCACGGGTTCCACAAAAACAGCTATTACAGGCTGTATCTTCCTTTCGAAGATCATATTGTTTATGACATTCCTGGCGGCTGTATACTTAAAAAAGTCATAACCGTCATGAAAAAATACAAGAGGATAACTTTTATTTCCTTTATCATAGGAGGCCGGAAGAATGATTCGGAATGCGCGGTTTTCAGACAGGTATTTGCTGTGAATGAGGGTATCGAACTCGGTCCCCCAGGGAACCACATCGCGTTCATCAATATCATGCGGGTATTCATAAGCAGGCATAAGGATTTCCGAATTCTGGCCTGTTCCTCCCGTAACTTTCCTCGGATTGAGTGGGTCCAGTATCCATTCAGACTTGTTAATTACAAACTTGTATTCCAGCCTTGCTGAGGCCTCATAGCTTTCCATACAATACCATGTATCGGTTCCTCCAATTTTGTGCATAGCGAGAGCCGGAGCCCAACCTGTTGCATCACCTGCAATGAAAACGGAACCAGCATCCCCTTTATAAATGAAGTAAACATTGGTGTCGGATTCAATGATGGGGATGCGGGACGAAACTGACAACAATGAGTCTATTTTCCTGGTCCTTTCGGCCAGCGGTTTTGATTCAAGATCCTTAAACCAGGAGCCTAAAGGTTGGCACATAGCAAGATTGGCAACCAGGAGCATCAAAACTGTAAAACCTGTAATTTTCATACGTTCGGGTATTGAAGTTGAACAAAGGTAAGGAAGTGGATTATAAGCCAGGTCTATAGATTCAGTGATTTTCGCTGGTTCCTTTTTGTTTGGTACCTTTGTGCCTCAATTCCTTCGAATGCTGGCATCCGATATTAAACCTGAAAAAACGATTCTCATTGGCCTTATTACTAACAGGCAGGATGAGGGTAGTGTGCATGATTACCTTGATGAGCTGGAGTTTCTCCTGGATACTGCAGGCGCAATTCCTGACAAACGGTTCATACAGAAGTTATCCATGCCTGACTCAAGGACTTTCGTCGGAGCCGGGAAACTGGATGAAATTGCCGAATATGTTAAGGCCGCAAATATAGACCTTGCGGTTTTCGATGATGAACTGAGCGGATCGCAGACCCGTAACATTGAGAATGTCTTGGGATGCCGGGTGCTGGACAGGCCCTTACTTATCCTGGATATTTTTGCCAAACGTGCCCGGACCAGCATTGCCAGGACACAGGTTGAACTTGCACAATACCAGTACCTGTTGCCAAGACTCACCCGAATGTGGACCCACCTTGAAAAACAACGCGGGGGCATTGGCATGAGAGGACCTGGTGAAAAGGAAATTGAAACTGACCGACGGATCATCCGAGATAAGATCACCTTACTGAAGGAAAAGCTCAAGGATATTGACAAGCAAAAGATGACCCAGCGTAAGAGCCGGGAAGAACTCATCCGGGTAGCACTAGTAGGATATACCAATGCCGGGAAGAGCACAACGATGAACCTTATTAGTAAAAGTGAAGTATTCGCGGAGAATAAGTTGTTTGCAACCCTGGATACTACCGTCAGGAAAGTAGTTATAGAAAACCTGCCATTCCTGCTGACCGACACTGTTGGTTTTATCAGGAAGCTGCCCCACAGCCTGGTTGAATCATTCAAATCAACACTGGACGAAGTTAGGGAAGCAGACCTGTTGCTTCATATTGTTGACATTTCCCACACTGCATTTGAGGAACAGCTTGAAGTTGCGCAGCAGACACTTTCTGAGATTGGCTGTTCTGACAAGCCCACCATCATGGTATTCAATAAGATGGATGCCTATTCACACGTAGAAAAAGATCCTTTTGACCTGGCTCCACCTACAAAAGAAAACATAACCCTGGAAGAGTTGCAGAATACGTGGATGGCAAAAGCAAATTCACCAGCAATTTTTATTTCTGCCAAGCAAAAGGTGAACATTGATGCATTCAGGAAATTGCTTTATGAGGAGGTCCGGAAGCTGCATGTGATAAGGTATCCGTATAATAATTTCCTGTATTAATTCTGATCAGACCTGTCAGGTTTAATCATCTCCTCCCCCTTCCGGTAGATGGTAGGCTTCACCATATGGTGATGTTCATCATAATGCTTCCAGGTTCCATCCCAGCAGAAACGGTAATCTGAATTCGTATAGAAGCGAAGAGCCCTGCCCTTGTCGGTGAGGCGGCCGTTTTCATCAAAGTATTTCACCATTACAATGCTGTCGCCAAGGAACCTGTATTTCACTCTGGTTTTTCCATTATCATGGTAATACCGTGAAATACGGTACTCAAGCCCATGTTTGTACCAGATCCTGTATGCTTTTACCTTGTTCTGATCATCCTTCCAGCCAATCCACAGGCCATTCGGGTGGAATTTATCATCCCATTGATTGATCTTGCGGTGAAACCACTGGCAATGACCTATCAACGGGATGACAAACAACAGGCAGAGAGCTGCTTTACTTGGGCTTATTCGGGGCAGGCGGCGCATCAAGCTTAAAATTGACGGGAATATGCAATTGCACTCTCACAGGATTTCCGTTTTGTTTACCGGGTTGCCATTTGGGCATAGACTTAACAGCCCTCAGGGCTTCTTCATCGCAGCCAGATCCAATTCCCTTTAAAACCTTAGTTTCTGAAAGGGAACCATCCTTTTCGACAATGAAGATGATATAAACTGGCCCCTGTACTCCTTTCTTTTTAGCTTCCTCAGGATATTTAACAGCTCCTTTAAAATATGCTGCCATGGCGTCATTACCTCCCGGGAAGACAGGCATTTCCTGAACCAGGGCAAAAACCCGGTCCTTATTTTTGGCAGTATCCTGTATCCTTTCAAGAGGAATATTAGGAGAAACCAAACCATGAGATATAATTCCTGTCCTGGAATTTCTGCCACTGGTTAACCCCGAGTAACACAAGAGGACAGCGGCAATACAGAAAACTTTTACCAGTTTTAGGTTCATTGATAGGCATTCTGTCATAACTCCAACTATTTGAGAACTCAAATCAGATGATTGTTTTTAACTGATCCTGAAGCATGGTTAATCCAGATACTTTGTTTACTGCTTAGCTCAAGGCAAATTTGACGGGCAGATTAAATTGTACCCTTACGGCTTTCCCTTTGTTCTTCCCGGGAATCCAGTTCGGCATTTCACCAACAACCCTAAGTGCTTCCTCATCGCAACCACCACCAACACCTCGAAGTACTTTCACGTTAGATATGGCTCCATCCTTTTCGACTACAAAGGTAATATAGACAGTCCCCATTATGCCTTTTTCTACAGCAGTTTTAGGATATTTAATTGCACCGACCATGTATTTTGACATAGCGTCAGGACCGCCGGGATATTCAGGCATCTTATCAACAACTTTGTAAACTGTTTTGCCATCATCTTCCTTTACTACAGGCTTGGTATACTTAACTTCAGACTTCTGTTTTACAGGATAGGTAGTTTTAGCAGCAGGTGTTGACTTTTTTGCAGGTGGATCTGCCTTTTGAGGGACTGCGGGCGCTGCTGCAGGAGCAGGAGGCTCTGGGATCAATGCTTCACCCGGGGTTGCAGGAGGTGCCGGAGGCGTTGGCTCTTGAACAGTTGCAACGGATGAAGGAGGTTCACTTATTTGCGCATTCAGGTTATTGGTTTGAACTACACCTATAATGAATGCAGTTGTCAGCAAGACTGGCATCATAATGCCAATGCGTATTGCTGCACTTTTACCGGATTTTTTCAGTAACATGACTATTCGTTTTTTAGTTAAAAGATTGAAATTGTTTGCAATGATATATTGCGGGTTTCCGGAAACTTCGTTGAATAAAAGCTGTTGATAGGTCAGCGGTTCTGCACCTTTCCTGATTACTTCACGATCTGCCAGGTATTCATGCACTTCCCTGATTGCTTTTTTAATAAGGAAAAAGAAAGGATTGAACCAGAAAATGCTGGACAAAAGCTCAAGCAAAATAAGGTCAAGTATATGTTTCTGATGGATATGGGCATTCTCATGGATCAGGATGCTACCCAGCCCGGGATGATCTGCGTACCTGCTTGAAATAAATATTCTCCCCATAAATGAGAAAGGGCTTCCGTTTTCCGGAACCAGGTATATGTTGTCTTTTAACCTTTCCGCTTTCATTGCCGATTTGTAAAACCTGATTATGCGGAAAATGCTGTATATCAAACCAAGCAACATGGCTGCTGTAATCACCAGGTACCCGATGAGTGCCCAGTTAACCAGGACCTTTTCCTGTTCTGGTGTAACAACCCGATGGGCAGTTATAACAATTTCGGGGAGGGTGATAATCGGCAAAGGCGCTTGTTTGCCAATCCTGAAATGCGATGGTGCAAGGAAATTCCCCAGTAAAGGGAGTAAAAGCATCAGTAATGCGGAAACAAGAAGGTAGTACCGGTTCAGCAGCAGGTATGACTCCTTTCGCATAAAAAGCAGGTAGAACCCAAAGAAGATTGCCCCTGCCAGGATGCTTTTTACCAGGTATAGCAGAATCTCAATCATTGCCGGATGCTTTTTTTTGTTCGATTTGTTTATCAATGATTTTCCGGATCTCTTCCATCTCTTTCATCGAAACCTTATCATCGCCTGTGAAAAAGGAGACCATTTTCCGGAGTGAATTATCAAAATATCCCTGCACTACATTACCCATAAACTGGCGGGTATATTCTTCCTTGGAGATCAGGGGATAGTATTCGTGGGTTTTCCCAAATGCATTATGACCAATGAAACCCTTCTTTTCAAGAATCCTGACAATGGTTGAGACGGTATTATAGGCAGGCTTTGGTTCGGCGAATTGTTCAAGCAGGTCATTCACAAATCCTTTACCTTTTTTCCATAAGATCTGCATGATTTCTTCTTCTGCCCGGGTGAGTTCGGGGCTTTTGGGGGATAGCTGGTTTTTTATCGGGGTCATGATTCAAGGTTGATGAAACAAAAGTACAACTAATTTTTTAGTTATGCAACTATTTTTTTAGTTTATGAAATAATAATATTTCGAGACAAATTTATATGCTTGATTTTTAGACTATTGGGAATAAATAGGTGCACTGTGATCACTTAAAAAAAGACAAGAGGACGCAGATTTCGCAGATGAAACTGATTAAAACATGGTGCTCTCGGAAATGATACAAAGACCTGGGAGGCTTGATTAGAAATAGCCTGGAATGACTTTTAAAGAATTAAATGAATTCTGCTTTAAATAATATGAAATACCCATGTGAATAGTATGGCGGTAACGAGTGTTACGCTAGATACGATCATGATAAACAAGCCGAACTTCCCAACATTACCTTCAGAATCACGGACAATATAGCCGGTTACCACCCCGATGGCAGCTAAAACCATAAGCAAAGAGGACATCCAGGTTGACCCGGATACAAGGCTAAGAATGAATAATCCGGGAAGTCCAACAATAGCCAGTAATCCAACAGTCATGCAGCCTTTTGCCTGGATGAATTCAAAGAAAACGGAAAAGAATTTCACAAGCGAATACAGGATCAGGATGACAAAAACAATGACAGAACCTATAATCCATGGATTGGTTACCGATACTTCCAGAATTGTTCCCACTCTTAACATGACATAAAATTTCCCTGAATTAACTTGTTCTTGTATGAAAATTCCTAGCTCCCTATGGCTCTTATCATTCCCTGGAACATCAGGAGGTGGATTGGGAGCAGAATGAACCAGTACAATCTTCCGCTAAGTCCCTTTGGCATGAAGGTAGCCGTTTGATAAAGAAAGTAGCTATCATTCTTTTTCAATATCCTGAATTCTAGCCAGGCCTCACCCGGTACTTTCATTTCTGCAAATAGCAGCAGTCGCATATTTTCTTTATCTGCAATCAGTACTCTCCAGAAATCAAGTGAATCGCCAGGTCTAAGCTCCGTAGCATTTCTCCTCCCCCTTCGCAGGCCAACACCACCAACCATTTTATCCATCATTCCCCTGATCTGCCAAATCCAGTTGGCATAATACCATCCTGTTTCACCTCCAATGGAGAAGACTTTATTCAGTACCCTTCGCGGGTCACCGTTGATTTCAATTTTCCTCCTGTCGCGGAGCACCCCGTAACCAGGAACATCCAGGCGTTGAAAAAGCTGACCCGGATTTTTCATGGAAACAGCATCGGTCCAGCTTGATTGGACAGTATCCAGGTTGATTCTTTCAAGTGCTCTTCTGCAGGCCTCTTTGTATGTAAGCGGGGTAACTCCGAGGATATCTTTCAACCGGGTATCCTTGCATACCACTTCCACTTTCATACTATTGACAAGATTGACAGCGAGGTAATAAGAAGTAGATGTTACGAAATAGAGCCAATAAGATGAGATCCTTGGATTGATAAAAGGAACTACCCAGATTTTCCTCTTTAACCCCCTCACTTCGGCATATTGCAGCAGCATATTTTTATAGGAAAGGATTTCTGCCCCGCCAATGTCAAATACCTGGTCGAAAGTCTCAGGATTGAGCATACATCCGGTAAGGTAAAGTATGACATTGGTAATTGCAACAGGCTGGCAAAGGGTTTTCACCCAGAGGGGGGCAATTATCCAGGGCATTTTTTCCATCAGGTCCCGGATAATTTCAAAGGATGCACTTCCGCTGCCAACGATAATGCCGGCGCGCAGAATAGTAAGGTGTTTCCCTGAATTCCTGAGTACATCTTCGACATTCCTTCTGGATTGCAAATGCCGTGACAGTTTCTCAGAATTGGATATCCCGCTTAGGTAGATAATCTGCCTGCAATTGGTTTGCTTTATGAAATGTGCAAAATTAGCTGCAGAACGTGCCTCCTCGTTCATAAAAGCGCCAATGGAGGTCGACATGGAATGAATGAGATAAAAGGCAACATCAAACTCGAGAGAATAGAGTGATTCCGGAACCGGGTCGAGGAGATCCGCTTCAATCCCCTGTACACCTTCCATAGAATCTTCACCGGTATCAAGCCGTTCAAGGTTCCGGACCAGGCAAATAACCTCATGCCCCTGTTCCAGCAAGTTCTGCAGAAGTCTCTTCCCAATATAACCGGTACTCCCGGTAAGCAACACTTTCATAATTTCATGCAGACGGAATCAATTGTTAATTATAGAGTTCCTTATGGCACTCAGAGCAGAAGGCTGTTTTCCATTTACCCCTGATCTCTGTTGGATGGACGAATTCGAGGGATTTATTAGCTGTACCATAGGTGACATTTCCAGTCTTGCCCTGCGCAATAATTGAATGGCAGAGATCACAATTTCGTGAAATCGTTTCGCCTTTAGCAGTTTTGTGCCTGTCGGAGTGACAGCGGAAACAACCATCGGATTCAATATGGCCAATATGGTTAAGATAACGTGATGCATCAGCGCGCATAAAAGGAAATGCATTGAGTTGATATTCGCCCTGGATGGTAGTAATTGCTTTATTTATGCGCTTTCCTTCTTTGGCAAGTACGTCCGGGTGTTCATCCTTGTAAAAAGCCAGCACTGCCTCTTTAATAGATCGTAAAGCTGTATCCTTGTCTTCATAGGAGAGTTTCAGCGCCTCCATAGCAGCTTTCTTGATAAATGGAAGGTCTTTGGGGATCAGGCCAGAGATAAGGGCATTATCAATATAATCAGGAGCCGATTTATAAAGGTGGGAAGGCCTGTTATGGCAATCCATGCAATCCATGCTTCTCTTTTCCAGGGTATCGAGGGCCTTCTTGTCAACCGGGTTTTCTTCATCCATGAATACTTTGACCTCGCCGGTTTTCAGGTTGGTAAGCTTAACCCAGGGAATACTCTCGCGATCCTTGGTACCTGAAACATATTCTACTTTGAAATTTTTATTGATATGCCAGTGAATCCCTTCCGTTAATCCCATCGGGCTAAATTCCGGGCCAATCTTCATCAGCAATGAAATGTTCCACTCTGTATTAGTGTCATCAGCAAGGTATGATCGTTGCCCGCGGAGTTTCCTTGAATAAAATTTATCAGGCCAATGGCACCTCTCACAGGTTTCCCTGGCAGGGCGCAAGTTATGCAAAGGTGTTTCGATCGGGCGGGAATATTTCTTGAAAAGCACTGAATATACCTGGTAAAGACCTGAAAGCTTTGATTTTACGTACCAGTCAGCACCTTCCCCAACATGGCATTCAACACAGGCAACCCTTGCATGAGCCGAGTGCTGGTAGGTAGTGTATTCCGGCTCCATAACCTGGTGGCATAATTTCCCGCAAAACTCAACCGATTCAGAATATTGATAGGCACGATAGCTTCCCATGGCTGAAGCTACAAGAAACAACATCGTAATAATGAAAATCTTTATTATTGTAGCTCTTTGCTTCCTGAGATTAAGATCAATCACAGGCCACGCACCATCCCGCTCCTTGATCTTATCCTTTCTGCGAATCCTAACTAATATTCCAATCGGGATTAGCAACAAACCTATCACAAGGAATACCGGCAGAATGATATAGATGTAAAGGCCCAGGTAGGCATTACTCTGTGCCGAAAAAAGTGAAAAAAGGAAGAGTACGAGGATCAGGATGAGGCTGTTGGCAACCAGTACGAAGCCGGTCAAGCTGATCCAGTTGTAAAAGTTTTTGGAAGCTTTCATGGTATTACGCTCAATTGTTTCTTGCAGGTTAGTATTTATATGTTATTATCTATATATATTGGTATGTCAAATATACAATACTAAGCCTAACAATCTCTTTAAGCGCTCTAATTCAGGTTTAGACTGATTTAAAATAGCATACCTAAGGGTAAAGATTATGACCAAATTACAGATAGATTCAGCCCTCCTGATAACCAAACAGAAATGAAATTCCCATCAACTTCAAAACCGGACGCATTGGCGCAAAGAGGCTTATAAAGAGAACTTACATAAGTCAAAATAGTTGAAAACAGAAAAGAAATGACCTGCTTTGTCCAGGTTGCACTACAGAAATTAATTAAATACAGAAAAAAGGCAGGAAGCTTTCGCTCCTGCCTGGTTCATTTTGAACTTTCCATCCAGTTATAAGCAAATCTGCTATCCAGATTGCAGTGTAGGGAAAGTCATTATTTATATACGTCCATTTATTTAACTTCAGCTGTCTTTTTCAAATGTTCTCCGAGGAATTTTTCCATTGCCCTGTAGAAATCATAGCGATTTTCCTCATTCCCGAATCCATGTCCTTCATTGTTTTTAACCATGTATTCCACTTCAATTCCCCGTTTTTTCAATGCTTCAACCACCTGGTCACTTTCAGCCTTATTAACTCGTGGGTCATTGGCGCCCTGGGCTATAAAGAGTGGTGTCTTGATTTTGTCGACATGGAATACCGGTGAGGCTTCCCTCATCAGAGCACTGTCTTTGACCGGGTCCCCTACCATTTCATGCATCATATCCAACATCGGTTTCCAATACGGGGGAATGGTATTCATGAAAGTGAAGAGGTTGGAAACTCCGACATAATCTACAGCAGCAGCATACAGATCGGGGGTAAATGTAACCCCGGCAAGAGTTGCATATCCCCCATAACTGCCTCCATAAATGGCAATTCTGGATTTATCAGCAATACCTTTATCAATCAGCCAGTTGACACCGTCCGTAATATCATTTTGCATATTCTTGCCCCATTGCTTGAATGAAGCTTCCCAGAATTTGCGGCCATAACCCGTAGAGCCCCTGAAATTTACCTGGAAAACAGCATAGCCACGGTTAGCAAGGAACTGCACTTCCGGGTTAAAGCCCCACTGATCCCGATACCAGGGACCTCCATGCGGATTGACCACGACAGGAAGATCCCTGGCATTATCCATATCATATCCCTTTGGAAGCGTCAGGTAGCCATTAATGGTAAGGCCATCCCTGCTTTTGAAATCAATTGGCTTCATGCTGGCCATCTCATTGGCATCGAGCCATGGCCCTAAATCTGTGATCTTGTCAAGCTTGTCAGCTTCTGTATCATAGAGGTAATAAGATCCCAGGTATTTATCGGAGAAAGAATAGACAATAAATTTCTTTTCTGCTTTATCATTGGATACAAAGCCGAATTCAATATCACCAAGTTTACTCTTCAGTTTATCTACCATTCCTTCAAATTGCTTGTCAAAGAAATAGCGCTCCCTCTTCCAGGATGTATAACGTGCAGCAGTCAGAACTTTGCGGGCTTTCGAAAAGAAAAGTCCATCCACATCATAATCCTTGTTTTCATAAAGCATCTTCACCTCTTTGCCTGTCCTTGGGTCAAATTCAACAATGGCTGATTTGTCACGTCCAAGGTTAGAGGAAGCATAGATATTTTTGTTATCGAAGGTGAAAAACTCAGGAGTCAGGGATTCCTTGAAATTGGTAGTCAGAACAGTCTTAAAAGGTTCAGCTTCTGTCTCCCTGTATAGGATCGATGTATTTACACCACCATCAATGGCTGTAGCAAGCCTGAGTTTACCCTCATGGTCAGTCATCCAGGATTGAATATTGCCGGGGTTTTCAGCTAGCATTGTCAGTTCTCCTGTATTGATATTCAGGCGATATGGATCGAATACCTGCGGGTTTCGTTTATTCAGGCCAACAATTACAAATTCATCAATATCCGGAAGGTCATCAATCACTTCAGTTCTCACCTTGTCAAAATCTGTTAACCCTTTAAGGTTGGTTCCATCAATATCGACACCAAATAGCTTGAAGTTTTCATCACCACCGGTGTCCTTCAGGTATAGTATCCGTTTGTTATTACCCCAGAAGAATTGTGAGATATCCCTGGCAGTATCAGAAGTTAAGCGAATGGAAGCATCTTTACCGATCTCCTGGACAAAAATATTCATACGACGCATATAGGGCGCCAGGTAAGCATAGTACCTGCCATCAGGAGAAAGTTGGAAACTTGACTTTTCAGGATTTTTGAAAAAATCCTCTACTGCATATTGTTTGGCTGGTATCATGGGCGCATGCTTTTTACAACCTGCCGAAATTATTAAAATTACAATAGTGAGTAACGAAAGCAACCATGCTGAATGTTTCATAATTATCAGATTGAATTGGTAAATCGGGTTAACTTCTTTTCAGGATTATTTATCAAACAAATTAATTATATGAGCCAAATTACTTCAATACTGGTTAGCTGTCAACATCTTACAGTAAATAATCGTTACACCCCTCTCTTTAATCGCTAAAATGCTAATTCTAACAGTCAATTCAATGAGTCAAATTTTCGCCGGGAATTTCCGGTCAGTTCTGTCCAATCCATACCAGTTTGAGTACTTTTGCGTTATTGCGCCATGAAGTATAAAAGGTTTTTCAGGATAAGCCTGTATCTGTTTGCATTATTTGCTTTTGTTGGAATAACAGGAGTGTTTCTGCAACATTACCTGAACGACAAAATCAAAGAGTTGTTCATTCGTGAGTTAAATAAACAACTTGCTACCGAAGTAAGTGTCAATGACGTAAAGTTGAGCCTTTTCAAGGATTTCCCCTATGCGTCTGTCAGGTTCTCCGGAGTTGCCTTAAAGGATGCAGTAAATCTACCTAAAAAAGGAGACCTTCTAAAGGCTGAAGTAATCTCACTCCGTTTTGGCATTCCTGATCTTTTCCGCAATAAATTTACCGTTACGAACATATTGGTTAAGAATGCAGTCCTGAACCTGCGGATTTATTCTGATGGTTCTGATAATTATCATTTTTGGAAAAATAGTTCAGCACCTAAAGGAAAAGAGTTCTCCATAGATATCAGGCATATCACTGTTTCAGGCTCTTCCTTCAACTATTTGGATGATGAATCTCAGCTGTTTATCCTATCAAAAAGTATTACAGCTGAAGCTGAAGGCAATTTCTCTCTTGATATATTCCCTCTTTTGGCTAATGGTAAGATTTTAATTGAGCAGATCCGCTCGGGAAACTCAGTTTATGTTCATCAGCGGGAAACTGAATTTGATTTAGCCATGGATATAAATACCCAACAAGGTTTATATACATTCCGAAAAAGCAGGTTGAAACTCAATGAACTGGACCTGGATGCTTCAGGATGGTTGATCAGCCGAACTGACCGACATGAAATCGATCTTAAGGTAAAATCATCTGAAGCTACATTGAAAGACCTTATTTCTACTTTACCTTCAAAATACCAGAAACAAACAGGGGAATACAAATACAAGGGTAATGCCACCCTGGTTGTCAGACTCAAAGGGTTGACCGGTGGCGATCATTTCCCTTCAGTTAAGGCTGAATTGAAACTCACTGGTGGGATGATTGGAAGGAAGGATGCCAGCGTCGCCCTTGAAAACCTGGACCTTTACGCAGTCTATTCAGCGGGGCAGGATAACAGTGACGAAAGGCTTGATATTACAGGATTAAAGGCCAAAATAAAGAATGGCAGCATTTCCGGTGATCTTAGCATGAATGGATTAAGGTATTCAAGCATAAGTACTACGCTCAAAGCTGAAGTTGATCTTGAAGACGCAAGAGCATTGTTCAAGTTGGACACTATCCGGTCTCTTAAAGGGCATTTGTTGCTGGACGGCCATTTTGAAGGACATATTTCCGACCTGCGGCATCCAACCCTGGAAGAGTTTGAACAGAGCAGGATGAATGGAACAGCTATAATCCGGGATGGAGAGCTAAGCTTAAAAGGTTTTAAACTTCCGGCTGAAAAGGTTAACGGGAATATGAACTTTTCGAACAACAACCTGCAACTTAACAGCTTTTCCTTCAGCCTGGGGAAAAGCAATTTCATTGCCAGCGGGACTGTTTCCAACTTAATGTCGTGGATCTGGATCCCAAATCAAAAGTTGAATATTGAAGGATCAGTTTCATCTTCGCCAACAAACTGGGATGAACTATCAGAGATCACCTCAACAACCGGAGAGTCAAACTTTAAATTGCCCGGGAATCTTTCCATTCAAAATTTCAAGGTTAACCTGAAATCTTTTACTTTCCGGAAATTCAATGCTTCTTCAATTACAGCTAATCTTCAGCTTAAAAACCGAATGCTCACTGCATCCAATATACTTATCCAATCGATGCAAGGGATTGTTAGCGGTCAGGGGTCAATAAATGCGGCAAATACCAAATATTCATATATACAGTGCAAGGCAAAATTTGTCAAGGTCAACCTTAAAAGTCTCTTTGCTGAATTCGGGAATTTCGGAAGCACTGACCTGACTTCGGCAAACCTTGAAGGGCAGATTTCAGCTGATGTAATTTTTGCTGCGACTATGGCTCCAAATATGGTTATTGATCCTCAATCAGTCAAGACTCATGCTGACATAAGGGTAGAAAACGGGAGACTGGTCAATTATTCTCCTATGCTTGGGCTTTCTAAATTTCTCAGGGTTGAAGATTTATCAGATATTCGATTTGCTACTCTCGAAAACCAGGTTGATATTTCGAACCGGATAATATATATCCCGAGTATGCAGATCAAATCCTCCGCAATTGACCTGAACCTGATGGGAACGCATACCTTCGACAATGAGCTGGAATATCATTTCAGCATTGCCCTTGCCGACCTGCTGGCAGTTAAATTCCATAAAAGAAATCCCAATTATAGCAATCAAAGTGAGTTTGGCCCTGTTGAAAATGATAACCGGGGACGGACAATGATAATGGTCTCGCTAACCGGTACTGTTGACAATCCAAAATTCAGTTATGACCGGAAAGGAGTTAGGGAGAAGATAGCCACTGAACTAAAGAATCAGAAAGTTGAATTGAAAGAAGCATTTCGCAAGGAATTTGGCAGGATGAAGCAAGACACACTCAGAAAACCAAAGGATTTGAAGCAGCAGGCTATTCAGAAAAAGCAGGAGGAAGGGAAGTTTGTAATTGAGTGGGACGACGATAAGAAGGTTGAGTAGACGAGTTGCATGAGATGATGAGTTGAGGGGGAGATGGCGGGAGTTGGGGACAATGGGATAGAAGAAAGAGTATAGGAGGCTGGTAGCAGGTAACTGGAGGAGGGGACTGGCAGCAGGAAGCGGGAAGTTTTTAATAATACAAACTGACACACAAGTCTCCCCTTTTCACCCAATCACCTAGTCTGAGTGGATGGCAGGAGGCAGCGGGCAGGAAGCAGGAGGCAGTAGGCGGTAGGCGGTAGGCAGTAGGCGGGAAACTTTTAGCGTTTAATATTGACTCACAAGTCACTCCCCTTGTCGCCCCATCACCCCATCACCTTGTCAGAAAAGAGGTGGGCTACAGATGGCTGGTTAAAAGAATTATTACGACATTTGTTTAGAAACCGGTTGAATATAAAATGATTGCCGGGAAAATTGAGTGCATAGTCCAAAATGATGAAACATTCGGGTTTGATTTATAAGCCAGGCTCTCAAAAGCGCCTTGATGAATTTGCTACCGAAAGTACCGGGAATTTTAAGAGTAAGAATTCAGCGGACAAGATCCTTGCAAAAAGCATTGAAGAATTGTCCAAACTGCAGGACCTGCTTTATGCCCAGGACAGTTATTCATTGCTGATCATTTTCCAGGCTATGGATGCAGCCGGCAAGGATGGAACCATAAAACACGTTATGTCAGGTATAAACCCGCAGGGATGCCAGGTATACAGTTTCAAGGCTCCTTCGGCTGAGGAACTGAATCATGATTTTTTATGGAGATGCAACTATAGATTACCCGAAAGGGGAAAGATCGGGATATTTAACCGCTCATATTATGAAGAGGTGTTGGTTACCCGTGTACACCCAAGCTTGCTGGACCTGCAGAAATTGCCCGGCTGGCCATTGAATGAGGATAAAATGGATGAATTCTGGGAGGAACGTTTTAATGATATTAACAATTTCGAAAAACACCTAAAGAATAATGGCACTATTATCCTGAAGTTCTTCCTGAATGTTTCTGCGGAAGAACAAAAACAACGTTTGCTCCGGCGGATCGACGACCCATCAAGAAACTGGAAGTTCAATACCGGGGACCTGGAAGAAAGAGTTCTCTGGAATAGATATATGCTGGCATATGAAGAGATGCTGAAGCATACATCGACAAAAACGGCTCCCTGGTTTGTCATCCCTGCTGATAAGAAATGGTTCATGAGGACCGCCGTCAGCAATATCATAGTTGAAACCTTGAAATCACTAAATCTTTCCTATCCTGAAATTGATAAGAAACAAAAATCGGATCTCAATAGAGCAAAAGTTATACTCGAAAAGGAATTCGGAAAATGATGCTTAACCGCTTAAAATGAGATTCCCAAATAATGTAAATAGCTCCTGACTCATTTCTTTACACTGCTAGTTTAATGCGACCAATATCTCTTTTATTTAACAAGTATTCAATTTACCGGCAGAAAAGGTTATGGAAAATCGTCCTGATGCTTTTCGCCCTGGTAATTGTAAGTGTGTCTCTCTGGTACTCAAATGTATTGGTACACAAAATTGCGCAGGATGAACGAACAAAGATCCGGACCTGGGCCACAGCAATACAACACCGTGCTGAACTTGTAAATTCAACAAGGGAGTTTTTCAGGCAGATACAGGATGAAGAGCGGACCAGGGTAAAGCTCTATGCAGATGCCCAGAAACACATTGCCGATATTAACACTACAGAAGACCTTGGAATCTACCTGGAGATCATTGCCAATAACAATACCATCCCTGTTATTCTTACTGACGGTAATGGCATAGTAACTTCTTTCAGGAACACCGAATCACCTATTGCTACCGGCGTCAGAATGCCCAGGCAGGTGATGAAGGAATTTGGCACCTATCCCCCGATTGAGATTTCCAATTTCGGCGTTAAAACTTTCATCTACTATAAAGACTCCAAACTTTTCACCGAAGTTCAGAATGTACTTAATAGCCTGGTAAATTCATTTTTCAGCGAGGTGGTGAACAACTCTGGTTCAGTTCCCGTGGTCATTACAGACAGCACACGAACGCATGTTATCAACTCCGGCCATGTGGACACGGTCAGGATCCGGGATTCTGCTTATCTGAGCCACCTGATTGGAGAAATGACAGCTGAAAACGAGCCTATAGTAATAGATGTTGCCGACAGGGGTAAGAACATCATCTATTACAAGGATTCCTATGTCCTTACGCAACTGCGCTTTTTCCCCTACATCCAGTTTGCCATAATCGGTATTTTCCTTATCGTGGCCTACCTGATATTCAGCACCTCACGCCGATCGGAGCAAAACCAGGTCTGGGTGGGACTGGCAAAGGAAACTGCACACCAGCTTGGCACGCCTTTATCTTCGATGATGGCATGGGTAGATTATCTCGAAACCAAAGGCATTGACAAAGAAACCATCGTGGAACTTCACAAGGACGTGAACCGCTTAAAAACCATTACCGACAGGTTCTCAAAGATTGGATCCACACCGGTTCTGAAACCAGAAGACATTGTATCACTGATCTATGAGTCTGTTGCCTATCTCAAAACCCGTACTTCCCAGAAAATAGTATTCATTATCGGGCTGCCACGGGAACGCACAATACTTGTTCCACTTAATTACCAGCTTTTCGACTGGGTTATTGAAAACCTGGTTAAAAATGCAGCCGATGCTATGGTAGGTGCAGGGTCGATCAACATTGACATTTTTGAAGAGGAGAGCCAGGTAATCCTGGATATTGCCGATAGTGGAAAAGGAATACCACGGAACATGTTCAAGACCATATTTAACCCCGGTTTTTCGAGCAAACAACGTGGCTGGGGTCTGGGCCTATCCCTTTCGAGGCGCATCATCCGCGAATATCATAGCGGGAAGATCTTTGTTAAGAGTTCTACCCTCGGCAGGGGAACGACGTTCAGGATTGTGCTGAAGAAATGAGGCAGGAGATAAGAGGTAGGAGGTAAGAGGTAAGAGGTAGGAGGTAGGAGATAAGAGGTAAGAAATAAGAATTACCTGGTTACCTGGTGGTTGGAGGTAAGATGCATGAGATAGGAAGTTTTATAAGGAAGTACGTCTTTATTTATTTTATAATTAATTGCGCTTTATACAGAAACTCATTAACTACTTATTAGTATATTTACATCACATTAGATTATAAAGATTTTATTGATAATTCTTACATATTAACACTAAATCATATCATTATGAATTCTGAAATTATCTCCTTTTTTGACTTGCAAGTCTATCAACTTAGTCATAAAACTGCAATGGAATTCTTTTGGTTATCCAAATCATTCCCTGTAGAAGAAAGATATTCATTAACAGATCAAATTCGCCGATCTTCCAGATCAATTTCGGCTAATATTGCAGAAGGCTGGGGGAAAAGATTATTCGAAAACGTTTTTAAGCGTCACCTGATTGATGCGATGGGTTCTTTGGAAGAAACAAAAGCATGGCTTCATTTCTGTGTCTCATGCGGTTACATCGAAATCGAAAAATACGACAGTCTAATGCTTTGCTATACTGAAATAGGTTCTAAACTTTGGAAATTACACGAGAACTGGAGATCAAGAAGTAAGCAATCCTAATTTGCTCTAATTTTACCTGTTAACAGTTTCCTACTTCCTACTTCCTACTTCCTACTTCCTACTTCCTACTTCCTACTTCCTA
>JACAAZ010000020.1:60413-96662 GCA_013376995.1 Bacteroidota bacterium | reverse complement strand
GGACCTACAAAGGATCCCCTGCCCAGCAGGATGTGTATATCTGGAGGGTACAGGCGGTTTACAGGGACGGAAGTATCTGGAACAACACAGATATAGGGGAGCACCAGTTCCTTACCGAACAGGTCTGGGGAACAATTACTTTGATCAGGTAAAGTTTGTCATTCAGCAGTTTACAGTTAATGATATTTCAAAAAGGCCCGTTATTGCGGGCCTTTTATTTGACTGAATTTTAATTAAAGTATTATATATTTGTAAGGTATTCACTCACTGGTTCTGCTATTACACATAGATGATACCAGTTTACTCAGCAAAAGTATCTGACCCATGCTAGTGAGATTAAACAGTTTTATCAGGACCTTATCAGTAGTTGTATATTTTTCCCTTGTAAGTGTTAGTCTCCTTCATGCTGAAGGAACTAAACAACTGGAACCCACCAATCCTGCAACAACTGCAAACAGGAGAACCCGCCTAATGTTTGACCAGAGTACAGGGTCAGCACACAGAACTCCTTTTGCAACGATTGGTTGTGCTGAAAAATACAGGCTCAACGTCTATATCAGTGATCCTTCAACAGAAAAAATATACCTGGGGTTTAATGATGGCACCAATTCGCTTTTTTACCAAGTAAAGGATCCGGATGGAGTTATTGTTACTGGATTTACATTAGCACAGGTCCCTGCTTCAGGCAATGGATTTATTACCAGTTGGGACCAGGCAGTAGCCGGGCCCAAAATTGGCACTGTAAATCCCACAGGTTATACTCCTAAGATCCTTACTCCTACAAAAACAGGTAATTACTATATCGAATTCGCGCCTTATCAATCCGGAGGAAGTTTTTCAGGCCAGGACATGCTTTTTTTCGATATTACTGTCGCTCAGGACACAATTATCAAAAACGGAAGGTTGTGGAGTAAAGCCTGGCAGTTGTCAGATGATGCCAGCGGTGATGTAATTCAATCATATCCTGTCAAGCTATTTGTTTATTCTGATGATGGAATTGTTACCCAACTCAATATTAATGAATGGAATGGCGGCACTTATACCACCTATTGCAATCAATGGGGTGTTACCAATACAAATAATTGGGTGATTGACAGAATGTCGGATGACACCTGGCCGGGAAGTGATCTTCCTCAATACAAGATTTTTCTCAATAATCCCGATATTAACATTTTCCCGACCGGGCAGATCGGTCACATATGCGAGGTCCAAAGCCACTCGAATTGTAACGGTTCGGTAGATATTATGGCACGTGTGAATAAACCGGGTTCATTAACCTTAAACATTGATGTAGATCCCCCTGGTCAAGGTCCTGAAGATGTTGTACTTACCGGCACCATCAATGGTTCGCAAGCCTGTGATCTATGGGATACCATTACCTGGAACGGGCTGGATGGTAACGGGGCACCTGTTCCGAGCGGAGCCACCATAACATTTAACATCAATTACCTCAATGGGCTAACCAATCTGCCACTTTGGGATGTAGAAGATAATGATGCCGGGTTGATCGTGAACATTGTCCGACCAGCTCCGGTGTTTAGTACCAAACTACCAATATATTGGGACGACTCCAATTTACCGGGTGGTAACACAAATGCTGTCAATGGGTGCGTTTTCCCTACTTCAACTGTTATTACTGGCTGCCATGCCTGGAGTAATCAGAACGAAAATATGATCAACACCTGGTGGTATTTCTCAGAAGGTACCAGCGATTTGACGGCGGAAGTTATCAGGCCCCCTCAGGTAGATTTCAGTTTCACAAATACTTGTGCCGGGGCAGAAACACAATTTACCGATCAGTCAGTTGTACCAAATGGATATGCAACTGCATGGCACTGGTCATTTGGGATGTTTGGTGACACATCCAACCTTCAAAACCCGGTTTATACATTTCCCAACAGTGGATCAAACAATGTTCTATTAAGAGTTACTTCTGACAAAGGTTGTGTTGGACAACTGGTTAAAACCGTCGCTGTCCTGTCATCACCGGTACCAAATGCCGGGAACGACAAATCAATTCCTTATGCAACCAGTACAACACTGAATGGATCAGCATCTGGTGGAAGCGGAAACCTTACCTATCATTGGGAACCTGCCAGCCAGTTACTGGATCCGGATATACTGAATCCTGCAACAGTTGTTCTATCGGAAACCACGGATTTCACATTAACTGTTACCGATCAGGCTAATTCCTGTCAGCGTTCGGATATTATGACAGTTACTATTATCGGGGGCCCGCTTGCCCTGCAATTATCTGCTACTCCACCAGCTATATGCCCGGGTTCAGCTTCATCCATAAATGCCCAGGTTGGTGGTGGTTCCGGTGCATTCATTTATTCCTGGACTTCCGAACCGGCAGGTTTCACATCAAATCTTGAAGATATTTCTGTTCAACCCGATGTTACAACAATCTATACACTATTGGTTGACGATGGTTTCCATACAATTACCAAGACGGTTACTGTAACGGTATTTACACCACCCGTTTCTACCCCCGGGGCTTCACAAACTATTCCATACGGTACATATACCTTATTATCAGGTTCAGCATCATCCGGATTGCCACCTTACTCTTATTCATGGAGCCCGGCAAACATGGTACAGAATCCAAATTCAGCAACGACAGCCACAAAGATTTTAAATTCAACAACAAACTATACGCTTGAAGTAATGGATAATCACGGATGTACTTCTTCCTCAGATGTCCTGGTTACAATTCAGGGAGGGCCACTACAGGCTAGTCCAACTGCTGAACCATCTTCAATTTGCTATGGAGCATCTACTGTTCTTCATCCCATGTCCTCGGGAGGGTCGGGAGATTACACCTACTCCTGGAGCACCAATGAAGGCCCGTTTTCAACCGCAAGTGATCCTATCGTGAACCCAAAATCTACAACAACCTATTCCCTGGTTATTGATGATGGATTTACACAAAGCACCGGATCTGTCGAAGTTGACGTTTATCCATTACCGGTAGCTAATCTTATCCCGGCAGGGGCCCACATCATTGGAAAGGATACGATCGTTATGTGTACAACGGATACATTGTTCCTGAATGTCGAAAATCCTAATTCAGAATATCTTTGGTCCAATGGAGCAACAACCCCGAACATCTACTGTGCGACCACCGGAATAGCCTTCGATATGCTGACTTATTCAGTACAAATTCGGAATAAATTGAGTGATTGCAGAAATTCAGGAATCATCACAGTAATATTTGATTATGGCGAATGTAGTTTTGGCTTTCCTGAAATAAATAACCCAAAAGATATTCTTGTATTCCCGAACCCCGGAAATGGCATCTTCAATTGCAGAATACTTTCTGCATATGGAAATATGAAAGCTGAAATCTCAACAATTGAAGGATCATTAATTAAAACCAGAGATCTCCAGGTTCCGGTAAACAGCACTGTCAACTACCCTATAGATCTGTCAGAAATGGCCCCAGGCATATATTTGCTAAGGATATACAACGACAGGTTTTCACGAACGTTTCGGATCGTTAAGATTTGAGAAAAAAAAGAGCTGAAGCTTTAACCGGATATTTAAGGTATTATAACGATCATGCCTGAACTTATAACGATTCTTAAGTTCAGGGATTAAGGCTTTTACTATTTTTGCGCACTTTTATTAAACATACAACTCTACCATGGTAAATCACACCCTAAAACACACGCTGTTAATACTGTTAGGCGTGGCAACAATCCTGGGAACAGGCACAGCTTGCAAAAAACAGGAAAAAGGCATGAAAGCACTCTCAAGCAGCAACATGGACACTACTGTTAAGGCAGGAGATGATTTTTATCACTATGCCAATGGTAACTGGCTAAAAAACAATCCCATACCAGCTGAATATAGCCGATATGGTGCATTTGAAGTCCTGGAAGAAGAAAATTACAAGCAGTTGCAGGAACTAATGAAAGATGCATCTGCAGATAAGAATGCCAAGCAGGGATCTGTTAACCAGAAGATACGTGATTTCTACAATACAGGTATGGACACCATCAGCATCGATAAAGCAGGTATGGAACCTATCAAGCCTGAATTTGCCAAGATCGATGCCCTCAAAACCACTGAGGATATTCAGAAACAGGTAGTTGAAACTCACCTTTTTGGCCTTTACCCTCTTTTTAATTTCTTCGGGGCTCCGGATGAAAAGAACAGCAATAAGGTAATCGCCCAACTTTACCAGGGTGGTTTATGTTTACCTGACAGGGATTATTACCTGGGTACCGACACCCGTTCCGCAGAAATCAGGAAAGAGTATGTCAAGTACATTGCCAAAATGTTCACATTAACAGGTATTGATGCAGTTGAAGCATCAAAACAGGCTGAAACCGTTATGAAAATTGAAACGGAATTAGCCAAGATCTCATCCACAAAGCTGGAACTTAGAAATCCTATTGCCAATTATAACAAATATGATCTCGCAGGGCTGAAAACTCTGGCTCCGGGATTCAACTGGGAATCTTACTTCTCGGGAATGGGTATCACTGCTACCAGCGAAATAAACGTTGGACAGCCAAAATTCTTCAAGGGTGTAACAGGGCTTCTCTCAAGTATTCCTGTAAATGATTGGAAAATTTATCTGAAATGGAACTTGCTCAACAATACTGCTGAGTATCTGTCATCAAACCTCGATAAGGAGCATTTTTCCTTCTTTGGCACTGTAATGTCCGGCACTACTGAACAGCAACCCAGGTGGAAACGCATTCTGGATAATACAAGTTCATCACTCGGAGAAGCTGTCGGACAGCTTTATGTAGCAAAATTCTTCCCTCCTGCTGCTAAGGAGAGGATGATCACCCTGGTGAACAACCTGAAATCTGCTCTTCACGAAAGGATACTAAACCTGACCTGGATGAGCGATTCTACCAAGAAAGAAGCTATTGCCAAACTGGATAAAATAAATGTAAAAGTTGGATATCCTGATAAATGGATCGATTACAGTTCCATGGATATTACAAATGATTCATACTTCAGGAACAATCTTAGCGCAAGCAAATTTCTCGTTAAGAAGGAGCTGGCTAAAATCGGGAAAGCAGTTGACCGCTCCGAATGGGGCATGACTCCTCAAACCGTGAATGCATATTATAATCCAAACATGAACGAGATCGTATTCCCGGCAGCCATTCTTCAGCCTCCTTTCTTCTGGATCGATGCTGACGATGCGGTCAACTATGGTGCAATTGGGGTTGTTATAGGCCACGAAATGAGCCATGGTTTTGATGACCAGGGAAGACAATATGATAAAGAAGGAAATTTAACCGATTGGTGGAAACCGGAAGATTCGAAAAACTTCGAAAAACAAACCAAGGTTCTGGTTGATCAATATAACCAGTTTAAGATCCTGGATTCATTGCATGTCGATGGACAACTCACCCTTGGTGAAAACATTGCTGACCTTGGTGGTGTAAACATTTCCTATACAGCTTTCCTGAAAGCAATGGAAGGCAAGGATATGAAAGCAGCTGTTGATGGCTTCACTCCTACTCAGCGATTCTTCCTTTCCTATGCCCAGGTTTGGCGAAACAATATTCGCGAAAAGGCTTTGATGCGCAGGCTTAAAGAAGACGTGCATTCACCTGGTGAAGCTCGTGTTAATGGAATCGTATATAATATTCCTGCATTTTACCAGGCTTTTGATATCAAACCCGCAGATAAGCGATTTATCCCTGAAGATAAAAGGGCTACCATCTGGTAACCTGACAATAATTTGATGTTTAAAAGCCCTGTTTAGGTAACAGGGCTTTTATTTTGTATCTTTCTTACAGATTCCTGCAAATTTGATCACCCTACTGACCGGATATTCAATATCATTCAACGTATGTTCCAATAGTTACATCGATTAGAGCTTGAATCTAACCATTTATTATGTTTAATTTGTAATTGAAACTTTAATAAGGCTCTTACATAGAGATATGAAAGTCATCCGATTATTACCCTATACCTGCAAGACACAACTTCTACAAACCCGGTAAAATTCAACCCGGAAAATGAAAAAAAAGTACAAAATACTCATCCACATTGTCTACTGGATATACATCATTAACCAGGGACTTTTCCCTTTCTACATCAACAAACTGGATTCAGCCAATCTTGAAAACTATATTTATTTCAAGGATGTCTTTATCAATACGGTACTTAATATCTTCTCATTCTACACTATCTATTTCAGCTTCAGGCAATTACTGAAGATCAGGCTGAAACCTTTAAATATTCTTGCAGTAATCCTCCTCATATTGCTGATTACTTCCATCCGGGTTCCGTTGAACTTTGGTTTTTGGAAATACATAGGTCATCTGCCCAAAAAGGATCTTGTATTTAATAGTGATTGGGTTTGGAATGAATTCCGGCTGGTGATCATTACAGGCATTTATGCGGTTCTGATTCGTTTCATGATTGATTGGTTCGATTCACAAAAACTTAAGGATGAACTCATTAACCAACAACAATCCAGTGAACTTGCCCTCCTGAGATCTCAGGTCAATCCTCACTTTTTATTCAATACACTCAATAACATTTATTCCCTGGTCTACAAAAAATCGGATGAAGCTCCTGCTGCTGTAATGAAGCTCTCGAGAATAATGCGTTATATGCTTTATGACAGTAACAGCAATGTGGTTCAACTTGAAAAGGAAGTCGATTACCTCAAAAGTTTTATTGAATTACAGGAACTGAGGATCAATCAGACTGATTATGTTGACTTCCAGATAGAAGGTGATAATGAAAATCAGACCATTGCCCCCATGCTTTTGATTCCATTTGTGGAGAATGCATTTAAACATGGGGGGAAAAACCATACCCCCGGCATTATTATTTCCTTGAAATCCATTAATGGAAAAATTACGTTTGAAGTTACTAATTTCAAGAAGAAGAACCTGCTTGTTCAAAACGATGAAATTGGTGGAATAGGTTTGCAGAACATTAAAAGAAGGCTGGAACTGTTATATCCTGGTAAACATGAACTGCAGATATTGGATGAAGAAGATAAGTTCTACATCAAACTTGAAGTTCAAACAACCAATTGATAATCTAACTCCGCTTCAGGATGAAAATTAACTGTATAGCTATAGATGACGAACCTCTGGCACTCGACATTATCAGGGCCTATTGTTCCAAAGTTCCCTTTCTGAACCTGATGCACACCTTCAGCAATGCAATCGATACATTGCAATACCTCCGTGAGAACCCTATTGACCTGATGTTTCTTGATATTCAGATGGAAGAGTTAACGGGTATTCAGATGCTCAATTCCATGCAGCAAAAACCCTTTGTAATACTAACCACCGCCTACGACAATTATGCTCTTCAAGGCTTTGACCTCGATGTAGTGGATTATATGCTGAAACCTATTTCCTTCGAACGCTTTATCAAAGGAGTAAACAAGGTAACCGAACGCATGCAGAAGGAAGCAGCAGATATCCCAGTCGAAAAAACAGATCATATTCTTAGCCAGGAGACAGGGAATAGCACCTATTTCTTTGTCAAGACCGAAACGCGCATAGAAAAAGTTGAAACTTCTGAAGTTCTCTATGTGGAGGGAATGGGTGACTATTGGCGGATTGTCACAAAAAACCGCAGGATCATGACCCTGATGAACGCAAAACGAATTGAGGATATCCTTCATGAACCGCAGTTCTGCAGGGTACATAAATCATATTTTGTAGCTATTGATAAAATTGAATTTGTCGAAAGAAAACATATAAAAATCGGCAATGAACATATACCTATTTCTGATACTTACCAGAAAAACTTCTTCGACCTGATTGAGAAGCGTAAAATGTCATAGATTGACTAGTTAAAGATATCTGGCATTGCTATATTTAATCGCCAAGCTGCTTCTATTTTTCGCCCAAATCGTGTTTTACTAAGGAATGTCATTCGCCGGAAATTCTCGGGGGATCATAGATTACATTTGATTCATGATCAATATGTTATATATTTTTACATGTATAAGTTCTTAGTATTTATTAATAAAAACAAGGAGGAAAAAATATGAAAAAGCTCACGATAATATTCTGCCTGATGCTGCTTATTACTGGCGCCAAGTCTAATAGCAACAAAGTTGAAAGCTATGTTATTGTTGGTGATGAAACCTATTTCTGCGATGAAATTCATGTTGGCCCATCGAGTTTCAGGATCCTTACACCCGATGGTGATAAAATGAAAATTTCGACTGCTATTATAGATGCTTATTCCCTCAGGGGAGCCTTGTACGAAAAGCTTCCCGTCGTTAATAAAAACCTTGATACTACAGGTTGGGCATATATGCAGTTCATTAGTTCCCGCAATGGATACAAAATGTACAGATATTGTAGCAGTTGCACTCAATATGATCCATTTACCGGAACTATTGCACCCTCGAACCCCATTTACCGTTACTACATATTTAAAAATGGCAGGTTCATCACTTTCACTGACGACCATAATGTAAAATCACTTCTGTCGCGGTTCGGAGTAAAATTAATGAGCTAAGGTCGCACTGCCATTGAAACGGCCCGGAAAGGCATAGTGCTTTAACCGGGCCGTTCTATTCAGAGGGATTGAGCCTTTGTGGCTAAAAATTCATCCGTGAAGCTATCCATCTTAGCGGAATCAAAATTATCACTTACAAAGCACTCTTGATTCCTGTTCAATAATTTGTGTATTCAAATATTTGCACTCTTGTACACAGGATGTATCTTTTGATAATCCGTCACCTATCTCATTTGTGCTAAAGCTGGTGGCACAGCTTCAGGTACAATATTATGTATGGGTTTGGTCGATTTCAGATAGGCAAAAATCGCTTTCAGCTCATCATCCGTCATATACTTATACCATTGCCAGGGCATTGGAGGCAAAAGATCCCGCTCATTTGATATACCCTTGAACTTCCCGTTTCGCATTGACGTGATAAAATTACTTTCATTCCAATTCCCAATACCTGTAGGATCAGAAGTTAAATTAGCTGCGTAAGAAATACCCCAGGGCCCAACCCATACTGTCAATGTATTGGTTACCGCAAGGCCTTTGCTTTCCATTGCCTTACGATCTACCTCTGGTGCCGGAACCTTCTCCGGATGTCCTGACAATAACTTGGTAGTATCATCAGCTGGACCTCTGGCTGTCATCATTTTAGGAGTATGACAATCGTTGCATCCTGAAACCCTGACAAGATGCTGCCCCCATGCAATCTGGCTTCCAAATCCATTATAATTACCTGGATTTGAAGTCGCAGGAGAGTTTGAATCCGTTGTAGCTTTATTCTTACAATTCGATAGCAGTATTAAGGAGAAAGCACAAACCATACTTAATGTAATAATTCTCATTTTCATAATTCTTTGTTTGAACAGGTACTGTGCATTATTGCTAAATAACATCCAACATCTGTGACACAGGATACCATCCTGTTTGGATTTAACTTAACGGAAATAAACAACTGAGGAAGTTTTTTGATTGCAGGAAAAATTCAGTGCCTGGAATTCAGGGCTTGAGCTGCAAGATAGCCAGTAGAAAAGGCAGCCTGGAGGTTATACCCTCCGGTGTCGCCATCAATATCAAGAACTTCTCCGATAAAAAAGAGATTCGGCACCAGGCGGGATTCCATGTTTTTTGGATTAATCTCATCGAGGTTAACTCCTCCGGTAGTTACCATGGCCATGTTGTATCCACCTACCCTATCAATCTTAAACGAACATTCACAAAAGAAGCGGATTAAGCAATTCCGCATGTCCCTGGTTACCCGGGCAAGTGTGCATTCCGGATCTATACCTGCCTGATCAAGAAGAGCTTTCACCAGGCTTCGGGGAAGTTCATGGGATTTGAAAAAAGTCTGCAATGTGGCTTTCCCCTGTTTTTCAGTTGATTCGATGATCAGGTTTCGCAGTTCTTCAGATGAAATATCCAAAAAATTAATGCGGAGTTCATCCTTTTCCATTATTGACCTGGAAAAATCCAGGATACCGGGACCTGATAAACCTTTATGGGTAAAACCAATATCTCCTGTATGCTCATCAATTTTCCTGTTCTCACGAAAAATGGAGATTTTCCGGTCAGTTAATGAGACGCCGGCAAGGTCAACAAAGGGAAAATCTGAAACAAAAACAGGTGTAAGGGAGGGCCTGGTAGGAACAATGGTATGCCCCAACTGCCTGGCGAATAGATAGCCATCACCTGTTGAACCGGTTTTTGGGTAGGATAATCCTCCGGTTGCAATTACCAGTTTCCTGCATCGGTATTCACTAACAGATGATATGACTTTAAAGAAATCTTCTCGGATTCCTATGTTTGTAACTTTCTCATGTGTTCGCAACTGCACGCCCTTCTTAGCTGATTCTGAAAGTAGTAAACTCAGCACATCTCCTGACCTTTCGGTATATGGAAACACTTTGCCGTTCTTGTCGGTGATGGTATTTAATCCCCTGGATGAGAAAAAGTTAATTAAATCAATATTAGTAAATGTATGCAACGCAACCTTAAGGAACTTGCCATTTTTACCATAATGGTCATAGAAATCCTTTATTTGTCCTTCGTGTGTTATATTGCACCTTCCCGAACCTGCAATCAAAAGTTTTTTTCCTGGTTTCTCATTTCGCTCCAGAAGAAGAACATCACCATGATCACAGTTTATGGCTGCAAAAATACCTGCTGGCCCTCCACCTATAATTATAGTGTCAAAACGATTCAAAAGCAGTTTTTTTATGATTGTGAAAACTGGACGCTAAGATAGAACTTTGTCGCTATTTGTAAGCTTTCAGCAATCCAAGATCCTCTTTCTCAAAGGTATTTCATCATTTTTTATTGTTGACTCATTTTTAATATTACTTTTGAATCTATTCTCACCAGAAACATGCTGTTACATTGAAAAAAAATCTCTCTTACATACTAGTAATCACTGTATTAGCACTCCTGACCGGTGGTTGGGGATCATACGGCCACAAAAAAATCAGTGAGGCTTCTGCGTTATCATATAACCAGGAAATGCAGGACTTTAACCTTTGGGCATCTTTTCTTGCTGACCATGCGTCAGATGCTGATTACCGTAAGCAGGATGATCCGAATGAGTCGCCAAAACATTATATTGACATAGACAGTTACTATGCATTTCTGCTTCAGGGCAGGATTCCTCAAACGCTTGATTCAGTTACCGGTTTATACGGGCATACATTTGTGTATGATAATGGAATTCTGCCATATGCTACGGTCGCTACCGTTGACCTGCTTCAGCATTTCTTCGAACTCAATGATCTTGAAAATGCCAAGGTTGTCGCTGCTGATCTGGGGCATTATGTTGGTGATGGCCATATGCCCCTGCATATCACAAAGAATTATGATGGAGATGAAACTGGAAACCACGGGATTCATTCCAGGTACGAGTCTACCATGATAAGAAAATTTGTAGATCAGATCATTTATACGGGGGATTCAGTTTCTGTTGTTCCGGATGTTACTTCATACGTGTTCAAATATATCTACAACAATTATAAGTATATCGATTCTGTTCTCCTGGCAGACGATTATGCCACAGCTATTGCGGGAGGTGCAACGAATAATGATATATATACCACTGCATTGTGGGATAAATCAAAAGGGTTCACTACGCAACTCATGAAAAATGCTTCACATTCGCTTACTGAGTTGATCTATACAGCCTGGGTAAAAGCTGGCAAACCATCGATCTCGGCCAATGCAATTGAAGAATACGAGATGGCCCATGGAAGTTACCTTGCCCAGCTTACCCCCAATCCTTTTGAAAATTCAGCAAAAATCCGCTATTCACTTATCGAAAATAACCTGGTGGATATTAAGGTTTTAGACCTTTCGGGTAAGCTTGTGGATCAACTCCTGCATGAAAACAAGTCAAAAGGATATTACGAATTGGAATGGAATCCAGGAAACATTGCACCTGGCGTTTATTACATGGTAATGACAACCGAAGATTCGATGCGTGTTAGAAAGATCGTTCATTTATAACATTCACAACCTGCCTTTACAATCAATTTTATGAAGCCCTTCAAAGTAATTCCTACTATCATTTTGGTATGTTCAGTTTTTCTATTCCTGAATACTGAAACAAAAGCACAAACTTATCCCAGTCCATACAATCTTTCATTGGGAAGCTATCATTTCACTTCCTGGGACTCTCTAAGCGCGGCCGGAACCTACCCTTCAAATATGATATTCCAGTTCGTACCATCTAATCACATTGCTCCCTTTTATGATGACAGTGCTACGGATTTCTCATGCCCGTACAATATGTCAAAAAGGCCTCGCGTGAATGGATATATGTACAAGGGAATTGGTTTTGTAACAACAAGTAATTCGCAGTATAACGACTGCAGTTCAGGCACGGCAAGCAAACGCTTCATGGGTGCAGCCTTACTCTCCCTGAATACAAGCGCCAGGTCAAGTATAAGTGTACAATGGAAAAGTGAAACAATGGTTCCCGGCGATGGTAACGGATCTCCTTCCACACCCAGGATCTGGAACCTTCGGCTTCAATACAGGGTAGGATCAAGTGGCAATTTTACAGATGTACCCGGTCCCGTTGAATTTGTTGCAGGAACTACTACCGGTGATTCTCTGACACTGGGGCCCACAGTCCTTCCTTCGGAATGTAATAATAAATCCGTTGTTCAGGTCCGTTGGATCTATTTTGAATCCTCTGCCGGGAGTGGAGGCACAAGGCCCCGTCTCAGGCTGGATGATATTGAAGTTCAGTCAGCATCATTCCTTGGACTGGAACCATTCACTGCACAAGGATGTGAGTTGTTTCCCAACCCTGCCCGGTCCGAATTCTTCATCCATAACTCCCAGGTAAAGAATGGCTCCGTTGATATTATGAATGAACTCGGGAAAATTATCCGGACTGAGTCTCTGGATAACGAAAACAACAGGTATTCGTGCTCAGACCTGTCATCAGGTATTTACCTGGTTAGGGTTACGGACAACATGACCCGTTCAACCAAGGTCATGAAGCTGATAATCAAGTAATTATTCTTCTTTATTATTAGTTTATTCCCTTCATCACTGTATGAACAGGGATTATATTCATATTTCATTTGAATTAATATATAAATGCCGTATCTTTAGAATACTGTATCGTCCTGATCAGTCACTCTCTCATCTGGCTTGGTAATAGTTACTTTATTGATAACAGTAATACTTCGATGCTATGAGATCAAGATTATTTCTTTCCGCATTTTTATTGGTATTGACAGGGTATTGTGTATTGCAATCCTGTAAGCCCAGGACTAAAACTCCTGTAATAGGGCTTCTGATGGATAAGTTCAATGTTGAACGATGGTCGAAGGACACGACTTTCTTTATTGAGAATGTTAAAAAATTGGGAGGTGAGGTAATTTGCAAAGTCGCAAATGGGGATGCAAATCTTCAGCTTTCGCAGGCCAAAGAACTTATTGATAAGAAAGTCGACATCCTTGTTATTTTACCTGTCGATTTAAAAAAAGCAGCTGATATTGTCGCATTGGCCAATAAAACTGCTATCGGTGTAATTTCTTATGACCGGCTTATCCAGGAGGCTTATATTGATTATTATATCTCTTTTGATAACGTGAAAGTCGGGGAATTACAGGCAGAATATATTGAGAACAGGCTGCAGAAAGGAAATATCGCCCTCATTGGAGGTGCCAGTTCTGACCAGAACTCATTCTATCTCCAATGCGGTCAGAAAGGATTTTTACAGCCCTATATTGAACGTGGAGATATAAAGGTGGTATATGATAAGATGGTTAGTGACTGGACCTTTGAAGAAGGCTATAAAGCGGCCATTGAGTGCCTGAAGAATAATAAGGTAGATGCCATTATAGCTGGTAATGATCTTTTGGCCAGGGGAGCAATCAAGGCCCTCGAGGAAAAAGGCCTGTCCGGGAAAGTCCTTGTGGCAGGACAGGATGCCGACTCCCAGGCGTGTGAAAATATTATCAAGGGATTACAAACCATGTCGGTTTACAAATCCATAGAAGATATTGCAGCAAAAGCCGCCCAGATGGCAATGGATATGGCCAGGGGCAATCCTATCAACTATGCAACGTATACGGTAAATAATGGCTTTAAACTTGTTCCATCCGTCTTAATCACCCCTACAACAGTAAATAAGGGGAATATCGGGCTGGAAATAAATATGGCTAAGAAATAGTGTAATTAAAAGGTTTCAGCGCGCAATAAATAAATGCCTGAAACTTATGTTGCATTGGGATTAAGTTCTGCATTTACTTAAGAAGCATCAATACTGCTATCAGAGGTTGCCCAATCAATGGACAGCCTCTTGTTTTATTTTTATTTAAAGAGAGCAGAGGGTCTTTAAGGTGTATGGAAATTCAATTCTCAATCAGCAAAACATTAATAATATCCGGATTGTTATATACATCCGTGCATAAATAATCATAATTCATTTCAAGGAATTCCATGTGGAGTCCAGAACCAACATTAAAAACGGGGCTAATTTCGAACGGCCCATAAGAAAGAATGGTTTTCCGTACTTTTTTAGACTAATGGAAATCAAATGGAGTTGATACTGGAACAAATACTCCAATTTATACATTTATTCTTGCAAATTGTGAACATGATCAATGAAAACCTAGTACCTCTAAACCTTTCCGGCATTTTTATGCTGCTAATCCAAATTTATTCACAATCATAGCTAATAAATATCATGAAAATATCTTTATTAACATTTGTCTCGATTTTTATTGGAGTTTCCTTGTTTTGGCCTGTGAACGCACATGCTCAAACCATGGAAGTTAAATATGCGGTTCGTTCTGATGTCTCAATTCCTTTAAGGGACATGAAACCAGCAAAAATACATTTTTGGGATAGGTTTAAGCGTGAAAGTGACATGGAGGTTCCCAATAAATTCAGGCCTGTTCCTCCTGGATTTAACCCTGATAGCGTGATACAAAAGGTGTATAACATTGGGTCAAAAGCTCCTGCCCCAATACCGACTGCTAACTTTAACGGGACAACTAATGCCGCAAATGTAGGCAGGGTAACCCCTCCCGATCCTGCAGGTGATGTAGGTCCAAATCATTACGTACAGGTTGTGAACTCTGAGCTACAAATATTCAACAAAACAGGAACTACCATGTATGGACCTGTTCAAACCTCAACACTGTGGAGTGGTTTTTCAGGAAACTGGGATGGACATAACAATGGAGATGCAATTGTGCTCTATGACGAAACTGCTGACCGTTGGATTATTTCCCAATTTGCCATCGATTGCCCGGGTACGCCCTATACGGAATATGAAATGGTAGCCATTTCGACCAGCGGTGACCCTACTGGCTCCTACTACAGATACGCATTCCAATTTGACTACATGCCTGATTACCCGAAACTTGGAGTATGGCAGGATGGCTATTATATGGCTGTAAACAGGTTTAATACAAATCTAGGGGGCACTCCTTTTGTCGGTGTTGGGGCCTGTGTTTTGGAAAGAAATAAAATGCTAGCCGGGGACCCATCGGCGAGAATGGTCTATTTTAAGACTGAAACACTTGGAGGATCTGGTTCAGCCGCAGGAGGAAGTTGTTGGTCAATGTTACCTTCTGATTGTGATGGAACCCTACCTGTTGCTGGAACTCCCAATTATTTTTCTTACATAAATGGTTCCGCTGAATTAAGGCTATGGGCCTTGCATGCTGATTGGACAACTACAACCAATTCCTCTTTTACCTATGTTACTGCATTGCCTGTAGCGGCCTATACAGAGATGGGGTCTGGTTCAGTTCCTGAGCAGGGTACATTGTCACTAGATGCATTGGGTGATAGGCTAATGTTCAGAAACCAGTACCGCAATTTTGGAAGTTATGAATCATTCGTAACCTGCCATTCGGTAAATACGGGTAGTGGTGTTGCCGGAATCAGATGGTATGAATACCGGAAAACAGGATCCACATTTTCAATCTACCAGCAATCAACTTTTGCTCCTGGAGATGGTAAATCCAGGTGGATGGGCAGTATTGCCATGAATGCATCCGGTGACATTGGGTTAGCATATTCTGTCTCCAGTAGTACCATGTTTCCATCGATTTATTTTACAGGTCGCAAAGCAGCTGATCCTTTAAACCAGATGACTTACGCTGAAGGGCTTATTCAGGCAGGGACAGTATCTATGACAACCTATTCCCGCTGGGGTGATTATTCTGCAATGAATGTTGATCCTACTGATAATTCAACTTTCTGGACTAGCCAGGAATATGTTGGAACTTATGGTGGATGGTGCCCATGGGCTACCAAGATAGCATCTTTCAGATTTGCAAATAATCCGATTATTGCTACGCTCAATGCAACTGCAATAACAAATACAGGTGGTACACTTAATGGAACAGTTAATCCTATGGGACTTGCGACTACCTATCATTTTGAATATGGAACGACAACAAGTTACGGTACTAGCACAACCACCGCTTCTGCTGGTTCAGGATCGGCTGTAGTAGCAGAGAGTGCAAGTATTTTGGGCTTGTCCACGGGAACACCAATCCATTTCAGAATAATAGCCGTTAACAGCGACGGAACATCTATCGGTAATGATATGGTGTTTACGCCTGGAGGTGCAATGGTTACCACCGCAGCAGTTTCTTCCATTTTGCTAAATTCAGCCTTATCCGGGGGAAATGTTCTTTCTGACGGAGGTTCGGCAGTGACTGTAAGAGGCGTATGTTGGTCAACGTCAGCAAATCCAACCATAGCAGGAAGTCATACAACTGATGGCTCAGGAACGGGGGCCTTCAGCAGTTCAATTACCGGGTTGTCAATCAATACGCTCTACCATGTCAGAGCTTATGCTACCAATGGTAATGGGACATATTATGGTGCTGATATACAATTTACGACCCTGTGCGGTATTTTCGGTTTTCCTTTCACTGAAAGTTTTTCCACCACGAGCATACCTAATTGTTGGACGCAGGTTGACAACCAGGGTAATGGACAAATCTGGCAATTTGGTGTAATTACTGGTGAAAATCCACTTCCTGCGCTAACAGGGAATTATGCTTTCATCAACAGTGATGCTTATGGAAACGGAAATTCTCAGAATGCAGACCTGATTACCCCTTCGTTAAATCTTTCGGGTTTTACCTCAATTAACCTTGCATTTAATTATTATTATCAAGCCTGGGCCGGGACAGCGGGAACAATATCTTACAGCATTGATAACGGTTCTACATGGACGGTAATCACCACATTGACAACTACTTCCTCAAATCCTGCAGCATATAGCCAGGCAGTAAATGCGGCAGCAGGTCAACAGACTGTCAAATTCAAATGGAATTATACCGGGAGCTATGGGTGGTACTGGGGAATTGATGATATAAGCATTACAGGAACATGTGTAACTGTACCTGTGAGTAATTCCATAACCGCATCTTCTAATCCTGTCTGTGCTGGCACTAGTGTTACATTTACAGCAACAGCAACAAATGGTGGTATTACACCAACCTACCAGTGGAAAGTCAATGGAGTTAATGTCGGGATAAACAGTTCATCGTACAGTTATTCTCCACTTAGCGGCGATATTATTAGTTGTGTGCTGACTTCCAGCCTTGCCTGTTCAACAGGTAACCCAGCTTCTTCAAATAATATTACAATGGTAGTAAATCCAGTGCTGCCAGTAGGTGTTTCCGTTCAAGCTTCTGTTAATCCGGTTTTATCAGGCACATCGGTAACTTTTTCTGCTTCTGGAACAAATGCAGGAGTAAATCCTACCTATCATTGGCAAGTGAACGGTTCAGATGCGGGCACCAATAGTGCAACATACTCCTATATTCCATCCAATAATGATATTGTCAGTTGTCAACTGACAAGCAATGTAAATTGCGCCACTGGCAATCCTGCAACGGGCTCAGTTACCATGACAGTGAATCCTGTCCTGCTGACTGTTACACCTCCAAACCAGGATGTTCCAAGTTCTGCAGGTTCTATTGCCTACACAGTAAGTTCCAACACGAACTGGACTGCAAGCAGTGACCAGTCGTGGTGTACAATCACCTTGTCAGGTTCAGGAAATGGATCGATCACAGCTAATTACACCTTGAATTCCACAGGTTTGAACAGAGTTGCTAATATTACAGTAACCTGTACCGGGTTAACCCCGGTTGTCGTGACACTATCCCAGGGAAATGGTCTGACCAAGGTACTTAATCTGACCTGTTTCCTGGAGGGACTATTTAATGGTTCTAATATGAACCAGGCTTTTGATTTCGTTTCTGGTTCCTTAGTGCCGAAATTCGGTCCCGGAATAGCTGACCAAATGAATGTTGAGTTACACAATAGCTCATCTCCATATGCAACAGCATACACCTATAGCAGCCTTAACTTAAATACCAATGGTACTTTATCTGTAAGCTCAATACCTTCAGCGGTTACCGGCTCCTATTATATAGTAGTCAAGAACCGGAATAGCCTGGAAACCTGGAGTAAACTGCCTGTTTCATTTGCAGGATCAGGCCCTGTCACATACAATTTCAGTTCTGCTGCTACTCAGGCATATGGAAATAACCTGAAATTGAAAGGCTCTTCCTGGGTTATTTACGGTAGCGATATCAACCAGGATGGCATTGTAGATGGCACTGATATGGCTGCAGTCGATAATGCAAGCACATCATTGCTTAAAGGGTATTTCCCTCAGGATGCAAACGGAGATGGGGTTGTCGATGGTGGCGATATGGCCTTGATTGAAAACAATTCCACTTCGCTGGTTCATGTTCAGAAGCCTTAATTTATTGGTTTCAGATAATTCTGATATGATACAGATTACCTCTTACTTCTTTAAGGTATCTAATAACATGAGTTCGATATATTTCTTCAGGTTAAAATATATCTTATCAATACGTTGAGATGCTTCTTCGTGTAACTTGGTGCTTTAGTGACTTGGTGGCGGACAACGCTTCGCGAAGTCAGACACGCGACCTTTAGTTTGATAATTTATTAAGTCAGGGGTATCTATCGGGTAAAAAAAAACAAGGCAAAAGCCTTGTCGTTGAGCGGAAAACGGGGATTGGACCCGCGACCTTCAGTTTGGGAAACTGACGCTCTACCACTGAGCTATTTCCGCAATTCATTGCAAATTTAAAAATTCAAGTGTTCTGTACAACATCTTCTATTAAAATGGAAAATCAATGGTAGAAAACTTTGTAGGAAAAAGCTGCCAGGTCAAAACAGGGGTTCTTTCCGAAACGTGTTTCTACCATTCCATTAAATAAGTCTGAGTATATCACCGGAGTTGGCTCATCCAATAACTGGAATTGCGCCTGGTCATAGCCAAGATTGAGAATTACCAGGACTTTACTCGTTCCGCGGCTTCGCTCAAAAGCTAAGACATTGGGATGGTTGCTTTGTAACTGTCGATATCCGAAATCTTCCCCTACCATCCAAAGGGCTGGAGTCTTAAGTCTCAGTAATGCAAGTTTGCGGTAAAGCGTCGTCATCTTATCATCTTTCCACTCTATCAGGTCCTTATCAAAGAATGCCAGCCTCCGGTAATTACCGGCTTCCTGGCCGGAATAGATCAATGGAATACCGGGCAATGTAAAGTATAGTACCGCCATCGGCTCAAGAAAATAGGCCAGACGCTCGAGTTCAGAGCCCTGCCAGGAATTTTCATCATGATTGCTGATAAAGCGCATCAATGAAGCATTCCGGGGATACCATTCAAGCTGGTCTTTTATCGTGTAGGCAAGGTCAGTTACGGAAATCTTACCCAGAGCAACTTCGTTCATTGCATGAAAGACCTTCCAGTCATAACTTGAGTGAAAAGCTTTATTCAACAGAACATAATGATCTGTTTCGGCTAGCATGTATAGGTTCGGACGGGCTTTTTCCAAAACCGGGCGGGTCTGCTCCCAGAAATCTGTTACAACGAGGTGGGCCATATCACAGCGAAATCCATCAATCCCGGTCTTATCAAGCCAGAATTTCATGCTTTCTATCATTGCCAGGCGCATCCCCGGATTTGAATAATCAAGGCCAACCACATCTGCCCAGTCCGGAAATGGCGGGAACACCTCCCCTGCTTCATTCTTCCTGTAATATTCCGGATGTTCTTCAACCCAATGATGATCCCAGGCCGTATGATTTGCAACCCAATCCAGGATTACGTACATACCCATGGAATGGATCTCTTCCACTAATTCACGGAATTCTTCCAGGGTGCCAAATGATGGGTCGATAGCACAATAGTCACGTATAGAATAATAACTTCCAAGGCTACCCTTCCTGTTTTTGATGCCAATGGGCTGAATCGGCATAAACCAGAATATCCCAACCCCAAGCGATCTCAGCCTTGATAAATGCTGACGGAACTCCTTGATGGTGCCACCCTCGGTATACTGTCTCAGGTTGACTTCATAAATAGTAAGGTTCCTGGCCCAGACAGGAAATGCGTTTTCAGTAGGAGTTGACATGCACGAACAGGAAAAGTTAAGACTGAATTTCTATCCGGGTAAATATAATTATAAATGGAATGCCTCGAGAGAGTTATCAAAGTCCACGTAGAAATCGGCCATCGGTTTCAGGGACTGAACAACCTTATGCTCACGTTCAAGCACTTTCATGCGGAAAGCATCCAGTTCTTCCTTTTGATCAGCGATCTGCTCTTTAAGGGTTTCCTTATAGGTAAGTTCGACAAATACCTTAAGATGAGCTTTATCCAACATTATGGAATAAAGGCCATTTATTACAAGAATGTCAATTCCCTTAAAATCAGTTATTATTTCATCTACCTGTGAAGTAATAAGATCAACGGAAGGTAAGGAAGACTTCTGATCAGCCTTGAAATCATCGACATTCTGGTTGATCCTCTTCCAGTCATACTCATCATAACCTATCTTGTCGATTCCATGTTTTTTCCTCCATTGTGTCCTTTCATCAGGTGGAATCAGGTAGTAATCATCCATATGAAGGATCTTGACCTTCAGGCCATCTTTCTTGAACAATCGGGCCAGGACCTGGGCGATTTCACACTTCCCTGAAGCTACTTCACCCGAAATCGTGACAATGTATTTTTCTTTCAATTCTGTTTGAAGCCGGTCATAAATTGCAGCCGCTGCTTCTTCGTGTTTTTTATTAATGGAAACCAAGTCGTTAAGCATACCAATCCTTTTTAATCTATAAACAATCCAACATCAATGCTGTTTTTACAAGACCCAAATCAGTTTTTCACTTCTAAATGGAAACAGCTGAAAAGGGGTGCAAAAATACGCTTAATTTCATTTTAATATACATCCGGATTACATTTGAAAGAGGAAAAAGTAATAGCTGCAAATTGCAAATATCAAAATGTAAATATCAAAATGAATCCACCTTGAATGGAGCAAATTGAAAACTTTAACCTGTAAAGAAAGGCTGCCAATCGAACAACCAATTATCAAATTATTATCCGCCAGCTTGCGGACAAATAATCGAATTGCCGAATCATAACCCTCTCAGCGCTGCTCTTCTATAACAGAGATAGGGACACTGATGACACAGATCCGTCAGTTGACAGACAGATTAACACAGAAAATCTTCATCTAAACATTTGAATCTCCACCAAGCATACCCATTTCAATCAGCCGGCTGGTGGCCAAATTATCATCCGTCAGCTGACGGACTGAATTATCAAATTGTCAAATTCTCCACCCTAATAACTAATAACCAATAATTCCCAACCTCCTACTCAATCTTTTCAATCTTCCCAATAATCTTTGATAATGCATCCCCCAGCTTTTCTTCAGGGGCAATAAAATTGTATTCTCCCCAGAACAATTCGTCGTAGGAATAAGGAGCATCTGAAAAAACTATATCCGGCTTTATCACCTCCTGTCGTTCAAATCGCCTTATATTAAGTGTATCAATATGACAAGTGGCAATCTCCATAAATGTATTGAACTTACTGAATGACAGGTGATTTCTATATCTTGTCCTCAACTGCAACTCGCTCTTGGCATGATTCAGGTAATACTTTCCATTATAATTCGAATAACTGACTGAGTAAGATATTTTATCAAACTTCACCTTTAATTTCCTGCTCTTTTTCTGGATGAGTTCAGGAGCAGCTTTATCAATGTATTTGGGATTCACCTCAAAATCGGCGCCCAGGATTGCAAAACTTTCATTATCAATATAAAGAGTGCCCATGAACAAGGCATCAGTAATTTCCTTGTTCTGGCTAAACGTAATGGCATAGGCATCCTGGTCATTGTAGGAAACAATGTCCGAATAGGTATAGGTATAGTCCTGAAACTGAGCAGGATCAAGAAATCCAGGCAAACTCTTGACTATATCCAGCTGAAGCCCGGCAAGTATTCCGGCTTTCAGTTTGAGTAACACAGTATCGCCCGAATTCGCATTCTGTACCTTTCTCGACTTCATCAATTTTACCTGGTCAGCATATTCACCCAACCGGAAAGATGACTTATACACCTTGAAAACAGCCTCGGAAAAACTTATCACATTTTCATCCTTAAAAACCCCTTCCCTGTAGAAATCTGTCATAATAACAGGTTCAGTATTATTATTCAATTTACGCTCTTCAAGTGCTTTCGTAAGAATGGTCACAGGATCAAGGTAACGGATGATAACTTCCTGTATTGAAATAACTCTGCGCTCAAGGTAAATATCCACATGTTGATCGTCAAGAAGTTCCAATGGCAGAGACTGGCTCATATACCCGATATGCGACAACATCAGCAAGGTGTTTCGTTGTTCCTGAGGCACTTTCAGGATAAAAAATCCGTCATTGTTCGTTACCGTTCCCTGGTTGAATTCCTCAATTCCAACAGAAACAAATGGTATGGGCTTCCTGCTTTGATTATCATATACATTTCCCCTTATCAGGGCATATTTTTTAATAGTATCCGGAACAGGAGCTGGATTGGATATTGGAGCCTCAGTCCCCGAATTGCCGGCCTTGTATATCAGAATATGTTTACCAATCACCTTGTAAGCCAGTTCAGGATTTGCAAGCAATTTGTCTAAAACCTGTTTCAATGGCAGATCATCTGCCTCCAGCTTTACTCTTTTGCTGTTTTCAAGTACCTGGCTATCATAAATAAAGAGGCAGCCGGCTTTATCCGAAACAACATTCAATGCATCATATAAACTGGAATGCTGCCTGCTGATAGTAATTTTCTGATCCAGGATAGTTTGCTGGGCAGCTGCGCTAAAACCAAAAAACAGAAAGAGCCAGGCAAAAAGTACCAGGCTCCTCGATAAAGAAGTATAAATCAGGATCTTGCCTATGCTAGTTTTTTCTTCCTTCGGCTGAATTTCCGGATAACACGATGGAATCATTGACAACTTGGCTTTTCAGGTTCAGTGACAGGCAAATCAATTCGGTCATGGTTTCGGCAGATTCACCTTCAAACGTGACGGTGAGTTTCCTGCTTCCAACCGAATGACCGGGCATTGCAAAGGTAGTATTGAAATTCCTATTCAGAACCTTCAGAATATTGGATAAGGATTCATCCTTGAAATGCATTTTTGACCTGTACCAGGAAGGATAATCACTACTGTTCAATTTCGATTTTGACAAATTCTCCCTGTCAACTATGATCTTTTCTCCTGCTGATACCATTTCAGACTGCGAAGGACGCTCTTTCAGTGAAACCTTGACTTTTCCGCGGGTCACCTTAAGTTCAAAACCATTACCATCATTGGCCCTGATATTAAAAGCTGTCCCAACAACTTCAACTTTTACATCCTTAGTATCAATAATAAAAGGCTTTGCAGCATCCGGGGATATGTCAAAAAAAGCTTCTCCATCCAGTTCTACATTCCTTTGACCAGCAATAAAACGTTCAGGAAAAGAAAAAAGGGAATTCTTTGAAATATAGACTATTGAACCGTCAACCAGGGTCTTGATCAGGGTATTGGACTCATTGGAGGTGTTGATCTGAACCATCTCCATTTTTGCTTTCGGATGATTCACTGCTAAATACAGAACTGTTGCCGAGCAAATGAGAAGTAGTAATCCGGCTGCAATGCGAAGAAGGAAACCTTGACGTCTTCTCCTGATCACAGATTCCTGCTCAGGAATCAGGTTATCATCCTGGAATCGATGGTGAAGTTTATCCCAGGCTTTGTTCGCATCCGGGAGGACCTCCTGGAATTGATACTCTGCCTTTTCTTGATTTTTCATACTTCTGTTGTTTTAAGAACTTGGTTGATGGAATTCCCTGAGGGTTTCCCTAAAAACCTGCAATGCTTTCCCCATATCTGCCTCAACGGTTTTTACTGATATGGAAAGAATCTCAGCAATCTCCCGGTATTTTTTTCCTTCAAAGCGATTCATTCTGAAAATTGTTGAGCAGCGCTCAGGTAATCCTTTTAAGGTTGATTCCACCAGTTGATTAATCTCCTTTATCTCAGGACCTTCCTGTTCTATCAGCTGTTGCCTGGAACCGGTTTCATCCATTAGCATGGCAGCATACTGACGTCTTACTTCCAAATGTTCAAGATAATGAAGGGAATTGTTCCGAACCGACTGAAAAAGATAGGCATTCAATGAAACCCTGATCGTGAATGATTCCCTATTCTTCCAAAACTGGTAAAAGAACTCCTGGACTATATCCTCTGCCATATCCATGTCCCTAAGAATTTTGAAGGCTGACTGACATAATGGGCCGTAATGCTTTTTGAAAAGGCGTTCGTATTCCCTGATGTCACCACCCTGAATTTTCTTTTGAACAAAATAATCTGTCAGGTTCATACCAGGCTTTGATTATTTTTGTAGTTACAAAGAGCTTAAAGTGCCCGGGAGGAGTATCAAATATTCGGAAAATCTAAATCAATTTCAGGCGCTCATTCTGAACTAAAGATTTCCGGAATACTTCCACCGGGCACTTCAGGCATTATTTATTCTTCATACTCTTTGTAAACTTCTTGATTGCGCTCTGAATGGACTGCTCCGGTTCAATAATGTTGTAATCTTCCCAGAAATTGGCATCTGTAAATGACTGGATCTTGTCGGCCAGTATCATGTTGGTCTTGAACTGATCCTGGTTTGCAAATCTAGTTATTTTATCCTCCTTACGGTCAGTAACAGCTACTTCAGAGATAATAGTGTAATTGTTCTTAAACCACCTGCGTTTCCAGTCGCATTTGAATTTTAGTTCTATCCTTACATAATTCAGGTAGTACTTTCCATTCTGCTCCTTATAGGTAACCATATAGCTTGTGTTGGTAGGAAGGAATAGCAGACCCATGGGTTTTTTCTGGACAAACATATTCGCTGCCTTCTCCTGGTCATTGAGATCGAGGGTGAATTCCGCCATCGTGATCCCCATGCTTTCCTGGTTAATGTATAACTTCCCAATGTAAAGTGGCTCTGATTTCACAGCAATTGGCTTAAATGATATGACATAATTCAGTTTATCGTCGACATTGGCAAAATTGCTGAGTTCGAAGGCATAATTATCCAGGTCGTTAAGTCCAATACTAAGGTCAGTATTCTTCACGATATCAAGCAATAGCGAAACATTGGGGCCACCCTGGAGCTGAACAAGCAGTGTATCCGCTTTTTTTACATTTCGCCCGTTCCTGCCCTTCAGTATCTTAACCTGGTCATTCAGGTAACCTGTATAAGGTGCCTTGTATATATCAATCAGGGCCTCGGATATTGAGAGATAATCATGGCGCTGACGAATGGTTTCCCTGTAAAAGCCGGTCATCATGTTTGGCTTTTCACTATAGTTCGTCGAAATGCGTTCAAAGGCCATCTTTACAATTGCCTTTGCATCATCCGGAACTACATTTACTTCCTTAAGCTGGAATACATGAGGTTCCAGGAAAAAGACCTTTTCGTCTCCCAGATACTCTTCTATTTTGAATGATTTGTTCAGATAACTCAGATGTGATATCTCTATGCTCTTAGCATTCAAAGTATTGGAGATTTTCAGGGTGAATTCACCTTCAGAGTTGGTAACGGTGCCAATGTCAGTTCCTGATACACTTACAGAAGCGAAATTGATTACTTCCCGGGTTTGTGCATCTTTCACAACCCCGGAAATGGTAACATAAGAATCTGCCTGGCCAAATACATTTCCGCTGTTGAAAAGCAAAAAGATTGCTGCAAGCGGAAGAATTGAAAATCGAATGTATGCTTTCATGGTATTGAATTTTGAAGTTCTGGTTTCAGTGCTTTCTAATAAGATACCCGAGAACTGTTTTACCCTATGAAATTTATCAATTATTTCTGATTTAACTCAAGTAGGTCTGCTGCATTTTCTACTTTAATGATTTCTGACAAATCAATTCGTGATCAATCGAGCCATTCGTGGCAAAAAAAGTTTAGATAACAATCATTAAGAAATCACTTAAAAGTTGTACGTATTTTCGCAAACCCAAAACTCTAATCCATAACAGTTGCCGAAACGATCATCTCCCTTAAAGCTTATTATCAGGCTGGTCCTAGTACTGGCAATGATTATACTGGCATTTATTGGGATTCTCCTGCTACTGCAGAACAAGAAGCAAACTACAATCAACAACAGGAACATTTTTCATAAATCGTTTGGGATCGTGTTACCATCAGGGTATACTGTTCATGGCATTGACGTTTCCAGGCACCAGGATGAAATCGACTGGCAGAAAGTTGAGAGCATGCGTTCCGATAGCATCAGGATAAGCTTTGTATTTATTAAGGCAACAGAAGGCATAACCCGCCAGGATCCTTCGTTCGAACAGAACTGGAAAGCGATTAAGAAGACAAAATTAATCCGGGGAGCCTATCATTTCTATTATCCATCCAGGGATGCCCTCAAACAGGCTAAAAACTTTATATCACAGGTGAACCTGGTAAAAGGTGATCTTCCACCGGTGGTTGATATAGAATATTCCAATGGTAAGAGTAAGAAGAAGATCTGTGAAGGACTGACCAAATTCGTAAACGAAATTGAAAAGAAATACAAAGTTAAGCCCATTATCTACACCAACCTCTCCTTCTACAATGACTACCTGGATGGAGAATTTGACTCCTACCCAGTCTGGATTTCCTGTTATTTTGAACAGGAGAGATTTAATAGTAGTTGCTCCTTCAGGTGGAAATTCTGGCAACACTCCGAACAGGGCAAGGTAAATGGTATTGCCGGCAATGTTGATTTCAATGTGTTCAATGGAGGTGAGAAGGATCTTTTGAAATTATGTATCCCCTGATATACTGGTTAGATCGATCAGAACATTTAGCAGCCTCCGCCGGCCGAACCGCTTTTCTTAACAGGAATCACCTTTTCAGCGGCCTTTTTACCGGAAGAAGTTCCATTCCCGGGTTGTTGGGATGATTTTGAAAATAAAGTCGTATCCACTATCGATTTCTCTACATTGAGGGCTGCTATTCCAGTTTGCATCAAGGAATCGGCAATTGGTAAATTCTTAAAAAAGGAATATCCACCTTCAAGAACCTTGATATTATCAAAGCCTAATTGTTTGAGCAACATCCAGGGACTATTTGCCTGCAACTGGTCATTTCCATAAAGGATAATTTGGGAGTGTTCCTTTGCTGCTTTCCTGAAGAAAAGAACCGAATTATTATCCAGGAGTTCTCTAACAGGAATACTTACAGCCTTCTGAATGTGCCCCTTGAAAAACTCATCTCTGCTCCTTACATCCACTAGTATAAAACCTGCTGTCTGGTTTTCCTTCTGATTGAAAATCGACATTGGCGAAACCATTGATGAAGTATCTGTTATTGAAGATGATACTTTAGCGGCTTCAATTTTATAGGCAATTGAAGGCCCTCTTAAACTCAGTAGAACGGTAATAATTACTACCAGGAAAACCAATGCTGACAAGAAGAGCCAGTTCGTTTTTACAAATTTCTTTATGTCCATATTTTCAGGAATTAGCAACCACCACCGGTTTTGGTTTCTTTTTTTACAACTTTAACTTCCTCAGCTTTCTTGTCCGATGCTCCCGAATTCCCTTCACGCTGGCCTGAATTCAGCTGGCTTCCACCAGTGAAGTATTGCCTGGCAGCAAGACGAAAGTGGTAAAGATCGATGTCCTGACTCGGAGCTGTAGCATTTGGTTCTGAGCATTTCATAATGGTATTGAACCACTCATTCAATCCGCCTTTCATAACATAGATCCTGGGAACTGAAGTTCTCCGGCAGATCTGCCAAGCTTCATCTGCTGCGAGATCGGAGCTGGAATAAAAAACCTTGTCTTTGCCTGCTTGAGTTAGAACATCCTTAAACTGTGGGATAAGCAATGAATCAATCGGGATATTGATGGCACCCTGCATAGCAAATTTCCGGAATTCCTCAGGAGACCGGACATCAATCAATTGGAGTGCGGGGTCGGCACCAATTATACGCTCTGTTACCTGGTCCGTACTGATAAACCTGGCGGGGTCATCAATGGCTGCAAGCAATTCCTGCGGATTGATCTCTTTCGGCTTGCTCCTGTCTGGCAGAAATAGCAATCCCGATGCTGCAATGATCAGCAATATGGCCAAAATAGTGTATCTGCGGTCCATTATCTTCAACTGTTAATATTCAACTTTCTTTACCTTATGCTCCACCCATGTAGCTCCCCAGAACATTCCAACTGCTGCAAATACCAGCAGGAATGCAAATAGTCCTTTCGATATACCCAGTGAATCCGTAACGAGTTTAGGTCCAAGAAAGGAGCTGTTGTACATCTTTTCAAAAACAGGAAAGGATTCTGAAAAGATTAAAATACCGACAAGCATGCCAATTGTGAATACCAGCGCATCAAGCTTGCCAATTGCAACCGCACAGAAACTTGTGCCGGGACAGTACCCTCCCATCGAAAAGCCAATACCCATCACAATTCCGCCAACAATTGCAGATGTAACATATGTAGGCTGAATATAAAGCATCGAAAATTCAACCAAGCCTGTGTATGACATATAGAGCAATCCTAGCATGGCCGTGATCGCTGCTGTAAAGAATACTTTCAGTACTACAAAGTCATACCCGAAGAATGTCCCGATAATCTTCCTTGAAGAAGAAAACCCGGATGCTTCGAGGGTAAAACCGAATCCCATGCCCAAAAGGACGGCAAAAACATTATCCCATGCTTGCGGGATCACACCCATCGGAATTAAAGGCCCAACCATAGCTTTATCGAATTAATAACGTTAAATCCAGTTTTTTTTAAATACCCATGCAAAAATGAAAGCAGTTCCAAAGATTGCCATCATAGTAATGAATCCAGCCAGGGATAAAACTGCCATCCCACTAAGAGCGGCACCACTTGTACAACCTTTGGCCAACTGTGATCCGATTCCAAACAAAATGCCCCCGGAAACTGCAAAAATCAATCTTCGCCTCGATGTAATCTTTGGAGAATGTTCAACCTTCAATTTCAATCGGTTGAAAAACAATCCTGAAAGAAATGCGCCTGCCAGCACACCCACTACTTCAAATACCAGCCAGGTATTCATTGGATGCTGATCATCAGTCACAAACTTCCCATAATAATGTGATTTTTCTGCGTGCTCATGGGAAACTGCATTAACAGCAGCAACAACAGTGCTTTTAGCTGCACCGCTTGCCCCAAGGCCCCTGCCTGTAAAGTAGAAGGTCATCATCAGGACCAGGCCTAGGAATACCCCACCCAGGTATGGGTTTAGGTAGAATGTCCCTGTATTTTTTTTACTATTCATAATCTGTAATTTTTTGTGATTTAACAACTCATTATCAATGACTATGATTCTCAGAAATTAATAGAGATACCTTGTCAACTGACCAGCTTCTACCATAATGAACCTGAAAATGAGTCCTCCCATCAGGATCAGAACCGCAGGGATAACAATCGGAACCTTGTAGCCTATCATTTCAAGTACTTCCAGCAGCGCAGGGAATACTAAACCAAGGACTATCACGAACACGAAGAAGGAAACAGTAAACTGCCCACCGAGAAACAGGTGTGCTGCATTGATCTGCACTTCTGAACCTGCCAGGAATCCCATGATCATATGGGTAATAAAGAAAAGTTCAACTACGATCAACAGCAGATCCAATTTCCCGATAATCCTCCTTTCTTCATGGCTTTTGCTCATCAGGATTATGGTTGCTGCCCCTGTCGACATTCCTGATACCAGGAACAAGGGTCCAAGGAGAGATGTATTCCACAGAGGCCTTGCATTAAATGCCGAGAGTAATATCCCAGTGTATATACCAAGAATGACGGCATAAATGGCCATCGGCCAGGCAATGTAAATCCTGTTACGGATCACCCACTTCTCAAATGTATTTAGAAATTCAAATTTCCAATCCCAGTTGGGAAACATTTCTTTCATATAACTGGCTGACCATAGGATAGAAATCGGGGTAATGATCATCAGCACCCAGGCTCCCCATCCCATAGGTGATTCAAGCCGGATATTCGTATATAGCTGCCAGAAATACAGCTTGTGTTTCAGGTCAAGAAATAACATGAACAATCCTAACACCAAAGCAATTGGCACAAGCATAGGAGCCCATTTAACTGTTGCAGGCATCTGTTTCTCTTTCCCAAGTATGTAATATACACCTGCAAAGAAAAGTATCCCGGCAGATAACCCACCAAGGAACAGGTACATAGGGATTTGCCAATGCCATATATTCAGGTAGGGATCAATATTGGGAATATTGCGACCGCTAACAAATAATTCTTCTTTCATAGCCTTTTATATTATTCTGTTTACAGCTATTAAACCAGGTAAAAAATCTGTGGTTGAGTCCCGGCTTCCGGTGCAAGTGATTTAAACTTCCTGTTTTTCAGGACGTTTACAATATCGGAATTAGGGTCATCCAAGTCACCGAAATACATACACTTGGTCGGGCATACACTTACGCAGGCAGGATTTTCACCTTTCCGAACCCTGTGAATGCAAAAGGTACATTTGTCCACATAGCCATCCGGATGGGAGTACCTTGCCTCGTAGGGACATGCCTGGATGCAAGCACCACACCCAATACAGCGATGCTGGGTAACAAGTACAATCCCTCCATCTTCAATATGGCTGGCACCAGTTGGACAACACCTTACGCAAGGAGAATTATCGCAATGATTACACCTTTCTGAACGTAATTCAATACTGACATTTGGATAGGTACCATCTACAGTTTCACTGACCCAATCACGGCAAAAGCCGATAGGGACATTGTTTTCTGTCTGGCAGGCAACTACGCAGTCGCTGCAACCCACACATTTGCGGGTATCAATAGCCATGGCGTATCTCATGATTCTACCTCCTTTTTCGGATCATCCTTAAGAAATGTCACAAAGTTTCCACGCATTCCGGTACCTCCCATGATAGGATCAATCACCACATTCGTGACGAGTTCAGTATCGTTAGCCCCCCTGCCATAGGCGAGGTGCAGCGGTTTGTGATGATGGCCGAACCCATGGACTATATACACGGAATCCCAGCGAATGCGTTCGGTAAGCCTGACTTTGACCGGGAAATTGGATACAACACCGTCCTGGTTCTTAAGCCAGACATATTGGTTCTTTTTTATGCCCCAAATGTTTGCCACTTCCGGGTTCACCCAGATAGCGTTTTCAGGCATCAGGGCTACCAGGTTAGGATTGTTGGCTGTTCGGCTGAAGGTATGCATGGGAGCACGACCGTATATCAGCCTGTAAAAGCCTTCTTGCGGTTCAGCATGAGGCTGGTACGTTGGCATAGCATCAAACCCAGCATCAGCGAACTCTTTCGAATACAATTGAATCTTTCCACTGGCAGTTTTAAAAGTATAATCAGATCCTGGCTCAATATATAACGGGCCCTTGGTTCGTGGAAGACGTTTGATCCCCACTTTTTTGAGTTCATCCAGCGATTGTCCAATTTGATTTAACTGCCATTCAAGGACTTCCTCGTAATCTTTGTAATTAAAATAGGCTGCTAATCCTAATCGCTCCCCTATTTGTTTAGCAATCCACCAAGCCGGCTTTGTTTCATGCATCGGGGCAACAGCAGGCATCCTGAGAGCAAGGGTTGGTTCACGATGAGCAGATGCCCTTATATCATCATATCTTTCAAGATAGGTACATTCCGGGAGTACAACATCAGCATAACCAGTGATTTCCATTGGCATAGTATCAACAACAACCAGTAAATCAAGGGAGTGAATGGCTTTCATGAGCTGTTCCTTCAAAGGAACTGAAACTACCAGGTTGGTACCGGAAATAATCCATCCTTTGATCAGATGTTCTTTACCTGTTTCAGGAATTGAAGCTTCGATAATCGTATTGGTTACGGCTTCCTTGGCCAGCGGATACCTTCCGTTTAGAGTATCCTGCCATGACCAGGCTGGTTTTGGGAATTCAGGATGCGGGAAATCGGGAAGTTTGATACCTTCCTTGAAGAAGATACCGCCCCTGTTTCCCCAGGATCCCAGCAATGCATTCAGGATAGCAATCGCTCTAGAACGCTGCACATCATCACCATACCATGTAGTGTGCCGACCGGGATGAATCATTGCAGATGGAGCTGCATTTGCCATCTCCCTGGCAGTCAACCGAATCAGTTCAGGTTTGATGGTTGTAATGCCATAAGCCCATTCAGGGGTATAATCTTTAACGTGTTCCTTCAGTTCGTTGAGGCCTTCAGCATATTTTTCAACATACTCCTTATTATACAATTCGTCATACAGAAGCACATGAATCCATGAAAGTAGTAAAGCTATATCTGTGGATGGCTTAATAGGAAGCCAATATTTTGATTTTGATGCAGCAGTCGATAGCCTTGGGTCAACAGTGATGATAACAGCACCTTTATCGATTGCATCTGACATCTCCTGTACCTGTCCGTTATGCATATTCTCACCAATATGAGAACCGATGAGGACTAGACAACGGGTATCACGGATATCAGTTGCTTCCGGGCTTCCTACAGACTCTCCAAAGGTCGCTTCAAAGCCTGTATCACGGGGCCCGCGACATTGAGCAAAGGAAGGAGCAGCAATATTATTGGTTCCAAAAGCATTTAACAGGTGGGTAAAGTAATGGCCTGAAGAACCATGGTTAAACAATGCAATACTTTCAGGCCCATGCTTTGTTGCAATTTCCTGCATCTTTTTAGAAACATAATCCAATGCTTCATCCCAACTGGCTTCGCGATAGGATTGCGTTCCATCCTTGATAACCCTGATTAAAGGTTTTTTTAAGCGGTCAGGATCAGAATACATTCCAACTCCTCCTGTCCCTCTTGGACATAATCTTCCATTGCATTGAGGATCATCAGCATTACCAATAATCTTCTGGATACCGCCATCTGGCTTAACATAAGCCCAACCTGCACATTTCCAGAAACAAACTTCACAATAAGTAGGAAATCTCTTCAATTCTGCTGTTTCATCCGGCAGTCCCAGAAGGTTTGCCATTGGGCCACCTAGAACCCAACTTGCACCTCCCAGGGCAACAGTTCCTCCAATGCCCAGGGCACTGATTTTAATAAAGTCTCGTCTTGTTTTCATCCGTAACAATTTGATAGTAAGGATCTCATACCTGTCCCGCACCAGGCGGATCAATCAGCATGTAATCAACTTCTAACTTCCTGATTTTCCAAGAATTCATTTATTGGAAAAGTTAAAAAGTATGTCCGGCCTTTTGGACATTTTTCGAATTGTGATTCACGTAACAAAGCAAATGTATTGCTAAAATGATGATATGCAATAATCGGCATAAATCCCAGCCTAATTATAAATTACTGATTTTCAAAGACTTGTTTATCATCAAATTTATTACTTCATTCAGGTTCTATACATATTATTGATTTTCTGATACTTAGACAACTTTTGAGAACCCTTCTAAATAGCTAAATTTCAAATTAATTCACTCATATTCAATATTTTATGTGTTATTATATGTTCTCATATTATAACCTGCGCAGCATCATGATTATTGTTGACAAATATCAATTCCAGTATTATTAGATTCGCCTATCCCCTGAGTTATTTAATTTAGATTTGATGCGGATCCGGATAATAATGGCAACTATTAAAACTTTAAGCAGGAAGCAGTTCTTCAATACCCTTGCAACCTTAATTGTTGGAAGCTTTGCTATTCTGTGGTGGAAGGTCGCTGATAGGCAAAATGAGACAGAATCTGGGTCAATGGTATGGAGAATTAAGTCTTCATTAACCAGAGGTATAACCTTTCATGAGCAATTCTATCTTGTTGTCGGTGGTGAAAAGGCAAAGGCGTTCTCAACCCGGTGCACACATGCTGGTTGCCGTATAAATAAGGAAAGCAATGGATTGGTGATATGTCCATGCCATGGATCAAAATTCGATGCATATACCGGACAGCCTGTCCAGGGGCCTGCAGCTAACGCTCTCCGTGAGCTTTCCTGCCGTTTTGATGAGCGCAGCAAAGAATGGATTGTAAAAGGATAAATGAGAAATCCACCCTTCAACATACAGTTTCGAAGTGGAAATCGTTCAATGTAATAATGAGTAAGATTTTCTGATTATTCTTTAAGTGCTTCATCCACTATATATTCTGATTCTTTAGCGGCGGCGCTCATGACTTTGGTAACAATATCTGGCATGCCCTGCCCCATAGATGCAGTATTCATAAGGGCAACGTAGGCTATTCCATCTTCTTTTTCATAGACTGAAATCCTGCAAGGCATCATAACGGAGATAGCCCTTTCATGATTTAATTCAAGTAAGCTGGCCGAATACTCAGGTTTACAAATCTCTATAACTTTTACCGGTCTGACAATCCTTCCATTTTTCGCCAAGGTCTGCTGAAGGTCGTGAACAACCGGAATCTTCCAGTTATTTTTCTCCGCTTCTGCCACTATCCTGTTTGCTGTTTCTTCTACTGTGGAAGCGCTTCGTTTTTCAATAAGTAAATTCTCCATTCATGGGATATTTGATTGTTCTTGTAATTAGCAACTCCTGCATGAGCTGTTCATCATGTAGAAGCCCATAAAGGCTCCCATTAAGCTGCTTGAATAAGGGCTACTGGTGATGGCACAGTTACCGGAACTGCAACCCACAAAATGGTAATATGCATAACCAAGCACTCCGCCGGCTATTGTTCCCAGTGCCGGTTTTAGAAACCGCCAGGAAAGAAGGAATAATTTCATTCGATTGGTAATGCTCATTGAGGAATCATTTTCTTCCATAGAAGTACAAAACTTTGAACGTGTTGAAAATAAAATTATTATGAAATCTTTTGGATCTGCTTAATGAGAAAATCCTTTGTTTTTACTCCGACAAAACGGTCAATTTCTTTACCATTTTTAAGGAGGATAAGTGTAGGGATATTCCTTACAGAAAACTTGGAGGATAATTGCTGATGCTCCTCAACATTTAATTTGCAGATTCTTGCCTTCTCTCCCACTTCATCAGCAACTTCATTAATAATTGGAGACATCATTTTACAAGGCATACACCAGGAAGCCCAAAAGTCAATCAGGACAATCCCTGATTTAGTCTGATGCTGGAAATTTGAAGGTGTAAGTACAACCAGGTTTTTACTTACAGGGCTCTCCTGCATATTTTTCAGGCGTCTTGCTGTCCAGTAGAGGTACGCTATTGCTGCAACTATAAGTGAAACTATTATCGTTATTACTGTGGATGTCATGATATCAGAATTAGTTGATTTTTACTTAGATGGTTCTCCAAATTGTTCATTGAGAATACCCCGAACCTGGGCCATGGTCTGAATGCTTGAAGTAGCCTTAACTACCTTACCGTTCTTGTAATACATGGTGAAAGGAATTCCCATAAAATTCCTGCATTCAGGGGCATTCCGGATGACATGGGCCTCAGGATTATCAAACTCCATATCATAGAATTTAACATGCGAGTACTCTCTTTCAAGCAGTTCCATGATTCCATAAACAGGGATGCACATTGGGCCCATCCTGCCACAGATTATCATTACATTTTCATTCTCGCCGATGGCACTATTGTGCTGTTCAGCTGTCATTAAATGACTTAAGTTCGTGTAAAGCATTGTTTTATATATTTATGTAGGTAGATGATTTTATTTGTTTGAGCATAATTTCCCGCCAAAGGGTCCGGCGTTAGAAGGGTTCGACGTTAAATTTGTTCGGCGTTAGAAGGGTTCGACGTTAGAAGGGTTCGACGTTAGAAAGGTTTGACGTTAAAAGGGTTCGGCGTTAGAAGGGTTCGGCTTTAGAAGGGTTCGGCTTTAGAAGGGTTTGACGTTAAAAGGGTCCGGCGTTAGAAGGGTTCGGCTTTAGAAGGGTTTGACGTTAAAAGGGTCCGGCGTTAGAATGGTCCGGCGTTAGAAGGGTTCGACGTTAAATTTGTTCGGCGTTAGAAGGGTTCGACGTTA
>JACAAZ010000020.1:0-60313 GCA_013376995.1 Bacteroidota bacterium | reverse complement strand
CCATCTCTCCATCTCTCCATCTCTCCATCTCTCCATCTCTCCATCTCTCCATCTCTCCATCTCGCCATCTCGCCATCTCGCCATCTCGCCACTCCGCTGTCCACAAACGGCCTACTTCCTACTTCCTACTTCCTACTTCCAACTTCAGACTTCCAACTTCTGACTTCCTACTTCTGACTTCGGACTTCAGACTTCGGACTTCAGACTTCGGACTGCATACACTCTGCTTCCCGCCTACTGCCGCCCACAAACACTTACTCCCCAACCACTATCTCATTGGACACCTCCATGGCTTTTCTAAACATGAAAGAAACACCGCAATACCTTTCCTGGGATAGGTCAACTGCCTTCTGAAGACTTTCCATCGGGAGGTTTTTTCCTTTGAATCGATATATGATGTGCATTTTACTGAAATGCTTGGGATGTTCCTCTGTTTCATCCGCAATTACTTCAATATTAAGCCCTTCAAGTTCAACCCTCATCTTTTTCAATATGGAAACAACATCCATTCCCGTACAACCTGCCAGGGCTGTGAGCAAAAGTGACTTTGGCTTTGGGCCGGAATTGCTTCCCCCATTCTCGGGTAATGCATCAATAATGACATGATGTCCGCCTACAAGAGAATCAAATTTCATGTCACCTAACCATTGTGTATTTACTAATTGTTGCATGGCATATAAATTTTATCTGACAAAGGTAAAACAATAATTAATATAAATCGCATTAGTATCACTTAAATCTTATTAGTATCACTATTTTTTTTATTTTTGGCATCGAAATAACTGAATATGATCTTTAAAGAGGCAATCGCACCTGAGAAAATCGAGGAACTACTAGGCAGTGACGAGAAATGCCTTGAATTTCTAGCCGATCTTAAATGGGCTGAAGGATTTACATGCCGCAAATGCGGAAACACGAACTATTGCCCGGGTAAAACCTCTTTTTCCAGGCGTTGCACTAAATGCAAAACAGAAGAATCTGCAACGACAGGTACTATATTTCACAACTGCAAATTCCCGGTTAGTAAAGCATTTTACATAGCCTACAATGTTAGCAAAAGCCAGGAGGAAATATCGACTTACGAATTTGCAAGGAGGCTTTCATTGCGGCAGATGACCTGCTGGAATTTCAAAAATAAGATCCAGACAGCACTAAGCCAGATGGATACACTTACCGATAACGAAAAAGCTTCTATTCAAAAGATACTGGCCGGTTAATTATAACTTTGGTACCAAAACCAATCAGCCTTACCCTTGCTTCTTCAAATCAGGAAATTCCTTCATTTTGACACCTATGGATGGATAGCAATAGCTTCCCTGCTCATTTGTGTATTATCTGGGATACTCCTGGCAATTCCCTATGATGTTGGTAAGCCGTTTATTTCTGTTGCAAGCTTAATTATCCTCAACCCGGCAGCTTCATTCTCTCGCAACCTTCACTATTGGACTGCACAGCTATTCCTGATTTTTACTGTGCTGCATACCTATGACCACATCCGCCAGGGCCGTGAGATAAACATCCAGAAAAAAGCTGTCTGGTTCCGGCTAACAATTGCCTTGATCTTCCTTGCTTATGCTATGATTTCCGGTTTTATCCTGAAAGCTGACAGTGATGCATTGCAGGCAAAAAGAATATTGTCAGCCATGCTGGATAGTGTGCCATTCCCTGGTGGACTATTAAGGCAAACATTTATAGGAAAGGAAGATAATTTCCAACTGCTTTATGTTCATCACATTGCCACTGCAACCTTAATCCTGTTCATGGCAGTTTATGATCACGTCAAAACTATCTGGGTAAATTTGAAAACCTTCCTAATTGTCTTCATTGCAATTGTATTAATGTCATGGTTTTTCAGGGCCCCATTGGGTACTTCGACTGAGCCGGTAATGAAAGGCCCTTGGTATTTTGTTGGAGTCCAGGAATTGTTGCATTGGGTTAGTCATCCATGGTTAGTCATGCTAATATTTCTCTTGTCACTCGCTATCATCTATTTTCTTCCGGGTTTGCAAGAAAAAGCTAAGCGGTTAGTTCGCCCATTGCTTCTTATTGTTGCATTGATCTACCTGGTCCTTACACTCATTGGTTTATTTTTCAGGGGGGAAGATTGGAAATGGCAATGGCCATGGGATTCCAACTCTGGCATTCAATCTGCATTTGTACTCAGACCTGTTGATTTTCATTCCATTACAACCAAGCAAATCCCAACGGTCCAGGCACAACCGGAGGCCTGCCTCGTATGCCATACGGGAATGAAAGGTTTAAGTATCAGCCATTCTGAAAATTTTGCAGGCTGTTACTCCTGCCACCTTGGAGATCCATATTCGTTGAATAAGAACACTGCACATAAAGGGATGGAATTAATCCCTGGAAATCTCTCAAATGCAGGAAGAACCTGTGGTTCTGCTAATTGCCACCCTCATATCGTCGAACGGGTAAAAGGCAGCCTCATGGCTTCGCTTTCAGGCATGATCTCGGTTGACCGCTTTGTTTTCGGGGAGTCACATTCCCTCAATGGACATACCCAGGCTAATGATATTACTCATTCTCCAGCTGATAAACATTTGCGAAACCTTTGCATTGGCTGCCATCTTGGAAATGACAAAACTCATGCAGGGACTTCTTTCTGGCTCGAAAGAGGGGGTGGTTGCAATGCATGTCATCTCTCTTACTCTAAAGATGCTCAGAAGGACCTGGAAAAGTATCAAAGAATAAAACCTGGAAATGAAATCACTCCGAAGATCCATCCTTCTGTTAATCTTGCAATCAGCAACGATAAATGTAGAAGCTGCCACAGCCGTTCAGGAAGAATTTCGATGAATTATGAGGGCTGGAATGAAACTGCTTTAAAGAGTATCCCTGGCAATGGTAAATACCTGCAAATCCCTGATGGTAGAGTTTTTGAGTTTATTAAAGCAGATATACATCATGAAAAGGGCATGGCCTGTATTGATTGTCATTCTTCCTATGAACTCATGGGGGATAACACCTCCTATTCCCATAAGGAAGAAGCGGTTAAGGTTCAATGTATAGATTGCCATCCTGGAAATGGAATTGTAAGGTCAATCTCTATTCAAGAAGCTGACAGGGAAACTCAACTAATAGCCTGGCTTAGGAATTACCCTTTGTCTGGATTTCAAATGGTAGCAACTCTAAAGGAAAATCGTCTGATTGTTAATACTCGTGTGAGTAAAGAAGGTCAGGTGAGCCTGTTGACAAAACTTTCAGGAAGTGAACTGCTTTCTAAGCGCCAGTCAACAAAATGCTTCCAGGGGAAAGCTCATATCCGACTCAGTTGTGAAGCCTGTCATACTTCCTGGGCTCCTAATTGCCTCGGTTGCCATAACAGCTATGAAAAACAGTCGAAAGGCTTTGATATGCTTACCAATAAACCGACTAAAGGAAGTTGGGTGGAATATACCGGCAAATACCTGGCTGAGCTACCTGTTCTGGGTGTTAATGCGCAAATAGGAACTCCAGGGAAGATTCAAACCTTTGTGCCTGGTATGATCCTCACGATTGACCCCACTTCTTTGGGTGGCACTGGAAGAAAGAATTTCAATCGACTTTATGCGTCGGCTTCAGCTCATACCATCACCCGCGAAAGCCGGAGCTGTAAATCCTGTCACAACGACCCTTTGGCTATTGGATATGGACGTGGTACATTAAATTATTCTGCAACTGGCAAATGGCATTTCCAGGCTGCGTATGCCAATAATGTTAACGATGGCCTTCCGGAAGATGCCTGGACAGGGTTTCTCCTGAATAGAAAAGATTTATCATCAACACGTTATGGTTACCGTCCTTTCAATGTGGAAGAGCAAAAAAAGATACTAATGGTTGGTGCCTGCCTCACTTGTCATCAACCAGGCAGTAAGGTAATGCTTCATAGCCTTGATGATTTTTATGCAATCAAAGCGAGTTGCACTTCCAAATGTTTACAGCCAGCCTGGTAAGATTATTCCGAAGCTGCTTTTGACATCCGTCCCCGTGTTTGATTAACAATGAAATTCCCTGCATCTTCTGGTTTCTCATCTTTAATATCAAATACATAAACTGCTCCAACCGGCCAGGTGCCCGCAGCCTGTTCCACCATAGCCCTCCTGACTGTCCATACCTGGATTATATTTCCCATAGAGCACAATTTATATATAGAATTTGACCAGCCCTCATTTTTCAATTCCATAGGCCCAACCTCATCAATAAAAACCAATTGCACATCCTGAAGGCTTTCAGGATCAATCAGTCTCCGGCCAAATTCCAGGCTTTCCTGATTGAAATCAAACCGTTTATATGTTGTATCATCCGATCCTTTTTTTAACCTGCTGAGGGGATAATTAATTCCACTTTTGAGGTCAACCAGGTCGAATCCAATGCGCTTCTCACATTCATGCACTCCTTTTGCCAGGAAACCCGAGAGACGGATTCCTTTTTTTAACAAATTCCCGGCAAGTTCATTCGCAAAAGTCGTTTTTCCTTCTTGTTTCTCACCGGAAATAATAATAATGGAAGGTCTTTCAGACATTGATTTTTCAAATGATTGAATGATCTCTTCAGAGTAAGGAAGAATAGCAGCAAGGGTTGAAACTGGCTTAAACAGCATTTTCCGTGACCCGGGAAAGAATTTAATTAGTTCGGGAAGCGCTGAGAATGCCAGGTTCACAGATTGGTATACCATTGAAAATCCTGCTTTGAATGATATAGTCCTGATCAATGGATTCCTCAGTTCTGCACTAATCGCAACAAATCCCATTATTACTATTACTGCCCGGTAATTCATGAGCAAGCCGACTTCTAATCCTTTCCTGCTGAAGTAAACCCCTTCTACCAGTCCATTCAGCAATAATGATGCAATGAGCGTAATACCTATCAACTGTATCCAGAATGTGGGCTTCTTTAGGTACCGCATTGAGTTCCGGTACCTCCTTGTAATAAAGAATAGAAAGAATATGGAAAGGATACTACTTGCAAGCACCAACCCCCTTTCCAGCAAGAACAGTATCAGGATCATAATAGATAAATTGATAAGCAGGAGGCTTACTGAATAGTGCTGTTGCTTGTTCCTGCTCAAAAACTGGCTTTCCTTATTGAACTTGAATTCTGGCAATAAACCCAGATCCAGCTTTTGTTCCATGGACTTTTTACCTACAATGAAGCCAAGTATAGCTGCAATCATCCCGGTAACTGAATAAATTCCGATAATTATGTACACAACGGTAGAAGCCGGTAAAGATGACAATCCTATTTGTTTGACTGCATAATGGTAAAGCGCATCCAATATCTTCACAAAGTCAAATCCATAAATAATGATCAGGCTAATAAACTTATGTATCAGGGCACTTAGCACAGCGAAAGCGCCTCCCAGCATATATCCCAGCAAATTCTTACCAAAAATCCAAACAAAAAACTCCATTAGCAAAGCCTCAGAAAAGATCCCGATCATAGGCCCAAATATTACACCAGAGGGAGAGATGGATTTAAGCAATGCACATACAAGACCTGCCCTCCAGATTATGCCATTTGTTTTCCAGCGGTAAAGAAAGGAAGTCATCAGAATAACTGCTGTAAACGAAAGGATGGTTCCTGAAACCGGGATCCGAAAGTTATGGAGAATGCTACCCGCAAGGATTTCAATCGTAGCCCAATAGCTGGCTATAACTGAAGCTTTAAGCCAGGCAGAGTTTGGATAGGTTGGGGTAATGACTTTCATAAACTTATACTGGGACCCTATGAGTCATTATCATATAAGGAAAAGCTTCAGTGTTGCGAATAACAGTATAAAGGACAGAACCTTACGGAGGCCGGAGTCTGAAAAATGATGACTCCCGGAAAATGAACCCAACATGCCGGCAATAAAAGTTGCAGCAATCCAAACGGTGAGTTCTGTTGTAATATGAAGTCCTTTAGTTGCCAAACCTGCTATTCCGGTTGATGAGTTAAGTAAAATGAATAAAGCTGAAACAGCTGAAGCTTCCCTAACCCGGGCAAATCTCCCAAGTAATAAAATGGGAGTCAATAATATGCCACCGCCTATTCCAATTAGTCCGGATAAAAATCCAATCAGCAACCCGGTGATCAATCCAAACCAAAGCGGGATTTCACATAATTCATCAGAATCACTTCCCAGTCTGAAGAACAGCCGTAATGCTGCAAAGAGAAGAAATAAGCCTAAAAGCGTCTTGTATACAACAGGATCAAGGTGAAACCTGGCCCCTAAAAAGGCAGCTGGCATCGATGTTATCAGGAATGGCCACAGAAGTTTCCATCGGAAATAACCCTGCCGGTAAAAAGAATAAAATGCTGCACCTGCAACGAAAAGATTCAGAACCAGGGCACTGGATTTCATGAGGTCAGGCTGAATACCGAACAAAGCCATAATTGCAAGGTATCCGCTGGCACCTCCGTGACCTACAGATGAATAAAGGAAGGCTACCACCATCAGGCAGGCCACCAAAAGAAAATCATAATTCATTCTTCACCGGATTAACCGGGGAAAGGATACAGCAGTATTATCCAACCCAAGGCTGTAATCAACTGTATCCTTTTCTCCTTTCCAATTCAACATTATTTCGGGAGGCTGACCAGTTTCCCGGGCAACCCATCGGTCAGAACTTCGATAGGAATGTCCCTTAGAAGCAATGACTCGGAGAATCATACTGCAATAATACAATAATATCCTTTTCTTACCAGATAGTCATGACCGGGAATTGATCATGTTTTCCGCTGATATCAAATCATCAGGAGTGTTAATGTTGAAAAAAATAGAAGGATGAAAAAAATCCAGTTCCTCATTTATAGTCAATTGATTGATAGCAATTTCCCTGAACAGATCCGGAAGTTTATAAATTCCAATGCTAATTCTGTTGGCAATAAAGGGAAGCAGTTTTAAAGAATAGCAAGCGCAAAGCGGCTCATAATGATCATTACCGCTGTATGGAACAGCGGCCAAATAATTATCTTGCGACTTTATCAAATAACTGAACAATTGTGGGTTCACAAATGGAAGATCGACGGAAAGAACAAGATTGGCTTCAGTTTCACTGCGCTTTAAAGCACTGTAAATCCCTCCCATAGGACCGATGTCCGGAATCTCATCTGGGATGACTTCAAAGTCATAGTCTACAAAAACTTTCGAATTGGAACTAATCAGAATCCTGTCGCAAACACTTGAAAGATTCTCAATAGCGATCTGCATTAGCGTCTTTCCACCCAACTCTACAAGGCCTTTTTCATACCCCATCCTGGAGCTTTTGCCTCCCGCTAAAATAATCCCGGTAACTTGCATCTCCAACTACGAATGACCACCAATAATTATTCGCATAATTTTTAGGTTCAGCACAAAAAAACGAATAACCTGCCAGGGGAAGAATTTCCTCCAGAATCGGGTATTAGAGGTTGGTATTGGAGGATAGGCTTCATCCTTATACCCCTTTACTAAGTTTTTACGTATCATAATTAATTAACTTTCAATGAAACAATCATTTAACATAAAAATGGTAATTAAGCTATTCAGGTATTAACCACCAAAAAGGTTTTGCTTTTGCCTTATACATAAACATGAAATGAAGTAACAATTTAATCCAGTGACCGGCAAGCCCGGGTTCACCCATGGTATATCCAATTTCCCTTCCCCATTCCGGATATTTCTCATAATCAGGCACAATCGGAAATACTGTCATTGTTGCGGCCATTCCATCCCGGATCCCATACCCGGAAGAAATAATGCAGGCAGCACCCATTTTTCCCATTGAAGCTTTATGTTTGAATTCTTTACTGTTATTCAGGATTCTTTCAGCGATATTCAAAGCTACAATTTTACCCATAATACCTGATGGCATACCTGTCCTTGGTGGTGTCGGAAATATGGCAAGCCCGTTCTTATTGGTCATCGGTTTTGAGATGGGATGAGGTGGCGCAAAGGCAATGCCAGCTGCGAAAATATTATCATATAGAGGTGATTGGTAAACAGAAGGCCAGTCAGCTACTGACCAGTCCTCAAACTCTTGCGGTTTGTAGTTTGCATCAACTTTCATGAAACCGCTGGGCGCAAACATTTCATAAGTGATTTCTGAGCCATCCACCTTGTATGCTTTCAAACCAGCTCCTGCAAATGCGGGAATCAGCATTGCAAAATCGAATTCACGGGTATGCTCTTCCCCGTCAAGGGTTTGGTAATAGGCTTTCCCCTCCTCTACTCTAGTAATCCCTGCCCTCTTGATCCATTGTATTCCATATTCTGATAAGATGGATTCTGTGAATATTCTCGTTGATGTAACATACCCCCCTTTCTTGATAAAAGCACCTCCCATTCCAAAATCACCTACCTCATATTCGTTGGTAATCCAGGTAATCTCAGCCATAGAATTGAGTTTGCGCTTGTTAATCTCAAATGCAACATTCAACGCATACTCGAATGCCGCACCCTGGCAGGTGGCAGTAGGATGGCCGGTTCCAATAAGGAATTTTTGTTTCTCACCTTTTGCCATCTTAGCCAGGGACTCCTTCAACTTCTCCCAGGCATGCCCTGCATGCTGGTATGTGCAGACCGATTCACTGAAACCTTCTGGGCCCAATCCCTCAGTAGCTGCAAAATTCAACCTGGGCCCGGTCGCATTTACGAGGTAATCGTACTTTATTCTATCCGGCAAGCCGTTCTTTTCCTTACCGGTATAGAGTACCTCAACAAAAGCTCCAGGATTGTCAGCACTTCCTTCTGGAAACAATGCTACTGCTTTTGCCTGTATATGTTCTATTCCAAGTTTCCTGTAAACAGGGCCAAGTTCAAATGTGACTTGCTTGTCTGTCATTTGTCCGATACCTACCCATATGTTGGATGGTATCCACTGATATTTCGTGTTTGGGCTAACTACAACCACATCATGTTTGCGTCCCAATTTTCTTTTCAGGATCTGGGCAGCAGTATGGCCTGCAATGCCAGCTCCCAGTACAACAACTTTAGCCATTATTTGCCTATATAAGATTGTGAAATGTAATGCATAATTCTTTTCATCCAAAACTTTGCTTATGGAAACTTATCTGATACTACCAGTATTAAGTAAATCAATCCAGGCCATGATTATTGCATTAAATCGGCATAGAGGCGAAGTTTTTTCATGTGTTTCATAAGAATATCTGCCAGTTCGGTTCGAAATATTATTGTTATTTTGCAGTACAGAAATTATTATTGTCATGGTTGAAAATGATCCTGAAATTCTCCCTGTAAGTACTTGTGCCACCCAGGTTTATGATTCACCTTGCTTTTCACCTTTAACAGAAGATGAGGTTGAGTTCATGAATGCCAATTCAGTGACCATTACTTTCAAGAAAGGAGAAACCATTTGCAAGCAGGGGTCATTTGCATCCAACATAATGTACCTCGAGACCGGTCTGGTTAAGGTCTTTCTTGAAGGTAACCCAAAGAACCTTATACTAACCATAACCCCTTCAGGACATATCATTGGCCTTCCATCTATCTTTGAGGGCAACAATACCTACTTATATTCTGTTGTTACCTATGTTGAATCAGTGGTAAAAATCATTGACATCAATATTTTCAAGCAACTGATGCTTCAGAATGCTTCTTTTGCCTTCAGGATGCTTACCATCATGAACGAGAATATGGCTCAAACCTATGCAAGGTTTTTCTGCCTTACCCAAAAGCATCTGCACGGCAGGCTTTCCGACATACTTATCTGCCTCTCGGGCCGCATCTTTAAAAGCCTGAAATTCGACCTGCCACTCTCAAGAAATGACCTGGGTGAATTGACCGGTATGTCTACCGAGAGCGTTATCCGCTTAATGAAAGAACTAAAAGATGACGGCCTCATTGAGATTACAGGAAAATCTATTCATCTCCTCGATGTCCCCAGGTTAATGCGAATCAGTGAGGTTGGTTAGCATCTCAACCAGATTCGAACCAAAACAAATTATCAAGGAACGATCTTCATTACGAGGGCTGCCATATTATTATCCAGCAACAGCATATCCCAGAAATCAACAAGTCCATCTCCATTGATATCTTCATGAACATATCCTGTCCCGAAGATGGAACCCAGGCTTTGTACCAACAGCATATCTGATGAATTGATAATGCCATCCTGGTTAACATCACCGGTAAAAATACAATAATGGGTATTTATGAACTTAACATTATTGCCATAAGCCATCTGCTGAAAGTCAAAATTATAGGTTATAGTATTAGTTGAGAATGAGATGGCAGTAGCAGATGTTGTCTCAAGACTGTTCCTATGGCGGATAGTAATGTAGTAATTGCCGCTGTATATCATCGGAACAGGAACATTGGCATGGCCGTCAGTTCCCAGGTTGATATTGGGGGCCGTGTATTCTATTACCTGGTATGCCTGCGCATTGTGAAGCTCAACAGTTATCTGGTCTGCTATACCTGCCCCGAACCTGGGACCATTCAAGTCTCTTGCCTGGTTCATCCCAGCGGCTCCTGAATAAAGGCTTTCCAGGAATAGTGTAAGGTTTAGAGTCCTCATCGGGGGAATAACACCACCCGCAAATTCGTCTGCACCAACATCAGGTCCTGTAGCAGGATGAAATATATTATCCGGGTACCCGGCATTTGGATAACGGGAATCTCCATCCAAATCATTATTGATTGTAGGCAGGCTAACTGAAACTGCACCACTTTCACAAAGTGTATTGATTGCTGATTGGATGTGTAGGTTAAAAGGTGGAGTTGATACATTCACAAATGGAGGGATTTCACTGAAGGAGACATTATCCCTTGGTGATACAAGAGCCTGTAAATCAGCAAGATTGACATATGGAGTTCCATCAAAGTAAATCAGGTTTTTAGGACCAGGTGTTCCCGAATAAAAATCATTATTGTTAGATCCATTTGCATAAGTAGAAAGATTATTATCTGCTCTCCTGTATGACACGGTCAGTCCGCTGTTGCCTGGTACAGAAATATTAACTGCAATGTTATCCCTCATGTCAACTGTAGCAGTGGTTCCAGCATATATAGCTGCTGATCCAAAGGTTGCACCTGTACTTGTTGCATTCAGGTAAATCGTGTTAAAATAGGCATTATTGGTCGATCCACCTGTGAGGTATAGTCCACAGATTGCAGGGCTGGCAGTAGCCTTAGGAGTATAGAGTTCTGAGATGAAATTATTATAAATTTCAGCTATAGCAGCTCCATTGTTATATACTCCATATACCAGGCAGCTTGCTGTAGTCCCGGTATTCGACACAAGGCCATGCAGGCTGTTTCTGTATACATTCCATGTGTTGGTTCCTGTCAGGGAATAAATACCATAAACAGATCCCCCATTTGCAGTACAGTTATATATCTGGTTTGAGTAAACATTAGCCGTACCAAACAGAGCTGTATAAACCGGGATCATTCCACCGGAACCGGTATTAACCAAATCATGAATAATATTATTATATATACTCGTCTCATTACCGCTAGCATCTGAACGAATGCCATACTGCGTTCCGGTTCCTGAAAGACTTGAGCCCGAGATAACATTATCATAGATCAGGACTGAATCAGCGGATGCGCTATTCAGGATTCCATACAAGGGACCGCTTGATGTATGTGTGGATGTATAACTCTGGATCCGGTTATTGTGTATTCTTATGGCATTTGCGGAAGGTGTGCTGCCGTAATTATTCCAAATACCATAGACATTCTGATTAGTAGTAGCGCTGCTTGCAACCATAACGTAATTACCCGAAATGTCGGCACTGGAACCTGTGCTCCCGGAAAGGGCAATTCCTGCCAGCCTGTTTGTGGATCCTGCACCACTCACCACAGAATCATTCATGATTTTCACCTGGTCCTGGGATGCAACATAAATTCCATAAGCAGCAACATTGGAACCGCCAAAATTCAGGACACTATTTTTCCCAAATTGCCCGATCTCATTGGAGTGATCAAAAAATGTATAAGGTGCTGAAGAGGAGAAACCATTCAGGGAAATTCCAGTGTATGCACCTGAAACCGTGTTATTGTCAAATTGACAGTTATTGCATGCATCAGAAGCAGAAAGAAGTGTAAGTGAAGTCGTAGAACCTGCTACATGATTCCCGGAATAAATACCTACTGATTTCGTATTTGTCCTGTTCATGCTAACATAACAGCCTTTGATAGTAACATGCTGACAACCATCAAAAGGTGAAGCCCCCCTCCTTTTCAACAATGCATACCCCCATTCAATTGTACTCTGGGCAGAAGCATCAATATCAAGGCTTTCAAAAGTAACATAATCCGTCCCTGCGATAATTATACCGGCATCAGTTACCGCCGAAGTCCCGGTATTGACAATCAGTTTAGGATTAACACCTAATTGGGAAGGATTTTTCTTGAAAGTAATTGTTTTGGTTGAGTTTGCCTCTGGTACTGTTAAGGTTAACCCAAGAGCATTTTCAGTATATCCTGCATCAATAAGGAAAGTCACAGAACTTGTTAATCCATTGGTATTCAGATCTGCAAAGGCGGATGCAATTGTCGGATAGGTTGTACTGGGAATAATGTAAGAACCAGACAATGGCACAGTATTCCCGGATAATCCATGGGGACCTGGAGCTGTAGGTGTATAACCATGGCAAACACTGCATTTCCGCAAAGTTCCGCTGAATCCCTGCAGCGTGATATTCTGCAGGTTATCCTCCGCTTTATTGGTAGGCACAATAGCGTGCGGTGAATTATGACAGGCACTGCAAAAAAGGTTGCCATGCCCTTTGGACTCACGAAACAACTTACCCGGGTTCTCAGCAAAATTATCACCATGACAAGCTGCTGCCCCACAAGAAGGTTCCTGAAGCCAGGGAGTGCGGCCATTTTCAACAGTCTTACCAACATTAAATACATTCCCATGACAATTAACGCAGGTCAAGCCTGCAGCATGCATGGTATCGCGGAAACATTGGGTGTTTGGTCCTGGATGACATTTATAGCAATCTGTGGATATGAATTCACCATGCTTCTCGTGAATGACCTGTGAAAATTTCGGTGCAGTTCCATTACCTGGCATCCCCAAAACAGGATCTGCATGGCAGGTTGCACAAAATATTGGACGATTATTAATATTGAACCCACTTACATTTTCATGGTGCTGTAAAATATCCATTTCACTGGTATGACAACCGGAACTAACACAGTTAATCTCATTTGATACAGGAATAACTGATTGAGTAGTAGCGATAAGTTGGTTGCTGGCATTAAATGCTTTCAGTAATGTTAGCTGGAAAGGGTTTTCAGTAAGGAAGTTGTTGTCGGTATAAGGTGTAATAGGGATCCCCGTTGCAAGATAATAGTTATTTGTATCAGTCATGGTCCCGGTAAGACCATTGCCAGTCAACCCGATATTATCAGGAAGATTCACACCAAATAACTGCAGTGCAAATGACCAGAAATTGGTTTTACCAACCGAATAGGTATCTCCGGGAATTTCGTAGGTAACGGAAAATCCGCTGCTTGCCCCCATTACTTCAGGTAATTGAGTTGGAGAACCAACTTTAATAATTTGTGCCAGGTGGTTATTATAGGGCGGGAGGATGCACATATTATCAAAAAACTTATTGGCACAATGCATTCCAAGTTCATTCCAGCCAATAACAATATAGTTTTCAGTTGTCGGGGCTTTTTTACCAACATGTGAAGAAGCAGAGAAAATTGAAGGAATAATCAGGATAAAAAGAAGTAATGAGAGCATACGTTTCATAGGAGATACATAGTTTGGGATTACAATAGAATCTCTATTTCAGAATTTGGTGAAGTTTTCCAATCTGTCCGGGAATTCCGGAGTTTTTTTCCTTGTTCTGAGAGATGTTATTCAAAAAATGAAAGTAAATCGGGAAGTCATCAACTTCATACACCTTTTGCAATAATAACATCTTCAGTATTTTACCAAATCTCTTTAAACAAATATATTTAATTATTTAGTTACTTAAATACTTATAACCTGCGATTGCTCATAGAATAAAATGACATAAATCATTGAATAGCTACAACAAAAAAAATGAGTTGCAGGCAAAAACAAAGGGCACCAAAAGGTGCCCTGTTGTATGTATAGTCCAAATAAACTGTTCTATTTACGCTTATCAATCACAACATCCTTTACATCATCAGCTGTAATAGTACCACCAGTGTTACCAAAACTGTTCAGTACATAATTAATAACAGCAACTGCTGAGTCAACCGTTCCTACTTGTTGTGGCATCAAAGCATTGTAAACAGCTCCGTTTACAGTAATCTCATGTTGAGAGCCATTCAGCGCCTGAGCAACTGCTCTTTTCTTATCTGCAAGCAAATAATCAGAAGCAGCCAATGGAGGAAAAGCGGGTTTCAGTCCTAGACCGGTAGGTTGATGACATGCCTTGCATTTTGCATCATAAATGCCTTTACCTAATGCCATTACTTCAGCACTGGGAGCTCCAGGAGCAGCCTTGCTAACCTGTGTGGTATCACCTTTTTGATCGGAGGTTTTACCGCCTCCACAGGAGGAAAGAATGGAAAGGCTCAAAATGCCTAAAAATGCGAGTGCAAATACGTTAAGAGTTTTCATCAGTCAATAATTTTAAAATTAAGGTTAAAATTTTGTGCAAAGGTATTGATTATTGGATACTAGAAGCAACCGAAAAACTGGAATTCCTCACATTTTTTCCTATTTATGACAGCATTTATGTGCTTTTTCTACCACAGGAGTAAGTGCTTCAGCTTTTGGACTAACGTAAGGAATTCCCAGGGAAAGTCCCCTCAAAATAAAAAGGATTCCCAGCAAGATCACCACATAAGGAGTTATTTTGCTGAACATATTTCTCACTGAGATACTTAAGAAATTTCCAATCATCGAAATGGCAAACATAATAGGGAAAGTCCCCAGTCCGAATAATGCCATAAAAATCATCGCATTTTTTACATCTCCCGAATTCACTGCACCTGCAATTCCAACATAAACAAGCCCGCAGGGAAGGATGCCGTTTAATAAACCTATTGTAAGAAAGGAAAAAGAAGTACCTGCCTTGAATAAGCGTTGAAAGCTGCCAAATAACCTGTTGGTATACCCGCTGAATAACTTACTAAAAGAAATCCTGCTGCCAAATATCATTGGGAACAGAACAAGAGCAATCATAACAGAACCGATGATTACAGAAGCCCATAACTGGAAACCTGCAAGGTGTATCCCTTTTCCAAGTAGGCCAAAAAAAGCGCCTAAAAGAACATAGGTGAAAATCCTGCCAATGTTATAAAGCAACAGCCCCCCTGCCCTGTTTACCCAACTGATCCTGTTCAGGGGCAGAGCCAGGGCAATAGGCCCGCACATTCCCGCACAATGGAGACTTCCAAACAATCCAAGTATAAATGCCGTCCAAAGAAACATAGCCTGACAAATAGGTTATTGAAATAACGAAAATACTAATGGCTGATCAAAAGGGACTCCTCGTGATAATATTCCTTTCCATCCAACTTCCAATTCATTTTGACTGTGTATTTTCCTGAAAGAAGCTTATTCTCTTCTACTTTCTGTTGCAATGTATTGTCAATAACCATTGCCAGTTTTAGATCACCTGCATCATCAGATGGCCTGTAAAAGTATACTATCCCCTCACAAGACTTATTCCTGAAAATAGCAGGATAGGTTAATAACACAGTCCCGTTTTTCTCACCAATGGTAATTTTTTCGCTCATTGAATCAGCATTGGCGATTCTGTCGATCTGCTTCTGGTATTCAAGTCCTTTGGGATAATACTCGTCTTCCACCAAAGCATTCTTTTCCTGGAAGGCTTTGTAGACTACAAAACTCATACTCAGCAGGAAAACTACGATGAAAATAAAAATCCCGTGTCCCCAGTTAAATTTCATAAATAGATCTTTTATTGGTGTTTCTTATTTAGTTCAAGTGGGCCATTGAAAGTAGATTCAACTTCTTCAATCTCCTTTTCCCCGCTTACAATTTTGAACTCTATCTTGGTTTGTGATGATTTTAATTCCGCTTTTGGCAACACTACCAGGAAATTGGCCTCTCCCATCTCACCTTTCTTTACAAGAAGTGTATTTCCCATCATCTTGATTTCGCCATTTGGCTCTTCAAGAATAACATTGATTGGCAATTCTTTGCGCGTCTTATTCACTACCTGGATCACATAAATGTTCGAAATATGAAGTGAATCATACTCCTGGAATAAAGATCCCTGTACTCTAAGAATTGTAGTTTCAACCTCAGTTCTGATTGTAAACAGATATGCTATCAAACCCAAAAGCCCTGTAAGCACAACTGTGTAAAACATTACTCTTCCATTGAACTTAAGGTGAGTTCCTTCCGATATGGTCCGCTCTGAGGCGTAACGGATCAATCCTTTAGGCCGGTTAATGCGAGTCATCACTGCATCACAGGCATCCATGCAGGCTGTGCAATTAATGCATTCCAACTGGGATCCGTTACGTATGTCAATCCCGGTAGGGCAAACAACTTCACAACTTCCGCATTCAATGCAATCTCCCTTGCCTGATGTCTCACGATTTTCAAGTGGGTTGTGTTTCCCCCTGGGTTCTCCCCTTTTATAATCATAGCTCACCTGAATTGAATTCCTGTCGAGTAGTACACCTTGCAAACGGCCATAGGGACAGGCAATGATACAAACCTGTTCCCTGAATTTTGCAAATATGAAATAATGCGCTCCGGTTAATCCAATCATTACAAACATCAATACCCTGCTGGTTGTAAAATGATTTGCAACCATCTGGCCAAGTTCATCAACACCAAATATGTAAGCAACAAAGGTGCAGATTGTTATTAGTGAGAAGGCTAGAAAAACCAAGTGTTTTGCACTCTTTTTCCAGATTTTTTCAAAGTCCCAGGGCTGGTTGTCAAGTTTACGCTGTTTGTTGTTATTTCCTTCAATCAGGTACTCAACCTGGCGATAAACAAACTCCATAAAAACGGTTTGCGGACAAACCCATCCACAAAACAATCGACCATATATTACTGTAAATAGGACAATAAATACGATCAGAAAAATCATGGAAAGAACCAACAGGTAAAAATCCTGTGGCCAAAATATTATGCCAAATATGATGAACTTTCGCTCAATAATATTAAGGAGTAAAATAGGGTCCCCTTTTATCTTAATGAAAGGCCCTGCAAAAAACAGAAGGAGTAAAGAATATGAGAACCATATTCTCCGTTTGTACAACCTTCCTTTAGGCTTTTTGGGATATACCCATACCCTGTCACCTTGTTCACTAATTGTAGATAACCTGTCGCGGAAATCTTCTGACTCGTCTGATAATTCCATTTAGTATTTCTTTCATTATTTAATAAAAAGGCTACAGCTTGAAATTTATCAAACTGTAGCCTCAGACATTTTCAACTTTTATTATTCATTTTTGCCTTAAACCAGGCTCAAACAGAGACTTAAAGATCAACCAAACTTATCGTATTTTCTACCTTGAGGAGCCTTCTGCTTGGGAGGATTTGTACCCTGCAAAGTTATTATATAACTCAATACCTGTTGACGGGCCAAAGGTGAAAGTTGATCTTTATAGGGTAACATGCCTTTTTCAATAACCCCATTTGTTACAACTTTGAACAGGTCTTTAATCGTCACCCTGTTATTTAGGCTATCCCCATGGATCCAATACATATCGGTCATATTGGGACCGACAAGTCCTTCTCCATTCTGCCCATGGCAGGTAGAACAGATCTTTTTGAAGGTTTCATGTCCGGCTTCTAGGCTGGCAACATCAGTCAAAGGAATCATGGTAGCTGTATCAACTGAAACATCAGGGGCCGATTTCCTCATTTCGACCAATTGAGCCATTTCCTGGTCATATTCCTTGCTCTGTGAAGGCCACCATCCAGCAACCAGGTATCCTACCAGGTACACTGCACTGAATACAACGGTTACAATGAATAACCATACCCACCAGCTTGGCAGCTTATTATCCAATTCCCTGATGCCATCGTATTCATGGCCACCCAGGAAACGATCTTTGGTCAGCTCATCTATTTCAGGCTCACCATGATTCATATTTTTTTCATCTGTATTACTCATAGTCAATTATTTTCAATGTTTTACATTTCTTGAATATGATCAGGTCTATCTTCCTCGAGGGGAATCCGGCTTAATTCTTTCTCCTGGTTCTTGGGTAAAGAAAATGTATGGATCATCATAACAATGAAAATCACCAGGAATATGAATAATGCGATCATTGGGTACCAAAAAACCCCGTCGATACTGTCGAATAAACTTGTTACAATTTTCATGGATTGAGTTTATTGCTACTTCTGTGCAGTTGGAGATGCTGAAATATCTGTACCAAGTCGCTGTAGATAAGCAATGAGTGCAATAATTTGCTTATTCGCAGCTATATCAATTCCTGATGCCTTGAGACCAGCAGCAATACCTTCAGCCTGGGCTTTCAGATCATCATTTGCTTTTTGATCATACCCTTCAGGATAAGGAACTCCAAGGTATTGCATAACCCTAATCTTCTTGGGTGTTGAGGCTATGTCAATCTCTTTGGAAGCCAACCATGGATACTTCGGCATTATACTCTGAACATTCATGGATTGTGGATTCATCAAATGGTTGTAATGCCATGCATCCGGTTTGTATAGTTTCCCGGTCTTAACACCTTCTCTTGCTAAATCCGGACCTGTCCTTTTAGAAGCAAATTGGAATGGATGATCATATACAAATTCACCTGGTTTTGAGTATTCACCATAGCGCTCCGTTTCTGAACGGAAAGGACGAATCATTTGCGAATGGCAATTATAACATCCTTCTTTTATATAAATGTCACGGCCCTGTAACTCAAGTGGTGTATATGGCTTAACAGAAGAGATTGTTGGTATATTGCTCTTTATGAGGTAAGTTGGAACAATTTCTACCAATCCACCTATCAATATAGCAACAATTGCAAGGATCATAAAGCGAATAGGTTTGCGTTCCAAGAAACGATGCCAACCTTCTCCAACCAGCCTGCCGCCTTCTTTCTGAAGCGCCTGGGCTTCAGCAGGTTCCTCAGCAACAAAACTACCGGTTTTAACGGTCTTCATAATATTATATACCAGCAGCAGCATCCCGGAGAAGTATAATAATCCACCAAATGCTCTCATATAATGCATTGGCATTATTTGGGTAACAATTTCAAGGAAATTGGGGTATTTGAGTACACCTTCAGCTGTGAATTGTTTCCACATTGAAGCTTCAGTCCAACCAGCCCAGTATAGAGGGATTGAATAGAATAAAATACCCAGTGTGCCTAACCAGAAATGAACATTGGCAAGCTTATTTGAAAATAGTTTGGTTTTGAACATTCTCGGGAGGAGCCAGTATAGCATTCCAAATGTCAGGAATCCATTCCAGCCTAATGCTCCAATGTGGGCATGGCCTACGGTCCAGTTTGTATAATGGCTGATGGCGTTGATGTTTTTCAATGAAAGCATGGGGCCTTCGAAAGTTGACATACCGTAAGCCGTAACTGCAACAACGAAGAATTTCAATACCGGTTCTTCACGTACCTTATCCCATACTCCTCTTAGAGTAAGCAGTCCATTGATCATACCACCCCAGGATGGGGCAATTAGCATCACTGAAAAAACTGTTCCTAAAGCCTGTGCCCAATCGGGAAGAGAAGTGTAAAGAAGGTGGTGAGGACCTGCCCAAATATACAGGAAGATCAGCGCCCAGAAGTGAATAATGGAAAGTTTGTAGGAATAAACAGGCCTGTTGGCAGCCTTGGGAATAAAATAATACATCAATCCCAGGTAAGGTGTTGTAAGGAAGAATGCAACTGCATTATGTCCGTACCACCATTGTACTAAAGCATCCTGTACCCCTGCAAAAATCGGATAGCTCTTCATTATGCTCCAGGGAATCTCCAGGGAATTGACAATGTGTAAAACTGCAACGGTAACGAACGTTGCAATATAGAACCAAATAGCAACATAGATGTGCTTTACCCTGCGTTTCAGGATAGTCCCCATCATGTTCCAGCCAAAAACAACCCAGATACCTGCTATCAGAATATCAATAGGCCATTCAAGCTCAGCATATTCCTTGCCGGTAGTAAATCCTGCCAGCAAAGTAACAGCAGCAAGAACAATGATTAACTGCCAGCCCCAAAAATGGATGCGTGACAATACATCACTGAACATACGGGCTTTGAGTAATCGCTGTAGTGAATAATAAACACCGGTAAAAATGCCGTTTCCCACAAAAGCGAAGATCACCGCATTTGTATGGAGGGGTCTGACCCTGCCAAAAGTGGTGAACTCAAGGCCGAAATTCAGCATGGGAAAAATGATCTGACATGCTATCAGCAATCCGACCAACATCCCAACTACACCCCAAAGCATGGTGGCATAGGCGAACATCCTTACGATCTTGTTGTCGTAGTAGAATTTTTGTAATTCCATAGAATCGTTGATTTAATTAGGCTTTAGTTTGGTTATAATTGATTTTGATGAATGTTCGGATTGTTGGAACAACTTTAATCAGGCTTCAAGTTCACCATTTTCCTGAATTCCTTTGTCAATGACAATACTATTCGAATCCAATGCTTTATTTAGCACACGATCTTCATGCAACATCCTCATAGCTGGAGAAACATCATCATCATACTGTCCGCTCTTAACTGCCCATAAAAAAGCAATTAGAAATCCCACCGCGACAAGCAGACTGAATCCGATTAATACAACTATGACCTGCATTTAAGTAATGAAATACTATTTAAAGCAAAGTTATTGAATGATAAATGTTATGCAATAGGTCCAATTAGTTTATAATTTGTCTAAATAGTTTTCTATCTGGTTGATTTGAATTATATTATAATTTCAATCATATTTAAATTCCAAATAAGCGTTTTGAATCGCATATTAAAATACAAATGAAGATTTCAGGTACCCGATTTATTTGTTTAACATTCACATTGTTATTAAACATCGAAATTCTGAAAAAAACTGTATAATTTGCCTGAAGCATCAGAATTGCCAAGACTGAAACTACATCTTCTTTTGTCTTGATAGAAGTGCAATGGATGAGGTACTGAATGCTACAATGGTAATAGAGCTGATCGGCATTAAAATAGCTGCAATCACGGGTGACAACAAGCCCTGAACAGCAAAGGTAAGACCGACGATATTGTAAAGAAATGAAATCGTATAGCTAGCATAGACGATCCATAACGAATTTTTTGTAAACCTCAGGAATTGGTGAAGTTTCCAGAATTTCCCTGATTCAAGTATAACATCACAAGCAGGTGAAAAATGGTAAATATCATCTGCAATGGTAATCCCAACGTCTGATTGAAGCAAAGCCCCGGCATCATTCAGTCCGTCGCCGATCATGATCACATGTTTATTGTTCTGCTTCAAAAGATTAATATAATCAAGTTTATCTGTTGGGGATTGATTGAAATGCAGTTGATGATTCCCCTGGAAATAATGCTCGAGATTTGATTTTTCTGAGTTATTATCTCCGGTCAGCAAATGCAACTCATGGAATTTTAGACTTGAAATAACATTCTCAAGGCCTTCCCTATAGCTATTCTCTATCCGGAAAAATCCCCTGATTGCATGATTAACAGACACGTAAACAACAGTTGTAGTCCCTTTCTCTTCCTGGTCTTTCCCTGCGACAAACCTATAGGAACCGATCAAAATAGTATTCCCGTCAACATTTCCGGAAATACCCATTGAAGGAATTTCTGCAAAATTTTTGACTACTGATGTTCCTTTGCAAGCCAAAGAATCACAAATTGTTATTGAAGCTGGATGTGTCGAATTCCGGGCAACTGAGACTATCATCTCCTTTTCATTCCCGATTAAAGGTGTCCCTTCCCACTGCGCCTTCATGCTCCTGGAATGAGTTAATGTACCTGTTTTATCAAATACGATAGTATCAGCCTTAGCTATTTTTTCGATGACATCAGTATTTTTAAGGTAAAAACCATTTCTGCCGAACACTCTCATCAGGCTGCCAAAAGTGAAAGGTATTGTAAGTGCTAAAGCGCAAGGACAAGCAACGATCAATACACTTGAAAAAACATATACCGCTTTGCCAATATCATCAAATGCCCAGTAAATACCGGCAGCTGCAGCAATGAATAAAATGATAATTGTAAAATAATGACTGACATGGTTAACAATCTTTTGCATGGCATGAGATTGCTTATTGCTCATCCGGTCTTCGTTCCATAGTTGGGTTAAATAACTTTGGGCAACCTCCTTCTTGATCCTGATCTTAATACCGGTTCCGGTCTGTCGTCCACCCGCAAAGACAGCATCACCCTGTTTCTTTACAACAGGGACAGACTCTCCTGTCACAAAACTATAGTCGATATTTCCTTCACCTTCGAAAACAACTCCATCAGCCGGAATCAGTTCCTGGTTCCTGACCAGTATCAGGTCGCCTTCTTTCAGGTCCTTCAGTTGGACAAATTCTTCTACTGCTTCTTTCAGGCGGGTAACAGCGACAGGAAAATATGATTTGTAATCCCGGTCGAAGGACAGTGACTGGAATGATTTTCCCTGGTACCACCTGCCTATAAGCATGAAAAACAGCAATCCTGCAAGGGAGTCCATGTATCCATTACCATGTCCTGAAAAAATTTCGTAGGAACTTTCCATGAAAAGTGCAATGATTCCCAGAGAAATAGGAAGATCAATATTGATAATCTTCTTCCTGATACTCTTAAAAGCAGAAAGGTAAAAATCAGAACTGCAATACAGGAAGACAGGCAAAGCAAGTACAAATGCCACATATCCGAATGTACTTCTGAGTATTCTGTCAATTTGTTCTCCCCCGGGCAAATAATCCGGGAAACTTAAAAGCATGATATTTCCGAAAGCAAAACCAGCCACGCCGATCTTCATAAGATACCTTCGGTTCACTTTCTGGTAATCATCCTTCTCACCTTTCTCAAAAGTAAGCTCAGGAATATAATGTATGCTGTGCAGCAACTCTACCAATTGCCTCATGCTGATTTCACTTTCCCTGAAAGTGACATTCACCTCTTTCCTGACAAAATTCACGAAAGAACTCATTATCCCGGGATGAAGAGAACTCAGGTTTTCGAGTAACCAGATGCAGGAAGAACAATGGATGGCGGGAATAAATAAAGTAATCTTGCTAATCCCTCCGTCAGAGAAGGATAGAAGTTTAGAACTAAATTCTTCGTTATCAAGAAACGCATACTTGGATCCTGTTTCAGTCTTTTCAATCTTTATTCCCGGAGAAGGCATGATCTCATAATACTGCTCCAGGTTTTTCTCTTTCAAAATCCTGAATACCAAAACACAACCATCACAGCAGAAAGGTTTATCCTCGAAATGCATCGGGATGTTTCCGCAATCCTGGCCACAATGCGCACAAGGAACCATAGAGTAGCTTTAAGAATTTCCTTTTAGGGCGGTAAAAGTAAATAACTTCCCAAGTCAGTAATCAGAAATAGGCTTCATTCGCACTTAATTATTGTAGATTCATTTGTACAATAAAATAAATTCTTACTAAACAAATGAAAAGAACTTCTGTTTATTTGTTGACATTACTTATTCAAATCAAAAAATGAACCTATGAAAACGAAGCTTACCCTTGCAGTATCTGTTTTTTTATTGTTAATCGGATCCCTTGCGGCTCAGAAAATGGGCAAAATAACCGTTTCAACCAGCTTTAAAGGAATAATTGAAGGCTATGATCATATCAATAAGACGCAACTTTATATTGATGGTGCTCTTGCTGGTGAATCTCCTGAATCTCCTGAATCCAAACCAATAACTTTTAGCGCAGATGTCCCCAGGGGCAAGCACCAGGTTTACGTTATCAACCTGGCTTCTTATGAAGGAAAATGGGAAGAACACACCAAGGATAACAATTATTCAATTGATGCATCTTACCGAGGTGAGATCAAACTAAAGAAAAAGGTAGATATTAACCTTGTCTTCGATATTGATAAGGAAGAAGCCCAGGTAAAAATCAAGAAATAAACCGATACTGAGCTTTTTGGCTCAGATTATTCTTCCATTGCAATAAGGTCTTCCCCGAAACTTATCCCAACTCCACGTGCTGTCTTAATAAGCGCAGTATCCAGAGTTACAAGGTTAGGCTTGGTAATGGCATCTTTCAATGTTACACTGGTAATATAAGGATGGTTGTAAGAAACCATTCTTCCATATTCTCCCTTAAGTACCATTTCCATAGCTTTTACCCCGAATTGGGTAGCAAGCACTCTGTCGTATGCAATTGGAACGCCCCCACGTTGAAGGTGGCCAAGAACGGTAACACGAATATCATGCTCACATCCAGCTTTCTTAAGGTCATCTTCCAGCTTAAAGCCTAAGCCTCCAAGCCTGAGATTTTCGTAACCAACTTCCTGGCTATTATGACCTACAACAGTTCCTTCCTTAGGCCTGGCGCCTTCGGCAGCAACAATGATGGCAAAACCGCGTCCCCTGTGAAACCTTGCATTGATCTTTGAAAGAACCACATTGAGGTCATAGGGAATTTCAGGAATGAGACAAATTTCTGCTCCACCAGCTACTGCTGCATTGAGAGCGATCCATCCAGCATCACGGCCCATAACTTCAAGGATAAAAACCCTGTTATGACTTGCGGCAGTAGTAACAAGCTTATCAACAGCTTCAGTACTTACCTGTATTGCAGTCTGGAAACCGAAAGTAGAATCAGTTGCAGAGAGGTCATTGTCTATAGTCTTGGGGACACCGATAACATTTAGCCCCTTTTCGAACAGTTTTTGTGAAATACGCTGGGAACCATCGCCACCGATGCTGATAACAGCATCAATACCAAGGTATTGAATCTTACGGATCATTTCATCAGAGCGGTCCACATAATCGTATGAACCATCATTTTTCTTCACCGGCCATGCAAATGGACCACCCTTGTTCGTGGTCTGGATGATAGTTCCACCTTGGTAATGAATACCGGCGACTTTTTCCTCATCCAGGATCATCAGCTCTGAAGGCTCATTTAATATACCATCAAATGCCTTAATGCTTCCAAGCACTTCCCAATCATTCTCCTGGGCTGCTCTTTTTACGATAGCACGGATAACAGCATTTAATCCGGGGCAATCACCACCTCCTGTTATTACTAATACTCTTCGCATATTCTTATATTATTGTGAATCTGTTATTTGCACTTTTTTCACTGTCTTCTAAAAAACGAGTGCAAAGGTATAAGTTTTATACCTGAGTAGTGTCTTGATCTGTAATAATTTAAAATGAATTGATTATTAAGTATATAATAATAACTTTCTACTTCTTGTCAATGTGATTGTTCCCATCATGAATACTCTGCCATCAATAGCTTTAACATTAATTTTAAAAAGTCTGCATAAAAATGGAAAAATCGTCCTGATCAGGTATGTAACTTTTTTATTAAGCCCTCGTCTATATGCAAAACAAATTCAAAGTAACCTTTAAAACTTAAATAACATGAAAACAACAATTTTTACCAGCATACTTGCCTTCTTATTCCTGGTCGTAACGATGAACACAACAGCTGAAGGCATCGACTCCTCTTCGGTAACCATGAATCCGGTAAAGTCATCTGTAAACAAGAATACTAATTTCGCCTTCAGGCTTGATGTAATTCAGATAATAAAAGCTTCTGAATCTATTGATCTGAGCGAGTTAAACCTGGTCAAACAAAAAACAAAAGTATCGAAGAATTCCAAAACTCCCTCCTTTGCATTCAAACTCGACCCCACCCAGATAATTACTGAAGCGCAGAACCCAGATACGGGTGAACTGGAATCAAAATAAATCAAGTAATCCAATATATACTCCAAAGACCGTTGCCATTAGGTGACGGTCTTTTTTTCTGAATTTCGCAATTAATAAGCTGAAAATATTATGATGCATCTTTGGCAATAGTTTCAATATTCAACCTTATTCGCTTAAACAGATGATACAAGTTCTAAAGACCTATTCCAAATAATTCAGACTAGAATTCTAACAATCGAATGTTTCTACCTTTGGGCAACTATCAGGCAAAACAAATTCGGACGCAACTTCCCTGATCATGAAAAACTTCAATAATCTCCCCCTGGCCCTGATCTTTGACATGGATGGTGTACTGATAGATAGCAGGGCTTTTCACCTGGAGGCATGGGTTATGTTTTGCAATCGCTATGGTATTAGTATGACTGCTGAAGAATTCAATAAAAATATGTTTGGAGGAAGCAACCGTGACCTGATGGAAAAGGTATTTGGTCGAAATCTTACAGATGCTGAGATAGAAATGTATGCAACTGAAAAAGAAGTCTTGTACCGTGAACTGCATGGACCATCAATTCATGCACTCTCCGGAGTTAAGAAATTTATCAGGATTGCAAGAGCTGCAGGAATTAAAACGGCTGTAGCTACTGCAGCTCCTCGTGAAAACCTCGATTTTACTTTGGACATGACTGAGATGCGTGACTTTTTTGATGTTATTACAGATGATTCCCAGGTTAAAAAGGCCAAACCTGATCCGGAAGTGTATTTGAAAACCGCAGATCTCCTGAATATGAAAGTTGAGAATTGCCTGGTTTTTGAAGATTCTCTTACAGGCATTGCTGCCGCACAAGCTGCAGGTATGCGGGTCATTGGTGTTTCAACTTCTTTATCAAAAATGGAATTGTCGCACACATGGAAAGTGATCCATGATTTTTCGACTTTGACATTATCAGATATTAAGTACTAGAAATTTAGCTTCGAATAAAAGGTATGTTGTTCAAAATAGCAATCAGCTTATTTCAAAATTTTGAAACAATCATCTGTTATACTAAGTCATTAGTAACTTTTGAATAATTCGTGGCATTAATTTTTCATTATGATCGGAATTGATAAAAGATGGCAGCCCATTTCTAATTTTCATTCAAAAGCCTCATAACTAGCAATATGCACTTGACATGTCAAGTTCCCTCATATTTTCAATATTTCCCGCATAATGTATGGCATTCTGCGTCTTTCTTCGTTACTTCGCATCAGTAATTCAAGCTACTAATTACGTTCAAATCAATTAATAAACATAAACATTAACCTATGAAAATCAGAGTCTTAACCCTGTTTATCTTCCTGCTGTCCTTCAGCATGATGAAAGCGCAGGAGGGCAGGATCAAGTTCACGGAATACGATCTGCCAAACGGATTGCATGTCATCCTGCACCAGGATAATTCTACTCCTATTGTTGCTGTGACTATTCTTTATCATGTAGGATCCAAGAACGAAGTTGAAGGCAGAACAGGTTTTGCCCATTTTTTTGAACATCTTATGTTCGAAGGTTCCGATAACATTGCAAGAGGTGAGTACGACAAGATCACTTTGAATGCGGGTGGAACCCTGAATGCCAATACTTCACAGGACCGCACCTTCTATTATGAACTTCTCCCGTCAAATCAACTTGAACTGGGATTATGGCTTGAATCAGAAAGGCTCCTTCACCTGAGAATTGACAGCGTTGGCGTTGAAACACAACGTGCTGTTGTTAAGGAAGAACGTAAGCAATCCTACGATAACCGTCCATATGGGTCAATTATTGAACAGACCATGTCGCACGCTTTCAAAGTTCACCCTTACAAATACACTCCGATTGGTGATCCTAAAGACATCAACCAGGCTTCCCTGCAGGAATTCATGGATTTCCACTCCATGTATTATGTTCCCAATAATGCCACCTTATCCATTGCAGGTGATTTCAATGTTGACAGCACAAAAATGATGATTGAAAAATACTTTGGAGATATCCCTTCAGGGAAAAAGCCTATTAATCGCTTGTCACTAGTTGAACCAGCCAAGACAGCCGAAGTACGCGATTCTGTTTATGATAATATCCAGCTTCCTGCAGTAATCATGGCATACCATATGCCTGCTCAGGGAACTGATGATTCCTATGCATTATCCATGCTTACCACCTTGTTATCAGACGGTGAAAGCTCACGCATGTCAAAATCAATTGTTGATAAGCAACAGAAGGCGCTGCAGGTAATGGCATTCCCATTTGCTCTTGAAGATCCGGGGTTGTTCCTGATTTTTGGCTTAGTTAATATGGGAGTTACTCTTCCTGACCTGGAAACAGCTATTGAAGCCGAAATCGACAAAGTTAAAAGTGAAGATGTTACTTCGGTAGAATTCCAAAAGCTTCAAAATAAAGTGGAAAATGATTTTGTAACTGGTAACAGTACAATGGCAGGTATTGCTGAAAACCTTGCCAATTACCATGTATATTTTGGCAATACAAACCTGATCAATACCGAAATCGACCGATACATGAAGGTAACACCGGCAGACCTGAAGCGCGTAGCAAACAAATACCTGAACAAGGAAAACAGGGTCGTGCTCTATTACCTTCCCAAACCTAAAGCTCAAAACTAATAGGAGGAACGAACCATGAAAACAAAAACACTCAATATTATTTTTGCTGTCCTGCTTTCGTTGCCCCTCGCAGCCCAGGTTAAGAACAAACCAGGTACAAAAAAAGCAGTTACCCCGGCTCCTGTTGTTAAGGAAATTCTTGACAGAAGCAAACGCCCTGAACCGGCACCAGCTCCGGTTATTAAGATCGGTGATTACCAGTCATTCGAATTGGCCAATGGACTGAAGGTTTTCGTTGTTGAAAATCATAAAGTTCCCAGGGTCTCCTATTCTCTTGTACTAGACTACTCTCCTATTGTTGAAGGTGATATCGCCGGTTACGTTGATATCGCCGGTCAATTGTTACGTACCGGTACCACAACAAAAAGCAAGGATCAGATTGATGAAGCCGTTGACTTCATTGGCGCATCCTTGAATACCACTGCTGAAGGACTTAATGCTTCATGTTTAACCAAGCATAATGAAGAACTTCTCAGTATCATGTCAGATATAATCCTGAATGCCTCCTTCAAATCAGAAGAGCTGGAAAAGATAAGGACTCAGACACTTTCAGGTCTTGAAGCTGAAAAGAATGAGCCAAAAGCCATCTCTGCCCGGGTAAAAGGAAAACTTCTCTTTAGTTCCATGCACCCATATGGTGAAAGCATGAATGAAGAATCCGTAAAGAAGGTCACCCTCGATAAATGCTCTGAATTTTACAAAACATACTTTAAGCCAAATATTGCTTACCTGGCTATCGTTGGTGACATTACGCTACCTGAAGCTAAGTTATTGGTAGAAAAGTACCTGAGCAGCTGGCAAAAGGGGGAAGTCCTTACGGTTAATTATCCTTCTCCAAAGGCTCCCGCAAAGACTACTGTTGCCCTTGTTGATCGTCCAAACGCTGTTCAAACTACCTTGAGTATCTCCTATCCTGTTGATTTGAAACCTGGAACACCGGATGTGATCAAAGCCAAAGTTACCAACTCCATATTAGGAGGTGGCACTTTCCGCTTGTTCAACAACCTGCGTGAAAAACACGGCTGGACCTACGGAGCCTATTCAAGCCTTACTCCTGACCGTATCATCTCTAAATTTGATGCCACTGCTGAAGTTCGCAATCCTGTTACCGACAGCGCCGTTGAACAGATACTGTATGAAATGAACCGCATCCGCACTGAACCTGTGCCTAATGATGAATTGACAATGGTTAAGAATTTCATGATGGGTAATTTTGGACGCAGCCTTGAAAATCCTCAAACTGTTGCTGACTTTGCAATTAATACAGCACGTTACAATCTGCCAAAAGACTATTATGCCAACTACCTGACTAACCTATCAGCTGTTTCAGCTTCCGATGTTCAGACCATGGCGCAGAAATACATCCGTCCGGATAACGCCTACATTCTTGTAGTTGGAAAAGGTGATGATATTGCTTCCAAACTCAAGAGGTTCTCAAAATCAGGCGATGTTCAGTATTATGATGTCCAGGGAAACTGGTATGACCCAAGCATTAAAATTAAACCAGCTCCCGCTGGTGTCACAGCAGAAACTGTTCTCAATGGCTATATCAACGCTATTGGTGGTGCCAAAAAGCTGAAGAAAGTAAAGGATGTTACAATTCATGCAGCTGCAACCATGCAGGGCATGACCATCAACCTGGATATGTATTCTGCCATTCCTGACAAATTCCTGTTACAGGTAGGATCAGGTGCTATGGTTTTTGCAAAGCAGATTTACAATGCTGGTAAAGGTGTTTCCATTTCACCAATGAATGGTGAGACAAAACCGATGGAAGCTGAAGAGTTGGAAAACTTCAAGGATCAGGCTATTGTTTTCTCAGAAATGCATTTTGCTGAACTTGGCTATAAATCAAATCTTTTGGGAATAGAAGAAGAAGCTGGTGGCAAATCTTTCTACAAACTGGAAGTTATTACTCCAAGTGGCCAAAAGAGCACTGACTATTTCGATGTTACTACCGGGCTGAAGATGAAGGTTGAAACCAAGGATAATGTTGTTGAACTTGATGATTACAGGGATGTTAACGGAATAAAATTCCCATACGCCATGAATCAGTCAATGGCAGGACAATCCTTTAAGTTTGCCGTTACAGACATTGCAATCAATACCAAATTGAAAGCTGAAATGTTTGAGATCAAATAATTCAGTTTGAAAGAAAAAAGATGGCTGTCACTCAAATGACAGCCATTTTTTTATTGCTAGAGCTCTAGAAATCGAATGTGATGCCCTGTGCAAGGGCTGTCTGGCCACTAAAGTTTATTGTATTTGTTTGCCTTCGCATATAGGCTTTCCATGCATCTGAACCAGATTCCCTTCCCCCACCTGTATCTTTCTCACCACCAAACGCACCTCCAATCTCAGCTCCAGAAGTTCCAAGATTGACATTTGCAATTCCACAATCTGAACCGGTTTCGGATAAGAATTTCTCAGCTTCAACCAGGTTTTCTGTAAAAATACAGGAGGATAGACCTTGTGGAACATTATTGTTTAGGGAAATTGCTTCTTCAATTGTACTATACTTGATAAGGTATACAATCGGAGCAAAGGTCTCTTCCTGGACGGTCGGGTAGTGATTTTCAGCTTCAACAATAGCAGGCATTACATAATTCTCCGATGGGTATTTTTCTCCTGTTAACTGATATCCTCCAAAAACTAAAGTTCCTCCTTCTTTTTGAACTTTATCAATCGCGTACAGGAAATTCCTGACAGCTGTTGAATCCACCAGTGGGCCCACCAGCGTTTCTTTATCCAGCGGGCTACCAATTCGTTCACCGATACTTTGATATGCAGCTATCAACCGGTTTTTAACTTCATTGTAAATACCTTCCTGTACGATCAGCCTGCGGGTGGATGTACAACGCTGCCCGCAAGTTCCAACGGCTCCGAAGACAACGGATTGCAACGTCATTTCCAGGTCAGCATATTTAGAGATGATGACTGCATTATTGCCTCCCAGTTCGAGAATGGTTTTACCAAGGCGTTTACCCACAATGGCGGCTACCCTTTTGCCAACTTCCGTGGATCCTGTGACAGAAATTAAAGGAATTCTTTTGTCGGCGGCAAAATTGTCACCAAGGTCCGAGGATTTTGCAACGATCAGGTTGAATACTCCTTCAGGTACATTACAATTCTGCAAGGTTTCTGATATAATTTTCTGAATGGCTATAGCAGAAATGGGGGTCTTGGAACTAGGCTTCCAGATGACGACATCACCGGCAATAGCTGCAAGCATTGCATTCCACCCCCAAACAGCAACCGGAAAATTAAAGGAAGTAATGATCCCGACAATACCTATTGGGTGGTATTGGTCATACATCCTGTGATATTGCCTTTCAGAATGCATGGTGGCACCATTCAGCAGTCTGGACTGCCCAACGGCAAATTCGCATATGTCAATCATTTCCTGTACTTCGCCAAGGCCCTCTTCATAAATCTTGCCCATTTCCAAGGCTACAAGATATCCCAGGTCAGCTTTGGCTTTTTTCAGTGCCTCACCTATCTGGTGCACCACCAGGCCTCTTTTGGGTGCAGGTAGAATTCGCCATTTCAGGTATGCCTCCTGCGCCTTGGTAACGAGTTTTTCATAATCATCCATTCTGGCATTTCTCACTTTGGCAATCAAAGATCCATCAATAGGTGAATAAGAAGCTGTTACATCTCCTTTAGTATCAAACCATTCACTTCCCGTTGATAACCCCGGGTTAATGGCTTCGACGCCTAATATATTTAAATCAAAATTCATATGTTGTTGAAAGTTAATTGGTTATTGGTTATTGGTTGAGGGTTGTTGGATATTGGCTATTGGTTACTGGTTATTAACTATCTTATACTTGCTTTTTGCAATTTGATATTTGCAATTTGATATTTAACATTTGCACTTAGTCAATCATATATCCATACCTGTATTCGGATGCTGGCAGGAATGTTTCTTTTATCGTCCTTGGACTGATCCACCGGATCAGGTTAAACTCCCCTCCCGCTTTATCATTAGTACCTGAAGCTCTGGATCCTCCGAAAGGTTGTAAACCAACAATTGCCCCTGTTGGCTTATCATTTATGTAAAAATTACCTGCGGCATAACGAAGTTGTTCGCACATAGATGATGCTGCTATCCTGTCCAGGGCAAAAACAGCCCCTGTAAGGCCGTAAGGTGATGTTTCATTGCATATCCCTATTGTCTCTTCCAGTTTATTATCTTCATATATATAAACAGTTAGGATTGGCCCAAAGATTTCTTCCACCATACTTTTAAATTTCGGATTCTTTGTAACAATGATTGTTGGCTCAACGTAATAACCGACGTTCTTATCACCTTTTCCTCCGGCAATAATCTCTGCATCGCCGTCTTCAAGGGCATATTTAATATAATTCATGCAATTATTGAAGGAAGCTTCATCAATAACCGCGTTAATGAAATTCATCGGATCCATCACATCACCAACTTGTGCCTCAGAACAGATTGAGATCAATTCCTTATTAACTGCAGGCCACAATGATTTTGGAACATACATCCTGGATACAGCAGAGCATTTCTGGCCCTGGAATTCGAAAGCTCCGCGGTATGCATTAACAGCAACTTCGCGGGCAGTGGCACTCGGATGAGCAAAAAGGAAATTCTTCCCCCCTGTTTCACCTATCAACCTTGGATACGACCGGTAAATTGACAGATTCCCTGAAACTTCATTCCACAAATGATTGAATGTTTCATTTGATCCGGTAAAGTGGATACCGGCAAGGTCAGGAGATTTAAGGACAGTATTTCCAATCAGGGCACCGCTACCAGGTATAAAATTGATAACACCATCAGGAAGACCGGCTTCCTGGAAAATCTTCATGAGGTAATAATTCGACAGTAGTGAAGTGGTAGCCGGTTTCCAGACTGTAGTATTCCCCATCATGACCGGAGCCATATTCAGATTGGATGCGATAGAAGTAAAATTGAAAGGACTCACAGTAAATACAAAACCTTCCAACGGCCTGAACTCCATTTTGTTCAATTGGTTGAAAGTTGAACGAGGTTGCATTTCATAGATCTTCGAAGCGAAATAGGCATTAAACTTCAGGAAATCAATGGTTTCGCACACTGCATCTATTTCCGACTGGTAAATATTTTTACTCTGGCCAAGCATAGTGGCTGCATTCATAACAGCCCTGTATTTCCCGGAAATCAGTTCTGCTGATTTAAGTAATATGGATGCACGAACAGTCCAGGAAAGATCAGACCATATTTTATGTGCTTTAAGAGCAGATTCAATAGCAAATTGCACTTCAATTTCAGTAGCTTTATAGTAGGTAGCTAGAATATGAGTGTGGTTATGTGGCATCCTGACTGTTCCAGTCTGGGATGTCCGGTATTCTTTTCCACCAATTATAAGAGGGATTTCTATAACCATGGTGGATTGCCTGGTAAGTTCGGCTTCCAATTCTGTCCTTTCCTGACTATTATGCTTATATTCAAGAATTGGCTCATTTGACGGAGGAGCAAAATTGTAGATGGCATTATTCATAGATTAAGTATATTAGAGAAATTTATCGAATTGCAAATTTATGCAATTCGATGACAATAATATTAGAGAATAGGAGGATTGCAAGAAATTAACAGAGTCGTTTAGCTGAGCTTTTGCTTCAGTTCCTGAAGGATGGCCTCAAAGCCATTCAGGATAATAGAATCGAATTCTTTATGGAATTTATCAAAAGCTGCTATTATGATTTTTCCTTCCAATGTGAGTGTAGTGCTTCCGCCCTCAGCTCCTCCCCTGGTTGGTTTAATCAGAGCAAACCCTAGCTCGTTTTCAATTTTCCGAAGATTATCCCAGGTCTTGCGATAAGTTAGTCCTAATTTCTTCATGGCTTCATTAAGCGAACCTGTTTCATCAATAGCCTTTAAAAGCTCACATTTCTTATCTCCAAGAATACCAACATGATCGGAGGACTCCAACCAGATTTTATAGTTCAATTGCAGGTGGTCCATTTTTGTTGTCATCTTCTGAGTGCATTTGTAATTAAAGACTTTTTCCAGGGTAATTTTTTCATTCCTGAGGTCATTTCCCGTTTAACCTAAAATTTGAATAATCAGCAGGTGTATTTATATTTAAAAGCACCTCTTTATCAGGCCAATCAAGGGAGATCTTGTCAAACTTCTTCAGCAAGATCCGAATATCCCCAGGCTCAGATAAAGATTTCAGGTATTCAACTATGGTTGAACCAATCAATAAGGGATGTCCACTTTTTCCTTCAAATACAGGCACTATATAACTCCATGGGTTCAGTAACATCAACATACTGCTGATCAATTCAATATTGACGAAAGGATTATCCACGTTCTGTATAAAACAGGCATTGCCTTCAGGAACTCTTTCTATTCCAAGCTTTAACGAATGTGACCTCCCTTTTTCGAGATTATGGTTTTTGATGGTTTCAACATTAGGATGCTGATCAAAGAATTGGATATTCTTTTCATTCAAGATGAGGTAAAGTGAATCCGGTTCTGCCTTTAGATATGTCTTTATTAGGTAAGCAGCGAATGTAAGCCGATCATCATAGGCAAGGGAAGCCTTGTCCCTGCCCATCCGTTCGGAATTTCCGGCAGCCAGTATGATAACTGAAAACTTCATTAAAATAAAAAGGGCACGCGATTGTTAATCAGATGGTTTGAGTACATTCCCGAAATAAATATCAACACTACAACGGAATCAGCGGCAAATCTATCACTTCTAGGTCAATTTGTCCTAAATTTGACTCCCCATTTTACCAACCTATTCATTCACCGTGTCGGATAAATTCTTACCCATTCCACTTCCAAGGCTTCTGGCCCTTACTTTGAGCGAAATACGCAAAGATCGTTTTCTCGGAATTCCAAACAAGCTGTTTTTCATTCCTTCTCCTTCTGATCCATTCAGGATGGAGCGCTATGGAAAAGTGCTTGAAACGCCTGTCGGTGTAGCTGCCGGACCTCATACACAATTGTCTGTCAATATTATAGCAGCCTGGCTATGCGGTGCCCGTTACATTGAACTCAAAACCATACAGACACTTGATGAACTGGAAGTTTCCAAACCCTGTATTGACATGCAGGATGAAGGTTATAACTGTGAGTGGTCGCAGGAATTGAAAATCAAACAATCCTTTAGCGAATACCTGAATGCATGGATAGTTATCCATATTCTCAGGAAGGAGTTGAATTTTGAGGGACCATTCGGCACTTTATTCAATATGAGTATTGGATATAACATGGATGGGATCCTGCAGGAAAATGTCCAATGGTTCTTTTCTAAAATGCACGATTGCAGTGAAGAACTCAAAGCAGCCCAAGAAAGTATTCGTTTCTTATACCCGGAAATCGATTCCATTCAAATCCCGGGCTGTATTTCAGATCATATTACACTTAGCACCATGCATGGGTGCCCGCCTGATGAAATTGGTAAAATAGGAATGTACCTCATCCGGGAAAAGAAACTACATACTACCATCAAGTTAAATCCAACTCTTCTTGGCCAGGATGAGCTAAGGGATCTTCTGAACAAACAACTTGGTTTCAATACCGAGGTCCCTGATATTGCTTTTGAACATGACCTAAAATACCCTGATGCCGTGAGTATCATTGAAATGCTCAGCAGGGCATCTGTTGAACAAGGATTACAATTTAGTGTAAAACTCACAAATACGCTCGAAAGCAAGAATATCCGCAAGGTATTCAGTGATAAGGAGAGCATGAATTACATGAGCGGTCGTGCCCTGCACCCTATCAGTATTCGTGTTGCCAGGAAACTGCAAAACCATTTTAGGGGCACCCTGGATATATCATTCTCCGCAGGAGTAGACTGTTTCAACATCCATGAAGTGATTTCCTGTGGACTTAAACCAGTAACAGTTTGCAGCGATTTGCTGAAACCTGGCGGGTATGGAAGGCTCTGGCAATATATGGATGTGCTGAAGAATGAATTTAAATCAGGAAGTTCAGCAACTATTGACGATTACATCTGCTTCAGGTCCGGCGAAAGTAACCTGGATGTAAATTCAGCAGCCTTACTAAATCTAAACAGGTACGCAGACAGAGTAGCTGATAATGAACTCTATAGGAACACTTCCTTTACTGAAAAGAACATAAAAACTTCAAGGCAACTGAATTACTTTGATTGTATTCATGCACCTTGTGAGGACACCTGCCCTACTCACCAGGGAATACCCCAGTATATGTATGAGACAGCTAATGGAAGCCTTGGTGCGGCACTGGAAACCATATTTGAAACAAACCCCTTCCCATCCGTTACCGGTATGGTGTGTGATCACCCCTGCCAGTTGAAATGCACTCGCATTAATTATGACGAGGCTTTGCATATCCGGGAGATTAAAAGGTACAATGCAGAAAATGGTTCTGCTAAGAGTGAAATGCATCCAATCTCTGCTGGAAAAAAAGCCGCTATCATTGGTGCAGGGCCGGCAGGACTGTCCTGTGCCTGGTTCCTTAGAAAGGCAGGATTTGAAGTCAACATATTTGAGAAAAAACAATTCAGCGGAGGAATGGTCTCTGCTGCAATTCCATCTTTCCGTCTTACTGACGAGGCTATTGAAAAAGACATACAACGTATCCTTCAGACAGGAATAGCATTGAAAGATAATTACCTTGTTAACCAAGAGAATTTTGCAGATATCAGGAAAAGACATGATGTTGTGTTCCTTGGTGCAGGTGCCCAGGAAGCTGCCAAGATGAACCTTGAAGGGATCTCTTCCAAAGGAGTTCTTGATCCGCTTACTTTCTTGTTTGAAGTTAAAGAGAACCATTCCTCCTTTACAGGTAGAAATGTAATTATCATTGGTGGTGGAAATACAGCCATGGATGCTGCCAGGACTGCTTTCCGGCTTGTAGGAGAAGATGGAACAGTCACCATTGTATATCGCCGTACGGTCAAGGAGATGCCTGCTGATAAAGGTGAAATAGAAGCTGTTATCGCTGAAGGTATCCAGATCATCGAACTCACCAGTCCAGAAAGAATTAATTCTTCGGATGGTAAAGTAGATTCACTGGAATGCTCGCTTACAGTACTTGCCATGAAAGGCAACGATGGCCGCCCTGTGCCGGTTAAGGTACCCGGATCTGAGTTCAGCATTCCATGCGATACCATTATTCCGGCAATTGGACAAAAGCTTGCCATTGATTTCATGGATGGGCAATTACTGGAAACTGTTCCGGGTAGTTATAAGACTCGCCTTGATGGTGTTTATATTGGTGGAGATGCTCTGCGGGGTGCCGCAACGGCAATTAATGCAATCGCGGATGGGAGGCTGGCAGCAGCTGAAATGATAACTGAAATCCTGAATGAATCACCTTCAGTTAAAAGGAATAAGAAACAACTTGTGATACCGGAACTACTCAAGAAGAAAGCAATTCGTGATTTCGGCATTTCCCCACTTGAAACGGATATTTCAGACCGGAGGAATTTCAACCTGGTAATGTCTCCATTCACCTATTCTGAAGCCGTAAAAGAAGCAAGCCGTTGCTTGTACTGTGATGAAATTTGCAATGTCTGTGTGAGTGTGTGCCCTAACCTGGCCAATTATAGTTATTCAGTTGAACCTGTTTCATACCAATTAAAGAAGGCTGTTTTACTTGCTGATGGTACAATCGGGTTTGCTGAAGACAAAGAATTCACCATAAGCCAGTCATACCAGGTTCTGAACATCCGGGATTTGTGCAACGAATGTGAAAATTGCGTAACATTCTGTCCATCAAGCGGAAAGCCATATAAAGATAAACCTGCACTATGCCTGTCTATAGAGTCGCTGAATCAGGAAGGTGAAGGTTATTTCCTAAGCAGGCTTCCTGGCCGTGATGTTCTCATCTATAAGCATCATGAAAGTATCCGCACTCTTACACTAGCCGACAACACCTATATTTATGAAACTGACCAGGTGAAAGCAAAAATCAGTCCTGCGGATTTGAGTTTGGTGGATGTACAATTCCTGGCTCCTTGCGTTAAAGAATGTCAGTTCACCTTTGCCGCCGAAATGAGTATTTTAATGAAAGGGGCCCTGAGCCTGACAATTTAATATTTTCCGGATGAAATCTATAGATTTTTTAGAACTGAATATCTGCCAATTATGAATAATTTGCACTTTAAAGGCTGGGTGATGATTACCCTGCTAACATTTGTTTTCAGCGGAACATGCTTTTCACAGCAGGGTGAAAATTCCTGCAAAGTTTTAATGAAAGAGATCTCCACAACATACAAGGGTGATTGTCTAGACGGACTTGCTGAGGGAAAAGGGACAGCAATTGGTGAAGATACCTATAAAGGTATGTTTCACCAGGGATTGCCACATGGAAAGGGTATCTACAAATACAAAAATGGAAATGTTTTTACCGGCAACTGGAATATGGGGCTTAAGAACGGTGAAGGTGAATTTAAGTACAAATTGAATGATAAGGTCACATTACTCAAGGGTTTCTGGAAGGATGGCGAATACAGCGGACTGTCGAAACCTGCTGAAGACTATAGGGTAACAAATCTGAGCGGCATTGAGAACCAATCCATTACGAAAGTTGCCGGGAAAGAAGCTATTATTGAGATTTCCTTTGAGAAGGCTATGAAGAAATATATCCCCAGGGATTTGGCCATTAAACTGTCCTCTGGCTATCGGATCGACCAGAACCTCAAAGTAGTAATTCAGAATTATAATTGTCCTCTAAATTGTACCATCCATTATACAATATTGGTGAATGGTATTGAACGACAATGTAATTTTGATTTTGATATACTGCAACAAGGCAAATACGAAGTATTCCTTTCAAATAATTAATACACTTAAGGTGTTGCAACGCATTGTGAAGCCTGAACAGGAAGATGGAATGATGAATGAAATTTACCTAATACAGTTGCAATCTGAATTCTATGAGTTAAAACATCAAATGAATATTTAAAACGATTTAATTACAGGCATAAATCTAACATTCAACCACAAACCAATCCGCCTTTGGCGGCAATAACCATACTTATAATCTATGATCCCAATTACTGACAAAGTTGTCAATGGCGAAGTTCTGCAGAAGGCCATTAACCATTATCGAGAAAAAGGAATTATTCTTCCAACATTCGCCCAGATGCAAAACCCGGAACTGATCCCCGGAAAGATCAAGGATCAATTAAAAAACATTGGATTATGGGACTTACATCCTCTAAATCTTTTCCGGATAACCTGGAAAAATGAGCCTAAAGCCAAAGGCGGGCTCTATGGAAAGCCTAATTATATTGAGCTTCCGAAATCACTTACCGGTATCGATGCCCGAATAGTTGTTATGCTTGGAAAATGGTTTCCAACGGGTGCACATAAAGTAGGTGCAGCATATGGATGCCTGACACCCAGGATCATAACAGGAGAATTTGATCCCACATATCATAAAGCAGTTTGGCCTTCAACCGGAAATTATTGTCGTGGCGGTGCTTTTGATTCCTACCTCATGGATGTTACGGCTGTTGCTATTCTCCCTGAAGAAATGAGCAGGGAAAGGTTTGCATGGCTCGAAGAGATTGGTGCTGAAGTAATTGCTACCCCCGGATGTGAATCAAATGTAAAAGAGATATATGATAAATGCTGGGAAATAAAACGAACCCGCAAAGATTGTGTCATTTTCAACCAGTTCGAAGAGTTCGGAAATAGCTGCTGGCATTACGAAGTAACCGGCCATGCCATCGAAGAAGCTCTTCACCTTGTAGCTGGAAAAGACGCTCAGATGTCAGCTTACATTTCAGCTACAGGATCAGCTGGAACCATTGCTGCCGGAGATTACCTGAGGACAAAGTTCCCTCATTTAAAGGTTGTTGCATCTGAAGCATTGCAGTGCCCCACCCTTCTTCAAAATGGTTTTGGCGGGCATCGAATTGAAGGTATTGGTGACAAGCACGTTCCCTGGATCCATAATGTTAAGAACACCAACGTTGTGACTGCCATCGACGATGAAGACTGCATGCGACTGCTCAGGTTATTCAATGAAAAGGATGGTAAAGAATACCTAACCTCCAATGGCAATGATCAGGAACTCGTTGCTAATCTGAATATGATCGGTATCTCCGGGATTGGCAATATTCTTTCAGCTATAAAGACTGCAAAACATTTTGACATGACTTCGGAAGATATCATTTTTACAATAGCTACCGACTCCGCTGAAATGTATGGCTCCAGGATTGAAGAATTGAAGGAAGAACGTGGATCTTACTCCAATTTGCAAGCTGCACGTGATCATGAAAAATGTATGCTCGGCACCCGCTCTGATACAATGAAGGATCTTACCTACCAGGATCAGAAGGCTATTCACAACCTAAAGTATTTCACCTGGATCGAACAACAGGGAAAAGATGTTGAAGATCTGCGTCAATTGTGGGACGACAGGCATATTTGGCCTAAACTGTTTAGTCAGCCTGCCCGTTGGGATGAACTGATCAACGAGTTCAACGAAAAAACCGGGTTATTGAATAAGTTGTAGATTTACAGTAATTTCGGTCTTGTGAAGAAAATATTTCATTACCGGTGCAATGACTGTGGTGAGGAATATTCCTCAGGGATCATTCGTTACCTCTGCCCTGCCTGCAATGCCAACAACAAGGCAGATCAGCCTCCTAAGGGAGTCCTTAAAACAATTTATTCATACAAATCCATCCTGGATAACCTGGATGGAAAGGATTGTTTTCAGTACCTGGTCGAGAACCAATTTCTGCCACTCCTGCCTATTCAATCCCTTGAGAGTTTACCAAAGCTCAGGGTTGGCAATACTCCACTCTATAAATCATTTGATGTCAATGAAACAGGTGAATCATTTGAAGTTTTCCTGAAGGATGATTCACAAAATCCAACCTTCTCTTTTAAGGATCGGGCTTCAGCCATTGTCTCTGCATGGGCCAGGGAAAATGACATTGATACAATTGTCGCTGCTTCTACTGGAAATGCTGGTTCTTCTCTTGCTGGAATTTGTGCGTCGCAAGGTCAAAAATCCATGATTTTCGTCCCTGCAAAAGCGCCAATTGCAAAATTGACCCAGATTGTAATGTATGGAGCACGAATCATCCCGGTTGACGGAACCTATGACCAGGCATTCGACTTGAGTGTTGCAGCTTCAGAACAATTTGGATTTTATAACCGAAATACCGCCTTTAACCCACTGACTATTGAAGGCAAGAAAACCGTAGCATTTGAAATTTATGAACAGCTTGGAAGAAAAGCGCCTGACAGGATCTTTGTTCCGGTGGGTGATGGAGTGATCATTTCCGGAGTCTACAAAGGCTTTGAAGATCTCCTTGAATTGGAGATCATCCAAAAAATGCCAACTATAGTTGCGGTTCAGGCTGAAGGCAGCAATAATCTTATCCGAAATCTGGATCAGTCCCGTTTCATTGCATATCCTTCCAATACGATTGCAGATTCAATTTCTGTGGATATTCCCCGGAATTATCATATGGCTGTCAAATATCTTAAGACTTTCAAAGGAGAGACTATTTCAGTTAGCGACAAGGAGATAATTGACGCGTCAGTATCTTTATCAAGATCTTCCGGTATATTTTCAGAACCCGCAGCTGCTACAGCATATGCGGGTTATATAAGATTCAAGTCTACCTCCAGGTTGGCTGAAGGGTCCAGGAATGTGGTTCTTCTTACCGGATCCGGCCTAAAAGACCTCCAATCTGTCCAATCCCGGATAAGCCTTCCAAAGCCGGTATCCCCTGAACTTTCATCACTCAACTCATTATTTTCCATCTAAAAGCTTCCATTTTGATGATTACTTTTTACCTCAACGATAAAAAGATTGAATATTCCGGCGATGAAAACCGAAGTTTATTGGATTACCTCCGCCTGACTGCAGGCATAACATCCGTAAAGGATGGTTGCTCAGGTCAGGCCAGTTGCGGAGCCTGTATGGTTGAGATTAATGGGAAAGCCAAATTATCCTGTACCCAAAAACTTAAGTTCCTTGAAAATGCTACCATTATAACCATGGAGGGCATACCGGAAAAAGTCAGGACAACAATTGCTGAAGCATATGTAGAAAAAGGGGCTGTCCAATGTGGTTTTTGTACTCCCGGACTTATTACAAGGACAAAGGTCCTGTTCCAGGAAAACCCCAATGCCAGCAGGGCTGAGATAGCCAAAGCTATCAATCTGAACATGTGCCGTTGTACTGGATATGTCAAGATCATTGATGCAATTGAAGAAGCGCTCAAAAACCTCAGTCAGGGAAGTTCATCGTCCCAATCCATTGCAAAAGCCGGGATAGGTGATCCTTTAAAGAAATATGAAGCCTTTGAAACAGCAATAGGTAAAAGGAAATTTGTTAACGACCTTCACTTTGAAGGTATGCTGCATTCTGCACTTCGTTTTAGTGACCATCCCAGGGCAAAGGTCCTGTCAATTGATACATCTGAAGCATTAAAACTTGAAGGAGTGATCCGGATATTTACTTCAGGTGATGTTCCAGGTGAGCGTTATACAGGGCTGATATTCAGCGACTGGCCATTGATGATCGCAGTTGGAGAAACTACTCGTTATATAGGAGATATTCTCGCAGGTATTGTGGCAATTGATGAAGAAACTGCCAGAAAGGCTGCAACCAGTATCAAGATAGAATATGAAGTTCTTGAACCGGTTTCTGATATGCATAATGCACTGAAAGATGGTTCCCCACGGGTTCATCCTGACCGATCCAACCTGCTCGACAACTGCATAGTTCGCCGGGGTGATTCAATTGAAAGCGTTTTTGAAAGATCAGAATATGTGGTTTCTGGCATTTATGAGACCCAGCGGATTGAACATGCCTTCCTTGAAACCGAAGCAGGCATAGCCTTACCGGATAGTGACGGCATTCACCTTTACAGCCAGGGGCAAGGAATCTATGTTGATCAAAGGCAGGTTGCCTCCTTGCTGGGACTGAATGAGGAACAGGTAAGAGTTACACTTGTTCCCTGCGGTGGTGGATTTGGTGGTCGTGAAGATATGACTGTGCAAGGGCACGTCGCCCTGTTTGCATGGCTTCTGAAGAAACCTGTGAAGCTTCATCTTAGCAGGGAAGAATCCATTATCATGCATCCAAAACGTCACCCTGTTTGGATGGACATCAGCCTGGCCTGCGATAAAAATGGTATTCTGACCGGGCTTAAACTCAGAGCTGTCGGGGATTCCGGAGCATATGCATCTGTAGGAAATAAAGTAATGGAGAGGGTTGCAGGACATGCTTCCGGTGGATATCATGTACCGAATGTTGATATTGAATCGCTGACAGTTTATACCAATAATATTCCATCCGGGGCAATGCGGGGATTTGGCGCCAACCAGGTTGCTTTTGCACTCGAAGCCTGTATTGATGAATTGTGCGAAAAAGGAGGCTTTGACCGCTGGCAGTTCAGGTTTGACAATGCTTTGGATTTTGGGAAAATGACTGCTACAGGCCAGGTTCTTGAACAAGGTGTCGGAATCAAGGCATGCCTCCAGGCTTTGAAAGAACAATTCTATAAAGCAAAATATGCAGGAATAGCCTGTGGAATCAAAAATTCCGGCGTCGGAAATGGTATGGCTGATTTTTGCGATGTAAAAATCAATATCCTTGAATCAGGTAAAGTCCTGATAGAACATGGATGGACAGAAATGGGCCAGGGAGTTCAAAATATGGCAATTCAGACCTTGCACCAGGAAACAGGAATTGATCATTCCATTGTTGATGTTGTGATTGATACTAAAGCTGAGCTAATTACCGGCATGACAACCTCTTCAAGGGCTACTGCGCTTCTTGGTAATGCAGTAATTGATGCCTGTATTTCACTTAATAAAGACCTGGAAACGAATACTTTAGCTCAGCTGGCAGGAAAAACATATTCAGGAAAATTCTACTGTGACTGGACCACAAAGCCTGGAGCCAAGGTTGAGAAGATTATCACTCATTATTCATACGGATATGCCGCTCAACTGGTTATCCTGGATGATAAAGGAGAAATCGAAAAGGTAGTTGCAGCTCATGATGCTGGTAAAATTATGAACTCTATGCTTTTTGAGGGCCAGATCCAGGGAGCTGTGCATATGGGTGTTGGTTATGCTCTTACAGAAGATCTCCCAATGGTTAACAGCAGGCTCGTCAGCACCAAACTGCGTGATTGTGGTGTACTCACAGCTTCCCAAACTCCTGAAATTGAAGTAATAGGAATTGAAGAATCGGATCCTGTCGGTCCATATGGTGCGAAAGGTATAGGTGAAATAGGACTTGTACCTACAGCAGCCGCAGTTGCAAATGCGCTTTACATGTTTGATGGGATTAGAAGGACAAAGTTGCCGATGAAAAGGAAGTAGGAAGCCGGAAGTCGGAAGCCGGAAGTCGGAAGCCGGAAGACAGAAGTCGGAAGACAGAAGTCGGAAGACAGAAGTCGAAAGCAGGTAGCAGGAAGCAGGAAGCAGGAAGCCGGAAGCCGGAAGACGGAAGTCGGAAGACAGAAGTCGAAAGCCGGAAGCCGGAAGACAGAATTTGGAAGTCGGAAGCCGGAAGCAGGAAGCAGGAAGCAGGAAGCAGGAAGTAGGAAGACAGAAGTCGAAAGCTAGAAGCCGGAAGTCGGAAAACAGAAGACGGAAGACAGAAGTCCGAAATTGAAATCTCACAAAATACGCATAATCAGCTGAATACTGCTTACTGCATTCTAATAACTAATCGCTAATCGCAAAATAACTAATAACTAATAACATAATAACTAATCAAGTATAACAATTTCATTTTATCCGAAAACCATGGCCTCTTTACAACAAATCGAACAATTCACGGCACAAAAGCACATTGCTGTTGCCGGGATATCAAGGACGCCGCATAAATTCGGCAATTCAGTCTTCAAGGAACTAAAAAAGCAGGGATATAACGTATATCCTGTTAGTCTTCACCTGAATGAATTTGAAGGCGTTAGCTGTTATAAAGACATAGCATCCCTTCCAGATCAGGTTAGCTCAATCATCATCAATACCAAGCCCGCAGTTACAGCCCATTTGCTTGCTGATGCCAGGAATAAAGGCATCCAAAACATTTGGTTACAACAGGGTGCTGCAGATAAAGAAATGATCAGTTCACTGGCAGGAGCCACAGATAATTTGATTTCAGGTCATTGCCTGCTCATGTTTACTAAACCTTCCCATTTTATGCACCGGACCCATGCATTCCTTAGTAAGGTGTTCGGCTCATTTCCCAAATAAATATGAGTGACCAGGTATCAGTGAATGAAGAAGTCTGCCAACAGGTAGCGGCGGTTGTAAAGGGACTTAAGTTAAAGAAATCCTTTTACAACAGGCCCTTTCTTACTGTTAATGCACCCTTTGAAATAAGACTGAGGGGCTTTTTCTATGCTGTGGCCATATGTCATCAAACTTACAATCTCGCTTATCCCCTGAAAAATCTTTACGGCTGGGATTACCTTGAGGATGCTTTTACCAGCCTGATTCACAGCCAGGATGAAATCTTATCTTCAGGATATTTTTGTACTAATGATCCTTCTTTCTTAGAAGAAAAACTGGCAGCCTATTTTTCACCTGACGGAACTGCTTCAAATTCTACACTGGATAGAATTCAAGAGAGAACTTCAATGCTGATTGAACTTGATCAGTTTGTGCTGATGAATTATCAATCTAAATTAACCAATCTCGTTAAAAACACAGAAGGACTTCTATTCAGTAATGGTCAAGGATATTATGAAATACTACCCGGTGTAAAGGCCTTTGAAGATCCAATGAGGAAAAAGATCACCTTCCTGTTGAAACTGCTCGAAGAAGCAGGGATGATCAAAGTTCTGGATCCAGTTAATTTCATTCCGATAATGGATTATCATATGCAACGTGTCCTCCTGCGGATGGGTTGTGTGAACATATATAACCAGGAACTAAAGGATAAACTTACTGCCCGGCAAACACTGTCAAGCGATGCTGTTGTTCGTATTGCCTGCATAGAAGCATTCAAATACATCGCAGTATTATCAGGTTTTCCGGTAACCAAAATGAACGACTTTTTCTGGTCGCTTGGAAGAAGCTGCTGCCACGAAAAGCCATTGTGCCAGGTTGGGAAATGTGAAAAAGAACCCTGTACGTTTAAAGAAATAATCAATATTACCGATCATTCTGCCTGTGCATTCCAACAAGTTTGCAAAGGTGCGGTCGACCAAGAATTCAGAAATCTCTGGCAACCTGTTGTCGAAACTCACTACTATTAAACTACTTCAATGATACTGCTCAAAAACGGCACATTTATAGATTGGAATTCGCTTCAGTTTCTTCGGAAGGATATTCTTGTCAAAGACGGATTGGATGAAAACATTATTTTTGATCCAACTCCTGAAGATTCAATAGGAGCTGTAACACTCGACTGCCAGGGAAATTTTATAACAAAATCATTTGCCTGCGGACATCATCATGTTTATTCCGCATTGGCAAGAGGAATGCCTGCTCCCCGCAAGAATCCTGAGAACTTCAATGAGATCCTGGAATATATCTGGTGGAACCTCGACAAAGCGCTTGACCTCGACATGATCCGGTCCAGCGCCCTTGCCACTGCACTTGCCTGTGCCAGGAATGGGATCACTTTCGTGATTGACCACCATGCTTCCCCCAATGCTGTCCTGGGAAGTCTGGACACTATAGCTAAGGCTTTCGATCAAGTTGGTGTTGGACATCTGCTTTGTTACGAAATTACAGACCGCGATGGGATGACTAAAGCTGAACAAGGCCTTGCTGAGACTGAATCCTACCTTGGGAATAACCAAGGTTTAATAGGATTGCATGCATCATTTACGGTAGGCTATGAAACTCTCAGGAAAGCTGTTAATCTTGCAGAAAGGACCAAATCCGGTATTCATGTTCATGTAGCTGAGGCAACTTCCGACCAGGAACATTGCATAGCCAATTACGGAATGCGTGTTATTGAGCGTTTCGCAGAAGCCGGGGCACTCCAGTTTCCAAACACAATCCTTGGGCATTGCTTACATCTCAATGACCACGAAAGAGGATTAGTTGCCGGATCTCCGGCCTGGGTGGTTCAAAATATGGAGAGCAACCTCAATAACTCCGTAGGATTCTTTAATTCCAAAGGACTGGGAAATAGAATTATGCTCGGGACGGATGGAATGCACTCAGACATGCTGAGAAGTGCAAAATCTGCCTTTTTTGCAGGGCATAATTTCGATCTTATAGATTATATGGAATCCTACAGGCGGTTCCGCAATGTTCATAACTATCTGAGCACTAACAACTACATGGGAGATGGGGCCAATAACCTGGTTGTTATGGATTACAACTCCCCTACTCCACTAAATACCAATAACTTCCTGGGCCATTTTCTTTTTGGACTGGAATCCCAGCAAGTTAAGCACGTTATTTCTTCCGGAAAACTCATTGTAAAGGATACTGTGGCTCAAAATGTAAATGAACAGGAAATTCTTCAGGAAGCTCGAAATCAAGCAGTCAGACTATGGGAGAAAATGAAGTAATACCGGATAATGCTTTCCTCTTGGTTGGTGGAACAGTTGTTAATCAATATTCCATCGAAAAAAAGGACCTTGCATTTAATAATGGCAAGATTGAAGCAATTGGAAATTTAAAACAAAGCAATTTTGATGGTTACCGGGTAATCAACGCAAATGGGAAATATATTCTCCCTGGAGGTATTGATCCACATGTCCATCTTTCATTACCCACCCCGGCCGGTAATTCATCTGATGATTTCATATCCGGCTCCAGGGCAGCTTTATCAGGTGGCACAACATCGATCATCGACTTCGTTACACCCAGGCATGGACAATCGCTTGTATCAGCCCTGCAGTTACGAAGGATTGAAGCTGGCAGATCATTATGCAACTGGAAATTGCACCTTGGAATCAGTGAATGGAATGAAAAAGTAAAGGATGAACTGCTGTATTGCCTGAGAAATGAAGGCATTACCTCAATAAAGGCATACCTTGCCTACACTGATACTATTGGAATAACCATCAGCGAACTTCGGGAAGTGATGGAACTGGTTGCAGGAGAGAATGGTATTGTCCTCGTGCATTGCGAATCGGGTGAACTCATCAATGAATTCAGAAAGAAGTTTATCCAGGAAAAGAAGACACAGGCTTTCTATCATCCTTTATCACGGCCTGCAGAAACAGAAATAGAATCGATCAGGGAGGTCATCGAATTATCCGAAGAAACAAATTGCCCTGTTTATATTGTCCATACATCAACCGGTAAAGGAGCTGAACTGATACTTGAAGCTAAGCAAAGAGGGCTGAGGGTTTCAGGAGAAACCTGTATTCAATATCTGATCCTTACCGATGAAGTTTATGAAGCTTCAAAATCGCCGGAGGAGATTTTACCATATATCATCTCTCCGCCTATCCGCTCGCAGCAACAACAGCTACATTTGTGGGAAGCATTGAAAAACGGTACATTTGATACTGTTGCTACTGATCATTGTCCTTTTAACCTGCATGGGCAAAAAGATGCCGGCTTGCATGACTTCACGAGGATTCCAAATGGAGCAGGAGGTATTGAATACCGCCTCTCCCTGCTTTATACCTATGGCGTGCTTTCTGGGATTCTTGATATGCAGCAGTTTGTTAAACTAACTTCCTCGAATGCTGCTGAACTTTTCGGCTGGGCAAATTCAAAAGGAAAACTGGTGAAAGGTTATGATGCGGATCTAATCGTCTGGAATCCTAACACTACAGGGATTATCAACAGGGAAACCCAGGTACAGTGCTGCGATTCAAATATTTACGAGGGGATCCCTGTAAAAGGTAAGGCAGAATGGGTATTCATTGGCGGGAAAATGCTTTGAAAATTCGTATCTTTATCCATTGTTTTATTGAATCAAATTAAGGCATGAAATTCTTCTGTTATACCCTGATTTCTCTCCTGATCACCTCAGCTGTATCAAGGGCACAGTCTCCTTCAACTGTAAGCATTAAGGATGGGAACATATACATCTCATTCACTGATGGACAATTGAAACAGCTTACCTTCAACGGGACTGATTCTGATGTCAGCTTATCTAAATCAAAGGAATTTATTGTTTACCTTGAAACAATAAAAGGAAAATCGTCTGCTGAGTCATCAATCATCCTGATGGACCTGATCTCATCACAAAAAAAAGTACTTGTCAAAAGCTCCGGATTAGATGGTTCGAAGGGTTCGGTCATCTCATACGCTAATTCTGATCGATACCCTTTCCCGGGATTAACGAATGTTATGAATCCCATCCTTAGTCCTGATGATCACAGGATCTATTTTGAAACTACTGCATGGGTTACAGTTAATGCAGTCCACTTTATTCATCTTCCAACCATGACTATCTACTTCTTTCATTCGGGTTCATTGAATAAGGTGAACAAAGATGAAACAGTAAGTCTTAACATTACCGGCATTCAGAAAAATAAAGGAAGGTGGTACCAGGACTGGCTTTTTAATAAGAATGGCGAAGCGATAATGCCGCTGGGAAGAAAAGAATAAAATTTACATTGCAATTATCTCTATTAAGCTAACATTCACTATTCTGCATTCTAGTCTCGAAGCTTTCTCACCATATTTGAGTTTTGAAATTTTACTTTGAGATTTAATATTTGACTTCCAGTTACTTGTAAGCACGTTACTCATGATTGATTAAAGAGGATTCATGAATTCATCATTTTATGCCTGCTTTAATTTGTATCAGCTTATGAAAAAGATATCCTTCCTAAGTATCTCTTTGTGCTTGTTGCTATGTACATCAGCTGCACAAAAAGTCACCATTCATCCGACAAGCATTCTCCATTCGGTGATGCATGATGTTACGCCTCCATTGAAAGACTTGCCTGTAATTCTTTGGGGTACTCCAGGTGAGAGGTTCGAAAATGGTGAAATTCCAAACCAGTTCCTTCATCTGTTGGAACAGGATGCGAATGCATATTTGCAAACAGGGAACAGCAAAGATCCTGTACTTCAGGATGAGATGGGCAATGATGAGCCTGTATCCATGGGTATTAACATTGAAGGCATAGCAGCTGATGGAACAACAGTTCCTCCAGATCCAAACGGTGCTGTAGGAACAAACTACTATATTCAGACTGTAAATACGAAGTTTGCAGTTTATTCTAAACAGGGATCCCTGGTTTATGGCCCGGCGAATCTGGGTACGATCTGGCAGGGCTTAAATTACCCAAGTGATGGTGACCCCATTGTACTTTTTGATCATTTGGCAAACCGTTGGTTGATAACGCAATTCTCACTCCCTAATTACCCGAATGGACCCTACTATGAGTTGATAGCTGTCTCCCAAACAGACGATCCGCTGGGAACCTGGAACAGGTATGTATTCCGGTTCAGCCAGATGCCAGATTATCCAAAATTTGCTGTCTGGCCTGATGGCTATTATATGTCAGCCAATTCCTATAGTTCAGGAGCCCTGGGTTGGAAAGGGCCACTGGCTGCTGTAATAGAAAGGGATTCAGTTTTAGCAGGTAAAAATGCAAGGATATTCCTGTTTCAACTTGATCCATCATTTCAGTCGATGTTGCCATCCGACCTGGATGGTCCGCCTCCACCCTCGGGAACTCCTTGCCAGTATTTGATGGCGGGTGAATATGATGTCGGAGATACTACTAATCTGCTATTACTTTATCAACTGCATGTTGACTGGATTGATACGGTTAACACTACATTTTCAGGTCCCGCAGAAATACAGATAGCAACAGCAGACCTGGGCATCGATCATATTCCCCAAAAAGGAACAAGCCGTAAGTTGGATGCTCTTTCCAGGTACCTGATGCACAGGTTGGAATACCGCAATTTTGGATCCTATGAATCCTTGCTGGTAAATCAAACTGTGGATGCCGATAAAACTAATCATGCTGGAGTGCGCTGGTACGAAATCAGGAGAAGTAATAGTGATTGGTCTGTTTTTCAGCAAAGTACATATGCGCCGGATGCAGTGCATCGTTGGATGGGTTCTTTGGCAATGGATGGAAATGGAAATATAGCCATGGCATACTCTGTATCCTATAACACTGTTTATCCTTCACTGGCAGTAACAGGAAGGCACTCAGGAGATGTTGCAAATCACATGACCTGCCTGGAAGAATTGATTATTGCTGGTGGTGGATCCCAGGGCGGTGAATCAAGATGGGGTGATTATTCATCGATGAGCATTGACCCAACTGATGAATCAACCTTCTGGTTTACTGGCGAATATTTCTCCGTTCCAAGCAATATGAAATGGAATACCCGTATAGCAGCATTCACCATTAATGACCTCCAACTTGGGATGAATAATGGGAGCAACAATTCCAATAAAGACTTAATTACATCTGTTTATCCAAATCCCAGTAATGACAAAACCAACATTGAATGGTACCTCCCTCAAAGAGGACTCATAATGCTTTCGATAACTGACATTTCAGGAAAAATCGTAAAACTTTTGCTGGATGAAGCCCAGGAAGCTGGCAAGCATACATACGAACTGAACACATTCCCTCTCTCTGCAGGCGTTTATATTTGCCATTTGAATACAGGATATCAATCCGATATAAGAAAGATTCTGGTCATTAAATAGAACTCCGGCATATAGTTTCAAACTAAAATGCCGGAATTACAATAGATATTCCTTTTCTCCAAACTCAGTATTTACCTGACCCTGGAAGTTTTGCTTTCGTAAAGTGATTTCAGGGTTTCAGCCGGATCTGCAAAACGGTTTGTAAGCATCATCGATGCAATGATATAGGGTTTGAACCCGGCTTGCTTGTACAAAGGAACACGATACCTTTCAAAGACAGAGGCTTCAACTTCTCCCTGTTTACAACTTACCGTGGATATGTCGGCTGGCAGGCAATGCATATACAAAGCTTTCCCACCTTTTGTCAGCTTCATCTTATCTTCGGTGCATTCCCAGTCCATAAACCTGGCATTGTTTGCAAGACACTCTTTTTCAAGCGATTTGAGACCATCATGATCATTGGCTCTCAATAATGTTGTTCTGCGTTCCATAACCTGGAATGGGGCCCAGCTTTTTGGATAAACGATATCTGCATCTTTGAAGGCATCATCCATTGAATTGGTAACCCTAAAACTTCCCCCGCTATCTGAAGCTTGTTTCCCGGCTAATTGAACAACTTCCGGAATCAACCCATATCCTTCCGGAAAAGCAAGATCTACCTGCATACCCAGGCGGGTCATGAGGCCTATTATCCCCTGGGGAACAGATAAAGGCTTACCATAGCTGGGTGAATAAGCCCAGGTCATAGCAATTTTCTTTCCTTTCAGATTATCCAGGGATCCAAAGACAGTCTTCAAATGAAGAAGGTCTGCCATGCTTTGGGTAGGATGATCTATATCACACTGAAGGTTAACAATTCCGGGACGTTGCGGAAGCACGCCATCCGCATATGCTTCGTCAAGTGCAGCTCCTACTTCACGCATATAGGCATTGCCTGCACCCAGGAACATATCATCACGTATCCCAATGATATCACTCAGGAATGAGATCATAGCTGAAGTCTCTCTAACAGTCTCTCCATGAGCTATCTGAGACTTTCCTTCATCAAGGTCCTGAACAGCAAGGCCCAGTAAATTAGCAGCAGAAGCAAACGAGAACCGGGTCCTCGTTGAATTATCCCTGAATTGCGAAATAGCCAGGCCGGAATCAAAGACCTTTGCTGAAATATTGTTATCTCTCAAATACTTCAAAGCCTCAGCTACAGCGAGAATTGTCTCAAGTTCACCATACGTTTTCTCCCAGGTTAAAAGAAAATCCTTTTGGAACAAGCTTGATGGGTTTGCCTTAATCTTTGTGATCAGGTTCTCAAATACGTTACTCATATTTTTCAGTTTCTATTATGAATCAATTAATTATCCATTCAATGGAACTAATTCAATCAATGAATTTCTTCCAACAAGTTGATGCTTTCTGCTTTTAGTTTTAAGGTTTGAATTTTGAAATTTCTCTACTTGACTTGATAAGCCAGCCCTGCATAAAATGCGGAAGCAACCACAAGGTCATTCACCGGCACCTTTTCATTGGGTGCATGAGCAAGAACTTCATTACCAGGACCGAACCCGATGCATGGTATCTTATAGTAGCCATTGATGGTGACCCCATTGGTAGAAAATGTCCATTTATCAATAAGTGGATCCTTACCAAACAAGCCTGTGAACGTATGCTTCGCAGATTGTACAAAAGGATGTTCCTCTTCAAGCTTCCAGGTCGGATAGTACTTCTCCATTCCGTATCTGAGTCCAGTATAGGCAGTCTCCTCATACTGAAGTACCTCGACTGTTGCATCCATGTCCTTTACAATCTCCATGATTTCTGCAACAGCAGATTCCTTGGTTTCGCCCCAGGTAAGACGGCGATCCAGGTGGATCTTGGCATAATCAGCAACTGCACATAATGATGGGCTGCCGGAAACAAATTCTGACAAAGCTACACTTCCCTTTCCAAGGAAAGGATCCGAAGCCAGGCATTCATTTAATTTTTCAATTTCCAGACAAGCACGCGAAGCCATATAAATGGCATTTTTCCCTCTTTCAGGAGCAGAACCATGAGCGGAAAGTCCTTTAAAGGTTACTTCAATCTCCATTCTTCCCCTGTGCCCCCTGTAAATATTAAGGTTAGTAGGTTCTGTAATAACAACGAAATCAGGCTTAATATGTTCTTCTTCAATGAGGTATTTCCAGCAAAGCCCATCGCAATCCTCCTCAATGACCGAACCTGTGAAATAAAGGGTCATATCCCTGTCAAATCCGAGTTCTTTCAAGATTTTACCTGTAGTCACAAACGCTGCAGGTCCACCTTTCTGATCAACCGTTCCTCTCCCATAAACAAACCCATCCTTTATCTCTCCTGAGAAAGGGTCCGAATTCCAATTAGCAGCATTTCCAACATCAACAGTATCAATATGACCATCAAAGGCTAATATTCTGGCTCCATGTCCAATTTTGCCAACAACGTTTCCCAAGCCGTCAATCCTGGCTTCATCAAATCCAGCTTCCAGCATTTGACGTTTTAGTTCTTCTGCAACAGCTTTTTCCCCTAAACTTAAGGACTTGATCTTAATCAGCTTAGAAAGATTTTCAGCAGTATAATCAGCATATTTTGATGCCAATTCATTGATTTTTAACATCGTATTCTCCATATATTATCTTTTCAATTTCAGGCAAAAATAGGAATATTATGATTCCTGCTCTTCTTGTAAAGGCTTCTCATTCAAAAATGTGAAAGTAAGGGGTTAAGGGCTAAAAAACTCAGGAATTGTTTCTCGAATTTCTCACATCAATAAGTTTTGCCAGGATACTGATTGCAATTTCCTGGGGGGTTTCAACCAACATAGAAAGACCAATTGGCATATCAATACTGGAAAGTTCTTGCTCAGTTAGCAGGTTCTCTTCAAGAAAACGCGTTTTAAGCAATGCCACTTTTCTCTTGCTTCCAATCATACCAACATAGGCATGGGGCCTTCGTGCTACCCTGGCAAGGATATCTTCATCAAAAACATGCTTCGGTGTCACGATAACCATGTAGCATTCCGGATCAAATTCCTGTTTTTCTATCGCTTTAAAGTAATCTTCACAGACACAGTTGCATGCTTCAAATTCTTTGCCTGTAAATACTTCAGGCCTGGGATCAATAACTGTAACAGCAAAGTCAAGTTCCTTGGCAAATCCGGATAATGCCCTTCCGATATGCCCTCCTCCAAAAATGTATAATTTTCGTGAGCTGTTAAGTGGTTCTATATACACTTCCATACTTCCGCCGCAATGCATGCCCAGGTCAGCACCTAGATTGAAATTATTTTTCTCCGTTTTACCGGTCGGGATCAACTTCAAAGCTTTTTCTACAACTTCCTTTTCTATGCTTCCTCCTCCAATAGTGCCAAAAACAGATCCATCAGCAAAAACTATCATTTTTGATCCTTGCTTTCTGGGAGTTGAACCGCTTGTATCTGTGACAATACATAAGGCTGCCGGTGTATTGGAAGATCTTAACTCTTCAATTTTCGAATATATACTTTGCATTATGGGTATAGTTAAAGTGATCTTCTAAATTTTGGCAAATCTCGGGAAAATAAGGCTACAAGAAGGGATTTTTAGCGTAATTTGCATATAGTATAAGGTGATCAATTCAGATAATGACGAACAAATTGAAATCATCCTAATAATTTTGTTATGAAAAAATACTTTGTCTCTATTCTGTTGCTGCTGTCCATTTCTTTCTTATTTGCCCAGAAATTCCCCGATAATAGTCTTGGAAGGCTAAAGTCCATTAAAAAAGGAGCAAATGCTTATACGCTGGAGACAAGCTATGGTGTTGCAAAAATCATGGTTTATTCACCAGAGATCATTCGTTTCCGAATTTCCAAGGAAAGCATGGATCAGGATTTTTCCTACGCTGTTGTTGGAACACCCCAGGCATGTAAAGTTAGTGTTCATGAAACAGAAGGGCTGGTATTAATCCAAACCGATTCACTAAGGCTGGAAATCAGTACCGATCCTGTCCGCTTCACTGTGAAAGATTCACATGGTAACTTTCTTAACCGCGATGATCCTGCTTTTGGGACTACCTGGGTTGGCGAAGAAGTAACCACTTTCAAGAGTTTAATGGAAGGTGAAAAATTCATAGGATTAGGCGAAAAGACCGGGAACCTGGATCGAAGGGGTGAAGGATATACAAACTGGAATTCTGATGTTCCAGGATATCCTGTCAACCAGGACCCCATTTACGCTAGTTTCCCTTTTTATATTGGCATTCACGATCTGGTATCCTATGGAATTTTCCTGGACAATACATTTCGGACCAATTTCAATTTTGGAGCTTCCAATAACCGGTATTCATCGTTTGGTGCAGATGCAGGTGAAATGGACTATTATTTCATCGGAGGAAATTCTGTATCCCGAATCATTGAGAATTACAGCTGGCTAACCGGAAGGATGCCTATGCCACCGCTATGGGGACTGGGATTCCAGCAAAGCCGCTGGTCTTATTTTCCGGATACCGAAGTGCTTGACCTTGCCAAATCATTCAGGGAAAAGAAAATCCCGCTCGATGTTATCTATCTTGACATACATTATATGGATGCTTATAAGATTTTCACCTGGCATCCGGAGAGATTCAGCAAACCGAAGTCTATGATCGACCAGCTGAAGAATATGGGAGTTCACACGGCAGTGATAGTTGATCCCGGGATCAAAGTTGAAGATGGTTACAAAGCATATGAAGATGGGAAGAAACAGGATATATTCCTAAAATACCCTGATGGTACGCTTTATACAGCGCAGGTTTGGCCTGGATGGTGTAATTTCCCTGATTTTACGAATCCAGCCGGACGGAAATGGTGGGGCGATAACTTTAAAGGGTATGTCGATAATGGAGTAGAGGGATTCTGGAACGACATGAATGAAGTTGCCAGCTGGGGTGGCGGGAAGACTTCTTCCATCGTCCATTTTAATTGGGAAGGCAAAGGAGCATCCTACAGGCAAGGCAAAAATATTTTTGGGATGCAGATGGCCAGAAGCACCTATGAAGGAACCAAATCTCTAATGAATAAGCGCCCGCTTATACTTACCAGGGCTGCATTTTCCGGGGCTCAGCGTTATACTGCAATCTGGACAGGCGACAATGTTGCGAGCGAAGAGCACATGATGCTTGGCTGCCGGCTTGTCAATTCACTGGGAATAACAGGAATGCCTTTCTGTGGTACAGATGTTGGCGGTTTTATGACAGATGATGCTTCCGCTTCACTATTCAGTCGTTGGTTATCAATCGGTACCTTTACACCATTCTTCAGGGTGCATAAGCATTATGATTTCAAGAAATCGGAGCCCTGGTCATACGGTCCATTTGTTGAAGGCTACTCCAGGAATTACATCTCACTTCGCTACAGGCTATTACCATATATCTACAGCAGTTTTTATGAGACACATTCCAAAGGTATACCTGTTAATCGCGCGCTTGTAATTGAAAATACATTTGATAAAAATTGTTGGTCAATAGCTTACCAGAACCAGTTCATGTTTGGCCCTTCTCTTTTGATAGCCCCAGTTGAGAGCACAAAAGAAATCACCAAGGTCTATCTGCCGAAAGGTGATTGGTATGATTTCTTCAATGGAAAGAAATATAGCGGGGAACAGGAGATTATGATTGAGTGTCCGCTGGATAAACTACCTGTTTTCGCAAAAGGGAGCAGCTTTATTCCCATGCAATCTATTGTTCAGAATACTTCAGAATCATCTGATACCTTATTCCTGCATTTTTTCATGGGAAATGAAAAATCAGAATTCAATTATTATGAAGATGATGGAATCAGCATGGATAATGAATCAGGAAAATTCATGACCCGGAAATTCAGTTTTGACCCACTGAGCAAGCAGCTTATTATTGATGCTCCCAAGGGTTCATACAAGAGTAAATACAAAGTTATCTCCCTGGTTCTTCATGGGGATTCAGGAGAAATTAAAATAAATGGAAAGGCTGAAAAGGCGAAAGATGCTGTAATTGATATCCTTACCTCATTAGCAGATTCTGATCCTTTATACACCTATGCCAGCAAATTTCCGGAAAATGTAAGAATAGTTCAGATCAGGAATCTGAATGATAGGATGGTGATTGATCTCAAGTAATATAATTATAAAACGAAAGAGCCTGGCATTTTGTGAATATGCCAGGCTCTTTTTATATTGTGATGTAGCTATCGAACCATAAATTTTGAAGAAACCTGTTTTTCACCACATATTATCCTTAGAACATGTATTCCAGGTGCGAACCTGGCTGTAGAAATTACGTAGTTAGTAGCTCCTCCCCTGCAGTCAGTTTTATATTCCTCTTTCCCTTTGGCATCAGAAATAATAAGATTCACATCAGAATTCTTGAAAGCTGTCAGGTCAACAGTTATCTGAGTAGATGCAGGATTTGGATACAGTTTGGCCTGATTATCAATTTCGGTCCCCCCAACACCAAAAACTGTACTGCCAATTGTGTTCCAATTTTTCACAATAGCAGCTGAATCAAGGGGATGATTATAAAGCTTAAGTGTGGCAACTGCTCCTGATGAAGCTTCATTTGGCACAACCAGGTCGTCATAAAAGAAATTTAACATTCCATCACCGTCAATTAAGGCATCTCCATAAGTATCAGTAAAGCCAACTTTGGCTTCAGCATCTGTATAAATGACAACATTATTGGTAGTTGAATCCCTGGTAATCACATAGTATGTATATTCCCCTTCTGCAACGGGAGCTTCAGCACTTGTGACAAGGTTATAAAAATTTAACTTCCCGTCGTAGACATAAGCTCCCCAATCGGTTTTCCGATTTTTCCAATCTACAACCCGTTTCCAACTCGTGAGATTGTCGAATACAAAGTACAATTCAATAGTATAGGATTTACCAATGTAGTTTCCGGCAGCAACATTATTAAACTGGACTCCATTGTTGCTTTCAAAGCGGTAAACGGTTTTATTGCTGCCACCAATTTCTGACAGGGTATCAATTACAAAGTTTCCGGCATTGCCCAAAACTGTCAGTGCAGGCCCGGCACCATTCACCTCATTGAGAGAATTCTGAAAATTATAGTAAAGGACTGACTGGGCTTTTGAAGCCTGAAATATCAATATACAGAATAGGATGGGTAAGATTTTTTTCATATTGCCTCCAAAATTTTAGGGTGAATATTCAGTTTAACATCGAAGAATATATAAGTTTCAAATGCAAAATTACTGCCTAAATTTCAAATTTACCATATTCTCAATTTCAACACTTAAACACCTTTTCCTACCAGATTGTTCTCAACGCTATTCAAATAATTTACCTTGTTTAAGGCGAGCTTTGATTTCAGCCATTTCTTTTTTCAATTCAGCCAGCGAACTGGCAAATTCATTTTTGGGCAGATTAGGTTCAGGTAATTCAGCGCTGATATAATGCACAAAACGCCATATTTCCCTGACATCTTTTATTTCAATAAAATAAGGCTCATATGCAGGATTAAGGGAATGAAGTTTCAGGCGTGCTTCATTGTCAATCCGGTCTTCAACAACCTTGAACAGGATTCCATCTTCTATGGTAAGTATAATATAGGCTTGCCCGCTTCGCAGCAATCGCCAGTTTTGGACGAATTCACCGGTTACCCAGGATCCGTCCGGTATTGGAAGCATGGAGTCTCCGTTGATCTGGAAAGTCCTGTATTTCCTTTCTGCTGAGAGAAACGGTAATTGAAATGTAGGCAGGACACGGATATACTCTGGATCGGCAAAACCGGTCCTGTATCCGGCCGATGCTTTGTGATTAACCAATTCGATATTTTCATTGTTTGCATTATCAACAGTGGTAGTCAGCACACGAAGCTTGCTACCGCTGATAAATACATCGTATCCCTTTTCCAGTTGCGACAACTCGCTTTCTCCCAGCTTTGAAAGATCAATCTTCAGTAATGTATCAACTGCTATCTTATAATAGGTAGAGAATGTAAGTAATGCTTCAATACCGGGTTCTGCCACCCCATTCTCATAACCGCTCACGGTAGACCGCTTCATATCCAGTGCAACAGCCACGTCATCCTGGGTCCTGCCTCTCCGTTTCCGCAGCAATTTGATGTTCTGGCCAAAAATATTTTCGTTCATTTTATGAATGTGTTTATATTTTGATTATATTGTAATCACAATTTTGATCAATTTTTGATCAAAGATAATACACTTTAGAGGCACTTACACAAAATGAAGAAATTTTTTTAAAAAACCCGCATACTATGGATAATCACACAAACCTTAAAGAAACATCTTTTCCCTGCCAGCCCTCCTTCCCTTAGCGCATCCCCCTTTCCCCTATGCACTACGCCCCTTGGACCATCGTATGACCATTGAATGACCATTGAATGACCATTGAATGACCATCGTATGACCATCGTATGACCATCGTATGACCATCGTATGACCATCGTATGACCATTGAATGACCATTGA
>JACAAZ010000002.1:225693-399881 GCA_013376995.1 Bacteroidota bacterium | reverse complement strand
TTTAACCTTTGCACAGTGATTAAACACGCCTTTACACAGTTAAGTTAACACTCTCATAAGGTAATTCAATAATTATTAATCAGTTTAATCTGCGTCAAAAAGATTAGACTATAGGACATAACTTATTCTTTAATGAATTGCTAACATTTATCAATAAAGAAATCTTCTAATCCATTCACATTAACCGCTGTCTTACCTTATGAAATTCTTAACTCAGATCACTCTTTTAACCTTTGTAATTCTTTTTCTTTTCAGCTGTAAAAAAGACTCAAACACAAACCCCAAAACTATTGTTGATGATGGCTCCTGCCAGATTATCAAAAACGAAGGTGGCTGGCACCTAATAAGGCAACAATTGGAACCTGCATCAGGAGACGCCAAGGCAGTGACAGCAAATAACCTGGTTTATATCAACTCGGGCCTTTACCTTCAGACAAAGGAATTTTCATTCAGCATGACGGATTATGTTGCTGACGATCATTATTCAACAGAGGGGAAAACACTTTCTTTATCGGGGAAAGATGACAATCCCGAACTGGATCCGAGGTTTTATTTTGAAGGAGACACATCGCACAGGATTGGGCTTTACAATAAGACATCCATTTACAAAGACGGTCAGACTGTATTTACGTTTCCATCCAACTTGTACTACAACCTCACTGTTTCCAATTTGCCATTTATTGGTTATTTCTATGGAGCAAACCTGTTTACCCTCAACCTTGAAACGAATGAACTCCTCAACCGTGGTGGATATGCAGCCCAGGGATTACCCACTGATTTCACAGAAATGCATTTCTGGGGAACCTTCGTTTTCGATAAATACTATATGGAATCAAACAAGGGTAAGACAAGGCTGGCATATTCCTGCTATAACAATATCAGCTATAACGGCCATCCTCCACACTACCTCTCTACCTACCTGGCCGAAGATAAAGGGAGCGTTACTTTTTGCGATACTACTTCCATGTTCTGGCAGCTAGGGGTGCATACCAGCAGGAATTCAGCTTCCGATAAAAATAACTTCTATTTCCTTTATGGCGACCTTTTAAAAGGGGCTTACACGGGCCAGGATCATGGGCACCTCCTTTTGCTGGTTGTTGATAAAGCTACCGGGAAAATTAAGAAAACAGTTGAATACCCCGAGGTAGAATATATCTCCGACATATGCTCTGTTGAAAATAAAAACTACCTCGCAATAACGGTTGCGGATAAGATCTATAAGATCAATCTCTCAGATTACAGCCTTTCAGACATCAGCCCCGTCTCTAACCTGGATGCCTTGTATTCCGGAACCTTTGCCGGCCCTTATAAACTGGCTTCTGATGGTAACAAGCTTTATATTGCAATGGGAATAGCTGCTGGAAGCGGGCAGAATGTGAATATTAAATCCAGTATAAATTTGGCTTATTATGAGTAGGGAGGGGTCAATCGATGGCTATTCGATGGTTATTCGATAGTCATACAATGGTCACTCAATGGTCACTCAATGGTCATTCAATGGTTATTCTATGGTCATTTCCGCCTCAGGCGGATCACTCGATGGTCATACAATAGTCAGTCGATAGTAATTCAATGGTCACTCAATGGTCATACAATGGTCATACAATGGTCACTCAATTGTTAGATTACCGAATGACTACAGAATGACAACCGAATGACTATGAATGACTACTGAATGACTACTGAATGACTACTGAATGACAATCGAATAGACACCTTGCACCAATCGCGCCATCTCCTTGTCGCCCCTTCCCCTAGTCTCCTTGTCCCCTTACTTCCAGGCGGCAAGAATAACTCCGGAAAGTGTGAATCCAACGGCCATATAACCTGCATTAATAAACATGTAGCGCCAGCCTTTCAATTCATAAAGAGATGTGAGGATCATGGCCAGGCCTACCCAACCGAAACCAGTGAGAAATCCATACAAAGCTCCCTGTCCGACAGTGATTTTAGGATCGCTGATGAAAAAGGCCAGGTTGGTCACCATAATAAATGTAAGGATGAGGGTTAGCGGGAGAATCTTGGCCATACTGGCTTTTTTGGTATCTTCCTTAGTGATGTTAAGTTCTTTCATCCAGGTTTTAACAAATAAAACAGGAGAATACCACAAAGCACCAAGAGCAAAGAATGCTATGGTGGCTACCACTACTGCCAGCCAGTTGATTTTTGAAGGATCCATAATAACGGGTTTAAAATTATTGTAAGATGCTGATTAGAAGCAACTATTAACATAGTGTTACCTAAATTGTTCAAATCAAAGCAAACACTTCTTGCCTTGTCAAGATTAATGATTGAATATGGGATTTAAGAAGAAAGATAGATATGCCAAAAGGCCTGAATTCTCTGAACTCAAATTAAAAATATGAAGTTTCAGGGCTACTATTTGTATTCCAGAATTTCAGCTTCTCCCCTTATGATTGAAACGCCATTCATTGCCAGAGAATCGAGGTCGTTCACGATTGGGTAAACGGAGACGGTAGCGATTTTATCAATCCTGCGCATGAGTTGTGCAGAAAAGAACTTGCTGTTGAGTATGGCACCCATTACCAGGATAGCATCAACCTGGCAATCCAGCACCGTTGCCATGGAACCGATCTCTTTTGCTATCTGGTAAGCCATAGCATCCAGGATGAACGTAGCCTGTTCATCACCTTCGTCAACCATTGCCAGAACCTGGCTTAGAGACTTGGTATTGAGATAGGCAAGAATCCCGCCTTTTTCAGTAATTATGCTCTTCATTTCAGCAAAAGAGTACTTGCCGCTATAACACATATCAATCACTTTGCCTACAGGGAGGCTGCCAGTTCTTGTCATAGAAAAGGGGCCATCACCATCAAATGCCTGGTTTACATCGATTACTTTACCGCCTTTATGTGCTCCTACGGAAACACCACCGCTACCAATATAGGCAACAACAAGGTTTAGTTCTTCATAACTCCTGTTTATACTTTTGGCATATTCCTTCGAAACATTCTTATGGTTGAGAGCATGGAAAATTGAAGTACGCTCAATCTGGGGCAAACCTGAAACCCTGGCAATGGGATCAAGTTCATCAACAACAACAGGATCAGCAAGGTAAGCCTTGGCATCTGGAAGTAAAGCAGCTATCTTATCACCAATCAAACCTCCAAGGTTAGTAGCGTGCCGGCCCATAACCCCGGTGCGTAAATCACGCTTCATTTGCTCATTCACCTGGTAAACTCCTGACTGAACAGGTTTAATAAGCCCACCCCTGGCCATAACAACCGAAATTTCCGTCAGCTCGATTTGATTATTGTTTAATTCCTGCATTATCAGGCTGGTCCTGTATTCCAACTGGTCATTCACATCTTCAAATTTGGCAAGATCTTCAGATTTGTGACGGATTGATTTCAGGAAAATCAGGCTGGTATTGCGATAGACAGCAATTTTAGTGATTTCAACCTCAGGATAAATAACCAGGATATGTTTCATTATATTCTCAATTTTGATGGTATGCCAAAGTTAGAAATAAATGCAATTCTTTGTCAATCATAAATGGTATAAAAACAACTTACCAATAGCATTAAACAATTCGTATGATATTCTGTTAAAAAGAATGAATAAATATTTTGATACTATAATCAAATCTTCATTGCCTATGTCTTTTAAAATTACCCTCTCTTTAGCTCTTATTGGCATTCTAATCACACCTTCAATAAAAGCTCAATCTCTCACACCAGATGAGAAATATCTTAATGATGCTGTTCATATTTATGACAAGCTGAACCCGGAGGTCGACAATCTCCAAAGCTCCCCTAAAAGAGAAAAATCAGCAGTTCCTAAAATAGAAAAATCCATAAACCAGGCAGTAGCATTATTGGACAATATCTCCCCTGCGGCGCCTGAAGAATTGAAAAAAGTAAGCCGGTATTTCAGGTCAAATCTTGAGTATGACAGGGGGTACATCTATGGTCTTGTCGGGAATTACAAGAAAATGAATGATTACCTGTTACCAGTTAAAGACTTCTTCGATAATGCTGATGAATCCTATTTCCCGCTGCAATATAAATTCGAAGACAAAAACTACTCTATCGCCTATTCAAATTTTGAATCTATCCGGGCTGTCTATTATTCAGCATTTTCTGAAGGCTGTATGAAGATGAAAAATTATGAGCTGGTCCCGGAACTTGCCAGGAAAGGGCTATCCATAAGCAAGGATAATTATGTTAAGGTTCTGGTAATTGATTACCTGATAACATCCAAATCTAATCTTGGTAAATTTGATGAAGAAATGGCCGATCAGTCGATTAATTATATCAACACCTATAATTCCAATGATCCCAAAGATAAAGTTGCACTTGATTCCTTTGAGTACTCATATAAAAGAGGCTGGGATTGCCTTCTGAAGACCTTTGAACACAACCCAACGATCACCAACCAGGGAAGTTATTATGCAAGGGCGGCAACAGCACTTATTAAAGCCAATGACAATGAGCTGGCAGGTTTAGCTTACCAGAAAGCATTGGATGCAGGTTACCGGGATAAGGACTTTCTTTTTGAAGTAGCACAATTTGATGCTGCCCCGAATAAATCACTGAGGACAAGGGCCTGTGATGCACTGGCAGCAATTAGTCTTGATTGTTATGAAATGGACCGGTTAGCAAAGTTATACTCGGCTCTGGGAATGCAAAAGGAATCTTCTGCCTTCGAAAAGAAAGCACACAAATGTGAAGCAAAAAATGAAAAAATGGTAGCCAGGGGTTCAGGTGGCGGGTTTCATCTTTACCTGGGAACCTATCCGTTCCGGTTCATGAGCCCGAAAGATTACAGGGATTATGGAGCTGTAGGAGGTTTTACAGCAGGTAAATTTATGCTGCTGGGTTCTTATATGAAGGTGAATAAAAATCGGTATGCATGGACAGACATGTCCTTCAGGAACATCAGTGATAATACATCTCAAAATTATTTTTGGAGTGGAAAAGATATAAACCTGACATTTCGCTTTGCTACCCCGAAAAAATTCGAAAAGAAAACCACCACACTTTATTTGGGCCCTCAATTCGGGTATTCAGAAAGGAAGCTTTCATCTATTACAACGGATGTAACGAATATTGCAACCAGCCAGACTGATAACGCTGTAAGTTTTGAGCCGCTTGATAAACAGTACCAACTGGCCTTGAATTACGGCGCAATTAGTGCCGGTAAATTCCTGGCTGTCGACTTCAATATCTCTTTGGGTGCTTCATATTGTGACTTTTCCCTTGAAAATCCCAAATATAACCTCAAGGACTTTAAATTCACTCATTCTTATCTCGACCACAGGGATGAATGGCATTGGGGAATGGTACTCAGGTGTAATCTAACCATTGGTTTTTATTTATAAGAACCGTTCCGTTTTCTGAGGATATTTACGTTGTATTTTACAATGTGATGCGCTTGTTATGACAAAATCCCTGCTATTCTTACTTGCTTTTATGCTCCTGAAGCCTGCCATCCAGGCCCAGCCAACGTTGTTGCGCGAACACATCAAACAAATCCTTAAGAATAAAGATGCAAAAGTTGGTGTGGGTATTTTATGCCTGGAAGATGGTGATACATTAACTTTTAATGGTTCCGGGCATTTCCCCATGCAGAGTGTGTATAAATTCCATCTTGCACTTGCCGTTATGGATAAAGTTCAGAAGAAAGAATTATCCCTGGATCAACGTATTCCAATAAATAAGAGTGATTTGCTTCCCAATACCTGGAGCCCTATCCGTGAGCTGTATCCGGAAGCCAATGTATCTCTTCCGCTCCGGGAGATTTTAAATTATACAGTTTCCCAGAGTGACAATAACGGATGCGACATCCTGTTCAGGCTGCTTGGCGGGCCTGCATATGTGAATTCATTTATGGAACAGGCCGGGATAAAAGGTGTTTCTATCCGGGCAACGGAAGAAGAAATGCATAAAGACTGGGATGTGCAGTATACAAACTGGTCCACACCATGGGCTGCCGTTCAGTTACTGGAGAAATTTTACAGGAAAGAGATTCTCTATCCACCTTTGTATGATACACTCTGGCAGATGATGTGCCGGACAACTAATGGGCCTGGACGCATCAAAGGTCTTTTGCCCGATGGAACCATCGTAGCTCATAAAACCGGCTCTTCCGGCACCAATGCAGAGGGCTTCACCGCTGCGACCAACGATATAGGGATCATGTCCCTGCCTAACGGCAAACATTTGGCTATTGCTGTCTTTGTTTCGGATTCGAAGGAGAACAGCAAAACAAATGAAAAGATTATTGCCGAGATTTCGCTGGATGTTTGGAAGGCTTTTGCCGGGAATAAGTAGATAGAATTGAATTTTATTAGAACTCATAGCTTCTATCTTTTTCAAAAGCGATGAAAATGGCATTTACGACATTTGAATACTTCTGGATCATCCTTTGATAATTTTCTTCACCTCTTTTGATGGCGGAAGAAAATTCTCAGATGTAATTACGCTTTTCCCCGTCTTTTCCTCTAGTGCAAGCCGGGCATCTTTCGCTATTCGACCACCCTTCTTTCCAGCCGTTTCATTTTCTTTCAAGCCCTTAGCTTCATCTGTTTCAGCAATTTGGCGCGTAGAAAGTTCTGCTAATGCGGTGAAAATTAGCTCAGCTTCACTCATATGATCGCGAAGATTCTGCGTCTTCAGGCCCTTCAGATCTTTGTGCTTTTTAACTGTTAATCCTGTCCATTCCTGGTGGATGACGTTTGTCAGAAAAGCAAACTCATCCGGTTTTTCAACACCACTTTCTTTCCAGTAATCTGTCAGTTTGTTACGTGTTTCCTGCCCGGTCATTCTATGCTGGATCCACTTTTCACTTCGTCCTAGTTTTTGCCAGTTCTCCCTTGCCCGGTCGAGGCTTTGCTCTGGGTCAGCAATTTCTTTCATCCTTTCATAGCCGGTTTTTGCAAGCCATTGCTTGAAAGGCTCGGCCTTAGGTGAGGGAATAGATTGAATCAGTCTTAAAAGTTGCTCTGTATCTGCAACATCGGTAAATCTTAACTTCCCATCTGCAGCTTTCATTTTCAAAGTGTGACAATTCGTCACGGTTTCATTTCCTTCTTCTCTAAGTCGTTGCTTAATTTTACGCCAATAAGCTTTTGCATCGGCGCTTTCAATAAGAATATCAACTACATCAGTAATTGAAAAATACCATTTTTGTTCCTCCTCACTCCACTGAGAACGGATTGACTTCTGCTCAAAAAGTTTAATGTTGCTCATAATTAGCTAATAAATTGAATAATCTAAAATATATAACATTCTGAAGAGAATAGATATTGTTAAAAAATGTTTCCAGCTTAATCTACCAGGATTTGCCTTTCAAAGCAAGGCTGCCTATCATTTCAAATCGACGTAAAACAACTTCTACCTTACTAGCTTAAGGACCTTGTCAAAACCAATAGAATTATTTTTAATCCTCAGGAAATAAACGCCGGATTTTAACTGTGGAACAGGAATCTTCTTTTCTCTTTCCATATACTCTGTGTGGCTCTCATAGACCAGGTTCCCGCTTATGTCAACAATCTTTAGTTCAGTGGTTCCGGTGATATTGTATTTGCTTTTAATGGTAATGAAATCTGTCACAGGAACCGGGTAAATGCTGAATTCTATACCAATGATTCCTAGGCTGTCAATACTGCCATCGATTACAGTTACATTGACCGTATCCGTGTAAGTGCAGCCAAATGGATTCGTCACCCTTAGCCAAAACATGGTAATCCCTGGCGATAATTGATTACTGGGAAGATGGAGTGTCTCATTTGTTGAACCGTCGTTCCAGAGGTAGGACATGCCTTCCAATCCAGATGTCAGGACCAGCGTGTCACCCTTTAAGATCATGATATCCGGGCCAAATGAAAAAACAGGCGGATCCATTACTTTCACATAAACGGTCTCAGAACTGATACAGCCATCCGTATGGGTAATATTTACATTGTACATTCCTGCTGTATCCACCGAAATTTCCTGTTCCGTTGAACCTGTATTCCACAAATAGCCTAAATACCCCTCACCGGCATTCAACAAAAAGTTGTCACCCTGGCACATCAAGACTGTATCCGGAAAAATATGCGATGAATTCACAAAACAGACCGGAAGTGCATCAGAAAAAACAGATGCATTGTAAGAGTTGTCAACAGACTGGATACTGACTAAATAATTTCCCTGGGGAAAGTCGGTAAACGTATAAGACAAGTCCTGGTTCATATTCCCGGAATTCGTTGTGTTTAGCTTTCCATTCATTGAACAGGATGAGATCAGCAGGTTGGGATTAGAAACTGTCCCGATACGCAAGTTGTATGATAAACCGGCTGGCAGGCACACATCATCACTGCCGCTTTTCCAATGAATTTCCAGATTATTATTTACAGCCCAGAGCCAGCTGCTGTCAGGGGGTAAAGGTTTGCTGTTGCTGATGCTGGATTTGTTTTCATAAATGCAGGTTGCTTCATATTCAGAAGGATAAAGTACTCTTCCGAAATAAAGTATATCCAGGTCATTATCATTGTCCATATCCCCGAATAAGGCACCCCCAATCTGCGATTGTGGAAAAGTGTTTTGAACATAGCTGAATGTCCCATCCTGGTTGTTCCGGAATATTTTTAATTCACAACTGTTGCTCCCGGTTCCATAAAGAAGGATATCGGGAAATCCATCATTGTTATAGTCCCCTAAATTGAGCGTATTGATGAATACACCTGCATTACTTATCGTATACAATTCATCAAAATTCAAATTCCCTTTATTCAGCAAGACGTTAAGTGTACCGGAATAATCATTGGAATATAAAGTTGATTCTGTACTTCCGATAAAAACCAAATCCGGCAAGCCATCCTGGTTTAAATCGGATACAGCCAGCCTGGCATAGTTCAATTTTGGCAAGCCAATGTCGGTTTTTTGAAACCGGAAATTGCCCAGGTTTTTGTAGAAGACCAAGTCAAAACCCGAACCTGTTGCCATTGCAATAACAACATCTTTAAGTCCATCCTTATCAAAATCGGCCCATTTTGCTGAGTTTACTGAAAAGTTTCCAACAGACCCCGAAATCAATTCTATATTCACTTCCTGCCTTGCAAATTGATCTCCTCCCAGATTCCGGAATACCCCAAGATCAAATTGATTATCCTGGTTAATTCCCTGGTAGTAAATATCCAGCAGCCCGTCATTATCAATGTCAACCCATTCAAGGTAACATTCATCCAGTCCCGGCAGACCGGCTGGGACCTCAACCAGGTTCGCTCCACCAACATTTTTATAGATCTTCGTTATATTATCCTCCGGAAAGCCGCTTTTCGTGCCGGCATAGACCAGGTCTGGCGTGCCATTGTTATCAAAATCACCCCAGGACAGGCATCCGTAAATCACCCTTGGAATGTTTGAAATACCGCTTTCGGAAAAAGTTTTGTTGCCATTGTTTGTATAAAGTTCCGCATGTTGAAAATCACCGCCGAAATCTTCCCCGGTAACAAATACATCCAGGTATCCATCCGAGTTATAATCGCACCAGGAAGCAAAGCCAAGATAGCCACCTTTCAGGTCGACGCCCGGCACCAACTGGAAATTTTGGGAATAAAGCAGGGAAGCAAATCCTAACAATAACGAACAAATGAATAACCTTTTCATAAACAGGGATAGTAAAATAATAATCTAACAAATATAGGGTAGTTTGAAGCCAAATAATTAAATAATTCGGGCTTTCAGAGGCTCTTTATTAAAAGTGCGGAAAACAGGAAATAAGACAGTTCTTCCTGAACTCGGAAATAGCACACGGATATTACGGAAAATCACAGATTTTCAAAGAAAGATAATTCCATCCGTGTAAATCAGTATTTTCAGTCCGCCTGAGGCGGATCCGTGTTCTAAAACTTGATGCAGGGGGTAATTACCTTCAATAATTGGTTAGATGATAAAATGGTAAAGCAAAGCGACAATCATGATTTGATGTAACCAGCAAACTCCAGTTTGCTTTAAATAAAGCTACCAATTCAGGTGTGATATAAATCCTCTCACCTACAATAAGCTTATTCTGAAATGCTTGCAAAACTGATAACAAAAGAACCGGTTTGTGCGGAGCAATTCCGTGAGCCCTGTCAATCCTAAGTTTTCGGAAAGCCTTAATATACTTAGCAATAATTTCCTGCATAGAAAATCAGTATAGCTTTATAGAAATACTAAATACACTTGACGATAAATTTATGCAATCCTATTTTCAAAGTTAATTCTAAAGAAAAATTTCTTCAATTGTATATTGCCTACATATTCCTTCTATACCTGCCCCCCACTTCAAACAGCGCCTGCGAAATCTGGCCGATGGAGCAGTATTTTGCAGCTTCCATCAGGGCTTCGAAAAGATTGGAGCCCGAGATGGAATCGCGCTTCAGGCGGTCGGTTTGTTCCCGGCTTTGCTTTTCCCATGCTTTGTGGAGGTTGTCAAGCATTGCAACCTGGTGCTGCTTTTCTGCTTCCGTGGAACGGATCACTTCGCCAGGGACATTGGTCGGGGAACCCTTGGATGAGAGGAAAGTATTAACTCCCATAATTGGCAGCTTGCCGCTATGTTTCTGCGTCTCATAGTACAGTGATTCTTCCTGTATCTTGCTGCGCTGGTACATGGTCTCCATGGCTCCCAATACTCCTCCCCTTTCAGAGATCCTGTCGAATTCAGATAGCACGGCTTCTTCCACCAGCTCTGTCAATTCCTCAATAATGAAGGAACCTTGTAACGGATTCTGGTTCTTAGCCAGCCCTAACTCATGGTTGATGATGAGCTGGATGGCCATCGCCCTGCGCACAGACTCTTCAGTAGGCGTGGTGATAGCTTCATCATAAGCGTTGGTATGCAGGGAGTTGCAGTTGTCGTAAATGGCATACAATGCCTGCAAAGTCGTACGAATATCATTGAAATCGATCTCCTGGGCATGCAGCGAACGGCCGGAAGTTTGAATATGGTATTTCAGCATCTGCGAACGGGGACCGGCTTTGTAAAGCCCTTTCATGGCCTTGGCCCAGATAAGCCTGGCAACACGGCCCATCACCGAATATTCGGGATCGAGTCCGTTGGAAAAGAAGAAGGATAAATTGGGAGCAAATCCATCAATGTCCATCCCGCGGGATGCATAGTATTCAACGTAGGTAAATCCGTTGGCAAGTGTCAGTGCCAGCTGTGTGATCGGATTGGCACCTGCTTCGGCAATATGGTATCCTGAAATGGAGACAGAATAGAAGTTCCTTACGTTATGATCAATGAAAAACTGCTGCACATCCCCCATCATCCTCAGAGAAAATTCTGTACTGAAGATGCAGGTATTCTGTGCCTGGTCTTCCTTGAGAATATCCGCCTGTAGCGTTCCCCGGACCTTGCTGATGGTATCCTTCCTGATTCGCGCATAAACATCGGCAGGTAAGACCTGGTCGCCGGTTACTCCAAGCAACATCAGCCCCAATCCATCATTGCCCATGGGCAGGCTGTTCTTTTTACTTCCATCCGATAAGGTAGAATCATAAGCAGGCCGTTTCAGGCCTTTTTTATCCCATATCTCCTTAAGTTTCTTTTCAACTGCCTTTTCCATGCCGTTTGCACGGATATACCTCTCACATTGCTGGTCGATGGCAGCATTCATGAAATAGGCAAGCATAGTAGGTGCAGGGCCGTTGATGGTCATGGAGACAGACGTAGCCGCATCACAGAGATCAAAACCGGAATAGAGTTTCTTGGCATCATCCAGGCAGGCAACCGAAACACCGGCATTTCCTACTTTGCCGTAGATGTCAGGACGGATATCGGGATCCGCGCCATAAAGGGTAACAGAATCGAATGCTGTGGAAAGTCGTTTTGCCGGCATCCCAAGAGATACATAATGGAAGCGCTTGTTGGTTCGTTCCGGACCACCTTCTCCTGCAAACATGCGGGTTGGGTCTTCGTTTTCGCGCTTGAAGGGATAAACACCTGCTGCATAAGGAAATTCTCCCGGGATATTTTCACGCAGGTTCCAGCGGAGGATGTCGCCCCAGTCGTGGTAACGTGGAAGGCTTATCTTCGGGATCCTGAGGTGTGAGAGACTTTCCACGTAAGTAAGTACCCGGATTTCCTTATCTCTGACCGGGTAACTGAAATAGTCCTTATGAAAAGCCTTAAGCCTGTTCTCCCACCCGTCAATGATCTTTCGGTTGACAGGATCAAGTTGTTTTTCAACCTCGTGTTCTTTTGCTAACAATTGTTTCTGTAATTCAGGGTTATCAGGGAAATTAGCTGCAGCTTTATGCAAAGCATAGCCCTTACTTGCAACCTCCGCTTGTTCATTTGCCCATTGGTTGTAATTTCTTACTGTATCTGAAATATCACTCAGGTATCGAACCCTTTTGGGTGGGATGATAAACTGATGTGTTTTCTCTGTAGGTGGAGGATTAAAAGAGGAGGTAAAAACTTTATCTGTTTTCCGGTTCAGGGCAAGGATGAGAGCACGGTAAAGCTGGTTAACGCCTGCATCGTTGAACTGTGATGCCATGGTGCTGAAAACAGGCATATCTGCCGGGTCATGATCAAATAACTGGCGGTTGCGCTGGTATTGCTTCCGCACATCTCGCAAGGCATCCATTGAACCTCTTTTATCGGATTTATTGATAACAACAAGGTCGGCAAAATCAAGCATATCGATCTTTTCCAGCTGGGTGGCAGCTCCGTATTCAGGAGTCATCACATACATGTGCACATCACTGAATTCCACGATTTCCGTATCCGATTGGCCGATCCCGGAAGATTCGAGGATCACCAGGTCAAATCCTGCATTTTTTACCAGGCAAAGCACATCGGGAATGTACCTTGAAAGTGCAAGGTTTGCCTGTCGTGTGGCCAGGGAACGCATATAAACCCTTGGCGTATTGATCGAATTCATGCGGATGCGGTCACCCAGAAGGGCGCCCCCGGTCTTGCGCCGGCTTGGATCTACAGAAATAATGGCAATGGTTTTATCTTCAAAATCGGCAAGAAAACGACGGACAAGTTCATCGACAAGTGATGATTTCCCGGCTCCGCCTGTCCCGGTAATTCCCAATACGGGGGTGCCTACAGATTTGCAATGAGCTGAAAGGTTTTTGAGTAAAGGCTTTACCTGGTTAGCATGGTTTTCGGCAGCAGAAATAAGTTGGGCAAGGCCATAAGGATTAGCAGGTGAAAGTTTTATTGCATCCGGATTTACATCCTTTCCTGTTGGAAAATCAGAAAGCATAACCAGCTCATTGATCATCCCCTGCAGTCCCATGGTGCGGCCATCATCGGGGGAATAGATCCGGCTGATCCCGTATTTCTGAAGTTCTTCTATTTCATGAGGCAGGATCACACCTCCGCCCCCGCCAAAGATCCTGATATGCCCGCAACCTTTTTCCTTCAACAGGTCGTGCATATACTTGAAAAATTCCATATGCCCGCCCTGGTAGGACGTAATGGCAATTGCCTGGGCATCTTCCTGGATTGCACAATCCACAATTTCCTGAACCGAGCGGTCGTGACCCAGGTGGATCACCTCTACACCTGTGCTCTGGAGTATCCGGCGCATAATGTTGATGGCAGCATCGTGTCCATCAAAGAGGGAGGCTGCAGTGACGATGCGAATGGGATTTTTGGGGGAATAAGGCTTGTCCGTTTCCATGAAAATGAATGCAAGGTGTTGGTATGCGGTTTCTTGCAAATATAAAGATTCTTAGATATAATGTGAAGGCAAATACATTCCATCTGTGCATTCGTGGCATTAAAAGTTGCTACGAATGCACAAATCGATTTTAAAGTCAATTCAGCTCAAAAAATGTGCTGGAATTACATGAAATAAAAACCAGCAAATTTCCACAAGGGAAAAATGCCGGTCAGCCAGATGCATTAATTTGAGTTACTCTTGAGCGGTCGTATCGCTGACAGGCTTTGGTACTTCCTTCAGCTTCAGTCCTGAAGAGGTCATGATGTATTCTCCTCCTCCATTACCATTATCATTAAAATCCCTGAAATTCACTTTCCAGGCCAGGTTATCATCTAACCTGACTACCGTATTGACTGGAATTCCCAATATCAGCTCCAGTGTTTGGTGGCGCATGCCTTCAGATTTAGGGATTGAAAAATAGGGGTTGAATGTTATAAGCGTATCCTGGTAGGAATAGGTATAGCTGATGCTCTCAAGGTATGTGGCCGCCATATTTTCCCGGTAGGAGGATGCTTCCCTGATTGCAGTAATGATAACACTGTCACCGGGTGCCGGCCGTATGCTGAGTTGCATTTCACCCAATACTTCCTGGCTGTGTTTTGAGAAATCGGTTTCACCCAATGGTTTCCAATATTGATCAAGATCCATGGAAGCCATAGTAAGATGGATTTGATGACTTTTTGTTGCATAGACATCCACTTTCGAATTGCTGGCCCTTTCAGCCATGCTCCGGGAATACTGGTATGCAGCGCCACCACCAAATACCAGGCCGGCAAGGATCAGAACCCCGAACACCACGAGGATTTGCCAGCGGATCGGGGGCCATTTCAGCATCAGCCGCAGGCCCAGGTATATGAACATCCCGGCAATACCCAGCACAAAAAGAATGATTGCCAGGTAGGCAAGCCAAAGGACAGATGTTCCGGGGATGAGCCAGGAGAATACATCAGCCTGTGTTATGGAATCAAGATGATAAAAACCAGTGCTGAAGGTGTCGCGGATGATATAGGTCAAACCTAATCCAATAATTATTGCCAGCACCAGTAAAACCATGAAGGCGCCACCGGCAAGTCGGAGCACTTTCAGGAAAAGGTGAAACAGATAAGTGATCACTTCAGTAAAGAAGCGAAGGATTTTACCAAAGGAATGCATCACGGAGTTACTGGTACGTTGTAATCCTTTACCTGTAGAAGCAACTTCATTCCTCAGGTTATCGATATTGATGGTCTGTCTCTGCATTTCGAGACGTTCTGTCGTTGTCCGGGCTTGAGGAAGGATCAGCCAAAGGATTAAATAGAGAATAACTCCAATCCCGTAGAAGAAAGTCAGAACTACAAATCCGATGCGGATCCATGCCGGGTCAATGCCGAACCAGGCGGCTATGCCTGCTGCCACACCACCCACCTGCCTGTGATCGGGATCCCTGAATAATTTCCCGGGAGTTCGAGACTGCTGATGTGCCGGCCCCTCTTTCTCTTTCCCGGATACTTCTTCAGGTTCGCCCATGCTGGCAATTACTTCGTTTATGTGTTCGAGGGTCGTAATAGAAAAGCCTTGTGTTTTCTTTTGTTCCAACAATTCAGCTATACGGCCTTCGATGTCGGCAATGATCTCTTCCCTGCCCGGGTCAGTCGCAAAAAATAAGCGCAGGTTATTGAGGTAATTGTTGAGGCGTTCGTAGGCGTCGTCATCGATATTGAACACCCTCCCTCCTATATTGACAGAAAAGTTCTTCTTCATCTGGTTATAATTTAGTTTTTGTTTAAAGGTCAGATGGAATACGCCATGGTTAAGATGAAAACTTGATTTGTTTCTTAATTACCAACCATGGCTATTTCATATCATTAAATATTTGTAGGTTCTGTTGAATGATTTATTGTCAGGAGCATGCTCACTGATGATACCATGTCGTTCCAGCCCGATTGAAGTTCGTTCAGGAAATCATGGCCGGCCTGCGTAACGGAATAGTATTTACGGGGTGGGCCTGAAGTAGATTCTTCCCAGCGGTAACTGAGAAATCCTTCATTTTTCAGGCGGGTAAGGATCGGGTAAAGAGTTCCTTCCACAACGATTAGCTGAGCATGTTTGAGTCTTTCCAGGATATCGGAAGCATAGGCCTCGTTCCCATTGATGGCTGCAAGCACGCTCATCTCCAATACTCCTTTACGCATCTGCGCAATGGTCGATTCTGCTTTTTCCATGGAGATCTGTTAATTAATTTCGCGACAAAGATAGTGCATTAAACAGTACTATGCAATACATAGTACTAAATATTGCATAGCATATTTTGTTACTGATTTGTAATGGCTTGTTTTACAGGTGAATATCCTAAATTATTTTCTGTGTAAATCCCTTCTTTCCGTGCAATCCGTGTCCTAAAATCCGGAATAGAACACGGATTGAACTGAAAAGCACGGATTTTAACGGAAAAATCAATCAATCCAAAGAGACATATCTACAATTCGGAATATTATGTATTTTAGAGTGAGAATTTATTACCCAATCCCATGGCAAAACAACTCCTCTTCACCCTTACGTTACTGACCACTCTTGGAGTGTTTTCATACACCCTCTACAGGCTCATTAGCTGGTTCAGGTTCACAAAACCCTGGCCCGTAAAGGAATTTGGAAAGCGCTTCAACATGATGATGGGAGTAGCCATCGGTCAGTCGAAAATCCTGCGAAGGCCCGTAATCGGCACCATCCATGCCTTGGTATTCTGGGGATTCATCGTCATCACCCTGGGAAGCATAGAAATGGTTGTAGAAGGATTGACTGGCCTAGAGCGGCCCATGGCAGTTACGGGCTGGTTCTACAATTTTGTCACAGCTTCAGGGGACATTATGGCTTATGTTATCCTCTTCTCCATACTTGTTTTTCTTGTGCGCAGGCTTTTCATGCATATCCAGCGGTTCTATGGAGTTGAAATGCAGAAGAAATCCAAATGGGACGCACTTATTGCCCTGGCTATCATATTCTTCCTGATGAAATCCCTGATCGGCCTTAATATTTCCTACCTGGTCATGCATCCCCTGGATGCTAAAGGTTGTTTTCCAATAAGTAAGTTGTATCTGCCACTGGTTTCTTTCATCATAACACCTTCCACTGCACCTGTTTTTCATGAAGTGTATTGGTGGATGCACATCCTGCTGATTTTCCTTTTTGCCAATATTCTTCCTTATTCCAAGCACTTCCATGTATTTACCTCTGTCCCGAATGTTTTCCTCAGTCGCCTTGAGCCCCTGGGCTATTTACCCAATATGGAAAGCGTTACCCGTGAGGTTAAACTCATGATGAATCCTGAAACGGCTTTTGCTGCAGCTCCGGCAGATGCTCCGCCCCCATCCCGTTTTGGAGTGAAGGATGTGGAAGATGTTACCTGGAAGAATTATTTTGATTCCCTGGCCTGCACCGAATGCGGCCGCTGTACGTCAGTCTGCCCCGCCAATATCACCGGTAAAAAGCTGTCTCCCCGCAAGATCTTCATCGACCTCCGTGCACGCATGAAGGAAAAAGGCCCGGGCCTGGTGAAGAATGGCAAGGATTACAATGACGGAAAGTCATTTCTCCGTGATTATATTTCTGCAGAAGAGCTATGGGCCTGCACTACCTGCAATGCCTGCGCTCAGGAATGCCCGGTAAACATCAACCATCCTTCGCTTATTGTCGAAATGCGCCGATTCCTGGTAATGGAAGAAGCTGCTGCTCCTGCCGGACTGAATATGATGTTCACAAACATCGAAAACAACGGCGCCCCATGGCAGTTCTCACCCCAGGACAGGATGAAGTGGGCGGAAGGGCTTGAGGTTGCAGGGTAATTACTTCCCTTCTGATGAAAATTGGAACGCGGACTACGCGGATTTTTATCGCGGATTCACGCAGAACCTCCTGTTTTTTTGCGTCTTCAATATAAAATGCAATACTACAAAGTATGCATTCGCGTAATTAGCGTTCCATTATTTTCCTTGCCTGCCTGTAAGGGTAAAACCTTTTTCAATTGTCTTATATTCAGCTTAACTTTTTGAATACGAAATTATTCAGAAAGAACTTTTTGATTGCTTTTTAACTATTAAATTCCGGCTTATGAAAAAATCTTACTACTTAATGCTACTCATTATTTCATTTCTCGTGAGTAGTTACGTTTATCCACAGGACCTGATTCCTCCTTCAAACTTTGTGGCAACTTCCGATAGCAACCAGGTAAATCTTAGCTGGGAACTGCCGTTCGACAGTATTGCTGGCCAGGTCCCAACCAACTTGAGTTCCTTCAATATTTACCGGAATGATTCCCTACTGATTTCATGCGGGGCCCAAACAACGTCAATGTCATTTGTATCTTTTAACGGACTGCAGTATTATTCACTAACAGCTGTTTATGACCTCACTCCATATGGATTCCCGGGGCAATTCGGAGAATCCGGGATAGCTGGTCCTGATACATTGATTGTTGCATATGGATTTCCTTTACCATTTTCAGAAACATGGAGCAGTTCAACACTTAGCACCCAACTTTGGACAGCAGAACAAGGCTGGTATGTAGATAACCTATCCGGCTTCAACTGGCCGGATGTAAAATTCGATGGAACCGCAGGGTATGTTAATTACAACAGATCATTGGAAAGCTACTGGATTAACCCAACATCCATTACAAGCACTTCTCCCTACAGCATTTACCTGGAATTTGATTTAAGGCTAATAGACCAGTCAGGATCAGGGAGTGAAAAACTGGATGTAGAGGTCTGGGATGGGTCTGCCTGGTATCCTGAATTCACTTATGCCAATACCGGAACTCAGATATGGCAGCATGAAAAGTTAGATATCAGCGTAAGATCTAAACATCATGCTTTCAAATTCCGGTTCAGGGCCTCCGGTATACACTCAACTGGTATTGATGCATGGTTCATCGATAACATCCACATTTATTCGCATTTGAATCTATACCCGCCAACGAACCTTAATGCCTACTGGTATGGAAACCCGCAGAACGATGTATTGTTAACCTGGACCCTACCTCAGGGAAGTGGAACTCCTTCAGAATATGTGTTAGATGATAATTCTGCGGAAAATGGTTGGGCGATTAGCCCGGGCTATGACTCCTGGTTAGGCAACGAATTTGATGTTAATGATGTAGGAAAATTAGTTTCTGCTGATGTTTACTGGCAGTCCAACAGTGCTTCCGGCGGAGAAACTGTAACAATTGATGTCTTCAATAACAACTTCGAATTAGTTGGTTCGAGTGAACCCTTTGTTCCTATGAGTGATTCCTGGCAAACCATATATCTGCCTGACATTAACCTGGATGGTAATTTCATAATGATGGTGCACTGGAATATGCTTGCAGGCCAGACAAATTATTTAGGCTCCGACGAGGATGGTCCAAATGTACAAGCAAATAAAGAATGGTATTATGACGGAAATGCCTGGGCTCACCTCACTGATTATGGTTATAATCCCTGCGTATTCCTGATACGTGCATATGCCTTACTTGGTGATAGTAAAAAGGATACTTTGCTGTCCACAGGACTAACCCAAAGTAAAAAAGGAAGCATAACACCCTTAAATGCAAATTCATCAGGCCGGGATTCCGGCTGCATTAACTCAATTGCGCAAACAGCATTACCTGGTTATACTGACAGCCCTTGTGAACTACTCGGCTATAATATTTATCATATGCTGATTCAGTCTTTTCTCGGACAATGGGACACAATTTGTCCATGGACATTAATCGGGACTGCGCAGTCGCAAGCTAGTCAGTATATTGAAAATGATGTATTTGGAGGAATTTATGCATTTTACAGAATCACAGCCCTTTATAATGAAGGGGAATCAGAATTTTCTAATGTAGACTGGGTAATTCCTGAGGGGATCGAAAATATTCCTGTCACAGGAATTAAATGCTATCCTAATCCGGCAGATGACAAACTCCACATAGCAACTCAGGGTAAGGTAAAAGAGGTCATGATTCATGACACCTTTGGCAGGCTATTAAACAAGAAAGAGTTGAATGAAGATACAGATGCGGTTCTTGAAACTTCAAGACTCTGCCCAAATGTATATTTCGTTGAATTGGTGTTGAAAGATTGCAGTCACGTTACCTGGAAAGTCGTAGTGAACCATTGATCAGGCTGAGTATTTCTCCACGATCTTCAATATCACCTGTACAGCCTTTTCCATGGATTCAAGGGGTATATACTCGAATTTCCCGTGGAAGTTATGGCCTCCGGCGAAAATATTGGGACAGGGAAGTCCCATGTAACTCAGGCGGGCACCATCAGTACCCCCGCGAATCGGAACGACTTTTGGCTCGATACCCAGTTCCACCATGGCCTGGCGGGCAGTTTCAACTACATGGTAAACGGGTTCAACCATTTCACGCATGTTGAAATACTGATCCTTCAGTTCCGGGGTGAATACCTTTTCCCCGTACCGCTTATTCATGAAATCGATGCATTGCAGGAAGAATGCCTTCTTATGCTCGAATTTCACCTTATCATGATCCCGGATAATGTATTGGATGGAAGCCTTCTCGACTGAGCCATCCATTTTGATCAGGTGATAGAACCCTTCGTAATCCTGGGTAAATTCGGGGCGTTCAAAAACAGGCAATAAAGCATTGAACTCCATAGCCATGAGTATAGCATTCAACATTTTGCTCTTTGCATAACCCGGGTGAATATTCCGTCCCTGTATAAAAACTTTGGCTCCGGCAGCATTGAAATTCTCATATTCCAATTCGCCAACTCCGCCACCATCCATGGTATAGGCAAAATCTGCCCCGAATTTTTTGACATCAAATTTATCCACACCCCGGCCAATTTCTTCATCCGGAGTAAACCCGATTTTAAGGGTTCCATGCTCGATTTCAGGATGCTTCACCAGGTATTCGACAGCAGCCATGATCTCCGTCACACCCGCTTTATCATCTGCCCCCAATAATGTAGTCCCGTCTGTTACAATCATGGTCTGGCCAACATATTCCTTTAGCTCAGGGAAATCAGCAGTGGTAAGCTCAAGATTTAATTCCTTGTTCAGCACGATGCTCCCCCCATCATAATTCTTAATGATCTGGGGTTTAACATTGGCACCACTCATATCAGGTGCTGTATCCACATGGGCTATGAATCCGATAACCGGGGCTTTCCTTGTTGTAGTTGCCGGCAAAGTAGCCATGATATAGCCGTTTTCATCAAGGCTTACATCTTCCAAACCAAGAGATTCAAGTTCATCACGCAGCATCCTCAGCATGTCGAACTGCTTGGATGTACTGGGCATGGAATTGGAACTGTCATCACTTTGTGTATCAATGCTCACATAGCGGAGGAAGCGGGAAAGGATATCTTGTTTCATGGGGTTAAGTTTAATCATTCGGTGGTCAAACAATAGTCATTTCCGCCAGCTGGCGGATCATACAATGGTCATTTAATGGTCATTTCCGCCAGCTGGCGGATCATTCAATGGTCATTTCCGGCCAGGACAAATCCATCACTGTTTTCGGATTTGAAGGCAAGACCAAGGCATATCAAGGAATTGCAGTAAACCAATTCACGATCACCCTTACTCCTGTTAGACCTCTCCTCTTCTCCCTTTCCCCCAGTCACGCCCTCAAAGCATCCTGCCTACTGCCAACTGCCTCCCGCCCGCCTTTTATCTTTTTCCTTTTGTCTTTTATCTTCAAAACTACTCTTCCACCTTCGCCCTCAAACTCTCCCAAATGAAATAGCCACACAGGATAGCAAGCATAAGAAGTGACAATGCTTCGGCAGAATGTGATTCAAACCATTCCTTGTTGACCCAGTTCAGGCCGAAATTCGCGAGTACCGCTGAAATCACGCCCATCAAAGCGCCACCGGCAATAAATCCAGAAGCAATAAGTGTTCCCCGTTCCCTCCTGGCCGTATTGAGTTTTTCATCCTTGCTGCGTTTGGCAACAAAGTTGGCGATGATGCCGCCTAATAACAAAGGCGTGTTCAGCTGGATAGGAATGAACATTCCCAGCGAGAAGGCTAATGCCGGTACACCGATCATGGTAAGGATCAGCGAAAGGAAAGCTCCTGCTGCATAAAGCATCCAGGGTGCAGGCTGCCCGCTCATCATAGGTCCTATCACAGCTGCCATTGCATTTGCCTGTGGAGCCACCATCGCCCTGTCTCCTGTAAACCCGTAGGTTTTGTTCAGGACGATTATCACACCTCCAACTGTAACGGCAGATACCAGCGTTCCCAGGAACTTCCACGACTGCTGTTTATAAGGGGATGATCCAAGCCAATACCCAATCTTCAGGTCGGTAATAAACCCCCCTGCCATGGAAAGGGCCGTGCAAACAACGCCGCCAATAATAAGGGCCGCAATCATACCGGAAGTTCCTTTAAGGCCAACTGAAACAAGAATGAGTGAAGAGATGATCAGAGTCATGAGTGTCATACCGCTCACAGGGTTTGTTCCAACTATGGCTATAGCATTGGCCGCGACTGTTGTAAAAAGAAAGGCTATAATCATCACTATTGCCAGCCCGACCAAGGCATAGGTTAGGTTATGTACTACTCCAAACTGGAAGAAAACGAAGATCAGCAAGGCTGTAAGAAGGATTCCTCCTGCAATGATGGCCATTGGAAGATCCCTTTGGGTGCGAAGATCTACCTTGCCTGATTTATGTTTCCCAAAGATTTCCTTGCCGGCCAATGATACTGCCGATTGAATTATTTTGCTTGACCGGATGATGCCAATGATACCGGCCATAGCAATTCCACCAATCCCAATCGGGCGGACATAAGCCTTAAAAATATCTTCGGCTGACATGGAAGAAATCAGTGCCGTGATATTCGTTCCTACAGCGATGGTTTGCCCGTCGGCGAAATAGTTGATGATTGGGATTACCACGTACCAGCCCACAAAGGAGCCAGCACAGATAATAGCTGCATAGCGAAGCCCGATAATATAACCAAGGCCAACAACAGCAGCACCAACATTCAGTTTAAAGACGATTTTGGCTTTATCTGCCAACATTTGTCCGACTGGAATAACTCTCGTCGTAAAGACTTCCGACCACCAGCCAAAAGTGGCGATAATAAAATCATAAACCCCACCGATGAGGCCGGCAACCAAAAGCAATCGTGCCTGGTTTCCACCCTTTGCACCGGAGACCAATACTTCGGTAGTAGCTGTAGCTTCCGGGAAAGGATATTTACCATGCATCTCGGCCACAAAATATTTCCGGAACGGGATCAGGAACAGTATCCCCAGGAAACCACCCAGCAATGAAGATAGGAACACCTGGTAAAATTGGGCTTCGAGATGAAGAATATATAATGCCGGCAGGGTAAAAATTGCCCCGGCCACAATAACGCCTGAACTGGCACCAATACTTTGAATAATCACATTTTCCCCCAATGCTCCTTTACGCTTGAATACCGTTGACAATCCAACAGCTATAATGGCTATTGGAATGGCGGCTTCAAATACCTGGCCGATCTTTAGTCCAAGGTATGCTGCTGCAGCTGAAAAGACAGCGGCCATAACAATTCCCCAAAGCACACTCCAGGTATTAACTTCCGGGTATACCTTTTGGGGTGACATAATTGGTTCGTAAGTTTCACCGGGTTTTAATTCGGTATAGGCATTTTCAGGAAGTCCTTTGATGGGGCTATTTTCGTGATCTGACATAGGAAGTGGATTAAGGTGCTGTCAAATATATAGAATTTAGATTTATCCATCACAGTCCCCCTTCGGCTTCGCTCAGGAGGACTGTGATGGGGAGAATAAAATGAAAATGCATTTGCATGCATTTTCATTTTATTTGTAACACAGCTGTTTGCGTTGCTTTGTTAAGCTGCGCTTCCCTAATCTAGCTCACATCCCAAGGCTGCATAGCTACAGTAAGCTCTCCATTGCTGAGCCCCGCGAAGCATCCACTGCTGAGCCCCGCGAAGCCACTCAGTCACGCTGAGCGGAGCCGAAGCGTGACACACTCCAATTCTCCGAATTTGTCTCATTCCTGCACGCCGCCAACCTGTGCAGTTCCCCAAAATCCCTGGCGATCAATGCTTCCTTCTTCGCCCTTGACCATTTTTTTAACTGCTTTTCAAAGGCAATAGCTTTTAGGATGGAGGTAAATTCCCGTGAAAACACCAATTCAACTGGCCTCCTTGAATGTGTATAACTACCCGGATTCCTTCCATTTTGATGTTCAGCAAATCGCCTCTTAATACCATTTGTCACTCCGACATAATAACTACCATCAGAGCATTTAAGAATATAAACCCAAAAAGTTCTGTGATATCCATACATATTCAAAAAATAAATAGTTAATAACTGAAATACTGTCACAAAAGCACTCTTCAAGGCAATTTAAATGCCAGAATTAAAATAGACGATCTCCAGGTTGCCTGTATTTTTCAACAATTAGATTATTCTCCTGTTATACAAGCCAATAATCTTATCCAATAAACCGAATACCCGCTGAGCCCTGCGAAGTCCCACTGAGCCCCACTGAGCCCTGCGAAGTCCTGCGAAGCCCCTGAGCCCAGCGAAGCCCCAAAAGGTCACGCTGAGCGCAGCCGAAGCGTGGCCGAAGCGTGGCCTTTCGTACCTTTGCCCCACCATGACCATCTCCCAAACCCTCATTTCCTGGTACCACCAGCACAAACGCAACCTCCCCTGGCGTTCAACTACCGATCCTTACAAAATATGGCTCTCGGAAGTGATTCTTCAGCAGACTAGGGTCAGCCAGGGAATGGATTATTATTACAGGTTCCTGGAGCGTTTCCCAGATGTGTTCTCCCTGGCTTCAGCCGAGGAACAGGATGTACTCAAACTATGGCAGGGACTTGGTTATTATTCACGTGCCCGAAACCTTCACCATGCTGCTAAAACCGTTGTTCAGGAATACGGCGGACAATTCCCCCGGTCCTACGAAGGCCTGTTAAAATTAAAAGGCATAGGTGAATATACCGCTGCTGCCATCGCATCCATTGCTTTTGATATTGTTGTTCCGGTCATTGACGGGAATGTTGCCAGGGTACTTTCCAGGATTCATTCCATTGAAGAGCCTGTAAACTCACCTGCAGGGATGAAAAGGCTAAGACAAATTGCTTCGGAATTAATACCGGCAAATGACCCGGCAACCTTTAACCAGGCAATCATGGAATTCGGTGCATTGCATTGCAAACCCTCCAATCCTGAATGCAGATCCTGCCCGTTACGTCTTGAATGCAGTGCCCTCAAAACCAATTCTGTCGCTGAATTCCCCAGGAAAATAAAAGCCTCCGTCGTAAAGGAGTTGTTCTTTTACTACCTGGTTATTCAATACTCCATTAATGACGAAACATTTGTCCTGCTGAACCATCGCCAGAAGCAAGGCATATGGAAAAACCTATATGATTTTCCTTTGATTGAATCTTCTTCTGCCCTCGAGGTTGGGTCAATTCTCGATAGCCCCGTTTTTCAAAACCTTATCCCTGCAACGTCGATCATCAAGCTTAACTTCTCATCCGAATATATCCACCTTCTTTCACATCGGAAAATCACTGCACAGTTTATCCGGATTGACCTAGATTCTCCACCTGCAAATATGGGTTCTTTTGGGGGCTCACCTGTTTCAGAAGTTGACAAATATCCCGTATCAAGGCTTGTTGAGAGGTATTTAGAAGAAGAGTGGGAGGAAGGAAGGGAGGAGGGAAGAAAAAAGACAAAAGGAAAAAGATAAAAGTTCGAAGTTCGAAGCAGGAAGTCAGAAGCAGGAAGCGGGAGGCGGGAAGCGAAAAGCCAGAGGCGCGAAAGCGGGAAATGAAGTTATATCTCAGCCCGAACCTGGAACCCTTAAAAATACTGCCTCTATTCACCCCTTCCCCTTATATCATAAAGCCTGTTAAATTAATTGCCATTAGCTGCAGCTTTTACATAACTTTGCGTATAATCAAAAAATCGTAACCATGGCAAGAGGTGTTAACAAGGTGATTTTAATCGGGAACCTGGGGAAAGACCCTGAAGTACAAAACTTTGAAACCGGGAAGAAAGCTTCTTTCTCCCTTGCAACTACAGAAATCCAACGTGATCGGGAAGGTAACGAGATCCAGCATACTGAATGGCACAATGTTGTTATGTGGCGTGGGCTGGCAGACATTGCCGAAACCTATCTCAAGAAAGGCAGCCAGGTTTATGTTGAAGGAAGATTACGAAGCCGTTCATTCGATGGGAAAGATGGAGTCAAACGTTTTGTTACGGAGATCCAGGTCGACAATCTTGTTCTGTTGGGTGGAAGAAAAGAACCGGGATCGGAATATCAACCTTCCTCTTACCAACAACCTTCTGCAACGACGCCTGCATCCCCGGCAAGTGAAACTACTTTACCGGGTGCAGCAGCAAAAGAAGATACTCCATTCTGACAGAGCTTAATCACCCATTGCTCATAGTAAATGCATTCTTGGTTTAATTCTAATTGTGCTGGGAGGTTCTCCTGTAATTCTTCATGCTCATTCTATTCCCTTAGTTAATAAAAGAGTTCCACTAAACCCGAATATCACAAAGATTGAGTTTGCTGCCTGAAATCATCGCTATTTTCTTATTTTTGCGTTATAACCAATTGTGATTCATTTTGGAAGACCCCCTCCCCTATAATCTTTCAATTCTTCTTACCGGAACCCCAGGCACGGATCTTGCCTCTCCCATGAACCTGATAATCACAATCCTGGTCATTATCCTTTTGCTTTTTGTTAACGGTGCAATTTCCGCTGCTGAAATAGCCTACTTTTCGCTTTCCCCGGCCGACCTTAACGAGATTAAAGCAAAAAAGAACTCTGCCAACCAGCTGATACTATACTTGCTTAGCCGTCCTAAACGATTGCTGGCCACGATCCTTATTGGCAACAATTTCCTCAACGTAGGAATTGTAATGCTCTCAACTTATATCACTGCGACTTATACCGACTTCTCAAACCATCCCATCCTGGGTTTCGTAATACAGGTCGTCGTTGTGACATCCCTCATTCTCCTGATTGCCGAAATTATGCCCAAGGTTTATGCCTCCCGCAATACCCTGGTAATAGCGTCTTATATGTCGCGCCCCCTCTCGTTCATGCTGAAGATCTTTTATCCTTTGAATTTGTGGCTGGTCAAGTCAACAAACTTTATCGATAAGCGCATGGCTAACCGGAAATATATTCTATCCATGGACGACCTCTCCACTGCCATTGACATCACCAAGGATGGAACGGTAAATGAAGAAGATACGAAGATCATGAAGAGCATTACCCGCTTCGGAGATATCAACGCCCGTGAGATCATGCGCCCGCGCGTGGATGTGACAGCTGTTGAAGAGACTACTTCTTACCTTCAGCTTCTGAAGATCGTAATCGATTCCGGCTATTCACGCATCCCTGTTTACCGCGAAACCCACGATTCTGTCATGGGCATTCTCTATATCAAAGACCTGTTCCCTTACCTGGAAAAGGATGATAAGTTTGAATGGGTAAAACTGGTGAGGCCTGCATTTTTTGTTCCAGAGAACAAACCCATCAACGACCTGCTGCAGGAATTCCGCGAAAAAAAGATCCACATGGCTGTAGTGGTGGATGAATATGGTGGAACATCAGGAATAATAACTCTCGAGGATATCATTGAAGAAATTGTAGGTGACATCAATGATGAGTTTGATTCAGAAACAGAAGGTGTGATCTTTTCTAAGCTGGATGACCGGAACTATATTTTCGAAGGAAAGACTCAGCTGAATGATTTCTGTAAGATCGTTGGACTTGAAGACCGTATTTTCGAGGACGCAAAAGGAGAAAGCGATACCCTTGCCGGGCTTATGCTTGAACTTGCCGGGAAGATGCCTGCTTACCATGAAAGTATTTCCTTTGAACACTTCGTGTTTCGGATTGAAGCCCTTGACAAACGCCGTATCAAGCGCGTAAAAGTTACCATTCTTGACCCCGAACCCAAAGAAGAACAATAATCTGCCTGTGTTCTGCGTATAACTGGCTGCAACAATCTATACCGATGATCACCTTAAAAAAGCCTTTTGCATTTTGCCAATTATTCGCCAGCAAGCGGATCACATTTTGCACTTTGTCCGCCAGATGGTTGATTGCCTTCAGCATTTTAACAGTATCCGTCTCCTCCTGCCATAGTGACGATTATACCCCCAAGCCCCGCGGCTATTTCAGAATAGCTCTCCCGGCAAAACAATACCGCCTTCTTGACTCAATTTATCCATACACATTCGAATACCCGGTTTATGCGGGCATTACTCCTGATATGCTGGCACAACAGGAGAAAAACTGGATAAATGTTGAATTCCCGAGATTCAGGGGGAGGATTCATATGAGCTACAAGGATGTAAGCAATAGGGAAATGCTTCAGCAATATTCTGAAGATGCCCGGACACTAGCCTTAAAGCATATTCCCAAAGCCAGCAGCATAGAGCAGATATCGGTAGCTTACCCGCAAAATCATGTTTATGCCCTGATCTATAATATCAAAGGTATGGCAGCAGCTTCTCCCTACCAGTTTGTTGCTACCGACAGCACTCGTCATTTCCTGCGTGGGGCCCTGTACTTTGATGCTATCCCGAATTCTGATTCCCTGATGCCGGTAATTGATTTTGTGAAGAAGGATATAGAGCACCTGATTAAAACCCTGCGCTGGAAACCGTAAGCATAATGACCTATTCCAGGTTGGGATTAACCGGTCTCCACATCAGCTGTTTACAGGATCAACAGGCTGAATACATCATATCCCGAACTTTTGGGATTCCAAATTGAACATCGGCTCTTTATTAACATTCGAATACGAAAAAATCTTTAATTAATATGTTAAATGGTTGGCTATCTTTAACCTCTTCTTATAAACCACGCATAAGGAGTTTTATTCAGCACTTCTGATGTGGTCATAAGTTGACAAAAACCCAGTATTTTCAAGATATGACGATTTAATTAACCTGCATTAAGTATAAATTGTTCGCCATTTAATTACATAATCATTTTCACTATGAAAATTAATCTGGTATTCGCCTTGCTGCCGCTATTGGCCATAATTATCTCAGCATGCAAAAAGGAAGATAATCCCAATAACCCAACGGGCTCTGATCCAAAAGTTTATGTAGCTGGTTATTGGGGTGGCGATTCTTACTTATGGGTGGATGGAATTCCAACCAAGTTATCTGAAGGAGGGCTTGGTTCAGTTCCATTTGATGTGAAAGTTTCAGGAAACGACGTCTATGTTTGCGGCCGGGAGGCCAATTATGCTGTATATTGGAAAAATGGCAAAAGGGTGAGGCTTAATGATGGAAGTAAGTTTTCACAAGCATTGAAACTATTTATTTCAGATACAGATATTTATGTCATTGGCCACCAGGAAGTCGAATCCCTGGAGAGTTCTCCGAAGCTATGGATCAATGGAAAAGATGTGCCAGTAAATATCCCTGGGGAAGGTAGTTTTACCGATGTGTATGTTTCAGGAAAGGATGTTTACATTTTAGGCTGGTATTATAATGATCAGGCAAACACCATTCCCTTCTTATGGAAAAACAGTGTTATCCAAGATCTTACCGATGGATCAATTAGCACCATGCCCACAGCTATCTTTGTCAAAGCCAATGATATTTATATAGCCGGCTATGAAAAAAATGGATATCAGAGAGGAATACCAGTATTCTGGAAAAACGGGGTTAAAAGCTACCTTGAGAATTCAGGGAATCGCTCCCAGGTCTCCAGCATTTTTGTTTCTGGTACAGATCTGTATATTGGCGGGTACAAATTGGACTCGATCACTAATCACTATGTACCCGTATATTGGAAAAACGGGGATTTGCACCTGATGGGACACTCTGATCAAATCAACAGCTTATACCGCAGCTTTTTCCTTTACAATAATGAGATGTATGCCACAGGACCCGGGGAGGTGACGGGAGAACCAAACAAGACAACGTATAGCAGGAATAATGAATTTATCATGCTGGCCGACACTAATATAATTACATCAGGAGAAGCCATTTATGTTAAATAGCTCGATGCACACTAGAATATAACCCGGGTTGATTGTTACGGCCTGTGATGTGTCAATTAATCAAAAATGAGAAAAGGCATTTACTGCTAAAGTTAAAGCCTGTATGGAAGAAATTATCATGCTTTTAGCCATACTCCGGCGAGGAACGAATCGTTATAACTTTTTGGCTTCACTTTGTTTTTCACCAGTAATATTCTGTCTTACATCCATCCAACTTTTCAACCCATGAGAACAAGAGAACTATTCATTTCACTGGTATTTAGTTTCGGAGTAATTCTTACCTACGGGCAGGTTAAACTTGAAACACAACTTGGCGGATCCAATTACCTGGGGATGACCCTAAATGCTGCTTATGACCTTCCTTTGTCCAAGGACAGCAATCAATTAATTACTCCGACATTGGGAATCGGAGTTGCTGCGCCTTTTTGGTATGAACGCACCTGCATCCTGCATGCAGGTCTTAATTACAGTTATAAAAGAATTGGCATCGGCTCCGAATTATCATGGTTCACCGGCAATCCAATATATTCCGGCCAGGATTACCAGCCTGAGAAATTGATGGTAATTTATCCAAACATTAACATCGCCATTGTCAAAAAGCGGCACTGGTATTTCAGGCTTTCCGGCGGCGCTTACTTTGCATTCTCAAAAGAGTATAATTATGAAAACGAGAAACACTCTTTGCGTTTTGAGGGGGATGTGATCCCTGGTTTAGGAATTACATTGGGGTATAAATTTTCACATTAGGATACTGCGAAGCCGGGAGTCCCGGTAAGGTTTAGTAAACGAATACAATATTATTGCAAATAAAAAACAGCGACAGAGAATCCCGGGATAAATTTCACCGCACTATTGATTATCAATTAATTTAAACGGACGTAAAAAATCACCTGCACCAAACAACAAGCATTGTTCAGCATTTTCTAATTATTTACATAATATCCAACTAACGCTATGAAAATTAAACTTCTGATTGCCTTGCTGCCAGTACTGGCCATAATTATTTCAGCCTGCAAAAAGGAAGATAATCAGGTTACTCCTGAAACGCCCATAGACACTGCTGCTGCAAAAGTATATGTTGCTGGTTATTGGGGCATCAGATCCTGTCTATGGGTGGATGGCGTTCCAACTATGTTATCCGAACCAGGACTGTATTCCGAAGCCTATGATGTGAAAGTATCGGGAAGCGATGTTTATGTCTGCGGTTTTGAATCTAAATATGCAGTATACTGGAAAAATGGCAAACGGGTAAGGCTTAGTGATGGATCTTCATCTTCCCGTTGTGAAAAACTATTTTTAGCAGATACAAACGTATATGTTATTGGATATCTGGAGCCAGATCCTAATAAAGACATACCGAAGCTATGGGTTAACGGGATTGATGTTCCCTTAAATATCCCCGAGGATGGCAGGCTAACAGATGTGTTTGTTTCCGGGAACAATGTTTACCTGACAGGTTGGTATAGAAACTCTCACGATAATTTAGTACCCTACCTCTGGAAAAATGGCGTTGTCGAGGATCTCACTGACGGGTCGGTTTCAACCGTGGCAAAAGCCCTTTATGTTAATGGTAGTGATGTTTATATCGCCGGTTATGAAGTCGATGATTATTATAATGCAAAACCTTTCTACTGGAAAAACGGAATAAAATCCTACCTGTTGGATGCCGGCTCTGATTCACAGGTCTCATCCATTTTTAGTGCTGGTAGTGATCTGTATATCGGCGGATATAAAAGGGATTCGACAAACTATATGTATGTGCCTGTATACTGGAAAAATGGGGGGTTGTTTACAATGGGGCATTCAGATGCTTTCAACAGCTTATACCGAAGCTTCTTCCTGTATAATAATGATATGTATGCTACCGGCCAGGGATATTTGCAGGGTAAAAATAATAAAGCGACATACAGCAAGAATGATAACTTCATTATCCTGGCAGATACTACCACATCGGTTACAGGAGAAGCCATTTTTGTTAAATAGTTAGGCCTGAATGTTCTGAACTGATCCTGGTGGTTCAGAACCGCCTTACAACGTTTGGTAGCCTTAACCTGAGGCTTAGAATGGCATCCGTTATAATTTACTAAGAAGGATGTTGAACAAATTATTAAAACCTTACTCTGGAAATAAATCATATTGCCATGAAAACAAGTCTGTTAATCAAACAACTATTCGGCACGATCCTATTTTTTGGAATAATTTTTATCAGTGCCGGCCGTATTAATTACTGGCAGGGTATAATTTATGCAGCCATTGGCCTGATCATGATTGCATTAAATTATACCATTCTCCGGATCGATCCGGAACTCATGAAAGAGCGTTCCGCTCCGGCAAAAGATTCAAAAAAATGGGATAAGCTCATATTGGGACTATCCTTCCTGATGACGCTTGCTATGTTTGTTATAGCCGGCCTTGATTCCGGAAGATTTCACTGGTCTGACGATTTCGGCCTGGGCCTGGTTATTCCCGGTATCGTTTTTACGGCCGTCGGGCAGTTGCTTTTCCTGGTCGCGCAAAAACAGAATAAATTCTTTTCAAGCACCGTAAGGATACAGACAGACCGGGGACATGTTGTTTATGAAGGCGGGCTTTACAGAATTGTACGGCATCCTGCCTATATGGGTTCAATGATACAATTGATCGGGTTTCCTTTGTTGTTCGGGTCGGTTTGGAGCACAATCCCCGTTCTTTTGTCGCTTATTTTACTGTTAATGCGAACTTACCTGGAAGACAAAACGCTAAAGGAAGAACTAAGTGGATATGCTGATTATACCATGAAAACCCGGTTCAGGATCATCCCGTACATCTGGTAGGAAAAAGAAAGTCCTAACATTTCTGAGAACAAATCAATGCTAAATCAAATATTTTCCATCCTGAAAAGCAAATTATATATTATCCTTCTGCTGTTATTCTTCTCTTCCTGCAACAGCAATAAATGGGTTTTACCCCAGGTTTATGTCGGTAAGTGGTTCTCTCCAAAATCCAAAATAACCGTCCGCACAAAACCTCATTTCGCTTCATTTGAATTTACATCTGATTCTGCGGCTATTTCAATACGTATCAATAGTGATAAAACGGCTGATGGATCAATCGGTTCAGCAGTTTTTACACATGGGATGATAAGGAAAAACAGGGGAAATCCTGAAAGAACAGGTGTCTCCTATATTATCGAATGTGGCGAAATTGGGAAGATCTTCAAAATCGACCCGAAAGAAAGGAAGGAAGTAGAACTCTGGCTTGGCCCGATCAGTAAAAATGGTACTATTGAAGGAGAATTGCGCTATACAGAAGGAATGTCACAGTTCCCTATGGCCGGATTCGAACTTGAAAAAGCCAGGAACTAACTATTGATCTTTCCAGTATTGTCGGTATTTATAGGATTTGTCGGTTTTCAAATTGCTGAATTTTCCACCTTGTAAAAACATTCAGCTTTGTAAATAGAGTAGAATTATCTAATTTCATTATCAACGGACCTTTTTTGATCAATATTCTTCATCATCCCGCTAAATATGCCAGGAAATACCCTATTTCTCTTATAAAAAGAGTATCTTAGTAAAAAAACACAAATTTCAACAATGAAAGAAGATAAACTCGCCGTCCTGATTGACGCGGACAACGTTCCGTATGCCAATATCAGGGAAATGCTTGAAGAAATAGCAAAAAACGGCACCCCGACCATCAAGAGGATTTATGCCGACTGGACAAAACCAACGGTATCCGGATGGAAAAATGTATTACTCGAAAATGCTATCACCCCTATTCAGCAATATAGTTACACAACAGGCAAAAATTCGAGCGACAGCGCCCTGATTATCGATGCCATGGATATCCTGTACTCAGGCAAAGTGGATGGGTTCTGTATCGTTTCGAGCGACAGCGATTTCACACGCCTTGCAACGCGACTGAGAGAAGCCGGAATGAGAGTGTATGGCTTTGGTGAAAAAAAGACCCCACAACCTTTTATAACCGCTTGTGACCAGTTCATCTATATCGAAATCCTGAAACCAGAACCTGTCACCAAAGATGTGCAGGCTTTCAAACCGGTTAGTAAATCAAGAGCAAAGAAATCACCACTCAACAATATCGACAGAGCACTCATTAAGCTATTGACAGATAGCGTTGCGGACCTGGCCGATGAAAGTGGCTGGACTTTCCTGGGAAACCTGGGGAATTTTATACTGAAAAAGAAAACCGACTTCGACCCCAGGAATTATGGTTTCCAAAAATTGCTGCCCCTGATCCGTAGCATTGATAAATTTGAAATTGATGAACGCCCAACGGGAATTACCAATATCAAGCATATTTATCTGCGAATTAAGTAGTGCTCATAATTTAAACAGAACACGGATTTGACGGAAAATAAAGATTATCACTGAAAGAAATAACTAGACCTGTCTATTCTTAGACACTAGAAAAATCTGTCAAATTCCTCCCTGTCGGTAGACAGGAGTGTGCTAACCCAAATTCAGGATAAAATCCTGGACCGGTTTACGGCTGCGTGGCGTCAGTTCGCGGGAAAGGAAAGGCTCTTCCAGCTTTTCAGGGATATCAAGATATCCAACGGCCATAACAACCATTGGTTTCAGCGATTCTGCCAGTTTAAATTCAGCAATGACCTTCTCGGGATCGAAACCTGCCATAGGATGGACAATAATGCCCATTGACGTTGCCTGAATTGCCAGGGTAGCATCAAACGCCCCCAGGTCATGCTCAGCTGTCTTGTGGAAAGAACCATCCCTTTCCAGCTTTGTCTTAGCAATACCAACAATAAAAGCAGCTGCATTCTTTGCCCAGGGAATATTTCCTGGCATCAGGCAATTCAATATGCGTTGAAAATCAAGATCTCCCTTACGTGCCATTAAAACAGCCCAGGGCTGGATATTACTGGCACTGAAAGCCCAGGAACCAGCCTCAACCATCGTTAACAAATCCTCTTTAGAAACCTCTTTATCAGAGAAGCTCCTTGCACTCCAGCGGTTGCGGATCAGGTCATTGACGGGGTATTGAGTAGGGGCCGTTTTCATCATTTCTATATTTTGAGTTTCAATAGATTACTGAAAGGCGAAATTAACATCTTTTATCATGCCTTGAATTCTGTATTAAGGTTCTATCCCTTTACATTTGTATTCAACTTATACATATCAGCCTTTTCATTTATGGAATCTCCTGAAAAAGAATATTCTTCGTTGTTGGCAACCTTTGAAAAGGATCTGTCGAAATTTCAGAAAATATGCAAATCATTTGCCTGGATCCGGCTTTGCGCTTTCCTCGCCATGATTGTCTTCATTTATTTTTCCCTTACCTCTGAGGTTCCAATTGCTTTCGTCATCCTTGCAGGACTCAGCCTCATTGCTTTCATCATCCTGATTTACCTGCATACAACATATTCCCGGAAACGCGATTTTAACTCCCGCCTGGTTACCCTCTGTATCAATGAATTAAAGGCACTTCGCTACCGGTTCCTGGATTTCCCTGATGGTTCGGAGTTTATAGACGGTTCGCATGATTTCTCTTCCGATATTGACCTCTTCGGACAAGGATCTGCCTATCAATATATCAACCGGACAGTTACAGACTTTGGGAAACATACCCTTTACGACTGGCTTACCACAACTAATCACGATATAAATGAGATCAGTTCCCGACAGGCTTCCTGCCAGGAGTTGGCAGCAGAAGCAAACTGGCGGCTTCACTTTTCTGCAAAAGGCATGGACCGGGATCTTGATGATTCCCCGGAGAAACTCCTGGACTGGATCCAGCTTCCGGATATGTTTAACAATAAACCTCATCTTATCAAACTGCTCCGGGGATGGCAAGCGTTGATGCTTATTCTGCTGGGAGTTGGAATAGCAGGATGGATTGATTATCATTGGTTAATACTAGCCGGATTAATTAACCTTGCCATAGTTGGAGCTTACCTTAAGCGGATAAGCAAGGTATCAGCGTTGCTGGGCAAGGCATATGGCCTGCTGGCTAACTATTCCGGACTTTTGAGTCATATCAATCATTCCGGTTTCAAAAGTGAATGGATGAAACAACGCATTGAACTGCTGGGATCGCGCGGTGGCTCTGCTGCCATTGAAATTGATAAGCTCCGTAAGACGCTGCAGCAATTTGATTCCAGGAATAACCTGTTAATAGGATTCACAAGGGATGCACTCTTTCTGACTGATCTTCTGCTTGTTCTGAAAATGGAAAGCTGGAGGGAGCAAAACAAGAAAAACATCAGCCTTTGGTTGAATGTGCTGGGAGAAATTGATGCCATGAATAGCCTCGCAACCTATGCCTGCAATAATCCTTCCTACACCTACCCCATAGCCGTTAGCGGAGATTTCACCATTGATTCCAGGGATCTCGGGCATCCGCTAATTTCGCCTGAAGAACGCATCTGCAACGATTTTTCCATTCAGGGCTGGCATTCCATGGTGGTGCTTACGGGTGCAAATATGGCCGGGAAGAGTACCTTCCTAAGGACAATAGGGATAAATCACATTTTAGCCCATACCGGGGCTCCTGTTTGTGCGGCTGAATACAAGTTTAAACCAACACCTCTGATTACCAGCATACGGACCAACGATTCACTGATCAAACACGAATCCTACTTCTATGCGGAACTTAAAAAGCTGAAAAGAATCATCGATGCACTTGAACAGGGAAATGAAGTATTCATCCTCCTTGATGAAGTCCTGAAAGGCACTAATAGCAATGATAAACTAAACGGCTCCATCATCCTTATCAAGAAGTTGTTGCAGCTCCAGGCATCAGGAATTATTGCCACACACGACATTTCACTGGGAGAACTTGAGCAGGTTTACCCTGAAAACATCAGCAATTATTGTTTTGAAGCAGAGATATCCAACGGTCAATTAACCTTCGACTATAAACTGAAACCAGGTACTGCCAGGAACATGACTGCCATCTTCCTGATGAAACAGATGAATATTGTTTAAGAATTATCCCCCATACCGATTCTTTTCAATCAAGCTATTATCCTAATAATTACTTTTGAATCCGAAAGTAATTTACCTCTCCATGAACAGGATTCTCCTCCTTATCTGCCTGATGGCCCTGCCATTTCTTGGCATTTCACAACAAACAACCTTTTCGCGGGTAAGGATTTACCTCGATAGCCGTGATGCTAAATCACTTCTCAAGACCGGGGTTGAGCTTAACTCTTATGATCTCAAAACATCCTCCTATACTGCAGAACTCTCGCAGGAGGAACTGAAGCTCATTGCTGAAATGGGATTCCGTTATGATGTGATGATAAAGGATGTGCAGAAATACTACCTTGAGAGGAATAAATCAACGGATCCCCTGCAGAAAAACACCTCCGCTACAAACGACCTGGCAACGGAATGGCCAGTCCCGGCTCATTTTACGCTGGGAACCTGCGGGGGCTTTCTTACGGTTGATGATATGATTGCACAACTGGACCAGATGCGCAGCCTTTACCCCAACCTGATCACCATAAAACATTCAATCAGCGATACATTAACAACCATTGAAGGACGTCCTGTTTACTTTGTAAAGATCAGCGACAACCCGGATGTGGCAGAATCAGAACCGCAAGTCCTGTATACAGGAATGCACCATGCCCGCGAGCCTATCGGGATGCAGCACTTACTTTATTATATGTGGTACCTGCTCGAAAATTATGCTACCAACCCTGAAGTGAAAGAGGTGGTTGATAATACTGAAATGTATTTTGTTCCGGTATTTAACGTGGATGGATATCAATATAACATTGACACTTATCCCAACGGAGCCGGTATGTGGCGCAAAAACCGCCGGGACAGCGGAGGAGGCAATTTTGGTGTTGATGTAAACCGTAACTACGGCTATATGTGGGGATATGATGACACAGGATCATCACCAGACCCAGCATCCGAAGTTTACAGGGGATCAGGACCATTTTCGGAACCTGAAACCCGAATGATGAAGTATTTCTGCCAGGGACATGATTTCAAGATCGCACTCAATTATCACTCATTCAGCAACTTATTCCTTTATGCCTGGGGATGGTCGCCCGATCTTACTCCTGATGATGCTACCTTTAGCGCATATGCATCACTGCTTACAACCGAAAATAATTTTACCTACGGGCCGGGATATTCCACTATATATCCAACCAATGGAGGCTCCGATGACTGGATGTATGGTGACCAGGATACCAAGCCCATGATCCTATCCTACACCCCTGAAATTGGTACGGATGCTGATGGTTTTTGGCCTGTGGAAGAACGCATTATACCGCTCTGCCAGGAAAATATGTTTGCCAGTTTCACAGCTGCAAAACTAGTTGGGAAATACGGTAAAATTTCAGATCTCTCACCCTTGTTCCTTTACCAGGATCATGGATATCTGAACTTCGATGTAACACGCCTTGGCATGCAGGATGGAAATTTTACAGCCAGTGTAATTCCACTTGGAAATTCCTTTGCATCTATTGGTTCTCCGGTAGTATTAAGCGGGATGAACATCCTTGAACACCGCATGGATTCAATATCCTACGAACTCGCACCGGTTAACCATGTAGGAGATACCCTGCGTTATATCCTGGTCCTGGATAATGGGATGTACACAGTTTCGGATACCATTGTCCGGATATATGGATACCCCTTCACCTTGCTGAGTGATAAGCTGAATAACAAGAACAACTGGACCGGAACATGGAATCTGACAAGCTCTTCATATTTTTCAGCTCCTACATCCATGACGGATTCTCCATCAGGCAACTATACCAATAATGCCAACAAAAGCATTACCCTCACATACACTGTTCCTTTGGCATCTTCCTTGCTTACAGCGCTTGAATTCCGTGCACATTGGGCGCTGGAAAACGATTTCGACTATGTTCAGGTCAAGGTGTCCGATAATGGGGGCACCACCTGGACGCCATTGAGCGGGAGATATACCAATATCGCATCCATAAACCAACCTACTGGGCAGCCTTTATACGATGGCACCCAGGGTGACTGGGTACATGAAGCTATCAGCCTTAACCCATGGCAGGGTAAGAATATCAAGTTAAGATTTACCCTTGTTTCAGATGGTGGCACTACGGCTGATGGTTTTTATTTTGATGATATCCTGATCAGTAATATCCTGGATCCAACTTCACTTACAGAGGAAATGCCGGCACAAGAATGGTTAGGTATCCCTTCTCCCAACCCGGCTGACGGAAATGTGAGGATTCACTACCTCTCACCTGATTCATCCGGAATTCCTTCATTAAAGGTATTTGCCGCAAGCGGCATGCAGCAGGGCATCATACAATTAAGCGGCAAAGAGGGAATTGCAGAATTTTCGGTAAAAGGATGGACGACCGGAGTTTACTACATCCGTATGGAAACTCCCGGCATCCCTGCACAGGTAAGAAAGCTCGTGGTTTATTAAAGTGCGTTTTGCGCTTAATAGAGTCCAAGTCTTATCAGACCAGGGCTCTAGTCTGTCTCGACTAAATCGCAAATACAGTTTACCGATAGGCCTAGTTTCGCCTTAGGAAACGGATTTCCCTTTATTTTTTTAGAAGCTTGAATAGTAATTTCTTTCCGTGCAAATCAGTCCGCCTCAGGCGGATCTGTTAAATCAGTGTTCCAGCAAAGGATTAGAACACAGATATAACAGAAAGTAACAGATTAACATTGATTTTTACACTAATCTATATCTTAATAGTACTCCCTTTATGTGTTAATTCCTGTTTTTTGTGCAATCCCTGCCTGTCTGCCGGCAGGCGTGTTCTAATAAATTATTAATACATCACTTAGCCAGCATTTCATTCAACACATCCACAGGCTTCGACTGAAGGTTCTTCAGGCGGTAAACATAAAAGCAATAAGCAGTTTTTCCCTGCCTGATTATGTTTATCGTATCCGGTTTACAGGTCTCTTTATAATACCGGCTTAGGTTTTTGACGGGATCAGCAAAATCAAGGCTTGAAGTAATATACCAGGCGTCACCGTTAAGGTGAAAATCATCGTGCTGGCGGTTGATCCATGCATATTTATGGATGTCTTCCAGCTTGCCGATGGCCAGCACATGTTTCCCTGCTGACCGCCCAGCATAATATTCAAGATTAGCAGCCGGGAACCAGCGATAAGTAACAATCGGCGCCCCCTTTTCTATCATGCCCGCCTCTTCTTCATGCAAAGCAAGAGGCTTGAACTTTTCACCCAATTGTCTCCACCCATAGATTTCAAGGGAGAAATCTTTCATTCCGGAAGATTCCTTGCCTGCACTTCCCAGGTGAATAAATCCGGTGCTGATTTGTGCGATGCTGGCACCTATTATCAAAACCATAACGGATAGTGCTGTGGCAATAGAAAAGGGCATTAATCCGGGTGAATTCCCCTTCCTTTTCCTTATCCACAAAGCAAGCAAAGGTATAAGCGTCATATAACCGGGCCCAGACCAATGAGGAAGAGTAGCACGGAATAAAGAAAGCAACAGGAAAACCCCGATTAGAGGCAAAGAAGACAATAACAGGATCTTTACTTTCGGATCATTTTCCCAGGATCTGTTCCGGAACAAAAAGAACAACATGAAAATAAGGAGGATGAAGTTTACCGGGTTATGATAAAGAAATTCTCCTCCCAACTCCGTCAGGAAAGTATCATAATTGAAAATGCTGCCGGCAAATCCGGCCCTTCCACCCTGGTAGGCGAAACTTATAAAATGGTTCATGGCGTTCCACACGATCACAATGGAAAAGAATCCCAGGATAATCAGGTTTGCCAGGTAGAAGCTTTTCTTCCGGAGCCAGGAACGGTTATTGGAAAGGATAAAAAGGACCATTCCCAGCCATAGAAAGGCCGTAGTATATTTTGAAAGCATTCCCAACCCCATGAGCATGCCAATCCTTACCATTTTGCGACCGGAAAGTTTTTCTTCATTTTCAACCGGCAGAATATCAAGCATCAACAGTAAAGCCAGCAGCCAGAAAAGCGTCTGAGGTGTGTCGGGAAGGATAAAAATCCCTGTAATTACAAATCCATAAAGAGAAGCAGTATAGAATAGGGCTGCATACCAACCGGTAAGCTCATCTTTCAACTTTTTCCCGCTCAGGAATATCAGCCAGGTATTTATCGTTCCGCCAATCACAGATGCCAGGCGCAGAAAAAATTCCTGCTGAAAATGAAGGTTGAAGGTAAAAATGCGGATCAGCCAACCCACCATGGGAGGATGGTCAAAATAGCTGAGATCAGGATAAACTGCATACGTCCAGTAATAAACTTCATCGTTCCCCAGTTCGAACATGCCGGCTATCAATGCCCTTATCACTGCAGAAATGATCAGCAGGAATATCAGCCATTTTTGAATATTGGGGGATTGTTTCATTCCAGGAAAAGCAATTGATAAGGATCATAAATCAGAATGGACATCTCCATTCCGAGTTGTAAAGATATTGCAATAAAATGTTGGAATAGATTGTCGTGGGATGCAGGAGGACACAGATTGCCCGTTAACAATCAAGCTATCTATTTAGCTTTCTGGGCATTACAAATATTTCATCCGTGTTTAATTCGTGTATTAGTGGCAATAAAAATGCCACGAATACACGAATCTATAGTCCTAAAAAGTTTGCAAAATAGTGCTGATATATGCTCTACCAGATCTTTACCCGCTTATCCTCAGGCCTCCACATCGCATCGCCCTTTTTGATTCCGAAGGCAGCATAAAATTCCGGAATATCTGAGAGTGGGCCTATCACGCGGAACTTTGCAGGGGAATGCACATCGCTCTTCACCTGGTTAGTAATAGCTTCGGGACGGGCATTGATCATCCATGCAAGCGCATAGCCCAGGAAGAATCGCTGATCGGGTTTGATACCGGCAATTACCTGGTTGCCGGTAAATTGTTTTGTCTTTTTGAAGGCTTCAAACCCCATGCTGATACCAGCTAAATCCGCAATATTCTCACCCTGGGTCATTTCTCCGTTGATATGCAGGCTGTCAACAGGCACATATGCATTGAACTGTTCAACGATCAGCTTTGTCCGGGCAAAGAACTTGGTGCTGTCACTGCTGGTCCACCAGTTATTGAGGTTACCCTCCTTATCATACTTGCATCCCTGGTCATCAAAGCCATGCGTGATCTCATGCCCGAAGGTTGATCCCCCGATCACAGAATAGAGAATGGCATCATCGGCAAGAACATGCTCATACCCCGGCACAATAATATTGCAACCCGGCACGCATATCTCGTTGTTGGAAGGATTGTAATAGGCATTATAAGTCTGTGGATACATATCCCATTCCGTCCGGTCTACCGGCTTCCCAAATTTCGCCAGGTTATATTCGAATTGCCATCTGGAGACGTTCATTGCATTTTTAGCATAGGAATCCCTGCTGATCTCCAGGCTGCTCATGTCTTTCCACTTATCCGGGTAACCGACTTTCATCACTATGCCTTGCAGTTTAACCAGTGCTTTTTCCTTGGTTTCGGGGCTCATCCAATCAAGGTTCTTGATTCTTTCGGCATAGACATCGCGTATAGCATTCCCGATCTCAAGTAGTTTCTCCTTAGTCCCTTCCGGCAGGTATTCCTTCACATATACCTGTCCAATCAATTCCCCAAGAGAACCATCCGTCTGTTCGACAACCCTTTTCCAACGGGGCTTAGGCTCCGGGACTCCGGATAACATCCTGCCATAAAAATTAAAGTACTCATTAAAGCTTTTATCATCCATGTATTGGGCAAGATTACTGTAGAGATGGAATTTGAGGTAATCTTTCCAGTCCTGGAGCGGGAAGGATTTCAGGTATCCGTTCAGGGCAGTCACAAATTCTGGCTGACCAACAATTACGCTGTCGACAGCTTTCAAACCTAAACCCTGCGTGAATGCTGACCAGTCAAAGTTGGGAGTGGTTTCGACAAGTTTTTTGAACGAGATCTTGGTATAATTTTTCAGTGGATCACGTGTATCTTCTCTTTTGCGGGAAGCCTTGGCAAGGGCGGTTTCCAGCTTCATCACATGCGCAGATGAAGCCTTGGCCTTAGCTTTGTCATATCCCATCAACATGAACATATTGGCCATATGCTCGACAAATTTTCCCCTGATAAGGGTTGTACGTTTATCCGTATCAAAATAATAGCTTCGCTCGAAGAGGCTGATGCCACCCTGGTAAACTCTTACGGCATTTTTAGAGCTGATCCTGTCATCCTGGCCAACATAGAATCCAAACATCGCAGAACCTGTCAGGTATCTCAGCCTGGCGGATTCCTTTATGAAGCCTTGCATATCTTTCACCGCATCAATAGCCTGAAGGTCCGGTTGTATATCCTGGGTGCCTCGTTTATTAAGGTTGATGCTATCCATCCCTGAAAAATAGAAATCACCGATTTTCTGCTTGTCACTTCCCTTATCAACATTTTTCAAACCTGCAGAGGATACACAGATAGTGCGAATCTGTTCATTGATGGTATCCTGGATCATTTGCCAGAGGCCGTTACTTTGTTCCGATGCTGGTATTGGATGTTGTTTGAACCATTTATTGTTGGCATAACTGAAGAAATCATCCCCGGGTTTGAAGGTGGAATCAATGTGTGATACAAGCGGATCTGGTCCCGAGGAAGTTTGTTTTGACTTACAGGAAATAAGAAATGCAACCATTAGAATTAACGGCAGGAAAACGATCTTTTTCATCAGGAAAAGTTTTAATGTGTGACAGGATGAGCCTCTATTCCCCTTTTTTGAGGAAGGGCAAAAGTAATGCTAATTGTCTCTTTCTGAGTTTGGAATCTGTGAGTAAGAAAAACAAATCGCTCAAACGCCCTAACAGGAGGTTCAATATTGATAGGCGGGAACAATGGAATATCAGTACTTGTTGTAACTAACCATTTCTTCGAGGGGTTTCCGGATCTTTTTCCTGAGGGTATAACCCTCTTCTGCATACCCCAGGCTGATCACTAATCCAACGGCTTTGTCGGCAGGAACGGAAAGCAGTTTTTTGAGTTCTTTTTCATTGAACCAACCCATCATGCAGGTTCCCAGGCCTTCCTCTTCGGCTTGCAGGCAGAAATGTTCTGCTGTAATTCCAATATCAATCAGCCGCCATTCCTTGTTTTTCAGGATCATGGCAAAACGGTTCAAGAGTCTTGGTTTTTCAAGAAGCAGGACTACAAGAACCGGAACCTGCAGGGTAAAGCGGTTGAATTTTACCATATCAGAAAATGTGGCATTGGCCACCTGGGTGCGCTCTGGTTCTTTATCCACCACGATGTAATGCCAGGGTTGTGAATTGCTGGCAGACGGTGCGAGGCGGGCAGCTTCAAGGCAGCGGTTTAATTTTTCAGTTTCAACAGGGCGGGATGAATATTTCCGCACGCTCTGCCTTTGGGTGATCAGGGTAAGAAATGACATAAACAGCTATCCGGGGGGGCTTGATATTGTAGTAACTTTATAGATTAATTGTACAGTTCCGATGTACCATGTAAAAGTACATATTTTGATCATCCCGATGTTGCTTTGCCTGATTGCCAGGTGTAATTCCCCTTCCAACCCAACTTTCAGCATGAACCCTCCAGATTCCAATCTTATCGACCGGAAACCGGCTGTTGCGGGACAATTTTACCCGGGCACTGCAGTTGAACTGCAACAAAGTTTGTCGGCTTTCTTTTCAGAATTAAAGGAACCGGCTGATGCGGCCAGAACTGCAGCAATCATTTCCCCCCATGCGGGCTATGTGTTTTCGGGCTCCGTTGCAGCGGCAGCATACAACCAGCTAGATGCTGACAAGGATTTTGGGACCATTTTCATTATCGGGTGCAGCCACCGCTATTCATTTGCGGGCGGTTCAATTTATACTCAGGGGAATTATATCACCCCTCTTGGAACAGTTAAAGTAGATCTGGAAATTGCCAGGAAACTTGCCACATCTGATAAATCACTCTCATTCGACCCTCAATACCAGCTGAATGAACATAGCATTGAAGTCCAGGTGCCATTCCTTCAATATCATCTGAAAAAGCCATTCCGGATTGTTCCTATTCTTCTGGGCACACAGGATCCTGAAACCTGCAGGAAAATAGCACAAATACTGAAGCCTTATTATAGTTCAGGACACCTGTTCGTCATCAGCACTGATTTCTCCCATTACCCTGCCTATAATGATGCTTTAAAAGTGGATAAGGAGCTTGCTGATGCCATCCTTACCAATTCTCCTAAGGCTTTCCTTGCTGCAGAAGAAGGCTGCCTCAAAAAGTCTGTTCCCGAGCTGGCAACGGGTTGCTGTTCCTGGCCGGCTGTGCTCACACTCATGTACATGACAGAAAACGATACCACCGTGGAATACAGGAAAATACAGTATAAAAATTCGGGGGATTCAAAGTATGGGGAAATGGACAGGGTGGTTGGATATAACGCTATCAGCCTTGTGAAAAGAAACAATTCGATCGTCAATTATGAATTGACATCCGCAGAAAAGAAAGAACTATTGGCGATTGCAAGGAATACAATTGCCGGTTATCTGACGGACCATGAGATCCCTGCATTATCAGAGACAGAGGTATCACCCATATTACGGCAGAAAGCGGGTGCTTTTGTCACATTGAAGAAAAGCGGAGAGTTGCGTGGTTGTATAGGGCATTTCGATGCTGATAAAGCCTTGTACATGATAGTGCAGGAGATGGCAGTAGCTACCTCTACCCAGGATTACAGGTTTTCGCCCGCTACCCCCGATGAAATGAAGAATATAGCGGTAGAAATATCAGTACTAACACCGATGAAAAAAATCCATTCAGTATCTGACATACAACTGGGAAGAGATGGCATTTATATTAAAAAAGGCGGCCGTGGCGGGACATTTCTTCCGCAGGTTGCTACCGAAACAGGCTGGTCGCTGGAGGAATTCCTGGGACATTGTGCCCGCGACAAGGCCGGAATTGGCTGGGATGGATGGAAAGATAAGGATGCTGAAATTTTCACTTACCAGGCCCTTGTATTTCATGAGTAAATCCAGGTTCAATTACCCACATAGGTCTAATTATCAAGCCGGCAACAACAAACAAATTATTACAGTTGGTCACTTTATTTATAGTCTATAAATACCAGGCATGACACTTTTCATTCCAGCTTTGAAGCATTAAATTTGTAAGACGCTTTTGAATGAACTTTCCAATATTTTACAAATTTCCATTACCAACTAATAACTTATCACTATTAACTATTCAACTTTTAACCAATCAACTTTTTACTATCGCACATTCAACTATTAACCAATAACCTATAACCCTTTAACTTATAACCCTTTAACTTATAACCCTTTACTATTCCACCATGAAATCAAAAGATCTCATCCGGGACTTCATTTCCCTTTTGTACCCCCGTCTTTGCTTTGCCTGCGGGAATTCATTATTCAAACATGAACAGGTTCTCTGCACGCATTGCCTGTTTGATTTGCCTAGAACCAATTTTCACCTCCAGCCAGATAATCCCCTGGATAAGGTTTTCTGGGGAAGGGTGCCGGTAAAGAAAACGGCTGCCCTGTTTTATTTTACCAAAGGAGGTAAGGTCCAGCACCTCGTTCACCAGTTGAAGTACAAGGGGAGAAAAGAGGTCGGGATCTATACAGGAATAATCCTGGGGGCTGAATTGAAAAAGACGCCTTCATTTGATGGGATTGATCTGATCATCCCCGTGCCGTTGCATCCGCGTAAACAAAAGAAAAGGGGATACAACCAAAGCGAGCAGTTTGCCATTGGCCTTTCAGAATCAACCGGCATTGAAATGGACATCAAGTCTTTTGTAAGGACGATTGCAACTGAAACCCAAACCCGGAAATCACGTTTCGCCAGGTTCGAAAATGTAAAAGAGATCTTTAAAGTAACGAATCCCCTCGCCCTGGAAAACAAGCATTTACTGCTGGTTGATGATGTCATTACCACTGGTTCAACGCTTGAATCCTGTGCAAACATCCTGCTTCAAATCCCGGGTGTAAGCATAAGCATGGCTTCCATAGCTTATGCAGTAGGATAATTCTCTATTGTGTCTTCCTAATGTGCCTACTGTGTTTCAAAAAGGCTTAACTCAATAGGCACAATAGAATTAATTTCCATGTCCTATTGTGTTTTTCTATTGTGTTCTAATGTGCCTACTTTGTTTTAAAAAGGCTTAACACAATAGGCACAATAGAATTAATTTCCATGTCCTATTGTGTTTTCTATTGTGTTCTAATATGCCTACTGTGTTTCAAAAAGGGTAAACACAATAGGCACAATAGAATTAATTTCCATGTCCTATTGTGTTTTCTATTGTGTTCTAATGTGCCTACTGTGTTTCAAAAAGGCTTAGCACAATAGGCACAATAGAATTGAGAGTCATTCGTGCATCTGTAACAAATAATGTGTGCCACGAGTGCACGAATAAAACACGAATTAAATGAATCAGAGAATTCCACCCAATACTGCAGTGCGTTTGTATTTCTTTACATTGCCCTGAAGATCAAAAACTTCTACCAGGATTATATACCTGCCAATGGGTGCTTTCTCCCTGCGATTATTGATCCCATCCCAGCTCCAGCTGCCTGAAGTCCCGCAAAGTTCATTGGTAATAAGGTTTCGGATAAGGTGGCCGGACGCATCATAGATCGTAACCCTGGCATTGTATCCCGGGGTTGAAAAGGAATACGAAATATTCAGAACATCTTCATTACCGTCATTATCCGGAGAGAATATCTCCGGCCCTACCTGTATCTCATTACCATCAACAGTAAAATTGCCAAACTGCGAATTTTTCTCAGCAGGTGTTGCAAAACCAACATTTTCAGCAGCCGAATGCCAATTGGTCCTGTCCATTGATGAGCAGTCCGGGTGGATCCGTTCAAGGGAAACACCTTCCAGGCTGATCAGTAGTGGGTACTGCATATCAGCAGAATAGCATACCTGGTCGATAATCTCCCCGGTTTTCAGCGCCAATGCAATGGAACCCTTATCATTCTTCATTCCTGGCAGCTTGCTCATCTGTATCATAGCTTCTGCCCTTAATGGCTCTGCATTAATTTGATGGCACTGCCGGAGAGCCGAGGTATCTGAGGTCAATACAAAATATTCTCCGGGAAGAACAACAAACGAATTATCCGAAATATTGCATACCTCAGAAAGCGATTTCCCCAGCGTATCATATGCACATAATGTCAAATCCTTCAGGTCCAGCACCTTGGATGAGCGGTTATAGACCTCCACAAAATCCACACATCCATCTTTGGGATCAAACAAGATCTCATTGATCACGATGTCATTCCCCGTTGTTTTTTCTGGACGCGCAAAACGGGTAACAATAGCCTGAACAACCTGATTTCCGGCACAGTCAATTACTATCCCGCTTATTGAAAGGTTGTAAATCTCTCCTTCAACCACAGCTTGTTGCAATTCCAGGTTTACTTCACGGTAAGCGGGTGTTACAGAAGTTGCTGACAACGGGATTCCTATCCCCTTATCAACCGAATAGTTTAGCGGATTGGCAATGGCAGCACTGTCCATCCTTTCACTAAAAAACACATCCAGGTGGAATGGGTCGATGATCCCAATCCTGGCAACCCTGGGTGCCAGATGATCAGGGTTATCCGAATAAACAGAATTCACCCTTCCGGGTGTCCCTCCGCCTGCATCATTCGAAGCTGTCCAATTACCAGCATCCCCGCAGGGATTTAAAGGATCAATCATTTCCAGCGACCAGCCTCCTTCTTTTTTGTAATCACTATGATACCAATCCTCTGAATAGGATACAGAATGAATAACTGCTCCATCTGCATTACGCAGGGTCACAGTAGTCCCTGTATTCGATAAGGAAAAGCTTGAAAAGGGAATTACAGGCCCAAGTGGTTCATAATAGGGGCGCGAATCTTCATCACAAAGGAGGACATAAGAATTGGCCTTCATAATAAATGGCGGGATGGGCTTTTTCACGGAACCTACATAAAGGCTCCATCCGGTAATCTCGATATCCGAACCAACCTTGTTGTATAGTTCAAGGTATTCCATACCAGGCAATGATGGCGGTGGATTGGGGTCGGCCATGATCTCATTAATCAGGATATCAAAGGCTCTTACAACATGAAACTTTATTGTATCCTGCCTGTCTGTCATCCGGTTACCAGCAAGGTCGGAAACGTTTGAAACGGAAAGGATATAGGGCACATCCGGCTGAAATTCCTGCAAGAAGGAAAGGGAAATGAATGAATGATCAGTATTATCCCTGCTAATATAAACAGGATTGCCAACTCCCTGATCCACAATATAATTAGAAACATTACAAGCAGTGGCAGAATCCGGAATTTCACTGAACCTGAGCTTAATTTGGGTATTATTCATAAAAGAAGCAGAAAGCAGCTCCGGAGGTGTCTTATCCACTATCAAACTGCCTGCATAAAAATCATCAAAATAAAATTTCGTGCTGTTGCTGCTAGTGTATTTGCAGGAAACTCCAAACCAACCTCCTGCGACAAAAGTTTGATCTGTAGCTGTGCATTCAAGATGATAATCAGTCCCTCCATGCGGATCCGCAAACACGTTCCAACCACTATTCCCAGTATGCGTCACCCTGATCCGTATATTGAAGGAACTTGCCAGAAGTCCCTCTGTACCGCGACACAGCGAAGTTTCTGTGCTGCCGGATTGCCGGACAAGCTCAATGGCATCATTTGAACCACTCTCTCCCAGCTTAATAAAATAGCCATTCAGCGGACTCTTCAGGTCTGGCAGGTCTGAAAAGAGGTAGATCCTGGCCAGGTTGTTATCCGAAGGGCTGAAAGAGAGTTTGACCCAGAAATCCCACTCCATGCTATCGGACAATGAAATCTGTGTCACAAGTCCGGAACTACCGGTTCCAGTTGAATTCAGCTGTAGCTGTAAGGAAGAATTGATCTTGAATTGCTGTAAGTCCCCGATCCATTCAGGGTTGGAGGTAAAATTGCCGTCAGTGAAACTGTCGTTCAACTGGGCTTTCATCATCCCCGGGAAAATGAGGATGAGCAGAATAATGAATAGTCTGTTCATTTGATAGGCTCCTTTCGATTAAGTTTAAATATTCTAAATTTGCAATCTGAAAAGTAATATCCCAAACTAATATGAAAATTGCTGTTGTAGGAGCTACCGGACTGGTAGGAAGCGTGATGCTTAAAGTTCTGGAAGAAGGCCGGTATCTTTCCTTTGATAAAATTACGGAAATTATTCCAGTTGCGTCGGAAAAATCAGTCGGAAAAGAAATACATTTCAACAATATGCCATATAAGGTGGTTGGAATGCGGGAAGCCATTGCCCGCAAACCTGAAATCGCCATCTTTTCGGCCGGAGGCAGCACTTCCAAGGAATTCGCACCTGAATTCGCTAAAGTCGGCACTACAGTTATCGACAATAGCTCTGCCTGGAGAATGGAGAAAAATATTCCCCTCATCGTTCCTGAAATCAATGCCCATATTCTCAAGTCAACGGATAAGATCATTGCCAATCCAAACTGTTCTACCATACAGATGGTACTTGCCCTGGCACCTCTTCACAGAGCATTCGGGATCAGGAGGGTTGTTGTTTCTACTTACCAGTCCGTGACAGGTACAGGCCAAAAAGCTGTTCAGCAGATGAAGAACGAACGTGCGGGAACCAGTGGTGAGAGAGTCTATCCACACCCCATCGACCTGAATCTATTCCCTCATGGCGGCACATTCGAGAGCAATGGGTATACCACCGAGGAGACAAAACTCGTAAATGAAACCCGCAAGATATTAGGAAATGACAGCATCCGCCTTACAGCAACTGTTGTCCGGGTGCCTGTTACCGGCGGACATTCTGAATCGGTTAACGTTGAATTCGAGAAAGAATTCGAGATGGAATCCATCTATAAACTGTTGTCATCCAGCAAAGGGATTATTGTTCAGGATGAGCCTGATAAATCCATCTATCCTATGCCAAAATATGCTGAAGGCCGTGATGAGGTGTTTGTTGGACGTATCCGTCGTGATGAGTCCCAACCGAATTCAATAAACCTGTGGGTTGTCTCCGATAACCTGAGGAAAGGCGCTGCGACCAATGCTATTCAGATCGCTGCATATCTTGTGGACAATGAACTGATCTAATCTTTCAGAATCATGGTTTTGCATGATTGCCAGATGAATTACCTGTTTCTCCTGCTCTTTTCACCTCAGCAGCACCTAACAATCTGAACCAATTATCCGTGCGGATCTACCACTCCATTGAAGAATTTGAATCCCCTTGCCGCCCGGCAGTAACTGTAGGTGTTTTCGATGGTGTCCATCGTGGCCATTGGGGAATAATTGAACGTTTGGTATGTTCGGCCAGGGAGAAGAATTGCGAATCCGTGGTCATCACATTCAACCCACATCCAAGGCTGGTTCTGGGCAATGCTGAAGGTGTACGGCTATTGCAATCGCTTGATGAAAAACTTGCTCGTTTTTCAGAAGCCGGGGTTGATGTTGTTTTGGTAATTCCTTTCGATGCGTCCTTTGCTAATATTGACTCTTCCGATTTTATCAGGAAAGTCCTTGTTGACATAGTCAGAGCAAGTAAGGTAATCACTGGGCATGACCATATGTTCGGGCATGGAAGGCAGGGAGATTTTGCCTTGCTTGAAGAAATGGGTCGGACGTATAATTTTGAGGTTGAGCAGGTAACAGCCATCGAACATTGTGGCAGGATGGTGAGTTCATCAGCTATTCGCAATGCAATCATAGAGGGTAACCTGGAAATGGCAAATTGCATGCTGGGTTATCAATATACCTTAACGGGAAAAGTGGTAAGAGGAAACCAGCTTGGCAAACTCATTGGTTTTCCAACCGCTAATATTGAACTCCTCGATAAATATAAGCTGTTGCCTTCAAACGGGGTTTATGCATCTCTTGTCCTGCAGGGCGGGGTTCTTTACCGGGGAATGAGCAATATTGGGACCAGGCCTACCATCGACGCTAATAAGTTGACCATCGAAGTGAATATTTTTGATTTCGATGATGATATCTACAATGAAACGCTGGTGCTCAAATTCGTGCACCGGATCCGGGATGAAAAGAAATTTGGCGGGCTGGAACAGTTAAAAGAGCAGCTTTCCCTTGATAAGGAAAGAGTTAAGTACCTGCTGGATAAGGATTATCAATATGGCAATCTAAAGTAAATGTTTACTCCGTAAAGTATTAATTGCCACGAAGGCACGAAATCTCAATCCGCCTATGGCGGACACAAAGAATATTTCCCATTTTCTCAACACCTTGTGCAACTCAGAGTCTTAGTGACTTTGTGGCATTTGTTGTATTCTTGATTATTCGAAATGGGCTCAATCATCGATTTATTTCGAAGCGGAATGCTCAACAATAATTCCCAATTCTTTTACACCGGGGGTCTGAATTTTGGGAATCATGTTTTCAATGCTGATTATAAGCATCCCTTTATCAGAAAAAGGCAATGATTTCCATAAGGGAGTTTTGATGGTCAGCGACGGCTCTTCGCTATCTCCGACGATCCTTCCCCCGTCCTTTACCTTTATTCTCACATCTTTCATTCGCTCTTCACCTGCAGGGGTATTCATGATAACATACACCGGCATGGCATCATACATAAATGAACTATCCGGTTTCAAGACGAGAGTGATGTCGTAACTCTCTCCTGGTTTATCAATCGGCACGTTGAAGACCACTTTGTTGAAACGGTCCCAGTTACCCTTGTCGAATTTCATGTAGTGCTCAAAAATGGGACCTTGTTTAGAACAGGACATTAATGCAAGCAGGCTAATCAGAATAAGTACATTAGTTAATTTTCTCATATTTAATGCTTTAAACAATATTTATCTTAATCAATCACTCCACTTCCAAAGCAGATTTGCTTGTTTTCATCATACAGAACCCCGAACTGCCCGGCAGCTATTCCGGATACGGGAACATTCGATTTGATTACGAGATGGTTCTCTTCTCTTATGAGCGTACCAGCTGTAAAATCAGGGGTATGCCTGATTTTGAAAGTCACCCTTTTAGGTGTATTGATTTCGCCCCAGGGGTTTTTGGTGATAAAATTGAAATCGGCCAGGCGAATCTCTTCTCCGTATTGGGTAAGTGGGTCATAGCCATTTGAAACATAGATGATGTTTTCAGAAGTGTCCTTTTTAACTACGAACCAGGGGCCCTGTCCCAACCCAAGCCCTTTACGCTGGCCAATAGTATGAAACCAGAATCCTTTATGTTTCCCAAGGGTTTTGCCGGTTTCAAGTTCGATGATTTTACCTTCTTTCTCTCCTATATATTTTCGCAGGAAATCTACATAATTCACCTTACCCAGGAAACAAATCCCCTGGCTGTCGCGGCGGTGCGCACTGGGCATTCCAACTTTATGAGCAATGGTCCTGACTTCCGGTTTCAACAATTTGCCAACCGGGAACATCAACTTGCTAATCTGTTTGTATGTTATTTGCGCAAGGAAATCGGTTTGATCCTTTACAGGATCTTTAGCAGTACCCAGCCAGGTCAATCCATCTTTCTCTATGGTAGTGGCATAATGGCCGGTTGATATTTTGTCAAAGTCCTTTCCCCATTGGTTTTCAAACTCCCCGAACTTGATCAGGCGATTGCACATAACATCCGGGTTCGGGGTAAGGCCTTTTTTAACGGCATCCAGGGTATACGCAATCACGTTATCCCAATATTCCTTGTGAAGCGGGACGATCTCCATCCTAAGTCCAAAATGCCTTGCAAGCCAGGTAGTCAGCTCTATATCTTCCTCAGAGGAACAGTCCATGAAACCCTCTTCTTCCTTCATCCCGATGCGGATGTAGAAAATAGTGGGCTCAAACCCCTGTTCTTTCAGCAGATGAAGCATCACGGAGCTGTCAACTCCGCCGGACACTAAGGCGGCAATGTTCATAGGGAGAAATTTGCAGGACAAAATTACAGTAAATCCTGTTGACGGAATGTTTCCTTGAGGACAAACTTCACCTCTTTCCTTATTGCGGGGATCATTTGTAAAAAAGGTACGTTAATCGATCCGGGAAAAGACCCTGGATGAGCTTATGTTTTGCCAGCACAGGAAAAAATTTTCTGTCCAGGTACAATTTAAATTAAATGAGGAGATTAAGCTGCAACACTTGTCATTGCTGGATATATTATTTAGACTGTAGAATAAAAACCTCGTAACACATTCAATATGATTATATAACATATATATGTTTCAATATATTTCAGCAAATAATTGTTGTAACACCTATCATAATCTTGTTGCGTTTTAAGAATAAATATAGTAACTTAGTATATATGTATATGGCGCACATTCTTTTGGTCTTCACCATTTTGCCATCCTAGGGGATATTTTCGTCTTCCCGTACTTCTATACAAGTGTATTAAGTTCCTATAAATTCTTTTCGCGCCAGGCAGAAGGCATAAAATCATTTTTTAATAGCCCGTTTTAAAACCTTTAACCCATGAAAAACCTTTTTACCCTCTTGGTTGCTTTACTTATTTGTAATCTTCAATTCGTAAAAGCAACAGATGTATCTGGTGTTATTTCTTCAAATACTACATGGACGGCTGCTGCCAGCCCGTATGTAGTGACTTCCAACATCACGATTAACCATGGTGTAACTCTAACCGTTCAGTCAGGAGTAACCGTAAAGTTCAACGATGGACAGTATCTGTTTGCATATGGCATTCTTAATGCCAATTCTGCAATCTTTACTTCCAATAATGCCTCCCCTACCCCTGGGATTTGGTCATATATACAGGCGGGAAGTACAACGCTTTCGGATTCCGGGCAGGTGATTATGAATAACTGCCAGGTACTGTACGCGCAGGAACTCTATGTGCGAAATGGCCGTGCAGCGCTTACCAATACCGTTATACAGAATTTTCAATATTATGGCATACAGGTTGAGGCACAGGGGATCTTAAATATGAGCGGCGGATCCATCACCACTACAGCCAGTTGGGCTGCATCAAACGGAAGCTGTATCCAGGCGGATGCTTCTGCCCGTGCCTTTATTTCCGGTGTTAATATGCAGCATGCACTGGCTGGTATTAACTTACTGGCAAAAGCTAATGTTAATATCACCAATGTTGGCATTTCCAACTGTACCTGGCCAATCTATTATTCAGCATCAGCTGTGCTTACCACGACAGCCCCAAATACCTTTACCGGGAATACCAATACTGCCGCAGCAATGGCATTTTCTAGCTTCTCGGATACTTTAACGCTGCCGGTTATCAATATCCCATATTTCTTCCCCTATGGAATGACAATCAATGCTGGGGGCAGAATGGTAATCGGGTCAACCGATATCCTGAAATTCCAGTTGGGTTATTCCCTGGATGTTAACGGCACCCTCGTTGCAAATGCCAATGTAGGTGAAAATATATTCTTTACTTCTTATCGGGATGACAACTGGGGTGGAGATACAAACAACGATGGCATTACAACAGCACCTGCTCAAAGCAACTGGTATGGGATCAATTTCAATGACCCAAGTATTGATGCAAACTGCCTGATGCGAAGATGCAAAATCCGTTATGCGGGTGCAGGGAATACCGGAGGTATTTCTATGTTCAATGCCAGCCCAACCATTGATTTATGTGACATTTCCAATAACTATTATGGTGTATATATGCAATATGCCTCCAATCCCACACTTTCAAACAATACCATTGGTTCCAGCCAGTTTACCCCTATTGCAATGTCATTTGAGGCTAATCCCAATATGCCAAATAATACATTGTCCTTTTCTGATAATGCTTATGATGCAATCGGGCTCATAGGCGGGACATTAACGGCAAATGCAGTTATTAAAAAAAGGAATGTCACTGCTATACAGAATATTACTTACCTCTTGCTTGACCAGATTGTTATCCCGGCAGGCAAATCCCTTACGATCAATAAGGGCATCGTTATAAAATCCTATTCCTATGCCCACAGGATTATTGTTGATGGAACCCTGACAGCGAATGCAACGGCCGACAGCCTTATCACCTTTACCTCTTCCAAGGACGACAACTACGGGAACCCGGGAGATACCAATAAAGACGGGACTATCACATCGCCTGCAGTCGGTGACTGGGGGGGGATCATTTTTGATCCCGGAAGTACCGGCATCCTGAATTACTGCAGGGTTAAATATGCATCGATATGGAATTATGGCTTTTCAACCTGCAGCACAGTTGAATATATAAATGGAGCCGGAATCGGGATGATAGATGCAAGTCCAACCATCTCCAACTGCGAACTGAAGGACCTGAATTATGGAATCTCCTGTTACCGGGTCTCAAACCCGGCCATTTCGAATAACAGCCTGATCAATATCCTATATACACCCTTCTGCATTTCCGGTTCTTCCGACCCGATTTTCACCGGTAACACCTTTACCAACGTGAAATGGCAGGCAATCGGTCTGCTTGGAGGGAATGTTTGCTCGAACGGAACCATTAAAACCCGCAATGTAGCAGGCTTTACCAATATCACCTATGTATTGCTGGCCGATATGTATATTAATTCCGGGACTTACGTGAATGTTCAGCCGGGAGTCGTCATCAAAGTGAATAATTGCAGTATTTATGTTGACGGGGGATTCAAGACCGATGGCACAGCCCTTCAAAAAGTTGTATTCACCAGTTTACAGGATGACAACGTTGGGAATCCTTTGGATACAAACGGCGACGGGAATGCAACTGCACCGGCTTCCGGAAACTGGGGAACTATCAAATTCAGGGCATCAAGCGATGATGCATATTGTAATGTGAATTACGCTATGTTGCAATATGGTGGCAATACAGGTGAAGGCGGTATTACATTCGAAAATGCTGGCGGCCAGATGAATAACTCGACTGTATCAAATTCTTCCTACTACGGCGTTTATTCTAACGGTAACTCCACGCCTTCCATCAACACGGTTACTATCCAGAACTGCAGCCAGGACCCACTTGCCATGTCGCTTTTATCGAACCCGACATTTACCAATATCACTTTCTCTGCAAATCACAGCAAGGCTATCAAGATCATTGAAGGCACCCTTTCGTCCAATGCCACGCTGTCTACCAGGAATGTGGCCGGTATAACAAATATTGCCTACATCATCACTACTCTGACCATATCTTCCAATGCAAAGCTTACAATCCAGCCCGGGGTGGTTATCAAATTTAATGTCTGGTATGCAAATATCACTGTAAACGGGCACCTCATTGCAAAAGGTACTGCCGGGAACAAAATCTATTTCACATCTTACGCGGACGATTCAAAAGGCGGAGATTCAAACAATGATGGTAATTCAACAGTCCCAACCAAAGGTGACTGGGGATATTATACCGGCGGGATTAATTTTGTAAATCACTCCAATGACACCCTGACTTATTGTGAAGTATCCTATCCCTTAATGGGAATGTACTTCAGCAATGCCCACGCACTTATTGACAACTGCGTGGTACAGCAGGTCTCTGACTGCGGTATTGATGTCTTTGGGTCATCCAATCCCAATATAACAAACTGCCAGTTTAACAATATCACAAATTCACCCATTAAGCTGAGCATGTTCTCAAGCCCTACATTTTCAAACTGTTCATCGCTGAATGTAGGAAGGATGGCATTAACCGTGCGAGCCGAAACATATTCGCAAACAGCTACAGTGCCTGTCCGGAACTTCGGGGGTTATAACAATATCACTTACTTCCTCGAGGGCCCCAGCACTATCAATTCCGGAACCACGATTACAGTGCCGGCCGGGATAGTGTTTAAAGCAAATTCTGGTGGCGGCTTTATTGTAAACGGCCGTCTGAATGTTAATGGCAGCTCGCTCAGCAATGTTTACTTTACCGATTACCGGGACGACCTCGTGGGCAACCCGCCGGACATGAACCAGGACGGATCGGCAACGGCTCCTTCCCAGACAAATTGGGGAGGAACCTGGATTACTTTTAATGACGTCGCCAATGATTCAAGCACCGTTCAGTACGCTACACTAAGGTATGCTGCAGTTGGGATTGGCCTCACCAGTGCTTCGCCTACCATTGACCATGTCAAATTTGAAAAGGATCATTATGGGGCTGACCTTAATGGCGTTTCGTTACCGAAGATCGATAACTGCACATTTAATAATTTGCTCTATTATCCGATCCAGCTCTCGCTGGTTTCATTCCCGGCCTCCATCACAAATAACACCATTTCAGGTTCAACATTCAAAGCAATCAAAGTGAGAGATGAAACCCTCACACAGGATGTTACCCTGGCAAAACGTTCATTTGGGGGCGTGAATAATATTGCTTACATGTTCGGCACATATACTGTAGGAACAGGTGCCACACTGACAATAAACCCGGGAGTGGTCTGTAAGTTCGTCAATTCAGGTAGTATCACGGTAAACAAGGGATTCCTTGCCGAAGGAGGATTTGAAGCCGACAGCAATATTGTGTTTACCGACTACAGGGATGATTTCTATGGCGGCGACACCAATGCTGATTCTACCTTTACATCACCTACCATGGGTAGCTGGCAGGGAATTGCATTCAACGACCAGGCACTTGATCCAATTTGCCGCTTGAGGCATTGCTTTGTGAAATACAGCTATTATGGCATTTCCACAACAAGTGCAAGTCCATTGGTAACCTATAGCACCATAGCAAAAAATTATTACGGTGTATATGCCACTGCTGCCTCAAACCCGGTATTCCATTATTGTGACTTTGATGACAATTACTACTGGGCAGTGAATAATGTGAATAAATCGTTCGTGATAGACGCGACCAATTGTTGGTGGGGTAGTGCCCTGGGGCCTATACAGACAAATACGCAGGGGAATGGCACAAGTACCCAGGAATTGATCACCACTGCTGTAAATTTCTCTCCATTTAAAACGACCGGTGCTATAAACCCTGCCGAAGGAGATGTCAGTCTTAATGGTGTTATCCAGGCATATGACGCCTCCCTTGTGCTACAGAAAGTGGTTGGAAGCATTACCTTAAACAGCACACAAACCCAGGTAGCAGATGTTAGCGCTGCAGGAGGAATTACTTCTTTTGATGCTTCATTGATACTGCAATACGTAGTCGGAATTATCCAATATTTCCCTGCTGAATTACTGGCCCCTGGGAGCATTCCTCTTACTGACCCCATCCTGGAGGTTGGTAATGGAAGCGTATTAGGAGGAGAGGACATTACAATTCCAGTCAGGGTTATCAATAGTTCTGGCATACTATCCACTGACATCCAGCTCAAATATGATCCGGTTTACCTCCAACTTGCGCAAGTGTCAAACCAGGTTGCCGGAATGACCCTGGCTTTTCTTAATGATGAGGTAAAAGGCAGTTTGAATATTGCTTTAGCAGGAACTGAACCTCTTTCGAATGACACGACCCTTGTATTGTTAACCTTCCATACGGTCTTGCCTTCAGGAGGAACAATCACCACCCCCATGTCTGTTGCCAGTTTCCTGGCTAACGAAAGTGATCTTACGGCATCTGCGCAACCCGGCATTGTTACCATATCGGATAACATGACAGGCCTTCCGGAGCCATCCAAACTGACAGGTATAATCTCCAGCATATATCCAAACCCCTCCTCAGGTTTTGCTAAATTGAATTACCAGCTGCCGGCTGATAATGAGCAGGTAACCATCGAAGTGTTCAACATGCTGGGACAGAAAGTGACAACTCTCCTTAGCAAGACAATGAACAAAGGGAAATATTCTGTGCCGGTAACCAACCAGGGGAATCCTTTCAGCATGGGTTCTTACTTATTAAGGATGACTGTAAATGGTGCTTCACAAACCCAGGTATTTCAGGTTGTTAAATAACTGAACAATGCGACAACTAATAATTTTCTTCTTCCTCCTGTCACTGCTGTTGACAGGAGGAAACCTGGAGGCGCAGACTATTAATATGCGTGTGCCGGATACGACCGTTGTTTCAGGAAATAATATTGATATCCCGGTATATGCAGATAATAGTCTTACCGGCTACAATATCCTCTCCTATACCCTGCAACTTACATTTGACCAAAATCTTTTGCAGGTAGTATCTGTGATCACCACAGGAACGCTTAGCGCCCCTTTTGGAAGCCCGGCAGTTAACACCTCCGTACCGGGAGTGGTTACCATCGCAAATGCCGGGACAGCCCCTCTGAGCGGGATAGGGAAATTTATCTATATCCGCTTTAAAGCGCGGCAACCAGGTGGAATGTATATTAGCTTTACAAATGCTCAGAATAACTATTTCAATGAAGGAACACCGGCAATGATCTTTCATAATGGTTATTTAAACATTACATCACCTCCTTCTATCAACATTAGCCCAAACAACGGCCTTATCTCCAAAGGAGAAACCTTACAATTTTACCAGTCGGGAGGGACAGCGCCCTTCCAGTGGTATGTAACCAATTCATCGATTGCATCCATAAACACATCGGGACTGCTCACGGCGACAAACTATGGTTTGACCAAGGTCGTAGTAGTTGATCATAATGGTTTACGGGATACAACCAATAGTTTTATTGATATCCGGGCCATGCGTCTCAGCATTCCCACCAACCTTAGCCAATGGCAGGGATCTGACATTGACGTACCTATAAATACTACAGATCTGACAGGATTGAATGTTCTTTCGGGCAACTTTACCATTAACTTCAATTCCAATATCCTGACACCATCCATTGTTGTGCAGGCCGGAACCATGCTTGCTACCTATCCTGCACCTGTAATGAATACAGGGATACCCGGAACAGTTTCGGTAGCTTTTGCAGGTAACACACCTTTAACGGGAAGCGGAACACTTATTTATGTTAGGTTTCATGTTTCAACCCAAAATGCTGGTGGCACGGCAATCAACTTTACCTCTGCACTCTTCAATGAGATCTTTGTGCCAACAATAACGGATGGATACTTCACCACCATTAACCTCCCGGTCCTTTCCATCACTCCCTATACGGGTTCTTTGATAGCAGGGCAATCCCAATTATTCACCGTTAATGGAGGAGCCACACCGCCTCTTACCTGGAGTGTTAATGATCCTACCATTGCTTCCATAAGCCCGGCAGGTGTTGTGAATGCTATAAAAGGGGGGACCCTCGTTGTATCTGTTGTAGATGCGCATGGCGCAACTGCATCATCAGGGGCCTGGACTTTATATGATACCCAGATAACCATGCCTGAACCTTCCACCTGCCCTGCAGCCGGAGTTTTTTACTACCCCGTCCTGATCAATGCCTTACCGGCAGGTGAATCCATTTATTCTATACAAGCTAAGATTACTTACAATTCAACCCTCCTGACCTTTCAGCAGGTTGAACCTACAGGTACCCTGTCGCAGGGTTGGACATTTGTAAGCAATCCATCCACCGGATCCGTTATTGTTGCAGGATCCGGTACAACTCCATTCAATACTACCGGGACCATTTTCTATCTCAAGTTTGGATTGAATGCAGGTTTTGTTAACGGATCTTCTGCATCTCTTCAATTGCTGAATGTTCTTTTAAACCAGGGTTCTCCCAGTCCATGGGTGGACGTTAACGGCAGTATAACTGGAGTCAATTCCGGGACTGCAAGTGTAAGCATCACAGCAAATCCGCCAGGAACTATCTGTGCCGGGACTGTTGTCGTTTTCACTGCATTACCCGTAAACGGAGGATCCCCGACCTATCAATGGAAGAAAAATGGTTCTGTCATTCCCGGGGAAACGAATGCCACCTTTACCAGCAGCACACTCTCAAATGCAGATATCATTACCTGCGTACTTACCCCGTCAGGGACCTGTGCCTCTTCCTCGCCAGTGACATCCAATGCGATCACAATGGCATTGAACCCTCTTCCATCAGCTGCAGGAAGTGTTTCCGGACCAGCATCGGTTCCTTTTGGACAAGCAGGGATAGGTTATTCGATTTCAGCGGTTCCTAATGCTACATCCTATTTTTGGACAGTCCCCGGGGGATGGACAATTACTAGCGGCCAGGGAAGCACCAGCATAGTGGTTAGTGCAGGAAATAATAATGGGAATATCCAGGTAACTCCTTTAAACAGTTGTGGCAATGGCAATTCAAGCCTTCTAGCTGTTACGGTAACCGGGGGAACCAAGACCCTAAATCTATCTGTAATGCTTGAGGGATTATATAATACATCTACTAGTTTGATGAATCAAGCTCAAAACTCAACGGGGAACCAGTTTCCCGGATTGGTGGCAGATAAAATTACTGTTGAAATACGGCAGAACAGTTCCCCATACACACTCGTGCAATCATTCGGAAACATAAACCTGCTGACAAACGGAAGTTCAACACTCTCTGTACCTGTAATCTATTCTGGTTCCTATTACATTGTGATCAGGCACCGGAACAGTATTGAAACGTGGAGCGGACTGCCGGTTTCCTTTTCACCGGGGACTGTGAACTATAACTTTAGCAATGCCGCTACCCAGGCATTTGGAAATAACCTGAAACAGGTTGGCTCTATTTACTTAATCTATGGAGGAGATGCAAATCAGGATGGGGTAGTAGATGGTTCAGATATGGCTGCAATAGATAATGCCAGTACCATGCTGCTTTCAGGCTATAATTCAGAGGATATCAATGGCGATGGTATTGTTGATGGATCAGATATGGCAATAATCGATAACAATTCAACAGCTATTATCCAGGCCCAAAAACCATAACTCTCCTGGTTTTATAAAATGCATAAGAGGCTCTTGTTTAAGAGCCTTTTTTGTCAAATAGCCGGTAATTTTCATTCATTTATACCTGAATAGAAGCATCCTGGTATATTCATGGAGGATTCTTAGTGCCTTCATGTTTTTGTGTAATAAAGCTATTGGAAGGCTTCTTTTTAAACCGGCTTCCAGATTAACATTTTTCAACACTAAAGCACGAAGACACAAAGGGCCACAAAATGTTTTAGTGGGATTTAGTCCGCCTCAGGCGGATCGTGTTTTTGTGTAATAAAGCTATCAGAAGGCTTCTTTTTAACCCGTCTTCCAGCTAGAAAATTTCCAACACTAAAACACAAAAGGGCACAGAAACCTGCACCCTTTTTCATTTCATCTAAGTTGGACTAGAACAATCCCATTTCATGTTTTTTGCGGATAGCCTGTAGCATATCTAAAGTCATCTTTTCAAGGTTCCACTTTGGATCCCAGCCCCATTCCTTACGGGCACAGCTGTCGTCCATGCTGTTTGGCCATGAATTGGCAATACCCTGTTTCATTGCGTTTACATCATAATCCATTACAAAATCCGGAATATGTTTCTTGATCTCTTTAGCAATGATCTCAGGGTCAAAGCTCATAGCAGTGATGTTGAAAGAATTCCTGTGAACCAGCTTTGAAGGATCAGCTTCCATCAGGTCGATGGCCGCATCAATAGCATCCGGCATATACATCATATCCAGGAAAGTTCCGGCACCAAGCGGGCAAGTATATTTCTTGTTCTTGATTGCTTCGTAATAAATTTCTACTGCATAATCCGTAGTCCCGCCACCTGGCAGGGTAACGTTGGAAATGATGCCCGGGTAACGTACAGAACGCGTATCAACACCAAAACGTTTGTAGTAGTAATCTCCTAACAGTTCACCGGCAACTTTGGAAACGCCGTACATGGTTCCCGGTCGCATGATGGTATCCTGTGGGGTATTGTCAAGCGGCGTGCTGGAACCAAAAGCCCCGATAGAACTGGGTGTTGAAACAGCACAACCATATTCCCGGGCTACTTCCAGGCAATTCATCAAACCGCCGATACCGATATTCCAGGCAATCAGTGGTTTGCTTTCACCAACTGCTGAAAGGATGGCTGCGAGGTTATAGATGGTGTCAATCTTGTATTTCTTCACCACATCAGCGATCTGTTCAATATTGGTGGCATCAACAACTTCCGCCGGGCCTGACTCGAGGAGGTCCCCGGTGGGCTTGGTAGCACGATAACCGGCAACTACGTTTCCATTTCCATAACGCTTACGAAGCTCCATAGTCAGTTCCGATCCTATCTGACCTACTGATCCGATGACAAGAATGTTTTTCATCTTAGAATTTTTTTATGTTTTTGTTGTTATAGGATTCACAATGCGCGGCAAAATTAATGAAATTTGGCATCTGACAAAATTTATAACGGCTTCTTGGAAAATTTTCTACTGCGCTGTTTTTCAATATATTAATTTAATTTATTTGAGATCTGATAAGGCTTTAGCGGGGAAGTGTGAAGATTAATTAAACTCTCTTCAAATTATTTTCTGAACCGGTCATGCAAACAACAAATATTTATCTTTGCGCCACTGTTAATCCATAAACAATAGCGTTTAACCCCATAAAATTTCATCTTATGTACGATCGCATGCAAGCCCATCTCCAGAAGGAACTGACTGATATCAGGGAAGCTGGTTTGTTCAAAAATGAAAGGATCATCACTTCTCCACAGGGTGCCGAGATCAAGGTAAACTCAGGAGCCGAAGTTCTGAATTTCTGTGCCAATAACTACCTGGGGCTTTCCAATAACCCCAAACTGATTGCTGCTGCCAAAGAAGCTCTTGACTCACACGGATATGGCCTTTCATCTGTCCGCTTTATTTGTGGAACACAGGATCTGCATAAGCAACTGGAAGCCAAGATTGCCGAATTCTTCGGAACTGAAGATACTATCCTATATGCTGCCTGTTTTGATGCAAACGGCGGAGTTTTTGAACCTCTATTGGGCGAAGAAGATGCCATCATTTCCGATGCTCTGAACCACGCCTCCATCATCGACGGTGTTCGTCTTTGCAAGGCAGTCCGTTACCGTTATGCCAACGCTGATATGGCTGAACTTGAAGAACAGCTCAAGATTGCCCAGGCACAGCGTTTCCGCCTCATTGTTACCGACGGTGTATTCTCCATGGATGGCAATGTTGCCAAGATGGATAAGATCTATGAACTGGCGCAGAAATACGACGCCATGATCATGGTTGACGAATGCCATTCAGCCGGTGTTGTTGGTCAGACCGGCCGAGGTGTAACTGAATTGCATAACCTCCGCGGCAAGATCGAGATCATTACCGGAACGCTTGGAAAAGCCTTTGGTGGCGCTATTGGTGGTTTCACGACCGGTAAAAAGGAAATCATCGACCTGCTTCGCCAGCGTTCACGTCCTTATCTTTTTTCGAATTCAATTCCTCCAATGGTTGCTGCTGCCGGTATCAAGATGTTTGATATGATGAGCGAAACCAATGAGCTGCAGGATAAGCTCCACGCCAATACTGCATACTTCTCAAAGAAAATGATCGAGGCTGGTTTCGATGTAAAACCAACCCAGTCTGCCATCTGTGCAGTTATGCTGTATGATGCAAAGCTGAGCCAGGAAATGGCCGCCAAGCTATTGGGTGAGGGTATTTATGTTATTGGTTTCTACTACCCTGTTGTACCTAAAGGACAGGCCCGTATCCGTGTACAGATCTCCGCTGCCCACGACCGCGAGCACCTGGATAAATGTGTTGCCGCCTTCACCAAGGTTGGGAAAGAGTTAGGCGTACTGAAAGGTTAATTACCTTATCCCCGTTTTAGCACGCGCCTGTCTGCCGACAGGCAGGGATGACACGGGAAATACTGATTTACACAGATCTGTGAGCATCAGTATTTTCAGTGTCATCCGTGTTCTATTTACTCTTTTCTAGTTAATTCTGCTTATAAAACACAAAAGGAGAACATCAACTGTTCTCCTTCTGCATAACGGAAAGAATCTGTAAAACTATTTCACGATCTTCACGGTCATCTTTACATCCTTCACCGGGCGATCAGATCCGTCCTTCTGAACCGATGCGATCTTGGTGATCACATCAAAACCTTCGGTAATCTCTCCAAACACTGTATAATCGTTATCCAGGAAGTGGGTTCCGGCAACAGGTTCCACGATATAGAACTGCGATCCCGAAGAAGCCTTCTGCGGATTGGATGGGCCACCTAAACGTGCAGCAGCAAGAGCGCCCCTTTTATGCTGAAGTTTCAGGTTGAACTCAGCAGGAATGGTATAACCAGGACCACCCATACCCAGTGCCTGTCCGGGTTTTGCATTTTTTGAATCCGGGTCACCACCCTGGATCATGAATCCCAGGATAACCCTGTGAAATAAAGTTCCATCATAGAATCCCGACTTGGCCAGCTTAACGAAGTTATCCCTGTGTTTTGGGGTTTCATTGTAAAGTACACCTTTCATGTCACCGTAATCCGTGTGGATAACGAACTTCACGCGTGCCGGGGCGGCTTTTGTTGCCGGGGCCTTCTTGACGGCTGGGGCTGTTTTGGTCTGGGCATTACCTGCTGCAATCATCATAATTGGCAGAATCAGTATCAGAATCAGTCTTTTCATCAGTTTTCCTTTTTTTATTGTTTCCAATTGCAAATTTGCAAAAATTATCGGCACATCATGACGGCTTAAGAATTGTTAAGATTTTGAGGAGCCAGGAATTTATACATGACCGGGGGATACCTGGTAACCCGCTAACCCCTCCGCCTGAGGCAGATCGTATCACTTTATATCAATCCTGGCAATAACACCATCTACAGAGAGCCTTGTGGTAAGAATCAGGGCTAACATTTTCGCCACAAAGTCACGAAGGCACAAAGAATCACAAAGATCCTTTCCGGAAACCCTTCTGAGAATCCTTCGTGTATCTTCGTGCCTTAGTGTCTTAGTGGCATTAATTTCGTCTTCATGGCAATGATTTGGGCCAGGAAGTCTATATCTAGGTTAGGTTGAAAAAGATTATAGAGAGAATTATTGGTAACAAGTTGCCAATGTGCTTTTGAGTGAATGTTACTATATCAACCTCCAATAGAGAATGTACCAGATATATTAGTAAGTTTGAATGGAAAAGCATTTTTCAGTTTTCAGCTATTAATTGTACAGAAATGAAAATCAAATTTATCGGTGCAGCACGCGAAGTAACCGGCAGCAAACACCTTATCACCACGGATAGCGGCAAAAAGATCCTGCTGGATTGCGGGATGTTCCAGGGCAAGGGAATGGCAACCGATGCCATGAACCGCGATCTTGGTTTCGACCCAGCCACCATCGACCATATCATCCTTACCCATGCCCATATCGACCATTCCGGGCTGATACCCTATATCTACCACCTGGGTTTCCGCGGCTCCGTCATATGTACCAGCGCCACACGCGACCTCTGCTCCATCATGCTCGTTGACAGCGGGCACATACAAGAGGGTGATGTTAAGTGGTTCAATAAAAGAAGGATAGCAAAAGGCCTGCCACCGGTCGAACCCATTTATACGGAAGAAGATGCAAAGAAATGCATGGAGTTGTTCATTGGGATAGCTTATGACCGGAAGTTCCGTATCGATGAAAACATCAGGGTTAAATTCTTCAATACCGGCCATATGCTTGGAAGCGGGGTGGCCTTCCTGGAAATCACAGAAAACGGCAAAACCACCCGAATTGCCTATACCGGAGATATCGGACGCCCTGTAAGCCGCATCCTCAAATCTCCACAACCCTTCCCCCAATGTGATTACCTGATTGCCGAATCCACCTATGGGAACCGCCTGCACCCCCATTTGCAGGAAGCTGAAGCAGAACTCTTACGAGTAATCCGCCAAACCTGCGTTGAAAAAGGCGGCAAGGTGATCATCCCCTCCTTTGCCATCGGCCGGACCCAGGAAATTGTCTATGCCCTGAATAATTTCTTCAATGAGGGCCTCCTGCCCAAGGTGAACATCTATGTGGACAGTCCCCTTGCCGTGAATGCCACGGACATCTTCCGTATGCATACCGACAACCTGAATGAGGATGTGCACGATGTAATGACCCACGACCCTGATCCCTTTGGCTTCGGACAGCTTTTCTATCTTAAGACGGCCGAAGAATCCAAGCGGCTAAACACCAACAAAAAGCCATGTGTGATCATTTCTGCTTCAGGCATGATGGAAGCCGGGCGCATCAAGCATCACCTGGCCAACAATATCGAAAATCCCAATAATACCATATTGGCTGTCGGGTACTGTTCCCCCGTAACCCTGGGTGCCAGGATCATACGCGGAGAAAAAGAGGTTTCCATTTTTGGTGTAAAGCACCCTGTCCGTGCCAGGGTTGAAACCATCGAAGCCTTCTCCGGCCATGGCGATTACCAGGAAATGATCGCTTTCCTGAAATGCCAGGATCCCAACCAAATTAAAAACATCTTCCTGGTGCACGGGGAATATGAGGCCCAGGTCTTTTATGCTGGCAAGCTGAAGGAAGCAGGGTTTGGGAGGATTGTGATACCGGAGAGGGGGGAAGAGCTGGGACTAAATTAATTAATTTGAAAATGATGTGATTTTTTTGTAATGTATTAATACTCTGAATAATAAAGCCAATCTTAGCCTTTATATTAATTTTCATCAGTGCTTTATATGATAAGCAATCATTAAAAATATTGACAATTTTGAACACAATGTTCACTAATTAGCTAACTTTGTATAGTGATAAAGGATTTATGAGGAACATCTTTTACTACAAGAATCATTATCTTGATTTCTTCAAAAGTCTGAAACCAGAAGTCAGGAAAAAGTTCAACTGGACCTTACAACTTATTTCTGTTATTGAACATGTTCCGGAGAAATATTTCAGACACATCAGGAATTCTTCTGGTCTTTTCGAGATCAGAGTTGAAGTTGGATCTAGTATTTATAGAGTTTTCAGCTTCTTTGATGAAGGAAATCTCATTATCCTGATTAATGGCTTCCAAAAGAAAACCCAGAAAACGCCAAAGGAAGAAATATATTTGGCTGAAAAACTAAAAAAGCAATACTTCGATGAAAAAGAAAAATAACAATCTCACATCCTTTGCCGACCATCTTGATGAACAATACGGAAATCGTGGATCAGAAGCCAGGGAAAAATACGAACAGGAATTTGAAGCCTTCAAACTTGGGGTTATGCTTCAGGAACTTCGCAAAGAGCAGGGCTTGACCCAGGAGCAGTTAGCTGTGAAGTGCGGAACAACGAAAACTTATATTTCACGGATTGAAAATGATGCAAGTGACATTCGGTTATCAACATTAATGAGGATAATAAATGAAGGGCTCGGCGGACATCTGAAACTCAGTGTTGACATCCTGCCATGATGATTACCGGGAAATGCTCTTCTGCCTGAAATGCCAGGATCCAAACCAGATCAAAAACATCTTCCTGGTTCATGGCGAATATGAGGCCCAGTCCTTTTATGCAGGGAAGTTGAAAGATGCGGGTTTTGGGAGGATTTTGATACCGGAGAGGGGGGAAGAGGTGGTGATTGGGTGATGAGAAATCAATTTTCTTTAAATCTAACGTAACACGCAAATAGTTGTTCTTTTCTTGAATTGTGGCAAATTAAATTAGAGCCTTGATATACAGCTAAATGATGAATCAACTACCATTATTCAATTAATTGAAAAATATATAATCAAATTGCAGAGATTATAGTATTAACTTTGAGCTAATATGTCAAACACAGATAGATATACCAAAAAAAAGATAAAATCTATTAGTTCAGAAACATTAAATGGCGAAAATTATTCTAGAAGTGATTTTGCCAGAAGTATTCTGAACTATCCTGCGATGATGGTCCCATCCGTTCAAGAGCCAATTTTTGAGAAACTTTCAGAGGCATTAAACAACGAAGTTTCGTTATTAGATCCTTTCATGGGTGCTTCAAATACTTTGGTTACAGGCATGAAATACGGTATGAATGTATTTGGTCAAGATATTAATCCACTTTCTGTCTTATTGAGTCAAGTTAAGATTTGCTTTTATGAAAATTCTGAACTAATTGATGCCGAAGAAAGATTGAATAACCTTATTGTTTCTGACAAGTCTGAGTCTGTAGAAGTTACATTCGATAACATTGATAAATGGTTCACTAAAGAAATTCAAATTGAATTGTCGAAAATTTATCGAGCTGTTCGCAGAGAACCTATATTGAAAACAAGAAAATTCTTTTGGGTTGCTTTAGCTGAAACTATTCGATTGACGAGTAATGACAGGACATCTACCTTTAAACTTCACATGCGACCAGTTGAGGAAATAAACGCCAGACAAGTTTCAGCAATAAAGACCTTTATTTCAATTTCTAGAAAGAATATATTAAATATCAGTAATTATATTAACATTCTATCACAAAATGGTTGTATTAAAAAAGGAAAGTACATCAAAAATGCTACTGTACTATGGGGTGACACAAATATTGAGATCAGAACAAACAAAAAATTTAATCTACTAGTAACTTCACCACCTTACGGTGATAATCAAACCACAGTAACTTATGGACAGTTTTCATATCTACCTTTACAATGGATACCAATTGAAGATATAGATGATACTATTATATTTGATTATTTAAAGACTACTCAATACATTGATAATAAAAGCTTAGGCGGGCAAATAAATGACAGTGATAATAATATTACAGAAAGAATATTTGAGAGATCAAGAACTTTGAAAAGGTTTGTAACTCAATTCAAAGATAATGATCTTAAAAAAAAGGCTGGAAAAGTTACAAGATTTATAGTTGATTTGGATAATAGCATTGATAAAATGTTACCTAAAATGAAAAAGGACTCTTTCTTGGTATGGACAGTTGGAAATCGAAATGTGAATAAAAAGTTGGTACGAAATGATCTAATTGTAAAAGAATTATTCGCATCAAAAGGAGTTGAAGTATTTACAGACCTCGAAAGAGAAATATTAAGTAAACGTATGCCTGGCAGAAACAACTTCTCAAATATGATGAGTAGAGAGAAAATAATAATATTCAAAAAGACAAAGTAATGGCCAAACCGAAATACCATTTTGACATTACACCTCATATTATAAAACAACTGGGAGAGCAACTCGTACCAGATGATGTGACGGCACTATTAGAGTTAATTAAAAACTCTTATGATGCTGATGCATCTTATGTTTCTATTGAAATTAATACAATAGGAGAATACACTAACGAAAGACTTTTTTATCCGAATCAGAATGGCTATATTCTTATTGAAGATGATGGTTTTGGTATGGATCAAAAGACTATTATAAAGTCTTGGCTATTAATATCATATTCTAACAAAAGAAGCTTGAATGGCCCAAAAGAAAAAACACCTCAAGGTCGCACTCCTTTAGGAGAAAAAGGTTTAGGTAGATTAAGCACTCAAAGATTAGCAGAAATATGTGAAATATTTTCAAACAAAGTAGGTAAAAAGGGGACTCATATTGCTTTTAATTGGAAAGATTTTGAAAAGGAGGAATCATTAAGTGCTGTGAAAGTCAAGTATGAAACTTACTCGAGCAAAAAAGCCAACGGAACAACATTATTACTAACAAATTTGAACAATATTGAAGTTTGGCAAGGTAAAAATTTAGAACGATTTAAAGGGCAAATTCTTCAAGTAATATCTCCATATAAAGAGAATAGGCCTTTTGAAGTTTATCTAAAAGTTAACAGCCAACCAATAGAATTAGATAAATTTAATGAAGGTTTATCAGACTTAGCCATTTCAAAGTTTACATTTAGTATAAAAGACAACATTCTTACCTTAAAAGGAAATACTCGATTAACAAAATTTCAAGGCAATGATCCATTAGCAAGTGAAGCATTTCACAATTTCGTTGAATTCGATAATGGAAGAAAACTTTTTAAATACCTAAAAAGTAAAATATCAGACATTAAGAGATCTGATGATCCATATTTCATGTCTTTTGAAAGAACGTTCGAAATAGATAAAGATGTCAAATTAGAAATATATAATGGAGAAAGAGCTAAACCTGGTGAGTTTAATGGTATTATTAATGAATTTTCATATAAAGAAGAACAGCTAAGGAATGAAAATTCTATCAATAATATATTTGGCAAATACGAAAATTATAAAGATTTTGCTCAAGCACAGATTGGCATAAAAATTTACAGGAATGGATTCGCAGTATTACCTTATGGAATTGATGAAAGCAACAAAGATTGGCTAGGGCTTTCTAGCTCTCAAACTAAAACTTCATTTTATGATTTAAGACCTGATAATGTAATAGGATATGTAGCAATTGATGAGGGAAAAAACTTTGAATTGAAAGATAAAACAGATAGATCTGGATTAATCTCCAACCCATACTCGCGAAATTTTTTCACACTTTTACATTTTGTTAAAGACCAGATTAATTTATATCAGAGATCCATTAGAAGAAACTACAATAATTTTTTGAATGAGTATAAAACAGAAAATAATGGAATAAAAACTGTAAATCAGGCTCTTAATGAGCTAAAAGTTACTAAGTCAAAAAGTGATGAAGTTAAGCAAGAGTTTAATGATGCTGTATCCAATGTAGAAAAAGCAATTATAGAGTCAGGGATGATTGTCAAATCCGTTAAAAACAATCCAATGTATTCTACAGATTTGGAAAAAGAAACAGTTGAAAAAGTAAATACATTATTAAACAAACTAAAAGTCATTCAATTCACATTACAGAAACTGGAACAGGTAATATCAAAAACAGAAAAATTAAATGAAGTCATTGATATACTTGAACCAAAAATTCAAATATTAGAGGATCAGTTGATTAATTTTTCTGAATTAGCCAGTTTAGGATTAACTGCTGAATCTGTCAGCCATGAGTTTACATCAATCGCTGATAGGTTAGCCGAAAGAGCAACATTTTATGTCTCAAAACTTCAACAAAATAAATTAAACGATGCTGATATTTATGTATTCATTGAATATATTAATACTACGGTTACTGGATTAAAAATACAACTAAGGCATTTAGACCCGGCTTTAAAATATAACAGAGAAAAAAAATCACTCCTCAATTTAACTAGCTTCTTCGAAGAAGAGAACGATTATTACATAAACAGATTTAAGAAACAACACATCGAATTAAAAATAATATTCGAGGATACATTTTCCATTACAATAAATAGAGGAAAATTAGTTCAAATTATTGATAACCTTTTGAATAATTCAGAATATTGGCTCTTAGAGAGAACGAAGAATGAAAAAGATTTTAAACCAACAATAAATATTAAAATTGCTTCACCGTGGATTTATATATCTGATAATGGATATGGTATATCTCCAGCGATAGAAAATCAATTATTTGAGCCATTTGTTACGACTAAACCGAAAGGAGAAGGTAGAGGACTTGGATTATTTATAATACAACAATTGCTTGACGCCTCTGGCTGTACATTAGCATTAGAACCAATTCGGAATGAACACAAAAGAAAATATATTTTTGCAATTAACCTTTCAAATATCATAGTAAGATAATGGATGAAAGAATCATAATAAATAGCGATGGCGTTTCATTGGAAATAGAACCTAAAGAAGATCCCATCACAGATATTAGGAAGAAATCGATAGCAGCTACAATTCATTTACTTGATATTGAGAACATCGACCAAATAATTTATATAGATGATAAATTTGACATTGAAAGTCAAAAAGAAGAGTATAAAGCTCGCCTTATAAAACTCAAAAATGATCAGAATTACATAACAAGTGGCAGATTCAATAGCTTAGACTGGACTGGGCCTGGTCCAAGATTTGATAGATTAATTAGTAATTTATGGGAAGCTACTGAAAATAAATCTGAACTCTTATACGAAATTTGTAATCATTTTAGGGATATTGATATTGCTAATGTGATTCCTGCTTTAGAAATTAAAAATAGTTATGGCAATAGAGTTAAATTAATGACTCCAGATGAATGGGTAACGGCCAAATATCAACCAATAAAAGATTTACAAGAGGGGAAAAAAGCCTTATGCTTATTTGATTTTGAATTTCAAAATGGTAATAGATTAATTGAAGGTCGAAATGGAGCACATCTCGCCAAAATGCTTATTGATATTAAAGAATATTCAAACCGTATTCTCTGTGGCATATTCTCTCATAAGTTTACTGAAGAAGAAGAAGATGAAGTTCGGACAAAATATTCGAATGATTATAATATTGAAATAAGTAAATTTTATACTCTATCTAAGTTCAGATATGCTTTCGATCCACAAATAACAGGTTTTGCAGAGGGGATTAAAAATCTATTATTACTTCCTTACGTTGAACAACTGAAGTTAGAGTCATTGAATGTTGTGGAAGATTCTAATAAGAAAGCTGGAAAAAGAATAATAGATTTGACACCAAAGACCTTTAATCAAATAATTCAAAAATCATCTTTTAAGGAAGGCGTATGGGAAATTAATACTCTTTTTAGACTTTATGAAATACTATCTAAAGAAGAGAATTTTAAAATTATTGCTGACCCTGCCAAAAGACAGTCGTTTAATGATGCAATTAATAAGATTAGGGAAATTGATAAAACTCAAACGGGATACAATTCAAAAGTGCCGAATAAACAATTGATGGACTTGAGAAATAGTGAGCTTTATATACCTGGTGAAATAATAAATAAGTTACATTTACCATTGAGAAATGGTGACGTTTTTAAAATTAAAGAAAAAGAATATATTTTACTAGTTCAACCATGTAATTTAGCATTACGAGCTCAAAATGAAGATTGCGGAAAAAGAGATTATCAATATGACATAGGAATGCTTATCCCTTTAAAATATATTAATAAAGATAAACTGAGTATCACAAGTGAAGTCGTGAAAGTTGCTGAGGCAAGTGATCAATTTTATGTTGCGTATTTCCCTGGATTTCAAATTATATCTTTAAATATTTTAGATTTATCTGTTTTCAATACTGACGGGAAAGCTTCAATTGATTTTAATATTCCCAAATTTGTAAGTAGTGTTATTCATTCTCCTTGGCTAAAAAGGTATGAATATATTTATAAAACTCTATTAAACTATGAGATAAAGATTTTAGAATTCAAAACAATAAAGGAAAGTATAAATAAATCCATTAATCAGAAAAAAGTTGCTCTGAAAACCGCAATTGATGGTGAGAAAGCGATGCTAAAAGAAGAAATAAAAATTTTACAAGATCATTTAAGTAATACAGAAAAGAATGTTGTTGAGATTAATGATTTAATTAAATTTAAAATTAATTGCGCCCAAATTTATAATGAAAAAGCAAGGATCTTAGATATGAATATTCAGAGAATAAAGCATTACAAATCTCCATATTCTGATGATTTACTTCAAAAACTTATGTTGTATATGTCTCGAAATGCTTTTGAACACGATTTTACGAATAGTTAACTTTAGCTTAACTTGAGATTGTTTTTATTAATTTTTATTAGTATGACTTATAATTTATTAGAATATTGAATGTTTTCGTTTCTATGAATCTTTGATTAAATTGAAAGCAAATCGAATCTAATACATACAATATAAATGCATTTGTAATCAATGTTATAAAGGACCCTTTTTAATCCAAATAACTTCAAACTTATCCTCACACTCCCCCCATGAAACCCCACCTCCTCCTCATCCCCTTCTTCCTTTTGCTCCTCATTGGCTGCAAGAAATCCGACACCACCCACATCGTCACCCCACCTGCCAGCTGACACCTGGTTGCGAGCAAGGCGGGCATGATCCTGCTTAATGTGCATTTCGTGAATCCAGAGAAAGGGATGGTCGTGGGCTCTGTAATAAGTGATGATGGCTCCTTCGTGCATGATTAAACTTTTGGAATTGAAGGCTGGTTGACAACAATGAAAATGATACAACCATAGTAGGTAATTGATATGGAAAAGGCTAAACAAGAATATTTCGCTACCTTTAATTTATAATATTTATATAATCAAGCAAAGAATAAGCAGCATTAGATAGTATTACAGATCATGGCAATAGCTGATAATCCTCTGGCATTTAATCCCAGAACTTACATGGAATTGGCGATTCAGAAGATGAATCAGTCAGTTCAGGAACCACGTAAAGATAAGGCGAGCCCAAAAGTTGGTGCCGTATTAATAAAGCCCGATGGTACAGAAGAAACTGCTTTTAGGGGAGAGCTTCGCCATGGTGACCATGCAGAGTTTACCTTGCTTGAAAGAAAGAACCACAGCAATCCTTTGGATGGTTCGATTCTATTTGCCACACTGGAACCTTGTGCTCCAGGAGCAAGGCAACATCCCAAACTGGGCTGTGCTGAAAGAATTGTAAATGCAAGAATTACAAAAGTATGGATCGGAATTGAAGACCACGACCCTTCAGTTGACAGAAAGGGTATTAAATATTTGCTTGATAATGGAGTAGAAGTAGAAATGTTTGATGCTGACCTGCAGCAACAAATTCGTGAAGCTAATAAACAATTCATTGAAGAAGCAGAAGAAAGAGCCAAAACATTTTATGATGAAAAACCGCAGGTAATATTATCGGAAAAGGAAAAATCAGAGATACGGGCCGATTTGGATGATTTGTCAAAACAGTATCTGGAAGCATTCATTAAAAAATCTAATTTAACTGTAGATTGGAACACTCCCAAGTTCTATAGGATACTCTCCCAGATGGGGTTTTTAGTGCTAGAAGATAAGAAATATTTGCCAACAGGATTAGGCTTATTGTTGTTTGGCGAACGTCCGCAATTCATTTACCAGAATGCATTGATAAGAGCTACTTATAAAACTAAGGGCAAAGGAGAAGATATTGACACTATTGAAGGCTCGTTGATTGCTCAGTCAGATAAAATTCAGAAATGGTATGAAATGCACATTGGCAAGCAGATAGACCGTTCTTCTGCTGAAAGAAAAATTACGTATGATTATCCGCAGGTAGTTTTCCGTGAAGCAATTATTAATGCCATTGTTCATAGGGATTACGATATTGAGGGTGCTCCCATCTATTTTGAGATAAATGATGATGCCATAATCATCAAAAGCCCTGGAGAACCCGTTAAACCCATTACATTAGAACAAATGAAGCGTTTTAATGCTCCTTCATTAAGCCGAAATCCCAAAATAATGTATGTGTTTGACCAGATGGAATTAGTGGAGCAGCGTGGGTTAGGATTTCAAACTATTAAGGACTTACCGGAAAAATATAATCTTCCATTACCAGTGGTGACCTATGATGCTCCATATATGGTATTTACATTTCCCAGAAGTGGAGATAGTCTGAAAAAGATTTTCCCTACTGGTACACTGGAAAATTTCAATGATGAAGAATTGAAAGGATATGATTTTGTTAAAGGTAAAGGTAAAATAACTAGAAAAGAATATGAGGAGCATTTTGCATTTGACATAAAGAAAGCAGAAAGACACCTAAAAAAGATGGTTGAATGAGGAGCATTTTGCATTTGACATAAAGAAAGCAGAAAGACACCTAAAAAAGATGGTTGAATATGGACTTGTTGAACGTAAAGGCGCTGGTCCGGGAACTTATTATGAATTTATCACGACATAAATCGTGTCATCTTGTCGCGATAAAGTCGAAAATATGGAGTTCGTTTGCTTATCGCGACAATTATCCCGACACAGTGTCGCGATAAAACAGATATGAGTACTATTAATTTAATTGTCATTTGTAATGAAACTATTTTCAATCATCCTGATTGGAAAGTATAAGGATGATTCGTAGAGAGTAATAGAATTCACTTTAAAGCTAAACAAGGAATAATGCAAAAAATAGACAAGGGCATAGACAAGCTGTTTGTGTTGGCGATAATTGAACTGTTGATAACACACAACATATACAAGGATACAGGAACAAATTAATGATTGAGCATGCAGGCAGCATTACTGTCGGACATATTAGTGTGGGTGGCAATCTTGAAAAACTCCTGTCATCATCAAATTAATTGATAAACAGGCTCCAATAATAACTAATTTAATGCCTCTTATAATACTGGCAAATTATGGAATAAATCTCTTCCTCTTTTTTGACAACATTGAATGAGTCTAATTTCTAATATCCCCCCCCATGAAACCCATACTCCTATCAACAATCCTCCTTCTCTTGCTCCTCTCCTGCAAGAAATCCGACACAACCCATATCGTCACCCCACCTGCCAGCTGGCACCTGGTTGCGAGTAAGGCGGGCATGATCCTGCGTGCTGTGAATTTCGTTAATTCAGAGAAAGGGCTGGTAGTGGGCTCTGTGATAAAGGACGATGGCTCCTTCGTGCATGGGATCATCTTAAAAACTGCCAACGGGGGCAATTCCTGGGATCTCATAACCCATGATACCCTGCCTGACCTGTCTTCAGTTTTCCTTATCGATACACTCACCGCATATGCTGCAGGAACCACCTGCATTATCAAGACCACGGACGGGGGAAATACCTGGTCAACAGTATTCAGGAACCATAGTTTTAACCCGGAATCCATCTATTTCCCGGGGAAAGATACCGGGTATGCTGTGGGCATTTCAGGGGCGATCGTGCGCACAGTCAATGGCGGGCAAAGCTGGGAATTCCAGCAGAGCCATACCAACTGCCAGCTGACCTCTGTTTATTTCACAAATAACCAGACAGGATTTGCAGTGGGCTACTTTAACCAGACGGACAACTTTCACGGGCTTATTTTAAAAACCACCAATGCGGGTGCAACCTGGGATTCCATTCCGTATGTCGGGGAAGCCATGCCAAGTTCAGTTGTATTTACCAGCCCGGATGTGGGATACATTTCAGGCATGAACTCTGTATTGAAAACCACGGATGGCGGCACAAACTGGACTGCCTCCTATCCCTTCCCCATGTGCTCATTAGGCCCAATATCCTTTCTCCCCGGCTCTCCTTACGGATTCATGCTAAACTCCTGCGGGAATATCGTGAAAACCATTGATGGAGGCGAAACCTGGTCGGATGTGGGCTTAACTACCAAGAGCAGCCTGATGTCGCTTTGCTGGGTAGAATATGATACCGGCTACGCTGTAGGCTGGGAACATGATTCGAACACGGGAACCATCTATAAGTGGTACTAAATCCTGGTTTTGTTTCAAGCCTTCGCTTTTTGCCACAAAGACATGATGAATCACAAAGAAAATAGCTTTATATAAATAGACTTCCTAAGGAGGTCTAACAATTATTGAGAGATGAAACTCTTTGTGCACCTTTGTGCTTTAGTGCCTTAGTGGCATAGAGAAATAAGAGAGTTTTTCTCCTCTTCCCTTAGAATAGGTCAACTAATGCTTTGGCATTTATTGCTGCCATGAAGACACGAAGAATCGCAAAGAAAATAGCTTTATATAAATAGACTTCCTAAGGAGGTCTAACAATTATTGAGAGATGAAACTCTTTGTGCACCTTTGTGCTTTAGTGCCTTAGTGGCATAGAGAAATAAGAGAGTTTTTCTCCTCTTCCCTTAGAATAGGTCAACTAATGCTTTGGCATTTATTGCTGCCACAAAGACACTAAGGCATAAAGAATCACAAAAAATAATAGTTCGTGCAACTTCGTGCCTTTGTGACTTAGTGGCATAAGGGAATATGATTTTTTTGCTCTTCTTCCAGTGGAACCTGTTAACCAGAGCAATGGCTTTTTTTCTTGTCACAATCCGTCTGAGATGGATCGGGCATTAAGAATTGAACGTTCGCTTTTATGCCGCTGCTTGTTCCCAGCCGGGCTATTTTGGTTCCCGTTTTTCAATGTAAGCTATCATCATCACAACTTTATCTACCATGTACAGTGAATCATCCCTGTCGGAACCAAGGGTGTTAAAGCTGATGGTCATGTAAGGGTAAATAGTGGCGGAAGCCTGGCTGCCAAAGCACTGCTGCATCCCTATTTCGGCAGGCCCGCCCCGGTAAAATATTTGCTGGTTATCCGGTAACATGGTTACATGCTGAGCCTGCACCCCCAGACAAGTATAAACCCCGGCACTCACCGAGATAGGATTTGATGATCCCGCATTTGAGGAAGCCAGTCCCAGTGTGAAGGAAACCTTGGGATTTTGTTTCGTGCAAATATTCTCAAATTGGTAGTTATAGGTGTACGACCTGACACCACCGGTAACACCCCAGTATATGTCAGAAGGGTTTTTAAAGAAGGAACCATAGGCGTCATGTTCATCCTTTACCTGGTCGCCACATTCCGAATTGAGATCTTCACAGCCCCAATCTGCCACTAGCAGCATACACAGGGCAAACAAAAGAAAATTTATACGTTTCATAGGCTTATAATTGATTAATTCATTGTTGAGTCTGCTCTGTAAATCAGGCAAAACTGAAAATCCGTTTTGCCTCAACCCTAAAGGGAGTCTTTTTTTTTAGCAACTTTCCCCTCTGGGGTTAGGGGCCAAAAGTTGCTAAAAATCCATTTCTGCAATTTCCGGGTTGACTCATAGTTCATTTGTCAAAACTACTTTTTGCTCAGAGTGAGATTTTTCAACTCTCCTGCGCACGCCTGCAGATCATACCGGCCTGCCTTAACAGAATCATGATGAGTTTGCCAGGTGATATCCTGTAATTTCTCCTAAGTTAATAATTTGATTGCTTATATGTTATGAAATCAGTTAAATAACTGCATTTTTTTTGAACAGTTTCGTCTGTTTCAAATCCTGGAATAAGGCCTAACAGGTATGATGGTTTTATTGATTCAGTTGTTAATATTGAGAAACCAGGGCCCGAACCCGGCTGGGTTATGCTGTCTGATCTTGCTGCCCACAAACACCCCTTGACTATTAACCAGGCATGCATCTTAACAACTACTTGCGCACGAATTCAAATTTTCGTATCTTTCAGGGTAGTAACACAAGCATTATGAAACCATTAATGGATTGTATCGGGAAACCCCTTTTCTGGAAGCAACCACACCTGATGGAATCTCTTTTTGAACTCAAGGAAAGAGAAGAAGTTTTTGGCATCCTCCGGTTCAAGAATGGTTTTGGCTCGCGTGCTTTTGGAACGACAGCCGAAGGTGAATGGAGTTTTAAACGGCAGGGCTTTGTCCACACTTACGTTACCATTCGTAAATCAGGAGAAGAAAAGAACTATGCTATCTTCAGGAACAACACCTGGAGTGGTGGTGGCACTCTGGAGCTTGCTGATGGCAGGCAATACCAGGCCAATTCCAATTACTGGCATGCCCTTTTCGAGTTCAAGAACGAACGAAATGTGCCCCTAATGCGTTTTACCAACATCGGCGGGTTCAAACTTCATGCACAACTTGAAATATTCAAATCCTCCTCAAACCTTGTAGAAGCCCCTATGCTCGCTCTCCTTGGCTGGTACCTCGCCGTAATGATAAGCAGGGATGGAGAAATGGTTGCAGGGGTGTTTTAATGCGAAATCGTCCTTGAGTTCTTCTAATGAACAACACAAATTTTCAGTTGGACATTCCCACTATTTGACGAAACTCTTAAAAGGTGAAGGCCCGCTTTTTCGTTTTTCATGTTCAGCGAAAGAGCATTATCTCCTTGCATTACAGAACCTTCATAAACAGCAGATTCCAGTTTTCCTGAAATGTCCAGCAGCGAAATCCTGATTTGATCATCCTTATCAAAATACATCCGGAGCCCGAGAATATCATCAACAGGATCAGGATAAGCAGAAATCTCCATGCCAGGGTCCTTGTACCCCGGATCTGCAGATGTTATCAATGTTGAATAGTAAACATCTTCGTGGTATCCTGCACCTTCTTCAAGCTTTAATTGCTTTCCGTTTACATAAACCGATACGGGTATTGACTCCTCAGCTGGGATCCAGGCTCCCCCGGACCATTTAAAACCATCACCAAGCACATGCCCGTCCAGGTACTCATAATCAACCTTACTTACAGGATCCAGCCCTGAACCGTTATAACCAAACGATGTACTATGGATCAGGTTATGATTTGCATCATATTCGTCTGATAAACTGTCAACGCTCACCCAGCTAGAAACGCCTCCCTGGTTGATCCATTCCTGATTCCTCTTTGTAAGTAATAAACCAGAACCATCATAGGTACAGCTGGTAAAATAGTAGTTGGTCCAGTCAAAATAAAGCCCGTTTTGCTGTAAGGTAGTCAACAGGTTATTTTGATCATCATAGGTGTATATGTATTTAGTCTTATTTGACCAGATAGAGAAACCCTGGTCCCATTCCTGCCGCTGGTAACTTAGCATATTCCCGTTGGCATCATGCAAGGTTGAATCAATGGTTTCATTCAACCAGGATACATAATTCCAATAACGGGATATATATACCTCCCACCCGGAAAGGGAATCCTTCTTAAAGATTTCAAGGCCCATATCCTGCCAGGTGCTTCCATTCCACTTCTGGTACAACTTTTCGGTACTGTCCGTGTAATAGTTATAAATATAGAGATTCATATTGAGCCAGCTGTTGCCATTTGAGTATTGCTCCAGTGTCCAGACAACCCTGTTTCCTGGATCGTAAGAATAGGTATTCAATATACGGTTCTCCCATTGCCCATATTCCCATTTCTGGTATTGATCTGTCAGAATTTTATTTCCCGGATTATAGGTACAGGTCCTTAAACTATAGTTGAGCCATCCTATTCCATTCCAGTTCTTGTTCAGGGTGGTCATCAAGTTGTTGTTATCATCAAATGTATTATAGGTAATGCTCTGATTTAACCAGGCCCCATTGTCCCAGATCTGGAAAAGATAGCTAAGCCTGTTGCCCCGTTCATCATAGGTATAGCCATACCTGAACGTATTTTCCCAGTCTGAACCTGCTTTTTGAAAGTAGTTCTCGGCCAGGGGCAAACCCATATCATTATAGGTTCTTATAACTTTTTCATCAGCCATTGTTAAATGCAGCGAAATAGCTGAATCTGTGAGGAAAAGAAGTTCACCGGGCAGTGCCGTCAGCTGCCTGGTTTCAGCATAACCTGCTCTATTGCCAGAGCCTGTCGGAAGGGCTTTACTCATATATCGTTTCCCCGGCAGACCCGCTTGCTGCTGATCCATCCTGGATAACTCCCCGGCCCTGAAGCTACATGCATTTGGAGCCACTGTGCATGCGGACCGGGCACTGTTATTTGTAAACACGTGCGAATAGCCCTGAATGAGTGGCAGGATGGAAAACAGGAAAATAAAATACAGGATACGACACAGAATTTTGTTCTTCATAATTTGAATGCTTAATACCGGATTTACAGATCAACTGAATAAACAATAAATATACTTATAAAACCCACATATTTCCCCCTGGAGGCTTTTTCCTTTGGTTTTAACAGAGGGATACAACCTCCTTTGCCAAAAGCAAGTGTTGCTTCTACCTGTGCTGCTTAGAGATTCAATACCTCCGCAATAAATTGCAACCCGCATTTTAATACCTTTGCATGTTATTTCACGATTTATGGAACACAAACTCTTCTTATATAACACCTTATCCCGGACAAAAGAGCTATTTGTACCCATCCATCCCAATCATGTAGGGATGTATGTCTGCGGCCCGACCGTATATGGAGATGCTCACCTGGGCCACTCCCGCCCTGCTATAACATTTGATCTTCTGTTCCGGTACCTTCAGCACCTGGGATATAAAGTCCGCTATGTACGGAATATTACGGATGTCGGCCACCTGGAAAATGATGCGGATGAAGGAGAGGATAAGATTGCTAAAAAAGCCCGCCTGGAAGAGTTGGAGCCCATGGAAGTAGTCCAGTACTTCAGCGACCGTTATCATGCAAGCATGGACCTGCTAAACGTCAAAAAACCCAGTATTGAACCCCGGGCATCCGGCCACATGATCGAACAGATCAATATGGTTAAAGAAATCCTGGATGCCGGTTTTGCCTATGAAAGCAATGGATCTGTATATTTTGATGTAGAGAAATACAATAAATCCAACCATTACGGGATCCTGAGCGGAAGAGTGCTGGAAGATCTCCTGTCCAATACCCGGGACCTGGAAGGCCAGGATGAGAAGCGGAATTCATTTGATTTTGCTCTATGGAAGAAGGCTCAGCCTGAACATATCATGCGCTGGCCATCCCCATGGAGTGACGGTTTCCCTGGCTGGCACCTTGAATGCTCAGCGATGAGTGAAAGGTACCTGGGGGAACAATTCGACATTCATGGCGGAGGTATGGACCTGATGTTCCCTCACCACGAATCGGAGATCGCACAGAGCACGGTATGCAACCATAAGGCGCCTGCCCGTTACTGGATGCATAACAATATGATCACCATCAATGGACAGAAGATGGGCAAATCCCTGGGGAATTTCATTACTCTTGATGAATTCTTTTCAGGAAATCATAAAGCCCTCGAAAAAGCATACAGCCCAATGACCATCCGGTTTTTTATCCTGATGGCCCATTACCGCAGCCCGCTTGATTTCAGCAATGATGCCCTGCAGGCAGCAGAAAAAGGGATGACACGCCTTTTCAAAGCCCTTGAAACTCTTGAGAAATTGGTTCCAGGTGATACCTCAACCGTGAATGTGCAGGAGGTAGAAACCAATTGCTACCTGGCAATGGATGATGACCTCAACAGCCCTATCGTTATTGCAAACCTCTTCGAGGCTGTCCGGATCATCAATTCCGTTTTTGATAAAAAAGAGAGCCTTACCGCCCAGGATATTGAGATGCTGAAGAACATACTTCACACTTTCATTTTCGATATCCTTGGATTATTACCGGAGGCTGCTTCATCTGCCGGAAATGAAACCATTGAAGGGCTCATGCAGCTGATCCTTGACATCCGCGCCAGCGCCAGGGCCAGTAAGGACTGGGCTACTTCCGACAAGATCAGGGATGACCTTGCAAAGGTTAAGATCACAGTTAAGGACACGAAAGAGGGTGCAAGCTGGAGTATTGATTAGGCCATATGTATCAAGCCTTTTCAGCGAAATTTTTTCTGTCAGAATGACTGAAGAAAGTCTTAATTTTACATAAAACTATCCAACATGAGTACTGTTGAACTCAGGGAAAAGATAATCCATCAGCTGGCAAATATCAATGACGCTGCTTTCCTGCAGGCTATTAAAACGCTTGTGGATTCTATAGCAGAAAAGGAAGTTTATAAGCTGTCTGATTATCAGAAAGAAAGAGTCCAGTTGGGCAGAAAACAACTGATCAACGGACAGACTTTCTCGCACGATGACTTACAAAAAGAAATAAATCTATGGCTCGGATCAAAGTAGAATGGTCTTTTGAGGCAAAACAAGATTATTCGACATTCTGCAATTCTATCTCACCAGGAATAGTAGTCCGGCATACAGCAAGAAACTTTTTCCCAAAATTAACAGCAGCATCAGGCTACTTTCCAAAAACCCCTTTCTTGGCATCAAAACAGATGATCCGGATATCAGGGCTTTGATTACTGGTGATTATCAAATAATCTATGAGTCCTTTGAAAAATTGATCTTAATCATAATGATCTGGGATTGCAGACAAGATCCTGAAAATAAGATAATTGATGCCAGGAGAAATAAAAATTTGTAATTCCAGACAAAATTTGCAGATTTCCTAAACCTCTTTAAGATATCATCTCAAACAAACAACCTATGAAACCGTTAAAAGTGCTCATGGCAATGCTGGCCCTCTTAGTAGTGGTGAGCAGCTGCAAAAACAACAAGGAACAAATGGAGAAAGACCTGAAGGCATTTATTGCCAAGTATGATTCTGTAGTACAACCCCTGCAGAAGGAATCGAACCTCGCTTATTGGAACGCATCTATCAGCGGCAAAGCTGAAGACTGGAAAAAGTCGGAAGACCTGAACATTGAGCTGACAAAAGTCTATGCAAACAAGGAAGATTTTGCAGTTCTCAAGAAGATCAAAGAATCGGGTGTCATCACCGATGATCTGATGAAGCGCCAGATGGAAGTGCTGTACAATAGCTACCTCAGTAACCAGGTGGATACCAGCTTGCTGAATGAGGTAATCAAAATGCAGACAGCCATCGAGCAGAAATATTCGAATTTCAGGGCTGAGGTTGACGGCAAAAAACTTACCGACAATGATGTGGAAGATGTTCTGAAGAAATCTACCAATTCAGATGAGCTGAAGAAAGCCTGGGAAGGCCACAAAGCCATTGGGCCGGTAGTTGCAGAAGATATCCGCAACCTTGTTAAAAAGCGCAATGAGATCGCAAAGCAGCTTGGCTTCAATAATTACCATGAGATGAGTCTGAAGCTGAGCGAACAGGATCCCAAAGAGATCAGTGACCTGTTTGACGAACTGGACAACCTCACCCGTGATGCTTTCAAAGGTTTAAAGGATGAGATTGACACTTACCTTGCTAAACGCGACAATATCAAGAAGGAAGAGTTGATGCCCTGGCATTACCAGAACCGCTTCTTCCAGGAAGCTCCTGCCATTTATAATGTGGAACTTGATAAATACTACAAGGACAAAAACATTGAACAGCTTGTAACAGATTATTACAAGAGCATCGGGCTGGATATTTCCGAAATGATCAAGAAGAGTGATTTGTATGAAAAACCTGGAAAGAACCAGCATGCCTATTGCATCGACATAGATAATAAGGGAGATGTAAGGGTGCTCTGCAATATCAAGTCCAATGAAAGCTGGATGAGTACCATGCTCCACGAATTCGGCCATGCTAACTACGATAAGTACATCGATTCCACCCTCCCATTTTCTTTACGCAATCCTGCACATACTTTCACCACTGAAGCTATCGCCATGTTCTTTGGAAGAATGGCCAAGAACCCTCAATACCTTCTCGACATGAAGCTCACAACTGATGCTGATGCCAAAGCAATTGCCGATGAAAGCTTCAAGGTGCTGCGCCTCGAACAGCTTACTTTCAGCCGCTGGGCACAGGTAATGTACAGGTTTGAAAAAGGACTTTATGAAAATCCTGACCAGGATCTGAATAAACTCTGGTGGGACCTGGTAGAAAAGTACCAGATGATCAAACGGCCTGAAGGACGTAACCAGCCTGACTGGGCATCCAAGATCCACATAGCAACTTCTCCATGCTATTATCACAATTACCTGCTTGGTGAATTGCTTGCTTCCCAGCTGAATCATTACATTTCTGCAACGGTTCTGAAATCTGACAACTTCAAACAAAGCTATTTTGGCAAACCGGAAGTAGGCAAATACCTGAAAGAAAATGTATTTATGCCTGGTGCTAAATGGAGCTGGAATCAAATGATCGAAAAAGCAACTGGTGAAAAACTGACAGCTAAATACTATGCTGAGCAGTTTGTGAAATAATAAGAAGCATTTAGTATATAAAAAAAGCACCGGCAGATCACCGGTGTTTTTTTATTTTAAGTTAACGATGAAAAAGGGCATGAAATCACCCTCAACCTCACCTCGTTAATGAACGATGTTTATTTTCCCCGACATTATGCCTTCTCCATTATTGATCACCACCAGGTAAACTCCTGCAGGAGCAGATTTCAGGTCAATCGGGATTGTCGGGGTGCCTTCAGAGCGAATGCCTGTATTCTCATAAACCAGCAACCCGAGCTTGTTATAAATTCTGATGGAGCCTGAAAAGACTTTCTTGCTGCTCAATTCTAGCGTAAACCGGCCATTAGAAGGATTCGGATAAATTTTCCACTGACTGGTTGCATTCATTTCCGAAAGCCCAACGGGTAAAACATAGAGCCCTGCTGAAGGGGCTGAACTGCATCCGCTCAGAGTAACGACTACAGTATAATTCCCGGCAATTACAGCTACGTGTTGTCTGCCGGTTGCACCCGGGATAAGGGTTCCATCAACATACCACTGGTTACCGGTATTGGCACTGCTGGTGAGGGTATCTCCATTCTGTGTAATTACGGGTGTAGCCGGTGTTGGATTTACTGTGACAGCAAGCGGAGCAGAAGTAGCACCCAAACAGTTACCGTTTGTTCCATATACGGTAATATTCCCGGATATAGCATTAGCTGCATAATGAACCGTTATTTGGTTGGTATTGCTCCCGGCAGTGATGGTAGCTCCGGAGGGTAACGCCCAAACATAACCGAAAGCATTTGTTACTGCAGGCACGGAATACTGAACGTTGCCTGCTTCAGCACAAATATGATCCGGGCCGCTGATGGCACCCGGGGTAAGAGGCAGGGGGTAGATATCAATGGGCAATGGAACTGAACCGGCTCCGGTTCCGCAATCATTGGTCCCGTAAACCGTAATATTCCCCGATACAGCGCCTGCCGGGAAGTCAACTACAATGCTTGTTGTACCCTGGCCCGAAGCGATAACGGCCCCGGTTGGAACAGTCCACAAAAAGTTTGAAACCCCGGGCATTGGAGGGATAGAATATTGAACACCCATGGTTCCTTCACACAATCCTTGTATTCCGGAAATAGGTCCAGCCTGAACAGGTACAGGATTTACCGTAACAGCAAAAGGCTGTGAAGTTAAGCTTATACAGGTACCATCGGTTGCATATACGGTAAAATTACCCGATTGAGCATTGATAGCATAGGAAACCGTAATGGAATTGGTATTGTTACCGGCAGTTATAGTAGCGCCGGTCGGAACTGTCCAGACATAGGATGTAGCAGCCGGGTATGCAGGGATTGTATATACATTACCTGTTGAAGTTGCACAAACTGTTGCAGGGCCGGAAATAGAGCCAATTGTGCCTGCAAGAAGGCACAGGGTGGTAAATGTAAGATCCTGTCCATAGGAGATACCTGCTGCATTGTTGGCTACGCACCTGTAATGGTATGTTGTACCTGAAGCAAGAGAGCCAAGGCTGGCAAGGGTAAGTGTGCTGGTATTTCCGGTTGCCTGTGAAGGTGTTCCGGTTGCAACATTGCCATAAGTATTGGTCAGTCCCCATTCAAAAGTTATAGTGCTGTTCCAGTTGTTTGCATTGACAGTACCATGAAGTGTAGCTCCCGTCAATGAAATTGCCGTTGCCGGTTGCGTAATCACGGTAGCCAATACCGGCACCTGATTTGAAATGGTGATAAGAAGGGAGTCCATCATGGTTGGGTCCTGAACGGAGACTGCTTTTGCATAGACTGTTCCGTTAAAAAGAGCTGAAACCAGGCCAGAGGTGTTTATAGTTGCGGCTCCGGTACCCGGGACAATACTCCAGGTAACGTTTTGATTAGCGGAGGAAGGATAGACTGTTGCAACCATCTGGAGGGTACCGGCACTGGTGGTAATTGTAGCAGGAACACCGCCCTGTGTGGCAACATCTAGCCCAATCAGCCCACCTATGGAAACGCCCTGTGCATAACCCATTTCACCTGATCCGCGATTTTCGGTCCATGCACCTGCACATTTGTTAGGCCCGGCAGCCGTGAAGCCGTACCGTCCCTTAGCATTAGCCATTGATACCGTTGTAGAACTGATTTCAACGCGGTTACCTGGCCATGCAAAGTTCCCGTTAGCATCAAGACGGGTTGCATAGATTTTATAATTCTGATCATACGACATGAACATAGGATTATCATCAACCACAACCATGTTTCCAGCCTGTGTATCCATACTGCTGCTTATCGGATATACTATTTTACCCAGGTCAGTAAACATCCTGGCACCGCTTACTTTATTAAACTTCTGGATATATACTCCGTAAACCACCTGGTTGGGATCGCTGAACGTACAAACAGACCATACGTAATTAGAGCCCGGTTGGAACCCGATACGGGTTTCCATCTGGTAACTATCTGTACCGGAAGTACTGGTATTGAAATTGGAACCATTAATTCCCCAAGGTATGGTCCCGCCCGGATTTATACGCTGAAGGAAGGAATTGAAACGTAAACCTGGTGATGCATAGTATCCGTAATAGGTGGTGTCACCATCGGCAAGAAGGGAATAGTACCGGTAAGCAGCCGTAGTCTGGGTAGCAATATTCAGCGGTGCGTAAAGAGCCGTACCTGAGCTGCTGAACATCTGCGAATAGAGGGTGGTTGACATTCCACCGGAATTCTTCTGATAAACAACCGTGAATTTATCATTCAGGTTACCGATAATCTGTCCGCGGGTAGTAGTACTGGCACCAACCAAAATTGATATTGCACTTCCCCAGGCCAGAGTGCCGCCATTGGTAATTTTCTGAAGTTTGAGGGTGTTACTTACTGTTTCATTCCAGCAAACAACAACCTCGCCGTTGGTAAGGGCTGCCGGGTAAGGAGCAAGGCCACCACCAAGGACAATACCATTTGCACCCCACATCTGGGTCCCGGCCTGTGAAATCTTGTACATAACAGCCTGCATATCACCGGATCTTTCATCCTGGCAACCAATAACAAGATTATTATTAAGGTCGGTACAAACATTGAAAACAAATGTTGCTGTCCCCGTAGGCTGGCTGCTGACAAGCATTCCGTTAGGGCCCAGTAATTTATTCCCGTCAGCATCAATCAATTGCGCCCTCATGTCATAGTTGCTGGCATTGGGGGTATAGAAAGCAATCCAGATTTTACCGTCAGAGGTTGGTGCAGATTGCATATCTGCAACTTCCAGGCCTGATATTTCCAGGTTAACAGATGTGTTGGTGTTCCATTGTGCGAATGACCTTGTCGGCATCGAATACATAACTAAAGCCAGCATGAAAGGAATAAATGCTTGGTAGATTTTCATCATGAGGAATATTATATATGAGTGAAAGGGAACTGGTAATTGATAACAAAGTTATAGACATCTCAGGTAGGATGTAAGAAAATTCTCAATTATTCATAGGGAATGCCTGAATTGTTCCCTGGTAGGGAAAAGGGGGGCACTGATCAGAATTATTTTGCTAAAATTCGAAATAAAGCAAACTGCCGGAGTTCCTGGAAGTAAGAACCCCATCAATCATCCTTGTTTTCCTAATTTATTGGGCAATTACAAGGTAGTAATTTTTCTTCCCTTTCTGAACAAGAATATACCGGTTATTGAGCAGGGCCGCAGGTGTAACTATGAATTCTTCTGCCACTTTCTCCTTATTGATCATAACACCTCCATCCTTAAGCATACGACGGGCTTCTCCCTTCGAAGGAAAAACAGCAGTCTTATCTGCCAGGAAATCCACCAGGCCAATCCCGGCTCCAAGATCAGCACGACTGATATCAAACTGGGGAACACCTTCAAATACATTCAACAGGGTCTTTTCATCCAGGTGATGCAGGGTTTCCGTTGTACCTTTTCCAAACAATATTTCTGAAGCCTCAACAGCCTGGTTGTATTCCATTTCACCATGAACCCGGATCGTCAGATCTTTTGCAAGGGCCTTCTGGAGGATGCGGAGATGCGGCGCTGCATCCTGTTCTGCCTCCATGGCTTCAATTTCTTCCTTGCTGAAAAGGGTAAAGATCCGGATGTATTTCTTGGTATCCTCATCAGAGCAATTCAACCAGAACTGGTAGAAGGCGTAAGGTGAAGTCTTTTCAGGATCCAGCCAGATATTTCCCTTTTCAGTTTTCCCGAATTTGCCGCCATCGGCTTTTGTAATCAGCGGGCAGGTAAGGGCAAAGGCTTCACCACCGGTTTTCCTGCGAATTAATTCCGTACCTGTGGTAATATTTCCCCATTGATCGCTGCCACCCATTTGTAAACGGCAATTCTCATGCTCGTAGAGGTAGAGGAAATCATAACCCTGGACAAGCTGGTAGGTGAATTCTGTAAAGGAAATACCTGTTTCCAGTCTTTTCTGGACAGAATCTTTGGCCATCATGTAGTTAACAGACAAATGCTTGCCTACTTCCCTCAGGAATCCCAGGAATGAAAAGCCTTTCATCCAGTCGTAATTGTTCACAATCCCGGCTGCATTGGGAAGGGTTGTGTCAAAATCGAGGAAACGAAGGAGCTGGGTACGAATACAGTCCTGGTTATGACGTAAAATTTCTTCAGATAATAGATTCCGCTCCTCGCTTTTACCCGATGGGTCACCTATCATACCGGTGGCTCCACCAACCAGTGCCAGTGGCCTGTGACCTGCCATCTGGAAATGTTTCAGCATCATGATGCCAACAAGGTGACCAATATGAAGGGAGTCAGCAGTCGGATCGATACCAACATAAGCGGTAGCCATACCTTCGGCCAGCATTTCAGAAGTTCCGGGCATACAATCGTGTATCATGCCGCGCCATCGAAGCTCATCAACAAAATTCATAACAATCGGATTAGGAAAGCAAAGGTAGGAAAAAGGGAGGAAAGATGTGTATGGTGCGCGAGGGCGGAGTGCTGGGGGCGGAGGGGGATGTGGGAGTCATTCAATAGTCATTTCCGTCAACTGACGGATCATTCGATGGTCATTAAATCGTCATTAAATCGTCATTAAATGGTCATTTGATATTCATTTCCATCTCAGGCTGATCATTCACTTTCAGAGAGCTTAGAGCAATGGGCATAACGTGAAGGACATTTCACGAAAAGCATAGCGAGGAGTGTGACTGGTGGGCGGGAAGAGAAGAGAGGGAGCACTAATGTACCAGCACCCAATTTTCAATAGAATTATCTCTTTTGACTGAAAACTTCAGTACTCCGTAGTTCATGCTGAAAACAAAATTTGTGCATTGATTTAAACCGGCCGTGGCGTTGCTGTATTCATAGACATTCGAATATTGAATGCCATTAACTGTCAAGCTTTCAACTTTATAAACTGCGCTGTTCAATGTGGAGGCTGAGGCAACTCCTTTGATGATCCTTATTGATCCTTCAAGTACGCTCACCTGCCGGCTGACAGGTTGCTCAACATCATCCCCACTGCCGCTTGCACAATAAATTTTAACGATCAGGCTATCCTGGCCCTTTGTTAAACCATTAAACCTGTCTCCTCTACATGCACCATAGGAACCGGAACCGATCCTTCCACAATATTCATCCGGCGGTAAATACCCGCTATTAAACCCGGTCAGGCTCAGAGCCGAATCTACATCATTTTTAAATTTGACAGATTGGCCTAAATAATAGGGAACATCAAAGTTTTCACCACTGGCCAGGCATGGATAACAGTTTCTGCAACCGGAAAACAAAACGGTAAAAACTGTTGCAACAAACAGGATAAGAGCACAGGTTTTCATAAAAACAGAATTATTAATATTTATCTTAATGAATAGTTAACTACGGATTTCAGGTTGTCCTCCGCATTGCTGATTTCTGCCTCCTGCTTTTTGTTATTTGTAGCCGTCAGATCAACTGGGAAAATATTCCCACCTTTCATTTTGTAAGCGCTTGTCAGGCTTCCATTCTCGCTCATGTTAAGGATGAATTCATCATCAATATACTGAAATTGATCCTGAAATTTCATGATAGCAAAATGTTGGCCCTTTGGACTGAAAATGCTGCTTCCGACAGATTCAAAAGTTTTGGGGTAATGAAGATAGTCTAAAACTGATGGCAAAATATCACATTGTTGGGTAACCTGGTGATTTTTACCCTTTAACAAGGAATCTCCAGGGCAAAAATAGAGGATTGGAATAGCATAAGCACCATTTCTTGTATTGTAACTTGATGAATAAGAACAAGATGCATGGTCAGCTGATATTACAAAAAGCGTATTTGAGTACCAGCAGTAATGCGACACCTGCCGAAAAAACTGAGCCAGGGAATAATCAGCATAAGCAATGCTTCTGAGTTGGGGATTCGGTTGTTCTTTGAATTTATCCTTGTACTTACCGGGAATTTCAAACGGGCTGTGCGATGAAAGGGTTAAAATACAACTTAAAAATGGCTTATGATAGGTTTTCATTGTGTTTGCAGCAAATCCGAGGAATTCATCATCAAAAACGCCCCAGGCACTTTCCTTTCCACCAGAATTGTATTCATCCATCCCGTAATAGTGTTGAAAACCTGCGTCCCTGGCAAAATTATTGATCCCCAGGTTTCCATTCCTGGCTCCATAAAAAAAGGAGGTTCCATACCCTTTAGATGACAGAATTTCGGCAATGGAATTCATGTCCCTTATCCTGCCTGTTTTTAAAACTAACGGGGCCTCTCCTAGTGAAGGCTCACCGCAAAGTATTGCAGGCAAAGCCTGTAAAGAAGTTCTTCCATTAGCATAAGCAGAACTGCATAGATACCCTTGTTGTATCAGTGAGTCAAGAAAAGGCGTAGCCCCCTGGTTGCCATTCAGGCTTCCTATATATTCTTTCGAAAAGCTTTCAAGGATGATAATCACCACATTCAGGGGCCTGAAAGGGGAGGAAGATGCATAGCTTCGTTCCGGGTCAATCATTTTCAAATTCACTAATCCTTTATATTCACCAGTATTCAATAATTGATATTCAATCAACACAAAGGGTGTATTTGTAATCAATACGTTGTATTCAACAGGTGTAATTCGCTCACAATCTGAAGATCGCAATGGCGATTTGCTGAATCCCCGGGAAAGGAAAAACATCAGGATCAGCATCGAAACAGTGAAAAATATCCTTGTAAAAGGACTCGATTGCTTTAGTTCTCCTGATTGGGAGTGGTTTTTGGTAAACCGGAAACGAACCAGGATAATAAGCATTGCAAGAAGAAGAATAAGCAAATACCAATATTGGATCAAATAAACCGGGATCAGCTTGAACAGCTCCATGTTCATTGTCCTGAGAAAGTAGATGAATTCATAAGTCGTCCTTTTATTGGCATACTTGAAATATTCACAGTCTGATAGTGAAATAATCAGGGCAGCTGTGTTAAGTCCAATAAACAGGATATTTATTGACTTACGGTAATTTGTTTTTCTGAACAACGTAGTACCCGGTAAAAGGACACACAGAATATAAAGGCAGTTGTACTTTATGATTGCTGATAAATCGTATTGCGTTCCATAAAAAAATGAGTTGACCTCATATTCGAATTTGAATGGATTGAAAAAGTTGAAGTTAATGATGAAAAAGATCAGCCTGCATACCTGGAACAAAACAACAAGAACAGCTACCTGGCGGATCAGCAAGGATAACCGCAGGTAATATTCTTCCCGTTGAATTAGTTTCATTGTCTTGCTGAGCAGCATTATCCCCGGGCTATGATATCTATAAAGACGAATTATATAAAATTAGAGAATTTGTCCTTTTCGGCACTGCGTGTTCCCTAAAAGCAGATGGTACGATTTAATTACCATTAAGGGCAGCTGTTAAAAATATTCATTTTCGGACTTTGCGCTTTGCCCTGAGCTCCATACGTATTGATCAGTCGGTACTTACCCGGAACACCCATGCATACTGGCAGGGCAATTCGGAAATCTTTATACGGCCCAGATCTACCACCATTTTACCATTTTCCATTTTCCAGGGAAGTTCTCCTTCCCTTCCCAGGAGTGTGACTTTGTAATTAGTGGATAACGGGTCAACTGACAGTATAAGTTTATTGTCAGAAGGCCATTCCAGTGAAATAGCATAAAGATTGTCGTGATTTACGGTATAGCAGAGACGGGTAGCCTTTGAAAAATAGACCGTATTCAATCCGTGAGCAGCACCTGCATCGGTGGAAACGAAATAACGGCCTGGGGGAATGATCTCCCAAACCTGGCTCTTGCTTGCCCAGGCAAGGCTTACACTTGCATTTTGCTTTGCCTCGTAATATTCAACCTTTAAGGAATACAACTTGTTGGCAACCATTTGAATATTCTTTACCTCCAAATTTCTTGCTGTTCCTTCAACTACACCATTAAGGTTCTCATCTGCTGCCACAGGCCACTTGTCAACTACCAGCTGACCATCGACCCAGGCCCTAATTCCATCATCGGCCTTGCCATCAAAGATGTATTCTTCGGTATAAAGGGGTTGAATAAAGCCTGTCCAGGTAGCCCTGAAATCATCTTCCAGGATGGGCTTCCCTGGTGAATTCCGCACCCAGTCGAAGTTAATCATAGAGTCTGTTCTCTTTAATTCCACATCTTTTTCCTCCGAAGGACACGTGTAAGAATGCGAACCATAAATGGCTTCCCCGTTTACACGGAGCCAATCGCCCAACTGAAGAAGTCGTTCCTGCTGAAGCAAAGGGATCTGGCCATCACAATAGGGCCCAACATTCAGGATCATTCCACCTCCGCCTGCAACTGCCTTGACAAAGAAATGCACGAGGTCAGCCGGCGACATGTATGCATCGATGGATTCATTGCGGTTAAGGCCAAAAGAACGGCCAAGTCCGCGAACTTCTGCCCAGGGGCGCTCGGAGGATGCCATACCAGAACTATATTCCGGCGTCCGGAAACCAATGCCATCGCTTCCTCCTCCCCAGCGGTCATTTACAATAGCTTCATCACTTATGAGATTATAATACCAGCTAATGAGTTCTGAAGAATGCCAGGTTGATGCCGGGTGGTCCCACTCACCATCTGCAAAGACCAGGGACGGCCGGTAGGTTGAAATCAATTCTTTGAACTGGGGGATCATGTGTTCATCCACATAACGAGTGACCTTGTCAGGAGAATCAGTACCCCAACGATATATGCTATTGTTCCATTCAGGGAGCGAATAATACAACCCCATTTTCAAGCCTTTTTGCTTAATGGCTTCCGTCAGTTCTCCAACGATATCTCTGTGTGGCCCTGTTTCCATAGAATTCCAACCCGGCGAGTATTTGCTGGGCCAGAGACAAAATCCATCATGATGTTTTGAGACAAAGACCACATATTTTGCCCCTGCCTTTGAGAAAAGCTCAGCCCATTCCGCAGCGTCGAACATCTCACCCTTAAAGAGCGGGGCATACTGCTCATAAGTAAAATCATTCCCGAAAACCTTCTTCTGAAAGTTGATCCTGGCTGTGTCACCGGTCATTAATCCCCTAAGGAACCATTCAGCATATTGTTCCTTCCCACTCCAGGCTGGCACGGAACTCAGGCTCCAATGAATGAAGATCCCCAGCTTGGCATCACGAAACCACTGGGGATAAGGCCTTTCCCGGAGATCACTCCAATCAGGTTTATATATTTTATCCTGTGCTTCTGTCGGGGACAGAAGAGTCAACATTAGTATGAATGCAAGAACCTGTTTCATGAAAGCAAACTTGAATTATAGAATCACTAAGATGCTAATTTGTATTAAAAAGTAAGCTGACGAGCGTAATATTTGCTTCAAATGCTACACAAACAAGGAAAATAACATTTCTCGTTTACAAACGAGTTTTATTATAATATTTCTCGTTTACAAACGAGTTTTATTATGCTCCCAGGAAAGAGTTATAATTTCCCGGAGTAACCAGCGAGAAGACCGAGTTGGGATATGCGTTCATGAAAGTAGCCGGAACAGATGCTTTCTTCTTCATGTTCCATTTCAGTTCATATGCTTCTAATTTCCCTGAACGTTCCTCGATATAGTCGATTTCCTGTTGCTGGGTAGTGCGCCAAAAATAGGAATTCCCGTATATCTTATTATAATTCAGAAATTTCATTCTTTCACTAATGAAGTAATTTTCCCATAAAGCACCAGTATCCTGTCGCAGGTTCAATGAATTGTAATTTGAAAGTATTGTATTCCGAATCCCGTTGTCGTAGAAATAAATCTTCCTGCTACGCCGCAATTCATTTCTGACATTGCGGCTGAAAGAGTTTAAGCGGAATACAACAAAGGATTTTTCCAATGCATCAATGTAACGGTCGACAGTTTCTTTGTCTATTCCGATAATTTGTGCCAATTCATTGTATGACAATTCATTACCAAGCTGCAAAGCCAGGGCCTTCAGTAAATTAACCAGGATTCCGGGCTTTTTTATCTTTTCGTATGCAAATAAATCCTTGTATAGAAAGCTGTCTGTGAGCAGGTTCAATACATTCGCTTCTTCACCGGGATGATTGATCACATCCGGATAGGAGCCATAAATCAGACGGGTTTCCAACTGCTGATTCTCGGAAACCCAGCCATGCTCATTAACCAATTCTTTGTGACTAAAGGGAAAAAGGCGATATTCCCATTTCCTTCCGGTAAGTGGTTCATTTATCTTTTCCGCAATCTCAAACGAAGAAGAACCTGACGCAATTACCTGGATACCCGGGTAATTATCAACCATCATCTTTATCGCCAGTCCAATGTTTTCAATACGCTGAGCTTCATCAATCACAATTATCCTGTTATTCCCTAGTATAGTAGCAAGCCGGGCAATGGATATGTTTTGAAGCAACTCCCTGACTGACATATCATCACCATTCAGCCATAAAAACGACTCACTCCTCTCCTGGCAAATATTCCTTATGAGAGTAGTCTTCCCTGTCTGCCGGGGACCCATCAGGATAATAGCCTTGCCTTTAAAGAGATGTGAAAGAATGTCCTCCTTAATAATTCTGTTTACCATGCTTACCAGGATTATAACATACAAAAATAGTATATTTCTCGTTTCTAAACGAGTTTTATTATACTATTACTCGTTTTAAAACGAATTTTATTATGCACAAATCATTCAAACAAATAAATTACCCACTAAGAATACTTTTAAACATTCTTCCATCACATCTTAATTCTTAAGAAATTTGAGATTCCGTTATCCTTATTGAACATATGCTTAAAATCCTACATACTTCAGACTGGCACCTTGGGAAACGACTGGAGCGGTTTTCCAGGCATGAGGAGCAGGTGGCAGTTATTGAAGAGATCATCCAGGTAGCCGATGAAAACCAGGTTGACCTGGTACTCATTGCTGGCGACTTGTTCGACACCTTCAATCCCCCGGCAGAATCTCTTGACCTCTTCTACCGCTCCCTGAAACGGCTTGCTAAAAATGGTAAGCGCCCGGTGATAGCTATCGCGGGCAACCATGATATGCCTGAGCGTATTGAAGCCCCGGATCCCCTGGCCCGGGAATGCGGGATCATTTTTGCCGGGTTTCCTGAATCTGTAGTTACCCCTTTCGCGATTGAGGATAATTTTTCGATCACTAAAAGTGAAGCCGGTTTTCTTGAACTTCAACTCCCGGGGAAACCGGCTTTCAGGCTCCTTCTTACTCCCTATGCTAATGAAATGAGGCTTCGAAAAGGTCTCAACCCCGAAAATCCCGAAGAAGAACTAAGGGAAATTTTGTCCGGGCATTGGAAAAATTTAGCAGACACCTATTGTGATGACCAGGGTGTCAATGCATTGATGGCTCACCTGCTTTTCATGCCGGAAAGTGGAATAGCTCCCGAAGAGCCGGAAGATGAGCGCCCAATCAATCATATTGGCGGGGCCCAGGCCATTTACACCTCCTCCATCCCCCCAGCTATTCAATATGTCGCTTTGGGCCACCTCCACCGGAAACAGGCAATTTCTTTAACACCTTGCCCCGTAATGTATTCAGGAAGCCCGCTATCGTATTCATTCAGTGAAGCCGGGCAGGATAAGCAGGTACTGATTGTTGAACTGGAACCCGGGAAGGATGTAAAGATCAGTCCTGTCCCACTGAAGAGCGGAAGAAAACTCGAACGGAAACGATTCCTGACTATGGCAGATGCTGAAGCCTGGCTATTAGCTGCGCTGCATTCGCTTGTCGAACTGACGATAGTTTCCGGCACCTTCCTCTCTGGTGCGGATCGCAGAAGGCTTATGGAAATCCACGACGGAATCGTTGTCATTATTCCAGAAATAACAGGACCTGATACAAAAGAAGAAGAAAATACAAGCGGTACACCCCAACAAAAAAGCATGCAGGAATTATTTGCAGATTTCTTCAAATCTAAGAAAGGACAGGAGCCCGACCCTGCAATTTTAAGCCTTTTCCAGGAAATCAACGCAGAGGAGGAAGAAGTATGATACCCTTATATCTTAAAGTTTCGGGTATCTATTCCTACCGCGAGCCCCAGGAAATCGATTTCCAAACGCTTACCTCTTCTCATCTTTTCGGCATTTTCGGGGCTGTGGGAAGTGGAAAAAGTGCTTTGCTTGAAGCAATTATGTTCGCATTGTATGGAGAAACCGAAAGGCTCAATGCCAGGGAACTGCGTTCATACAACATGATGAACCTCAAAAGCAAGGAAGCCTTCATACAGTTTGATTTTCTTGCCCCCGGAAACAAAGGGACTTATAGGGCTATTGCCAAAGGGAAGCGAAACAGTAAAAACACGGAAGATGTAAAGTTTGAACGTTTTCTTTACAGGATTGAAAAGAATGACCTGGTCCCTGTAGAGTTTAATGAGATCCGGGATATCCTGGCGATCAGTTATGAGAATTTCCGCAGGACCATCATCATCCCCCAGGGTAAATTCCAGGAGTTCCTTCAATTAGGCTCGAAGGACCGCACAGAAATGGTAAAAGAGTTGTTCGGGCTCCAGAAGTTCGACCTGGCGTTCAAAACATCAAGACTGCAAAGGAGAAACGACGATGCCTTCAGCAATTGCCAAGGCAAATTGCAACAGCTGGGAGAGATTTCTCCTGAAGATGTCAGGTCTCAGCAGGAAAGCCTGGCCTTGCTTTCAGTTCAACTGGAAGAGCATCGCAAAAACCTTGAGCAAAAAGAAGCCGTTGAGAAGGATTGGCAACGGCTAAAGGAGGCACATACTTCATTGGCTCAAAACCAGGCGGCTCTCAAAGAACTGGAATTGCAAAAACCCGGAATTGACCTTGCTACGAAGCAACTGGAAGAATACGATGAATGCTTCAGCAATTTCAAATCCGGCCTGGATCTGCTGGATGACAGGAACAGGCAGAAACAAAAAGAATCTTCCGGCCTCCGGGAGCTGCAAATAGCACTGGCTGAGGTAAACGAATTATTAAAAGGGTCTGAAACAAAGTACCAGTCGGCAAGGAAGGAATACGAAAACAGGGAATCCTTAGAGAAAAAAGCAAGGGAACTTGAAGTCTGTGCCCGGGTGAATAATCGCAGGAAAGAGCTCGAAGCCCTGGAAGGCAGGATTGCCGAAGGACAGAAAAAAACCCTCGATACCGGGAAGAATATTGAAAGCCTGAAAGTCCAGGTCAAATTGCTCAAAGAAACCCAGGAAACGCTCAAGGGACAACTTCCCGACCTGAAAGTGCTTCAAAAAGCCAGTGAATGGTTCAAAACAGCTGAATTGCTTAAAGAAAGGACGGACAATCAAACCCAGGCTCTTGCCAGGTCAGGTGAGGGCATTTCGATTATCCAAAAAGAGCTTGAAGAGATTCTTTTGAGCCTGTCGATCAACTATTCAGGGAACACCTCAGAACTCCTGTCCATCCCAGGAAACGTATCAATCTTAAAGCTTCAGGCAGACGAGAAGCTGAATTCCATTCAATCCCAATTGCTCCATCTTGAACTACAGCATAAATTACAATCTTATGTTTCTGAACTTCATGAAGGGGAAGCCTGTCCCTTGTGCGGATCAACCGAACATCCTCATATACTGCAGGTTGAATCCGTTGATGAGGAGATCCTGTCCCTGGCAAAACAAAAGGAGATCCATGAAAATACGATAAAGCAGCTTGATCCTGCTCTTACTAAGTCTCAGCTCCTCATCAACCAATGGAAAATAAAACAGGAAGAGCACCTGTCATTTGAGAAAGCTGTTCAATTGGCAGAATTCAATCAGAAAGAACATGAAAAAACCTTTGCCTGGAAAGAGCTTTCGGTAAGCAAGCTTGCTGAAGAACAGGAGAATTACAATAAACTCCGCCAGGAATTGGAAAGCCTTGATGAACAGTTGAAGGATGTTACCGCTAAGGTTGAAACCGAGACGGCTAACGAAACCCGCTTCACCAGCCTTCTGAATAAACTGATCCAGGAACAGGTAGGATTCAGGAGCGACATATCAAGCCTGCTGGCACAATTAACAATTCTCCGGCATGAGGAATATGAATCCATTACAGCTGAAGCGTTAACAGAGCAAGCCCTCGGGCTTCACCAGGAATACCTCAGGATTGGAGAGACGTTCCAACTGGCTGAAATAGGATTCCAGGAGCATCAAAAAAGACAGCTTTTACTCACAGGTGAAATCAGCAAAACTGGGGAAAACCTTAAGAACTTAACTGAAGAAACAGAAAACCTGGCCAGGCAAATGGAAGCCAGGATACTTTCCTCCCGCTTCACCAATGAATCAGCCATTCGTGAGATCCTGGAGCTCAAACTTGACAGGCAGCAGGAACAGCAAAAGATCCAGGCTTTCAGGGAGAAACAGGCTTCGGTGAATACTGCCCTTAAGGAGTTGGAAAAGATAATACAGGGAAAGACTTATGATGTTGTTGCTCATGAAGAAATGAAACAACTTATTGCAGAAATAAAACTTACCTGCGACCATCTGAATGAACAAAAGGGTGCTGCTGAAAACCAACTGGCGCAGTTGAACCTTAAACTGTCTGAAAGCCTGAAACTGAAAGTGGAACTGGAAAACCTGAAAACCAGGCGGGATAACCTGAAAACGTTATCAGACCTGTTCCGGGCGCAGGGCTTTGTCAATTTTGTTTCAACCATCTACCTTCAAAACCTTGTCAATTCAGCCAATGAGCGGTTTTACCGCCTTACCCGGCAGCAATTGAAACTGGAACTGGATGCGGAGAATAATTTCCGCATTCGCGATTACCTCAATGAAGGGCAATGGCGGAATGTCAAGACGTTATCAGGCGGACAAACCTTCCAGGCATCCCTTTGCCTTGCACTTTCGCTGGCGGACAATATTCAGCAACTCAACCGTAGTGGTCAGAATTTCTTTTTCCTGGATGAGGGTTTCGGGACCCTAGACAAAGAATCCCTGGAATTGGTGTTCGATACGCTAAAGAGCCTCCGGAAAGAGAACAGGGTTGTTGGCGTGATCTCCCACGTTGAAGATATGCAGCAGGAAATAACAGCCTGGTTGCGGGTGACCCGCGATGAAGAACATGGCAGCAGGGTAAGCAACAGTTGGAGCTAAGCTGGCTGGAATTCAGCTTATTGTTTTCATGACAAAAATCTATATACTTTTACTTCAAATCTAACAAACAGCAACAACCGTTGAATTATGAAGAAACTCCTTCTATTGCCTGCAATCCTCCTGATGGTATTTGCAGGGTGCAAACAGCCCTTCGGGAAATCCGGCTCATTGGAAACCTTTATTAAGCAGTCAACCATGGAAAAGGTGATCAAACAACTGACCGACTCATGCGGGGAACAATCCAAATTCCGTATCGAACGTGGCGTAAAACAAGCAGCTTTTCTATGGAAAAAAGAAGACGGAACTGCTGCAGATTTTTCAAAGTTCTGCTCTGAGAATTTTATCTCGGATTCCGCCCAGTTGTTTACACTTTTCAGCAAGTTACAGACAGCCTTTGAAGTTCTTTATGGCAATTTCAACAAGATAAGTATGGATCTCAGGATTCCGGTTGATCTTGATGGCCCGGCATTAACCCCGGTTGATGAACTCTTTGCTGCCTTCTCCCCTTCTGCCCACCTTACGGATGACCTTTTCCAGAACAAGATAGCATTCATCACAGCCCTGAATTTCCCGTTCTATACCTTACAGGAAAAAACTGAACAAGGTGTGAACTGGACCCGCACACAATGGGCCTATGCACGTATGGGTGACGCCTTCACTTCACGTGTGCCGGCTGAACTCAATCAGAAAGCTTCAGATGCCCTTTCAAAAGCTGATATGTACATTTCGGAATACAACATTATGATGGGTAACCTGGTGGATGCCAAAGGAAAAACCTATTTCCCGGCCGACATGAAACTCATTACCCACTGGGGTCTTCGGGATGAATTGAAGTCGCATTATGTTGGAGCTGATGGTTTGGAAAAACAGAAAATGATCTATGCAGTTATGAAACGCATCATTGACCAGAGCATTCCTGAAAAAGTGATCAACAACAAGGAATTCCAATGGAATCCTATTGACAACAAAATGCTGAAAGATGGCAAGGATGTTCCGTTTACTCCTGAACCTGACAAACGTTATGAGATGCTGCTTAACAACTACAAGGCTATGAGCGCTGTCGATGCTTATTATCCTGCCTATCCAACATATATCCAGCGTTCTTTCGAATTAAATATGGAGATCCCCCAGGCAGATGTTGAAAAATTGTTCACCACGCTCATGACTGCCCCTGAGATCAAACAGGTCGGAGAACTGATAAGTAAGAGGCTTGGCCGCCCATTGCAGCCTTTTGATATCTGGTATGACGGTTTCAAAGCCCGTAGCAGCATGAATGAGGATGATCTCACAGCAAAGACTACAAAACTTTACCCGAATGCAGGAGCCTTTGAAAAGGACATGCCGAATATTCTCCGCAAACTGGGTTGGGCCCCGGAAAGAGCTGATTATATCGCTTCCAAGGTACAGGTTGACCCGGCCCGTGGTTCAGGCCATGCTGCAGGTGCCTATATGAAGGGTGACAAGGCCCGCCTGCGCACACGCCTTACTCCGCAAGGCATGAATTACAAGGGCTACAACATTGCAACCCATGAATTCGGGCACAATGTTGAACAAACTATCGACCTCTATGATATTGACAATTACATGATGTCAGGCGTTCCGAATACTGCATTTACAGAAGCGCTTGCCTTCCTTTTCCAGAAAAGGGACCTTTACCTCCTTGGCATCAATGATAATGATCCAAACAAGGAAAACCTTGCTGCTCTGGATGCTGTCTGGTCATGTTATGAGATTATGGGTGTATCGCTGGTGGATATGCAGGTATGGAAGTGGATGTACGATAATCCCGATGCAACTCCTGCTAAACTAAAAGAGGCTGTTATTACCATCGCCAAAGACACATGGAATAAATACTATGCACCCGTATTCGGAATGAAGGATGAGCCGATCCTGGCCATCTATTCGCATATGATTGACAACCCGCTCTACCTCTCAAATTACCCGATCGGCCATCTCACTGATTTTGCCATCGATGCTTCCCTGAAGGGAAAGAGTTTTGCAAATGAAGTTGACCGCATCTACAAACAAGGCAAAATGGTTCCTCAACTCTGGATGAAAGGTGCCGTTGGAAGCACGCTTTCGGTTGACCCGATGTTAAAGGCAGTGGATGAGGCATTGAAAGTGATCAAGTAGGAAATCCCAACGGTTTATTAGAGAAAGAAGTTGCATGATGCAGCTTCTTTCTCTTTGTTTTTGACAATTCGGTACTATTGCCAGGTTGGAATAATGATTTGACGAAAACTACAGATCAGCAAAAGGCAAAGAAACAGAATCCAACTTTTTACCAAGGAACCTGGCAAAAGATGCTGCATGGATTTGAAGTAAGTTCAAAGTCTTTTTAAGGGGTGGCGAAAAGAATTCCATCTCGACAGATACTCTATCTTTTTTTACTGTCCGCCTCCAAAGGCCAATTGCCTTGCCATTCAGAAGGATTACCGGGCGGAAGAGGCCATTTTCGGAAATAGCTATCCTTTGAACATGGGGGGGAATAATTGCATTTCGGTCCTTGTAACTGATAATGAACTCATCATATGCCGGAAGCAAATGGCATAGGGGCTTTGAGAGATCCGACATCAGGCCGGACGACATCCAGTAAGTTTCGGAATCCATTTCAATGGATTCAAGCCAGGGTTTTATGGTTTCCAATGCCCTGCCGGCGACTTTTACGGTTAATCCCGACCACCAGACAAAATCTTTCAGTGTTGCCGGTCCATGACTTTGAAAATACTTCTCTGCCAACCTCACCGCTGCCTCATCCATTGGCAGGGTTTTCTTGCCAGGAACCCGCTCTTCCAGAAGAGCATAGGTTGACTTTCCTTCTTTATCCGCACCGCTGCAAACAAGTCCTTCCATTTCTGCCCAAACCATAATATGGCTGGAGCGGTTGAGGTCAGTTTGAATCTTTGCTTCACTGAGCTTAAGCATCAATTCCTCACGAGTACAGTGATTCCCTCCTTCCAGTTCATTCTGAATTATCGAAAGGCATTTGGAAAGCACCTTATCAGTCAGTTCAAGGTCCCTATGTCTCGATCTTACAGAGGCTTTGATAGACGGGGCTGTTAGATCCAACATCCAATAAATGTCATCCGAAGAAATTAAATGCCAGGTAGGCCTCATCACATGGGTACGGATAATATCCCCCCTTTTAATGGCTCCGGCAACCTCCTGATCGGTACAGCCGGGAATCCGGATACCCAATGCCCATTTTGCCATGGCATAATCCTGGGCTTGCAGTGCTCCCATCCAGCTGATAAGTTCTGTAGGATCGGAGACCCCGGGCAGGTAAAGTTGCTGAGAAGTTAGCCTGAGTTTGATGAGTTCTTGTGAGTCCATTTAGCTATTCTATAAGTTTACTTCTTCTTTCCAGCAACAAGGTATTCCTCCATGTATTGTTCAACCTGGCAATCTTTTCCCTGTATCCGATTATCCGGAATCCGGCTTTCTCATGAAGCCGGAGTGTTGCCACATTTTCGGGGAACACGCTTGAACAGAGTGTCCATATTCCATCCGCCTCTGAAGCCCCTATCACTTTCTCCATCAATGCAAATCCTATTCCCCTGCCATGCTGCCCTGGTAAAACATACACGCTAACCTCCGCTACCCCTTGATACACTTTACGCGCAGAAACCGGGGAAAGAGCGATCCAACCCAGTACTTCCCGTCCTTCAACAAATACATACCGGAAATGTTGCAGGTGATTTAAATCCCAATCCTGCCAGGAGGGAACCATGGATTCGAAGGTAGCATTGCCGGAGAGTATCCCCAGTTTATAGATTTCAAGAACAGCAGATGCATCTTCCAGATTCATTCTTCTGATCATTGCATACATTTTTTAAACAAATCGACAGGGTTATCCGGTTTACTCATCAACCACACGGATAGCCCCAACACTGAGCAATGAGGTAAAAAGGTTGACTGCTCCTCCGTGCTCAACTATTTTTCCATTGATTACCTTGTCGAGGTTAACGCCAATAGTTTCAAGCCTTTTGCCGGTTGGCTTAATTCCCATCCATTCCCCCATATGAGTGCCCCTCATGGTATAACAGGTTACAACCCAATCACCTTCAGCGAGTTGCATATCAACAGTTAGAATAAGATCGGGATATGTATTACGAACGCCCTTAATATGATCAACTGCGCCTTCTATCCCTAAAACATATCGTTGATTGTTAAACACTTCCGTATAATCCGGAGAAATGAAATTGGTAATACGTTCTACCTCCCCGGAATTTACTATTTCTTCAATATAGCGGGCGACAAGGTTTTTATTTTCAGTTTCCATTTCAATTATATTCTGAAAAGATATTTAGTATCAAATTGGATACAAAATATTCGTAACCACAAAGTTACAAAATTACAGACAATAAAACTCTTGTGCTTAACACACTTATATTTTAGTCCAGGATTAAAAGCCCCGTCCAATTGTATTCAAAAACCTGGTTTTTCAAATTCTACGGGAGTTGTTGATGAATGATGGCTTAGAACAGATTAACTGATCAGCTTACTGGGTTCATCCTGTTGAAAACCTTCTTCAGTTCTTCCGGGCCTGCATTTTTCATTGTATCACTGAATCCGGATGATATCTCCGATTCCCCTTGCCGGAGACCGATAAAGGCGGCATCAATGAATTCGCTGACCGGAGGGGCATAATTATGTAAGCCTTTACCTCCCAGATCTGTATTTAATGCAGGTGGAATAAGTTCAATCACTTCAATATTTTTAGGCTTTAGCAGATGCCTAAGGGATAAAGTATAAGAATGCAGGAAGGCTTTTGATGCGCAATAAACGGGTATCCTGGCAATTGGAACAAATGCAAGCCCGGAAGTGACATTGATGATTGTTTTGAGAGATGGCAGGTTGATGAACAGGGAAGAAAGATGTACCGGAGCCTCGTTGTTGATGGCGATTTCTTCCAACGTCCTCGCCAGGAAATCAGGATCAGAGATTGACATATGCTGCTGGACACCGGCATTGTTAATTAGTACATTGAGGTCAGGATGATGCACTGATATCCAGTTATAAAGTTCTTCGCGATAAGCAGCAACCGTTAGATCACATGTTTTTACATGCAGGGAAGGAAGTTTTTTCGCTGCCTCCTGCAAGGCAGATTCTCTTCTTCCACATATGATCACCTGGTTGTTTTCCCGGATAAACCTTTCGGCAAGGCCAAAGCCAATTCCTGTAGCGCCCCCGGTGATAAGGATTTTATTATTTGACAGTTTCATTTTCAGTATAGGTTTTAGTAAGGCAACGCATATTAAACAGTTGCAGTTTCAGCTTGTTCTGTTTTTGATCCCTCATTTTCCAGTTGAATCACCAAATTCTTTTTCCTGTAAAAGAGCAACATAACTGGGATCATCAGGAGAATAAACACTAAAATAAGGTTCTGAAAAACATGGTTGAAAACCAGTATGTCTGGTATAACAATTATCCCAATTTCTTTTCTGAACAGGATAGTGGCCAGGATGTCCCAAACCCAGTGAAACACAATTGGTATAACAAGGGAGCCGGAGCTGAGGTAGATTATTCCAATAATGCATCCTATACCCATAACAGAAAGGGGAAATAAAGGAGAATCATAGGCATCCATTCCAAAGCTGTGAATAGACCCGAACAGAGCCGAGCTAATCACAATGGAAAGGAATACGTTAACCTTGTTTTTGAGCAGGATCACCATGATATAACCTCGGAAGAGCAATTCTTCCCATAAGCCTATGAAAAGGCAGGATACTGCAGCGCTAAGCAGTTCATTTTTGTTAAGCTGATGTTCGAACTGGAATTTGTTGCCATAGATCATTTCACTTAGCAGGAAGATGGCTGCAATGAAAATCACAGCTAAAGAAAATCCGTGAAGTGTATTTTTGAAAAACCCTTTGAAGTTGAACCCGATCTGCCTGAACGATATGTTGCCAATTCTTTGAAGCAGATACCTGACCGTTAGGACTACTGCTAAGATATAAGCCAGCAATAATACTATTTTTAAAGCAGGATGTCCATTATTTAGAAGGCCGCTAAAAATTGAAAAAATGAAAAACTCAGCGAAAACAATGCCGCCTATCAGCACATCAGCGAATACAGATAGAAACCTGTTCATATTCTAATACAGCATTCAACAATAAGAATTGAAAATACAAAGTTAATAACAAGCTGTAAAAGTAGCTGTTCATCTGTTTTCAATCGTGAAACAAATTCTAGATTTTCAAGTCATTCACTTTGCTGAAGAATGCTTTTTTTGAATCCTTCAAAATCCAAAATATAACTGCGCTGATCAGGGCTGCAAAGAAGCACCATACAGAGGTTAGATACTGCCTGTAAAATATAGCTGTCAACAGGCAGGAAATAAACATCAGTATGCCCAGCAGGTGAGTTCGCTTTATACTGGAAATGAACAGGGGCGTGATCGTGACCAGGAGATACAACGCAAATGCAATCATAGCCAGCGATTTTGGAAATCCATTTGTATACTGGATATGATATCCCTTAATCTGTGGTGTAACCGGGAAATTAAGCATGCAATAGATGTAATACCCGGCTAGTATTAAACCCAGTCCTGCTATTATCCATAGCGCTGATTTTCTTTTCCTGTTCTCTTCCATAAGAAGGACAGAAACCGGGATTATTAAAGGCCAAAGCACATCCGCCATGATCAAGAAGATATACTTAGAGGGATTGAGGAGACCCCTGAAATCAGGGTCAGGGATGGCCAGCCAGAGCAAACCTTCAGCGAACTGCTGAATTCCAAAAAACAAGGGAATACAGGCAAAAACAAGCTGTGATGGTTTGTGGACTTTTCTTACTGTAAGAATTCCTATAGTAGAAATTATCATACCGCCTGCGAAACTGGCTTCGGGTGAAAAACACATATTCGTTTCCTTCCTGTTAATGATAAATCATACCAGGATATTACCTTCAGGCACAATTTCCGGTAAGATACGACAATCGACCCACCATAAGCGTGAAAACAAAGAATAAAGAAATTTCAAGGCTTATTACCCGGCACCAGGAATTAATTTTCACCGGATCGACAGGCCCAAGAAAAGAGACCTGAGCCGGCAGTGTTCTATTTCATCTGATAGATTACCGCCTCAAACGGCCTTAAGGCATCAGGTGAAGGATCATTATAATAATTCGAGATAAGGAGGCTTGAATTCTTCCATTTCGGGTTGAGTTGAATGGGAGATTCCGATCTGCTGAAATTGAGCAATACCAGGAGTTTTTCATTTCCCCATTCACGGGAATAAGCATATACTTTAGGATTATCCTTATCAAGAAGCTCATATTTGCCGTAGATCAGGGCCTTGTGTTTCTTTCTTAGAAGAACAAGCTGCCTGAAGTAATTCAAAACCGATTTTGGATCTTTATCCTGAGAAGCTGCATTGACACTCTGGTAATCCGGATTAACCTTCAACCATGGGTTAACATTACTAAAACCAGCATTATCGGAGGCATCCCATTGCATTGGAGTCCGGCTGTTGTCACGTGACATTTCCTTCATTTCTTCCAGGAATGCTGACAAGTCACCTCCAGTCATTTCAAGCTTCCTGTATTTGTTGATGGTTGCAATGTCTTTATAATCTTCAATGTTATTGAACCGGACATTGGCCATACCCAACTCATCCCCTGCATAGTAGTAAGGAGTAGCCCTCATTGTTAGTAAGAACGTGCTAAGCATTTTGGATGACAACTCCCTGAATCCCGGGCTGTCATTCCCCCAGCGGCTTACCATGCGGGGCTGGTCGTGGTTGCCCAGGTAAATCGTACCCCAGCCCTTTTCAGAATAGAGGTTATCCCATCCGGAATAGATCTTTTTGAATGCCGGCAGGTCAAAGCGGGGATCAGGGATTTCATTCTCAACCGTTGAATTCCTTAGGTCCGTTCCCTCAAAATGGTAAAGCATGTTCAATTCATGCCTGCCGGGATCAACAAAATTCAGGGCATCCTCCCTCTTAACCCCGGCTCCCTCAGCAACGGTTAGGATATTATATTGGCTAAGTACTTCCTTGTTCATTTCCTGTAGGTAAAAGTGCAGGTGAGGGCCGTTGGCATAATATTGCAGGTATTGCTGTTCTGATTCGAATCCCAAATCTGGAAAATCTATATCCTTTGAGATAAATGAAATCACATCCATACGGAAGCCGTCGATGCCTTTATCCAGCCAGAAACGCATCATGCCATATACTTCTTTCCTCAACTCCGGATTTTCCCAGTTCAGGTCGGGCTGTTTGACGGAAAAATAATGAAGATAACAGGAATCAGTCAGTTCATCGTATTTCCAGGCATCGTTGTTAACATCAAATATGCTGTAACGCTTTGGAGGCAGTCCATTTTCAGAGGGCCACCAATGGTAGTAATTGCGGTAGGGATTTGTCCTGCTGCTCCTGCTCTGGCGGAACCATTCATGTTCATCGCTGCTATGGTTTACGACCAGGTCCAGTACCATCCTGATTCCCCGTGCATGCATACCGGCAAGGAGTTCGTCAAAATCATCCATTGTGCCGAAATCTGCCATGATATTCCGGTAATCGGAGATGTCATATCCATTATCATCATTGGGAGATGAAAAGATCGGGTTCAGCCAGACCACATCAACACCGAGGCTTTTTATGTAATCGAGCCGGGAAGTGATCCCTTTCAGGTCACCGATGCCGTCATTGTTACTGTCCTGGAAACTCCTGGGATAAATTTGGTAAACGATGGCTTCTTTCCACCATGTTTGGGATTTATCTTTTTGTGACGAAGAGGCAATATCCATATTCCTTTGCAGGTATTTTGAGTTTCAAAAAGATTGCAAAGGTAATTTCTATCCCTTGAAGTTGGTGATGGATGGACAAGCAGATGAGCCATGAAAATGGCTTAATGCCACGAATGCACAAATCAATTTCTTTTCATTCGTGTATTCGTAGCAATTTCATTTTTCTCTAATAAAATCGATAGTCCTGCTTGTAGAAGCCATGGTTGGCATATCCCTCCATTCCTTGTACCGGGCTTTTACTTCACTGGCTTTGTCAGGCTGAGAGGCAGCTGTTTGCATGTCTTCGAAATACTTTTCCTGTTCTGTGATCATGTTTGGCCCTCCGGGTAATCCATGACCAGGAACAACGGTCTTAATCTCCCAGCGATTGGGGATCATTTTTAGTATTGCCTCCCACTTTTCTATATTGGTGCCACCATCCTTAAATAATGCGGGATTAATGTGGTTGAATACCAGGTCACCGGTAAAAAGGACTTTCCGGTTCTGAAGATACACTACCATGTCGTCGAAAGTATGCCCCTGTCCCAGGTTATACATAGTTAGTGTTTCATTCCCCAACAGCAGCGTCAGGCTGTCTTTTACCAGCATGGTTGGCCTGTTCTTAGCATCAATTTGTTTGGCAAGAAAAGCATTGTCATACCCGCCAATGTAGATCGGGCAGCCCTTGTATAGCTTATTCCCGTTCACATGGTCCCCGTGAAAATGAGTATTGATCACAATGATCTTTTTGTTCCCAGCTTTTTCCCTGGCGAGCATATAAAGCTTTTCAGCCATGGATGACATCTTGGTATCGATCACAACAACAGCGCTGTCGGTAACCAGCAGGCCTGAGTTGCCGGCACCGCTAAGAACAGTTAGGTCCTTATCGATCACGGTATTTTCAACCGTGAAGAAAAAGTGGTAGAAAGGGTACATGTAAAGGATAAAAGCAAGCGCCAGGATGAGGATCAGGCCGCCAAGGGAGATCAGGATTCGTTTCAGTGTCATTATTCTTATTTTTTGATGACCTTTACATAGTGCTGTCCGCATTGCAGAATATAAACCCCGTGAGTCAATGCTGAAACATCCATGGTGTTTGGTCCGGGATAGAGCATTGATTTCGAAAGAAATTCACCTCTTATACTAAAAAGATTGCATTCTCTTTTTTCCGGGCCATCAAGATTTATGTAAACTTTATCATTAACCGGATTTGGGAACACCCTGAATCCATACTTGCTAACATTCTCCGGTATCCCGGTATAGCTTGAAGGAATCCTGATCAGGTTGCTCAGGTTGGGATTCATTGCGGGGACTCTTTCCCTGAGCAATGCCAGCGATGAATTATTGGTTCCTGAATAATCACGGGCGAAAGTATAGCAAAAATCCAACGGGATACTTTCCCCGGAATTCATATTAAATGGGCCAATAGAAGCAATGCCCCGCCTGTCTTCAGGAACATTCCCAACCTGTGATTCCGTCCAGAACAGGCCATTTTGATTGTATCCCCCGTTTGGCGGGATTCCCGCTGTTCCCCAATTGCAAATAGTATCGCTGTTACCCGGGAACATGAAATTGCATTCAGGCCCCACAGCTCCCGATAAATTATGCCCGTTGCCTCCATAAATCATATGAGTGCCATCCAACCAAATACTCTTCATTAAATTATAATATTCGATAGCAACCTGGGGATCCTGCATATAACCACCAGCACCATTGTTGGTATATATATAATCAGTCATCCCCATTCTCTCGTTATCAGCAACCCCGTCGCCAAAATTAAGCCCGTTGATACTGTAATCACAGGCACCAGCAGGATTATCGATCCCATCTGCGGGCAGCAGGGGGCCACCGATGACTTTCATTCCTATTGCAGGCGGATGCTCACCATATGCCCATGACTGTCCGGTTCCATCAACAGGGGAGCCATTGTAGCAGTAGGCCATTCCATTTGTCACATCACAGCCGGTATAATCATCACTGGCATATCCCAGGTCAAAGTCATTGAACAAACCAATAAAGACATCATGGTATGCGGTATCGGAACGGTTGATAATATCATAATGCATAAACAGGGTGTTGTTCAGGATAGAATCATCGGGCCGGTCGAATTCATACGCCATTCCCTCTATTTCTATCCCGATGCATCTTCCCTTTGTTTCTGAGTGAATAAACTTTTTGTCGTTGTAGATAAAATAAACAGCCTGGTCGCCCCTAATGACAGGATAATCTCCCTGCATAGGTTCATAAACACCATTTTCATCAACATCATAAAATGGAGCATAGTTTGCTGCCTGTCCCAGTGAAACATCCCCATGAGCCGGCCAGTTTTTAATAGCATCAATAGGAATATAACCTGGCACATTCCAGTTATTGATATGGAATTGTATTTCTGTTTTGCTAAGCTTCCAGACCCTATTCCATTTCACCAGGTAATTGGAGTCATTGGTTGAAGAGATGGGGCCTGCGAAATAATCCGCACCTACCTGCCGGTACCGTTCAGCTGCAAGGTGAAGGTTTTCATTGCTGTCAAGACCGCCTACCCATATTGAATTGCTGAACATTGCCTGTTTACCGCTTCCTTTTGGCACTTCAAAATGAGAGTGGCTGCCATCCCAGAAGTGATTTCCGAAAGGACTGATCAGGGCATTGATATTATTAATATTGGCAGAGTCGTAATGTGCAATTCCTCTTAATTTGATCACAATTCTGGCACTGCCAATGGAACCATGTTCATCCTTAATAATATAAGTACTTGAAAGGATACTGGTATAGGCGGTGGACAGCTCTTCAGAGATCGTTATCATCCAGGTAGAGTCATTAAAATGACTAAATCCCAGGCAATTGAATACATAGATCGAATCCCCGTCAGGATCGTGATCATTTTGTAATAGTACGGAGTTGGTTACATAAACCGGATACCCGATAAAACCTGTAAGGGTATCATTCACTGCAATTGGTGCGTTATTCTGGCCAAGAAGCCCGATGGAACAGGCCAAAAAGAAGGTCAATACAAGTAGAATAGTTTTCATTATAATAGAATTAAATATTAATAAGTGTGGCTGGAAACCACGTGAACTCAAAACAAGGAAACTCCGGCTGAAGCCGGCAGGATGTGCTATTAAATCCAGTAATATACAAATTTACAAAACATTGATCCGGAATGGATATGACAATGCCTTTTATTCGTTAATCTTTTCCGGCTTAAAGTTCCGCGAAGCCTCATCATCAAATTCACCTTCCCAACGAGCAATTACGGCAGTTGCCAGGCAATTGCCGGTAACATTCACTGCCGAGCGGGCCATATCCATCAATTCATCAATTCCCAGAATAATGAATATCGGCCAGGAAGGAAGCCCAAAACTCGCTGCTGTCCCGATCAATACTACCAAACATGCTCTTGGCACACCTGCAACTCCCTTGCTGGTTAACATAAGAGTAAAAACTATGAGTAATTGCCGTTCAATGGTCAGCGGAATACCAGCTACCTGGGCAACAAAAATCGTTGCAAGCGAAAGGTACAAAGTAGTTCCATCGAGATTGAAACTATACCCGGTTGGAATGACAAAGGCAACAATTTTCCGAGGAACGCCGAATTTTTCCATAGCCTCCATCGCTCTCGGCAATGCAGATTCAGAACTGGTTGTAGCAAAGGCTATGGTTGCAGGTTCAAGAATAGCCAGGAAGAAATTCTTTACGGGGAATTTCAGCAACAACAGGATGGGAAACAATACAAGCAGGAGGAAAGCTGCCAGGGCAACGTAAAAAGTAGCCAGCAACTTAAGGAGGTTCGAAAGGATACCAAGTCCCATATGGCCGACAGAATAAGCGATAGCAGCAAAAACAGCAATAGGAGCAAAGTACATTACAAGGTTGGTGAATTTGAACATAACCTCAGAGAGGCTTTCAGCGAAGTGGACCATTCGGGTTTTATGCTTTTCTTTCAATAAGGCAACAGCCATCCCGAAAAGGATACTAAATATTACGATTTGCAATACCTGCCCTTCATAAACTGCTTTTGCCAGGTTCTCGGGAAAGATATGCAGTATGATATCACTGATTGTCTGGGGCTTAACATCCTCAACTAACTGTTGAGAAAGAGCAGCAGGAACCACCACCCCCATACCGGCCTTGCTCAGATTGATGGCAATCAGCCCAATGAATAAAGCCAGTGTAGAAACCACCTCAAAATAAACAATGGATTTCCATCCCATCCTGCCTACCTGCCTGAGGTCCGAATGTCCTGCAATACCTACCACCAGTGTTCCAAACAAAAGCGGGGCAATAATAGTCTTTACCATCCGGAGGAATATTTTACTGAAAATATTCAGCTGTATTGCAATGGAAGGAAAATCATGCCCAAATTCTACTCCAATCAGCATGCTGACCAAAATCCAGCTGGTCAGTGATTTTCTTCGGAAGGCGTATATGAGAAACAGCCCGGAAACTATCCACCTGCTAACCAGCAAAGCACTTTCCTCCAGCGGCCAAAAACCATATCCTGAACCAAGATTAATGATCAGGACAAGCGTGGTTGCAGCCAGTAAAAGGCAGGAATATTGCCGGTTTGTAAGCTTCATGGAGAGTGGTTTAAAGCAAATGTACAGATTAATTGAGGTTTTTGAAATCAGATCCTGGCCATGCAAATGCATCCGAATGAAACAGGCCGATGACAAATCTTAGTTACAGTGGATGCCTGGAATTTCTTTCTAGCTATTAATTCTATGCTAATTTTGCCGGAATAACATTCTCACTGATCAAAACAAGGCTTATCAAATAATTCTACTCTTCCAGAACATGATCCTTCTCGACCTCCCGTATGTCTCCGATTTCCTGAAAGAAACAATTACCAGGAACAGTTTTCAGACTTATGAACCTTCTGGGGCGAGGCATTTCATACCAGGCAGGGAACCTTACATATTAACTTCAGAAGAAGCTGTTGAAGTGATCAGGAAAGATCCCGGAACTCGGATTTATACAAACTCGGAAAATTCAATTCACTGGATTGCAGAGAACCTTGGATTTACAGGATTGCCTTCGATCATCCGGGTTTTCAAAGATAAAGTAGCATTCAGAAGGCTTACCCAGGATTTATTCCCTGAAGTCTTTTTCAAAGAGGTGGAATTCGATGAAATCGAAGCCCTTCATGTTGAGGCATTAACCTTTCCTTTTGTTATCAAGCCTTCCGTTGGTTTTTTCAGCCTTGGTGTATATACAGTTAACCAGCTCTTTGAGTGGGATGAAATCAAAAAACGAATTCATGACGACATACAACACATTCGAAAGTTGTATCCAAAAGAAGTTCTCGATACTTCAAAGTTCCTTGTTGAGCAATATATCAAAGGAGTGGAATATGCATTCGACGCCTACTTCGATGAAAATGGAAAGCCTGTTATCCTTAACATCCTGAAACACCTGTTTGCTTCCGGTGATGATGTAAGCGACCGCATCTATGTAACTTCAAAATCCATCCTGCTTGAAAACCTACCAAGACTTACAGGCTTCCTGGAACAGTTGAACAGCCTGGTTCCCATGAAGAACTTCCCTCTCCATGTGGAAGTAAGGATAGATGAAAATGGGCGCTGCGTTCCCATTGAAGTAAACCCCCTGCGTTTCGGGGGCTGGTGCACTACAGCAGATACAACCTGGTTTGCATATGGAATTAACTCCTACGAATATTTTTTGAACAACATAAAACCGGATTGGCCGGCTTTACTGGCCAAAAAGGACGACAGCCTCTTTAGCCTGGTTGTTTTAAATAATTCCACCGGTATTCCCGGGAAAGAGATCAGGTCGTTCAATTTTGACCAATTACTAACTCATTTCCAGAAACCTCTTGAATTAAGGAAAGTGGATCATACAGCCTTCCCTCTTTTCGGATTCCTATTCATCGAAACAAACGAAACAAATACTCAAGAACTGGAATGGATCCTGAAGGATAACCTCAGGGAATTCGTTGCATATTAATTTATAAACATCTGTATATCTTCGCGTTAATAGATTTATCATGTTTGATCATCTTTTTTTAAAGTAATTTAGATTCTCATTCGTCTATCATTTCATCATGATAGCGGCAGAAAACATCCAGATGGCAGGAACCCGGAACCAACGCATTGGCGATACCGTAAGTAATTATGGCAAGCGGCTCTTTGGTTTTATCCGGGGCAAGGTTAATTCGGATGAAGATGCCCGTGATATTCTCCAGGATGTCTGGTACCAATTAAGCAATGTGGTCAACCTGGATGAGATCCAGCAAATAAGCGGCTGGCTTTTTAGTGTGGCACGTAACAAGATCACGGATAAATACCGGAAGAGAAGCACGGAATCACTTGAAGAACTGGATTACATTGATGAGGATGGCGACTGGGAGATCCGTGAGATACTGCTTTCCAACAATGACGACCCTGCTATGAAACAGCTCAGGGAGGTCTTCTGGGAAGAACTTTTTACAGCACTGGATGAACTGCCTGAAAAACAAAGGCAGGTTTTCGTCTGGAATGAACTTGAGGACATGACTTTGCAGGAAATTGCCGATAAAACCGGTGAGAATCTTAAGACCATCATCTCACGCAAGGGATATGCCCTTAAACACCTCCGCAACAAACTTGAAGACCTCTACGAAGAATTTATAACCTATTAAAACTCTTTACCATGTTCGATCATTCAAATTCCACCCATAAACACTACAAACGCCGTTACTGGTTTTTTCTGCTGATCCCTGTTTTCCTTTTTTCAGCAGCATGGATAGTAATGCTTCTCTGGAATGCAATTTTGCCGGAGGTAGTTCATGCAGGACTGATTACTTACTGGCAGGCACTAGGGCTACTGGTACTTTCAAGGATCCTTTTCGGGGGATTCGGGCATCACCGTGGGCATAGTCCCCATACCTTTCACAAGGCAAGGGAGTTGAGGCAGAAATGGGCCCAAATGAGCGATGAAGAGAAACAAAAGTTCAAAGAAGAGTTTAAAAACCGCTGTGAGCATCGTCCGTCAGCTGGCGAATAACCAATTCATTCTCACGGTATAAATAAGTCCGGCATGATCTTTTCCTGCCGGACTTTTTATATACTAAAACCATTGATATCCTGATGATTGAAGCTTAATACTATCTTCAGCTAAAAGAATTTCCTATCAAATAGAGTAATTGTCCGGATTGATCGTCTTCCATATAAAGGCAGGTCAAAACTTCAGACCGCCTAACAAATTAATCACTTATAACACAAAGAAATGAAACGTAAATTCAGATTTCTATTCATCCTTGCTCCAATAGCATTTATCAGCCTTGGCTCCCTTATCACTATGGGTTTGTGGAACTGGCTGGTACCCGTACTTTTTAAAGTGGGAACCATTACTTTTCTCCAGGCAGCAGGCATTTTAATCCTGGCCAGGATATTATCCGGAGCTAAAGGATTTCACCGTCACGGCCGCATGCATTTTGCCCATGCCGGAAGCTGCCATCCTCACGGACCATTCAGGAAAGCCTGGATGCACAATCACTGTGAAGAATTGACCCCTGAACAAAGGGAAAAGTTTGCTGAACGATTTGGATACCATCCAAAAGAGAACAAGGAAGCTTGAAAGGGGTTTGTGAAAACAGGGCTAAGCCGTAATTCGCAGCATCAATAACCTGTTTGGAGTTTAATCATTGCCAGGGAGCCGTTACAAGTTGTAGCGGCTCCCTGGCATTTTCGTGAGAGAAATCGTAAGAATATCCCAAATCAGGGAAATATTAATTGAAGATTAAACTAATCAACCTGGTCATTGTCAAAAACAAGTTAATTTTCCATCCTCAAAAAATTCTTTAAAATGAAAATCTATACGCTACTTGTTTTAGCTTTTTTCTTCACCCTTACCATTGCAAATGCCCAAATTGTGCACGAGAACACCTATTCGGGAGCAGCAGAAGTATCAAATACCGGCAACGGTTATAAGTTTTATGTGACTGACTATGTTAACAATACTGTTACTGTTTATAACGAGGATCATAGCTTATGGAAGACCATCACCTTACCGGTTGCCGGGGATCAGTACCTGTATGATGCAGCATACCTGAGTGCCGGGCTATTCAATACGGATAGCCTATTGGAATTGATTATGGTGACCTATAAATATATTTCCACGAGTGATACTACCGGCTATTATGTATATACTACCAGTATTGTTAATGAAAATGGCTCTGAGTTATTGAATGTGCCTGGAGGAGATTATTCTTTAACCTATACCAATGGAAGCAATAAGACTAAACTGCTCGTGTATATTTATGATTTTTCGCTATCGACCTATATAGTTTCAACTGAGGTTTATGGACTTCCGGGAGCAAGTTCCGGCTTTAATGATCTTGGAATTGAAGGCTTTAAAGCATACCCGGTTCCCTGCGCTGACAGGGTTAACCTGCCACTGAGCGGGCACAACAATTCGCAGGCTGAACTGGTTGTTTCGGATATTTCCGGACAGGAATATTCCCGCTCGAAAGTCCCGGTGGGAGCTTCCCTTATTCAATACCAGGCTGACAGGCTCCCGCCGGGTACTTATGTATATCGCCTGGAAACAAACGGGAAATCCATTCCGGCAGGAAAGTTCATTAAGAAATAGCTTATCAGCCCGGGAACACCCTTAAAGTTTCTATTAACAGGAGCATGGAAAACCTTGCCGGGCCAAACGCATAGGTAGTTTCTAAAATCGCTTGTAAGGATGTGCCTCAGTACCAAATATCGCTTTTGAGAAAGTTATTTTGTTTGAATCATCAAAAAGGAGATAGGCATATTTCAGGGTCTCTGCCAGGAAGAAACTCTCCATTGAATCCTCATTCTCTTTTGTGACAACACTTTTCAAGGCACAAAAACCCGCATCATTCCTGCAATACTTAACCAGGTTCCTGAACATTGACTGGCCCATTTTCAAATACTTCTCATCAGCAGTAGCCTGGTACATGTAGTAGGCGCCTTCTATATTTTCCGGCCTGAGTGCATATCCGTCATATATGATTTTCATCGTTCCATAATCAATTTCTTCGGGTTCTATCCCCTGCAGCATCCACATTTTATAATTTGACTCCTGCAGGGCGGCAGCACTTTCAATGTCGCCTGATAGTACAAGGCTGCCAACAAAAAAAGCATCCAACGCCCCGTACCGGGTACTGATAACGGCTCCACTGTTCATATCAACATGCCGGTACCATAATTCCCCCTCTTTTTTGTCAGACAGGTACAATCGAATGGCCTCTGCAGAACTTTTCCACATCTTCATCAGCTCTTCGTCCTGGAAAAGGATGGCAGCTTTGAGCAGATATTCAAAATAAGAGTCTATCCCACCCGAAATGTGAGACTCCGTTGAAACCCATTCCCCGGTTTCAATGTTAATGGTTGAACCGGGCAAACCTATCTTTGAGCACCTTTGATATAATGCCTTCATGGCCTTTTTAGCTGTTTCAAAATATCTTTGGTCCCCGGTATGATGACTAAGTATGCCAAACTCTACCAGGTAGGTCCCTATTTCTGCAGGATTTGATATCTCTCCATGCTTAACTCCTGTCCTGAGATTGATATACCTGTATGGCATCCCGGTAGGTGATTCAAAAGTTTTGATCAACCGGGAACCAAGGTCAGATGCAAGATCCAGGAATTTTTTATCACCATCCAGTTCGTAGGCTGATAATAAACCACCCAATAACCGGATGGAGACTTCAAAATTCTGAACTTCCATATCTTTATTAAAATCCAATTTTGACAAGATCAACTCTTTTGCTTCAGAAGCCTGATCTTTCAATCCCATGATCAGCAAGGCATCATATGCGTCGACGGGAGTCATCAGCAAAGTTTCCGGGTACCAGTTCTCAGCTGTTTTTGATACAGGCTTGAGGGCATCCATTCCCCAGGCATATTCTTTATACCCGGCCCAGGCATGGATCATAGCATCCTTAACTTCATCTGCCATCTCTTTCTTATTTATGGCCTCATTACCGGGACTTTTGTCAGTTATTGCCGGCTTTTGTGCGGATGCTAACCCTATACCCAGGAAGAGAAAACCTAAAATCAGTAGTTGTGGCGCTTTCATCATGCTTTTTAAATTATAGATTGCTAAGTTAGGAATACCTGATTTCATCAAAAGTGAATAGTGCCAATAAGTTTGATTAAAAGCATATATTTTATATACGTGAATCTGTTTTATATATCATGCTGTATGTCAAATACTTAAAATAATAAATTTACTAAATGACAACTTTTTTATCATGAAAATGCAGTTAAAATCAGAATTAACGCTACTTTTGTATTAAGCAATACCCATGAGAACAACATTTACCAACGGTCTGTATTATCAAATCTTCTCTTACTACTATCGTAGCAGGATGGGGATTGGATCGTTATTTATACTTCTGTAAAGAAGAAAAACATAAACGAGAAGGTCCCATAACGGGGCCTTTTTTTTTGCCTGGAATCTACCCTCACTAACCTAACGATAATGAACATTGGAAACCCCGAATTAATTCATCCGGCCAGGCGAACCAGCCTGGTCCAGGAGTACTACTTCTCCAGGAAACTGAAGCAAATGGAAGAAATGCGCCGCAATGGGTTCCCGGTAATTAACCTGGGAATTGGAAGCCCCGATCTTCCCCCTCATCCTGATGTATCAGAAGAGCTTTCAAAAGTCTCGGCGAATCCCGGGGCACATGGATACCAGTCATACAACGGGATATTACCGCTCAGGGAAGCCTTTTCTTCCTGGTATAGCAGCTTCTTCAACGTTGAACTGGATCCCTCCGGCGAAATACTTCCTTTGCTTGGCTCTAAGGAAGGGATCATGCATGTAAGCATGGCCTTTGTAAATCCAGGGGATGAAGTACTGATCCCTGATCCGGGTTACCCGGCTTATGAATCAGTTACAAGGATGGTTGGTGGTTCAGTTCGTTATTATGACCTTCTTGAAAAGAATGGCTGGTACCCGGATCTAAACTTGCTGGAAAAGCAAGGTCTGAAAAAAGTAAAGCTGATGTGGGTGAATTATCCCCATATGCCCACAGGAACAAAGGCCACAAGGGAATTATTCGAAAACCTTGTTGCATTTGCAAGGAAACATCATATCCTTATCTGCAATGATAACCCTTACAGTTTCATTCTCAATGAAGAGTATTTAAGTATCCTGGAAGTTGAAGGGGCCCGTGAGGTTGCCCTGGAACTGAACTCCCTGAGCAAATCACACAATATGGCCGGCTGGAGGGTTGGAATGATTGGTGGCCACAGGGAATATATCAAATCGATCCTTCAGGTAAAAAGCAATATGGATTCAGGCATGTTCCTGGGCATTCAAAAAGCAGCTGTTAAAGCATTAAATGCTGATGCCTCCTGGTACAAATCACTGAATAGTGCATACCACGACCGAAGGAAAATTGCATTTGAAATATTGAAAGAACTAGGGTGCGAACTTGATCCCCGCCAGGCCGGACTATTTCTCTGGGCCCGCATCCCGGGAACCTGGTCATCCTCTGAAGATTTTGCTGATTACCTCCTCCGTGAGCTGAATCTATTCCTTACACCAGGGTTCATCTTCGGCAAAAATGGAAATCCATATATCCGTATCTCACTTTGCAGTAACAAAGCCCTGCTTTCAACAGCGCTGGAAAGGATCATGGAAGCAAACACAAATAGTATGATCGGAAAAACCGCATGATATCATCCTTTTTAACTGTGCTGGTAATACTAAAACACTCAAAATGAACACAGAAAGAATAGCTATTGTATCTAAAACAACCTGCATCCTCGGAATCGGCTTAATTGGTGGTTCCCTGGCCCTAAGCCTGAGAAACAAGGGTTTTGCCCGTCAGATAATAGGCGTGGATTCCAGCAAGGAACACCGCAATCTTGCGCTGCTCCACGGATTGGTGGATCAAATCCTCGAACTGGACCAGGCTATTGATCAATCGGATGTCATACTGCTTTGTGCCCCGGTCAGTGTAAATTCAAGGCTGCTCCCTCATATCCTCGACAGGGTTAAAGGGACGAGTAAGGTTGTCGCCGATATGGGATCTACCAAGGCGGATATTATAGGGACCGTGAAGAATCACCCGTTGAGAGGCCGGTATGTGGCTGTCCACCCTATGGCCGGCACAGAGTATTCAGGACCGCTTGCAGCAAAAGACAAGCTTTTCGACAATAAGCTTGCCATCATTTGTGATAGCCAGAACTCCGATGAGGATGCCATGAATCTGATCTCAGGAATGCTTACCACACTCGGAATGGGAATCTCATTAATGAATTCCGCTGAACATGATATCCATGTTGCTTACGTATCGCACCTGTCGCATATCAGTTCTTTTGCTTTGGCACTTTCGGTCCTCGACAAGGAAAAAGACGAGAAGAATATTTTAAGCCTTGCTGCCGGTGGGTTTGAAAGCACTGTCAGGCTGGCTAAAAGCAATAGTGCAACCTGGGCTCCTATTTTCCTGCAGAATGCAAAGCCGCTGCTTGAAGTCATTGATAATTACATTGAGAAGGTTATGCTTTTCAGGCAGTATATCATGATGAACGACCCTGACAGCTTGCTGGATCTAATGAAAGAGGCAAATAAAATTGAAAAGATCCTTGACCAAAACAAACATAAATCAACAACTACTGCATATATCGTATCACCACTGAATTAAGGAAAATCAATACTATATAGTGCTGGCTTACAAATCTAAACTTACTCTTATGAATACTAATATTCAAATTGAACCGCTCAGGAATTGGAAAATATTCAGGAATAAACCGTTAATAATTGCCGGCCCGTGCAGTGCCGAATCTGAGGATCAACTTATGATCACAGCACGTGAATTAGCTGCTACAGGCAAGGTGGATGTTTTCAGGGCAGGAATATGGAAACCCAGGACGCGCCCCAATTCCTTCGAAGGTGTTGGTTCCGAAGGCCTGAAATGGCTTAAACAGGTTAAACTGGAAACAGGTCTTCCCACTGCTACGGAAGTTGCAACTGAAAAACATGTTTATGAGGCTTTGAAATTCGGGGTTGATGTTTTATGGATCGGCGCCCGGACAACTGTGAACCCTTTTGCCATGCAGGAAATTGCTGATGCTCTCCAGGGAGTTGATGTAATGGTATTTGTAAAGAACCCGATAAACCCGGAACTTGAATTATGGATAGGAGCTGTTGAGCGACTCTGCAAAGCGGGCATTACCAGGATTGGCGCTATTCACAGGGGGTTCTCCTCATATGAAAAAACGGCTTTCCGTAACCAGCCCAAATGGCAGATTGCCATTGATCTCCGCCAGCGGTTCCCCGGGCTTTCGATCCTTTGCGATCCCAGCCATATGGGAGGCGACAGGGCTTTCCTGCAGGATATTTCCCAGGAAGCTATGGACCTTGATTACGATGGACTTATGATTGAATCCCATTTCGATCCTGACCATGCCCTCAGCGATAAGAAACAACAGGTAACCCCGGATCAGCTGAGCATCTTGTTGGACCAGCTGATCCTCCGCACGGTTGACTCCCCTGATTCGCAGTTTATGAGTACAATGGATGAACTCCGGAGCCAGATCGATATTTATGACGACCTGTTGCTCGACATCCTTGAACGCCGCATGCAGGTTGCCCAAACAATAGGCCAGTTCAAAAAAGCGCATAATATCACCATTCTTCAGAGTAACCGCTGGCAGGAAATTGTGAATAAGGCTGTCCGTAAGGGCGGGACCAAGGGGTTAAGCGTGGAATTTATCTCGACCATTCTCAAGGCTATCCACCAGGAATCCATTGCACACCAGCTAAAAGTCATGAATGAGAATACAATGATGGAAATAGGCCTCCCAATTGAGAAATAATTATGAAATTTGATGAATAAGTAAATTCTGAATGAACAGGTCCGTTTTCCCCTCAACAGTTAGAGGTTCCATTCAAGCTCCTCCCAGCAAAAGCATGACCCAGCGGGCCATTGCTGCAGCTATCCTGGCAAAGGGATCAACTACCCTGATAAATCCATCCTATTGTAATGATTCACAAGCTGCATTCAGTATTGCCAGGGAATTGGGCTGTGATCTCTGGGAAAATAAAGGGGATATAACTGTAATAAGCGGACAAAGAAATATTGGCTCTTTATTGAATTGCGGTGAATCCGGGCTTGCCCTCAGGATGTTTTCACCGATTGCAGCCTTGTACAATACCCCTGTTACAATTTCGGGGGAAGGTTCGCTTCTAAGGAGACCTGCTGGAATGATCAGCGAAGCCCTTCAGCAGTTTGGTGTCAGAATCAATTCTAATAATGGTTTTCTTCCCATTCAATTGCAAGGGCCTTTGCATGGGGGAAACGCCGACATAGACGGGTCATTGAGTTCGCAGTTGCTTACCGGCTTACTAATGGCTTTGCCTCTTGCTGAAGAGAATTCAGAAATCACAGTCCGCAATCTCAGGAGCCGGCCCTATATCGACATGACCCTTGAACTCCTTGAAACCTTTGGCATCCGGGTTAATAATGAAGGCTTTCAGAAATTCATTATACCAGGCAAACAGGCATACAAGGCAAAACAATACACTGTTGAGGGCGACTGGAGCAATGCCGCTTTTCTATTGGTTGCCGGCGCAATTCACGGAAACATTATCGTTCATGGCCTTCGTATGGATAGCCGTCAGGCAGATAGAGTAATACTTGAAGTACTTGAAAAAGCTGGTGTTAAATACATTCTTGATGGCACTTCTGTTGAGGTAATCACCTCTAAAATCAGGGCATTTCAATTTGATGCCTCCGACTGCCCCGACCTCTTTCCTCCCCTGGCAGTATTGGCCGCATATGCAGACGGAATCTCTTCAATTTCAGGAGTGGAACGGCTATTGCATAAGGAAAGCAACCGGGCCGAAAGCATAGGCAACATGCTCAAAAATGTTGGAATAAAAGTGCAGGTCGCCGGGAATGAAATGCTTATAACGGGTGGCACACCAAAGGCCGGGCATGTTAATTCCTGCAACGATCACCGCATTGCCATGATGGCGGCAATTGCAGCCATAGGTGCTGATGGGCCTGTCACTATCGCAGATATTCAATGTGTTGACAAATCCTATCCCGGTTTCTTCGAAGACCTTGAAAAATTGGGGGTTCGACAAGCTGTTTTATAAAATCAATAGATGATGAATTCATTTGGAAGAATATTCAGGCTTTCTGTTTTCGGGGAATCTCATGGAAGCGCAATCGGGCTGGTAATTGATGGCGTCCCCCCCGGCATTTCGCTCTCTGCCAGCGATTTTGAGCATGACCTCTCCAGGCGCAGGAGTGGAGCACAAGGCACAACCCCCAGGAAAGAGGCAGACCTTCCAAAAATCATTTCGGGCATCTATAAGGAAAAAACTACAGGCGCACCGCTCACCATCCTGTTTGAGAATTCGGATGTTCGATCATCCGATTATGCAAGCCTGCTTACTACACCCCGGCCCGGGCATGCTGATTTCACTGCCGGGAAAAAATTCAAGGGATATGCTGATCCCCGCGGAGGTGGACATTTCTCCGGCAGGATGACGCTTGCTCTGGTTGCTGCAGGCGTAGTTGCCAAAAAGATCATAGCCCCGGTGAATATCACCTCCGAAATCCTGGAAATAGGCGGTGAAACAGATATACAGAAAGCCCTGGATGCAATCGCCGGTACAGGAGATTCAATCGGCGGTATCATTCAATGTACGGCTTCCGGTATCCCTGTCGGCCTGGGTGAACCTTTTTTCGACAGTGCAGAATCTTTGATAAGCCATTTGGTATTCTCCATTCCTGCCATAAAGGGAATTGAATTCGGTTCCGGCTTTAATGCAGCCAGGATGAAAGGCGGCGAGCATAATGATCCGATCCTGGATGCATCAGGAAAGACCTTAACGAACAATGCCGGGGGTATTAACGGGGGAATTAGTAATGGTAATGAACTGCTGTTCCGGGTGGCTGTTAAACCAACCTCCAGCATAGGATTGCCGCAGGAAACCCTGGATCTTAAAAGCGGGAAAACAGGAACTTTGCAGATCCAGGGCCGCCATGATACCTGCATTGCATTGCGAATGCCTGTAATCCTTGAGGCTGCCACGGCAATTGTCCTTGCCGACCTGGGATTTCTTGCAGGTAGCTCTTCCCTCTAGTCTAATCCTTACTTTTATCATTGATAATTCCCAATATTCAAAGAGTTGGCTTAATTTGGCCTTCAAATTCCCTGTATGATCGAAGATATCCGGAAATATCAACACTCACCCCTTCCCCGGTATTCATTGTCAGTCCTGGTACCCAGCTGGAACAACCTGGATTATCTTAAGCTTTGCCTTGGAAGCATCCGAAAGAACTCAGGGAATGCTATCCAGATGATTGTGATCGTAAATGAGGGGAAGGACGGAACTGCTGATTGGCTTGAATCACAGGGTGACATCGATTATATCCATGCTTCGGAAAATATAGGGATCTGCTATGGGTTGAATATTGCCCGATCTCTCATTAAATCGGATTACCTGGTTTATGTAAATGACGATATGTACCTCTTACCTGGCTGGGATGTTGAGCTGTTGAATGAGATCAGGCGAATTGGGCATAAAAGCTTCATGCTATCCAGTACGATGATAGAGCCGGCCGATACCGGTAATTCCTGCGTGCTTGTCAAAAACTACGGGGATGATTTGGAAAGTTTCCGGGAACAGGACCTGCTGAAGGAATTTCAGGAATTAGAAAAATCCGATTGGAACGGAAGCACCTGGCCTCCGAATGTTGTTCATGTTGACAGCTGGGATCTTGTCGGCGGGATGAGTACGGAATTCAGCCCTGGAATGTATTCCGATCCGGATCTCTCAATGAAGCTTGTCCAGGCGGGAGTTCGCTATTTCAAAGGGCTTGGAAAAGCGCGGGTTTACCATTTCGGTTCTAAATCAACAAAAAGGGTAAAAAGAAATAAGGGCCGTAAGATGTTCTTACTCAAATGGGGAATTACAGCAAACACCTTTATGCGAAAATACCTGCGGATTGGAGAACCCTTCCGGGATGACCTGGCAATCCCCGGATTGGAGGAGATGACGGACCTTGTCTCTAAGTTTAAACGAATGAGGAATTCCTGGTGAAAATCCTTTTGGCTAAAACGGCTGATTTCATAAGGACACATAAAAACAGCGTATTTATTGTCCTCCTTTTACTGGTTTACATTTTCTATAACTACCAGCACATCCTTTTCCTGCATCCCCAGGGAATTCATTTTATCAGGCAAACTGACAGCCTCTCCTTTATCAGGTATTATCTCAACCATGGGATGCATTTCTTATCCCCGGGTGTATATAACCTGATGAGCCAGGATGGACGCGCTGCCTGCGAATTCCCTATCCTTTACTACCTGTCTGCATGGATATACCGCCTGTTTGGCGAACATGAATTTATTCTCCGGCTTATTAATCTATCCATTTGCACATTCGGCTTCTTTTCCCTTTTCAGGCTTTTGTTCCTGCTCATTGAGGACACTTTTTATGCTTTTGTTTTCACCTTCCTGTTTCTTTCCTCCACCATTCTTCTCTATTATGCAAATAATTTCCTGCCGGATGCTGCAGCCCTGGGATTGACGCTATCCGGCTGGTACTATTCATACCGGTTCCTGGTTGACAGAAAAAGGAAATCTTTACTGTTGTCAGGTTTCCTGTTTTTTGCATTGTCATCCCTCATCAAAGTCACTACTTTTCTGAATCCGGCAGCCTTCTTCCTCGTTCTTATCCTGGCTGATATAAGCAAGGGTAATGGCACAGTCTCCATTTTATGGAAGAATCTCATGCCTTTCATATTCTTCACATTCACACTTCTTTTGGTCATTGCGTGGAATCTCTATGCAATCCGGTATAACCATGCCAGCCATGATTCCTATTTCCTTTTGTCAACACGGCCGGTTTGGGAGATGGACAAAGCAGGAGTTCATGAAGTGTTTGATTATATTTTCAACTACTGGTATTCTTCTTATTACTATCAAAGCACCTTGCACGTCTTTGCAATCCTTGCCATTCTTGGATTTGTCCTGGTTAAGTTTGCAAACCGGCAGTTGTTGATCATTACGGTTGTAGTTCTATTAGGATCTGTTAGTTATTTTTTGCTCTTTTTCGAACAATTCCGGCAGCATGATTACTATTTTCTCGGTCTGATCCCTGGCCTGGTTTTCGTGATAATCAATGCATTTACCTCATTCTCGAACCGGTTCCCGGTCCTGTCATCTCACCTCCTCACACGATTGGCATTCCTGGTACTTTGCCTGCTCAGTCTCAATTATGCAAGGCAGAAAATGGAGAAGCGCTACGATACTAAGGAGGACTTGTTTTCGGTGATTGGAGATAAACTCGATGGCAGCTGCCAGTACCTTGACGAAATTGGTGTTTCCAGGAAATCTCATGTAGTTCTTCTTACTGATTTGTCACCGAACGGTGGCCTCTATTTCCTCGACAGGCAGGGCTGGACGTTGAAGGATACCAGCTTTAAAAGCATGCAGACCCTGGGGTATCATATTTTCAATGGTGCTGAAGTGATCATCCTGACTGACCGGAATTACCTCGAGAATCCAAACCTTGTAAAGCAGCTGGGTGTAAAACTCGGGGAACAGAATAACATACTGGTGTATAAAGCTTTTCATACTAATTGATCCCGGCGTTCGTTCTTGCATTGGCAATAGCCGTTATTTATCTTTTCAAGATTAATCCTGGTATATCATGGCAAGCACAAAACATCTGTTCCCTCTCTTGATTAAAACTGCCTTCCTGCTGGTGATGACATGTGCGCTTGTTTTTTCCTGCAAGAAAGACAATACACCAGTCCCCTTAAACAAAGGAAAGCTTCAGGATGTCCGATTCTGGGCATACCAGCTTGACGGCCTGGAAGAACCTGCAGCCATTGATGCTATTTGTAATTCACATTACGACCTCATCGTGATGGATCAGCAACGGAGCATACTGGGAGCAGAGGATTATGATACCAAAAGCGATGTGGCCCGGATGCATGGATCAACCAATTCAAAAGGTAAAGCCAAGGTGGTGCTTTGCTATTTCGATGTCGGGCAGGCAGAATCCTACAGGGCTTACTGGCAAAGCAGCTGGACTCCCGGGAGCCCAACATGGATACTCAGTCCTGATCCGGATGGATGGAATGACAGTTATGGCGTAAAATACTGGTCGCCAGCATGGAAAAACATAATGAAAGAATGCCTGGGTAAGATCATCGATGATGGTTTCGACGGGGTTTACCTGGATTGGCTGGAAATATACAATGAACCGGCAGTTATTGCCGCGGCTGCTACAGAGGGCAAAAACCCGGAAAATGAACTGGTCTCTTTTCTTACCGAACTTGCTACCTATGCAAGATCTCGCGATTCGTCCTTTATTTTCATTGCTCAAAATGCAGCCGAAATGGGCGCTAACCAGGACTACATAAAACTTTTTGATGCCATTGCACATGAAGATATCTGGTATGATGGTTCCGGCGACCCTGACAATGGAGGAAGCCAGGGAGATGTTGCCGTTGACCCTCTGGATACCCAGGAATACCTTGATCAGCTTAAAGTATGGCAACTAGCCGGTAAACCAGTATTTGATGTTGAATATGCGGAGCAACCCGCACATGTAAGCCGTGCTTATTCCCTTGGAAAGGAAAACGGCTTTATAAACTATGTAACCCTTCGATTGTTGGATAAACTATCAACCACTCCACCTCCCGGCTACTAATGATGTTTGTATCGAAATTGCTTAGATTTGCTTTATGATATTGGTTACCGGCGGAACAGGCCTATTAGGCTCTTATCTTCTTTATGAACTGACTTCCCGTGGCGAAAAGGTCCGCGCAATGGTGCGCCAACCCAATCAGCGGAAAGATATTCAAACAATATTTCAAAGCCTTAATGGCAGTAAATCCCTGTACGACCTGATCGAATGGGTTGATGGTGATATCCTTGACTTTTTTGCTGTTCATGAAGCCGTGAAAGGAGTCAAACAGGTGTATCATTGTGCAGCTTTTATCTCTTTCGATCCGCGCGACAGGAACAAAATGCTTAAGACCAATATCGAAGGAACTGCTAACCTGGTGAATGCCTGCATGCAGCAAGGGGTTGAGAAGATCTGTCACGTCAGTTCGATCGCATCCCTAGGACGGCCGGAACATGGAGGTATCATAGACGAAAATGCAAGGTGGAAGACTTCCCGGTTGAATAGCGGGTATGCAATCAGCAAGTATGGTTCTGAACGGGAAGTATGGAGGGGAATAGAAGAGGGATTGAAATCCGTAATTGTTAACCCTTCAGTTATCCTTGGAGCCGGCAGCCATCCAAAGGCTACAAACCGCATCTTCCTCAGCATAGAGAAGATGATTCCCTTTTATAACAAAGGAGTGAATGGATATGTGGATGTAAGGGATGTTGTCCGGGCCATGATACTGCTGATGGAGAGTGATATTTCCGGTGAACGTTTCATCCTGAACGCCGAAAACCTTTCCCTGCATGAGCTATTCAGCATTGCAGCCGGAATTCTTGGGAAAAGGGAGCCATTCATCCCGATTGGCAGGATAGCCATGAGCCTGGGATGGCGCCTGGAATGGGTACGGAGTCGTTTAACCGGCCAACCTGCTATCGTAACCCGCGAGAACCTCCGCTCTGCACGTGCCAAATCATTCTATACCGCTGAGAAATTCAGAAAGCAATTCAATTATACATTTATTCCGGTTAAAGAAAGCCTGGAAGAAGCTTTCAGGATACTGGGGAAACTTGAGCATAAAAAGAATTAAGGATTTCGAGTGTATTAGTTTTATGAACAAGTATGCATTTCTTATGAAAGATTTGGTGTTTATATTGAACAGGATTAAACAAAACGATCATAATTCTATGATTGATTAATGCTCAATATCCGATAAATGCATATGCTTAACAGCAACTTTATAATTCTCGGCACTCTAATTGGAGCCACTGGCTCTGTTGCATACCTGGTTGATACCGTTAAAGGTAAAGTCAAACCCAACCGCGTTTCCTTTTTGTTATGGTCCGTAGCGCCAATGATTGCTTTTATTGCGCAGATCAGCCAGGGGGTTGGCCTCGAAGCATTAATGACATTTAGTACAGGATTTCTGCCATTGACAGTATTTATAGCCTCATTCGTAAATAAAAAGTCTGAATGGAAGTTAACCTGGTTTGATGTGATTTGCGGTATCCTTTCTGTTGCAGGACTGGTTTTATGGTTGATCACCAAAGTGGGAAATATAGCCATCTTTTTCAGCATCGTTGCGGATGCACTTGCTGCCATCCCGACAATAGTGAAAGCCTACAAATACCCCGACACCGAACTTGCCTGGCCTTGGATCGCGACGGTATTCGGTGTGATATTAACGCTCCTCACTTTATCAAGTTTCACGTTCGCCAATTGCGGTTTTATTATTTATATCCTCATCGTGAACATCCTGATTTATGTACTTGTAAAATTTCGGTTGGGAGAAAAATTTCAATCTAAAACCGAACAATAGATTTAATAATTATAAAGTTCCCACTTATGATCGTGAAGTCTGCATTTGCAAAAAAGAGAACTTTTAAAGGAGTAAACTTTGACGTCCTGGCTATCGGCCAAAAAACCATGGTAACAAGAATGAATTTTAAAGCGGGAGATATTGTGCCCAACCATTCTCACCCAAATGAGCAAAGTGGTTACGTTATTTCAGGCAAATACAGGATTCAATTTTTGAATTTTGACGAGGTCCTTTTACCAGGTGATAGCTACTCTATACCAAAAGACATTGAACATTCGCTTGAAGTAATCGAGGCCGGAGAAGTTATTGATGTTTTTACACCCATAAGGCAAGATTATCTATAAATGATCCAATAAAAGATGCCTGGTGTCACAACACGGAACAAGCCAGATGTCTGACAGTTCCTGAGTCATTTTTTAACTGGAAATTACTTCGAAAAATTAACTATCAAATTCAAAAATATATCGACCACTCAATCATGGATTTACTTATAAAGAAATCAGGTAAAAACAACTTTTTTACAACAGAATATTTAACCAGGGAAGCCTTCTGGAATTTATACAAGTCAGGCTGTGATGAGCACCTGGTGCTGCATCAACTGCGGGAAAGCGGCTGTTATGTTTCAGACCTTGATCTTGTTGGTATTTTGGAAGGTGAAATTATAGGCCACATAATTTCATCAATGGCAAGGGTCATAGATCAGCAAAACAAAGAGCATGAAGTATTGTGTGTTGGTCCTATTTCTGTTTCGCCGCCTTACCAAAACAAGGGGATTGGCACACAGCTAATGAATTATTCAATTACAGAAGCAACAAAATTGGGATTTAAGGGGATGATCTTGTTTGGAAACCCGGAGTATTATCATCGTTTTGGTTTCAGAAATGCAAAAGAATTTGAAATCACAACCAAAGACTCCCTAAACTTTGAACCCTTTATGGCATTGGAACTCGGGGATAAGGGATTGATGAATGTCACAGGACGGTTCTTCGAAGATGAGGCTTTTGAGATTAAAGAAGAACAACTGATTGAATTTGAAAAGAAATTTCCTCCAAAAGAGAAGGGTAAACCCAAAATAGACATCAATATCTAAAAAAACGATCTCATTCCTGCACAAGTGAATTTCAGCCATAAGCATTCAAAAAGGGCTGGTGAAAAGCTGAACAACACAAGCCTGTCCTGCTTTTAAGTATTTCAAAACAAGAAAATACAACAATGGAAAAGAAAAAGGAGTTATCATCCGAACAGAGTGCTGAATTACTAAAAACTTTAAAAATCCGTTTCGAAAAAAACATAGGCCGCCACACCGGGCTTAACTGGAATAATGTAGCTGCAAAGCTTGCAACAGCTGGTTCAGAGCAAAAGCTTTGGTCACTCAATGAGATGGAGAATACAGGTGGAGAACCTGATGTTGTTGGTTTTGATGCAAGCACCGGTGAATACCTGTTTTATGATTGTTCAGAAGAAACTCCGAAGGGCCGCAGAAGTTTATGTTACGATCGTGAAGCCCTGGAATCAAGGAAAGAACATAAGCCTGGGAACAACGCTTTAGACTTTGCTTCATCCATGGGAATTAAACTCTTATCGGAAGATCAATACCGGGAGTTGCAGAAACTTGGTAAATTTGACACGAAAACTTCGAGTTGGGTACAAACACCATCCGAAATCAGGATTCACGGAGGCGCCATATTTTGTGACCGTCGCTATGAGCATGTTTTTGTTTATCACAATGGGGCAGATTCCTACTATTCAGTGAGAGGGTTCCGGGGCTCGTTGAGAGTTTGACAATTTAAGCCTTGCCGGATACCGGTACCTGTGAAAAAAGTTCACTGGTCAACCAGCAAAAATTCAGATTCGAACTATAGTAATTAATGGAGTCCATAAAATATCAGGTTAAGACTCAATAGCCTTATACTTGTACCAACCACTTCTGGATTCAGGGGTTCTATCATTGAAATATCCAAAAAATTAAGAATAATAAAATGTGGACCAGATCATATTCAATTATCACGAAAGAGGCTTCAAAAGAGCAAATGTGGAAACTATTCAGTGATATTAATAATTGGCACAATTGGAACAATGAAATTAAATATGCCAAACTTGAGGGAAGCTTTAAAGCGGGAAATCATTATATAATTCAACCGAAAAAAGGTCCGGAAGTTAGGGTAGAACTGCTTGAAATTGTCGAATATAAACGTTGCCTCGAACTTGGAAAATTTCCCCTGGCAAAAATGTATTATGATCATGTATTGGAAGAAACTCCAAATGGATTGAAAATCATCAGTACCATTACTGTTAAAGGGTTGTTAGGGTCTCTCTGGGTTCTGCTGGTAGTTAAAAAAATTGCAGATTCAATGCCCGCCCATATCAATGATCAGGTTAAAGTCGCTTCAAAGCTTTGATATATAACAGGACTAACTAATTAAATGAAAAAAATCCTCATTATCAACGGGCATCCAAACAAGGACAGCTTTAACTTCGGTATCGCAACTGCTTACAAAAAAGGAGCCTCTGGCTCAGGAGCGGAAATTAAGGAAATTATTATCCGCAACCTGGCATTCAATCCGAACCTGCAGTTTGGTTATCAGAAAAGAACAGAACTGGAACCGGATTTACTTGAAGCCTGGGAGAAAATCAAATGGGCAGAACACATGGTTTGGATACACCCTGTATGGTGGGGCGGACTGCCGGCTATTACAAAAGGTTTCATTGACAGGTTATTTTTACCTGGTTTTACATTTCAGAATCGCGAAAACTCCGCATGGTGGGATAAGCTTTTGTCAGGGAAATCGGCACATATTATTACAACACTTGATTTCCCCAGCTGGTACTATAAGTTTGCCTATGGCAGGCCAAGCGTTAACCAGTTAAAAAAATCCACCCTGGGGTTTTGCGGGGTAAAGCCTGTAAAAGTAACTTACGTTGGGCCAATTAAGGCATCAGACCCTTCAACGAGGGAGAAGTGGCTGGTAAAAGCGGAAAAACTAGGAAAGAGCTTAAAATAATTACTCCATGAAACTTCCTCAATTTGCAACAATAGTCTTCCTTCTCTCTTTTTCGTTTCATTCTGTCGGACAGGCCACAATCAAATGCAATGAGAACAAGTTTGAAGACCCTTTCCTGGAAAATATCATTGGTAGTTGGGATGCAACGGGCAAGATTGGAACCGACCCGGTAGCCTATCATTTTACAGGCAACTGGGAACTGAATCACCAGTTCATCCTGCTTTCATTCGCCGACACGGCAAGGCAACCTCAATACATAGCAAGGGTATACATTGGCGTCGATTGCGTAAGCGAACGTTATGTCGTTCATTGGCTGGATAATTTCGGTGGGAGGTTTTCGGAAACACTCGGATATGGCACAAGATCAGGTGACAGCATTCCTTTCCGGTTCGAATATCCAGACGGGCCTTTTATCAATACTTTCACTTATGATAATAGCCTTGACAGCTGGCAGTTTCATTCCGAAACAAAGAACAGCAAGGGAATTTGGGAACCCTTTGGCGATATTTACCTGAAAAGGGTCAAATAACTGGCGTTTCAGCATTTCTTCCTTATTCAAATCCTTTCATTCCATCCAATTATGTTTGGCATTAAACAGAAGCCTGTATTAAAATAAACAATTAGACAAAGCCTTGTCATTGCTTTCTATCGTAACTTTGATCAAATTAAAACTCCAATATTAGCCATTCATTCCCACGCAATAAATCCGGGCCGTTCACAATTCAATTAATACCATTTTTTTAGTTCCTTGTATAACCAGGCTAAAGTATACTACTATTCCGTTCTTGCTATTTTGAACTCAAATTCAAATAATCATGAAAAACCATGTCTTCTCAATTATTCTGCTTTTCTTTTTTCTCCCTTTGATTTCATTCCCTCAAATCAAACAGGCTAATAGTCCCGGAATGCAGATCATCACCGGGGATATTGATAATTTCTGGATTGCATATGACCACCTGAAAGTCTGCAAAACAGCTGATGATAGTATCAATTGCATAAAAACCTTGTATTTTGATAATGGCACAGAAGGATTAAAAGAGTTTCTCAAAAAATATCAATACTCACCACAGGATTATTTACTCAAAATCAGCCAGTATCCCGGGTTTTTCAGGAGCATCCGCCAAAATACCCTTCTTACAAAAACCATCGGCAATGAAGCCGATCAGTTTTTGGAAAAGGTCTGGAAATATTACCCGGATTATAAACCCAAAAAAATATGTTTTTTAATCAGTCCCATTGAATGTGGGGGCACAACAACTGAAAATTACCTGTTTGCCGGAGCTGAAATCCTTACATCCTCCAAAGAAGCCGATCTTTCCGAATTCGGGAATTCCGTATTTGGGAAAGTGCTGGCATTTGATACGAATGTCAGGGAAAGACTGATTTTTGTGATCGCCCACGAAACTGTGCATGACCTGCAAATCAATGCCGAATTCAACAATTACAATTTATTGAACAAGAGCTTGAATGAAGGTTCTGCTGATTTTATTGCCATGCTTTTTACAGGTGTTTTGGCAAACCAATACCTTATGGAATATGGAAATTTACATGAAAAAGAATTATGGGTCCGGTATAAACAGGATATCGAAAACAATGAAAATACAGATAACTGGATGTATAATTACGACAGGGTTGAAAATGGTGTGCCCGCTGACCTTGGATACTACATGGGTTACAAGATCACCGAGAGCTATTACAACCAATGCACGGATAAGAACTCGGCAATCCACGCTATTATAGAAAGCAAGAACCCAAAAGGGTTTTTGAAAAACTCCGGTTATGATAACAAATTTTAAACTTGTAAAATCTGATGTGAGAATCTTAGATATAATTATCCTGATTACTTTGTGAAGAAATTTTTTGTGCTGGTTTTACTAATATTCCTGGCATTTCCCGGAAGACCCCAGCTTATAACATTCCCGGATGGAATTTACCAGAGCTTGAAACAATTGCGCTCTCAAAAGCCAGCTTTTGCTGTCAACCTGGTAACCATCCACAGATCCAGCCTGGCAAAAGGAATGTTTGGAGGGAACAATTATACATTCAAATCAAAATTAGATTCAATCAATAATCGCTTTTTTAAGGACAAGATTTACGCCTGTGTTAAGAATGATTCCGTATTCCTGAACCTGTCCAATTCCCTGGGTGGAGACTATGCACTATCGCTGACCCATGGCTATTTCCTGGCATTCTATTCTTCTGTTTGGTACTCCTATGCCGGTCAAAAAAAGGACATTAACCGGAATTTATATGTACTGGACCTGGTTACCGGGAATGCGGTTCCTTTGGATTGGCCTTATGTTGAATTTTATCTGAAAGACTACCCGCAACTCCTTGAAAAATACCGGTCGGAAAAAATTCCTGATTCAGAGCTTACTTTGATAAAATACATAGATTTACTCAACGAAATAAAACAGATCGGGCCATCTGTCCCTGGAAATGACTGAAGAGCATATTAGAGATGAAGTCATTCAGGGATGGTTTATATTTTTAAGTCCCTATTCTGCTTTCACTATTTGAAGACGCACAGCACTGAAAACTATATCCAGCTATTTAACATGAGAACTTAATAAGCAGTCGAATTTTGTATTATGCGTAAAACCAACCTTTTCTGTTTTCTGCTTTTATTGGTTTCATTTTCAACTTTCAGCCAAATCCGTTTTGAGAAAGGCTATTTAATTGACAATGAAAACAAGCGAACAGAATGCCTGATCAGAAACCTTGACTGGAAAAACAATCCTTCTGAGTTTATTTACAAGCTTGACGGATCAGGGAAAACAGAAACGGGGACCCTTCTCAATGTTAAGGAATTCGGGGTTTACAATTCACCCGCATACGTCCGTTCGACTGTGGAAATCGATCGGACCAGCAGTAGCCTTGAAAACCTGACAGGTGACAAAAACCCGTTTTGGTCGCGGGAAACGATCTTCCTTAAATTACTTGTTCAGGGCAAATACAAGCTATATTATTACGAAGACAAGAGTATAAACCGTTTTTTCTTTTCTGTTTCCGATACTTCCATCAGGCAATTGATCTATAAAGAATATTTACTGGATGGTGACCTGGCCTACAATGCAAAATTCCGTCAACAACTTTGGCTGGAAGCAAGGATTCCCAATGCAAGTATGGCCTCATTCGAGAAGTTAGATTACCGTAAGCAAGATCTTGAAAAATACTTCCTAAGGTTGAACGAATCCACATCTGATTCATTGACTCAGCCCATGAACAGGACAAAGAGGGAATCTTTCAACCTGAAAATTACACCTGCGCTTAACCTGTCATCCATTTCCATTTATAACCCTTTGTATAACAAATGGATGTATCACTTCCAGAACTATCCTACATTGAATATAGGCTTTGAAACTGAGTTTATTCTTCCTTTTAATACGAACAAATGGGGCTTGCTTGTTAATCCTATTTTCCAGAGTTTCAAGGCTGAGAAAGATTTCGGGTCAACTCATGTCCGGATTGATCTCCGGTCGGTCGAATTCCCTTTTGGAATACGATATTATTCCTATTTGAAAAATAACCTGAAACTGTTTATTGATGGTTTCTATAATTCTGCTCTGGGCTACAATTTCAATTCCGGGATTTATATGAATACATTTAAGTTTGAGGTTGGCACCCTGGGAAGTTTTGCCGTTGGTGCGGGAATAGAAAAAGACAGGCTGAGCTTTGAATTCAGGTACTACACAATACGTGATTTGATGCAAAATTATAATTATTGGCAATGCAACAATACCCGCTTATCCTTCCAGCTGGGTTATAAACTTATCAGGACCAGAAAGGATAACTAGGAAAATATCCTCAGATAATGCCTTCATGGAGCTATTTCAAATGGAAAAGACCTGCCTGTTTGGCAGACAGGGATCTCATAAACCTCCGGCTTCTTAAAACAACTTCAATTGGAACGCGGATAACGCTGAAATAACAGCTGAATCACACGGACTTCCAGCTTCCCCAAGCCCTCTCCTTATCTCCCCCTCTCCTTGTCCCCCTTTCTCCGAATCTTCCCATCCCCTTGTCCCAAATCACGCCACCTTCCTGTACCTCCACACGGCAAGGCTTAACGCAACAATGGCATAGGTAACAATTGAGAAAAAAGGCCGGCTGATATCCGAAAATTGTGACCCCTTCAGCATGATCATTCTCAACATCCGGATAAAATAGGCTACCGGGTTGATCACATTCAGCTGTTGAGCCCAGTCAGGCATACTTTCAACCGGGGTGAAAAGCCCGCTCATCATTATAAAGACCACGGCAAAGAACCAGGCAAGGAACATAGCCTGCTGCTGGGTATTAGTTAGCGTAGAAATGAACAATCCAATGCCGAGTACAGCCAATAGATACACAGCTGCGACTCCGAAAATCAGGTAAACACTTCCTATGATAGGAATATTGAAGATCAGCCTGGCAAGGGCAAGTCCGAAAGCCAGCTCAAACAAGGCAATGAACCAGAAAGGCAGAAGTTTGCCTGCTACAAACTGGTATTTTTTTATGGGAGAAACATTAATCTGTTCAATAGTTCCTATCTCCTTCTCCCGCACAACATTCATGGAAGAAAGAAACATGCCGATAATAGTGACCAGCAGGGCAAGGATTCCCGGAACCATATAGGTGGTATAGTTAAGATCCGGGTTAAACCAGTAGGAATAACTCACATTCAAAGGCTGTTTGAATTCGGCACCACCCAGCGTTTTGACTACCAGGTCCTGGTTATAGTCCATGATGATATTTATACCATAAGCATTCATAATGGCCGCTGCACTGCCGTCTATTGCATTTGTAACCAGTTGGAGACCTGCCTTGGAATCTTTTACAACATCTTTTTCAAATCCATCAGGTATTACAAGAACCTGGTGTGCTTTTCCCAATTTCAGCAATTCAAGGGCAAGATCATAATCGGGAGAATAACCCTTTATAGTATAGAATTTCGGAGCACGGAACTTGGAGATCAATTCCCGCGACATGGTGGAATGGTCCTGGTCGACAATTACGAGGTTGATGTTGCGGATCTCGAAAGTAACAGCAAATGCAAGTATCAGCAACTGAACGATAGGAATGACAAAGATTACCGGTAGCATGGTCTTGTTGCGGAAGATTTGCCGGAATTCCTTTTGCAATATGTAGAGTATGGTTCTCAAATTTGCGGTCTTATCTTTTATTTATTCCAGCCTGATCTTGAATTTTTTGATACTTAACCCGATAAAGAATAATGTCATCCCGACCAGTATGAGCGTTTCCTTCCATATGTACTGAATCCCTAAGCCCTTTAGCATGATTGCCTTTATGATGATGATAAACCAACGGGGGGGCATGATACTGCTCAATATCTGCAAAGGCAGCGGCATATTCTCAATAGGAAAGATAAAACCCGACAGAAGGATGGTAGGAAGCATGAGTGCAAACATGGATAACATCATCGCCATTTGCTGGCTGTTGCTGACTGTTGAAATAAAAATCCCAAGCGACAGGGCCATCACTATAAAAAGGATACTTTCAGCAAGCAGTAGCACAAGGCTTCCGTTTACAGGCATTCCGAAAATAAAATAACTCATCAGCAATATCGTAACTGCATTGATGAAGGAAAGCAGTACGTAAGGAATCACCTTCCCTGTAACAATCTGCAGCGGCCTTAATGGCGATACCAGAAGCACCTCCATAGTGCCCGTTTCCTTTTCCCTGGCAATGGAAATGGAAGTCATCATGGCTGAAATGAGCATCAGCAAAATAGTGATAATACCCGGGACAAACATAAATACGCTTTTAAGTCCAGGGTTGTATAACATTTGTGTTTCAGTGGTAACCTCAACAGGCAAAGCCATTCCTGCGAAATACTCCTGCTGGTAATTGTTGATGATTGCATTGGAGTAATTAACTATCAGGTTTGCGGTATTGGGATCAGAGGCATCGGCAATGAGATGAATATGTGCCACTTTATCCTTGTCAAGATTCCGGGCAAAATTGCTTTCAAAAATAATGATCTCCTTTACCTTTCCCTTCCGGAAAACTTCGTGGATCTGGCTCTCATCGCGGATGTTATCTGCCCTGACAAAGAAACCTGAAGAAAGCAGCTTATTGGTGATCTGCTGCGTCACATAATCGTTTGAATGATCGAGGATTGCAACCGGGGCATTCTTGATCTCATTTGAAATGGCGAACCCAAATAAAAGAACCTGCACCACCGGCATCCCGAACAGTATAATCATCGTACGGATATCCCGGAAAATGTGATAAAATTCTTTTATGATGAAGCCTTTCATGATGACGGGCGGGGATTGGATAGGGGTTTGAAGGGTTAAAGGGTTCGGCGTTTGAAGGGGTCGGCGTTTGAAGGGTTAAAGGGTTCGGCGTTTGAAGGGTTCGGCGTTTGAGGGGTTAAAGGGTTCGGCGTTTGAAGGGTTAAAGGGGTTCGGCGTTTGAAGGGTTCGGCGTTAAATTCAGTCTTGCTAATCTGTTATATTCCTATTGAATGACCATTGAATGACTACCGATTGACCATTGAATGACTATTGATTGACCACTGAATGACCCCTTCCCCTTGTCTCCCCATCTCCCTGTCCCGCCATCCCCACTACCCCCTGGCCAGTTTCAAAAACACCTCCTCCATCGACGTCGCCAGGTAAGTCTGCTTAAGTTTTGCCGGGGTGTCCAATGCCACTATTTTCCCATCTACCATAATACTAACCCTTTGGCAATACTCGGCTTCATCCATGTAATGGGTTGTTACAAAAACGGTTATCCCTTCCCTTGCCGTTTCGTATATCATTTCCCAGAATTGCCTGCGGGTAATAGGATCCACTCCGCCTGTCGGTTCATCAAGGAAAACGATAGACGGATGATGGATTACCGCTACTGAAAAGGCCAGTTTCTGTTTCCATCCGAGAGGGATATCTTTCAGAATCCTGTTTTTTTCTTCCTGAAGTCCAAGCCTGCCAAGCAATTCATCAGTTCTTTCCTGTATCTTCTTAGCTGAAAGTCCATAGATTCCGCCATAGAACTGGAAATTCTCCCAAACAGTCAGGTCGTCGTAAAGGGAGAATTTCTGGCTCATGTATCCAATATTTCGTTTGATCTTTTCAGTCTGGGTATAAACATTAAAACCAGCAACCGTAACTTTTCCGGAAGTTGGAGAAGAAAGCCCGCACAATATCCTCATTGCGGTAGTTTTGCCGGCACCATTCGCTCCGAGGAAACCAAATATCTCACCTTTCCCAACTGTGAATGTTAGGTGATCATTCGCCACGAAACTTCCGAACCGCTTAACAAGATTCTCGGCTACAATGATCGGTTGATTAATTTCCAACGTGTTTGTATTTAAAAGAGTTCCCAGTTTTAAAAATTGTATTTCATACCATAAGTTCCATAAAACAATCCTCTATCGATGGAGCTATCTGTTTTATTTCAACCTCACTATGCCCTTTCGACTCCAGATAAAGCTTTAGGTCGCCCTGGGACAATGCACCCTTTACAGTAAGGTGAATGTGCTGCCCAAAGAGAAAGGCCGTCCTGGTAGCCTCAAATTGCCTCAAATCGCCCAGCAAAGAGTACAGGTCTCTTGAATGGACAGCCCAAAGTGGATTGCTGAATTTTGAGATGATTGCTTCCGGAGTGTCAATACTGAGCAATTTGCCCGCCTGGATAAGCGCTACACGGTCACAGAGGCTGGCCTCATCCATATAGGGAGTTGACACAAGTATAGAAATACCGGTTTTCTTCAACCGGTTGAGCATTTCCCAAAACTCTTTCCTGGAAACGGCATCCACTCCCGTAGTAGGTTCATCCAAAATCAGCACTTTGGGCCGGTGAATAAGGGCGCAGGATAATGCCAGCTTTTGTTTCATCCCACCGGAGAGTTTACCGGCCCTTCTTTTCTTGAAAGGTTCAATCTGGCTGTAAATATCCTTTACCAAATCGTAATTGGCCTCTGGCGTGGTTTTGAAAATGCCGGCAAAGAACCGGAGATTCTCTTCAACGGTCAGGTCCTGGTAAAGTGAAAATCGCCCTGGCATATACCCCATTATATCCCTGATCTTCCTGAAATCCTTCACAATGTCCATTCCTTCGATGGCCACCAGGCCGGAACCTGGAAGCAACAGGGTGGTCAGTATTCTGAATAATGTTGTCTTGCCCGCTCCATCCGGCCCTATAAAACCAAAGAGTTCACCTGCATTCACTTCGAAAGAAATAGAATCAAGGGCAATTGTTTCGCCGAATTTTTTGCTGATGTTCTCAACAATAACAGAGGCAGGCATGATATCAGCAGTTCCTTTGGATTATTTTCTTGGGTTGGTTTCCTTGGTCCAGTAAGCGGTTTTGCCTAATCCCATCCATGAAGCGCCAATATACCCTCTTATTTTAAGACGGGTAGCCGTTTCAAAGTTCATATAGCAGTTATAGGTTTTTCCACTGGTGGGATTGTATATTGTTCCATCACTCCACTCATTATCATCCTTATTGAACGTAAAATCCTTTAGGAGGAGAAGCCCCATAATAGGGCGACCCTGCAGTTTTGCATCCGGGTTTTTGTCGTCAATTTTGGGTTTACCATTCTTATTGGGTTCTTTCAGCCAGACGATTTTTCCATAGTATTTCCCGTTTGTAGCCTTGTAGATCTGTATCTGCGATTTCTCGGCACCGGTCTCATCATCAAAGGTCAGGTAATATCCAATGATTTTATCAGCAGTAACCTGGGCATGGCTTCTGGCGGGGAACATAGCAGCTGCCAGCATCACGATTGCAATTGTCATGTATTTCATAGTATCGAGTTTTGTTTATACAATCTTACAAATAATCCTGCATATTTCCATTTTTTAAAGGATTGAAAGCCCGGAATACAATAATGATTTATGTATAAGACATTATGGTTGTGCGTTTTAACTCTGTTATTAGTTCCGTTTAACCAGGATTTTTATTTGAAGTTCACTTCTCCAGGCATGGCGATCTTGAGGCTTCCGTCATTGGGAACTCTGACCTTAACCGCATACACCAGGTTAACCCGCTCTTCCTTGGTTTGAATGATTTTTGGGGTAAATTCTGCCTTCTGGGATATCCAGCTTACAGTTCCTTCCAGTTTCCTGTTAGTCTGCTTATCGTTGTCAATCAATACTTCAGCTTTCTGCCCGATCTTAACTCCGGGTAATTGCACGCCAGAGACATATACCTTAAGTTCGAGTTCAGACAAGTTGGCGATTTTGTATAGCGTTTTTCCAGGGGTCGTTATTTCCCCGGCTTCGGCATATTTTACGAGTACAGTACCTGACACAGGATTGACAATGTGCGATTTCTTCAACGTCTCATTCACTTGTGCAACCTGCCTTTCTATAACTTCCTGCTCATCTATGATTCCGGCATTCTGGGTTTTAATGGAAGCCACCTGCCGGTCAACGAGGTCAATTGCTCCATTCACATCGTCAAGTTGCTTCGGAGTAGCTGCTTTATCTTTCAATAACCGGGTCAGCCGTTCCTTTTCAACAATAAGATTGGTCTTTTGCTGCTGCTGAACAGCTATCTGGCTTTCAACACCAGCCATACGAGTTGCAACTGCTTTTTTCTGCGATTGCAACTGTAGTTTCTTAAGCAGCAGGTCAGTAGTATCAACCAGGCCTATTATTTGCCCGGCTTGTAATTCCTGCCCTTCTTCCAAATTCAGGGAAAGAATTTTCCCACTGGTCTCTGCTGAAACACTTACAGTTACAGCTTCAAAATTTCCATAGGCATCCGACAATTTGTCATTCCTGCTACAGGAAGCCAGGATAAAAACCAGCACGAAAAAAATTAATGTTCTCATATTGTAAAGATTTGATGTTGTTTTGGAAAAGATTTACAGGTTACCTGTTGCAGACTGATACCCGGCCTTGGCTTGTAACAATTGAATCTCATGTAGACTCCTGGTCATCCGGGCTTGAATTTCAGCATTGTATTCATTCAGGTATTCCGTGGCTGTGATGACCCCGTTTTCCAATTGTGAAGCAGCATTTGCTGATATCTCCTTTCGCAATGCAATCAATTCATCGTCGCTGGCAAGCAACTGCGTAGTTTTGGAAATATCTGAAACAAATTGCTGTATGCTTGCCCGGGTATTTAAATCAAAGGATTTCTTCTGGTTCTCAATTATTTGCTTATTCAGATCCAGTATTTCGATTTCCTGGCTGGTTTGATGCCAGTTCCAGAAATTCCATGTCATTTTGGCCCCGACAATATAAAACAGGTCGGCATCTTCCTTGAACATATTTAGCCCCGGACGGCCGTATCCTAGATTTCCAAATGCGAAGAGCCTTGGATTCCTTTTTGTCCCGGTCAGGCTTTTCATTGCATCCACTTTCTTAGTCTGGAGATCGAAAAGCTTGTATTCTGGCCGGAGGTTAGTGTAAGGACCGGATTCATAGACGATGGCTGGCTCTGTGAAAGTGGCTGTTGCCGGGATCTCCTGGTTTATCAGCACTCCCAGTGTTGCCATAAGGGAGGATTTCTGGGCCTGGGTTTCAATTCGTTTTTGTTCAATTTTAATGATCTCTGACTTCAAGACTGACAAATTCACAGGAAGGATAATCCCATTCTTAACACCTGATTCGATCTTGAGTAATCGTGATTCCAGGTCTTCCCTGTTATTTCGAAGAATATCAAGTGTAGAATTGGAGAGCAGAATGTTGAAATAGATTTGGTTAATGCGTTCCTTGATTCTGTATAAATCCGATTCCGTATTTTGCTTGCTGATTGCCAGGTTATTTTCCTCCAACAACTTCTGGTTCATTGTAGTACCCCCTCCATAGATCACCTGGCTTGCATCAAGGGTAACCTTATACTGATCTTTGGGGATATTGGGTGATGAAACACCAGGTATTTTAATGGGCAATTCAGTAACGGCACTTTGATAAGTAGCCTGCCCATTAAGGTTAAGAGTGGGTAAGTTGTTCTCATCTAAAATTCTCTGCTGAATCTGGCTTGACTTTTCCAACAGGCTGTTTTGGGCTGATAAAGGATGGCTCTTTACTGCCAGTTGGTAGCATTGTTCGAGCGTGAATGATGTTTCCTGGGCCCTGACCCCCTCGAAACAGATCATGGAGAGCAGAAGGATTGCGATCTTCTTCATGTTTTATCAATTGAACACATAATAAACTGTACGATTTCTTTCTTCCTTTCTTCCAGGAAGATGTTGTATTGCTCGTTGTCCATGCGAAGGAGCCCCTGTACAACAGTCCTCGCCATAAATGGGAAAAGGCACATACCAAGCAGGTTGATCAGGAAATGCTCTCCATTAATCTCCCTGATATTTCCATCGGCTGCTTCTTTTTTGATCTGACCCAGGATAATGTCCGGGTTTATACCGTTATTCTTTAACTTTTCGATAAACCTGCCGGGATCAGTATTTAATTCGTGAATAACAAAGGCAGGAATATGAGGGTTTAAAATCAAGGTGTCAACATAGGTATTAACGAAAAGGCTGATCTTTTCCTTCAATGGCAGTTCAGCTATCAATACTTGCTGGATCATGGGTAAAAAACTGGCAATAGCCTGTGTAAAAACAGCATCGAACAATTGATCCTTCCCCCGGAAATAATAATGCAGCAAAGCCTTGTTGATGCCGGCCTCATCAGCAATTTCCTGCATCCTGGCACCTGCGTACCCCTTGTGTATAAACACTTTACGGGCAGCTTCCAATATGAGCAACTCTGTGTTTCCCAACGAGTTTGTCATCTGTAAATTTTTGCTAACCAAACGGTTTAACCAGATGGTCAAAAGTACTGCAAAAAAAATCAATTGCTGCAAAATCTTTCATTTATTTCTGAAATAATTCGCAATCAACTGATTTTGCGTCGAATATGCTAAAAAGCATTTGGCTGCGTCAACCGCCAGGTACAATTACTTTTATCTTTTGACCTACTTTGAGTTTCTCGCTACTGCTGAGGTTATTCCATTCCCGAATCTGGTTAACGGTAATTCCCTCGTATTTCTCGGCAATACTCCATAGTGTGTCCCCAGTCTGAACCGTATAGAAAATGAGTTTCTCCTTGCCGGAATTTCCTTCCTTGATATTGGAAACAACCTTCTCATTTGTATCCGCTTTAGCAGCTACAGCCACAGCAGGTAATGCGGGAGCATTTATGCGGATCTTCTGACCAACGACTACATTCCTGTTCTTTAGCTTATTCCATGCAAGTAGGTCAGTAACTGAAACGTTGTACTTGGTAGCTATTTTCGTCAGGTATTCACCCTTTTTCACCACATGATATTTTGCCTTCACAGCCACAGGCGCAGGTTTTTGTTGTCCTTCAACCTTTTCCTTAAGGCTGTCGTTATTATTCTGGGCAAGGTTCTTTTCCTGGGTCTCCTCCTGAGGTGAGGTTTTATTCCGGTTTTTAGCTCCCGGCACGGCTACCCTGGTCTGGACATAGATGGCTAGTTTCTGACCGTTATATACACTCGCTCTCCTCAAATGGTTCCACTTTTTAATCTCCTGGGTCGAACAGTCATATTTTCGGGCTATAGAGCCTATATTCTCCCCCTTGTGAACCTTATGGGTAATCTTTTTTGTAACTATGTTAAAGGCAGCTTCATCAGCGGTTTGAGCCATGAATTGTGCGGGGTCATATCCTTTTAACTGGAATGCAGCATACAATGATTGCTCATTATTAATGAAATCTGCGACAGATTTCTTCGGAAGCCTGATGAAGTATGGGTTATTAGCCGTTGCAGGAATGAAACCTTTGCGAAATGTAGGATTCAGAAATTCAAGGTCTTCAACCGGGATTTTCAGTTTGTCAGCCAGCAGGCTGATAGTTAAAGGCGAAATAACTGCTACAGTATCCGTTTCGTGGTAAACAATCCTGGGCATTACCGGGTAAAGGTTGTGCTCATTTGAATAGTTCATCACATAATTAACTGCTATAAAGGCCGGCACATAGTCACGGGTTTCGCGGGGAAGGTACGATCGTATTTCCCAAAAACTCATTTTCCCGCCAGATCTCCGGATAGCTTTATTCACATTGCCTGGACCGGAATTATAGGCAGCTAGTACCAGCAACCAATCATGGTAAATATTGTAAAGGTCTCTAAAATGTTTGCAGGCAGCTGTAGTAGCTTTAACCGGGTCATTCCGGTCATCTACATAGGACGTTGCTTCCAGCCCGTAAACTTTCCCGGTATAATACATGAATTGCCACAGTCCGGAGGCTCCAACGCGCGAGCGGGCTTCCGGGTTCAAGGCAGATTCAACGATGGCCAGGTATTTAAGTTCCAGTGGAAGGTTATACATGTCGAGCTGCTGCTCAATCAACGGAAAATAGATCTGTGCTAGCCCAAGAACCCTTGAAGTTGTGCCCCTTTTTCGATTGGCATAAAGTTCAATAAAAGCCCTGACATAATTGTTGTATGTTAGCTCAATAGGGGATTCAACGTCAAGGCGTTGCAACCTGTAATAATATACTGAATCCGGGTAGCTGGGTATAAAATTAGGAAGGAAATTATACTTGTTATTGAATAAATGGCTCTTGGTGTTTTCAACACTTTCAAAGTATTTCAGGTTACTAAGGCTATCAAGAGCGGCTACTATCAGGTTATCATCAATGAATTCATTTTCCTGTGAAGAGGGTGTGGATTCAATTGGGAATTGTGCCTGTTGTGCAAATACATAAGTACCTGAACTTAATAGCACTGCCACTATCCATTTTACTAATCTCATGCGTTACGTTGGGTCAATAACAAAATTATTTCCTGTGAACTATGTTTAATTCCCAATCCATAAATCTCTAGGACATATTCTGGGGATAAAAATATAAAAATCAGCAAGTGTAATCAGTGCTTTCTATATTATATATTCACAATTGCCTGTTAAAATGACTGTGCAATCAAAATTCTCCATAAACTCGATGCTGGAAATCCTTCAGTAAGGCATCCAAACCAAATTTGCAAGGCATTATCAGTTTGTCTGAATTCAATAACGGAGAGTATCCGGTTTTTAGTATCCGATATTCATGAGTAATGCCGGAGTTACATTCCCCTGCCTAAATCTTTGATTAAAGAAGATGAGAATGAATGCAAGAATCAGCCCGATTATTTGGCCGGTGCACTGCCAGATTTTGATTCTTCATCATCATCCTTCATACCATCCTTGAAGTTCTTAACACCTTTACCCAAGCCTTTCATCAGTTCAGGAATTTTCTTCCCGCCAAAAAGCAGTAAAACGATGGCAAGAATAAGGAGTATTTCGGTTGGGCCTAGTTTTCCCATGATCTGGAAATTTTTTGTGATTTAAGTTGGATGCAAAGATAAACCAAATAGATAATATGGATGGATTTTTTCTTACTACTACCTGCCGAGCCAGGATGCCGGGTTTTGAAGAACAGTTCCATGCCATATCTCAAAATGCAATGTTGTCTTGTTATCTTCAGGATCCGTAAATACAGAGCCAAGAGTTTGCCTTGCTTTTACCTTGTCCCCTTTCTTGACGGCAACTTCCTTAAGATTGGAATATACAGAAAGGTAATCCCCATGGCGGATTATAATAACATAGTGCATATTGGCAATGGACATTACACTGGTAACTACTCCATCGAACACAGAGCGGGCCCTTGAACCGGCGGAGGTGGCAATATCGATCCCATTATTCTTAACCATAATATTCTTGAATTCAGGGTGAGGATGTTCTCCAAATGTAGCTACCACGGAACCCTTTTCAACAGGCCAGGGTAATCTACCCTTATTCCCGGAAAAACTGTTCGATAATGCTACCTCTTCATCATTGGATGACATGCTATTATAAGTTACAGCAGGAGCTGGCTTGGCAGGTGCCTTCCCGGCAGGAGTTGCTGCAGTTTTTTCAGAATTTCCCTTTTTACTGGGCTCTGCATTCTTTTTGGATGCAATCAGGGCAGCCTTCCTGGCCTTTTCCTCATTTGCTTTCCTGATCTCGTCAGCTATGATGGCCTCGATTGAATTTTGAAGCTTATTCACTGCAGCCTCTTTATCCCGGAGCTTCTTCAGTAAATTCTTTTCCTGTTTCGACAGGTTTTGGATAGTCTTATCCTTCTGGCTTTTTTCAAGGGCAAGCTGGCTCTTTTCTATCTCCTGTTTCTGTTTTAACGTAAGCTTTGAGGTCTTTTGATCTTCCAGTTCCACCTTTTTCTTACCCAACAGTTGCTGCGTGTTTTTAATCTCAATCGCCTGGGCCTTACGGTATTCCGTATATTGCTGTAAATATTTTAACCGCTTAAATGCCTGGTTGAAATTTTTGGATGAAAAAATAAACATTAGCCGGCTGTAAGCATCGCGGTTCTTAAATGTTGAATAGATCAGCCTTGCGTATTCATTCTTAAGGCTTGTAAGAGTGTTGGTAAGCCTGTAAATCGTATCATTCAACCCACCTATCTGGCCATCAAGACCGTTTACTTCTTCTCCGATAGCCTGAATAAGTTCCTGCCGGTGATTGATCTTTTTATTGATCAGGTAAAGTTGGTTCAGGTTGGCCTCTTTGCTTTTTTGGGTTTGATTTAAAAGCTTGTTCGTAGAATGGATCTCCTGTTCAAGCTTAGCCTTACGCTCCTGGAGCTTTGCTTTCTGGTTTTGAGCAGGCAAAACCGAAACCAGGCCGATCAATAATATAATGATCAGGTACGACAATAATAAGCGACTAGGTGCAGGCCGGGAATTCATTATAGCGGATTACATTCTTTATTTTATCGTAAAACTCTCAATACCTGTGTAACTGTCTGGCACGGAGAATGGAAAAGATATTTCATTGTCCATTTGAATCTTTGAAAACTCAATTTTGATCCTGATTTTGTCTTTGTCGGTTTCGATATGATAATCAATCGATGCAGGGATCTGCTGATCGCTAACCGTCACAAATTCAGCATAATCGGCTGTGAACTTACGGCTGTCACGTTCAGCTTCCTTTAGAATCACTTTGATGATTTTGAATTGAAGGGGGTCCAGCCATATATCCTGAAGCGGAATGCTTATTTCCTCTTCGCTTCTTCTTACAAATCGCTTTAGTTTATGGCGGTTACTGGTGCTTAGCTTATAGGCAGTATTATCCACAGAAGCCCTGAAGCTATTATTCTCATAAAGAGAGAAATCATTACCTGTAAGGAACGCCTGTGCCATATCAAAATCGAGTGTCTTATTAAGCAATTGGTTGATATACTTAAAATCTTTCAACATATAAGTTGAATTGATCCGGTTCAGGTACTTGATAGAGTCGGGTGTTAGCATAAACCTGGCCATCTCAATTCCGAGCATTGGTGTAATGGATATCCAGATGATGCTATCATTCAAGATCCTCAGCTGGCCGGAAATCGTGGTCTTCTTTTTATTCCTGGAATAAGTGGCTGAGAATTTTGCTGATAAAGTTTTAAATTTTATTTCATTGTTTTTAAGCTTGTTAATAAGGAATTCAGCACCTTGTTCTTTCAATGGCTCCCGGAAAGCTTTCCTACTTGAGGTACAGCCTGTAAACAGCAGGATTATTAGTATTAATGGAATGAACTGCTTCATCAATCTTTATTTATTCTATCAACTTTCTTTCTTTAACCTTTTTTTCAAGCAAATCTGAAGTTGCGCCTGCATTCAGTGCTTTATTCCAGTATTCAACGGCTTTTGCGGTGTCTCCTAGTTTGAACATTATATCCCCGTAATGTTCAAGAACATCAGGATCTTCTATAGGATTTGCAAGGATAGCCTTCCCAACCCAGGTTTTCGCCTGTTCGTAATTCCCCATCTTAAAGAAAACCCATCCATAGGTATCAAGATTGGCCGGATTAAGCGAATCCAATTCTGCACCTCTCTTTGCCATTTGAAGAGCTTTTTCAAGGTTAGCCCCCCGCAATGAGAGATAGTATGCATAATTGTTGAGCACGTATGAATTATCAGGCTCCTGTTTTATTACTTTCTCGTAGTTGGCATCAGACTTATCGTATTCTTTAGTCTGGTTATAGGCATCCCCCAGGTTGGTATAAAACTGAGTTAACAGGGCCTGGTTATCAGTAACCAGTTTAAGCCCTGAATTTAATACTTTGATAGCCTGGGCTGCGTCTTTCTTTTGTATGCTGGCTACCCCATTGAAGAAATACGGTATAGGCTGGAACGGGAACAGGTCCATTGCTCTTTCACTCTCCATCTGCAGGCTCGTCCAATCCAAAAGGCTGACTTCTGTCTGCAACAGGTTCTCCCAAACGGAATAACGGCTGCTGTCAACGGCAAGAACCTGCCTGTACCTCTCCCTGGCTGCCGCATATTTCTTGTCATTGAATAACAAATCGGCATTCAACGACAAAGCCTTGGCGTCATTCGGACTTGCTTTGAGCATTAACATTGAAAGATCAAGTGCATCATCCTTCTTCTCATCATAAATCTCTTTTACTGAAAAATAGGTCATCAAAACTCGAATCTTGGTATCTACATCCAAGGATGGATTTGAAAAACCAGCCTTAAGTTCTTCCAAAGAGCGCTTTGCATCCCCTTTCTTTTTATAATAATCTGATAATGAAATATGGACATATGGATTGTCCGGATCTGTTTCAATCACCTTCTGATAATAACCCGCTGCAATATCAGTCTTATTTGCCTGCATATAAATTTCTGCAAGCATGGAATAATATCTTCCGGCATCTTCCGGGAATGCTTCAAGAAGCTTCTGGACCTCGCTGGCTGCCTTTTCGTATTTATTCTGCATCATATAGATGCGCTGCTTTTGCATAGAGACTTCCTCTACAACCCCCATTATGGATTCAATCGAATTATACACATCGATTGCATCATCACCTTTAGCTGACATCAGGTAAGCTGTAGCCAGTTCAAATTTGTAATCAACATTCTCAGGATATTGCTTGACAAGCTGCTGACAGGATTTGAGCAATTCCTCCTTCCTGCCCGATTTCCCGTAAATATCAAGTGAGAGCAGTCGATAATACTGATTTTGCGGATCAATTGCAATAGCTTGTTCGATAAGTCGCGCAGCTGTTGCAAAATCATTGTTCGAGAAATAGATCTGTGCAAGCTCATACATTGCTGCATCATTTCCCGGATCCATCTCCAGGCATCGGTTAAAGAGCATGGATGCCTTCTCCTGGTCACCCATTATTTTAGCCTTGGTCGCATCAATAAAAACTTCAGTCGCGGCCTTTTTGTCAATCATTGTATTTGACGACTCCGTTTTATGCCGTTTTCTTCCCCACCCCAGTTTTTGGGCATTGGTTTGATCCACTGGAATGAGCATTGCAAGTACCAGAAAAGCTATGATGAGTCTGTGCATTACTATTAAAATCAGTTTAAAATTAATGAGTGCCGGTATGGCCGAATCCGCCTTCTCCTCTTCCTGTCTCAGCAAGACATTCAACAGATTCCCAGGTAATGTGTTCAAATCGTGCAATTACCATCTGGGCTATCCTTTCCCCTGGATTTAGAACAAATGACTGATCAGACAGGTTAACAAGTATGACCTTTATCTCTCCCCTGTAATCCGGATCGATTGTACCGGGAGTATTGACGATTGAAATCCCATATTTAACAGCCAGTCCGCTTCTTGGGCGGATTTGTGCCTCAAACCCTTCGGGAAGTTCTATGAATAATCCCGTGGGGATCAGTTTTCGCTCCAGTGGTTTCAGTTCCGTTGATTCTGCCAGATTGGCTCTCAGGTCAAGTCCTGCAGAGTGAATTGTGGCATATTCAGGTAATGGGAATGGCGACTGGTTTACTATTTTGACGACCATAATTAGGACTACTTGTTAATAGTTTTGTGATTCAACCTTGATAAATATTTGCCCGGATGTATGTGTTCATAACGTAGTACAAAAATACCATAAACTCCCAATAACAAGGTATTGACCGAAAGCCTCAACCATAGAGGTTCGCTTCCAAGTAATTGGCTTATGCCAAAAAGACCCAGTCCTACTGCGAAGTACATGAAAATGGCTTTAAGATTATACGGTATAGGATAGTATTTCAATCCCATGAAATAACTGACAACAATCATCACAACATAACTCAGCAACCTACTCCAGGCAGCAGCATAGCAACCGTAAACAGGCATGAAGAAAATATCCAGTATTACAGTCACTACCAATCCCAAAATGGTAATATAGATTGCAAACCTTGTATGTTCTGAGAGTTTATACCACATAGACAGGTTAAACGAAACACCAAGCAAAATATTGGATAGAAGGACTATTGGAAGCACTGCCATCTCGCTCCTGAAATCCTTTCCAAGTATCAACGCCAGGATATCAGTATAGAACACTATTCCAAGAAATAACAGCATACAAAAGGCTACGAAATACTTCATTACATCAGCATAGGTTTCCTTCATGTTTACTTTATTTACTGAAGCAAAGAAAAACGGTTCAGCAGCATACCGGAACATTTGCACAAATAGGGTGATTATAACTGCAAGTTTCATAATAGCGCTGTATATCCCCAGCTGATCAATCCAGGGTGATGTTGCAGGTGAACAGTACCTGAAAAGAATCCGGTCGACATAGTCATTTGCTACCCCGGGAAGCCCTGCTATCATTAATGGAAGGGAATAGATCATTAGTTTCTTCCATTGTTCAGAAGAAAATCGAAGCGGTGTCCGAAGGATATCAGGGAGGAAGAGTATCAGTGAAACGAAACCACTCAGCAGTATGGCCAGCAGAATATATCCATAATCAGGATGAGCGGGGATGAGATTATGCAGGAAGGAGCCGGGATGACGGGTCATCCATGAGGGGGCCCAGAAAAACAAAAGAAGATTGAAACCAACTTCTGACAATATCTTTATAGACTTATACAGTGCAAATAGCCATGCTTTGTTATCAAACCTGAGTTTGGCAAAAAAGATCGAGGTGAAGCAATCCATTGCCAGGATTAGGGCAACATATTTCAGGTAGATGGCAGGATGTCCCATGGATGTGCCTATCATTCCTGAAAAAATGAAAACCAGCACCAGGAAGAGGCCTGAAGAGATGAGCAGCCAGGTCATGGAGGTTGAAAAAAGCACCCCGGCATTCTCTCTATCCTTGTTAGCAAACCTGAAATAACCGGTTTCAAGGCCAAAGATGAGTACTACCTGCAATAGTGCAATGTAGGCAAGCAATTCACTGGCAAGTCCATAATTACCCGGGGTAAGCATGCGGGTGTAAATAGGGACAAAGAAGAAATTGATAAACCGGGCAATGATTGAGCTAAACCCGTAAATGGCTGTTTGAGAGGCTAATTGCTTTATCTGGCTCAACGGAGTTCTTTTTACGGCTGGCAAAAGTACTGAAATTCAAACTACTGAGAGTATCAGCCTTGATCATTTGTAGGAAGTAGTATATAAAAGGTTGTCCCACTGTCAGGTTTTGACTCAAACCATATATTTCCTCCTGAGTTGTCAACAATATTCTTAACCATAGCTAAACCAAGCCCCATTCCTGCCGATTTGGTAGTGAAATTGGGAGAAAATATGCGGGTTTGCTGTTCGGTAGGAATACCGGTTCCATTATCTGAAAATATAATCAGGCATTGTTTTTCTTTCTTTTCAATTTCAATTTTAATGATCCCCATTCGCTCCGAAGGAATAGCCTGGATTGAATTCTTTATAAGATTGTTAAACACTCTCAGCATCTGGTTTTCATCAGCATAAACTATATGGACACCAGGTTCCTGGGGATAGAGTATTGAAATGTTCTCCTGTTCTTTATACAGTTGCACAGAATTATGCACGACTGATACAATATCAATGTTTTTTTGATTTGACTGCGGCATTTGGGCAAAATCCGAAAACTCACTGGCTATGGCAGAAAGGGTATCTATCTGCATGATAAGCGTTTGAGAGAATCGCCTGAGCCGATTTTCCCAATCTGGAGCATGATCATCCCAGGCTTTTATCAGGTGCTGCATGCTCAGTTTAATAGGGGTAAGAGGGTTCTTTATTTCATGGGCAACCTGCCTGGCCATTTCACGCCAGGCGGTTTCTCTTTCCGACCTGGCAAGAAGTTCCGCACTTTTAGCCAACTCATCTATCATGCGGTTGTATTCCCTTACCAGGTCGCCGATCTCATCCTCCTTATTCCAGGCAATTCTTGAATTCATACTTCCAAGCCTGAAATTTCCTATTTGCTCCCTTATCAGTTTCAACGGCCTGGTAATATAACGTGAAACCAACAAGGCCAATAAAACTGCCAGGGCGCTAATAAGGATATAAAGATTAGCATAGGTTGCAAGCAGTTTCGACATTTCCTGGCGCAGGTCCTGCTGCCTGGCAAAATAGGGTAAATTGATATACCCAATCAACTGGTTGTCGAAATTTCGTAAAGGTGCATAGGCAGAAAGAAAGCTGTAATTACCAATCTGCTCGTTATGGATATAGAAAGAATTCCGTTTGCTGGCCAGACGATTAAGAGCAAGCGGATTCATCTCTTCAGAAACAAGGCCTTCTTCGAATATCTGGGTTCTTGTAGAAGAAAGCAGTATACCATTCAAACCATATATATTGATGTCAGTAAAAGTGGAATTTGAAAGGTTCATCAGTAAATCATTCAGCCCGGCCGTAACAGTAGCATCAAGCTTCCGTGAATACCCAAAGCGGTTTTCCATTTCTACCTGTACGGTATTCATTTTTTCGCTGACAATATCCCTGTTCTTATTGTAATTCAATTGTTTAAGATAAAAGAGAGTAATTCCACCAATTAGTATTGACGAAGAAATGATCAGGGAAACGATAAAAACCTGCAAGCGAAGCCTGAAAGTAATATCTATAATTCTGAATGTCAATATGTTACCGCTAAAAAGAAGAATCAGGAAAAAGAGAAAGACAAGGATAACAAAGAGGAAAGAAAAGGGTGCTATTGCATCAGCTAGCCCGGGGCCTTCCTGGCTGAGGATGAGTGTTGTTTTGTTATCAATGGAATGAATCAGGTGAGAAAAACCATTCTTTACTATAAACCGATCTTCATCATTTCTATTATTATAATCCTGGTTTTCTGTATCATAGAAATATTTTCCCACATTTCTTACCAGCTCTCCCTGGTAATAAAATGCATAGGAATAACCTGACAGGTTTTCAGCACTCTGAAGCGATCTATCCATGAGCAGTTCAGGATAACCTAGACCTCTGTTTGCATTCTTATCGCTGAATTCTATATAAAGAGTATAGAGTTGGTTATATTTCCCCTTTTTCACCAGGATAGGAATTCTGCCAAGATAATAGGTAATATCTACTGACCGATTGAGGAAATAAAAATCTGTTGAATCTACGGGTTTCAGATCCAATTTAATATGATTTGAAAAATACTCATCACAATCTGTAATGAGGTTATCTGGTTTAATATTGAGCTTTTTCCCTGAGTGGCAGACGGTCAGTAATACGTCAAACTTGTTCCAGAAACCAGAAAAGTAGTGGTTCCTCAAGTATTGAATCACATCGTTTTCAGCTAAAGAATCACTGGTATTACCAAGCAGCATTCCTGCTATTTTACTATCATGCAGGATATCAGCTTTTGTCATTCTGTAGAAGTATTCTGCTTGCTGGTCCCTGGGATCTGATAGCCGTGCGGCCAATACTTTACGTTGCTCGTGTTCCTTTTCGTGAGTGTTCTGGTTTAATTGATTTGTTGCTACAACAGCGAGTATAAGTATGAATAGAAATACCAGCCCGGATTGCAATAATCCCTTAATCTGAACGGAAAATCTAAAATAAAGCAGCAGCAGGATGAAGGACAGGAGCACAAATACGGCAATATCGAAAGAGTTATTGAAATATCCGTAGCCACCGTAACAGATCTGGAGAAATCCGGAAATCCAATAATTTCCCTTAGTATTTTTTAGTATTTCCTTATTGATCCTTGTTAGGGTATCAGCCAATAGAAGGAAGGCAAATAAGGCAGAAACAATGACTGCTAACCCTGCAAAAGAATAAAAGGTTAGGTTAAGAAGCTGGTTGAACTGCAGGGGGATATTTGAGTTGTGAACAAGATCAGCAAGCAGTACCCGGATTAATTCAAAAAGAGAAATAACGATTGCTGTATTAAAAACAGCCAGCATACTTCCCAAAAGTTTATTCCGTATTATTCCCATCGATTTTACAGGAAAATATCTGAATAAATAATAGGAAAGCTGCAGGCAGATTATAACATTGAAGAGAAGATCACCCAGGGAAGGTAGAATTTCGGAAGATGCATAATAAACGGGGCTGAATAGTTCAAGATCATATAAAAAAGATGGAAATTGAAAATAGAATTGCAGAACTCTAAGAACGATAACATCGAATATAAAAAAAATCAACAGCAGCCATCTGTGTCTGATAATCCTGATCAGGAGTAAATAAAGGAGAAACAGGGTAGAAACCAGGCAAAGAAAACTTGCAACATATAATGTGAAAATTATTAGCATTAAAACTATTGAAGGCCGGGATGCATCTGTATTTGAAATGGAAAACATGAAGCTTCCATCATCAGTATGCACATTATATTTAGAAGGGGTAAATGAAATTTCCGTTTCATCAGGTACATGGAATTTTCTTTGAAAACCAGAGGTTAAATATTCGTTATTGTATTTGTAAAGCGATTTTAACTGCTGTACTCCTACAATAATTTTATCACTGAAAGCTATTGTTCTTTGAAGGTAATAACCATTACCCCGAAGGACGCATGCCTGGCTGAATAAACTTTTGTCATATTTCAAGGGAGCCTGATATGCATTATCTGACCATCCTATCAGCATATCCTTATGATAGATGAAAAATATAATACCATCATTTCTAAATGAAATGTTGTCATCAGAAATAAGTGAGTTTAAATCAGAGGTTGGATTGGAATTTATCCTGGATTGGATTTTTTGAATTTCAACATCAAGGTTTCTTTCTGCTAACCTAATTTCTGAATTTAACCGATTAGCAATTCTCTCAGGTCTATTTCTGAAATCAAAAAAATAGGATATTAGGGTAGCTGATAGAAAAAACAGGATGCTTAATGAAAGCAACAAAAAAAGCAATTGTTTGCGTTTTTTTTCGAAAATCATGCTTTTACCAAAAAATTATGTCAAAAAGGGCGGCGAAACCGACTTAAATTAAAGCTTTTATTCGAACGATCTCAAATTTTTAAGGGTGTAGTTCCACAAAGGGGGTAAAAAGCCGTATAAATCACCTAATGCATTCAATCTTTTTTTGAAAGGTATATCAGGCTGGAATAGTTTCCAGTTTTGATGGCCTTAAAATTTGAACAAATTCCAATCCATCCAGACCGGATCCAGTTCATTTTTCCATTCATATATTTTTCACTTAGCAAGCTTACATAAAACGAGTCAAATTTCATTGGTTTTGTTCCTGCTAATTTGAATTCATTCAAGGTTAGCAATTTTGCAATGCTTTGGGGAGAAAAATGATAAAGGTGACGAGGCACATCATAGCCAGCCCAAAATGATTGATAAATGAACGCATCGTAAGATTCGGGATTGGGAACTGCAATTAAAAGCAAACCACCTGGCTTAAGTAACCTCTTAATAGAGATCATTCGTTGCTGAAGATTGGCAACATGTTCCAAAACGTGCCACATGCTGACTACATCAATTGAACCGGTGGGAATTTGTTCAAGGTAAGATTCATCGAATACTTCAAGTTGGTAATTCAGTATTGCAGATTTTCGTGCATTTTCATCCGGTTCGATACCAAGGGTTTTCCAGTTCCTGGATTTCATATAATGTAGAAATTCTCCAGTGGCACAACCGATATCCAGGATGGTACCCGAAGTTGAATTTCTTGAAATCAGTTTATATTTTTTATGAATGGTGTATTTCCTGATCTTCTGGTAAACCTGGTTAAATAATCCCTTCTTACTATTTGAATGGGATATATATTCGTTTGATTTATAATATGCCCCCAATTGGTTTGCCTCCGGTCTGGGATTAGTAAATTTCAGGCTACAGTCCAGGCATTTTACAATTGTAAACTGATTCTTCGTCAGGAAGTGATCATTGCAGGTAAGAAAGCTCTCTAATTTGCCGGAATTGCAAACTGGGCATTGGGTTAGTAATTCCATTCTATTTACTTATTCATTAAACTTCATTACAAAACTATAGTGTAAAAGAAGACTCATTCTCCGGAAAATTTCAATTTACGCAATGTTTACATTTTGTTCCACGTGAAACAACTTCTAACGGCCTAGAAAAACCAGCAAAACAGCAATATCTGATGGTGAAACCCCGCTGATCCGGGTAGCTTGTCCGATAGATGCCGGCTTATTCTTGCTCAATTTTTCCCTTGCTTCAGTTGATAGTGATTGCAAACTCCGGTAATCAAAATCAGGATGCAATTGTATGTCTTCAAACCTGGCTAGTTTCTCTGCTATCTCCTGTTCTTTCGAAATATAACCTTCATATTTTATTAGAATTTCAGTCTCTTCTATAATTTCCGGATCTGAAAGAAATTGGGTTTCGGCATATTCTTTCAGAAAATCAATATGCTTAATCATACCGGGAAGCGAAACCTGCGGGCGTAAGAGCAAAGATCCTAGTTTGGCTTTTTGCCGGATGGTTGCTGTATCCTGAGCCTGAAGGAATCCATTTATATCATCAGGGATAATACTTTCCTGGAGCATATAAGAAATAAATTTACCTATAGCCTCCTTCTTCCAACTCACCCTATTCATTCTTTCCACTGAGGCCAAACCTATTTTAAAGCTCTTTTCTGTAAGGCGAAGGTCGGCATTATCCTGGCGAAGCAGTGTCCTGTATTCAGCCCTTGAAGTAAACATCCGATATGGTTCATCAACCCCTTTTGTGATTAAATCGTCAATCAGCACACCAATGTAGGCTTCAGACCTTTTTAAAATAAATGGATCTTCACCCTTGATTGCCAAACTTGCATTGATCCCAGCCATTAAACCCTGGGCGGCGGCTTCTTCATAACCAGTAGTTCCATTAATCTGTCCAGCAAAATATAAGTTCTTTACCAATTTGGTTTCGAGGGTATAATTCAATTGAATTGGAGGAAAATAATCATATTCAATGGCATAACCTGGTCTAAATATCCTGGCATTTTCAAGGCCTTCTATTTTATGAAGGGCTTTAACCTGTACCTCTTCAGGAAGTGAAGAAGAGAAGCCATTCAGATAGTATTCTACTGTATCCCATCCTTCGGGTTCTACGAAAAGCTGGTGCCTGGTTTTATCTGAAAAACGGTTTATTTTGTCTTCAATAGATGGGCAATACCTTGGCCCCACCCCTTCTATTCTGCCGGTAAACATGGGTGACTGGTCGAAACCGGTTTTCAGGATATCATGAACCTCGGGACTTGTATAGGTAATATAACAACTACGCTGTTTTAACAATGAAGAAGTAGGAGAATAAGAAAACTTACCGGGAACATCATCACCTTTTTGTTCCTGCATCCTGCTGAAATCAATGGATCGCCCATCTATTCTTACAGGTGTGCCTGTTTTCATTCGTTTTGATTCAAAACCCAATTGCACAAGACATTCTGTTAACCCATGCGCTGATCGCTCTCCGATTCTTCCTCCACCAAATGATTTAGTTCCAATGTGAATGATGCCATTCAAGAATGTTCCATTTGTCAGGATTACTGAACTGCCATAAATTGTATGACCCATTGAGGTCTGAATAGCACATACCCTTCCGTCCTTCACTAATACCCCTGTCACCGTATCCTGCCAGAAATCCAGGTCTTTTATACTCTCCAGTTGCAACCGCCATGCTTCTGCGAAACGCATCCTGTCACTTTGAGCCCTGGGGCTCCACATAGCTGGACCTTTCGATCTGTTAAGCATCCGGAACTGAATCATGGTCTTATCTGTGATAATGCCGGAATATCCACCAATAGCGTCTATTTCGCGTACAATCTGGCCCTTTGCAATTCCACCCATGGCAGGGTTACACGACATCTGTGCTATGGTTCCCATATTCATGGTGATCAATAACACGGAAGATCCGAGATTAGCGGCTGCGGCGGCTGCTTCACAACCGGCATGCCCTGCACCAACAACAATTATATCGTATTTTTTAAACAATTTCTATTTGTTTCACGTGGAACAACATGCTACATCCCTTTATTGGTAAGGCTTTCAGCACAAATTACAAATTAGGGTAACTAACAAGATACTGATTTTCCTTCTCCCTCATTTTATTCTTGTCGGCAGGGCTTTTATCTTTATAACCGAGCAGGTGTAAAGCACCATGTGCCATAACCCGGCCCAATTCTTCATCCATTGAGCGGGAATATTTGGCAGCATTCTCCTTTACACGCTCAAGACTTATAAAAATATCTCCACAGACCTTCTCAGCCTCATTATAATCAAATGTAATGATGTCAGTGAGCGTGTCGTGTTTCAGATATTGAACATTCAATGCATGAAGGTAGTCATCTGAACAAAAGATGTAGGATAAATCTCCCATCTTCTTCTGCTCTCCAGTAAAGATAGATTTAACCCATTCGCGAACTTTCAACTTATTCTTAAGGGTGTACCTTATCTCCTGGTTAGAAAATTGGATCATAGCTTCAGTTGTTATTCGAAGGATAGAAAATAAGCATTTACCTTGCTCTTATAAAACGGTTTCAGACCAGGTGGAACAGTATGGATCATCTCTGTTTCTTTCTCCTTTAACTTCTTGTATTCAAAGAAACGAGCAGGGTTATTATAGAAAATATCCTTTGCTTCAGTTGATTCCCGTTTCTCATCCTGTTCTCTCTGAAGCATTGCTTTTTCTGACTCCAGCAATCGCGTTTCGATTTCCTGTTGCCTGCGCAATGTTTCCTGAGTGATGCGTTTATTTACCAGGTCTGTCTCGGTCTCATCCATCTTCTGCATCATTTCTTTAATACCCTTATCCATCCCGGTACCAGTATTTTGCATCTCCTCACCAACATCCTGCAACTGTTTCCTCAATGCTTCCTGCTCTGCTGCCATCCTCGCCAGTTGCTCACTTACCTGTCGCTGTCCTTTCTTTCCCTGCCCTGGTTTATTCATACCTTCCTGCATTTCTTTCAGCTGCTTATTCAGCTTTTCCTGCATTTTCCTCATGGATTGCATTTTAGAACCTGTTCCTCCAGGTTTACTGCAGGATCCATTGGATGCGCCTTTACCCTTCTTGTTTTGCTCATCCAGCTTCTTTAAGGATTCCGAAAGCATCAATGCAAGATTATTAACGGAGGTCATTACGTATTGCTGCTTGCCCCGGGCATTAGCCACAATTCGATCATTCAGGGCCTTTGTAGCTTCATCCACATTAGAGTTAATCGAAGTTATTTCCCTCATTATAAAGGGTTCAACCACCGGTTGACGCTTACCAATTGCAAATAAACTATCCTCAACCATTTGAAGGTCATCTTTCAAATTTTGCTGTTCTTCAATGATTTTCAAGTACTTAGGATTATTTAAACTGGTTACATCAAGCCGTTTCATCAAATCTTCCTGAGAAAATGAAATCTTTACCAGGTTGTCCAGTATCTCTCTCAAAGCAGCGGCATCCTCTTCATTACTCTCCTGTTCCATTTCATCCTGCATCTTCTGCAAGCTCTCAGAAAGCTTACTCATTCCATCAGAAGCATTCTTCTGAGATTGGGATGCGTTTTTGCTCTTGTTTTGCTGAAGGCTTTCCTTGCTGTTCTGCATTTCCTTTTGAATTGCATCCTCCTGGGGATCTGTCTTTTGAAAATCATTCGGCTTTTCCAGCTGATCATTTTTCTTATGCAAATCATCAAGGTCCTTACGAAGTTCCGTGAAATCCTGGTTCAGCTTCTCCTGTTTCTCCTGTAGCTTAGGGCTTTCTTCCTTCGGGGCATCCCTGGATTCATCCGAGAGCTTTTTCTGCTCATCAGCCATGTCCTTAAGCTTGTCAATGGTTTCCGTCAGCTTCTTTTCGAATTCCAGCTGCTTGAAGAGTTCAAGATTCCTGTCAAGTTGTTTTTCAAGATCCTTGTTATCAACCTTCATTTTTTCGAGCATCTGTGCCATCTTATCCTTATCCACCTTATCCATCAATTTCTGAAGTTCTTCAAACATCTTCTTCATCTCATCAGGCATGATCTGGTTGAAAAGTTTTTCCAATTGCTGCTGCTTTTCCATCAACTCAGGGGATACTTCCTTATACTGCTGTTCGCTTTTACTTTTCTCAATATTTTCCTTCTGAATATTTTCAACCTGCTTCTGTAAAGACTGTTGCTTATTCAACAATTGCTGAAGCTGTTGTTTTTCCTGCCATCCAATTTCTTTCTTTTCTATCAGCTTCTTGTTCATATCATCGACCTGGTGCTGCAGAGATTTTGATTGCCTCATTGCCTGCTCCATCTTGTCCTTGATATCCTGGTTTTTTTCAGCAGTTTGCTGCTCAATTTCTTCAAGGGTCGGAACTTTGAAGACATGCTTCAGAGTACGTGTTGATTTACTTCCATGCACACCATCATTATCCCAGACTTCAAAATAGTATTCAATTTCATCACCTGGCTTTACAAAAAGTGTCGAAATATCAAGGAAATAGTAAAAGGGTTGCTGAAGAGCAGTATGGGCTATGGCAATATCCTTTGATTTAACTTCCGATGGTTGCTCCTCCCCTGCTTTCTTCATTGAATAATTAAAGCTCAAACGGCTTATACCATAATCATCTTTAATGGCACCCTTAAAATAGATCCTGCTATCGTACAGAGAGTCCTTAAACTCGTCAACCGTAACTGAAGGAAAAAGATCAGGGATAACATTCACTACATAGGAAAGTGAATCTTTAGAGGTAAAGAACTCGTTTTTTGAGTACACTGAATAGTTCAATCCCGTCATAATCCGTGAAGAATATTGGAAAGCATTCGAGTTAGCGGCCGTTATCTCATTTATTTTATCTCCAATACGCAGCAAAAGTTTCCGTGTATCCCTTGTGTAGAACTTCCAGGTCAGTTGGGTGCCTTCCGGTACCGTCAGATCTCCGCTATTTGAAAAATTCTCCGATTTCCTTCCCAGGTAAGCAGGATAATTGGCCAGGATATCAAACGAAAGTATAATGGGTTTAGGTAATACCTGGATTGTATATGCTTTGGAGTTATACTTGTCGGCTGTGATAACAAACTCTGTATTCTGCTGAAGGTTTCGGAAAGTGTAATTGAAAGAAACAGTATTTCCTTTATCCATCCTGTATTTTGCACCAGCGGTTTCAATAAAAAACTGGTCAGGAATTTCGTCACCCTTTATCTTCACCTTGACTGTAAAATCTTCCTGCTGTATGGCTTGCAGTTTATCATTCAGAACTTCAACCGTGAACAGGGCCGGACGTTCGAAAACTTCACCATGATGTATGATCCGTTTTGAAGGGTCAGTAATAAGCGAAGGAGAAATAAGCAGGGCTGCAATTACGAAAACAACAGGCGGCAATGCATACCTAAGGTATTTCCTGTTTTCCCCCAGGTTAACGGCTTCGGTAAACGGGACGGGGTTGAGGTGAAGAATCTTTTGATCAATACTTGCATTGATCAGCTCCCTGCTGGAATTATCATCATCAGCCAGGTGCCTGAGCTGCAATGTATTTAGCAACTGGTCTTTTACCTCAGTAAAATGATGGCCTATGATCTGGGCAGCCTGCTCATGTGAAATGATCTTACCTATCCGTCGGAGACGTGTGTAGGGCAAAATGATGAAACGGGAGAAAATGATGATTGCAGTTATTATAAAGGCATAGAAGAAAATGGAACGTGTCAGGCTGTTGAACCATGAGAAATACTCCAACAATATCAATAAGATATAGAAACCACCAAGGGAAGCTACTGTATAGAGCAATCCCCTGATAAGTTGATTCTTGTAGTATTTCCGGACAAATTCGTCAATCTTCCGGATGAGCAATGAATAGTTATCTTCCATGATTACACCACCAGCTGTTCGCTTTTACTTTCAATAGTTGCATAAGTGTTTGAAAACAAACGCTAAGAGGCAATCTAAAGTATCCTATATAAATCATAAATGAAGTTAAGATTCTGATTTGGTTCTGATCTTTTAGACCATGGCACAGGCCAACAGCAAGCTGATTTTTTTGCCATATGAAATAGCCATAGTATAACCTGCAAAGGTAACAATTCGGGTGGATTGTTGTTTTGCCCATTCTGACCCAGATAAAGGCCAAGTAAACGCAAATCCTGTGGAGCAGTGAATTTGTATCTTTGCAGTGCTTTAAGAAAATCATATGAGAGATGTGCGGGTGCGTTTTGCACCAAGTCCGACAGGCCCTTTGCATATTGGCGGGGTTAGAACAGCTTTGTATAATTACCTCTTTGCCCGTAAAATGGGTGGTAAGTTCATATTAAGGATTGAAGATACAGACCAGGGCCGTTTTGTGCCCGGTGCTGAGCAATATATCATCGACTCACTGGATTGGTGCGGCATTACGTTCGACGAAGGTGTTCATGTTGGCGGGCCACATTCTCCTTACCGGCAAAGTGAAAGGAAAGAACTTTATCATCAGTATGCTGACCAGCTTGTAAAGTCAGGTCATGCCTATTATGCCTTCGATAGCACAGAAGAGCTGGATGAATTGAGAAAGGAATATGAGTCACGCAAACAGACATTTCAATATGGACCGGCTACCCGCTTGGGTCTTAGAAATTCGCTGACACTTCCGGTTGAAAAAGTTCAGGAGATGCTTGATTCAGGAGTTCATTATGTTATCCGTATAAGGATTCCTGAAAATGAAGTAATTCATGTCAATGACCTGATCAGGGGATTAGTTTCGGTGGAATCCTCCCTCCTGGATGACAAGGTTCTTTACAAGTCGGATGGAATGCCTACTTACCACCTTGCTAACGTGGTGGATGATTACCTTATGGAAATCTCGCATGTGATTCGTGGTGAAGAGTGGCTGCCATCAGCCCCGCTGCATGTACTATTGTACCGATATCTCGGATGGGAAAGCGTGATGCCGCAATTTGCGCACCTTCCTCTGCTTCTGAAACCTGATGGAAACGGGAAATTAAGCAAACGTGACGGTGACCGTTTGGGATTCCCAGTTTTCCCTCTTAAATGGGTTGATCCAAAAAGTGGTGAAGTGTCTTCCGGTTACCGTGAATCGGGTTACCTTCCGGATGCATTTATGAATATGCTTGCCTTATTGGGTTGGCACCTTGATTCTGACAAGGAACTTTTCAGTATGAATGAACTGGTTGAGGCATTTTCCATTGATCGCTGCAGCAAGTCGGGAGCCAAGTTTGACCCCGAGAAAGCAAAATGGTTCAATCATCATTACCTCTCAGCCAAGCCTATCAAGGAACTGGCCTCTTACCTCAAAACCCAGATTGAGGGGAAAAATATTGAAGCCAGCGAGGAGTACCTTGAACAAGTCTGCAGCCTTGTTCATGAGCGCGTAGTTCTCATTCCTGATTTATATGAGCAATCGCACTTTTTCTTTCATGCTCCGGAAACCTATGATGAAAAGGTAGTGGCAAAGGTTTGGAAAACCGATACCCCTTCCCTTCTGCTTGAACTGATCAAAGTTTTACAAAGCATTGAACCGTTTATGCTTGTAAACCTTGAATCCGGGATTAAACAGTTTGTACAGGATAAGGAAATCGGGATGGGCCAATTAATGAACCCATTACGCTTGTGTGTTGTAGGCACCAGTGCCGGGCCCGGGATGATGGATATGATGGCTGTTATAGGGCGCCAGGAAATTATTTCCAGGATTAACCTTTGCATTATTAAGTTGAACCAATAATTAACTTAATTCTGTTTGCGACTATTTCGTTCGAATTTCATTAAGAAGACCATTGGTAATTAGCGAAGATACTTCGGGAAATTTTCCGGTAAATAAATGTCCATGATCAATATGGACTATATCAAAAGTTGTAGGGCCGTGAATTTCCTTGCAAATTGATTCCTTATCCCTGTCGCAGAAAACAAGTGTCTTTACTGATTTTATCCTGGAAAGTTCCGGCATAACTGGCTTGCTATGTTTGGGATTATAGTAATAGACCGGGCTTACCTTAAAGTCAGCCAGTCCGGATGGAGCAATCATCCCGAGGCAAATAATTTTAGCCTTTGTTGTTGAATCCAAACGGTTATAGACAAAGGGGAGGATTTCTGCACCAAAGGAATATCCTGCCAGGACAACTTTTTTCTTATTCCAAACTTCTGAAAAGTTGTTTATAACCCTGGTAATATCCTTTGCAATCTCTTCTGGTTTTCGGGTATCGCTCAAATAAGGAATGGTATTAATACCGACGGTGTTAATACCATGATCGCAGAAATATTTTGACAGGTAATCAATAAAGTCACGCCATCCGCCGTCTCCAGGAAAAATTACAATAAAAAAGTCGTTGCTATTTTTGCCAGATTCAAATCGCAATAATGGCAGATCGTGAAGGTCGTCTTTTATAAATGATGCATCCCGGGCATACTCTTTTTTGATCTCATTTGATTGATTTCGCCTTATTTTGTGGTAATAATGTACAACATATACCACCAGTATAAAACACAAAAGTATTAGGACTATTTTTACAAGCTTATTCATTGTTCAAATAAATGGTTATTCCTTAAACGTGTTACCGGGATGTTAACTTATGCCTTAGAGTATAATTAAACTGTACGGATATGTCAGATAACCTCATCAAAACTAATAATAATGGTTAAATTTAATCCTTATTTTTCGTATTCAGTTTATGCATGTTAAAAGTATTTCTTCCGGGATCAATACCAGGACCATCCTGCAGATAACCCTTGCATTGATAACCCTGGCATTCTGCTTCTATTTCATCAAGCATGAAGGTTTTGAATTGCAACAATCCATCCAGTTAATTAGTCATGCTCAATGGAATTGGGTGCTTTTTGGAATTGTGGTAAGTGTATTTTATTTACTTGTTCATGCAGGAATGTATGTTGCAAGTTTCAGCAGTATTCAAGCAAAGATAAGCTTGGGTAGTGCGCTGATCCTATCCCTTAAAAGGAGTTTTATCTCTGTTCTGCTTCCCGCAGGGGGGGTCTCTTCCCTTGCATTTTTCACTCAGGCAATTGAAAGGAAGGGAATCAGCCGAACAAAAATACACCTTGCATCAACCATATATGGTATAACGGCTTTCGGGTCGCTTGCAATTATTACCATTCCGGCTGTGATAATACTAGCCGGAACGAATGAACTCAGCACCACTATAATATATGCAGTGGCTACGCTTTTCGGGATCATCTTCCTGAGCATAGGAGCCTTCCGGTCTTTTGTCAAGGGAAAATACCTTTTCAAACTTGCATCCAGATTTTTCCCCTCGCTTATCACCTTTTATGAGGAACTGATGGAACAATCCTATTCCAAAAGCGGCTTGCTTCTAACTCTGCTTTATTCCATCTCTATTGAGATCTGTGGAATATTGCACCTGTATATAGCTTCGCGTGCCCTTGGAATAGACCTAACATTCAAGCTGGCCCTTCTTGGTTATGTAATTGCAACACTTTTACTTGCAGTATCTCCTTTTATGCGAGGGCTGGGAGCTGTGGAGCTTTCGCTCACTTATTTCCTGATCCAATCTGGGCTTCCGCAGATACATGCCATTTCTGTAACCTTGCTTTACCGGCTTTTTGAATTCTGGATCCCTTTTATCGTGAGTGTTTTCAGCTTTTTCTATCGCAAGGATCACCTGATAATGCGGGTTTTGCCCTCTTTTTTCACGCTTATCCTCGGTCTGGTAAATATATTCTCCGTTCTCACACCTGCTATAACTTCCAGGCTTGAAGCTTTAAAAGATTTCATTCCTGAGCAAACCATTAACTTCTCAAATTTTGCTGTTTTTATTGCCGGTATCATACTTATCATCCTTTCGACATATATGTTAAGGGGTCTGAGGAATGCATGGCTTCTGACGCTTCTAATTGCTTTTATTTCGATGATAGGCCATCTTACAAAAGCTATTGATTACGAAGAAGGTCTTTTCAGCGCGGCATTTATCCTTTTGCTGCTATATACCCGTAAAAATTATTCCCTGAAAGCGGATAAGAAGCTTTTCCGAAATGCGTCAACTTATCTCATTTCAGCTTTCCTGTTCATTATCATTTACGGTATGGCAGGCTTCTATATTATGGACAAGAAGCATTTCGGGATCGATTTTTCCTTTGAAGCTTCTTTCCGGTACCTGGTTAATGCCCTGGTGCTTGTGAACAATGATACACTGCATCCCATCACACGATTTGCAAACTATTTCATTCATACATTGAATTTCCTGGGTTTAGGATTAGCCGGAACCCTATTATTCCTGGGTATACAACCAGCCCGTTACCGAAGGATCAGCCGAACAGAGGACCGTGAAATAGCCCTGGATCTGACCCAAAAACATGGATCCACTTCATTGGATTATTTCAAGACATACCATGATAAGGATCTTTATATCACCAGGAACAAGGAAAGTTTTGTCTCGTTCAGGAAAGTAGGTGATTATGCTGTTGTATTGGAGGGGCCGGTATGCAGTTCGCCTGATGCTGTAAAAAGTGTAATAGAGGAATTTGAAAACTACTGTGCAGAAAATGGGTTGAAGACTCTCTATTACCGTGTAGATGCGTCTTTGTTATCCCTGTTCAAGTCTTTAAAAAAGAAATCCATTTTTATAGGACAGGAGGGTATTGTTGATGTTCAGACATTTTCACTTGAAGGCGGAGAAAAGAAATCCACACGGAACGCACTTAATAAGCTGCAACTCGCTGGATATACCTGCAGAGTTGCCGAGCCGCCGGTTAAGGATGGATTGATTCAAAAGCTGAAAGCAGTATCTGATGAATGGATCGACTCAATGGGAATAAATGAAACATCCTTTTCTCAGGGTGTTTGGAATTCCGCGGAACTTAAGCAACAAGTGATAGTATACATCGAAGACCCGGAGGAGAAGGTGGTTGCATTTGCTAATATAATAAAGGATTATGCTGCCGAAGAAGGAACCTATGATCTTATCCGCAAGACAAAGGATGCTCCCTCCAAGGTATTGGATGCCCTGATGGTAAATCTTATCCAGTATTTTAAGGAAAAAGAGATCAAACACCTCAACCTTGGCCTAGCACCGCTTTCAGGGATGGAAAGGGGTTCAAACCTGCCAGAGCGTACCTTAAAATTTGCCTATGATAATTTCAAGCAATTGGATCATTTTAAAGGCTTGAGGTTCTTTAAGGAAAAATATGCCTATACGTGGAAAGACAAATACCTTGTTTATTCGAATGACCTTGATTTACTTCAGGCTCCTGTTATAATCAATAAGGTTGGAAGGACGTAGTTGGGAACAGGGGATGGGGAGACTTGGGGAATTGGAGAAGAGGCGACAAGGATGAGGTGAAGGAGCAGGAGGCAGGAGGATGGGGGCAGGAAGCAGGCGGCTGGAGGCTGGAACTTAGTTCGATAAAAACAACGACTTTCTTAAGCATCATCTCGTCATCTCGTCCCATTGAGCGTAGCCGAAATGGGGGGCTGAAGGAGATGGTTATTAATGCCGACCGAAATTGAAATTATGATTGGCGAAATCATTTGAAAAGATCTGGTATAATAGTACTCCCAGGTCGTTAAGAATATAGTTATTCAAATTTTGTGAGGATTTTTGGTAAACTACTGAACGCATTGATTCCGCGCTGTGATGTACCAGTTGATTAAAATCATCAAAACTGGAGTACCAGGCCGGGTATTGAGTTTCAAAAAATCTATTTTCATTTCTTATTCCAGGGTATTTGATAGTGTAAAATGAGGGATTCTGATCGCAGAACAACAGGTTCAAGGTTTGCTGATGAGCCATACAGCTGGCTTTTGTAATAAATATCAGGTCTTTCAGTACAAAATATGAAGATGAATCTGCCATGATGGATTTTTCCAGTATTGAATCCGGCGCAAGAGCCTGTCCAAAAGATTGGTTTACGTTCAGATAGAATTGTATTCCAATGAACAAATAACAGAGAAACACCTTTTTCATAGGAGTCAAATATGTAATTGATATAAATATACAAAATTTAGGGTGAAAATGATTCACCTTCTTATAAATTTGACTATCAATAAAGTACAATTATTAATTCAGTAGCTCAAGGTTTGTCAAACCACAGAACTGCAAGCAATGAGTTGTGGAAGAATAAATTGGCCAGGATGGAATTATTTCACCGATTTGATTTCTACCCTGCGGTTCAGACGCATTCCTTCTTCGGTTGAATTATCGGCCACCGGCCTCGATTTACCATAGAAATGCTTGATCAGCCGGGAAGGTTCTATTCCTCTATCCTTGAAGAATTTAATCACATAGTCGGCCCTTTTTTCAGAAAGCTGCAAGTTATATTCTACGCTTTCCCTGGCATCGGTATGTCCATCCACATCAATTTTTATCCCTGGGTTGTCGCGCATTGTTTCTGCAATTTTATTCAGAAGTTGATTATAGGTTCCTATTACGAAGTACTCGTCGGTATTGAAATAAACCGTTTCATTAACCAGCAGTCCGGACTGAACCGGGCAGCCACTGTTATCCAAAGCTCCGGCTACATCCGGGCAATTATCTTTATTATCCGGAACGCCATCATTGTCTCTATCGGGACAGCCTGAAAACTTCGCAAGGCCGGATTGATCAGGGCAAGCATCATCATTATCAGCAATACCGTCACCATCTTTGTCCGGGCAACCGGCCAGTTCTTTCTTTCCCGCAACATTAGGACATTTATCTTCGCTATCAGTAACTCCATCCTTGTCAGTATCCGGACAGCCCAGGAAAGCTTTGGTTCCGGCAACAGCAGGGCATTTGTCATCTTTATCTGGAATGCCATCATTATCTGTATCCGGGCAGCCTTTAAATTCCCCTTTTCCTGCTACATCTGGGCAAGCATCCAGTTTATCAGTGATCCCGTCATTATCCTTATCCGGGCATCCTCCCAATTCTGCTTTCCCGGCATTATAGGGGCATCGATCCTTCTTATCCTTGATCCCATCCTTGTCCATATCCCTTGGCCCGCCAAAACTGGCTGAAAGGCCAACTGATGTATAGCTATATTGATCCCTGGCACGTTTAGCCGGGAAAAGGTCAAGCGTATTGTCATTAAAGGTGATATGGTCAGTGTATTCCAGGTTCAGGTTAATATTTTTTGCCAGTCGGAAAGCTACTCCCAATCCAACAGGGAGGAAGAATTCAAATTGCCTGGAACCGCTTGAGTCGATGTGAGTGCCGTTATCTGAATTAGTAAGGGATGAAGAAAAGGAGGTTATGCCCCCTCCGGCTAAAAGATAGAAATTGACTTTCCTTTCCGGATTGTAGTTAGTGAAGATATCATTGATACTGGCAGTTGCCTGAATGCTGGCATCCCAGAGATAGGAGTTAAGTTCCAGGTGCTTTTCTTCCCGTATACTGTATAGATCTCCTTTCATGAGCTGGCCTCTTAGTCCAAATACAGGACTAAACTGATAACCCAAAGCTCCGCTGAAAGCCCCTCTTATCTTGCGGTTAAATAGGTTATCCCTATTGAGGTCACCATAGTATTGTGTAATTCCACCGTTTACCTGAAGGTTCCACTGAGGTTGGAAAATAGGTTTTTGAATGGAATCCGTATTCTGCGTCCTGGCTAGAAAGGGAAGTATTCCGAGGAACATAACCAGGAGAAGTGAAGTCGTCAATTTCATGCTAATTCATTTGAAGTTAACATATTCCCGGGCAAGAGGATTATGTGGATATAAGAGTTAATCCACTATTTTAAAAAAGGTTACATGATTGCATGCTTAGGTAGAAGAGGTAAAAAGCAGTCATGCCAAGTGAAAGGGCTATAAAAACGAAAGAAAAATGCTCAAATAAATGGCTTAGAATAAATCAACAAGGTAATCGGAATATTGTTTAATGTTCTGAAAAAGTGGTTAATAGAGATATATTGAAGGATTATGGTTTATGATAGAAGAAAGATATTTCATTTTGTAAGTAACCCTTACAGGGTTATACAACAAAGGCTGGGAAATACATATCGTCCTAATGTCTGGATAATACAAAACCCAGCTTTTGGCTGGGTTTTATCATGTTGTCCGACAAGGGCTCCCCTCGTCAAGATCTAAATTCCTTTTCCTATCAAGGCTCCATTTGACT
>JACAAZ010000002.1:0-225593 GCA_013376995.1 Bacteroidota bacterium | reverse complement strand
ATAATACAAAACCCAGCCAAAAGCTGGGTTTTATCATGTTGTCCGACTAGGGCTCCCCTCGTCAAGATCTAAATTCCTTTTCCTATCAAGGCTCCATTTGACTCGGGATAAACTTCTCGCCCTAGTCATGGATAATACAAAACCCAGCCAAAAGCTGGGTTTTATCATGTTGTCCGACTAGGGCTCGAACCTAGACTCTTCTGATCCAGAATCAGACGTGTTGCCAATTACACCATCAGACAATGAGACTGCAAAATTAAAAAGGTTTTTAAAACTATATGCAAGTCTGCCAACTTATTTTTCGTTCTTTTCAATCTTTGCCCAGGAATCCTTCAATGCCACGGTACGATTGAAAACCAATTGTCCTTCTTTTGAATCGGAATCAACACAGAAATATCCAACCCTTTCAAACTGGAACCTGTCAAGTGGTTTAGCAGTTGCTAAACAGGGTTCAACATAGCCTTTAATTTTCACAAGGGAGTTCGGGTTAAGGTTGGTTTTGAAGTCCACACCATCGGGTACATCATCAGGATTTTCAACTGTGAACAACCTGTCATAAAGCCTAACCTCTGCTTCGAGGGCTTGTCCGGCCGAAACCCAATGGATGGTTCCTTTTACCTTTCTGCCATCAGGAGAATTTCCACCTTTTGTTGCAGGATCATAGGTACAATGGAGTTCAGTGATGTTGCCGGCAGCATCCTTTATAACATCAGTACAGGTAATGAAATATCCATACCTGAGGCGTACTTCAATGCCGGGAGAAAGACGGAAATACTTCTTTGGAGGATCTTCCATGAAATCTTCCCTTTCAATATAAAGAACCTTTGAAAATGGCACTTTGCGGCTCCCGGCTTCGGGATTCTCAGGGTTGTTGATCCCATCCAGCTCTTCTACCTGGCCTTCAGGATAGTTGGTAAGAATCACCTTCAGTGGATTTAGCACAGCCATTACACGGTTTGCATGCTTGTTAAGGTCTTCGCGGACACAGAATTCAAGAAAGGAGACATCAATCACCTGGTCGCGTTTGGCAACTCCAATGACATCAGCAAAATTTCTAAGCGATTCCGGCGTAAACCCCCTCCTGCGTAATCCACAGATGGTCGGCATCCTGGGATCATCCCATCCGCTGACCATTCCTTCATTCACCAGTTGCAAAAGCTTACGCTTGCTCATCACCGTATAGGTAAGATTCAGGCGGGCAAATTCTATCTGCCTGGGGCGATAACTGCCTTCAGCAATTTGTTCCAGGTACCATTCATACAATGGCCTGTGGACTTCAAACTCCAGCGTGCATATGGAATGGGTAATTCCTTCAAGATAGTCGCTTTGTCCGTGGGCATAATCATACATGGGATAGATGCACCATTTGTCGCCTGTACGGTGATGATCGGTATGGATGATCCTGTACATAATGGGATCACGCATAAGCATATTCGGATGAGCCATGTCAAGCTTCGCCCTGAGAACCCTAGAACCATCTGCAAATTCACCGTTTTTCATGCGGGTGAAGAGATCCAGGTTTTCGTCAACAGAACGATTACGATACGGGCTTTCCTTCCCTGCTTTCGTAACTGTTCCCCTATGTTCACTTATTTCTTCTGCTGTAAGGTCATCAACATACGCTTTACCTTCCTTTACCATTTTTACGGCCCATTCATAGAGCTGGTCAAAATAGTCGGATGCATAGAATAACCTGTCACCCCAATCGAAACCCAGCCAATGAACATCCTCCATGATACTATCAACATATTCAGTGTCTTCCTTTGTGGGATTGGTATCATCAAAGCGGAGGTTTGCAAGTCCGTTGTATTTGGCAGCTGTTCCGAAGTTGAGGCAGATGGATTTGGCATGGCCAATATGAAGGTAGCCGTTGGGTTCCGGCGGGAACCGGGTATGAACCTTGCTGTTGTTTTTATTGTTACGAATGTCTTCGTCGATGATCTGGTGGATGAAGTTGGCCGGAACTTTGGCTTCCCCAGCTGGTAAGTTGGTTTTTTCTTCGCTCATGGAAAAGTGTTCTATGATGGAAATAGCTTAAATAGATCCGCCTGAGGCGGGCTGATTTTTTGCAAAAGTACGAGGTTCAGCGTAAATTAAGGGAATGAGTTACTGATTTTCAGTTTGCCAGCGGTAACGAAAATAAAAAAATGGAACGCGGATGACGGGGAAAGAACGGATATACAGAGATAAAGAGTGTAAATTTGCACCTTAATCAAGAGTATTATGGGATTGATTCAAATTGAAGGCATGGAGTTTTTTGCCTATCATGGTTGTTTTAAAGAAGAGCGCGTAATTGGAACGCGGTTCTTGGTGGATATAGCTATCAAAACAAACACTAGTGAGGCAGAGATAAGTGATGACCTTAAACATACACTAAATTACCAGGCGGTCTACAAGCTTATTAAATCGGAGATGGCTGTTAAATCACACCTGCTGGAGCATGTTGGGAAGAGGATCATTGATCAGGTTTATGCTAATTTCACAGAAACAGAACATGTAAAAGTGAAGGTGATGAAGCTTAACCCGGCACTGGCTGAAGGTGGGAAGGTGAAGCATGTGAGTGTGACGCTGGAGCGTTAGATTGGAATTGGTTTTAGGTAAATAGTTATAGGTTATCAATTATTGGGTTATTGGTGCATTAAGCTATATTTTCAAAGTGATTGTGTAAAATGCAGAAACAAAAACAACAGTGATGCCTGAAAACCTAAATATCCAAAAGAAGAAATGTCCGCGTTGCGGGAGTGAATTCAATTGCAGTACCTCTTCCAAATGCTGGTGTTACGAATATGACATTCCTGCCGAGAACCTTGATAAACTGGAGGCTGAATATGATTCATGCCTCTGCCCTGAATGCCTGAAACTATACACCCGGGCTAGCTGATAAAATCTTATTGTGATTTAAGTGAATTTTTATAATTTTGCACTCCCAACGGTATCATGGCCGAGCGGTTAGGCACCGGTCTGCAAAACCGATTACAGCGGTTCGAGTCCGCTTGATACCTCGGATAAGCTTCTCTGAAAAGAGGAGCTTTTTTTGTTTAAATACCTGCGACATTCCTTCTGTCGAACAATAGTTTTCAGAATAGAAGAAATAAGTTCTTCGCTTCCTAATGTTCTATTCGGATACTAATTCCTTTTTTCATTCAATCCTTTAATTCAAATATTGAGAAGGTACAGGCGTTGTTGATCTTAGTTAATATTCGATTAAATTATTCGTTCTTCACTTTCAATCGAAAAATTCAATTTAAAATATTCTGAATTGTGATAGTAATTGTACCAATCTTTCTAATTTCGGATATTCAATATTTGATGCTTTTAAAAGACCCGAAGGCTTTTCACAATCCAGGTATTGATTATTTATTTGATTGATATTGTAAACTTTATGTCTTTATTCTAAAATATAATTCCAAATAAATTTCTTGTTTATGAAAAAAAATGACTTCAGAAATTTCACTTATCTTTCTGTATTACTACTGTTAACCTCCTGGTCCCAGGCACAGAAAAACCTGCAGCCTGCATTCATTGTAACGAAGGGAAATGATACGGTCCAGGGATTTATTGATTACCATAATTGGGATAAAAACCCTTCTACTATTAATTTTTATCGATCTGTTGCAGAGAAGGAAACTGCATATTCCCCTTCCGATATTATGGCTTTTAAGGTTTCCGGAGAATATTACCAAAGTGCTATAGTCACAATAGATGACAGCCCATATAAAACGGAAGATCTAAAGGAAGAAGTCAAATTCAATTATGTTAACCGGAAGGTATTCCTGCTTTGTTTGATCAACGGAGAAAAAAATCTTTACTATTATATTGATGAAAAGGCAAAAACACACTTCTTCACAAAAAATGATTCCACTTACGAACTCCTGCTGTATAAACGCTATCTCAAACTTGATGAATTAGGAGATGTAACGGTTACTGAAAACAAGAAATATATCGGTCAGTTAACAATCTACCTTGGCGATTGCCATGGAATTCAGGACAAACTACGGTACATTAAATACGAGAGGAAAGAAATGGTTAATCTCTTCCTGTATTATTATAAATGCTCGAAGCGGAAACTTAAAGATGGCAATGATGCTTTTATTAAACACAACGAAATGGGAGTATTAGCGGGAGTGAGTCTTACGACATTGAAATACTCCAACGGTATGAACTATTTCACAAAGGCTGATTTTCCTGCATCCACCAATTTTACTGCAGGCATTTTCTACAACATCGTATTACCAAGAAATTTCGGAAGGTTATCAATAAAGAATGAATTCCTTTATCATTCGTTTAAGACCACAGGGAATTATAAGGATATTGTATACACGGATGTTGGATTGCATTACTTTATGATCACCAGTATGGCTCGTTATAAATTTCTGAGGCAGCATTTCAACTACTTTTTTGAATCCGGGTTCTCTGTGGGGATGGGATTTAATGAAACAAATTATCAAAAATTCCTTGAAGCACCTTTGCAAAGGGCTTATGAAGGAAAAGCATTTCAAAAACTTACAAGGGAATTTATAGGTGTTGGTTTCGGAGCAGGACTGCAGATTAAAAAGAGATATATTATTGAAAGCCGTTATGTATTCGGAATTAAAAAATCAGATTATCTGCCTGATAAAGTTGCGATAGGATCGGTTTCCAATTATGGTGCGTTGTTGGTGGGATATCAATTTTGATGAAATCTGCTTATAATTTCCGTACTACCCTCTTGAGCCCTGACATATATAAAAATCAGGTCTATTCCATTTGGCACGATCGAATTCAATGCACCATTTGACTATGATCGTTGGAATTTCTTAGTTTTACCATCGTTTTAACCATCAATTCCATTGATCATGCCTGATCTGAATTCAAAGGTCAGATTTCTGCTTGGCAACAAGCCTGTAGAGATCGACCTGAATTGTCATCCCCATTACCAGCCTTCCGTTACTGTATTGAATTATCTCCGCTCTCTTACAGACCATAAAGGAGTTAAGGAAGGATGTGCCGAAGGCGATTGCGGGGCATGTTTGGTTGTTGTCGCCTCGCCACAACATGGTGGTGGACTCCGCTACGAAGCTATCAATTCATGCCTGGTTTTTCTTCCCTGGATGCATGGTAAGCAGTTAATTACTATAGAAGACCTGAGCAAAGGAGACGATCTTCATCCTGTTCAGCAGTATATGGTGGATCTTTACGGAAGTCAATGTGGTTTTTGCACTCCCGGTATTGTAATGGCGTTGTTCTCTCTTTATAAGAGCAAACTGAAACCTACCCGTGAAAATGTGATCCGCACCATGAGCGGTAATCTGTGCCGCTGCACAGGGTACCAGCCCATATTGGAGGCTGCAATTAAAGCCCTGGAGGCTGTTGGGGATGATACCTTCACGCCCGAAGAAAAAGCTGTCTCAGAAAAGCTATTGCAGTTACAGGGGCAATCAATTACCATAGATAATGGGAAACAGAAATACTTCAAACCGGCTTCCTGGAATGAAGCCCTGAAATTACGGAATGAGCATCCGGATGCTTTCATAGCCTCCGGCGCAACTGATCTTGCTTTACGACAAAGCAAAAAGCATGAATTCATTCCTAAAATACTGGATATATCCGGAATCCGGGAAATAAAGACATTTGAAGCAAACGAAGCCGGGTGGGTAATTGGCTCAGGCCTTTCAATAGAAGAAACGTGGAACCGGAGTGAAAACAGGATTCCACTTTTTGAAGATGTTTTCAGCGTATTTGCATCCCATCCGATCCGCAATTTGGCTACACTGGGAGGAAATATTGGATCCGCCTCCCCTATTGGCGATACACTGCCGGTACTCATTGCCCTTGGTGCATCTGTCGAACTGGAAAGTCTCAGGGGCAAAAGGTTGGTTGCCATGGAATCCTACATTACAGGCTATCGCATGACAGTTTTAGATGCTGACGAATTGATCAGGGCTGTTCATATCCCAAAACAATTGAATTCATCGGTTTTCAGGTTTTACAAGGCATCCAAACGAAGAGAACTGGATATTTCAACTGTAAGCCTTGCAGTAAAAGTAGATATAGATGAAAACAGCTGTGTCCGAAACATCATCCTGGCCTATGGTGGAATGGCTGAAAAGCCCGTCAGGGCTTATAAAACTGAGAAATACCTGTCGGGTAAGAAATGGGATTCTGAAACAGTAAGTGAAGCATCCAAACTCATAACCTCAGAATTCACACCTATCGCAGATGCGCGTTCAGGTAAGGAAGCCCGTAGCATTATGGCGCGCAATCTACTCATTAAATTCTTCGCAGAAACCGCCTTAACCCCCGTCGAACATGAATAAATCCGAAACCCCTCTCAGGCACGAAAGCGCAATTGCCCATGTGACCGGGAAAGCCGTTTTTATTGATGATATAGCGGAACCGGCGGGGATGCTTCATGGACAGGTTCTATTCAGCCCCATTGCCAAGGGAAAGATCCTGAGGGTTGATACAACTGAAGCATTACAAATTGCTGGTGTCCATTGCATTTTGACTGCCAGCGATATTCCGGGTGAGAATCAAATGGGCCCGGTGATACACGATGAACCATGCCTTGCTGAAAACCAGGTTTCCTGCATAGGACAGGCTATATGCCTTGTGGCAGCAGAATCCATCAAAATTGCAAGAGAAGCAGCAAAGAAGATCGTTGTTGAATTTGAAGAAGAAGAGCCCATACTGGATATCAAAACAGCAATGGCAAAAAACTCTTTCTTTGGACCTCCAAGAATGATTATCCGTGGTGATGCAGAAGATTCATTCCCGGATTGCCCATTCATACTTGAAGGCGAGATAGACAGCGGCGCCCAGGAACACTGGTATCTTGAAACCCATGCCAGCCTGTGTATTCCTGCTGAAAACCATGAAATGCTTGTTTACAGTTCTTCCCAGCATCCATCCGAAACCCAAGCTATTGTTGCAGAGGTCCTGGGTATAGGCCGGAACCTGGTAACCGCTGAAGTAAAGCGTATGGGTGGTGCTTTTGGCGGAAAAGAAACCCAGGCCAATCATATAGCTGCCTGGACTGCTCTTTTGGCCAATGCCAGCAGGAGGCCAGTAAAGATCAGGCTGACCAGGGATGAAGACCAGCGCTACACAGGGAAGAGGCATCCGTTTATTGGATTTTATAAGGCAGGATTTGATGAAACTGGATTGCTGCTTTCAGCTCATATTCGTTTATTCAGTGATGGCGGCTATGCAACAGACCTAAGTTGGGCCATCCTTGAAAGAGCTTTATTTCATATCGACAATGCCTATTATATTCCCAACCTTTTCGTTTCGGGGCAGGTATGCAAAACAAATCTCCCGTCAAATACGGCTTTCAGGGGATTTGGGGGGCCACAGGGGATGGTCGTTACAGAACATATCCTCGATAGTATTGCAAGACAATTGAAAATAGATCCGGCTATTGTTCGTCACAGGAACTTCTATACCAGTGGGGAAAAAGCCGTAACACATTACGGGAAACCAGTTGAAAACAACCGGCTTGAAATGATTTACAGCAAGATCCTTGCATCTTCTGATTATTTCAGGCGCAGGAATGAAACGAATGAGTTCAACAGTCATCATGAATACAAGAAGAGGGGGATAGCCCTGACTCCCGTAAAATTTGGCATCTCTTTTACAACGAGTTTCCTGAACCAGGCCGGGGCGCTGGTACATATATACCAGGATGGAACGGTTAATGTGAATCATGGCGGAACTGAGATGGGACAAGGCCTTCATACAAAGATGAGGCATATAGCAGCTCATGATTTGGGCATATCCCCTGAACATATCCGTTTAGAAGCAACCAGCACAGGTAAAGTACCAAATACGTCTGCAACGGCAGCATCTTCAGGCACCGACCTGAATGGAATGGCTGTTAGCCTCGCTATTGGCAAGCTGAAGAAAAGGCTTTCGGCAGTTGCAGCACAATTATTCTCTGAGCAGTCCGGTAAATCCATCAGCGAGGAGAGCATTGTTTTCGCAGACAATTATGTTAGCTCTCAAATGGATGGGAGTTTATCCATGCCATTTAAAGCGCTTGTTGCGAAAGCTTACCTGATGCAGACCGGCCTTAGTGCTACCGGTTATTATAAAACCCCGGGTATTCACTGGGATAAGGATAAGGGCAAAGGAAATCCTTTTTATTATTTTACATTCGGTATGGCTGTATCAGAGGTAGAAGTTGATATCCTGACCGGGTTTGTAAAGACTTTACGCACTGACATTATCAACGATGTTGGCAGTACCTTGAACCCTGAAATTGACCTTGGACAGGTCCGCGGAGGTTTTATCCAGGGATTGGGCTGGGTATGCACCGAAGATATCAAGCATGACCTTAAGGGAGCCTTGCTGAATGCATCACCGGATACTTATAAGATTCCGGTCATTGCTGATATTCCTGAGACTTTCAATGTTGAACTCCTGGAATCCATTCCAAATCCCGGAACTATTCATGGAAGCAAGGCTGTTGGAGAACCTCCGTTTATGCTTGCATTATCCGTATGGATGGCCATCAGGGATGCAATTTCAGCAACTGCCGGCCATAAAAAAGCTGTCAATTTAGGAATCCCGGCAACCAACGAGCATATCCTGCTTTGTATTGAAAAGCTAAAGGAGTAACTATTCGCCCCTTTTGTAGACTAATGCAACAACTGTTTTATCGTCTCCGCCCATGTTTATGGTCATTCCATATGGGCGTTCCGGGTGAATGGTGATCTGGTTCCCTCCTGCCCTGCCGGTAAGCTGTTCCCAGATGGTAACTGCCATATGTACCCCGGTGGCACCTGTCGGGTGTCCCCATCCGATCAATCCACCGGTAGTGTTAACAGGGATTTTGCCATCCCTTGCAGTATTTCCATTGGCAACAAACTCAGCGCCTTTTCCTGCTTCCGCAAAACCCAGTGCTTCTATACCTAGTACTCCTGCAATTGTGAAGCAGTCGTGGAGTTCAACCGTTGCCAGTTGCTCCCTGGTAATTCCTGCAGAGGCCAATGCCTGCCTGGAAGCTTCACGAATCGTAGATAAAACAGTCAGATCCTGGGGTTTTTCAGTGATATCCTCAACAGCATGGCCGATGCCAACCACTTCGACAGCATCTTCCTTCTTTATGCCGGCACGTTTTAATCCCTCTTCGGAGAGGATTGCTATTGCTGAAGCTCCGTCACTTACTTTGGAGCAATCAAAGAAATTGAGATGATCGGTAAAAACTTTGGGACTGGGTTCAGAAAGACCGGCAGCATCAAGGTCGGAAGTAGTATTATGATGTTCCTGGGCGGTAGTGCAGAGCCTTGCATTTTCAATAGCATTCCTGTACCAGCGGGCAAGGCCCTTCCTGGCATATTCACGGCCATATTTTTCAAAATAAGCCCCTGCCCTGTCGCTGAATTGTCCCGGGAAAAAATAGGCATGGCCATCTTTCCTGTTCTGATACCAACCGGCACCGGCAAGGATATCGGCCCCATAAATAGCTTTAACGGTATTCTGAACTTCAACTCCAACACAGAGAACTGTGTCGGCAGTTTCTGCAAGTACCGACTTGATTCCCGTAACCAATGCAAGTCCACCGGAAGCACATGCTCCTTCTACACTGATGGAGGGTTTAAATTGCAAGCCCTTATCAATCATCGGGGCAAAAGCGCCAAGGTGAGCCTGTTTATTGAAACGGGCAGCCATAAAATTGCCAACAACACTTTCATCTACATTTGCAGCGCCTCCGATCTGATTCAAGGTTCCCTGTCCTGCTTCCTTCATGTAATGTTCCAGACCTGGACGGGAAATGCGCGGATTGAATTCTTTACGTCCGGTACCAATGGATATGGTGTTATAACCGGCTGCCATATATACTTTTTTGCGAAGCTTGCTCATGGTAATAATTGCTGTTAGAACGTTGGTTAAACCGCTATTTTACAAAATCATTGATCGGGCCATAGGCGTGGAAAAAGCCTGTAAGGAGAACTGTATTCACATCTTTCTCATTCAGGGCAACTCCATCACTGACGAGTTTCCGGGCTATCTCGCGGGAGTTTCGGGCATAAGTGATTGCGAATGATGATCCGGGTGTATTCATTTCCCTGAGGGCGCCAAAATAGGTTTCCAGGAACTCGTCCTTATTGGCCATTTTGACCAGGTTTTTCCAGGGAAGCGCAGACTTGGGCAATTCCCCTATCCATTCATCCCTGCCGGCAACAAATCCCGCCAGTTCGATGTATGAATTTGATCCCTTATCAATAACCGAAGCGGGTTTACCTTTCACATAACAGAAAAATCCGTTTTTCTGGCTTCCATCACTGAACTGCCCACCTTTCACTCCTGCAAGTACCAGTTCATCCAGGATTTCTGAATGCAGTTTTTCTCCGTGCATATGCGGCTGCATAACGCGTAGGATAAACTGGACCACATCCAGTCCTACATAATCCACCAACTGGAAGATGCCCATTGGCCGCATGAGGAAATCGCGGGTAACGCGGTCAACCATATAGATGGCTTCATGCAGAGGCATTTCTTTTGAAAGCTGTTCAGCAGCCCTGAATCCAAAGAGGGCATCTCTCATGAAATGGCCATTCCCTATGAATCCTGCTATATCATTTGAAGGAACCACGATCTTGCGGAGGTTCTTTGCATATTCCTTAGCAAAATCAACTATTTCAGCTGAGTTCTCACTAATTGTAATCAGCTCAACCAGTTTTTGAACAGCGGGGGGATTGTAGAAATGGAAGCCAAGGAGCCGGCCTTCCAGGGCAGCATTTTTGTTCAGTTCACCAATGGGAACCGAAGAAGTGTTTGTAAAGAACCACGGTTTGCCCGGGTTGTTTTCATTGATCAAACGGAAGAGCTTTTCTTTCAGCGCCTGGTTTTCACTGACGGCTTCAAATACGAGTGTGGAGTCGTAGGCGACTTCAATCCTGGTGGAAGGCCTGATCAGGCTCATAGTATCATCGATGTAGGCATCAATAATTTCGCTGTTCTCAATAAGATCAGGGCGATCAGCATAGAGTTTACGAAGTTGAACAGTCTTCTTTTCTGCAGCCTTCAATACCTGGGTACGGATGTATTTCATTAATCCTTTGAGGCCTTCATCAGAAGCATCGATAGCATTCAGGATGAATACTTTCTGCCGGTTTTCGGGTTTCAGCATCACGTCAGCCATTTCAAGGGCAGTAAGGAGAAGGATTCCACTTCCCATTTTACCGGCTGCGCCGAGTACAGAAACTTTTTGGATTCGGGAATTATAGTCCATGATTGATCAGATTATTTCAGGGGTATTAATTTTTGGATTCTGTTTGATCAATTTGAAGATGATTTGTCTCTATTTCAGATATTAGAACACGGATTGAACAGAAAGGGACGGATTATCACAGAAAAAAAGTGTATTTGGATAAAAAAATGCTACCAGACGGGTTTGCGTTTTTCAAGGAATGCTTTCATGCCTTCGATTCCTTCATCTTCGAATAAGGTTCCGAAAGTTTGAGCTTCGAGTTCACAGGCCAGGGGGAAGGGCATATGATAGCCATTGCGGGTTACAGCTTTCACTGTTTTTACGGCTTTGGGCCCTTTGGATGCTATAACATTTGCTATCCTTATCGCTTCTTCCATGAGTTTTTCGGGTTCTGTTAGCTTTTGTACCAAACCCAGGCGGAAACCATCTTCTGCGGTGATCACTTCTCCAGTAGTAAGCAGGTAAAGGGCATTACCCATTCCAACAAGCCTTGAAAGGCGCTGAGTTGCAGCATAACCGGGAATAAGTCCGAGGTTTACTTCAGGTTGTCCAAACTTCGCTGCCGTAGAGGCAATTCTGAAATCGCAGGCCATGGCTAGTTCCAATCCTCCTCCAAGGGCAAAACCGTTGATGGCTGCAATGACAGGGATAGGGTGATTGACAATGGTTTGAAATGTTTTCTGCCCCCTGCGTGAGAAATTGGAAGCCTCTTCCGGTTTTTTATTTACCATTTCGGCAATATCGGCCCCGGCAACAAATGCTTTCCCAATACCGGTTATGATTACCGCCCTAACCCCCGGCGCAGAGGCTTCTTTAGCCAAAAGCTGATCAAGTTCATTAAAAAATTTGGTATTCAGTGCGTTAAGACTTTCGGGCCTGTTGATAGTAACGATCAGCACAGCGCCATCCAGTTGTGGTTGAAGAATTTCGTATTCCATAAAAGTGTAAGTGATTATTCCTGATTATGAGCTTTTGGCTCTGAATAGCTTGTTATAATAGCAAATATAAACATATTTAGATATCATGTAGAGGTTGAAAAAAGATAAAGACAAAAGGAAAAAGATAAAAGTGGAGACAGGGATAGGGAGATGGGGGGATCGGGGGACAAGGAGAAAGTAAGCAATTTGAAAATTGATCCACTCTTTAAAAACTTCAACAATTCGCTATGCCCTTAGCTCTTTGCGCTATGCCTTATAACAATTGAATGACAATCGAGTGGCCATCGAATTACTAGTGAATGACTATTTAACATCCCTATCGCTCCGCCCTTCGCCCTAGGCGCTTTGCTCTAAGTTCTAAGCATTCCCTCACTCCCGCAACCCTTTCACCCTGGGCTTCCCCGCAATAAAATCCTTCAGGTAAAAGGGTTCGAAGTAAGCGGTATTCTCAAATTCGGCATTTTTGAATTTCTCTTCGGCAAGCAAACCAACAGAAACAGCAGTGGCATGTATTCTATCCGGAAATTTAATATTGGGATTGGAATTATAAAGATGCTGGCATTTTTCAGCGCCATTGCCAAAAATGAGGATGCTTTTTGACTCGTAAGGCAGGAAGGTTTCTTCGGTAAGGATAACAGCCTCAACCGGGCTCACTTCGATTAACTGCTCATCATACAATGCCATGAAAACCTCCATCCTCCGGGCGTCGATCATAGGGCAAAGAAGGCTTTCGCAAGTTAATAATTCATGATGTTGATTCATGGCACTAAAAGCCATTGCCTTAAGGGTGCTAACGGCTATCAAATGCTTTTCGAGTGAATAACAAAGCCCCTTGGCAACCGATATTCCAATCCGCAATCCTGTGTAGGATCCCGGACCCATGCTTACCGCCACGGCATCCATCTGATCCATTCTGTACCCGGCTTCTTTAAAGACTTCATCAATGTAGATTGTCAGCAAGGAAGAGTGTTCATTGGAGCCGTTGGATTCTCTAACTGACAGGATATTTCCATCCAGCAAAAGGGCTGCAGAACAGATTTCCGTTGCAGTTTCAATACTCAGAATCAGGGCCATTTATGAAGATTATATTTTAGGGCAAAGGTACGATGCTTATCCAAATGTGCGTAAGCGACTTCCTGACTCAGCACTCCACCCTAAAAAAACAGGCTCCCGAAGAAGCCTGTCATTAACTAAATGCTTTAATGTTATTTATCGGAATACAAGTCTTTCTTTTCAACCTTCTTCACGACATCACCGTCTTTCAGTTTCTTTGAAATAGCACTGTAAGGAGCAACCACAATCTCATCCTTTTCCTTCAGGCCTTCCAGTATCTGGATATTGGTATTATCCTGAATACCAGTCTTTACCTTGACCATCTTAACTTTTTCCTTGTCATAGATGAAGACGTATTCCTGCATATCAGTATTAGCTTTCTTAACATCCGTCTTTTGATCCTCGTTCTGGTTATTGTTGTTGGGCTCCCCGTTTTTGTCTTTTTCAGCCATCTGTGCCTGCTTGATCTTAGTGCTGTCCAAACGGGTTGTAACAGCCTGGATAGGAATTGATAAGGCATTTACAACTGATTCAGTCTGAATGTCAACTGTTGCAGACATCCCGGGCCTGAATGGCGATAAATTGGGTTTGTCAGCTGGAACAAGGTCTTTGTAAGATTCAGGGAGTATCCTGATTTTAACTTCAAAATTGGTAACCTGGTCAGCGCTTACACCCGTTGTATTTGCAGAGGTGCTAATTTCAGTTACAATTCCCCTGAACTTACGGTTCTGGTAGGCATCAACTTCAACCAATGCCGTATCATTCTGAGTGACCCTGACAATATCATTTTCATTCACACTTACTTTTACTTCCATAGTCTGGAGGTTTGCAATCCGAAGGATCTCTGTACCTGCCGAGAACTGGGAAGCACCTGCAACCCTTTCACCTTTTTCAACATCCAGCTTCGAAATGGTGCCACCAACAGGTGCAAATATGGATGTTTTTGAAAGATTTTCCTTGGCTTCCTTTACGCTAGCTTCAGCGCTCTTGATATTAAATTCTGCTGCTTTCACGCTTTCATCAGCAGCATCAACCTCAGCTTGTGCTACCTCGAAAGTGGATTTTGAAGTTTCAAATTCTGCGTCGGAGATTGCTTTTTGGTTATGCAATTTATCATTCCTGTCGAAGCTGCTTTTTGCATTGGCTAACTGTGATTTAACCTGGGCAAGGCGTGCCTTGGAATTTGCAAGATTGGCCTGTTGTGTATTAAGAGCAGCCACTGATCGGTCATAGCTGGAAATGTAGATCTCCGGATTAATTTTCGCCAGCAACTGACCTGCTGTTACCTGGTCGCCTTCCTTTACCAGCAATTCGACTATTTCCCCTGATACATCCGGTGAAAGTTTAACTTCCACTTCGGGTTCAATTTTGCCATTGGCGGAAACAGTTTCGACAATTGTTCTCTTTATGGCGAGTTCCGTTGATACTTTCGTAACATCAGGTTTTCCTATCCAGCCTTTCTTTTTAGCAACTGCAAAAATGATCAGCAGGACAACCGCAAGACCAATTAGGATGCGGATTATATTTTTTTTCTTGAACATTGGAAAGTGGTTTTATTGATTGAATACATTGGCTAAATGAGTAGTATTTATATTACTTTCTTTGCAATGAGATGGGTTTGCCCATATAAAAATCCAGGACTGTGGTTTTGAAGATAAATTCATACCTCGATTGAAGCAACCCGGATTCTGCTTTTTCAAATTCCTTTTTTGCATTATTATAGTCTACTGAATTTGACAAGCCTACATTAAATTTTTGTTCAGCATAACGGAATGATTCTTTAGCAGCATCGACTGCCGACTTGGAGGATTGAAACTTATTAAGGGCTGCCTTGGCATCAGCGTAGGATTGCTCAATGGTTTTGCGCAGCTGAAGTTTACTGAGGTCAAGATTGTATTTGGAATTTTCAAGGTTTATTTTGGCTTTGCTGATTGAAGTCCTGGTGGACCAGCCGTTGAAAATGGGAACATTCAGGTTGAAGGCCAACGATTTGTTAATATTATCATTGATCTGGTCTTTAAAAGGTTTGGTGGATGAAGTAGTGTTAACCGAAGGAGCAAATACACTATCTGCCAACATTCCGAATGCATTACGGGTATAACCGATCATAACCGGGTTGCCAATTGAATAGTTATAGATCTGAGCAGCTCCCGAATACCCCGTTCCAACAGATGCCTGGAAAGTAAGTGTAGGTGACTGGCTTCCTTTTGCAAGCATCAAACCATATTCCGAGCTATGCATCCTGAATTCCGCACTTTTGATGGAGGGCTGCGTTTCCAGCGCATAATCGTAAATATGTGCAGGGTCGGCAATGAGGGTTGGTTGTTCTCCCAGCTGAAGATCGGGCACTTCTATTTCGAACCCGTTTGAGTTGGGAAGATCAAGCATCTGTGTAAGTGTAAGGTAAGCCAGGTCGAGGTTATTCTGAGCATCGACGACGGCCGTACTTTCTGAGGCACGTTGAGCTTCGAGGTTGTATAAATCTCCTTGAGCCAGGGCGCCTGCATCTACCATCTTTTTTAACCTTGCTACCTGAAGTTCAGTTGCCTGTAACTGATTCTGGGCGGTTTTCAAGGCTTCCCTGTAGAATAAAATCTGGAGGTATGCTGTGGCAATATTAAGGGAAATATCATCCATGAATTTATCCGTATCATAGCGCGTCGCCTGCAGGTTCGCCTGGTTCATGCGCATCTGGTTTACCTTCTGAAATCCATCAAACAACGTTAGGGAAGATGAAAGGTAGAAATTGTTGGACCGAACCCTGGCAGTTGCAAAATCGTTCGTAAAACGGTCTACTGTCTTTCCATAATTGTATCCATGGCTGGCAAAACCATTAAGTGAAGGAAGCAGCGTAAGTTTTGATTGTTCAAGTTCTGCCTTTGATCCCTCTATCTGCAACTGCTGCTGCTTTACCTGTATGTTATTGGATAGGGCGTGTTCGATGCATTTTTCGAGTGTCCAGGTTTCCTGAGCTTTAACAGCAACAAGTATGAACAACATCGAAATTAAAATTGCGGTTCTCTTCATATGTGAGGAGTTATAATTCATTAGGGAATCAGCGATGGTAAAGCTGAAGATCGATCAATTATTTTTTGATTTACCTTTACAAAGTTATGGGTTACATATATCAAACAACCATGAAGTCATTGAAGTTTATTGCTTTTTTAACATTTTTTCTGCTACTTCATTATGCAGGCACTGTTTATAGTCAAAATTCCTGTTCTACAGCGACTAAAATAATATACAGCGATTCCCTTGATGCAATACATTACGACATCCATCTTGAGGACATCAATCTGACGAATAAAACCATCCGCGGTTACACGGAAGTCATTCTCACTCCGAAGGTAAATGGCCTTTCAAGTATTAAACTTGAACTCGAACAACTTATTGTTGACTCAGTTAAGGTTGATCAGGTTATAAAGAGTTATAGCCATGAAGGAAATACGCTTACTGTTTTTCCTGGCTCCACATTGGGAATTTCGGATACACTAGCTGTTAGGGTGTATTATCATGGAACCACTTTCGTTGACCCTTCGCAATGTGGTGGTTTTCAGTTTAGCGGAAATTATGCATTTAACCTGGGTGTTGGATTTAATTCCATCCCCCATAACCTTGGAAAAGCCTGGTTTCCTTGTATTGATGACTTTCGCGACCGGGCTCTCTACGATGTTTACATCACAGTTCCCAACAGCATGAAGGCAACCAGTGGAGGACTTTTGCAGGATGTAACAGTAAATACATCATCAGCGCGCACCTGGCACTGGAAAACAACCTATTCCCTCCCCACTTACCTGATATCTGCTTCTATCGGGGCTTACAGCCTGGTTACCGATACTTATAATGGAATTGCCGGCCAGGTTCCCATAACGTTGTATTGCCGTCCGACAGATTCATTGAAAGTAGAAGGAACCTTCCAACATCTGAAAAATATCCTGGGGATTTATGAAGATCATTTCGGGCCCTATCCTTTTGAACGGGTTGGTTATACAGCAACTGCCGAAGGAGCAATGGAACATGCTGCAAACATTTCATATCCCTATAGCGGATGGGATGGAACTACCAGCAATGAATGGTGGTATGCCCATGAATTATCCCATATGTGGTTTGGCGACAAGGTTACCTGCGCCTCAGCTGAAGATATGTGGCTGAACGAGGGATGGGCCGTATGGTGCGAATCATTGACCCTGGAATTCCTTTATGGTAAAGACGTTTCAACTGAATACCTAAGGAACAAGCTCAAAAATGTTATCCTGAATACCCATGTTACCGATGATGGATATTACCCGGTTTATGGTATCCCTCAAACCATTACTTACGGGAGCACAGTATATGAAAAAGGAGCCCAGGTGACCCATACCCTGCGCAATTACCTGGGTGATGAACTGTTTTTCAACGGGATCAAAGCATACTTACAGCATTTTGCCTATCAACCGGCTTCAACCTGCGATCTGCGTGATTTCCTGAGCTCGTATACTGGTGTTGACCTCGATGATTTCTTTAATGCCTGGGTATTTTCACCCGGTTTCCTCAACTTTTCAGTGGGATACATGCAGGCAACCCCTTCAGCATCCGGGTATGATGTAAAAGTGGAAGTAAACCAGAAGCTGCTGGAAACAACTGAATATGCTAATTCCAACCACCTGGAGATCACCTTTCTTGGTAAAAACTGGCAGCAATATACCGATACACTGATCTTTTCAGGGAAACAGGGAAATAAAACCTTCCATGTTCCCTTTGAACCTGCAGATGCCATATCCGATCTTCATGAAAAAGTATCCGATGCTGCGATTGACAGGATATTTGTAATTAAGAACACAGGGGAAATTGACTTCAGCGGAACCTATTCAAAGGTTTTGACCAACCAGGTTACGGATTCGGTTTTTGTTAGGATCACCCATAACTGGGTAGCTCCTGATGCCATGAAAGTTGCCAATCCAGCGATTCGCCTGTCAGATGCCCGGTATTGGAAGGTACAGGGAATTTTTAACCCGGGGTTTAAGGCAAACGGTAAATTCTTTTTCAGCAAGTCAGGCCTTGATAAAAACCTGTTAACAGGGCCCAATGACAGCATCATAATCCTTTATCGTCCTGATTCCAGGGGCGACTGGATGCGAGTTCCTTTTACGCGATTAGGAACTTCCAATATTGGTTACCTGATCGTTGACAGCCTGGCAAAGGGGGAATATACACTTGCAGCGCTTGATAAATCGTATGGTATGGCTGAGCCGTGTATCAACAATAAGAGCCGGCTGAAGATCTATCCAAACCCGGCACATGAATATTGTACTATTGAAGTTGATGCTCCGGATCCCTCTATCCTTACAGTAGTTGATTCCAAGGGAAGTATACTTGATAAAATGCCGTTCAGGCCCGGAAAGCATGAGCTCACCTGGTCATCGAGTAGCAGGGGGCCCGGTGTTTATTATTTCCATTTATCCACCCTATCGGGAGCAGATTTATCCTCTGAAAAGATGATATTTAATTAACCACAAACTCAGATTTCATTACCAACAATGCACTATTTCCAATCCTTAAAAGAGTCCTTTGAAAGAAATGCCGACCCTGTTTATGCCAGGGGCGCTAAAGCTTATATGCGCGGGCTTTCTGAATTCTATGGCCTTGGTTCACCACTGAGAAGGGAGCTTTATCGCGATTTCATTAGGCAATCCGGTTACCTGGAACCTTCGCAGCTTGAAAACCTGGTTTCATATTGCTGGGAACAGCCTCAACGGGAGTGGCAATATGTAGGTTTGGAGATGACTGAACACTTTGCCCGTAAAGGAAACCCGGATTTGTTGAAGCTGGCTGAATTCATGATCACCCATAAATCATGGTGGGATACTGTCGATTTCGTTGCACCCAATATTGCGGGCGCCATTCTGAAGAAAAACCCATCACTGATCCGCATGCAGATTGAAGATTGGATGAGCTCCGGAAATCTTTGGCTTCTGCGCTCAGGTCTTCTGTTCCAGCTTCGCTATAAGTTTGAAACCGATGAAGCTTTACTTTTTGAACTTTGTGAAAGGCTTTCCGGGCATAAAGACTTTTTCATACGGAAAGCAATTGGCTGGTCGTTGCGGGAACATTCAAAAAGAAACCCACTTGCTGTTACTCAGTTCGTGGGTTCACACAATCTATCGCCTCTTAGTCAGAGAGAGGCATTGAAAATCATTAACAAGACCAGGGAACGGGTTTAGCTTTCCGAATTTGTTACCAGCTTGAATCCAATTCCATGAACATTGATCAGTTCAACAGTTGGATCTTCCTTTAGGTATTTCCTAAGTTTAGCGACATATACATCCATGCTGCGTGCATTGAAATAACTGTCATTTTGCCAGATTCGGTTAAGTGCAAAGCTCCGGTCGACCACCTGGTTAACATGCTCACACAACAATTTCAGTAATTCAGCCTCCTTGGAGGTAAGTTTTTGTTCATTGCCATGGATGTTTAAGTGCTGGTGGTTGTAGTCGAAAACGAACCCGCCAATTTCGAAAACACCTTTGGCCTGTATAGCACCAGGAGTATGTGAAGAGCGCCTTAAAATAGCTTCAATCCTCGCCAGCAGCTCCTCCATGCTGAAAGGCTTGGTCAGGTAATCATCCCCACCCGACTGGAATCCTTTCAGTTTATCTTCTTCCAATGATTTAGCGGTAAGGAAAAGAATTGGAATCTGGGTATCCAGTTTCCTGATATCTTTTGCCAGGGTAAATCCATCTTTGATGGGCATCATGACGTCCACTATACAAAAGTCGAAGGGCTCTTTTGAAAATGCTTCACTGGCTTCCTGGCCGTTAATAAACAGGCGGGTGGTATATCCCTTAGCTTCCAGGTAAGTCCTGAGAATATTCCCAAGATTTTTATCATCCTCGGCCAGCAAAACTTTTGTCTTTTCGTTTTCCATTGAATAGTAAGATTTAAATGATATTTATGTATTTGTTTATACAGTCGTCATTTAGTTTTGACGCAACAACCATCAATTGGAAGCTGCATGCAGCAGTGAAACCGGGCTTAAAAAGCAAATCATGCTGTCAGATTCAGCTACTTTGCTTCTTGAACGGACGAAAGCTCTGAAAAGTATGATCATGATGGATTAAAGGGTAAGAAAACCTTAAATGTACTGCCCTTTCCAACTTCACTTTCAACAGAGATATTTCCTCCATGTTTTTCTACAACAAATTTAACGTAACTGAGCCCCAAACCAAAGCCTTTCACATTATGCACATCTCCGGTTGGAACCCGGTAAAGTTTTTCAAAGATCTTTTTCTGGTTTACCTTGCTGATCCCAATCCCATTATCGCGGAATAGAATAAAAATTCCGCCTTCTCCATCCTGGGTCATAACCTGGATTTGGGGCTTACGAGGCGAGTATTTATTGGCGTTATCAAGCAGGTTATAAATTACGTTTGAAAGATGCATTTTATCTGCTTTAACATATGACTCCCGCGCCTGGAAAGCAGTATTTATGGATCCGTCACGAATTTCAACCTGGATAGCAATATTCTTGATCACATCCTGGATCAGGTGATGAACATCTATCGTTTCCAGCCTGAGTGCAAGTTTCCCTTTTTCCAGGATAGCTGTCTGCAGGATTTTTTCAGCCATTACACCCAGTCGACGGTTTTCATCCTCTATTATCTGGATATAATTGTCGTACAATTCGTTAGAACGTGGAAAGTCTTTATCCGTAAGAGCCTGGCATGCCAATGATACAGTGGATATTGGGGTCTTGAATTCATGCGTCATATTGTTAATGAAGTCATTTTTCAATTCCGACAATTTGCGTTGCTTTACGATGGTCAGCACCGAGTATGTAAATGCCGAAATGATTATGATCACCAGTGCTAGTGAGACGAATAGCATTCCATACAAACTAAGGAATGCATGTTTCGATTTTTCCGGGAAATAGACAAGAAGGAAATCGGTAGTAGAGATGCCACTTACAGGCATCAATGGGAAAGAATATCCCTTTTGAAGCAGTTCATTGTGGTATTGCCCGGTCTTTTCGAGTACTATCTTATTTCTCCCCGGATTGAATACTCCAAATTCGTAAGCCAATGTGATGCCTTTTATAATGAATTCTTCCCGGATAAGTGTATCAATCAACCCGCTGGTTATCCTTTTTTCAATATCCTTTTCCACCTCTGAACCTAGTAATTGGTTCATCATGCGGTTCATCATCATGTTTTGCCTCCTGAGAGCCTCAATTTCCGGCTTTTTCAGGTTATGCTCCACCTCCGCCAATTTCTTTTCATCCAGGTCACCTGACAATCTGCCCTGGGTATCATTCTGCATGGTTGTGGTTCCCGGTAAGCTGGGAATAGCTTCCGTTTCTGACTTTATCATCTGTATCCCGGTATCCGGTATAACAGGCCTTTCGTACTCCCTGGATCTTGTATCCTGTTTTTGGAGGAAATGCTGAATGGAGTCGCTGGAATTGATCCTGCGGGCAATTTCTATTTTCTCAAGTTTGGTAAGAGCATTGTTTACGGCTTCATCAACACTTCTCCTGAAATTAGCTTCCCTGAGCTGAATGGAATTCCTTATCCAGAAAACCTGGATACCAATCAGGGTGGCCATCGCTAACGAGACCAGAATAATGATTACTATAAGCACTTGTTTTTTCATCGGCTGCAAAATTAAACCCCTTGATAATCAAAGTTTCCAGGGCTTAACATTTTTTAACGTTCTTTTGAATTCGTTAACATTCCAACGGTTCAATGTCAATTAATTTTGGGAGTGGTTAGTTGAGTCATTAATCTCAATGTTGTTACTGGTGGTTTAATTTGAAAATGAGCATTCTATAAAAATTAGTAAACGCATTGAGATTAAATGGTTTTGTTGTTTGTTTGAAAAGTGCGGCTCTTGGGGTCGCACTTTTTTTGTTTTGTCCCCCTTTTTTCGTAATTTTATAGATAGTGCCTATCTGTTAAACAATTGAAAGGCCGGATATTTACTGATCCTGGTTTAAAAAACTTCGCATAAGAAGTAAGATACCGTATAATTGACGATTTTTGCCATATAATTCAAATTAACGAAATACAAAATGATTAATCTTACATTCAACCATGAGCATTTAGCAGATTTTCTTTCGGATGAGGAATTACTGATCATGCAGGATGAAGTCTCAGTGTGTCATGACATGCTAATTAATAAGACAGGTAAAGGAAATGATTTCCTCGGATGGGTTGATTTGCCTGCCGAAATAGATGAAGCCCTTCTCAGCAGCATTGAAGAAGATGCACGAAAGATACGTGAAATAGCAGAAGTATTTGTGGTGATCGGTATTGGTGGGTCTTATCTTGGAGCCCGTGCAGTTATAGAAGCACTTAACCACCCCTTTGCAGGAATGATGAATTCGGGTAAAAAATCGCCCGTAGTTATATATGCCGGAAACAGCATCAGCCAGGATTACCATGCTTCCCTCCTTGAACTCTTATCAGAAAAGGATTATGCTGTTGCTGTGATCTCCAAATCAGGTACAACAACGGAACCTGCTGTTGCGTTCCGCATCCTGAAAGCTCACCTTGAAAAGAAATACGGAAAAGAAAGTGCCCGTGAAAGGATTATTTCCATTACGGACAAATCAAGGGGAGCCTTGAAAAAACTTTCTACTGATGAGGGATACAAGACCTATGTGATTCCTGATGATGTCGGCGGTAGATTTTCTGTGCTAACACCTGTCGGGCTGCTGCCGATAGCTGTTGCAGGTTATGATATCCGCCAGTTGGTTGCCGGTGCAAAAGCTATGAGGGAAGCATGTATCATTACTCCTTCAATCCTTGATAATCCGGCCTCCAGGTATGCTGCTATCCGGAATTCACTTTACAGAATGGGCAAGCAGGTAGAGATCCTGGTGAATTATGAACCATCCCTTCAATACATTACTGAATGGTGGAAACAGTTGTATGGTGAAAGTGAAGGAAAAGAGGGGGAAGGAATTTTCCCTGCTGGTGTTGGCTTCACCACAGATCTTCATTCAATGGGCCAGTATATCCAGGACGGGCAGCGAATGATCTTTGAAACGGTCATTACTGTTGATTCTCCCGCAAAGATGCTTAACATTCCCCATGACAATGCTGACCTTGATGGCATGAACTTCATCGCCGGCAAATCCCTGAATGAGGTAAACCAGATGGCAACCCTTGGAACTGTCCTGGCACATATTGACGGAGATGTTCCGAACCTGGGGATCAGCTTGCCAAAGCTGAATGAAGAAACCATTGGTGAATTGCTTTATTTCTTTGAATTTGCCTGCGGACTCAGCGGCTATATCCTTGGCGTCAATCCCTTTGACCAACCCGGGGTGGAAGCCTATAAGAAGAATATGTTTGCCCTGCTTGGCAAGCCCGGTTATGAAAAAGAATCCGATGCCATAAGGGCGAGGATAAACGGTGAATAGCCTTTCAGGACTGCATTTTTAGATCGCTTTCGTTCTTGTTGTTTTACACATAAATCCCTGGTCATGGAAAATCTGTTATACGAATACATGAGCAAGCGGTTTAATGCGGAGCATGAACTGCATGATCCACTGAAAGGATTTGGTCCCGTTATCACTATTTCGCGACAGGCAGGATGCGGAGCAAGTAAAATTGCACACGACATCTGCCAGTTGCTGAACACGAATCCTTTTCTTAAAGGAAAGCCAATTCCCTGGCAATTCATCAACCATGAAATCCTGGAAAAGTCAGCCGAAAAACTCGACCTGGATCCGCGAAAACTCAACAGGGTAATTACGGATAAGGAAAGAGGGATCATGGACCAGATCGTCGAGGCTATGTCAGGCCATGCGCATAAAAGTGATCAGAAAATTATGAAAACCCTGCAGGATGTGATCCGTCAGTTTGCAGAGCATGGAAATGTTGTCATAGTTGGCCGGGGAGGAGCCGCAGTTAGCCAGCATATTGCAAAATCCCTTCATGTCAGGTTGGAAGCCCCTTTTGACTGGCGGGTGGAAAAGGTTATGAAGAAACTTGAATACAGCCGGGAATATGCTACACAATATATCAAGCGCCTGGATGGAGAGCGGGAAATGTATGTACACAGGATGCTCCAGGATCCAAAGCATTATTCTATCTATGATGTAATTTTGAATCCGTCACGCTTTACCGAAAAACAAATGGTAGACATTATCATCCAGGTGGCAGTTGCGAAAGGCCTTTAATGCCTACTAAATGTTTTAAAAACTGATTGAACTGATTAAATCCATTATGCCTGGCACACCCACTGAGAATAATTATCATCTTTCCATTTCCGGGCTAAGCGTTGAGTTCAGGCATGAAGGCGGTGTCTTTAAGGCAGTCCGTGATATTTCATTTTCCCTGAAAAAAGGATCCACCCTGGGAATTGTAGGTGAATCCGGCTCCGGCAAATCCATTACATCCCTTGCCATCATGCGGCTTATCCCGCATCCGCAGGGAAGGATAAGCCAGGGAAAGATTGATTTCTTCGAGAATGGAAAAGCAATTAATATTCTTGACCTGAAAGAGCCGGAAATGCGAAGCTGGCGGGGAAAGAGAATATCCATGATCTTTCAGGAACCCATGACTTCACTGAATCCTGCTTATCGTTGCGGAGGGCAGGTGATGGAGAATATCCTTCAGCATGAAAAGGTTTCAAAGAAAATAGCCCGCGAAAGGACCATTCAGTTATTCAACGAGGTTCAGCTTCCACGCCCAGCAGAGATTTTCAAATCCTATCCGCACCAGCTATCAGGTGGCCAGAAACAAAGGGTAATGATTGCCATGGCTATTGCCTGCAACCCCGAGATCCTGATAGCCGATGAGCCAACAACTGCCCTGGATGTTACGGTTCAGAAGACAATCCTGCAGTTGTTAAAATCCCTTCAGTTGAAATACAATATGAGCCTCATCTTTATTTCGCATGACCTTGGTGTTATTGCTGAAATTGCGGATGAGGTTGTCGTGATGTATAAGGGTGAGATTGTTGAAAAAGGCAATATCAAGGAAATCTTTACCAATCCAAAACACCCGTATACACAAGGGTTACTGGCTTGTCGTCCACCGCTCGACAGGCGCCCGAGGAAATTATCCGTGATTGCGGATTATGTTTCAGGAAAAGCGGTAACAGGGGATTTTATTTCGAATGCTGAACGGGCAGAACAACACAGGAAATATTATTCCAAAGCCCCTTTGCTAAAAGCAGAAAACCTTTCATCGCACTTTATTTCAAAGAGAAGCTTCCTGGGAAAACCCCTTGAGGTTGTAAAAGCTGTGGATGATGTTTCACTGGAAGTTTATGCCGGGGAAACCCTTGGATTGGTCGGAGAATCCGGCTGCGGTAAAACTACCCTTGGAAGAACCCTGCTGAGGTTAAAAGATCCAACCTCCGGAAAAGTATTTTACGGTGAGCGGGAACTCACCCGGCTGAATTCGGGAGAGCTGCGGAAAATGCGTAAAAAGATCCAGATCATATTCCAGGATCCCTATTCATCACTCAATCCTCGTCTAACAGCTGGCCTTGCCATCCTGGAGCCCATGCAGGTTCATGGTCTCCATGGTACAGATAAGATCAGGAAATCCAAAACGCTTGAACTGCTGAAAAAGGTAGGGCTTGAAGAAAGCCATTTCTACAGGTATCCACATGAATTTTCCGGGGGACAGCGCCAACGCATCTGCATTGCCCGTGCCCTGGCTGTAGACCCGGAATTTATTGTTTGTGATGAGTCCGTTTCAGCCCTAGATGTTTCCGTACAGGCTCAGGTATTGAACCTTCTGAATGATCTCAAATCTGAATATGGCTTTACCTACATCTTTATCTCACACGACCTCTCCGTTGTAAAATTCATGAGTGACCGCATGCTGGTTATGCGTAACGGAAGGGTACAGGAAACCGGTGAAGCTGACCAGGTCTATGGCAAGCCACAATCGGAATATACCCGGATGCTCATAGATGCCATTCCAAAAGGGATACAATAGTTCCCAGCAGAACTTAATGCCAGATCAAGATTTTTTCCTGTTGAATTCCGGGAACAACATTCTGGTTAAAAAGCTGTTGATATGGGTAAGGTCCCTCTCTGAGAGCTAAGGATTCAGGGCCTTTTTAAAGAAAACGAATCGATATTTTTGTAGATTTACATTTGTCAAACTTCCTGCGAAACCTGCAACTTATGGAGAAGCCGTTAAACTTTGAAGCCTATATTTCAACTTTTCCTGAATCTACCCAACAACTGCTGGAACAGATCCGTGCAGTTGTTATGGAAACAGCGCCCGGTGCTATAGAAGTTATCAGTTATGGTATGCCGGGATTCAAATTCCACGGAATGCTGGTTTGGTTTGCTGCATATTCCAGGCACATCGGGTTCTACCCGACAGGTTCGGGTATCGCTGCATTTAAGCATGAACTAACGGGATACCAGGTCTCAAAAGGAACAGTTCAGTTTCCCCTCGATAAACCTATCCCCCTCGACCTGGTCAGGAAAATGGTAGCTTACAGGGTCAATGAAAACCTTGAAAAAGTAAAATCCAAAAAGAAATAATCTTATCCTATTTGCATTCACCGAAATGCCAAAAAAAATCAAAAAAAACACTGGTCCTGATACAGCAAGGAACGCTTTTGTCAATTTAGTATTCTCTTTTTTTTCAGAAAGGCCAAATTCAGGTTTCAATTACAAGCAGACTTCATCCCAGCTTGGAATTTCCGATAAACGCGAAAAGGAACAAATCCGAAAAGCGTTGGAGGAACTAACAACTCAGGGCTCCCTGGTAGAAACCAACCGTGGCAAGTATAAGCTGAACCCTCAGCTCATAGCGGCAGTTACCAAGGCCAATACGATCAGCGGGATCGTTGATATGAAGAACACCGGTAAGGCTTTCGTTATTACCCGGGATCTTCCTGAAGATGTCTACATTGCCCCCAGCAATACGCACCATGCATTGAATGGCGATAAGGTGAAAGTACACCTGTTCCCGAAGCGTAAGGACCGGAAAACCGAAGGAATGATCGTAGAGATCGTCGAAAGGGCCAGGAAACAGTTTGTTGGAATCATTCGGGTTTCCAAACGATTCGCATTCCTGGTCCCGGATAGTTCAAGCATTCCTGTAGATATCTATATTCCGCTGAATTCGCTTAAAGGAGCCAAAGACGGTCAAAAGGTAGTAGCCCATATCACCGAATGGCCCGAACAGGCGACAAATCCTATCGGCGAAATCATTCATGTGCTTGGGGAACCCGGCGACAATAATGTGGAAATGAATTCCATCCTTGCGGAGTTCGATTTTCCTCTGAAATTCCCGAAAGCTGCCGAAGATGAAGCGAAGAAAATAAAGAATGAAGTTGCCGAATCAGAAGTCAAGAAGCGCAAAGACTTCAGGAAAATTTGGACCTGCACAATCGACCCGGTAGATGCCAAGGATTTTGACGATGCACTGTCGCTGCAGAAATTGGCTGATGGTAATTGGGAAGTAGGTGTGCATATTGCCGATGTTTCGCATTATGTAAGACCCGGTTCAGCAATAGACACGGAAGCATTTGACAGGGGAACATCCATTTACCTGGTTGACCGCACCATCCCTATGCTTCCCGAACAGCTGTCGAACCTTATATGTTCGCTGCGCCCGAATGAAGATAAGCTTTGTTTTTCCGCTATATTCAAAATGAATGAAAAGGCTGAGGTATTGGATGAATGGTTCGGAAGAACGGTTATCAATTCCAACAGGCGTTATTCCTATGAGGAGGTGCAGGTAATGATTGAAGGAGCCGAAGGCGATTACAAAGATGAACTGATGGTGTTGCATAAATTGTCGTCTAAGCTTAGGGAGGACCGGTTCAGGAAAGGATCCATTGCCTTTAAATCGCAGGAAGTGAAATTTCAGCTGGATGACAAAGGAAAGCCACTCGGAGTGATGATCAAGGAGCAAAAAGAAGCCAACTGGCTGATTGAAGATTTTATGCTGCTTGCAAACCGGAAAGTGGCTCAAAAGATCGGCGATCGGAAAGGGGAGGGGGAAGCTAAAACATTTGTTTACCGGGTACATGATGAACCCAATCCTGATAAACTTGCAAACTTTTCGGAATTCCTGAAAAAACTGGGGTATAAATTCCAGACCAGCAGCCGCAAAAGCATAACCTCTTCCTTCAACAGCCTTTTTGAGAACATCCTGGGAAAAGGGGAGGAGAACATGATCGAAACCATTGCAATCCGCACCATGATGCGGGCTGAATATTCCACCCAGAACATAGGCCATTACGGGCTTTCCTTTAACTTTTACACCCATTTTACTTCTCCCATCCGCAGGTATCCTGATTTGATGGTCCACCGCTTACTGCAATGGTACCTGGATGGAAAACCTTCCGTCAACAAAGAAGAATATGAGGGTTACTGTGTCCATTCATCCGAGATGGAAAGAAAGGCCATGGAAGCTGAACGTGCAAGTGTCAAGTATAAACAGGCCGAATATCTTATGGAAAGGATAGGGGAGGAGTTCGACGGATTGATATCAGGAGTAAGCAAATGGGGGATTTATGTGGAACTTACTGAAAGCAAATGCGAGGGTATGATCCCGCTGAGGAATATGAACGACGATTTCTATTACCTGGATGATGAAAATTACAGGATCATCGGCCAGCGATCAGGTAAGGTTTACCGCCTTGGTGATGCGATCCGCATAAGGGTGAAGAAGATAGATATGCAAAAGAAGCAGATGGATTTTGAACAGGTAAAGGAAGGGATACAGCGTAAAAAGTGGTAAACTTGAATCATAATTTCCTGTTAGATTACAGGCGTAAACCATATCCTTAGAAAGACTGCTCAACTAACTAACAATCAGTTTATATTTGTATACAATCAAATTTAGTAATCATGGATTTTTATTACACGGACGGCACAACGAATTACGGGCCTTTTTCGCTTGAACAATTAAAGGATAAGAACATTACTCCTGCAACCAGGATGTGGCATGCCGGAATGAGCGGATGGGCTCCCGCGAGTGAATTGCCGGAACTAGCCGAATTACTTTCAGGAAGAGCAGGAATGCCTCCTCCACCCCAGGAAATTCCAAGGCAGCCTTCCTATACAACCTCCCCTCAACCGGTTTATTCTGTAAACAGGCCACCCAAAACATGGTTAGTTGAATCTATCCTGGTAACCTTGTTTTGCTGCCTTCCTTTCGGCATTGCGGGAATTATTTATGCTGCCAAAGTTGAGTCACGTCATTATGCAGGCGATTACCAAGGTGCACTGCAAGCTTCCAGTGAAGCCGGGAAATGGACCAAGATAGGTTTCTGGATTGGGATTGGTATACTTATCCTCTACATCATTTACTTTGTTGCCATTTTCTTTTTTGCCATGAATAACGGGAGCAGTTTTGAAAAGTTTACACCTAACTTTTAGATCTTCCCTGCTTATCCTTGTCCTCCTGGTATTGATCCTGGTATATTATTCCCTGGATCCTGCCAATTATTCCCTCTTTCCTAAATGTCCATTTTACTGGATTACCGGATATAAATGCCCGGGATGCGGATCGCAACGCGCAATCCATCATCTGCTGAACCTTGAATTTACGGAAGCATTCAAGTCCAATCCTCTGATGGTGATTGCCATTCCTTATATCATCGGGGGCTTTTTATTTGACTATACAAGGCTTGCTGATTTATATCCCCGGATCAGGAAGATACTGTATGGAAAAACCGCCATCATAATCGATGCGATCATCGTCTTTGCCTGGTGGATTTTGCGTAACCTTTAGCAAACAATTGATATTATTACACAATCGTAGTATATTTGCTAATCACAGGCCTGTCAGAGCCAGATCGGCTAACAGGAAGGCTGTTTAAAATTGTTAGGAAACAGGATATAAATTTAGATTCCCATGAAGTTTTGTCCCCGATGTGGATCTGACCTTGTACCAGGAGCAAACTTCTGCTACTCCTGCGGTTATAATCTCTCAATTGTCCAGGAGGATGAGGATGAGGATCAGCCCCTGGAAGATGAAGTTAAGCCTGTTTCCCAACCTTCCGTTATCCTGGAAGTAGCTTCTGAAGCGCCAGTTACGGAAGAAGAAATTCCGGATATTGTTGAGCCTGTTGATGACATTCAGCCCGAACATGTAGAATTACCTCTAGCAGCAGATGATTTACCGGATGAACCGGAAGAAGAAATTGAGCCGGTAGTCGACGCTGATCGAAAGGTGGAAGTTGAACCCGAGGAAATAACTACAACAGCTGATGATTTAAAAGTTGAACCAGAAATTGAAGTTGAATCATTAGCCCCCGCTGAACCTGAGTTTGAACCAGAAGTAGAACCTGAAGCAATAACAGTAAAAGATGTTATTCCGGATCCGGTCATTAAAATTCCGGATGCTACTTCAATTTTAGAGGAAAAAACAATCCCATCACCAGGGCCTTATTTACCGCCTGCAGCAAAGCCCATTTCTCCCGACTGGCGCACTTCCATCCCTGCGCCGAACATGCAGCAGGAATCAGGAGAATCATTTTCTGAGCCACTCATTACACCTTCATCCATACCTGCAGACACTGGTTGGCACACACCGTATAAAAATCAGGGCATTGAAAAGGAAACGGAGAAATCTACTCCTGAACCTTATGCACCACCGGCAGCCAAGCCTCTTGCACCCGACTGGCGTGCACCCTATCAAAGCCAAAATCCTGTTCAGGAATCAGTCCCTGTAATTCCGGTACCCATTGCACCTCCAACTACTAATCAGCCGGCTGACGGACAAACTCCATCCTGGAGGCCGCCTGCCCATCAAAAACCTGTAACCGAAAGCTATTCAGGTAAGGAAACCGGCAACGTAAGCCTTATTAAAAGGGTAATCGGACTTATTACCCATCCTGTGCAGGAATGGGAACATATAGAGCAGGAAACTCCTGACCGCAGGAAACTTATAACAGGCTATGCCTTGATCCTTGCCCTGATCCCGGCAGTGGTAACATTTATTTCCTATTACTTCTTTCTAAAGGATATTTCTTTTTACTATGCCTTAACCAGTTCCATCCTGCGTTTCCTGGTACCTTTCGGAGTGCTGGTACTAGCAACTTATGTTTCGGAATACCTGGCACCCTCCCTTGACTCAGAGAAGAATTTTAACCGTTCCTTCCAGTTGATTTGTTATGCTTTTACACCCGTTTGGGTGTTTTTTATCATCGGCTTGTACCCTGTTATACGGTTCCTTGCAATCCTGATTGGATTCGGTTATATGTGGTACATCCTGTACAAAGGTATCCCGGCGATTAAGAAAACCCCACCCGATAAGGCATTGGGGTATTCCATACTGATGATCCTTGCAATCTATTTTTCCTACCTTATAGCCTTTAAGGTATTGGAAGCTGTTCTGTTGTAAGAAACTATTAAAATTAAAAGGAGTTGAACAAGATTGATTCAACTCCTTTTTTCATTTCTGTGTGTGGGTTAGAATATCTGAAGTATCCCGGTTTTAAAGAAGATCACATCCAGTATCAGTCCAAGCAGGAATAGCAAACCAAATCTGCGGTTATAGATAAAAGCATGAGATACCAGGTAAAGAGGCCATCCTTCTCCATCCTTACCTTCAGGTTTATTAAGCGGTCGTTGCTTCAGGAATACTTTCACCGTTGATATAAGCTGCGGAAGGGCCAGCAAAACAAGAAGCATGGATATTCCCAATTTCCCGCTGAATACCAACATGAAAATAAATACATATTGCATTACCCAAAGTACAATGGTTGAATACCTTGCAGCTTTCTGGCCTATGACAACCGGCAAGGTGTAGATTCCCTTTTTCTTATCTTGCTCAAGCTTATCGGTATGTTTACCAAAAAGAACAGTTGTGGGTCCCAACGCATACACGAGGCTGACCAGGACTACCCAGTTATCCCAATGTCCGCCTGAAACAACGAAATAGGTGCCGCCAACCATAAGCGGGCCCCAAACGAGGATTACTGAAGGTTCTCCCAGGCCGTAATATTTCAATGGCCAGGTATAAAACAGCAGGAACAGCATTCCCGCAAGGAAAAGCCAGAGAGCTGACCAACCGGTCACAAGGATGAGATAGGAACCGATAAGGCTGGCTATCAATCCGGTAACAACAATGTAACCCATCAGGCCGGATTTGGTCAGTAGTCCATGCTCCAAAGCCTGCGGACCATATTGTGAGCGGAAATAATTGTCTTTATCAACTCCTTTTGTATGATCCACGTAATCATTCAGCATATTGTTGGTAGCATGGGCGAGGACAATTCCCAGAACAGACAGCGCAAAAAGATGCCATGAAAAACTACCGTTCCTGTATGCCAGAAGTCCACCGATTGCCCCTGCAAGGGCGGTCATAATAAAGACGGCAGCACGGCTGGCGATAAGCCATCGGGAGATGATATCCAGCCCTTTCCATTCTTCTTTCGTTATTTGCGGGATGATTTTAAGTGCTTTTACCCACATTGTAGTATTTACCATAGAAAGTATTTTTAGTTTGCTAGTGAAACAAAGAAAAAAACAGAAAGTTGGAAGACAAACTATAGAGTACTTCAATTATTTATTCTAAATTCAATGTCAAAGACATTTTTGCACTAATTTTAATATATAATTCGGGAATTTATTTATAATCAAATTATTAAATATGAAAAACTGGTTATTGTATCTCATCTTCTTTCTTATTTATCAATCATTGTATGCTCAAACCCAATGGAAGAACATCTCTGATACACGTTCAGTAATGACTATTGTCCCGGATGGGAATAAAATCTGGCTTTCATCGGTCGGCGGATTAATGTGTATTAATAAATTAACTTCAGATACAACATTTTATAACCATGCAAATTCCGGAATCCCATTTACAAGGATCATCAGTATGTGCCTGGATAAAACCGGAAGGCTATGGCTTGTCTGTGATTCAAAAGGTATTGCGTGTTTAGAAGGTGATTCCTGGACCTGGTATAATACAGCCAACACTCCATTACCAAATAACTTTGCTGTTTCTGTAACCGTTGACTCACAAAATAATCTCTGGTTCGGATTTGAATTTTACCTTGTAAAATTTGACGGAACCAATTGGACATCCTTTGCCTTTCCGCAGGAAATGACAACCGGTTACTTACCTTATAACATAGCAATTGATGCAAATGATCGGGTCCTTATAGGTGCAGAGGGAATTTGGGCTTTTAATGGATCTGATTTCATTCAGTATAATACATCCAATTCACCTCTGCTTAGCAATAATATAAGGTTTATCAAAGCTTTCCAGGATGGAAAGATATGGATCGGCCATTCTAGCAGTGGGCTGACAATCACAGATTTTACAGCCTGGAAGGTGATTGATACACTTGTACCTGGTAGGAGACTTTTTGATGTTAGTTCCTTTGATGGTAATACCACAACCGGAACTTACTGGCTGGCTACCTACCCAGGAGATCTGTATTATTACGATGGCAATAATTGGAGTCTGCAGTATGCCAGTCCACCCCTGGATAGTTTAAAGTATATCAGGTACCTCGCTGTGGATGAAAATGACGAATTATATGTTTCAGCATTGAAATCAGCAACGTTTGATGGAAGCGAATGGCATTTCCTCAATACAGCTGAATGTGGATTTAAGGGATACAATAGCTTGAATGTTTTTCATTCAAAAGATCAGTCAACCTGGATAGCCGGGAATTACAATATAAACAGGTTTACAAACAATACCTGGACAAATTATACTTCGGATGATGTATCCATTATAAACCCGTACTGCTTTGCTGATGACCAGTCAAACAATATTTATGCAGGTCATGACCAAGGTATATCTTATTTTGAAAACACTACCTGGCATCGAAAGTATATCCCAACTAATCCCATATTTAACAATGACATTACTCATCTTTGTTTCGATAAGAATAATCACCTCTGGATGTCTGCATACCCCGGATTAATAGATTTTGATGGTATTAATGCCACTTATTATTCATCCTGGTTACAGAATTTTCCTTCAATGCAGGTCAATTGCCTGGCTGTAAATTCAAACGGATATATTGTAGCGGGGACCAATAATGGACTTGTTATCAAAGTAGAATCAGGTTGGGTTACTTACAACATGGAAAATTCCCCTATTCCCTCAGACGTAATCCGGGATATAGCCGTGAATGAAAATGATACCTGGATAGCAACTAATAACGGTTTAGCCAGATTCGACGGAATAAACTGGGATATCTATACCAAGGATAACAGCTTATTACCTGATAATTATATTTCAACTGTTGATGTAGATTCCAATGGAGTTGTATGGCTTATAAGTTATTTTGATAACCTGGTAAGATTTGACGGGCAGCAGTGGGAAGTTTTCCAGTATGAAAATTCTGGAATGCAGATTGGGATTATGCAATGCATCCGTGCAGATAAATCAGGAAATATTTGGATTGGAAGTGAGCATTGCGGACTGACAATTTATAATGAAAATGGTATATCTCTTAATTTACCGGAAAATAATCGAATAGATTCAAATGAGCAAAACATATGCCTGGTGCATCCAAATCCTGCAAATGATGAGATCCGGGTCTCTTACAAGTTTCCTGAATCCAATGACAAATTAATATTAATGATTACCAGTTTAAATGGAATAAAAACTGGAGAGTTTCCCCTGGAAACGAACGAAGGAATTTTCAGTTATCCTGCGAAAGAGCTATCTCCTGGCCTATACCTGGTAACTATTTCAGACGGAAATACAGTTTGTGCTTCCCGCAAAATTCAGGTGACCTGGTAAAATATCAAATCTTCTATTCAGTAAACGGGGGTTTGATCACTACGCCATCGTAACGTTTCTCTACATCACCCTTATAGCTGATAATGATTGTAGGTGAACCATCCTCTTCAAAGGATGACCAATCCCCTTCGCGGCTTCCATTCAGGTAAGAACCGGTTTCCCTGATCTTACCGTTTGGCCAGTACCAGGTAACTTTCCCATTCATATTATCATCAATGAATTCACCTTCAAAACGGGGAGTTCCATCAGCAAAATAGGATTTCCATTTACCGTTTCGCAGTCCGCCATGGTAGTTGCCGGTCTCCTTATACTGACCGAAATCATAGGTCCATTCTCCCTCTTCGAGGCCATCAGCATACTGACCTTTAACTATCAGTTTACCGGCTTCATCATTTTCTAGGTATTCACCGTCTTCCAGGCCATTGATAAAGGATTGCTCACGCTGTAAAGTTCCGTCTTCATAATACCAATCCCAGGTACCATCCGTTTTTCCCTTCTTATTATACTTGCCCTGCTCCTCCAGTTTACCATTGGGATAGTAGAATTTCCATTCTCCAACCCTGTTACCCTTGTCGTAAGTACCTACAGACCTGACGGATCCGTCTTCATAGTATTCTTTCCAGGGGCCATCCTTAGTTCCTTCTTCATCCACGATCCCTTCACCTGTCATTTTTCCCTGGTGGAAAATATAGCCAGCAATTATCTTTCCGTCAACGGCATATTCGCGACGGACACCCTCCGGCTCATCACCGTTATAACTGGCAACCGTCTTTACCTGTCCTGTAGGGTAATAATCCGTTTTCACTGAAAGACTTGCCAATTCAGGCGCTTCAAGAACTTCCACATCATTCTGGTATTTCTTAACGGTAAGCAACTGCCCGTTTTCATCATATTCCTTGAAATACCCGTTTCTTTTATCATCCTTATAAACCCCGTCGAGTTTCACAAGGCCGCTATCAAAGAAAAACTTCCACCTACCCTGCTTTAATCCGTTTCTATCTTTCCGGTTTATGCGTTCACGGCTCACCATAAATCCCTTTTTGTATTCAATGTAGGTAATTACGGTTCCATCCTTTGCATATTCCTTTGAAATACCCTGTTCCAGCCCGTTTTCAAAAGGCACGTACATTCTTACTTTACCATCCGGGTAATAATAAGTCGTATTTCCCTGCTTCACATCGTCAACGAAATTCTCGGCAATGGTTTCATCCTTATGGAAAGTAGTCTTAAGCCCATTCTTTCGGTCGTTCTTATATTCAATAGTAACTTGAAGGTGGGATGAGTCATCGTAAAACTTCCATACACCATCCAGCTGGTAGTTGACCCGGTTGCCTTCTGATTTTATCAAACCGTCTTCATAATAGGTTTTCCAGTATCCATCCGGTTTTCCATTCTTCATGGTACCCTCGCTGGACTTCTGTCCACCCGGGTATTTAAAAACAATATAGCCGTCAGGAGCAATTGAATCATTTAGCTGTGCCTTTGAAATTCCGGCAATAAAAAGCAGAACCAGCAGCAAAAAATGATTTATGAACAGCCTGGAACCTGGTCGATATGAAAAGTAGATTTGCATGCTGAAAATAATTACAAGTTCTTTGACAGTTCGAGCATTTTCATGATGGGCAATTTAGCCTTTTCAATGAGTTCAGCTGAAAGAATGATCTCAGGTTTTTCATGAACCATACAAAGATACAGTTTCTCAAGGGTATTGAGTTTCATGTAAGGACAATCATTGCAGGCACAGGTTTCATCTGCAGGTACTACAAGGAATTCCTTACCGGGTGATAATTTCTCCATTTGATGGATGATCCCTGTTTCAGTGGCAACAATGAATTTCTTGCTATCCGATTGTTGGGTGAATTTAAGCATGGCAGCCGTGGAACCAATAAAATCAGCCATGATCAATACAGGAGCCTTGCATTCAGGATGAGCAACCAGCAAAGCATCCGGGTTTTGCATTTTCAAATTGATGATTCTCTTGGTAGAGATAGTTTCATGAACTTCGCAGGCACCATCCCATAAAAGCATATCTCTTCCGGTTTTCCCGTTAATATAGGCTCCCAGGTTTTTATCAGGTGCAAATATTAATTTCTGTTCCTTAGGAAAGGATTCAACGATTTTGAGCGCATTGCTTGACGTTACGATTACATCCGATAATGCCTTTACTTCAGCGGTACAGTTGATATAGGTGACAACCTTATGATCCGGATGAGCATTAACAAATGCTGCAAATTGACCGGCAGGTGCACTGCTGGCCAATGAACATCCGGCTTCCAAATCCGGCAGCAATACTTTTTTACCAGGTGAAAGAATTTTTGCTGTTTCGGCCATAAAATGAACTCCCGCAAAAACAATAATATCAGCATTGGTTGCAGCCGCCAGTTGCGATAATTGAAGGCTGTCGCCAACATAATCTGCAATATCCTGAATTTCAGGCACCTGGTAATAATGAGCCAAAATCACGGCATTTTTTTCCTTTTTGACCCTGGCTATTTGTTCTATAAGTTCTTTGTCAGTCATTTTAGCTAACCTATCTAAAAGGCTATTTATTAATATTTTTATTTTAATGTTTTATGTTATGTTAAATTATCCTGTTCATAGTGTTGGAAAAAAACAAAACGAATATTTTGAAATGCATTAGTTAGCACTTTCTTCACAGCTTATCAACAGGTTAATTTTTTGATTTCTTTTGATTTCTAATTTCTTACCTGATTATTAACAATTGGTGTATTATTATTGTTGGTAATAACATTCACCACTTATTCCTGATATTTTATGTTCATATCCTCTTCATATGAAATGAAAAATCAGGCTAACCTGAATGCTTTGGAGAAATCGTGACCAAAATCTGTTCATATCCTATTTCTGTTCTAAGTTTATCACCAATGAAGTAACAAAATTACTCACTTATTAACAGATAGTATTTAAAAACTCTTTGTTATTGTAAATGAATAAAGTATAAAATGAGCCTAATTTTACTATTCCTTGCGAATAGCCTATAAATAAAAGAGAAGGCCAATTGCTGCTTTGAGAATGCTTAATTTTGCCGGCTTAACTTATTAACAATGTTTGAAAAATCGGAAACACTTGCTTTGGGATCTGATCATGCAGGATTTGAATTGAAGGAATTTCTTAAGGCAAAGCTTACAGAATCAGGTTATTCCATTAAAGATTACGGAACAGGTTCAACAGAAAGCATGGATTATCCTGATGTGGCGCATCCTCTTGCATCTGCTGTCAATGCAGGTACTTTTCATATGGGTATACTTATTTGTGGCAGTGGAAACGGAATGTGCATCACTGCCAACAAATATCCTGAAATAAGGGCATCACTTTGCTGGAGCACGGAAATTGCCCGTTTGGCAAGAGCACATAATAATTCAAACATTTTATGCCTGCCTGCACGGTTTATTGAGCCTTCGGAAGCATGGAATGCAGTGATGATATTCCTTCAGACAGAATTTGAAGGAGGCCGTCACCAGGTTAGGATAGGGAAGATCCCTGTTTAAGAAGATTAATTTGAAGTTCATATTTCATCATCGATGAGCGAAGCCTACCATAAATTTATGAAGGATGCTGAGAAAAAGGCATTCGATAAAGTTCACAGGAAAACTATCCGTTTCAATATGGCCCGGTATGATGCGGCTGTTGAAAATGGAAAATTACAATATGCTAACCTGGAATTGGCCAGGCAAAGAGCTGCCCATCTTAAGAATAAGGTTGTAATTGATCTTCCCAAGTATTTACTCGATTTTGAATCAAGTTTTCAATCCCGGGGCGGAAAAGTGATCTGGGCTGTTGATGCAGATGAAGCGCTTCGTGAGATTGTAAAGATCCTTAAAAAGCATAATGCTACTCATGTGGTCAAATCAAAGACCATGGTTACCGAGGAGATAGAATTGAACGCATATCTTGAAAAGAACGGGATAGAATCACTCGAAACAGACCTCGGAGAATATATTGTACAGGTTGCAGGTGAAAAACCCTACCATATTGTCACTCCTGCCATGCATATGTCGAAAGAGGATGTGGCAGCCCTTTTCAATCAGAAATTCGGCTTACCTGCCGACAGCAGTCCGGAAACGATCACTGCATATGTCAGGGCATTGCTTCGTGAGAAATTCTATACAGCAGATGTAGGAATAAGTGGTGCCAATTTCCTGGTTGCCGAAACGGGTTCTGTCTGTCTCACCGAAAATGAAGGCAATGGTATGATGAGTGTTTCTTTTCCAAAGGTGCATATTGTTGTTGCGGGAATAGAGAAACTCATACCCAAACTCAGTGACCTTGACCTGTTCTGGCCCTTGCTGGCCACGCATGGTACCGGTCAGAACATCAGTGTTTACAATTCCATAATTTCCGGCCCGAGGCAGGAAGACGAAGTTGATGGCCCGGAAGAAATGTATGTAATACTGATGGATAACAGCCGTACAGAATTACTTGGAAGAAAGAACCAACGGCGGGCGCTCACCTGTATTCGTTGCGGTGCATGCCTGAATGCATGCCCGGTTTACCGAAACATCGGGGGTCATAGTTATGGCACTACCTACAGTGGTCCTATCGGAAGTGTCATAACTCCCTGGATGAAAGGAATGAAGGATTACAAACACCTCAGTTTTGCCTCTTCGCTTTGTGGCGCATGTACGGAAGTTTGTCCTGTTAAGATCAATCTTCATGAACTTTTGCTTTATAACAGGAGTGATTCGGTAAAGGAAGGCCATACCAAACGGATGGATCGGATTATTTTCAAAGGCTATAAAATAGCCATGCTTCACCGTAACATGCTGGATATGGTCAGTGGTAAGACCAAAAATAAATTCATGAAACGGTTTGTTACTCATGCCTGGGGACCGAGGAGAGTTCTGCCCGAGATGGCTGAAAAGAGCTTCAGGCAATTATGGGAAGAACGCAGGGAAGAAAAGAACAAGAAATAGCTGTTAAAGGCATTAATATAATTTATTTATTATGAGCAGGATGATTCATCTATCCAGGTATCTGCTTTTTCTAATTACTCTTTTAATATATCCTCTTAGTTCCCTGAAAGCCCAGGATACTGAAAATCTGGTCATAATAGATCCTGGTGAATTATATTCAGATTATTCTTTTTCTACTTTGCAAAAAGACTCTCTCATCTTCAAAATTGGTGCAGTTCAATTTGAGAAAATCCTCCTTGCATGTCACGAAAATCAATGGCCGGAAGGTATTTCGAACCTTGACAAACGTAATAATGCCAGGAGCCAGTTCACCCAGTACAACATAAACCTGGTAGCTACGATTGATGATAAGAGTATAGTGGAAATCAAGCCTGAAGATAACAGGAATATGCCATCCAACATGCAATCAAATGCGCCCTTTTACTTTGTAATTGGATCTGCCGGACTTGGATATCCTTTTGAAATGGGTAACCCGGCTAATGATGAAGAATATTCTGCACTGGAAGATGAATTTCCGCAGGCAAGCATTGTTGATCCTGGCCTGTTGCTCATAAATCACGAATTTACAAAGGATGAAATCGAGGATATCAGCGATCAGTTAGGAGCGGACGGATTTGATTTTATCCTGGAAAATTGCAGGGAGGAAACTTTGCCAATTGGCATTAATTCACTTGATAAACGATTGGCAGCAAGTGAAGATATTAAAAGCTACAACGCTTTTCTTGTAGCTGAAACAGGTGACATCAGCATACTTGAGATCAACCCGGAAGATAATATCCATATGCCGGAATCTATGCAGTCAGAGAATACTTTCTACCTGATCATTCAATCTGAAGGAATAGAAGTAATGGAGTAATCAGTTATTATGATCTTCCCGGATTATTCTTACGATGAGTTGACCTGAAATCAGAAGGCTTTCTTTTTCCGCCGAAATTTCTTTTTTTCTTGCTATGTGTATTTGGGTTGTAAGAAGGTGCTTCTCCAAGCACTTCGGGAACGATGATTTTATCAACCAGCCTTCCAATCAGTTCTTCGATAGCATGGAAACGTCGTTGATCCTTATCATTGATGAGGGTAATGGCTTCTCCTTCTGATGCTGCACGGGCAGTTCTTCCAACACGGTGAATGTAGTCTTCGGCATCGTGGGGAACATCAAAATTGATTACCAGGTCGATATCTTCAATATCTATACCCCGGGAAAGAATATCAGTTGCAACAAGAATATTCAGGTCCCTGCTTTTGAAACGGTTCAGCACCGATTCACGGGCTGACTGGTCAATATCGGAATGGATCTCATCGGCTGAAAGTTTCAGCTTTTTCAAATCCCTGGTAAGTTGCTTGGTTTTATCTTTGGTAGAGCAAAAAATAAGAATACTCCTTAGTTTTTTCTGTTGCAGGAGCAGTTCAACCAGGGGAATCTTTTGGGTATCGTATACCATGTAAGCCTCCTGTTTTACCCGTTCTGCAGGTTTGGAGGTAGCAATGCTGATTTCGAAAGGATCGGTAAGGATTTGTCTTGCCAACTGCCGGATCCCGGAAGGCATGGTTGCAGAAAACAATAGGTTCTGCCTTTCTTTTGGAAGGTAGGAAACGATCTTCATCAGATCATCGTGGAAACCCATATCCAGCATTCGGTCTGCTTCATCCAGTATCAGGTAGGATAGGCCGGATATCTGAACATAACCCATGTTAAGATGAGCAAGCATTCTGCCAGGGGTACAAATTACTACATCAGCTCCCTCAGTGAGGGCTTTCTGTTCGTTGGAAAAGGTAGCTCCATCAGTTCCTCCATAAACAGCAATGGAACTTACCGGGGTAAAATAGGACATTCCCTGCATCTGCTGGTCGATCTGGGTTGCCAGCTCCCTGGTGGGAACAATGATGAGGCATTTGATATGCTCGTCGTGCTTGGTAGTGATGATCTTGTTTATAACAGGCAAAAGGAAAGCAGCTGTTTTCCCGGTCCCGGTCTGGGCTGATGCTATAAGGTCTTTTCCCTGGAGGATGGCAGGAATAGCTTGTTCCTGTACCGGTGTGGCTGATTCGTAGCCGATTGCTTCAATACTCTCCATCAGGCGGGAGTCGAAGCCAAATTCATTAAAATTCAATGTTATCAGGTTTGGTTTATAAGGCGAAGAAATCTCAGCCTTTTATTCAGATTCAGTTATTCGGAGATATTATTTGCCGAAGGTACGCAAATTAAAGGCAGGTATGGAAATTACCTGCCAAATAGCTTGATTTCAGCAAAATATTAAAAATAACCTGGGATTCGTGTAAGGGTAAAATGCTTTTCGATTGTCTAATTAGAAATAAGTTATACCATCAGCTTATCTATCATAGCTGCCACAGCTTTTAACTGGGTTGCATAATTGGGATCTGTTGCATATCCTGCTTTTGCAATCTCGTCGATGAATTTGTAAGGATCTGATTTCACTGCCAGCGCGGCCGCATACCGTGCATTATCAAAAAAGAACTTAGTATGATCTGTGAAGCACTCCTCCGGCGAATCATATTTCCTGAAATAGTCCTTAACAATGTATTTGAAGTATTTCTGCCCATTACGGATAACAGGTGTCACGCTTATAATTTCGGGGAATTTAAGGTCAGCCCTCCGGCTGAATTCAGAAGTTACAAGCAATTGCTCATTGCCGTTAACACCATCCGTATCCTTCACTCCGAAAAACATATTGCCCGGGGCTTTTGCTCCCCAGCCGCTTTCAAGGGCAGCCTGGGCAAGAACAGCTATGGCACTTATACCGGTTTTAGCTTCGGTCTGCCTGGCGAAAGGACCAAAGGATGCTACAAATTCAGATGGTTTCATAAGTAATGAGTTTAGTTCAGAATTTCATTTATAAGATCAAATGCTTGAGTTTTACAGAACACTAAAGATTATACGACAATAGCTTAAAGAGTAGTGAAGGAAATATTTTGTCGTTTTTCCGAGTAGCATTTATAAACAACCCAATGACACATTAGTTTGCCCGAAGAAGAAAAAACCTGCTTATTGCATTATATATCAACTCATTAAAATAGAATTCATGAAAAATAAAATTATCATTTTAGCGCTTCTGCTTTTGTGTTATCCTTCATTTTCCCAATGGAGCACCCTGCACGGTTACTTGTATTATGCTGGTCCGGATGAAGTTTTTAATGGTGCCCTGGATTTTGATATTTCGCCTGATAATTCGATATATGTAAGTTCAGGATATGTTTATGATAATTCCCCCCACTATTATTGGTCAAGGATTGCTAAAAGTATGGACCAGGGATCCTCATGGACTCAACTATCGTATATGAACTATACTTCTTCCTTCTCAATACGCTGCATGGGAACTTCAGAATTAATTGTATCTCGAACGGATCAGATAACCAGCCAATTATCAGCTACTTCTGACGATTGTGCATCCTGGATATGGTTTGGTTCTGGTATGACAGATGGATATTTTAGTGATTTTGCGTTTTCTGACCTTTCCAGGGGCTTGGCATTGACATATTACGCCAATCCTAACATCTGCATCGCGGAGGGCGGGAACTTCTATTGCACGGTTGTTGATTCCCTGGATTTCTGGTTTGGAAGAATTCAACTGATTAACGACACAACGGCGTATATCCTATGCAGGGATACTATCGGCAATGTGTTCATGACAGGATATAAAAACAATACTTTACTTAAAACCACCGATTTTGGAACAAGCTGGACAGTTGTTTATAAGGATACCGCTTATCGTTTGAACCATTTCTATTTTTCAAATCTAAACGATGGGATAATGGTGGGTGACAGCGGTTTGATATGGCAAACCATCAATGGCGGGTATTCCTGGAATCCTATGGAATCAGGAACCAATAAGAATATTAAGTACATCACTTCTAAAAACGGGATGTATTTCTGTGTGGGTAGTTCCGGGCTCATACTTTCCAAAGAAGCCGGCCAGGATAGCTGGAATGATATTTCCTTTGGTATTTCAGATTATTACAAGATCAGGCTCGACAATAACCTGACCGGATATTTACTCTCCTCGGATCATCAAATTCTGAAAAGTGAACACGTCCTTGGATTTAAGGATGGTGATGATGCTAGCTCAATAGCGTTTTACCCGAATCCGTGCAAAGATAAACTGCACTATTCTTGCCCGGAATTAATGCAATTGAAAAGTATCAGCATCCGAAATTCTGTCGGGCAGGAATTGATATTTGTTCAGAAAGATTTCAACGGACAATTAGATGTATCTGATTTGAAACCTGGAATGTATTTGATATGTTTCAAACTGGATAAGAAGGTGCTTACAAGGAAATTAATAAAGAATTAGCCATAAGTTGTTGAATTACAAACACTTTAACTTTATTCGTGAGACTTGCTTTTTGCATCCGTCAATCGACGGAGCAGCAAAAAGCTTAGTCGAACAATCCCGCCTCTGGCGGAGGGCAGGTACACCGCTGCTCTGCGGCGGAAATTGGGTCCTGGGCTTGCCCTGGGGTTCATACCCGTGATCAACCAACTTACTATGAGAAAACCGCTATACGTTTGTTTATTGGTACTTATGACACAAGTCGCTTTCTCCCAACCAATGTGGCGGACTGTAACCGGTTATGTCAATCAACTTACCAACGAGGATTTTACCGGTGATATTCATTTTGACATTTCACCCCAAAATGGGCTTTATGTCTCAACAGCCTATCAATCAAATGTTTCTATACATTTTGGTTGGTATAAGATCATGAAAAGCCTTGACGCCGGTTATACCTGGTCACAATGTACTGATCCACCATTTGTACCTGCAGAAGATATTACAACCTGCCCGTTGATTATTTGCGTTTCGCCATCTGAGCTGATTGCCTGCGGCACCGGATTTTGGAGGTATAACATTTCGTCAAGTTCAGATTATGGCAGTTCGTGGGCCGAATTGGATGTTGTGCAGGATTATAACCCCCACAGTGGGGATTTTATTGATTTGTCTACAGGTATGGTTTTGGGTGAACTTCCATTTGGCGGCGGGCAGGCTTCAATATGGAAGACAAAGAATAATTTCACCACCCTGACTTACATTGATTCGCTCAACTTTACCCATAGTGCATTTCAAATGATCAATGATACGATGGCTTTCATATTATGCAGGGATGAGAAGCCAGGCATTTCTTCCAATAATAAGGTTTTTAAAACAACGGATTTTGGTTCCACCTGGACTGCCGTCTATTCGGATACTTTATATAACCTGAATGATATTCATTTTACCTCCTTACTCAATGGATTTATGGTTGGAAATTCAGGTTTAATATTGCAGACCACTGACGGGGGAATAACATGGAATCCAATGGTTTCAGGGACAATTCAAAACATCAATTCTATTACCTCAAGCAATGGAGTCGTATTCTGTGCCGGGAATAATGGAACAATCCTGAGAAAAGATCCCGGTACCGATGTATGGACCAACATTTCCTACTTCATTACAAGTTATACCAGGATAAAAGTTGATAACAACATGATGGGTTATTTACAAACTGAATCAGGAAATATACTTGCCAGTTATCAGCCATTGAATATTCTCGACCCGAAAGCTCCTGCTTCCTTCAACCTTTACCCTGATCCATGCAGGGACCTGTTGAAATATGATTGTCCCGCTTCAATGAAACTTGAAAAAATAAGCATTCAGAACTCAGTTGGCCAGGAAATACTATCTGTTCAAAAAGATTTGAACGGTCAACTGGATATTTCATCTTTGGTTCCTGGCGTGTACCTCGTCTCATTCTATACAGGAGACCAGCTAATGGTTCGAAAACTGGTAAAGAATTAATATCTGAATTCCGCGCTTATCTGCGCTGTAATCCGGGTCATCCATGTCGGCCGACAGGCTGGCGCGTTCCAATTTTTCAGTCTTTGCTCAGAAAAGAATTAAGAATTTCTCACTTTTCTACTGTCCGCCTAAGGCGGATTGTGTCCTAATGTGCCTATTGTGTTTCAATTTTCTTAACCACAATAGGCACAGTAGTGCACAATAGTTAACACAATAGGAAAGCATCAGGGCTTCACGAGATTAAGTTCGCTGAAATCGACATTGCCACCCCATTTTTTGTTTGGTTTAGGCCCCATGGTAAATACCAGCTCACCCCCATTTTTCAATTCATCATACATGAAATATGGCTTATCACATGCCTTTCCATTCAGCATCACCTTCTGGATATAAACATTCTTATCAGAAAGATTTTCGGCCTTCATGATAAAATCTTTTCCACCAGCAAGGTGGATGGTCGCTTTAGGGATAACCGGGCTTCCAATGGCATAATAATTCGTTCCCGGGCATACAGGATAAAATCCCATAGCATTGAAAAGATACCATGACGACATCTGTCCGCAGTCATCATTACCGGAAAGTGAATTCGGCTTATTGCCATATTGGGAACGGATGATCTTATGCACCAGTTCCTGGGTTTTCCAGGGTTGACCGGCAAAATCATAAAGGAATATTATATGATGGCTGGGCTCATTCCCATGCCAGTATTCTCCCAGGCGGCCCTGTATATCATCAACATTCTGGCTGCTGTTATCGTTAAAGGTGAAGAGAGAATCCAGTTTCACGCAAAAGGATTTGTTCCCACCCTGCAAATCAATCAATCCCTTGATATCCTGGGGCACGTACCAGGAATATTGCCAGCTGGTAGCTTCCGTGAAATCACCACCATCAACATATTCATGAGTTTTGAAAGGAGTTCTCCAGTTACCTTTCGAATCCCTGCCCCGCATCAGCATGGTGGATTTATCGAACAGGTTTTTATAGGCCATGGATCGTTTGAGGAAATACTCATAATCAGCATTTTTCCCCAATGCTTTAGCCATCTGGGCAATACAAAAATCATCATGGGCATATTCCAGCGTTTTCGAGACCGATTCGTTCTCCTTGTCGAAGGGCACCCACCCAAGGGTGGCATACGTTTTTACATTATCATAATCAGGGTTCATTGCTGTGGTTTTAATAGCCGAATAGGCCCGCTCCGCATCAAAACCACTGATGCCTTTCAGGTAAGCATCCACAATGACCGGGACCGCATGATAACCGATCATGCACCAGGTCTCATTTCCACAGAGAGACCAAACCGGTAAAAGGTGATCTACACTTTGGTCATAATGGGCCAGCATGGAATTGATCATGTCAGCATTCCTTTTTGGTTGGAGCAGGCAGAAAAGGGGATGGGTAGCCCTGTAGGTATCCCAGAGTGAAAAAATAGCGTAATTGGTAAATCCTTTAGCCTGTCGGATATTCTGATCCAATCCCCTGTAGCTTCCATCAACATCCTGGAATAGAACCGGCGTTAGAAAAGCATGGTATAATGCAGTATAAAAGGTTTCCTTTTCGTCCTGTGTTCCTTCAATTTCCACCTTACCCAGTTCTGCATCCCACTTTTTGCGGGTATTCAACCGTATTTGTTCAAAGTTCCACCCTCGAATTTCTTCCTGAAGGTTTTTGCCCGAATTTTCTGCACTTACTGATGAAATGCCAACCCTGACAAGTACCTGCTCGTTCCCGGATGTTGTGTAATTAGCCAGGAACTGTATGTTTTTACCCGCACACTCAGAAGAACTGCGGAAACGATATCCATTATAGAATACCTTCTTACCGTCACTCATGATGACATAATCACGGAAGGGTTTTGAAAAAACAGCTGTAAAAAACACATAGCGCTCCTTGGCCCAGCCGTTTACCATATGAAACCCTGTTATAGTTGAATCGTTAACAACCCTGATATTGGACCAGATCACATTCCAGCGGAGGTTTTTGCTGAGGTCCACCAGGATGGATGCACTATCGGAAGCCGGGAAAGTAAACCGGAACATGCCGGCACGATTAGCGGCGGTTGCTTCAACACGCACACCGTTATCTTTGAGTTTTACCGAGTAATAACCTGTGGATGCTTCTTCATCTGTATGTGCATACCTTGAGCGGTACCCTGAATCCGGATTGGATTTTGGCCCCTGCACGAACCAGGGTTTGCCAATCTGTGGCATGAAACGGATATCTCCCAGGTCCGGAATGCCGGTTCCGCTGAAATGAGTAAGGCTGAAGGCAATAATGGAACTGTCTGAATACTCATAGCCACTGGCTGTTTCCCAGAGGTTGTCCTCTGTATCCGGCGATAATTGGATCATCCCGAAAGGTGCTACTGCACCAGGATAAGTATTGCCCTCCCCATTGGTGCCAATTAACGGTTTGACGAAATCTGAAGGTTTGTTTTGAGAATGTGCTGACCGGATTAAGAATATAAGTATACATCCAGCCAGAAAAACAGGCAGGAACCGGTTGATGGATAAGAACTTCATAGAGGAATATTTTAAGGTGAAAAGGCTACCCGGGTTTTAGAATAACTGGGTAAAGCTAAGCAAAAAAGCCTGTTGCATAATTTGTATAAGCTGAATCCCATTACGATAGTTATGGTAGTTTTCAGAATTTAGTCCCCAAGGTTTACTGTATTCAAAATTCAGAACGGGGCCTAAATATCAAATAAGATGGCCTGATCCCGGCACTCTTTGCTGGGCAGTGCATAAGTGTACGAAATTCCTGGTTTTGAGACCGTTATTTGATAAATTTGGTATAGAAAAAAGCGTTTCCGGAAAATAGCTTCAGAAAATACAATCCAGAGGGAAGCTTATTTGTCTCAATACGGTTTTGTTTGTTTTCCAACGACACCAAGGATTTTCCATTCATATCCATAATAACTACTTTATCTGCTGTAGCATCTCCAGGGAGAAAGAACCTGATTTCATTCCCTCCAGGATCGGATATCAGTTTAACATTTTCGGGCAACTCCCGGATACCCACCATAGGATCCGGAACCAGTTTCATGATCCACAGGTCAATATATCCCTTGTTAATTGTGAGGTCACCATCCGATGATTGAGAATGAGCACCAATGATGAATCCATTATCGGCAGTCCTGAAGATTGAATTTGATAGATCTTCCTGTGATCCTCCGAATGTCTTCTGCCATTGCAATATTCCTGAGGCGTTCAGCTTGATTATCCATACATCTCCACCCCCATGTTGTGTGGTTATGTCTCCATTATTTGAGTATGTTACCCCGGTAACAACATATCCTCCGTCAATAGTTTGCTGGGCATCATAAGCCTCATCCATTTCCGAACCTCCGAATGCCTTTTGCCATTCCATGGTTCCGGCCGCATTTAACTTGACAACATAATAATCAGAATATCCATGAAACCCGGGTATGGCGGAACCTGTGCGACCAACAAGCAGGCAACCGCCATCAGAAGTTTTTGTTATGTTATTGCCATTATCACACGATGAACCTCCGAATGTTTTTTTCCAAATGATATCTCCTGAAGAACTCAGTTTAACCAGCCACATATCATAGCATCCCATCATACCTGTAACATCCCCGTCGGTAGAACTGGCAAATCCGGTAACAAGAAAATTTCCATCCGAAGTAACTATAACACCCTGGGCCTGGTCATCGTCGCTGCCTCCAAGCGCTTTCTGCCATTCAAGCGTTCCATCAGGTGAAATTTTGATTACCCAATAATCGCGATCCCCATGAAAGCCGGTTACGTCTCCGCCATTGTCCTGGCAACTTCCAGCAACGACATATCCGCCGTCAGGAGTTTGCCGGATGCTGTTTCCATAGTCAGCACCCGGGCCACCGTAGGTTTTCTGCCACATAATGTTGCCTTCTGAATCCAGTTTAACTACCCAGAAATCCAGGCCGCCATCATTTCCGGTCACGTCACCGTCAACAGAAAGTGTATATCCAGCGAAAATATAGCCCCCATCGTTAGTTTGCCGGATACTGCTTGATCCGTCAGACATACTTCCACCTAATAGTTTTTGCCATTGAATAATTCCAGTTGAGTCAAATTTGATGATCCAGACATCAGCAGTCCAGTTAATGCCATGATTGCCAATAATATCACCATCCATTGAAGTGGTAGAACCTGCAGAAATATATCCCCCATCTGATGTAGGAATAACGCTCATCGCGACTTCCCCGTTTGAGCCGCCAAGAATCAGCTGCCACTGAATACTGGAGGATTGTGCACCAACTGAAGAGTAGAAGAATATCAAGGCAATGAAAGGTAAAATGTATTTCATAACCAAAGTGTTGAATTATTGTCAGAATATATGGATCGAATCGAGCTGATTGAAACGCAATACATTAAAATTTGAATCAAATGTATCAAATAATATAACGGAAGGATATATTCGCTGCCTGATCAGATTTCGGCGAACCGGAGTACAATTAAAGCGGCAGTTCAAACAGGAAAGTGCTTCCCTGCCCGGGCTCGCTTTCGGCCCAGATGGTTCACTGGTGTACTGAAATAGATCATATCGCTTTTAATACTTTTATTTTGGAGAGTTGACATGAAAGTTCCCAACAAATTAAGTAGAAATTAGAGCTTTATTCGAAATATAGAGTCAATAAATCATCCAGGTTAATGTGGGATTATTTTGTGTGGATATTGTTTCTCAACTACTCCTAGTTCTATAAATCTTTCAAGGTAAATCTTCAAACCAGTATAAGTATTAGTCAACTTTTTTATTTCAATAATTAGTGATTGCTTATATAAATTCTCATAAGATTCTAAAATGTTTAATGTTGTATTCAAATTAATGCATTTCTCATTTAGATAGCTGACTAATTCATAATTGATATTTTCGAAGATTCCACTTGGTTTTGTGTTTTTTATTAAGCTATTTATTGCAATCAATACATCATCTGAAATTGTTTTGGTTTGATTCTTATTTAATATTTTTCTTTTTTCTACTTCAAATTCTTTTTGAGAAATGATTCCTTTTTCTTTTAGATTACCTATTTTAATGAGAAGATCATATTTTTCATTATTGCTTTTTTGATCCTCCTTTTTAATAACATTATTATTTAATATGTCTTTATCTTTAATTATATTAATATGATGCATCTCTTCTGTTTCGCCATTTGCGACTAAGATAATGTATGCAAGAATAGGAGACACGAGGAAAGATAAAAGAAAATAGGCCCCACTATCTCTACCGAGTCTCTTGGCGTAATTGCCAATTGGTATACTAAATATCAAACATATTATTATCCATGAAATTACATAAAACCAAAAATCTTCCATAGTATTTTATTCTTGAGATAATATTATTAATAAATTATATGCAAGATATAAAATTAAAAATCACATCGAAATTGAATAAACACAAAAGTTGTATTCCTATAAAATAATCTGTTTTGAAAGTATTTGAATTTTTTGAACACAAATACATTTTAAACTACAGCGGCAGTTCAAACAGGAAAGTGCTTCCCTGCCCGGGCTCGCTTTCGGCCCAGATGATGCCATGGTGAAGTGTGATAAACTCATGACAAAGGAGAAGGCCTAATCCGGAGCCTTTCTCTTGCTTGGTTCCGGGCTTGGATTTGGTGGAATTCAGGTGGAACAGACGGTCCAATTCCTCGCGGGTCATGCCGGTTCCGGTATCCTTGATACGGATCCTGACTTTATTATCAACCCTTTCAGCTCTGATCATGATCTTTCCGCCTTCATAAGTGTATTTAAGGGCATTGCTTATCAGGTTCCTGAGAATGGTCTTCAGCATATTTTTATCTGCTTTGATCAGGAATGTATCAGAAATATCAAGTTCTATTTTGATGTTTTTCTGACTGGCTATGCCCTCCAGCGTCTGAACTTCTTCCTTTACCAGCGGGAATAACATTACATAAGCAGGGTCGCAATGCACTCCGCCTTGTTGAATGGATGACCATTCCAGAAGATTCTGAAGAAGGGTAAATGCATGCTGGGCGCTATTTTTCATGAAACCAGCCAGTTCAATGGCCCGCTCCTTATTCCCTTCTTCAATGTTATCGATGATAAAATCAGTAAGATTCAGCAAGGCATTGAATGGATTGCGCAAATCATGGGCAATGATGGAAAAGAATTTATCCTTGGTGGTATTCAGTTCCTTGAGCTCAGCTGCGTAATTTTTCAGTTCTGCTTCTGCTTCTTTTCTCTTCTCAATATTTCGCGTGACTCCTAGAATTTCATTAACTAATCCTTCAGTATTTACAAGGAGATTAATCACGGATTCCACCCAAATTACTGAGCTGTCCTTTGAGATCATCTGAAGCTCTGTAGTAAAGTTCAGGGCATTGTCATCTCCTGACAGGAAAGCTTCAGAATGCTGTTGCAATTCGTTTTCAAAAATTTCCAATCCTTCAGGTGTATAAAGCTTCTCAAAATTAATATTCAGCGCTTCTTCAACACTATATCCAAGGAGCTTGAAAATAGAAGGGCTGATAAACGTCAGCTTTTGGGCAGGAGAGTGATATTTCCAGATCACATCTGAAACATTTTGTGCCAGCATCCTGTACTTTTCTTCACTTATGGAAAGCTCTTTTTCGAGAATTTGTTTTTCGCGCAGTGAAGAGATCAGGTAATTATAGGAAGACGAAAAATCGCCAAGGAAATCAATACGCTGGCTGTAATCACCTTCAGCTATGCGATGGGTCTGCCATACGAGGTGACGAAGGTTTGACTGAAGTTCCTTGAAAGGAGAAATTAGTTGGTTTGACTTGGGAACTTCTGCATCCAGGTTCCCTTTTGAAAGATTCAATATAAAATTGTCAGCATCATGAAATTTTTCAATCAGGCTGTTGACACTCAGGTTAAGTTTCCGAAGTTCGGTTTCATGTGACCGGTCTTCGAGGTTATCCGGGAAATTTCTCTGCCTGACACGGTAATCGCCGCTCAGGAGTTCATTGATCGACTGGGTAAGCTGTTTTAGGAAGTCTGATTCATTCATTACCGTAAAGATACTTCAAATCGGCAAACCCGATCTCCCTTCGACCAACAATCAATCTCCTTTACATTGAAATCCTTTTGTATAAATATTTTAAAAATACCGGCAATAAACCCTTCGTCATAATCACAAACGGTTTCATCCGTAATTGGAAGGCCGGAGCAATCGAGGTCCTCAGCTACAACAAGCGTGAAATTCATACCTACCAGGTCAGTCTTTTCAATTCTCAAAATACCAATTTTCATTTCGCGAAGAACATCCTGCAAATGCGAAATAAACCCATAAAAGTCAAGTTCGCAGTTTAGAACATTTTTACAAAATTCCATGCCGGCAAGTTCTCCTGCCTGGTAAAAAAGTTTTTTGACTTCTTCACCTCCGAAGTGATTATTTAATACGCTCCTCATGCTGTATTGCATGAGCCTGTAGGTTGCAACGTTCGTTAGGTTGCCGAGGTTGGGCCTTCCTTCAGTGATGTCTCCGAGATCTTCCCACTGGAAGGTATAGTCTGATTTTGTTAACATACTATACATTTTGAAAAGTGAGCTTTAGTGAGCAGACAAAAAGTCTGTCTTTAATTGATTATTCTGTTCTTGAAAAGTAACTGACTTCAAATGTTAATATTGCTTAATCTCGATATGATTTATATTGAATTATTAGAATAGTATGATGCATTATTTGCCAAGATGCTGTTATACAGAGGCTTTCAATCTAAGTCGAATTCAGGGGAAAGTAATGAATCAGGGTTCAATCCAGAGCAGGGAATTTCGGGTATTATACTCATTTTCTTCCCAGAGTTCATTTCGTGGATCCAATATCCAGGTTCCGTCAACAATGAACTTATAAGTATGCTTCCCGGGATTGAGCCAGATTGGGAAGACCCATTTCCCGTTTTCCAATTTCATACGGTAATTTTCATTACTCCATCCGTTGAAACTTCCGGTCAGGATAACTGAATGAGCCTGGGTCAATGTATCCAGCTGAAAAGTATGATTCGGTTTAAAGGCTAAGAATGAGTTTTGTGTTTCTCCTCCACCTGTAGAATAGGGATTGGCCGGATCGGTCATCCACTTTCCATCCACAACGAATTTATATTCGTAATTACCTTTTGCCAGAACGTAGGGGATTGTCCAACCCATGCTGTCCTTCTGCATGAAAAGCTCCCCTGAATTCCATGCGTTGAAACTTCCGGCAAGGTTTACAGTCCTGGCACCCTTGTATCCGTTTAATCTGAAAATCAAAGTGTCACCAATAGCCATGAATGAATTCTGGTTTCCATATCCGTCAGGGCGAGTTACCTTGTTTGCAGGATCCAGGATCCATTGTTTGTCGACCTTGAACTTATAAGCATGTGTTCCTTCTTTAAGATATAGAGGAAGCTCCCATCCAGTTTGAGTGCGGTTCATCTTCAGTTCCCTTTCATTCCAATTATTAAAACTTCCGCTGAGAATTATATTCCGGGCTTCATTATAACCTGAAAGTTTGAAAATGTAATTTGGACAGAAAAAGATAGAATTATGGCTTCCGTAAGTGTCATCCTCCTTCAGTTTATTGTTAGGATCCGGTTCCCATTTGCCATCGATAATGAACTTATACATATACCTGCCAGGCTGAAGCTTAACCTTGAAAACCCAACCTGAATCCAATTTAATCATGGGCGACTGCATAGTACTCCAATTGTTGAATGATCCGGCAATGAATATATTAATTGCATCCTTAAACCCTGGAAGGTATATAGATGCAATACTATTCTCATACCTGAATACACTTGCCGTGGAGAAAGAGTTCACCCCGTAAATAACATTCTCAGCGGGTACTGAAGTCCATCCCCCATAGTTTTCCGAGATCATCAGGTCATGCAGTATCATTGTAGGGGTTGTTCCTATATGTAAATCCGGGATATTAACGGCAGGTACTTCAGGTACTGTGAGCTTCGAAATTTCTACAAGGCCTGGTTTCAGCACTTTAACCTTCCATGTAATACTATCACTGCTAACCAGGGGGAATCCATCAAAAATCCTTACCAATAGCGTGCTGTCCAGATCGAATTTGATGCTGACTTCATGTTTCTGTGCGTCAGTCCAGTTTTTATCAATGCGGAAGACCAGGTCACCGTTTTCAAACCTGCAAACTGATTTGGGATCAAATTGAGCAATGGCAGAGGAAGTGAATAAAAGAAGTCCTATGATTAATAGTGCTATATCTTTGTTTTTCATGATGTTGCAGGCTTGGAATAACGAACTGAAAATTGCTTCTTCACCAGGTTGATCGTGATTATTCCCTTTTCAAGGAAGTTATATCCCAGCATTCCATCAATTGTTACTCCATAAACTTCGCTTAATGCGTCAAGGTTAGTAACAATGGTTTCCATTTCATTCAGGGATGTTTTATCGAGCATAAAGTCGTTCATGGTACCGAACAAAACCTCGCTCGTGGCCTGGCCGGCACCTTTCAAACCGGATCTGCGGGTGATGCTGATAGTATTAAGTACATTTTTTGGAGCATGGTTGCTGATGGCATTGGTTTCAGCTCCGGAATCGAAGCAGAAATTCAGCTGTTTACCTGCGATAATGCCTTTTACGATCAGTACAGGGTGCCAGGGTTCAATTTTCTGGATATGATCCTGGACTGGAATCTGCTCGTCAGATTTGATCCTGTTTCCTTTCCTGTCAATCCGGTAGAGATGTAACTCATTCTGATTGGCATCGATTACAATCTCAAAGGATTTTATCATATTAAACCCCATCAGCCCGATAATTTTTACTCCTCTTCGGTTCTCAATGTGACTGAGGTCGGAAACATCAGCGCGGATCTTCTGAAATTGAAGCCCTCCAATCCTGACATCCCGCGCTATGGTGTTTGCTATGTTTCCAGTAGTACCGGTTATACCGTTTGAGGGACCACACTCAATGCATGCATGATTCCTGAAATAGGTCCTGTTAAGCACCAATCCTGTAGCGCCGGTGTCGAATACCAGGTTCCCGCTCTCACCGTCAATTATTGCTTCCACAAGAAATAACCTTCCGGCTCTTTTTAGTGGAAGCGTCAGCTCATCGAAATTCTCAATAGCTTCCGGGTCAGTACTGCTATAATTCGATAATGGTAAAATAGTGAGGTTTACCATAATAGGGCTTTCCTCTCCCCTTGACTGAAGAAAATGAACAAAGCCAAAAGAAATAATGGCTGCTGGCAGCAACAGAATAAGTAAGCAACGATAAAGAATGACCGTGGCTAACTTCATACCGGATAAAGGATTATTTCTGCTAAGTTAGCACATTTTACGAATTAGGATTCGAACTCAATGCTTAGGATAGCATAAATATCCACCTGAATCCACTTTTCAGTCTCTTGATTAAGGAAATATATTTCTGGTTTTCCCTTTTGTGGAAACATCAATGATGAAGCAAGCAGAACATTCTTGTTCAATAAGGTCACTTTTATTTTTGAAAATGGAAATTCAGTGGGAGACATGTAATTGGTTTTTGTACTCAGATAGTAATTCTTGTATAATACGTACCCAATTACTATAACAGGACAAATCAGATTATGTTGTATCAGGGAGTGCAAAGTATGTTATTTTGCACCAAAATATGGAAAAATCTATAGCTTATCAGGTAACTTGGAACAGGGAATCTACTGGTGCAGGTTAAAACCTGGCAAAGTGACCGGACTAACCCTGGAATCGGTAGCCTATGCCGGATTCAGTTACAATATAAAGGGGATCAGCAGGATCATCTTCGATCTTTTTCCTGAGTTGGGCAATAAAAACCCGTAAATATTGTGTTTGCTCAATGTATCCATGTCCCCAGATTTCTTTCAGGATATATTGATGTGTCAGCACTTTGCCTGCATTTTTTGCCAAAAGAACCAATAAAGAAAATTCTGTAGAAGTTAACTTCAGGATTTCATCATTTCTTTTTACTACATGGTTAACGAGGTCAATGTTGAGGGAGTTGAAAGTAAGTATGGACGATGAATTGTTGGCTGACTGAGCCAATCTTAAGGCAGAACGGATCCGGGCCTGCAATTCTCCAATCCGGAATGGTTTTGTTAAGTAGTCTATAGCCCCGTTGTCAAGGGCCCGGATTATATCTTCATCTGAATTTCTGACTGACAATATGATAATAGGATTTGTATACCATTCGCGTAGCTTTATGAGAATAGACTGTCCGTCCTCATCGGGTAATCCCAGGTCAAGCAGGATGAGTGAAGGGTTATGTGTAGCAGCTGCAATGATTCCGCTTTTTCCATCAGAAGCTTCAAGAACTTTGTAGCTTTCAGAAGAAAGTGTTATTTCCAGAAGCCGGCGGATCTGAATTTCATCATCTATGACCAATATAATTACTTCAGAATTCATCATTCTTTATTAGGTGTTTCAATTCTTTCAAAATCAGGTTTTTCAGAAGGAATTTTTACAGTGATGCGGGCACCCCCGTTTTGACGGTTTTCAATAGTTACTGACCCGTTTTGTGCCTCAACAAATCCTTTAACTATAGATAATCCAAGGCCTGTGCCCCCCGGAATTGTTCCTTCAACCCGATAAAACTTATTAAATACAAAAGGAATGGTATCGGGAGGAAATCCGGGTCCCCGGTCCATCACCTGCAGGTAACAATGATGAGAATCATAGTATATTTTAATACGTATGGTAGTACCCTTTGCCGCATATTGAGTCGCATTGTATACCAGGTTTTGCAAAACCTGTTCCATCAATCCGAAATCGAATTTTACAAGTGGAGTATCATCAGGTATCACAAGTTCCACATTAAAATTTTGTAATTCACCCCGTAGTGATTGAGTAACCTTCGCTGCAAGGTCATTAACATCGTGCCAGTCCATATGTGGCCTGATCCTGTTTGACTCAATCCTTGACATATTCAAGAGGTTTTCAATCAGGCGGTTTAGCCTTTCAGATGCTGTGAAAATCTCGTTATTTAACTTTTGATAGGTTTCCTTATTATAATCAATGGACATTAATGTGTCAGTAGCCCCCATAATGGTAGCCACGGGAATTCTCAACTCGTGAGATATGCTGTTGAAAAGCGTTTTGTATAATTTTTCAGATTCATTGAGTATGGATGCCCGAATAGCAAGGTCATTTAAAAACTCTCGCTCCAGAGCGTTTGAAACCTGGGTTTTGAAAGTATCCCAAAAGATCTCTTCATCAGCGTTAAAAGCGTTAAGATGCTTTATTGCAATAACACCCAGGCGCATCTTACTGCCAGTCAGTGGGTAAAAAGTGAAGGACGATGAAGGTAGCGTATCAGTGAATTTTCCAGCTTTACCAGCGTGGAAAAAGGACCAGGAAGCTATACTCATATCCGATTCATTTAATTTCAGCTTGGATTCATGACGAATCTCATTATGTAGTTCATTGTTGCCACCCTGTAATATCACAGCACTTTCCAGGCTGAAAAATTTAAGAATTGCTGAAACAGAAACATTCAAAACCTCATTCATCCCGGAAGCAAGAGATAAGTCACGGGTTAAGTGGTATAAGGCACTTGTGCGTTCTTCACGGTCGCGGGTAAGCTTTTCCTGTTTCCTGACTCTTGTGGTGAGGATGCCATTTAAAAGGGCAATTGTAAAGAACATTACCAGCATCAGGACATCCTCTGCCTTGTCAATATGCAAGGTAAACTCAGGGGGGATGAAAAAATAATTCCAGCAGAGTGCACAAAGTGTTGCAGACAGTAAGATGGGGCCAATTCCATAAAATATGGCCAGGATGGAAATCATAAACAACATGGCAAATGACACCACCTGGTAACCAATCAGGTTCTTGAACGGATAGAAGGCAATTGCCAATAAAACGGTAATAATTCCAGATAGAAAATATTGAGAAAAGCCGGATGAGAATGAAGGCAGGGTGCTGTATTTCTGGTATTTTTCATCGCCCGTAATATTTGAGCCCATTACATACACATCAATATTCCCGCTATGCTGAACAAGCTGATTGATATAATTTCCAAGACGGAATAAAGAAAGGAAATTCCTTCGCCGCGGTTTTGCAATGATAATATGAGAGATATTCTCCTTATGGGCGATGTTAAGGATTGCCTTTACATAATCTACTCCGGAAGTGGAGATAAACTCAGCACCCAATTGTTTGGCAAGGTTAATATTGCGTGTTAGCTTCTCTTGTTGGACCGGTGATAGTTTCTTAGCCGGCTCAACATAAAGTGCCAGCATAGTCGCTCCCATGGTATAGGAGAGGTTTTTTGCCCAGCGGATCAGGCTAACGGATTCAGTACTTGCACCCAGTATCACCATCAACCTAAGCCCGGATTTCCAGGGGCCGGAAATCCTTTTTTGCTGCATATATTGCCTGAGCTGGATATCAACCCTGTCGGCAACAATGCGGAGAGCCATTTCCCTTAAAGCAGTAATATTTCCTTTCCTGAAAAAGTTGCGGACGGCTTCCTGCGATTGGCCGGGAGAATAAACCTTTCCTTCCGAAAACCGCTGAAGCAATTCATCAGGTGTCAGGTCAACAAGTTCAATTTCGTCAGCTATCTCAAAAATTTCATCTGGGAGAGTTTCTCTTACAACTATTCCCGTAATTTGAGAAACTGTCTCAGAGCGGCTTTCCAGATGCTGGACATTCAAGGTAGTATATACATTAATTCCATTATCAAGGATTTCCATTACATCCTGGAAACGCTTGGTATGCCTGCTTCCCGGAGCATTGGTGTGGGCAAGTTCATCCACGAGAACCACCTCTGGTTTTCGTGAGACAATAGAATCAATATCGACTTCTTTGAGAAGTACTTTTTTATATTCATTTATTGCTGGGGGGATAACCTCAAGACCATGAAGCAGTTGATTAGTCTCCTTTCGATCATGGGTTTCAATATAGCCGATAACAATATCAATTCCTTTTAACTTCTCAACCTGTGCTGCCTTGAGCATGGCATAAGTTTTTCCAACCCCGGCACACATGCCAAAGAAAATCTTCAACTTACCCCTGTTGCTCCGTTCTTCATCCAGTTTAATAGAAGCAAGCAGTTCGTCAGGATTGGGCCTGGACATCTCCTGCGTCATTGTTTAATTTTATCAACATCTAAATTAAGCATAAGGACATTCACTCTCTCTTCACCAAATAATGAAAGTTGTGGAGGTTCAGTATGCTTTTCAATCAGTGAAATTAATTGTTCTTTTTGTTCCCGGCTCATTTTCCTTGCTGTTGCAACCCTGTTTACCTGTAATATGGCAGACTGTTTTGAAATATGGGGATCAAGCCCACTACCTGAAGCAAACAACATCTCAGATGGAATCGATACCGAATTGTCCAGGTGATTTAAAGTGATGAAATTTTTCTTTCGCTCTTCAACCATTTTTTTAAGCATTGCACTTGTCGGTCCCAGGTTTGATCCGGATCCCGGCATCGCATTATAACCGCTGGATGAAGGCCTGGACCAGAAATACACAGAATCGTTAAAAGATTGTCCAATCAGTTCAGAACCAATCACTTTTCCATTTTTTAGTTTTAGGCTTCCATTTGCTTCCGAAGGGAATGCAACCTGGGCCAGCGAAGTTATTAACAAGGGGTACAAAAGTCCTGTTAAGATAGTAAAGAAAACTATCATTTTCAATGCTATCAAAGTGTTGTTATTACTTGAGTTCATAAGGTCTAATTAACTAATCAGTTTTAAAAACAGATCAATGATCTTTATTCCGATAAAAGGAGTGATAATTCCGCCAAGCCCATATACCAGGAGGTTTCTCAGCAGGATGGAATTAGCCGGAAGGGGCCTGTATTTTACTCCTTTCATAGCCAGGGGTATCAGCAGGATAATAATGAGTGCATTAAAGATCACTGCGCTCAGTATGGCGGATTCAGGTGATGACAGGTGCATAATGTTCAAAGCATTAAGAGGCCCTAGCCCGAATTTGTTTGCATAGAGAATACTGGCTATAGCAGGTATGATAGCAAAATACTTCGCAACATCGTTAGCAATGCTGAAGGTTGTAAGGGCACCCCTGGTCATCAGGAGCTGCTTCCCTGTTTCCACCACTTCGATTAACTTGGTTGGATTACTGTCAAGGTCCACCATATTTCCAGCTTCCCTGGCAGCCTGGGTACCTGTATTCATGGCTATTCCCACATCTGCCTGGGCCAGGGCCGGTGCATCATTGGTGCCGTCTCCTATCATTCCTACGAGATGCCCCAGAGATTGTTCTTTCCGGATTCGAGCCAGTTTATCTTCGGGCATTGCTTCTGCCAGGAAATCATCTACCCCTGCTTCAGCAGCTATGGCTGCAGCAGTCAAAGGATTGTCACCGGTTATCATAATGGTCCTGATCCCCATAGAGCGAAGTTGCGCAAAGCGCTGACGGATGCCACCTTTTACAATGTCCTTGAGGTGTATCACTCCAAGCACCTTATCATTATCTGCGACTACAAGTGGAGTGGCTCCTTGCCTTGCCAGGTTGTTGATTACCTCTGTCATTTTTTTAGGGAAGAATCCATTGTTATTTTCAACAAATTTTTTAATGGAATCTGTTGATCCTTTGCGGATGCGACGTAGAGTTCCATCATGGCTTTCTATGTCTACCCCGCTCATCCTGCTTTGTGCTGTAAAAGGGATAAAGGTTGAAGCATTTTCATGAATCTGCCTGCCCCGTATATTATAGAGTTCTTTAGCAAGGATTACGATGGATCTTCCTTCTGGTGTTTCATCTGCCAGTGAAGAAAGTTGAGCAGCATCAGCGAGGGATTCCTCCGAAATGCCATCTGCTGGAATAAACTCAACAGCCATCCTGTTTCCCAGGGTTATAGTTCCCGTCTTATCAAGCAATAAAACATCAACATCCCCGGCTGCTTCTATTGCCTTACCGCTTGTAGCAATAACATTCTTGCGTAACAGCCTGTCCATCCCGCTAATGCCAATAGCGCTGAGAAGTCCGCCAATAGTAGTTGGAATTAAACAAACAAGCAATGAAATCAAAACCGGAAGGGAAAGATTGTGAGCCGATGTATTCCCCGAAGCATCCAGGCTGTATTGGAAGAAAGTGGGCAGGGTAACAATGGCAAGCAGGAAAATGATTGTAAGCCCGGATAGAAGTATGGTCAGGGCAATTTCATTTGGCGTCTTTTGTCTCTTCGCCCCTTCCACCAACATGATCATCCGGTCAAGGAAGGTGTCACCCGGTTCAGAAGTGATTTTTACAACGATCCTGTCGCTTATCACCTTGGTACCACCTGTTACTGCGCTTCTGTCACCTCCGCTTTCCCTGATCACCGGTGCAGATTCTCCGGTAATAGCAGATTCATCAACACTGGCAATACCTTCAACCACATCTCCGTCTGCCGGGATCAGGTCACCGGAATCACAAACAACTATATCTCCTTTCCTGAGAAGTGTTGCCGAGACAACCTCTATCTTTCCATTAATAAGGCGGTTTGCAACCGTTTCCGAACGATTCTTTCTTAATGACTCTGCCTGGGCTTTACCTCTTCCTTCTGCAATTGCTTCGGAGAAATTGGCAAACAAAACGGTAAACCAAAGCCAAATGGCTATCTGAAAATCAAAGGAGGCAGCCTGACCACCAAACAAGTCAGTAAAGAAGATGAAGGTTGTGATAAATGCCCCTATCGCTACAATAAAAATTACAGGATTTTTGATAAGAGTTTTCGGATTCAGCTTTAGAAGAGCAGCTTTTACAGCCTTAATAACAAGACTTTTGGTGAATATTTTATTTTTATTTGTCATAGCTAATCTGCCTTGAAATATTAATAAGAAATTCCACCTATCATCAGGAAATGTTCGGTTATAGGCCCCAGGGCCAGAGCCGGGAAGAAGGTGAGACCACCAACAATGAGAATTACTGCGATAAGCAGGATCCCGAATAACCAGTTATCCGTCCGGAATGTACCTGAAGAAGGTGGTGTGATCTTTTTCATTGACATGTTGCCTGCAATTGCCATCACCGGGATTATAACTCCAAAGCGTCCGACTAGCATTGCCAATGCGAGCATCAGGTTGTAAAATACAGTATTTGTTGAGAGCCCGGCAAATGCGCTTCCGTTGTTCCCTGCTCCAGAGCTGAAAGCATAAAGTATTTGTGAAAGCCCATGAGGTCCGGAATTGCTTAATCCGGAAAGTCCCTGTTGAGTGGAAACAGCAATGGCTGAAAAAACAAGAATGATGAGACAGGGAGCCAAAACTGCCAGTATTGCCATCTGAACTTCAAAGGCTTCGATTCTTTTCCCCAGGTATTCAGGCGTACGCCCCACCATAAGCCCCGCTATGAAAACGGTGAGAATTATGAAAACAACCATTCCATAAAGCCCTGAACCTACCCCTCCGAATATGATCTCCCCCAACATAAGGTTAAACATGCCTATTAATCCTGTTAAGGGAGTCATGCTGTCTTCCATGGCATTGACTGAGCCATTGGATGCATCAGTTGTAGCAACGGACCAAAGAACGCTGTTTGCAATTCCCAGCCGGGTTTCTTTTCCTTCCATATTTGAAGCAGTCTTGAAGACCGGGTTCATGCTGAATTCTGACTTTAATGAAATCATCAGGCCGGCAGTAAACAGGATGAGCATTACAATGAATAAAGTCCAGCCTTGTTTATTGGATCCGGCAAACCTGCCATATGTAAAGGTTAGAGCCGCAGGAATCAGGAGAATGGCAAGCATCTCAAGGAAGTTGCTGACAGGAGTTGGGTTTTCAAATGGATGAGCACTGTTCGTTCCAAAAAATCCACCGCCATTTGTTCCCAATTGCTTAATGGCAATCTGTGAGGCAGCCGGTCCACCTGGAATAACCTGTGTAGCGCCTTCCAGCGTAACCGAGCCGGTATAATGTGAAAAATTCTGAACCACGCCTTGCCCGACTAGCACAATCGAGAAAATGATCGAGAGAGGTAAGAGAATATATAACACCGAACGGGTTAGATCTACCCAGAAATTTCCAAGCATTTTTGTCGTTTTAGCTGTCAATCCCCTGATAACGGCCAATAATACAGCCATTCCGGTTCCGGCTGAAACAAAATTCTGAACCGTCAATCCCAGCATTTGTACAAGGTAACTCAAGGTAGTTTCACCACTGTAGGATTGCCAGTTGGTGTTGGTCATAAAACTCACTGCAGTGTTAAGAGACAGATGCCAGGATGGATTTGGAAGGTGCTGCGGGTTAAGGGGTAATTGGTTTTGAAAGAGCTGAAGAAAGAAGACGATAACAAATCCAAATAGATTGAAAATAAGAAGTCCGGAGACATACTTTTTCCAATCCATCTCCTGCTGTACATCAACTGAACATAAGCGATAAGTGAATTTCTCCAGCCATCCCAGGACAGGTTTCATAAAATGCCCTTTCCCCATATACACTTTGGTCATAAATCTGCCCAAAACTGGCGTTAGCATAACTAATAGCGCGATATACAAAAGGATCTGTATGATTTCACTGATTTCCATGATTCGATAGATTTTTTGGTTTATTTATTTCATAGGTCAGATCTGTATCAAACAGAATTTCGATCAACCTTGAAAGGAAATAGCCAAGCATGAATAAACCGGCTAGGGCAACCGTGTTTTCGATATACCAGAACATAATTCAGAATTTTTCAGGTTTTATCAGGCTATAGATTAAATAGCAGAGGATGCCAAGTGTCAGCAAAGCTCCAAGCAGGTACCCGGAAGATTGGGAATTTCCAATCCCCGTAGTGACCATTAAAATGGAAAAAGGTGTGTGAATGATCAATTTCATGTTGTAACTGATTAGCAGCTACAAAATTAGGCCCTTGATCATAAGTGTTTTGTTAAGATGTGGATAGGAATAATAAAGATTTTATAAAGAATAAATACCACGGTATATTTGAAATACAATAGGCTACTAGCTACCGGGAACAGGACACTAACCAGTAAATGAGAAAAGAGATAGGCTTATTTTACGACCATCAGGGCTTCACAATGCAGTTGTCAGCATTGCAGCGCATGGGAGTATTCATTCCATTAACATACTGGTATACTGAAGTGCAATACGGGAGTTTATCAAAAGAAAATGAAAATATCTCTTTCGTTTTCTTGAATGCCTGGGTATTGTCTAACTTAATTCTGCATATACGCGTACCAGATTCCTTTGAAGAAATAATGCTTCCCCTGGGCCCTGATCCTGGCGTCGAATGGGGTGTTTTCATTAATCGGGAAGGTAATTTGATAGTATTTTCGGACTGGGAAAATATCACGATTTGTGGTTGCTGAGCTTCAATTAGTTCAGAACTGCCCGTTACTATTGATGCGGTGATGTTACCTCCATTGTAAATTTCAGGATTTACCCTTATCCCGGCCTGGAATAAAGCAAGCTCGAGAGGTGTATTTTTATCCAGGTTGAGTAAAAATAAATCAAACTCGAGTGAATTTTCCGAGGCTTTAGAAATGTTCCTGATAGATATCTGAAATTTAATATTTGAATTTGGCTCCTTCTGGGAATAACCACTTAGGTTTATTAGAAAATAGAATGTTAACGAAAGTAGTATGATGGATGATTTGTTATTTATTTTCATGATCAGGAATGTAAAGGTTTTTAGCTACTTCGATAAATAATTTCATAAAAGTAGGAAATTCCGGCAATCATTACGAACCCCTACATTTATGATTTCATATATCCTGCATAAAATGAAAATGCTTTCTTAATCATACTTTAATAACAGCATGGAATATTGAGGGATCAATTCCTGGAATCCTCCCAAAAAAGTCTTTCAATCCTTTTATCTGGGATCAGCCATATTAAAGCGACAAATACATAAATGCCCAATGCTATCCATTGGCTCAATATGGATAACCAAATAGCTGAGAAATAAAGCACCAGCGACATCTTTCCCTTCATGTCACTTCCAATTGCCTTGCCTAGCAATGAATCAGTACCATGGGTTTTCAGTATCTGGATCTGGAGCACATAATAGGCAATCGCAGCCATCAACAGGTTAACTCCGTAAAGAGAAATGGGGAAAGGTGCAAAATTATTCTCTCCAACCCAGCCTGTAACAAAGGGGATAAGGGATAGCCAGAATAACAGGTGTAAGTTTGCCCAAAGGATATTTCCACTCACCTGCTTTACAGTATGTAAAAGATGATGATGATTGTTCCAGTAAATCCCGAGATATAAAAAACTCATGATATAACTTATAAAAATCGGAATAAGCGGTAACAAAGATTTGAAATCATTGCCATGCGGGACTTTTAACTCCAATACCATGATAGTGATCAATATCGCGATTACTCCATCACTGAAAGCTTCTAACCTGTTTTTATTCATATTATTGTTTATAGATCTTACTAACAATATTTAAACATAAAATGGCCGGGATGGTTTATCCCTGCCATTTTTTTTGATCTGCCCAAGAATTTTTCCGGGCATTTTCAGAGTATTGACGAAAGGCAATCGTACTATTAACTCTATTCACTAATTAGCTAATTTTTCTAAGAGATGCTTGGCATCTTTACGGTGGAAGTTATCAGGCTCCGAAGCGATTTTCTGAAGCTGGAGTTTTGCTTTGGCTACCTGGTTACTTTTGATGAAACACAAAGCCAGGTACCATTGGGCATGCTCAACATACAGGTTTTCATTATTTGAAATTATTGTATTAAAGGCTGCTTCGGCTTTAGCAAACTTCTGTGACTCAATACAGGCAATCCCATAGAAGAACCATCCGGCGTAGTTTTCAGGATCCCTTGCAAGTATTTGGCTGAAAAGATTGGCGGAGGTTTGGTAATCCTTATCCTGGAATCGGATAATAGCTTCAACAATATTTGCATCACCTGAACGGGTGACGTTGATCATATTTTCGGGAGTGTAATACTTTGCAAACAGGTCATCGGATGTATAACCATGGTTAATGTTAAAATACAATACAGTTCCTAATGCTGCTATCAAAAGCAGGGAAGCAGCCATGTACCAGAATTTTTTCTGTTTGAAGTCGATAACCGGAATTGAAGAATTGGAATGTACATTCTCATTCCTGGCTGATGCCAGTTTTAGCCGGAAATCAATAATGTCATCGTTTCTCAGGGCATCATCTATACTCCTGGTAAAAGACAGTTCAGAAGAAAGAGTTGAATTAGTCAATATTTCTTTTTCAAAAGATCTCATCTCCGCGTATTCCATTTCGTTTGAAAGGTAACGCTCGATGGTTGGAGAATACTTGAACCGATTTTTCATAATAAATGACATTATAGGTTGTATAGAGTTTACGATAGACACGAGTTTTGTTGAGGTCACATATTAAATACCAAAGCTGTGCCAAATTCAGGATCATATGTAAGCAGTGGAACTACGTACTTTAAATAATAGGTCTAACAGCCTGTTAAACAATAAGTAATAATAATGGCAAATTAACTAAATAGTTTGAATCCAATTTTTTTCGCCAATATTTTTTTCGCACAATGATAATTTTTTTTACACCGTGTAAAGATTTATTTGATGGCACATCCATTGATCGGATCATTTAATATCTTTATGATTGAATTCTTTTACAGGTCATGCAACTTTCATTATTCGTCGTGTCATTAGTTTGAAGTATTATTTGTTTACCAGTTATTCATTTGGCACATTAATTAATGCTACTAATAATCTTAGACTTTTTGATATGAAATCTATCCCTCTTTATCCGATTATATTATTTCCTTTTTTGTTGATTTTTGTGACTGGATGTGAAAAAGGAAATGATTCTCCATTAAAAAGTAACAGCAATGATTCACTGGCTATCCTCACCGGTGATACATCCCTGTGTTTGCCTACCCGTCCGGCCACCTATTGTCTTGAAAACATTGACACAGCAGCTATAAGTTATTCCTGGAACATTTCACCTTCAGATGGAGTAGTATTTTCAGGCCAGGGTACTTCATGCATTACTGTATCAAGTTGGGGAAATGCTGTGGAATATATTCTTTCCGTCACCTGGCAGCACCCCGATACAACGATAAATGCCGGATTTCTCACAAAGGTGGTTCATGCATATCCTGACCTTTCAAAATTTGACTATGGTGTATCTTTCTCAACAAATGGCCCGTATTATTCAAACGTTACGTGCTTCGCATTTGATTCAACCAAAGCTTTTCCGGGAGGTGTAAGGCAGAAATGGGAAATCTATGAAGCCTTTAATTCTGAGCCATTGAATTATCAAACAATTGGGCCGGTACTCAGGTTTGCCGAGGACACAATACCTTTCATTGTGAATACTCCTGAACCCGGGCAGCCAAATCTTTATGAAGGTAAACCGTATGTCATCATCAGGACCCTCTGGTATGAAAATCAGCAATGTACAGGAGCTGAGATCCGTCACAAATTTTGGTCCTGCAAATAGCAGGAATTATGGGTCTTTAATAGATTTCTGTAAGCCTAAAATATCACAAAATAAAATCCGCTATGATCAACATCGTAGCGGATTATTACTTCGTGGAGCGTATGGGAGTCGAACCCATGACCCTCAGACTGCCAGTCTGATACTCTAGCCAACTGAGCTAACGCCCCGGAAAGAGGACGCAAATTTACAATATTTCATTTAAAAGAAAAGTATTTTTCTCTCAAGCCTATATGCAGCAATTTTTTGTCTAGTTATTCGTGATTCTCTCCCTATTATTATACTCAAGTTGTTCGCATCTTGATAATCTGCGTTGATCCGCGATGGTCTCTGAAACAGGGAACGACCTTATAGAATATCCGCGTTATCAGCGTTCCATTAATTTCAGCCTCTTTAAAACTTAAGGTGTTTCATTAGATCTTACGTCAAAGTAGTATTTTTGAATCTGCTAATGTTCATTCACCATGAAACGCTTATTTGCTGCCATTAAAATAACCCCAACCCCTGAATTTGTTCGGGTTCTCACCCAGATTTCCGGAGACCTCCACCATGAACGCATTAAATGGGTTGAAACAAACAATATTCATATCACCCTGAAATTCTTTGGTGAAACCGACGAGAATCAAATTCCTTCAATTAAAAAAGCCTTGCAGGAAGCAGCAAATCAATCTACAAGGTTCATAATGAAAATAAACCGGACCGGCATATTCGGAAGCCGCTATGATCCCCGGGTCGTATGGTTTGGAATAGATCCTGAACCCTGTCTTGATCAACTGGCCGCCAATACAGTTAAAGAACTTCAAAAAGCCGGATGGGAGCCCGACCGGCAGAATTTTGTACCCCATCTCACCATCGGCAGGATTAAGGAATTAAGGGATAAAGCCTTGTTTCAGCAAATCATCAACAAATACAAATCTGCTTCAATCCAGGAACAGGAGATTAAGGAAGTCATACTCTATGAAAGCATTTTGCGCCGCGAAGGGCCATTGTATTTGAAGCTTGGGGGATTTGAGCTGAAGTAGGAGGGCGGCAGCGGTAGGCGGTCAGCAGGGGGCGGGAAGTCGGAAGTCGGAAGTCGGAAGTCGGAAGTCGGAAGTCGGAAGTCGGAAGTCGGAAGCCGGAAGTCGGAAGCCGGAAGTCGGAAGTCGGAATTAAGATGTAAGGAGTAGTCAGCAGTTGGCATAGTAAGAATTATCTCAATTTAATAATCGAAGTCCTGGATCGCGCGCCTTAACTATCCTGCCCAAAGCACGTAGTTCTTCATTCATTATTCCTCACCCGTTGAAATTGAACAAAGGACAATTGAACAAACGAACTAAGAACAATTGAACAAATGAGTTCAGAAATCAAAACTGGTATAAATCACCGCCTCCCGGTTCTTACTTCACTACTCGATTGTTCTGCTGTTCTTAATTCCTGTGATACCTGAGTTCAAACTCGATGAATTCACCCGCATTTCAAGTCGTTGTTCACAAAAAAAGCCAGCCCCACCAGGAACCGGCTTAGAATAAACCACCATTAAACAGTTATTTCTCTTCCTCTGTTTGTGTACCAGGACCTCTCATCTTTTCAATCAGGAAGTCAACAATCAAGGCTGCACCTCCAAAAATGAATGCCATGGAGAAATAGGCTACTTCTGGACTCAGGATATCATATTTTGCCAATGCTTCAGCAATTAACAGTCCCAGGCCTACGCCAAAAAGGAGTAATCCCCATTTTAACGTTGAATAGCACTGTTTATCCTTTCCAAAAATGGATGAATCACGTCCGCTGGTTATGAGGGCCAATCGTTCCTTCTTTCGATATGAAAGGTATACAATGCCCAGGATCATTGCGAATGCGGCTACCGGAATTACAATACCTTCTTGCATAGTTCTTAGAGTTTAAAAGGTTTCACATTTGTTTTATGCCGGTTATGACGCAAGCTTTTTATCCCGGTTACAAAATAGCCGGTATTCTTTCGTAAATTAGTTGTAACCTTATCCTTTACCTTGCGTCAAAAGCCCACATGAAAGAACAGGACGACATCTACCATGTGCAGAATGTATTGGCTGGAAATACCGCCTCATTCGCCGTCCTCGTCAACAGGCACAAGGAACTGGCATTCAATATTGCGCTTAAAATAGTAAGGCATAGGGAAGATGCAGAGGAAATAGCCCAGGATGCATTTGTGAAAGCTTACCAATCGTTACGTTCTTTTAAAGGTGATTCAAAGTTCAGCACCTGGCTGTATAGGATCGTTTATAATGCTGCTATCTCCCATACCCGGAAGAAACAGTATGAATTTACAACAATCGATGACAGGGTGATGGGAAATACTACCGAGGATGAGATCATTGAAGATCTTGACAGGCTGGAAACCGATCAACAGGCAGTATTGGTCAATAAAGCCATCGACAGGCTTCCCCCTGATGAGAGCGCATTGGTTACACTCTTTTATATGGAAGAAAATTCGATCGAGGATATAAGCCATATAACAGGACTGAGTGCATCCAATGTGAAGGTGAAACTCTTCAGAATCAGGAAAAAACTGTATGATGATTTACAGCACATGATGAATAAGGCGATAATGGCATAAGAAAAAGTTTACTTTTGTAACCGCTAAAAATAACTCCATGTCAACTAGGGAAATACAAAATGATGAAGCAATCCGCAGGTTATTGAGCCATAGCAGGCTTGAAAAGACCTCCGATGACTTTACATCGCGCCTGATGGAACGTATTGAAGCAGAACCGGAAGCCGCAAAAAGCTGGCTGTTGCGTTCCCAGTGGTTTGTGTTGTTTTTTGCCCTCGCAGTTTCTGTTCTATTGCTGTTCTTCCCTATCTGGACATGGTTTGGATATGAATTCACTCCTGGCCAGTTTGTATTGTATTACGCTGCTGAAGGATTCAGAATTTCTTCGGTTTGGTTAGGTGAGTCGCTCAGCCATCTTGGTGGAATGAGCAAAATGATGTACCTCCTCCCGGTTTCAGTTGCTATTCTTCTCCTCGTATCCTTAGACCAGGCGATCAAAAGGCCTGCCCACAAAGCAAGCAAAGCCTGATTAGTCATAGTTACAGGTCTATTAGTAATTTGTTATTAGTTACTTGTTGCTATAGGTATGCTTCCCAATTCAGTGTCACAAAGTATTCTTGATTACTTCTCCCGGCAGTATGGTAAAAATGCCAGCATACTCTCAGTTGTTACTGTTAGCGGTGGTTGTATTAATGAAACTGCAAAAGTCCAGACAAGCCATGGAGATTTCTTTGTAAAATATAACCTGTCTTCCGTTTATCCCGGGATGTTCGAGGCAGAATCTAAAGGTCTGAAAATACTTCAGCAGGCTGAAGAAATTCTGATTCCCGAAGTCCTGCATGCTGAAGTTGCAGGAAAGCATTCTTATTTATTGATGGAGTATATCGAGCCGGGAGTCAAGTCACCTGGCTTCTGGGAGCAGTTCGGAAGTTCCCTGGCAAATCTTCATAAACACACAAGTGATCTTTTCGGATTAGACCACGACAACTATATCGGATCGCTTCAGCAGGGTAACCAACATCATTCATCCTGGGTTGACTTCTTTGTGTTGGAACGTTTGGAGCCAATGGCCAGGCATGCTCGTGATAAGGATGAAATCTCAGCACAATTGGTCAATAGCTTTGAGCAACTTTACAACAAACTTCCGCGATTGATGCCTGAAGAAAAACCAGCACTCCTGCATGGAGACTTATGGAATGGAAACTACCTGGTTGATGAAAATGGCAATCCTTGCTTAATTGATCCGGCTGTATATTATGGCCACCGGGAGATTGACCTTGCTATGACAAGTTTATTCGGTGGATTCCATCCCAAATTCTATGAAAGCTACCAGCAGGTTTTTGCCCTGGAAAAAGGATGGGAAGAGCGGACAGACTTATTTAACCTTTATCCTTTGCTTGTACATGCCAATCTGTTTGGTGGGGGTTATGCGTCCCAGGTAAAAAAGATAATCAACAAATATGTTTAATCTCCTTAATTTGATGATCATTTAGTTCATGGATGGTCTGTTCAAGTAAGATCGGTATTTAATGCCTAATTTTGAGTTCCCAAACAGCAAAACATCCCTCAACTGTTTTTGTTAGTAGTTCAGTAACAAGGATTCCCACCTCCTGATGCAATAGCATTTCAGAGTTCAAATTAATAATGAATGGAAACAGAGATTTTAGCCCGAATCCAATTTGCTTTCACGATATCTTTTCATTACATCTATCCTCCTCTGAGTATTGGACTGGGATTGGTTATGGTGGTTATGGAAGGGCTGTACCTGAAGACTGGTAATCGAATCTATGAGCAGATGGCAAGATTCTGGACAAGGATCTTTGCCCTTACTTTCGGGATTGGTGTTGCCACGGGGATTGTAATGGAATTTGAATTTGGCACTAATTGGGCAACATATTCAAGATACGTTGGTGATGTATTCGGAAGTGCACTTGCTGCTGAGGGCATATTTGCCTTTGCGCTCGAAAGTGGATTCCTGGGGATAGTTCTGTTTGGCTGGAATCGTGTAAAACCCGGATTTCATTTCCTTGCTACTCTTGGGGTATGGCTGGGATCCATGTTTTCAGCAGTATGGATCGTAATTGCCAATAGCTGGCAGCAAACACCTGCCGGATATCATATTGTCGGATCCGGACTAAATGCCAGGGCTGAGATAACGGATTTCTGGGCCATGGTCTTCAACCCTTCCAGTGTCGACAGGTTGCTTCATGTTTGGGTGGGTGCAATTTTATCCGGTGCTTTTCTAGTTTTGAGTGTGCATAGCTATTACCTGCTCAAAAAAAGGTATGTTGACCTCTCGCATAAGGCTTTTAAAATTGCGCTGGTAATTGCAACTATATTCTCGTGCACTCAATTGTTAACCGGACATAGATCCTCCATTGGCGTCTCGAAAAATCAACCTGCTAAGCTTGCTGCTTTCGAAGGCCATTTTGATAGCCTGGCGATAGCTGATATGTATCTTTTTGGGTGGGTCGATAAGGATAAACAGGTGGTTTATGGACCCGGGATTCCCGGTGGGCTTAGTTTCCTCACAAGTTTTGATTTTCATAAACCCATTAAAGGATTGAACTATTTCCCCAAAGAGGAACAGCCATCTGCCGTTAATGCCATATTCCAGTTTTACCACCTCATGATCACTTTGGGTATTCTTATGATTATTTTATCACTCCTGGGTAGTTGGATGTGGTGGAAGGGTAGCTTGTTCAGGCATAAATGGATATTATGGTTATTCGTTTTCGCTGTCCTGTTCCCGCAAATTGCAAACCAGGTAGGCTGGTACTCTGCTGAAATGGGCCGTCAGCCATGGGTGGTTTATGGATTGCTCCGTACTTCTGAAGCATTTTCGAAGGCTGTTTCAGCGAACCAGATTGTTTTCTCATTGATCATGTTCACCTTCATTTATGTGCTGTTATTTGCCCTGTTTATTTACCTTCTCAATAACAAGATAAAACATGGCCCATATGATGAAACTGAAATAGAAGACAGGCCATTACAACACGAAATAGCTGAAGTGATTGAAACCCGTTCTCAAAAAAGGCATTGATTATGGATACATTTTTGGGGATAGATTACCCGACCCTTTGGTTCCTGGTAGTAGGAGCATTGTTTTCAGGATATGCCATACTGGATGGCTTTGACCTTGGTGCCGGAGCCTGGCATCTCTTTTTCAGGAAAGAGGAAAGCAGGAGAATAGCATTGAATGCCATTGGGCCCGTTTGGGATGGGAATGAGGTCTGGCTGGTTATTGGCGGAGGTGCACTCTTTGCAGGTTTCCCGGTGCTTTATGCAGCAATGTTTTCTGCCATGTATATTCCTTTCATGCTGTTCCTTGCCTTTCTGATTTTCAGGGCTGTTTCCATAGAATTCAGGTCAAAAGAACCCATGTTGTGGTGGCGGCGGTTATGGGATATAAATTATTGCATTTCATCTGTGATGCTTGCATTTCTACTAGGTGTTGTGCTGGGAAATATACTACAGGGAATATCCATTGGAAAAGGATATGAATTTGAAGGAAATTGGATTGAATTTTTGAACCCTTACTCCCTTCTTGTTGGGTTAACAACACTTTCATTATTCATGGTTCATGGTGCTCTGTACCTGGCAATGAAAACAGAAGGCCGGCTTTTTATTAAAATTACTCTTTTGCTGAAAAGAGCCATACTGTTTTTCGTGGCGGCATTCCTGGTGACAACAGCCTACACTTTTTTCAAAGTTCCGCATCTTTCAGATCATCTGAATGCACACCCAATCCTATATATTGTTCCGCTGTTAGCTTTTCTGAGCATAGCCAATATTCCACGACTGGTCAGCAAGCGTAAATATCAGCTGGCTTTCCTTTTTTCGGCGCTTACCATGAGCCTGATGCTGATACTGGTAGCGATTGAGCTCTACCCTATGCTTTTAATGTCAACGATTAATCCTGCCTATGATGTTACAATTTACAATGCAGCCTCATCAGTAAAGACTCTCAAAATTATGCTGGTATTTGTAGCTATTGGTGCCCCTTTAGTGGGACTATATACTTTCTTTGTTTACCGGACTTTCTGGGGGAAGGTCAAGTTGGATGATACAAGTTATTAGGCTTTTATGATGTAAGTGAAGTGTTCAAAGTTATCAATCCCTGGAAATGTTTCTATGTTGTTACTTAAGTTCCTTATAGTATTAGCCGGGCTGTCAAAAATGTAATTTATCTAAAAAGAATACTATCCACATATAAGAATAGTTAGTTTGTAATTGGATTAATGATTGTCAGAAGAAGATGAATACCGGTTTATCAATAATACAAAGCACTGCCAGGCAGAGACTACTTCTACCAATAATTGCATGTTTCCTTCTAATTTTCCTGGTTACTTCGGCGTATTCCGCTATTCACCCGTCTGACACCCTTAAACTAGGTAAGCAAGCTAGTTTTGGTACAGCTATAGCAATTACAGGGGCAGCATCACGCATTCCACAGGAGGCCGCATTGCTTGAGCACCTTTATAAAACCGGGTGGATGAAGAATGTTTCGTTCATATCCGGAGCAAGTTCTGGTGCACTCAATTGTGTTATGCTAAATGCAATCTTGAGTGGAAAATTCAACTGGGAAAGGTACAAGCAGATACTATTCAGTATCAACAATAATAAAATCTATAAACCCGGAGATCGGAAACTGCCCTTCAGTACTGTTCCTTTAAGGCAGTTTCTTTCGGGAATAATAAAGGACACTCTGGGTTATTCAACCATTGGTGACTTGCCGATTCCCTCTTCTATTTCTGCTACCAGCCTTAAACTTCTGCCATTGCGAAACAGCACCCTGCGATTCAGTAACAGGGGTATTAACTCTGAAAGTAGCCCTTATTATGATCTCGTTGAACTTCTGATGGCTTCAACAGCCATTCCTGTTGTCTTTCCTGCTGAAAAGATCAATGGTAATAAAGAGATTTCTTCAATGGTTTTTCTTGATGGAGGAATAGGGGATGATCATATTCCCCTGGAAGCCGTTCTTCAATACCAAAGTATGAGGCATCTGGAAGCAGATACCCTGATTATTGTCAGCCGGAAAAGTGATTCAGAAGATGATTTGAAATCGGAATTGTATAATCTTGGATTAAGAGACACTAAATTACTGGAAAAACTTGGGCTTACCCTGGAGCGATATTCAAAGGATTCCTTCATTCGGAAACTAATGGAGTTTCAGCTTGTCAATCCGGAACTGGCATCACATACCTACATTTATATTCCTGATTTTAAGCAAAACTTTCCGCTTCTTAATTTTGATACGATGGAGGATCAATACTCTGTAACCTCCAACTGGGCAGATAATCATCAACCTGTTTTGCTTTCTGATTACCTAAAGCACAATCTTTTAAGTACTAATAAAATACCTGCTGCCACCCATGAGATCAAAAAATGACAATTCCCAGCATATTCTCACTACTTCATCCAACCTGCTTGGATTTTGTTTTCTTGTTCTTACTTCCTTAAAAGTATTGAAACTCCAGGAAGCAACGATTATTGATGAACTTACAGGAGCAGCCATTATTCTCTTTATGACAAGCAGCATCCTGTCATTTCTTTCGATGCGAAGTTCCAGAAAGTTTGAGATCCGTTATGAAAATGCAGCAGACTTGATTTTCCTGCTGGGGTTGATCCTGATGTTTGCAACTACCATGATGATTGTCTTCAATTTCATCAAGTAGGTCCAGCAATTATAGGGAACTAGCGAACGTATTGATTGAAAACATTTTCCAGGCTTCTCCTGCAAACTTTGCAATATTCAACATGACGGGTGTACATAATACAGTCCAGCTGCGAACGGTAAAGCCCTTTTGCCGTATACCCGGCTCCTTCGAATGCCCCAACTTTATCTTTATAAATCTCCTTAGAAAAGAATGCATCCTCCTGTGCTTTCTGTTTGAAGAATAAGTCTTCCATCACATTTTCTGGTAATTGCGCAGTCCTTATGCTGTCACGTGTTTTTTGGACCTGGTAGCCAAACTTATCGAAAGCTTCTTTATTCCATGGGGTTGGAAGGGGAGTCCCTTTTTCAACAAGATCTTTCCATTTCAGGTTTTTCTGATCAAACATTGCCGTGATGTTTGTTTCCCAGGGTTCCAGCTTAATGTCGGGAGTTTCATAGGCCACGGAAGAAGTATAATATTCGTCAGCAAGGGCAGCGATATGATGGCCCAATTCATGGATCATAATATAATCAGCGAATTTATTGTCAGCAGAAACTGTGGTATAGAGGTTATATATGCCGCCCCCGCCATAGGTCTGTTCATTCACCAGGATTACCATAAAGTCGTAGGGTACTGAAGCAGCAACGTCTCTCACTGTGCGATTGTCATAGGTTAACGCATAGCGCTCTGAATCGAAACTGCTGTAATGCACGGATAGTGGAGTCCGTTTATAAATGTTATGATGGGGTTTGCAAACACCTGAAACCATAGAAGGGGTTTCCACAGCCCTTACATTGAAATCAGCCTTCCTGGATTTAAAAGGTTCAGCATTGAATAAGGCATTTGTAAGGCGTGTTGCATCTTTTCGGAATTTATCCATTTCAGCTGAAGTATAACCATCGCCAAGGATTACCAGGTCTACTTTCTGACTGGCGGGGCCGTTCTCGAATATTACATCCGATTTGAATTCCGAAGGTTTGCCAGCATTTGTAACCTGGCGGGATGAAGGATCTACTTCGGTTACCCAAATAGTTTCGAAAACATTTGAGGCATTTCTCTTTTCAAGAAACACAATGACTGGTTTTAAAGGCCATGGAAAGCGGAGGGATTCATGAAATGTCCCCCAGATGCTATCGGCTTCAGGAGTGGTCTGCCATTCTCCGAAGATGCTGCCAAAGCCCCGGGAATAAAGTAATATGTGAGATTTTTTATCAATAACCTTGAAATGGTAGGAACCCAGGTTGAGGGTGTCAATCAGCTGAATAGTGCTTCCCGGCCAGGTGCCGTCCGAAACTACCTGGTCGATGGCAAAATGTTCTTCTTTGGTATTTCCGCTGTGGTAATAATCGAGCCTCATTGTATTTGCGGCAAAGAAGTCTGGAAACTTTACATTTCCATCGGATTTGATCTGTATTTGCGAGGCTTGTTTCCCGGAATCTTTTCCGGAAGTTGAATTCATCTGCTTACAGGAAGTAAGGATAATAATGGTAATCAGAAAAAGGAATAAACTCTTCATAGCTGAAATTTTTAGTGAAGGTAAGAAAGGAATTTATCAATAGACCTGTCAGGTCTAAAAAATCAAAAACTCCTGAAATTCAAAAACAGCAATGATTAGCCGACGAAAACAGTTTGGCGAAATTATCCCACTATCTGAAAATATTCAGAGAGCACTTCTTATGTTTATACTTTCCAATTTCGGATATCAGGCCGCTTTTTCAGGAGAAATACTCATCTTCCTGTGGTGCAGTCCCCATTCTATCATAACATCCAGAACATTACTCAATGATTTGCCGGAAGGAGTAAGTTCATACTCGACGGTAACCGGGATAGTATCATGCACTGTCCGCTTTATGATACCATTCAATTCAAGGTCCTTTAATTCCTTCGAAAGCATCCTTGGAGTAATTTTTGGGATATCCCTCTCCATTTCGCGAAATCTCTTTTTCCCAAATAATAAAGCACCGATTATAGGCAGTTTCCATTTCCCTACCAGCACATTTAATGTGTCATTTATTGCGAGAACAAACTGAGTAGGACAACTTTTTACCTTTACAAGATCTGCTGAAGCATTCATAAGTAACTCATTTAGATGAAGGTATACTATAGTATAGTGCTATACAAAAGTATAGTGGTTACAAAAGTATAGCAAAAATACATAAATTTGCTTCATAATTCATTTAACACAAAATAAATTTATGATACTCGTAACAGGTTCAACAGGACATTTTGGGAAGGCAACGATTGACTTCCTTGTTAAAAAAGGATACCCGGTATCCCAATTAAATGCTTTGGTAAGAGATGAAGCTAAAGCTGAAGATTTAAAATCACAGGGAGTCCAAATAAGGGTCGGTGACTACAGTAATCCTGCTTTACTCAATACAGCTTTCACTGGGGTAGATAAGCTTTTACTTGTCTCTTCATCGGATTTGAATAACCGTACTCAGCACCATATCAATGCCATAAAGGCTGCAAAACAAGCTGGTGTCAAGCATATTGTTTATACTAGCTTCCAACGAAAAAATGAAGTTAATTCTCCGATCCAGATGATTGCCCAGGCTCACCTCGATGCTGAAAAAGAAATTCTTGCTTCTGGTATGACTTACACCATACTCCAGAATGGGCTTTATGCAGATGGTTTACCCATGTTTATGGGAGAAAACGTTCTGGAAACAGGAATCTTTCTTCCAGCAGGTACCACTAAAGCTGCATTAACTGTTCGGGCAGATATGGCTGAAGCTGCTGCCAATGTATTGCTTGAAGATGGACACGAAAATGCCATTTACCTCACAGCAACAACAGAAAAAAATTCATATGCTGACGTTGCCAATATTTTAAGCGAAATCACCGGTAAATCAGTAACTTACACAGATGCTCCACTGGAAGCCTACAAAGAGGTACTTAAAAATGCAGGGGTTCCTGAATTTTTCGCAGGCTTCTTAGCATCTTTCAGCGAAGCAATTAAACAAGGAGAATTTGATTTCAGCAATGGTGACCTCGAAAAATTGCTTCATCATAAACCAACTACTTTAAAAGATTTTCTAAAAACGGTTTATAAACCTTCCTAATACCCAATAACAATCATTATAGATAATTCAAAATAATTCTAACATTTAACATTTTAAACAATGAAAAAACTAAGCCTGATAGCAATCCTCATCGCTGCCTTCAGTTTATCTTTTACGCTTGTGCCCCAAACCACCTGGACTTATGATTCAAATCATGCAAAGGTGGGATTCAGTGCTACCCATATGATGGTTTCCGATGTTGAAGGTTACTTCAAAAAAGCAACAGCAACTCTCACATCAACAAAAGCCGACTTTACCGACGCAGTTGTAGAGATGACTGCTGATGCAAATTCGATCTTTACCGATAATGACATGAGAGATTCGGATCTGAAAGGAACAGGGTTTTTTGAAGTTGAAAAGTACCCCAACCTCAGCTTCAAGAGTTTTTATTTCAAGAAAACTAAAACTCCCAACACTTACTTTGTAAAAGGAAATCTTACCATGCATGGGGTCACAAAACCGGTTTCCCTCACAGCAATCGCCAGGATGGGTACAAACCCCATGAGCAAGAAGACCATTGCCGGTTTCAAGATCACAGGTAAACTAAAACGCACAGATTTTGGAATTGGCCCCAATGTGCCAACGGCAATTGTCGCTGATGAAATCATTATTGACTGTAATGCCGAATTCATTAAAAACTAATTGATGAACCATGTTTGAGCCTGGGTGTTTTATACCCGGGCTCTTTATTTTTTTACCATGTCAACCAAATCTATAGAACGAATCATACCGCCTCCTGCTCCACATATGGTAGGAGATGGCTTTAGAGTGCACAATTTTATACCCGGGAACATTCCATCGGGCATGGAACGTATGAACCCATTTATCATGCTCGATTATGGTTCCAGGCATTATTTTCCTCCAAGCGAAATACCCCGGGGCGTTGGGGTACATCCGCACCGGGGTTTTGAAACTGTTACCATCGCATATCATGGAAAGGTAGCCCATCATGACAGTGCCGGGAACAGCGGAGTGATTGGGGAGGGAGATGTACAGTGGATGACTGCTGCATCAGGAGTGCTGCATAAAGAATACCACGAGAAGGAATTTAGCCTGAAAGGCGGCGACTTTCAAATGGTGCAATTATGGGTAAACCTGCCAGCAGTCAATAAGATGTCTAAACCCGGGTACCAGTCCATTACCAATGATCAGATTGGTTCGTTTGAGCTTCCTGGCAATGAAGGTACCATTGAAGTTATAGCGGGAAATTATCAATCTGTGAATGGCCCGGCTTCTACCTTTACACCTGTTCACCTTATGAATGCCAGGCTGAATGCAGGGTCGAAAGCTGCCTTTTCTTTTCCTTCAAGCTATACTACAGCTTTGATAGTAATTGAAGGTTCTGTAGTTGTAAATGGAAATAACGACATCCCGACAAATTTCTTTGTATTATTCGGATCGGATGGCGATGAATTTACCATTGAATCAAAAGAGAAGGCAATAGTCCTGATTATGAGTGGAGAAAAAATACACGAACCTATTGCGGCCTACGGGCCATTCGTTATGAATACCCGCGAAGAACTCATCGAGGCATACCAGGACTTTGAAAAAGGAAAATTCGGACATTTGGATGATTAAAAAGTTGAATTTTATTCAGCATTAATTTCCGGAAAATACTCTCATGTCGGTTAGTGAAGAATTTCTGTTATTCGAATCCCAGCAGGATTGGGCTCAGTGGCTAAGCATTCACCAGGATTCTTCTTCAGGAATCTGGATGATGATTGCTAAAAAGCAATCTCACAAAGTGTCGGTTAATCATGCTGCAGCGCTTGAAATTGCTCTATGCTATGGATGGATAGATGCCATCAGGAAAAGCCTTGATGAGAATTTCTTTCTGCAACGCTTTACCCCTCGAAAAGCAGGCAGTAATTGGTCAAAAGTAAACAGGGAAAAAGTTGAACAACTTATAGCTGAAGGAAAGATGCTGCCTCCGGGGATTAAAGCAATTGAGGTCTCCAAGAAAAATGGGAGTTGGGACAGGGCTTATGAGCCTCAAAGTACTATCCAGGTTCCCCCAGACCTCGAAGTGGAATTCAAGAAATCTCTTAAGGCAAAATCCTTTTTTGATCAGTTGGATAGTCGGAACCGCTATGCAATTCTTTTCAGGATATCAACTGCTGTTAAGCCAGAGACACGCCATCGAAGAATCGAACAATTTGTGAAAATGTTGGAGGAAAACCGGAAAATCTATTAATTCCTGCCTGAAATTCAAATACCGGTACAGATAATTCCGTTAAAATTCAAGGTAAACTCTCCGGCCTGCAGTCGAGGGATACTCTGATCCCAATTGACACTAAATTTAATAAAAGTTGTTTATTTGCATAGTTTAACTTTGATTGTATGGGATTATCAGCTACCGGTTATCATTTCCAACTTCTTAAAAAATATCCTCCCAGTGAACCATGCAGCTGCGAAATATGTCAGGGTTACTGTCAGCGGCCCGGATGGTGGACTGTTGAGGAAGCATCAAAAGCGATACTGGCTGGTTATGCAAACCACATGATGCTTGAAATGGCCCCGGAAGGCAACTTTGCTGTATTATCACCGGCCTTTAAAGGAAATGAAGTGAATTATGCGCTGGAAATCTATGCTAACCAGGGCTGTACATTCTTAAAAGAAGGTTTGTGTGAATTATTCAATACTGGTCACGAACCTCTGGAATGCAGGTTTTGCCATCATTCACGCAAAGGGAAAGGGGAGTTATGCCATCGGGATATTGAAAATGACTGGAACACTCCTGAAGCCAAGAGGCTGATTGTTCAATGGGGAAACCTGACGGGCTTCTGGTCCCGCCAGGGTATGATTGTCCAGGAAAAACCTTGATTTCAGGAACTCCTTGAACGCAAATTACTTCATGACAATTGTCAGGATAGAATGAGCAGGGCTTTTGGCTTTTACTGCTTTCTTATCAACCCATACATAAAAGTCTTTTCCTTTATCTGTTGAGTTCTGCACCACTGTTGCAAGGCTTCCATCAGGGTTTACAAATGATGTGGCTTTCAAGTCGTCATCATTCGAAGAACAAATAATGCGTTTAGCACCGGGTCGAATGAATTTGGAAAAATGGCCAAGGAAATAGAAGGAATTCATGTAAAGTAATTCACCGGTCTTGGTATTTCCAATAACAGGTGCAAAACAGAAGTTATTTACATGATTCGGACCTCCGGTCTCATCCAGCAGAATATTCCAGTCAACCCAACCATTTGCCCCGTTATTTAGGTCGCTAATAATAGATTTGCCATAGGTTTCTCCCCAGTGCCATTCATGAATACTGTCATAATTGAACGGATAGACACATCCCTCGGTAAACATCAGGTTTTTTTCAGGATAGGCTTCATGAAGAAGTTTAACATTTTCAAAATGGTCACCGGTATACCAATGGAACCCTGTTCCCCAAACATATTTTGCCGCATCAGGATCATCATAAACCGTTTTGGCTCGCTGGTACATGAGTCCGCGGTTATGATCCCAGATCATTAGCTTTACATTCGAGAAAGGTGATTTTGCCAGGGTAGGCCCGAGGTAGGTCTTAACAAAGTCTCTTTCATCTTCAGCAGTATAAATGCAGGATTCCCAGGTCTGAACAGCTGCAGGTTCATTTTGAACGGTTAAGCCCCAGAATTTGATTCCCTCATTCTTATATGCCTGGAAGAAATGGACATAATAATCTGCCCAGCTTTGATAACAGTCTGGTTTCAACTTTCCGCCATGCAACATATTATTGTTGTCTTTCATCCATGCAGGGGGGCTCCAGGGTGATGCGAAAAGCTGCAAAGAACCACCTGCCCTGGCCAATGCTTCCTTGATTAAAGGAATTCTGTACTTTTTGTCATGCTCAACAGAGAAATTAGACAACTCTTTTTCAGTTGCATATGCATAACTCTCGCTCGAGAAATCGCAGCTATTGATATGTGTGCGACAGAGTGAATATCCTATTCCTTTATCTAAGGAAAAATAAGCATTCATGAGTTCTTCTTGTTTGGCTTTAGGCAGCTTATAAAATGTTTCTGCTGATGCATCTGTTAAGGCGCCACCAATCCCGACAAGCGTCTGAAAAGTCTTACCAGGATCAAGCATAATGGTTGCCTGGTGTTCATCCGGGTTGATAAGATCATTGAAGTTCAGATCTTGTAATTTGGAAATTCTAAGTGAATCAACTGGAGCTGTAACATAGATTTCAGCAGTAATGTATGCAGGGCCTGAAGCTTTTGTTTTGTCTGATCCGCTATTTGTTGGTTTGCAGCCAAACAGGATTACCACCAAAACAATTACTGAAGAAATCATAACTACCCCTTGTCTGAGAGTGTTTCTGACGAATTTTTTATTTTCCATAAATAGATTGATTTTATTTTTTTGATGAAATAGCTGTCAAAATCAGGTAATCGTAAGATTAATAGCGCTTTGGATATCAGGTTCTGGTTGGGAAGAAGTTATCCTATTCCATTTTTCAGCCTGTTCATCCTTTTCATTGAAATACCCTTACATAATCCACGATCATACTCTGCGGAAAGGTTGTACTTGAATTGGGATTACCAGGCCATGCACCTCCGACTGCAACATTAAAAATGAAGAATTGGGGCAGATTGAAAGCATCATAGCTAACTGTAAAGGGGGTGACCATGAAATACCGGTGATAATCAACAAACCATTCCATCGATCCTTCCTGCCAGATAATTGTGAAGACATGGAACTTGTCATGGTAATTCTCTGCTGCGGATACCTGGTAATTGCTTCCTTTATACTTGTGGCCACCATCATTGTAATGTGCCGTACCATAAACGGTTTTTGTATCATTGCCCAGGTATTCCATAATATCGATTTCACCACAGGCTGGCCATCCAACGGAAGAAATATTGCCGCCCAGCATCCAAAGTGCAGGCCAGATACCTTGTCCGATAGGCATCTTGGCCCTTATATCAATCCGGCCATAGGTGAATTCCTTCTTTCCTTTGGTGGTAAGCCTGGCAGAAGTGTAATTGTTGTTATACTGATTTTTAAGAGCCTGGATTGTTAGATATCCATCTTTTACAAAGGAATTTTCATTCTGGCTGGTATAGATTTCCAGTTCGCTGTTTCCCCAACCGCCTCCACCCAGCTCATAATTCCAGTTGGAAGTATTCAGGGCAGTGCTGTCGAATTCATCGCTCCATACCAGGCTCATTCCTGGATAGCTGGCAGGAGTAATATAGCCGTCAGCTGTAACTTCAGCAGTATAAGTGTCGTCATTTTGAATTTTAACAATGGCATCGGTCTTTGCAGCCGTAGCATTGAGAATGTTCGAAATCTTGACATGAAATGTCTCGGTAAACTCCAGGATATTATCTGAAATCAGGGGAACCTCAATAGTTTTACTCAATTCACCAGGAGCAAAAGTTACCATATTGCCGCTGGAAGCAACATAGTCTTGTCCGGCTTTTGCAGTTCCGTCTTCCGTTGACCAGGTGAATGAGACTTCAACGGTTGTTACTTCGGAAAGATCAACATTGATCACCGCTTTCTGGCCAGATGTATTGCCCTCGGGAATTGAAACATCACTAATTATGATTTCAGGGACAACGGCTGGTTTTGCTGATTCCTTCTTACAGGATAACAACATTCCTGATTGAAATATCAGTAATAGCAATAACAATAAGGGCGTTTTCATATTTGTTTTCTTAACGGTTTCATTATTAAATCTATTCATGTTTTTGATTTTCATCATTATAAATGTGTTAAGGGATCAATATAGATCCGGTTACCCTGATATCCCTGGAAGAACTGCCGGCAAGCAAATCAAATTTTCCCGGTTCTACTTTCCAACTCTTCCCAACAACATCGTAATAGGCAAATGAACGATGGTTAAGCAGGAAAGCAACCTCCTTTTCTTCAGAAGGAGCAAGGCTTACCTTGGCAAATCCTTTTAGTTCCTTTTCAGGCCTGGGTATTGAACTGTGCTTGTCGGAAACATATAATTGTACGACTTCACTTCCTTTCATTTTCCCGGTATTTTTGATCTTCAGGCTTACTTTATAGTTCCCGTTCTCAAGGGCTACTATATTCATGTCAGAATAGGAAAATGTTGTATAGGAAAGGCCAAATCCAAAAGGAAAAGTTGGTTCAAGGTTGTTTTTATCCAGGTACCGGTATCCAACAAATATCCCTTCAGAATAGGGAGCCTGCAAACCGGCATCCATATAGCCTTTAAATGCTGGTGTTTGAGAGTAATCCCTGATAAAGGAGAATGGAAGTTTAGCGGATGGATTATGCTTTCCAAACAAAATATTTGCGATTGCATTGCCACCCTCCTGCCCGGGGAAAAAGTTTTCAAGCAAAGCAGGCGTTTTATCCAGCCAGGGGCTGGTAGTAATGGCTGTTCCGGTATTCAGTACAACGATGGTTTTTGGATTGGCAGCCACAACTGCCTGGATTAACTCACTTTGATTTCCTGGTAGCATCATTCCACCCCGACGATCAAAACCCTCGCTCTCAACAAATTCAGTAGATCCTACAAATACAATTGCCACATCACTCTTCCTGGCTATTCTGACTGCTTCATCTACAAGGTTTTCCTGTGAATTGTCCTTTGGCAGGTCCCAACCCAGTATGCAAACTGCGCTGCCGCCTTTTTCATAGAATTCGAGTTTAATATCGTAGGATTTTCCTTCTTCCATGGCTACAATTGCTGTATCCACCGTTTCCCCGTGATCTGTCCAATTATCAATGACTTTCTTACCATTAATATAGAATCGGACTCCATCATCGCTGCCGGTTGAAAAAACGTATTTTCTTGACAACGGAGCCAGGAGAGTTCCAGTCCACCGCACGGAGAAATTGTCGTTTTCCATAATTGGTGAAGGGGAATTATCCTCCCAATTGAAATCAATATTAGGGTCAATCCTGGTGAGTATGGGGTTTCCTTCAAGGTTCTTATTGCTGTAATATTCGCCTTTCAACCCTTTCTCAACTCCTATTCCAACATGGAAAAATAATGGATCAATAGCTTCCAGGGTTGCAGTTGGGGGTTTGTCGCCCAAAGCAAAATAAACTTCAGCCTGGTTTCCGACAAATTTCTTAATTCCCTGATATGGTGATATATTGAAGGTGGGAATAACCAATGAGCTACCTCCACCACCGGTATTAGAAATATCAGCTAAAGGTCCAATAACTGCTATCTTCTTGTAAGAGGCAATATCCAGAGGTAATAGTTTATCCTGGTTTTTCAGTAGGACCGTGCTTTCTTCAGAAAGCTCCGTCGCCAGTTGGATAGCATTTGAATCGCTTATTTTGGTGGGATCCGGAGTGTTTTTCGAATCGAATAAACCGGCTTCGAATTTAATTCTCAGGATTCTACGGACTTTCTCATTGATAGTCTGTTCAGTAATTTTGCCTTCAGTGATAGCACGTTTAAGCTTTCCAACAGCAAACACATCGCCGATGGGCATTTCAAGGTCAAGGCCATTATTGGCTGCATCTACTGTTGAATGAGTTGAAACCCAATCAGAAACAACCAGGCCTTTGAATCCCCATTCATTTTTGAGGATATCTGTGAGTAAGTGCTTGTTTTCACTGCACCACCAGTCATTAACCTTGTTATAGGCCGACATGACAGTCCATACATTGGCTTCTTTAACAGCAGCTTCAAATGATGGCAGGTATATCTCACGCATAGTTCTTTCATCTGCTACCACATTTACCTCAGTTCTTTGCCACTCCTGGTTATTCAGTGCATAATGCTTAACGCTTGGAATAACATGACGGGCTTGCAGGGCTTTAATATAGCTCACGACAAGTCGCGAAGTGAGCCAGGGATCTTCTCCATAGCTTTCAAAATTCCTCCCTCCTATTGGTAAACGATGTATGTTGACACAAGGCCCCAGGAGATAGTTCCGGCCATGTGCCTGTGTTTCTGTTGCGAGAGCATCAGCAAAGCGTGATACAAGTTCTGTGTCCCATGTTGCTGCAATGGCTGCTCCACAAGGAAAAGCGGTAGATTTCTCCCAACGTACTCCCAGGGGGCCATCTGACATTAAGAATGGCGGGATTCCAAGACGTTCATTTGCTTTAGTGTCCATTCCTGTAATTCCTGTACCGGCAAGCTGTTCTAATTTTTCATCCAGAGTCATCCTGCTGAGCAGATCTTCTACCCTGGCTTCAGTTTTTGCCGAAGGGTCCTTATAAATTTCATTTTGCCCATTGACCAGGAGACCAACCGGCAGGAGCAACAAAATTAACAGCTTGATTTTCATGTTATAATATGATTTAATACGGAATGGTATTATGAAATACAATTATGGTTAGATAACCAGGAATTTAGTGCGGCGTATGGATTCATTGATTCTGAGTTCGACAATATAGAAGCCGGGAGCAAGGTTCCCAAGAAGTTCCCTGTAAGTTTCGTCGCTGCTATTTAATTCTTTATCCAGGCATAGCGCACCGGATGTTGAATGAATGATGAGCCGCTTATTCATGCCTTTTGAATCAGGAATTTCAATTGTCAGAACACCATCGTGTAAGGGATTGGGATATAACCTGATTTCTTTCTTTTCATTTGAACTGGTGTCCTTGATGATCTCTGTAAATCGGTACCAGTTCATATTGAATTCGGGTGCGATAATCTTAACCCTTAAAGTGCCAATTCCGGCCTCAAGGTTAACTGAGGAGGAGGTTGTAGTCCAGGTTTGCCAACCTCCTGTCACGGGGACACTGAGGTCAACGGAATGAAGCTCAGTTCCTGTTGTGTCAATTTGTTGAAACTCTACAGTTCCGGACTTACTTTGGCAGGCAACACGTACTTCCAGTTTGTACCGGGCCTTTTTTTTTACTCTGATATTATATTCAAGATAGTCTCCCGTATTTGTATAGCCAATATCCTGTCCTCCACCCAAATCGGTGGTACTTTCCAATTGCAATCCACGGTTTAACACGAAAGATTCTGCTTCTATCTTGCCAGGGATTGAATAGTGAACAGGCAGTAAATTATCGACGATGAGGTTATTAAAATCAGATAATGGCATTCCATCCCCGGCTTTAATACTTCCGCCCTGGTAGGAAAAGCTTATTGTATCTCCGTCATAAATAGATGTTTCAAGCTCAAAAAATACCTGGTAAGTATTTTTGGTATTTAGAGAGATACTTTTAATGCTAACCGGATTACCATTTACCAGGCATGAAAATCCGTTAAGATTTACCGATTGTGGGTCAAGAAATTTGTTGAAGGTAACAAGGATTAAACCTTTACTCCCCGATGTTTCACCGGTCACAGGAAGGAGGCCCATATCACTGATCTTTTTGCTCAGGGTGAACTTCATGAAACCGAAGTTTGCACCTCCTTTTTCGAAATAAACCCGAATTTTATTTAATCCTTTATAAAGAACAATATCATTGATGGTCAGGTAATTCCAGGTTTGATTTCCACCAGTAGCTGTTAATGCTAAAAGCGGTGAAACATCCCTTCCGTTACTGATTAACCGGATTTTTGCAGCTGTTCCAGAAGCATAGGCATATCGAAACTTGATCGTATAAACAGCGCTGGAATCCACATTTACCGAATATTGGGTCCATTCATTGTCCTGGGTCCAGCCTATATTGATTCCATTTGAGCCCGGGTCACTGTCGAAGGAAGTTTCAAGATCCACTCCGTCATTCCGGTAAGTCCATCCATTATTCCAGGCTGTGTATGTGCCAGTAGTTACATGGTAATCAGCAATGTCTTTATCAAAATAGGCACTTCCATATCTTCCCAGATCATAATCAGATGCATGGATTATACCAGGAACAGCCTGGTGGGAAAAAGGCTTCGTATTTGTGTCGCTAACCTGCCGGAACATGGCGTCAATCACATCTTTCCGGTAAATGCAATTTTCAGGTTTTGCGTTTTCGGCTAGTTGCATCAGGGCATTCATTGCAAATTCGGAAGTGGGGGTTGTTCCCCCATTCTGCCAGTAATCAAGCAGGGTTTGATATCCTGTATTTTTAGGGATTGTGTATGGGCCTACAACAGAGCTGACCTTTTTCAACGGCCACCATGACCAGCCGATTGAATTTTTTTCCAGGAGCTGTATAGCCTCTGTAAACCAAGCATTTGAGTTTTCGCCGGATTCTCCAAGCCAGAGAGGAACATTGAAATTATTCCTGATATTGAGCATTCCCTGAATGGACCCCAAGTCATTATAACTCCAATATTTGTGAAAGCTAACTACCAGGTTATTATCCCAGGAAGGAAGGATCCCATTATAGTTATTGGCCCAGCAATTACCTTCAATAAATATAATGTGATGAGTATCAACCTCTCGAATGGCAGTTGTTATGGCAATTAGCAACTGTCGAAGCGGAGCATTGGTTGTTTCGTCGCAACCATTTTGGTTAGCCCCGGCAGTAAAATTCCAGTTTGTTTCATTAATAAGATCATACCCTCCAATCCAGGGCTCATTTGCATAGCGTTCAGCAAGCCTTTTCCACAAAGCAATGGTTTTATTCTTATTAGCCTGGTTTTCCCAAAGGGAGGGTTTGGATGGGTCATAATCGGAAATATTGGCATCTCTGCCCTGTCCTCCGGGGGCTGCATGCAAATCGAGGATAATATAAATATGATCTGCAGAGCACCATTTTACCAGACTATCAGTGAGTACAAATCCTTCTTCCAGCCAGGTGTTTGAATCGGCGACGGGCTCTGATTCAACAGGAAGGGTAAATAGGTTGTAATGCATGGGAACGCGGATAGAATTGAATCCCCAGGAAGCCAGGGAGTCAATATCGCGCCTGGTGCAATGATTCTGGTGCCAGGTTTTGTAAAAGGTTGCAGTGTTTTCAGGTCCGACCAGGCTCTGTATTTTAGCTTTGATTTCATGTTGAGAGCCTGCAAAATTGCTGGTCTCCATCATATAGCCTTCCTGTATCATCCATCCGCCAAGGCCCATCCCCCTTAAGATGACTTCATTACCATTCTGGTCGACAATTTTTTTCCCGCTCGTTTTAAGTCCCTGTGCTAAAACGATAGTGCTGATGAGGAGTAATCCTGAACAAAGGAATAATATTTTTGTAAGCTTCGTCATCCTGATATTCATGCTGATGTTGGGTAAGTACGAGTAAGTTGAGAAAAGGTTTGGGAATTTACTGCGGCAAGTATGAACGTAAGCGGAAAGTAAGAATTCCACAAATTATTATAGTTATATCAGCCGACGAGAAAATGCTTAAAATGATTGCCTTATCCCGGAACCGATGCTCGATTCCAGGATAAAGCAGTCAAAAAATCAATAACCCGGATTTTGTGTAAGTTTCGAGTTTTTATCAAGTTCTGATTGAGGTACTGGCCAAAGCAGCCTGTTTTCGTTCAGATTATAACTCATTGTAACACCAGGCCCAAAGTTAGTAACGGCGTTGATCACAGCAACGGCTCGTCCTGTGCGTTTCAGGTCGAACCAGCGATGGCCTTCAAATGCAAGCTCAAGCCTTCTTTCCTTTTCAATAGCCAGTCGCATTGCATCCTGATTTGAAGCAGTGGTATTTGGCAGGCTTACCCTGCTGCGGACCTGGTTAACCAGTTGAGCAGCTCCTGATACATCGCCTGTTTCATTCAGAGCTTCAGCTTTCAGTAAAAGAATGTCAGCCAGCCTGTAGAAAATATAATTCTGTGGACTGGGTTGATCCAAAGCCCTGTATTTATTGAGGAAAGGATAATGGTCCTGAGGCCAGTGGATATCTGACCAATGTCCTGTAACATCCACCCATTTTATGGAGGAATTCTTGCGGATCACATCTCCTTCATCATCAAATGCCTGTACAAGATCATTGGATGGGATGTTGAACTTCTTCCAATCCATCCCCTGGAACATATTAGTGCCCCAATTTCCACTGGAACTGGTTCCATCATAGTTTATTTCAAAAATAGATTCAGCAGAGTTTTCATGAGAATTATCCCAGAGCTGATCGTAATCAGGCAATAGGCTATATGGGCCGGATGTGACATCATTACAATATTTCAGCACCTTTGTCCAGTCATGAGGCTCAATTGTGGCATAAACATAGGCTAGTAATGTGTTTACAGCTCCTTTGGTAACTATCGTCTTATTAACAGCAGTTGCCTTAACATTTGGCAATGCCGCTTCAAGATCCGCAATGATCTGCTGGTAAACAGCGGTCATTGGCTGTCGTGCAGGGAAAAGCAATGGATATACCTCCGGAAGATTTGAAGCATTAACTTCTTTCACCTCGTATAACTGCAGAGGAACATCACCCCAAAGCCGAACAAGCTGAAAATACAGGAAAGCCCTTATGAAGGAGGCTTCGCTGATGATTTCCTTTTTTCGGTCTGCTGTAAGCTCAGGATCAATGACCTTATTTACATTATTAATAACCGTATTTGCCCTGCCGATGGTGGAATAGAGATAGCCCCAATCGCGACTGACGTTCGTATTGAGAGCATCAATTTCATAGTCATCAATCTGGAAATTAGCAGGATTATCAGCACCTGCATATGCGTCATCGGATTGGGCATCGCCGTTGACAAAATAATCCAGCTCAAAGTACTCATTTCTGAAATCAGCATAGGTTGCCGAAAGAGCTGCTTCTGCTTCGCTTGCTGACTTGAAAAGAATGGAATCTGTAGCTTTATTTTCAACGCCAATCCCATTCGAAACGGGTTTCAGATCGAGAAAATTATCAATCTTCTTGCATGACACAAACAGTGTTATGAGAAGCGTAAGGAAAAGTATGAAGGGTGTATATTTCATCGCTCTGAGGGATTAAAATTCGACATTAAGACCTACTATGACAGTTCGGGCTTGTGGATAGGTTCCGTAATCAACACCTAACTGAACGGCATCATTCCCGTAAGCATTGACTTCAGGATCGAAACCGGAGTACTTCGTAAAGGTGAGAAGGTTTTCCCCGGTTACATATAAGGAAAGGTTCTTGATTCCCTTTACTTTCAATTTATTACCAAGCAGTTTGTAAGAGAGGGAAATGGATTTGAGTCGCAGGTAGGACCCATCTTCCACAAACCTGCTGGAATTCTGGACATTTTTGGTGTTACCACCTCCAATTGCTCTTGGAATGTCAGTAATAGTATTTTGAGGTGTCCACCTTCTCAGCACATCCGTAGATTGGTTCTTGCTGTCGAACATCCCTTCAAGGTCAATTCGGGTAGCATTGTAGATATCATTACCCTGGCTTCCCTGGAAGAAAATATCCAGGTTGAAGTCGCCATAGCTGAGGTTGTTTGAAAATCCATAAGTGAATTTAGGCTGGGCATTTCCAATAATGGTCCTGTCGTTAGGGTCAAATATCCCATTGTTATTAACATCCTTGTACTTCATATCTCCCGTTGCAGGGTCAACTCCATCAGCTACATAGCCATAAAATGATCCGAGAGACAGACCGGGTTTCAGGATAATAACATCCTGATTGTTGCTATAGATCCTTCCGTAATAAGCAACATCCTGGTATTTGAAAGATTTGATCTTATTCCGATTGAAAGAGATATTAAAGTTGGATGTCCACTTTAATTTGCCAGTCAGGTTTACAGTATTCAGGTCAAACTCCAGCCCTTTGTTCTCCATTGAACCGGCATTGGTCATCAGGTTAGGAAGATTACTGGAAGAGGGCCAGATAACATTCAGGTATAAATCATTCGTCGTTTTCAAATAAGCATCAAATGCGAATGTTATCCTTGAATTCAGCATAGTAAGGTCAAATCCGACATCTGTTTGAGTAGTCGTTTCCCATCGAAGGTCTTTATTTCCCATGCTGGAAAGGTAGGAACCCGGTGTATTGCTACCTGTTTGACGGACATAATCAATGAGCCCGTACTTTGTATAAGGAGGAATGTCGTTCGAGTTACCCAAGGTTCCATAGCCAGCCCTCAGTTTGAGATCATCAATAAACGAAAGGCTTTTCATGAAGTCTTCTGAAGAAATACGCCATGCTGCTGAAATTGCCGGGAATGTACCCCATTTGTGATTAAGCTTGGAACACCCGTCCTCACGGAGACTCATGGTCAGGTAATACTTACTGTTATAATTGTAAGCTAGTCGTCCAAAAAACGACGCTCCGGACCATTGGTAGGCAGTTGTGTTACCTGTGATTGTATTTGCCGCATTCAGTTTGGTTACATTCAGATCTGAAGGGAAACCGGTACCATATAGGTAGGAGTCACTGAAAGTATTCTTTTCAAGACTGTTTCCAACCATAGCAGCAAAGTTATGTTTACCTATGATCTTTGCGTAATCAAGGGTGTTCTCCCAGGTCCAGTATTGATTGGCTGATTTATCAGACTGACCTTGCCCGTGTTGTTGCCTGCCATAAACGGTGCGGAATGGATCGAGGTAATAATCCCACTGGTGATGATTCAATTCAACTCCCAGCCTGGATTTAAATTTCAGGTCCTGCAGAATGGAAACTTCACCAAAAACACTACCGGAAACATTGTCATCAATAGTTTCCTGCTTAGGCCCGCTCATGTAAGCAATTGGGTTCTCCCACGAAGGTTGGAATGGATTAGGGTCAAAATGCGTAGTATCATTCAGAATATATCCGGTAGTTCCTTCACCCTGGTAAGTATGAAGAAATGGAGGAGTATTCAGCGTACTCATGATTACACCACCCCTTCCTGAACTGGCATTATCGGGTGTGTCTTTCTTCTTGCTCCTTACGATGTTAATATTTGTTCCTATCTTAAACCAGGAATTCACCTGGTTATCAAGGTTCATCCGGAATGAATAACGATCGAAACGAGCGGGTTTTACAATTCCTTCATTTCCCAGGTAACCTCCTGAAACATAATAATTGAATTTATCTTTTCCTCCTGAAGCAGAGAGCTGATAGGACTGATCGTAGCCGGTTCCAAATACCTCTTTGCTCCAGTCGGTATAGTTCGTCCAGTTATAATTCTGTTTGTAAATTTCATCCATAAGGGTCCTGTAGTCTTTGGTACCAAGGACATCTACAGTCTTCCTCAATTTGGAAACTCCAAAATAGGTATTGAACTTTAGGCTTTGGGAATTAGGTTCTCCGGTCTTGGTAGTGATAATAACAACGCCATTTGCACCACGAACCCCATAAATAGCGGCAGCGGATGCATCCTTAAGAATGCTTAACGATGCAATATCATTCGAATTTATGCTACTTATGTCTGAAGTTATAACTCCATCAACTACATATAGTGGTTCATTGGAGGCTTCAATGGAGGTTGATCCCCTGACCCTGACAGACAATGCTTGTCCGGGTTTTCCCGAAGGGGAAGTAACCTGCACCCCGGCAGCTTTCCCCTGCAAGGCTTGAGCCGGAGAGGTGATTGGACGATCCTTTAGATCTTTTTCACCTACTACTGAAATAGAGGTGGAAATGTCTTTTTTCTTCGCAGTTCCGTAACCAATAACTACGACTTCATTCAATGCTTTGGCTTCTTCAAGAAGCAAAACATCGATAGTTGTCTGATTGGTTATAGGGAATTCCTGAGCAACAAAACCGATATAGCTGAACCTGAGTATTCCCTGGTTCATTGGAATACTGTATTTCCCGTCAATATCAGTAATGGTTCCGGTAGAGGTTCCTTTGAACTGAACGGTTACTCCTGGTATTCCAAGGCCTCCTATGTCTGTTACTTTCCCGGTAATTGCTTTTTGCTGGGCATTTACGGCAATGGAGAGTAAAAGGAGAAAAATTAAAGTAATTGTTTTTGTCATAGCCAAATTTTTAGGTTTATAATATTCGGGCTATTGCCAGTTATTATTGTGTAAATATTGATTTTTCAATGTTGAGGGTAATACCAATCTAAAATTTCCGGCACATGAATATGAGGGATGGATTGGTTAAGATCTTTGCAATGAAGCTGAAAAAGGTGAAAATCCTTGAAATCTGATATGAACTTAGGTTTCACGGATCTTACTTAACTCTATAATTCTTTTTGATGACAAATAATATTCATCATTTTTGACTGATTCAGGCATTAAAAATCCCTAAGAGATCAAAGTAATTATCCGGGAAAATGTAACAGGATAAGATTAACCAAATGATTTCTTAAGGAGAGCGTTTAAAGTATTCCAATTGAAATTTAAGCACTTAAATGAGGACTCTTGAAGCTATAAATCTGTTGAAACTTGACCTATGTCTGCAACAAATCAAACCTGTCTGCTTTTCTTTGATGATCAGGCTTTTGGGTAATGCAATCTGATGTTGTTATTGTAAGTATTTGAAATTTCTATTTCCCCGCTTCTTAAACCGAAAATCTCCATTCAGAGTCAAGTCCAGGTTAATTGATATATAGATTGATAATTCCGGGGAAACAGGGATCTTAAAAATCAAAAAATCAAGAGCGAGGGAGAAGCCCGCTCACTCTTGATTTTTTGAGAATCAGGTAATACCGGGCGTACTATCTTTCGAGGATAGCAGACCAGCCATGACCTGAATGATCAGCTGTAAAGTCTACCGAAACAAATAAGTATTCTTTTGTAGCTGTTTTGGCATAACCCATTACTTCATAGGTATTGGTTGGTGAACCACCATTTGCAGCAATAGTCTTATCTGAGTTTTCACCACCTGGCATACCCGAAGCAACTCCATTGTATCCTTTGTAGAATCCAATGAAAGCAGCATGACCTGCAGTGCTGGTCAGAGTAATTAATGCCCTGGTAGAAGCAGTGGGAGGTGTGAATGTATAAGTATGACTGCCACTAGCAAAAGCAGCACCATTTCCACTGGCTAAAATGCCGGCATCATCAATGCAACCGTTGGTACCACCAAAGTAACCATCGTTACGTGTTGAACCCTTGGTATTATAAGTGAATACGCCACCTGCACTGAAGGTGAATTCATCATCTGGCATACATGACCAGTCATCTGTTGTACCAACTTTTCCACCGTTAAGGAAGTCTACTGGAACACTCCACCAGTTGCTCTTGCCCATACCGTCACCTACAAATACAGTCAGGTTGTCAACTTTAACTTTCCAGGCACCGCCCTGAAGGTTAGCATCAGTTACAACATCCTGTGTTACAAAAATTGCTGAGGAGGTAGTAGCATCTCCGTTAGGATTTGATGCTGTGAGTGTAACAACATATGGTCCACCTTCTGCATAGGTGTGGGAAGGACTTTGTGCTGTTGAAGAAGTGCCATCACCAAAGGTCCATGCATAAGTTACGCCACCGGTTGAGGTATTGTTGCAGGTAACAGTTAGACCGCTGATATCAAGGTTGAATCCAACAGCTGGTTTGTTTCCTGGGATAGGAGGTTCCTGTGAAGGATCATCATAATGAACCAGGACAAAACGCCAGTAACCACCGTCGGTAGCATCCCATGTGTAATGACCCTGAACAATAAGAGTATCAACAGCACCATCATAAAGACTGATAATGTCGTAAGTTACGCTGGCCGGAGGTGTGATAGGATTTGTTGCACTGGTTCCATTCATAACTTCAGCACCATTTCCAAGTTTTTCAAAACCGATGTAAGCACCTTTACCAACAGAAGTGATCTTTTTTGCTCCTGGATCAAGAGTGAAAGTAAATGTTCCGCCACCCCAAGCTGAAAGGTCTTCACCATTTACTCCAACCATAGTAGAGGTACTAGCACAAACGTTTGAAGGATTGTAAATTCCGCCTTCAGCCCAATAATCTCCCTTACGGTCAATTACGTAGGAACCATCACGGCCAAAGGTAAACTCATCATTCAGCAGGCATGGCCTGTTGGCAAGTTCATCATTTCCTTTTCCCATGGCCCACCAAATGGATGAATGATCCCAGGGACCAACTTCCAATGGATATACACCACCAGAAACATCGCGAAGAAGTTTCCATGTTTTGGTAGTAGAACCAGCCAGTGCGGTCAACATTGCATTGGGGTCAGAAACTGTAATAACTTCCTGGTATGCATCTGAAGAGCCACCTGCAGTTGCAGTCAGAACAACGGTATAGGTTCCTGCTGCAGGGAAAGTATGTACTGGATCTTTATCAGTAACGGCTGCTGTACCATCACCAAAATTCCATGAATACGTATCAGCATTCGTTGAAGAATTGGTAAAGGTAAACTGGAGGAAATTTGCTGCATCCTGGGAATGAGTAAAACCAGCCACAGGTGGGGTGGTCTTATCCTTCTTACAGGAATAAGTCAGGGTTAAAACTGCGAGCACTAAAATTGCCCAACTGTACTTCTTGAATTGTTTCATGTTGATTTGGTTTTTGAGGTTAGTACGAAATGAATTGAAATAATTAGCTTAAATTAGGTTGACATATGCTTCATGCGTTATGGATTGGTTTGTTAACATGTTTACTATCAGATAATTATTAAGGGAAATTTATTACTTCTATATATTAAAAAGGAGACTGATTAGCACTTGCAGATAAATTGAAACCGGTTTTATTGAGAAAACCAGATAACTCTTTGACCAGTAATTAATCCGCACTATAAAATTAATTCAAAATTTGATGCTATCAGCCTCCTTTACCCCAAGTTTGCATTTTTTATTGAGTCTCTTCATATTATTTTACGATTGATTTCAAAAAAAAACGAAATTCCTCGTTAATCAAGTATTGTTTTACCAGATATAAGTAGCAACTACACCCTTATCCAGCTTGGTTTTGGCAGATTTTCTACCATACTTTATGTTGAAAGATTGTGTTGATGAACTTTCGTTCAGCACAATCAGCACTTTTTTTCCATCAGGTCGCTTGAATGCAACATTCGGAAGGTTTGCAGGATATGAAGAAGCAATCCTTTTAGACCCGGAGAAAACGAATTTTGAAGCATGCGCAATTATATAATATGACACATTTCGTGCAACCGAAGATGCTATGGTCAAAGCTCCTTCACAACTGTTACATCCACCAGGAGTATGTGGTTTATAGTATGGATCGGAAGCAAGGTTCCATTCAATTACATTCTTACTCCAATTCCTTGTTGCACCGATTATCAGGTTTTTCATATGCCATTGCATGTCTGGTCCGAAATTGCTTGGACCACCCACCCATTGTTCAGTAAAATACACGTTCTTATCAGGATGGGCAAAGTGCGTTTGGGTTAATGCTGAAATATCTCCGGCATAAAGATGAAATCCTGAGCCATCAACATATTGACGTGTATTGAGATCATTCAGAATATTGATAGGATATTCCGGGTGGTCACAATTATGATCATACAGGATGATCTTTGTTGTAATATTGGCATCTTGAAAAGCAGGCCCCAGGTAGTTTTTAATAAAATTCCCCTGTTCAGCTGAACTCATTTCCATGCTGGGATTATTGTTCGGGTTTAAGGGTTCATTCTGAATGGTGATCGCATCAATGGGTATCCCTTCAGATTTCATCCCTTGTATATACTTTACGAAATAGCGGGAATAAACTCCATAATATTCAGTTTTTAACTTTCCGCCAATACTGTTACCATTGGTCTTCATCCATGTTGGTGCTGACCATGGTGAACCAAGGATCTTTAGTTGAGGATTGTATTTTAATGCCGTTTTTAGCACAGGAATCAGGTCTTCCTGCTCCTTTGCAAGGGTAAAACTTGATAAGGTGGTATCCGTCGTACCTGAGGGAATATCGTCATAGGAAAATACTGTAGCGCTCAGGTCAGATGCACCGATACTAACCCTTATATAGCTGATCCCAATACATCCGCTATCGGATGAGAAAAGCTCTCTGATTAAGGCTTCGCGTTGGTCGGACTGAAGCCGGTTAATCAGGTATGCACTTCCTCCGGTCATTGCAAAACCAAAACCGTCAATGGCTTGATAGGTTCGCGTTGTGTCAACTTCAATATCCGGGTAAGAGTTAACAATAGTATCAAAAGTTAGAGCTATGACCTGGTGCCGTAACAAAGCTGATTTATCAGGACGGGTCATCCATACCTCCACATCTCTTTTCAATGCAGTTGTATCCTTAGTTGTATCTATGGGATTTATTGGCGTTGTATCTCTTTCATGTTTTTTACAACTATAGGCTGTTGTCGACATACTAAGTATTAACATTACACCAACCAGGAAATAATATGCTGCCCTCTTTTTCATCATACTTTATTTTTCAGACAACTTGTAATACCTTACAAAGTCGATCTGCATGCTTGCCGGGAAAATATTGTCATCCACACCCTTCTGTCCGCCCCAATCGCCGCCTACTGCAATATTAAGGAGCAGGTGAAACCGCTGATCAAAAGGCCAGACCTTATAACCGGATCCTTCATTCATCATGGTAAAAATAAGCTCTCCGTCAATGAATCCCTTGATTTCGTCTGGTGTCCAATCAACCCTGTAAAGATGAAACGCAGTGGTTGCATTTTCAATCTTTTTCACAGCTGTTTTCTGGGTGTTAATTCTCCAGTAGTAAGCTTCACAATGAGTACTGAAATGGATTACATCGGGGTCAAAACCAACATGTTCCATAATATCAATTTCTCCGGATTGAGGCCAGCCACCATATTTCCAATCGGTTGGCAGCATCCAGATTGCCGGCCATGTTCCTATTCCTGCCGGTACTTTTGCTCTTACTTCAATCCTGCCGTAGAGAAAATCGGCTTTATTTTTCGTTACCAGCCTTGCAGAGGTGTAATGTTTTCCTTCTAAATCTTCTTTTAATGCGCTTATTGTGAGTATTCCATCTGCAACACTTGCATTCCGGGAATCATGGGTATAATATTGAAGTTCATTGTTGCCCCACCCGTTTCCACCTTCGTCGTATCCCCATTTGGCCTGATCAGGTTGACCGGAATAATCAAACTCATCTGACCAGAAGGGATTAGATTCGAAAGCCCAATGTTTCTTTTCCAGAGTATCTGGCAAAAAAATGTTTTGCCGAAATCCACCAATATACCTGATGGTGGAAGAAAAACTGCTCACCGTTATTGTCAGCAGTACTAGCAGAAACAACTTCATTGGCAATTTATTGTTCATTTACAAGCATTATTTCAAAGATTTTCAGGACTTCCCGAGGGAAGGAACTGGTTGCAAATGCTGCAACCAGTTCCGTTAACAAACCAAGTCAACCCCAAAAACTGTCTTCTGTTTATTATTATTTTACTCTTAGTAATTTGGATTCTGAACAAGTTTAGTATTGGTTAATTCTGTGTAAGGAATTGGAAGAATTTCATTCTTTCCAGCGGTGAATCCTTTAAAAGCTAAAGCAGTAGCTGCTTTACCGGTACGAACAAGGTCAAAGAAACGATGCCCCTCAGTGGCAAGTTCAAGACGGCGTTCCTTGTAAATATTGTCAAGGGTGGCAGGAACAGAAGCCAGTCCAACGCGGGCACGAACATTATCAAGATATGACTGAGCCTTACCAAGATCAGCATTGGCTCTTACAAGAGCCTCAGCTTCCATAAGGTAGGTGTCGGCGAGACGAATTTCAATATAATCATTGGGATACATTAATACAGGATCTCCTGCACCAGTAGCCTGGAATTCTTTCAATGGAGCGAATTTCTGGATGAAGTACCCCGTGTTTTGATATCCTGGTTGGTAGGATGCTCCGGGAGTTGCTTTGGTAAGGCTGTCGATATTGGCACAAGTATACCTGTACCTTGGATCTGCCTTAAGAAGGTTCACCAAATCCATGTTGATTGGGTTGAAACCCCATCCGGCAACATAGGTAGGGCCCACATAAGCACGCGGTCCGCACATTTGGGTGAAAATATTTCCCTCACCTGCCGGAGGCCATGGGCCCCAGTAACCAACGGCTAAGGAAGTATGAACGATTTCGAAGATCGATTCCTTGTTGAATTTATTATCCGGCCTGAAAATATCTCCGAAATTGGGAAGTAATTCATAATTCGGAGATGTATTAACCTGTTCGAAAAGGTCGGCTGCTTCTTTCATCCTGCTTTCATCATTCTGGAAAAGGATTACTTTACCAAGTAAAGCAACAGCAGCCATTTTAGTAACACGGCCATTTTCTTCGGTTGGAACAACCTCGGGTAAATCAGGAATAGCTTCATTCAGATCCTTCTCAATCTGAGCATAGGTTTCTTCCGGTTTTGCCTGGGTAACAGAAAACAAATTTGCCGGAGGTACCAGTTGGGTGAATAATGGAACATTCTTAAATAACCTCACCAGGTCGAAATAATAGTAGGCTCGTAGGAATTTGCATTCAGCTGTAAATCTGGCTTTCTTTGAAGCAGTCATATCAGGAACTGCATCTATTTTGGGGAGCAGAGTATTTACCCTGTTAATACCGGTAAAATTTCTTCCCCAGAAATCTGCCTGGGGCCCAACAATTGGGTCAACTGTGAACGTATTCCAGGCTTCCCAGGTCAGACGGTCTCCATAGGCTCCGCCACCGGCATAGCAATCATCAGATGCTGTGTTCAGAAGGCCAACTTTGTCGGCATAGTCAACTACTACTTCAGCACCAAGGGGATCATAGGCTGCTACCAGGCCGTTGAAAGCCTCGGCTTCATTTTTATAATAATTTGCTTCCAGGGATGTTCCTTTTGGTGTTATTTCAAGGAAATCTTTGGAGCAGGAATTCAAGAAGAGGAATCCGGTCAAAAGAATCCCAACATATATATTGTGTGTTTTCATGTTGTTTTATTTAGCTTGTTAGAATGTAAGACTTAATCCTGCCAGGAATGATTTGGCTTGTGGATATACCCCACGATCAATACTATAGCTGGATCCACCGATTTCAGGATCGTAACCCTTATATTTTGTTATTGTTAGCAAATTATTGGTACTAACATAAACCCGCAATTTGTCAACCCCTATTTTACTCATGAGGGAGGCTGGCAAAGTGTAACCGATCTGAATTGTTTTAACCCTGAAATAAGAGCCATTGGTGAGATAAAATGTTGAAGAACTCGTAAAGTTCTTATTCGGATCACCTAGTATGATTCTTGGGAAATCTGTATTACGGTTGTTAGGTGTCCAACGATTCATAGCATCAGATGTCCAGTTGGCTGAAGATATTTCGAGACGCCTTAAGCCATTGAAAACATCATTTCCAACAACTCCCTGACCAAATATCATGACGTCAAAACCGGAATAATTCGCTGAAAAAGTAAACCCGAATGACCAGGTAGGCGTTGGATCACCAATATAGGTTTTATCGTCTACATCTATCTTTCCGTCTGGTTTCCCGGTAAGATTACCTAAAGAATCTCTCCCGTTTAAGTCGCGGAACTGCAAATCTCCGGGTTGTGCATTGGGCTGAATGACCTTACCGGTTGCAGGATCCTTGTAACTCAAAATATCAGATTGTTTTGCGAAAACACCCATAGCTTCGTACCCATAAAATGACCCTATTGGATGTCCCACTGCAAGGCGACTTATTACTCCCATTGATTGTAAGTTGGCAGCATCAAGGTATTTAACAGACCCCAGGTCAGTAATTTCATTCTTCAGGTAAGAAGCATTTCCTTTGAGGTCAATATTTACCTTACCTACTTCAGCCCTGTATCCTAATTCGATTTCAAAACCTTTATTCGTCATAGAAGCAACATTTCCCCAAGGGCTTCCGGATCCTGTGTATGCCGGAAGTACAAACGGCCTTAACATACCGGTTGTTTTCTTCGAATATAGATCAAATACGAGGCTGAAATTCTGGAAGAGGTTCATTTCGAAACCAATATTCGACTGGCTGGTTTCTTCCCAATGCAAATCAGGATTTGCCGGTGCATCCGGGCTGTAGCCTATAAGATAATTATCGTAACCAAAGGTATAGTTCCTTCCCCCGCTAACAGTAGAAAAATAAAGGAAATCAGGAATATTGTCATTACCCGTTACCCCATACGATCCGCGGATCTTCAGGAAGTCAACAACCTTATTTTCAGGCCAGAATCCTTCCCTGGAAGCAACCCAACCAAGAGATGCCGAGGGGAATACCCCATATTTATTGTTAGATCCGAACCTGGTGGAACCATCTCTTCGAACAATACCTGTGAAGAGGTATTTTTCATTGTAATTATAAGTGAGCCTTGCAAAAAGCGAACTAATTTTATGCGGGGCATTCTCCCATCCACCACCAATTTTATCAGCATCAACAAATGAATACTTTACTGAAGCCTCTTCGAAAGTATTAACAGGCAGATTCTGGAATGTAGAACTTACCCCGCTGCTGTTATCTACATATGCACTTGTTCCGAGAAGAATTGTAGCATTGTGCAAACCTATACTTTTAGTGTACGAAACAGTATTCTCAAAATTCCAGGTCATGCCCTTACTGTTGGAGCGGTATAAGGAATTCTTGGGTGAAGGAGGTGAATATGCATTATACCACACAATCGGGGTAAAGCTTTCATCACCCCAAAAGGCTAGTTTTGCACCGAGGTCTGATTTAAAAACCAGGCCTTTAATGGGTTCAACTTCTGCGAAAACATCACCGACAATGTTATCTGACCAGCCATAATTCCCCTGGTGTGCTTTGATATAAGCAAGAGGATTTGACATTTCCTGTACAACAGTTGTTGAAATTCCGTAAGGGTTTCCATTTTCATCCCTCATTACCGGGTGCTTGGAATAGAGGTCTAACCCAGCAATGCTATCATTTGTAATAACAGTGGGTGTTGTTGGATCCAGGTTGATCGCAGAAGACAGAGGGCCGCCGAATTCACTGTTTGTATTCAGAGATCCCTTGCTTTTAATATGGGAATAGCCGACATTTTCACCCAAACGAAGCCAGCTTTTTACCTTGTGCACTGAATTCATGCGGATATTAAGCCGTTTGTAATTGGAAATAGAAGAAGCAACTATTCCTTCCTGGTCCGTGTACCCAAATGAAGTGTAGAAAGTAGATATATTATTTCCACCACTGATACTCAATTCATGGTTTTGAATCTTGGCATTATTGTTGAAAATTGTGCCCTGCCAGTCTGTCCCTGCACCAAAATAATTAGGATTAGTTTCTAACTGAGGGAATGGAAGCTTATCATTCTTATTAAATTGAATGTTGGCATTTTGTTGAGCTTCGTTCTGAAGTGTTGCATATTCCGTTGCATTGAGAAGATCGAGCTTTTTGGCAGGAGATTGTGTTCCAAAATAAGTGTTATAACTTACTTTCATAGAGCCCGATTTCCCCTTTTTAGTTGTAATCAGTATTACACCATTCGCTGCACGAGTCCCGTAAATTGCTGCTGATGCTGCATCCTTCAGAACTTCAATTGATTCAACATCTGATGAATTCAGGTAGTCGATACCTCCAACATCTACTGGAACACCATCAACTACATACAAAGGATCACTATTGTTTATAGAAGTGGTTCCGCGAACACGAACTGTAATTCCGGCACCGGGCTGGCCTGAACTTGAGGCTATTGTTAAGCCGGAAGTTCTCCCCTGGAGTGCCTGTTCAACACGTAAAATCTGGTTATTTTCAAGATCCTTTGCCTTAACACTTGAAATGGCGCCGGTTACAACACTTTTCTTCTGAACACCATATCCGACGACTACGAGCTCCGACAGCCCAACACTCTTTGATTCCATGACAACGCGGACAGGAGTGCCGGCAATTGCCGTTATTTCCTGCGGAACGGTTCCAATAAAAGAAAATACCAGTTTTACCTCCTGACTTGGAGCAGCAAGGCTGAATCCTCCGTTTATGTCAGTGCTTGTGCCAATTGATGTACCTTTAATTAATACGGTAACACCTGGCATGGTTTCACCCTGATTATCAACAACTTTTCCACTGATCCCATAGGTTTTCTGCGAATGTGCCAGGTTAAAGGCACTTAGCCACAAAAATCCCACGATCAGTAAAACCTTTTTTAAGGATTTCATCGCATCGTAGAAGTTTTTCATCATTTCGGTTTTGAGGTTGCTTATTATTTGTTTAGCTGGTTGGTTTGCTTATTCATACTAAAGATACTCTTTTTTATCATCTATGTAAGGTTGGCTGCAAAGCAATATGTACAAGTGGTTGAAAATGAGTCTATATATTAATTATTGCACACATTAATTCATCAGATTGACAATTAAATTAAACAGTCTACGCCCAATCTGCTTGTTAATGAGTCTGAATTGTTTGGCTAATATAGAGTGTAGAGTAAAAGGGAACAAAAAATTCCTGTACATCAAATATGCAACAAAAGTTGAAAACTAATTACAATCACAATACATCAAATTTAATATTTATATGTTATATGTGATTGATATTTAAACTTCTATAATAATCTTCTTCACTGAATGACACAACAATAACTACACAAGGTAGCAAAACCTGGGTTTCCGGCTCAATGCAATTTAAATGAAGGAATTTGCAGGCGAATTAACATTAGAGGATGGTTGAAAATATAATTCATTCAGACAGATTAGGGGAGAACGGGATTATAGTTTCATCATGAACTCTGTAAGATTGGCATTTCTATCAATACTAAGTTTTTTGCGAATTCGGTAACGACTGATTTCAACACCTCTTGTACTGATATTCATCAAAGTGGCAATCTCCTTGCTTGATATGTTCATCCTCAAATAAGCACAGAGGCTCAACTCCCGGGGAGTTAAATCAGGATAACTTGACTTGAGCTTCACGAAAAGAGCTTCATGAACCTGCTCAACATGTGTGTTGAAAATCTGCCATTGTTTCTCATTATCAATTTCTTTCCCTATCCTCCTCAATGTGGTATTCAACTCATTTTTGAGATGCTCTTCACCAACACTGTTTTTAATTTTGCTTAACTCGGACCGTATCTTGTGAAGTATTTCGTTCTTCTGGATAATCATTAAGGTAGAATTTGCGAGCTCTTTTTCTTTATGGATCATTTCAAGGTTCAGCGTCTCATTCCTTAAACGGATCATCTCTTTTTCAGTCATAAGGGCTTCTTCCTTGAGCAGTTGTTCTCTTTGCCTGTATTTATTCTTTTGCTCTTCTTTCTCTTTTAGTCTTGATCTCTCAATACTCTTCAGGAAGAAACGGTATGCCAGGGTAACAAGGACCATCAGGATCAAGAAATATATAATATATGCCAGGGTGGTCCTGTACCAGGGGTGCAAAATCCTGAAACGATATGAAAGAACGGGGGTAATCTTCCCATTTTCAGTCCTTGCCTTTAATAGAAATACATATTCGCCGTCAGGAAGGTTTGTATATTCTTTTGCATTTTGAAGTGACCAGTCTGACCACCCTTGATCAAAGCCATCTAGCTTGAACTGGAAATCAATTTCGGGACTTCCATATTGACTTGCAGCAAAGGCAATAGAAACAGTATTTCCACTATAGGCAAATGAAGGGATTACAGTTTGAGGTGGACATAGACTATTGAACCGGAATTTACCTTCTGCCGGATCATTGGAATGCAGGGAACTGATATGCAAAACCGGAAGAAAAGCATAATCCTTGAATTGGCCACTTACATAGTGAGCAAAACCACCTTCTATACCAATGATCACATTATTTCCATCCAGGGTGTTAATGTGGCCATATGAAGGAATTACCTGTCCTTTTAGTTCTATAAAGGGGGCTGTAATATTCTTAAGGGTCCCATCTTCCTGAAGCCTCAATACGCCAGGCTGTTGATCATGATAATACCAGAGATTACTATTCTGATCCTGTGATAGATAATCGATCTGATGGTATCCCGGCAAGAATTGTGAAAACAAACTGTCAGGAAAGAACCGGTTTCTCAAATAATCAAACCGGTAGATCCCATCCCGCGTAGCTGCCACAAGTCCGGATTGAATCCTGAAAAGATTGTTTCCAATGAGTGTAGGTAACCCGGCATGGGTGTCAAAAAACCATATTTTGCTAACATTCTTCCAGGCTGAATCCGGGCGGATCCGGTAAATGCCTTTATAACCATGACTGACCCAGATATCCCCCTTGTCATCCTGCTGCACATAATGAGAGGATTGATCATAACCATGTAATTCATTGCGGTAATTCCACAACTGTCCTTTTCTTTCCAGCAGGGAGAGACCGGAATAATGGCCAACAAGGATCAGCGGATTCTTTTGTTTCAGCTTGACAAGAGTCCAAGCACCAGGAATGGATGATATTTTTATAGCCTTATTGTCAATGATTTGGAACACACCAAAATTATGGCCGCATAACAATGTATTATCAATGATTGACAAGTTCCAGACCTGGCCTTCCGTTCCTTCAATCAGGTGAAAATCTTCTTTTTTCTTTAGCGGATTATTAAAGTCTTCCCAGCGAATATAGAAAAGGCCCTGGTTCGTTCCCAGGTAAAGAAAATCACCAAACCTTTCAGATGTATACCCTGAGCCGATATCGAAATAATTCTGGATGTAAGTCAGCGGGGAGTTGAATTTCACAAGGGAAATGCCGTTATCAAGTCCTAGCCAGATATCACCCTGTTTATCATTTCCAACACAAAGCACCGTATTGTTCAGAATACCCCTTTCCTTATTAATTTCAAAAACTACTTGTCCGGCCGTATCAGAAAGGATCAGCCCATTCTGAATTGTACCAAACGCGAAGTATTTTCCATTGATGACAGAGCCGGAAAAGATCTGGTATTTTTTCAAAAGTTCATTTACCGGGTTATTCCAGGGAATTACTTGTTCTCCATTATAGCGGAATAACCCTTTTTTTGCTGTGCCTATAATTACCTGGTCGTCATCAAGGGGCAAAATGGTCCAGATTTCGGTTCCGCTGAAAAATTCCCCATTGGTTATCTGCCTGACTTTTCCCTCCCTGAGTTGCATAAGGCCCTGAGTTTCGTCATAAACCCAAAGGAGGCCGTTAACATAGTACGAGAAATGAAACTTAGACCTGGGATATACGATGTCAATCTTATCATTGGAGTAGATGAAGATGGCTTTAAAGGATTGAAATACAATCCCGAAGCTCGTTTTGTGTATCCGCCAGATCTCATCAAAATCACTTATGCGGCCTTTCAACAGTGGTAATAAGGAATGAAACTCCAGCGCCCCTTTTGCATTTTCTTCATAATACCCGAACCGGTTAAAAGCCCCAACATAAATCCTCTTTCCATCAATGCAAATAGAGCGATAGATCAATTCCATATCGCGGTAAACGGTCCAGTGAGCTCCGTCGTATTCAACCAGCCCATCGTTATTGGCGAAGTACATCATTCCATTTTCAGCCTGTGCAACAGACCAATTCTGGGTTCCTCCCTTGTATTCTGATCTCGGGTAATTTTGGATGCCGGGTAAGCCATATCGTTGACCAACCGCAGGTTTAATGAAACATGCGGAGGTCAGGATGAAAAGTGCAAAAGCTAAACCCCTGTTATGCATAAGAATGAACAGCCTTAAAAAGGGAAAAGAAAATATGAATAGACAGCTCTTTTTATGGCCAAAGCAAAGATAAAAGGATTAATTGTAATCAACCTGCAAACTGTAATTCACTCAGGCTGCGATATATTCCATTATCAAGTTTTAGCAGGGATTCATGGGTGCCCTGTTCAACCAACTTTCCATTATCAATTACCAGGATGTTGTCTGCCTGGCGGATAGTAGAAAGCCTGTGCGCAATAACTATAGATGTTCTGCCCTTCATGAGTTTTTCAAGGGCATCCTGTACAAGTCGCTCTGATTCAGAATCCAAAGAGGAAGTTGCTTCATCGAGGATGAGTATTTTTGGGTCTTTCAGCACTGCACGTGCTATTGCAATTCGTTGTCTCTGCCCGCCGGACAATTGAGTTCCCCGCTCTCCAACCAAAGTTTCAAGCCCTTCAGGAAATGAATTAATGAATTCCCAGGCATTTGCTTTTTTGGCGGCTTCAATGATCATATCCTCAGGAGAACCGGGTTTGCCATAGGCAATATTTTCCCTTATGGTGCCGCCAAATAGAAAGATATCCTGGGGCACTATAGCCATCTGGCTTCTTAAGGATGATAATGGAAGAGCGGCACTATCAATATCATCAAACAGAATTTCCCCAGCTGTAGGCTCATACATCCGGAGCAGCAGCGAAACCAGGGTGGATTTCCCGGCTCCGCTAGGCCCGACAAGAGCAACTAATGTATCCGGCAGGATGGTAACGGAAATATCCCGGATCACCTCGGTTTCCATGCGGGTTGGATAGCTGAATTTGAGATTTTCAAAGCGGATCATTCCTTTAAGAATCTGATCATCTCGGAGTTCGACTTTATCATCGATGTCTTCAGGTGATTCCTGGAATATTTCGAGCAGGTCCTCTGTTGCACCAATAAACTTTTGAACCCTGGCAAATACATCTGCCATTCCACCAATCGTACCACCGATAAACATAGAGTAGATAACAAAAGAGAACAATTCACCGGTTGCCAGTTCGCCAGAAGACATCATACTTGAACCCTTCCAGATAACAGCTACCATAGCCCCGAAAAGCCCGATAATTGTGAAAGAAGAAAACGCACCTCTCAGCCGTCCGTTTTTGATACCGGTTTCTGCTATATCCAGGGTTTTTACACGGTAGCGGGACATTTCGAAGAACTCATTTGTAAAAGCTTTAACACTTTGTATTCCCTGAAGTGTTTCCTCGACAATGGTATTTGAATCAGCAACCTGTTTTTGTGCCTCCTTGCTGAGTTTTCGGATGTATCTTCCAAAAAGGACAACTAGGATCATAATAACAGGAACAATTGAAAGCATGAAAAGAGTCAGTTTGAATGATGTGAACATCATCAGGCTGATACCCCCGATGATAACAATAAGTTGCCTCAGAAACTCAGCCAGTGTCGATGTCAGGGCATCCTGAAGCAAGCTTATATCAGCAGAAATGCGGCTGTTCAGCTCCCCTACACGCCTGTGCTGGAAAAACTTCATAGGAAGCCGGATAAGGTGGTTATAAGTACTTTGGCGAAGATCTGCAAGTGTTTTTTCTGCTACCCTTACGAAAAGGAAAATCCGGAAATAGGAACATACGGATTGCAGGATCAACACCAGGATCAGAATTAGAGCAATGCGATTGATCTCCAGTGCAAGAGTTCCATGATTGCCTAGGTCTACCAGTTGCCCGAGCAATTTGGGGAAGACCAGGCTGGCGCCACTTGAACCAAGTAGGAATAATAACCCCAATCCATATTCCAGCCGGTAGGGTTTGAGATAACTATATAGTTGAAAGAGCTTCTTTAAACCGGGAAGGGTAATTTTTTTACCAGGGACATCGTATTTCATGGAGGAGTGACTGAGCGTAGTATCTTAAATCTATACATATAACAGCCGGTAAAGATACTGTGTTCAATCAAGCACTGATTGACAGCAAGAACTTCAATTATTAATAAGTGCCCTGAGTGGCCTATCTCTTAGATTCTGTTAAAAATATAAAAACAACAACGGCAGGTCATTTCGATGGTACCTGCCGCTGTTTGATTAAATGCATAAAAGGAATCCTGTCAGATTCTCTTCATTCATGTTCCATTTCGCGTTCCACATCCTTATCGCCCCTTCCTGAAAGGTTTATAATTGAAAGCTGGTTTTTATTCTTCAGGAATTTGGCAGCTAATGCGATGGCATGCGAAGATTCAATGGCAGGGATGATTCCTTCGAGCCTTGAAAGGAGGTAAAATGCCTGTATTGCTTCATCATCCGTAATACAATGGTAAGTTACCCTTCCTGTTTCTTTCAGGTGTGCATGTTCCGGCCCGACCCCGGGGTAGTCCAAACCGGATGCAATTGAATACGCAGTTGTGGGTTGTCCATCTGCATCTGTTATACAGTAAGAATAGGTACCCTGGAATACGGTGGGCTTTCCAAGCACAAGTGTTGATGCGCTCCTGTTAGTTCCTGGGCCTTCTCCACCACCTTCTGCAGCATGAATTTCCACAGCCAGGTCATTCAGAAAAGCAGAGAATAAACCAATTGCATTTGATCCTCCTCCAACGCAGGCAAAGATTGAATCAGGCAGACGGCCTTCAGCTTCCAGTATCTGTTTGCGCGCTTCTTCCCCGATTATGCTTTGGAAAAACTTAACCATGGTAGGATAGGGGTGTGGCCCGACTGCTGACCCTAGCAGGTAAAATGAATCCGGATGTTCAATGTAGTATCCGAGTGCAACATCAACGGCATCCTTCAATGAAGCTGTTCCCTGATCAGTTGTAATGATCTCTGCCCCCAGCAATTTCATCCGTTGTACATTGAGTTTTTGCCTTTTGGCATCCCGGGAACCCATAAAGATCTTGCATGGAATACCAAAAAGAGCTGCAGCTGTTGCACTAGCCACACCATGCTGTCCCGCTCCAGTTTCAGCAATGATCTCTTTTGCACCCATATGGTTAGCCAGGAGGATTTGCCCAAGGCTATTATTGATCTTATGAGCACCCGTATGGTTAAGGTCTTCCCTTTTGAGGTATATCTTGCTGCCTGTTAACTCTGACAACCGCTTTGCATAATACAAAGGGGATGGCCGCCCCACATAGTGTTTCAGGTAATACCGGTATTCCTCGATAAACCTGGGATTTGACTTTGCAGCATTGAAAGCCTCTGATAGCCGTGCTAACGGGCTTTCTAGTACAGGCGGTACAAAGCTTCCGCCAAATTGGCCAAAATAGCCTTCTTTTTGAATGATGGTCTCTTCTCTGAACATAATTTTTAGTTTTAAAGGTTAAAAAAGGAATAAAAAAAGCCGCAGGAACTTCCTGCGGCCAAGGCAATATTTTTGCACATGCAACGGATCAGTGGTTCCTGTCAGGAGAATTATTCATTTGCCACCACCAAAAATTACATGAAATCATATGAAGCATTTATTGAATTGTTTTCAATACACAAATATACAAAAAATTACATGTGAGTTTTTCTTGAAGCATAAAACAGAAGATTTTTGAAAATATGCAGAAACCAATCAATTGAGTTTAAAAATTATAGGCATATTAAATTGTGTTGGAACAGCCTTCCCGTTTTGTTTTCCAGGAATCCAGGCGGGCATACTTTTAACAACCCTATAGGCCTCTTCATCACAGCCACCCCCAATTCCTCTTAAAATCTTAATATCAGAGATATTACCATTCTTTCCGACCACAAAAGATACATATACAGTCCCGCTTATCGAATTTTCCCTTGCCTGCTCAGGATAACGAATGTTCTCTCTAAGGAATTGAAGCATTTTGGTTTCTCCCCCGGGGAATGCCGGCATTTCCTCAACAACTGTAAAAGGTTTTTCATAGACTTCTTCCGCAACAAGCCTACTTGCTGTTTTTACACTAGTTCCCCCAACGGCCTTAGGAGATTCTGAAATAGATTCTGATGCAGCCTGTTCCGTTTTTTTTTCGGGTAATGCAAGATCATCAGAACTAAAAACATCTTGTTCTTTAACGACGTCCACATCGGGTTTGATTACAGGAGCGGCAAACTTTACCCTTGTTTTTAATTTACCAGGCCCTTTATTCAGGTTTTCATCAGCAGGCCTGGCCGTTTTTTCATTCTTATCGAGGTTTACCTGATCCGGTATCTTCAGGGAATCAGCGTTTTTGTGCCTTTCCATAGCAATGGATTCCTTCTTTAATACCGGGTTTTCCTTTACCAGGAAAAAGATTCCGGCAAATACCAGAAATAAAGCAGCCAAAGCGGCCCATCTGTAATAACCATGTATACGGCGGGCAGGAGTAAACGTTGCCCTTCTATTTTCTATGAGGGTTTGAGTAGAGTTTTGGAGTTGGTTCAGGCGATCAGAAAGTTCAATATCCGGAATCTTTTTACCCATCCAAATTGTCACACCATCAAGAGCATCTGAACAAAGATCACAATCTGCCAGGTGATCCTGAACATCTTTAAATTGCTGTCCGGTCAATGAACCCCTGGCCATATCTTCCAAAGCCTTTTGTGTGAGGCAGCCTGAAGACATAAAAAGCATTTCTTTATATGGAATGTTTTCGGTCATTGATCTGGGGCTTTTTCAAGGAAAATCTTAATTTTTCTTTTTCCATTCTGGATATGGCTCTTCACTTCATTCATACTGAAGCCTGTTGTTTCAGCTACCTCCTTATAAGATTTCTCCTGAAGGTAAAACAATTCAACACAAAGTTTTTGAGCTGCATTTAATGCCTGGATAGCATTCTCCAGTTGAGCGGCTTTATCCTCTCCATTGCCCGGAACAAGATGCCCGGGAATTTCATTTTCCATAACTTCTGCCCGGAGGTCTGCCAGTATTTCCTGCCTGTTCCTGTTTATGGATTTTTCATGACGAAGGTGCATAAGACATTGGTTCTTGGCTACCATGTAAAGCCAGCTCTTGAAAGAATTTATCTGTTGCCGCTTTAGTTCTTCAAAGAGTTTTTCAAAAACAGTCATCACCATATCCTGTGCTTCCGCATCATTACCAAGGTATTTCATGCCAACAGAGAAAACCAGGTGTGTATACCGTTCAAAAAGAGGGCCCATGCATTCAGGATCATGAGTTCGGGCATATTGCTCAACAAGCTGCTCATCTGTGAGATGCTGCAGCGAATTTATTTTTCCGGCTTTATTTTTGAATAGTCGCAGGGTTAAACAGCTTGATTACAACAAAATTATGTAAATTTAACAACCTTGTCAACTAATATTGGCATTTGTTGGAGCTATGTAAAATGTATTATGCAAATGGTAGATAAAGTATGGAACTAATATCGAACTCAATTGAACAAAAAAGAGACATTTCTGCCTGATCAATTTAAATCTTCATTTTGTGAGAAGAAAGTCACGTTAACTGGATTTAGAAATCAGAATGCAATTATGGTGCTAGTTTGATCGCATAATGTCGGGCAGGGCCCGGATGAACTGCCAGACGTTTTATATATTGAATTCAGATTATCTTTTCCGGCATTGTCAATTCCAACGACGATCCCAATGGGTGCTAAGGAATTGTCGAGTCCCATATATACCCTGAATCCAATTAAGGATGGATTTTCAGTAATCAGGCTGTTCATTGCATTCAGCTCTTCCTTGTTTAATGCAAATCCTTTTACCAGGTCATTCAAAGCACTTGTTTTAGAAGCATATCGCCTGTATGATGCCTGGGCATCCTGGACACTCGTCTTGCCATAAGCCGGGGTAGACGAGGGTGTGTTAACTACTCCTGTAAAAGAGAGCAATGCAATTGCAGAAGCACCCACTAATAATCCGGAAATAAATATGAGGGTAGTCCTGGAGGTCAGATTTTTCAACATGATTGGAAGGGATTAAACGATGAACATAATTGTATTGTTTTCAGTTTACTAGGTATAAAATGAATTTTGGATCACAGAGTCTGACGAAGAAAATCTCAGTTGAAGGGCAGAAGAATTGAATTGAGTATGCCCTAAGCCGGTAGAATTGGTTATCCTTTAACAATTGTATAATGAAGAGTGTTCATTTGGTAAAGCGTGGATCTTATCGTAATCGATTTATCACAATTATCATCCTGGCTGGAATATCATTATGCTGGAACAAGGGATTTGGTCAATTGCCACCTGAAAATCACATCCGGGAACTGAACATAAAATACAAGGCAGCCAAAACAGATAGCTTGAAAATTGAAGCACTATCTCAACTTGCTCAGTATTACTCAGAGTACCTTGGTGAAAAGAGGCTTGCCGACAGTATAAGCCAGGAAGCAGTGGAAATTGCACAGGCAAGCTTTCGTCCGCAACTCCTTTTAATGGCCTATAATAGTTACCTTGCCAATAACGACCTGGGTCTGTATGAAGGAAAGGCTTTACGATATGCCGGGGAAGCAAACCGCCTGAGCAAAATGGTAAACAATCCAATTCTTGAATGGAATTCATATCGTAGCCTGGTGGAATTATACCTATCCGCATATAAATATGAGAAAGCACTTGGTTTCAGCTTCCAGGCCTTGTCGCAGGCAGATGCCATGAGTAATGATGAATTAAAGGCTGAAAGTTACCTATTGGTCGGTAGAAGTATGGAGGGTAATAACCAGAAGATCGAAGCCTTCAGAAATTACCTGAATGCTACGGGGATAGCTGAGCGGATCAAGAAGACGAAACTTCTTCAGCATTGTTATTCTCAACTATCAAGTTTCTATAATTTCAATAAACTTTATGACAAGGCGATTGCCTATAAACTGAAGGAGGTTAGCCTTATTTCCCAGGCAGTGCCTGTAGATTCTGTTTCACTAATGTGGAAGCAGTTCGATTTGCAGAGTATCAATGTGAACTCGAATAAGAATACTCTTAGTATTAAGAGTGTCGAGGATGTGCTTTCTTTTGCTGCACGGAACAAGCTATGGAAATTGAAGAATTATGAGATTGCCCTCTACCGCTCATACATGGTGGAAGCTGACAGGATGGATCTTTTATATGATTTCTATAATGTTAAATATCCCGGGGAATTAATACAGTTATCCAGGAAGGAACCTGCACTTTACTGTCGATTGAAAGCATATTTCTGTGAGGTTCAGCATAGGACCGATTCAGCATTTTATTACCTGGAAAAGGCTGAAAATCTTCTCAAGGCTGAACCCAACAAAATATTACTGTCAAAGTTTTACTATCGTTACGGGCAGTTTCTCGAAAGGCAGGGAAAAAATGCAGAAGCAATCAGCAAATTCACAAGGTCCTATCAGGAGGCTAAGACGGCTTCTTATTTCGAATACATGCTCAATGCATCTCAAAACCTGGAAAAGATTTACAGGAACCAGCAAGATTATCACGAAGCGTATAACTGGTCAGCTGTTCACCAGGCTCTGGATGACAGCATAAAACAACTTACTGAGAACGACCAGTTGATGCGGATGGAAATCGATCACGAAAGCAAGAAACAGGAATTAATGGCAGAACAGGAAAGGAAGGAGACCGTTCGCAGGCATAACATTCAGTACACAGCTATAACGATAGTCATTTTTACATTATTCATCCTGCTTTTAATGCTGGGTAGCCTTAAGGTGCCGGAGTGGAGCATTAAGATGCTGGGTTTTTTTTCTTTTATTCTGTTTTTCGAGTTCATCATAATGATTGCTGATCACAAAATATATGAGGTAACAGCAAACGAACCCTGGAAGATACTTCTTATCAAGATTGGGCTTATAGCCTTTCTGCTGCCATTCCATCACTGGATAGAGAAACAGGTGATCCACTACCTGATCAACCATAAGCTTATTGATTTCAAACGGATTTCACCTCTTAATATCCGCAGGAGACATATTGAAAAGCAGAAAGACCTGGTTGCATCAGAAGTATAGAGTCAAGGCTATGCCAGGTAATTTGACATTATAAATATACACCTGCTAAACACTATCCAGAACTGTTAATTGGATGCTGATTCTCTTTTACATAAAAGAAGAGGTTCAGAAACAGGTCCTCATCATAAGAACGGTTAAATTTTTCGAGGAATTCCAAATATTTGCCAAGCAGTAAAAAGTAAGGCAAGTTTGCATGTTTTTCCTGTATGGTTTTCAGCATACCATTGATTTTACTGATAGACAAAGAAAATCCTGATCCGCTGCGCCAGTTGAACCTGCCAACCATGAGTGATGAGGCTGATAATGAATCATCAATTGGATCGTTAACCGACGGAAAGAATTCATTGCTATTGGAAAAATTTGATTCGGACTTGCATACCAGGTAGGTTGGATCAGACTCTGATCCAACAGGAATAATGATATGGTTATCCGTTTTCCCAATATTTACAAGTTGTCTGTTCAGATCACTTATCCAAAGAGTATTTTTCCAACAAGGAGCGGGGTTTAACATTACACTCCGGATTTTTAATAACATAAATGCTGAGATCATAAATAAAATATTTGAAGAGATTAATGATAACTGTAACCTTGAAACCTGGAATTACAGAGGAATCAATGTTTTCGGGAAATAATAAATAGTTATTTACTGTATAATAATTTACTTTTTAGGCCCGGTGTTTTTGGTAATTTCTGTTTTTGTAAATGTGTCAATATCTGAAATCAAGGAATCAATTTTTGATTGGTCAATGCTGGAAGGCGGAAGTTTTTTGGCTGATTGCAATGCAAGCACATATTCTTTTAAGAATGAGATCAGAAGTTGGTCATATTCTCTCCTGAAATCTTTAACCAATAATTGAATTGCCGGTAATTTTCTGGCTATTCCATCGCAGGACTGGATTTTCTGATCACACAGGAAAGCTGAATAATCAAGGTTCCTCGTTGAAGGATCGGGAAGCGAACTTGCAAGTCGCATTAGTGTATTTGTATCAGTAATGGATAATGAGAGGTATAGTTGCTTTTTATAATCTTCAACACTGCCTTTGAGGTATTCATAATGTTGATTGATGTTCTCCAGGCCGCTTAAATACCGGATTGAAGCCAGGTTAAGCGCATCATAAAAGTTAATATAGGGCTGAAGTTCTACCCGGAATGCTTCAATGTTTTTTTGACTGAAAGCATCCATTGTACTGGATGAAACATCTTTTAGTTTATTCCCTTCTTTAACAACATCAATTGATGTGGTTGAAAAACTGCTCATAGTATTTATGATTGCTGCCGTTACAGAAGTTATAGGGTTGGTATTTGCCAATGTTGAAATAACAGGATTGTTAACCAATTTATTGATAACCTGTCCCAGCCGGATTTTATCCGGCTCGCTCTTTAATTCGTTTTTAAAATATTTTTCAGCTGTTTTGAGAAGTGTTTCATTGAAGCGGAATCCAAGAATATCACTTGTTGGATTATTGGCTTGAAGCAGTTTAGTAAACAAGCCGGTAACGGCAATTTTATCTGTAGTATTCAGGAAATCAAAATTTATTCTTGGAGCGGTGTTGAATGCTTCAAAAATTTCCATTCGGGTGCGTGTATATGCAAGACTGTCCTGGGTTTTGACATGAGAGCGAAGAGCATGATTTTCATTCTGAATCGAATTACAAAGCGCCTGGAGGTCCAATAATTGTTTTTGAACGGATGCAGGTTTTGATTGGCAAAATACATTTGACAAGATCATAAGTTGAAATAGATACAGGCAGGATATTCGAAGCATCCAGAACGATTTTAAGTACAGAATAATTAATGTAATTGATTCGTAAAATGCGATTAGCAATAGAAATATTTCTTACCCGGATTATTTTTACATTATCAATATTGATAATTTATTTTTAAATATTATCAATCGTGTTTCCTTGAGTCAACAATAAGTTCTGTATTCCACCATTGCATGACATCAACGTTTATTTTATATAATTTAATTCGAAGATCAGGATGTTTTTTAACATACTTTTCGATAGTTTTTAATGAATATTTACTCATTCTATAAGTGGATTTTGAAAAATACGCAATTATATAATAATCAACCCCTTTGCCGCAATTAATATGAGCTTTTTGGCCATCAAGAGTATAATAACGTTTCAAATCATCCTGTAAACTCAATGTGGAATCAAGATTTATTTGATTTCGAGGGGGAACTGTATCAAATGTTTTCAGGGATTTCAAATACCCTTCGCAAGATGCCCAATGCATTATTGGCAAGCCGTTACTATCATATACTCTGATTTGAATTGGCCTAAAGCCCGGTTTCCATCCTGGCTTGAAAGATTGATGCATTAGCCCAAGGAATATACTTGAATCCAAGCAATAGGTATCACTAGTATCTTGGTGATTTCGTTGAAGAAATCTCATCACCGTCTCTTTTGATTCAATTCGTGGTGTTTTAAAACCTGCAACCAGATATACAATATTTTGACAAGAAGATGCAACAAGCAATATGAAAACAAGTAGCAATAAATTTGAATTTTTCATGTTGGGATTTTAAGGCTGTTTCATAATTATTTCATCACTAGTATTTAAATGTCATTGCTGAAATTAATAATTGCATAAAAAGCTTTTAATAAATGTGTTTATCTGTTTAGTAAATAAATGCTTGATCGGGATAAGAGTTATTAGGCATAAATTAAATTCGGCATATAAGCGAAAACCGTTTAATAAATCGGCGTAAATAATCGGCTCATTATTTTTGTCCGATTATTGTGATCGAGTATTTTCAATAAGAACCTAACTCATTAATCCTAAAAGCAAATTCAGAATTAACATGATATACAATTATGAAACAGCCTTTTAGATATTACAAAAGATAATAATTTAGAGCGATTAAATAATTCTCGCCTTCGGTTTTTACTGGATATAAACCTTTCTTGATTGTAACAATTTTTTTATTGGGATTTCTAAATTGGGAGAATTTAGAAATCAATAAAGGGTCGATTGGCGAATCTTCTTTTACTTCAAACTTTCCTTCAGAAAAACATTTAGGATCAGAATTGGATTTGGGAATTTTCAAAAATAAAGTTGTACCAGACTCTGTGTCATACCCGAGTGACGCATTATCATTTAAATTGCCCTGAGCATAGCTTAAGCATATACCCCATCCATCATGACATTCGCCAGAAACCACTTCAAATTTAGCGAGAAAACCCAAATGAAAATTAATGTAAATTGGCCTTGAAAAGGCATTGTTATAAGCCGTGAAAAGGCACAATACAATTAATAATAAAGAAATATGATTTTTCATAATTAAATAATAATTAAGTATTTGTTAATATAAAAGAATTTAATTTTTCCACTTTCGCAGTCAATCATCCTTGAAAAATACCAGGAGAACCATGCGCGGAAACCTTTATGAAACGTGTGTTTCATCATCCTTATCCAGTAATGACAGGAATTTATTCCGAAATTTTAATTACAGGAATGCCGATAAAATATTAAATAATTTATTCGATTAACTAAAGGTAAAACAACTATAAAATAGATTTAAAATAAGGGGGGCAAGCCCATAATTCAAATAAAAAATGGTTCAAATAAATTCAGAATCCGAGAAATTATCTTTGATGTGAAGTGTACAAGTTTTATATCAAAAATTTTCAGTAATTAAATAGCATGCAAAAATTAATCATAAATCAGTTCAACAAATATAAATAGAAATCCTCCTGAAAGGTCAGGAGGATGACTAAAAAATTTATTAACAATTTCGAGTATCAAATATCAGATTGAAACCTTAAGGCTCAGTTCTTTTAATTGTTCTTCAGAAATACGGGAAGGAGAATCGATCATCACGTCGCGGGCTGCATTGTTCTTTGGGAAGGCAATGTAATCGCGAATGGATTCGCTTCCACCGAATAAAGAACATAGCCTGTCGAAGCCGAAGGCAATGCCTCCATGCGGAGGTGCACCGAATTCAAAAGCATTCATCAGGAATCCAAACTGTGCCTGTGCATCATCTTCGCTAAATCCAAGCAGCTGAAGCATTTTATGTTGCAGGGGTTTGTTGTGGATACGAATAGAACCGCCACCTACTTCAACTCCATTGATAACCATATCATATGCATTTGCACGTACTGATCCCGGGTTGGTATCCAGTAAAGCTATATCCTCTGGTTTGGGGGATGTAAAGGGGTGGTGCATGGCATAAAAGCGCTGTGATTCCTCATCCCATTCAAGCAGAGGGAAATCATAAACCCACAGAGGGGAGAAGGTTTCCGGGTTTCGCAATCTCAGGCGGCTTCCCATTTCAAGGCGAAGTTCATTTAACGCCTTACGGGTCTTACCAGCTTTACCCGCCAATACCAACAACAGATCACCCGGTTTGGCATTAAAGGCCTCAGCCCACTTCTTCAATTCTTCAGGTGAATAGAACTTATCAACAGAGGATTTAAGTGTTCCATCTGCAGCATACCTGACATAGATCAAACCTCCGGCTCCAATCTGGGGTTTCTTGACAAATTCGGTAAGCTCATCCAATTGCTTCCTGGTGTATTCCGCACAGCCTTCAGCATTAATACCAACAACAAGTTCAGCATCATCAAACACTTTGAAGTCCTTACCCTGGACTAAGCTTGTTATTTCAGTAAAACACATGCCAAAACGGGTATCAGGCTTATCACATCCGTAGTTTTTCATGGCATCAGCCCAGGTCATTCTTGGCAGGTTCTCAATATCTACGTTCTTTACGGTTTTGAAAAGATGCTTGATCAGCCCTTCGAACGTATTGAAGATGTCCTCCTGGGTTACAAAAGACATTTCACAGTCGATCTGGGTAAATTCCGGTTGCCTGTCAGCACGAAGATCCTCATCCCTGAAGCATTTTACGATCTGGAAATAGCGATCATACCCGGCAACCATAAGCAGTTGCTTAAAGGTCTGCGGAGATTGTGGCAGGGCATAGAACTCGCCTGGGTTCACCCTTGAAGGAACGACATAATCCCTGGCACCTTCGGGTGTGCTTTTAATAAGAACGGGTGTCTCAACTTCTATGAATCGGATGCTGTCCATGTAGTTTCTGGTCTGGAAAGCCATTCGGTGGCGGAGTTCCAGGTTTTTCCTGACGGAATTTCTCCGTAAATCGAGGTAGCGGTATTTCATTCGCAATTCCTCACCACCATCTGTATTGTCTTCAATCGTAAAAGGAGGCGTTTTCGATTCATTCAGAACATCAATTTTATCCACAATGATCTCGATCTCACCGGTAGCCATTTTCAGATTCTTATTACTTCTTTCAGCAACTTTTCCAACGATCAAAATGACATATTCGCGACCCAGCTTACGGGCTTCTTCGCAAAGTTGAGCATTAGTGTCCATGTTGAACACCAACTGTGTAATTCCGAAACGATCGCGTAAATCAACAAAAGTCATTCCCCCAAGGTCGCGTGATCGCTGGACCCAACCGCAAAGTGTTACTTGCAGGCCGGTATCATTGATGGTAAGTTCTCCACAGGTATGTGTCCGGAGCATTTTAACAGATTTTAAATGAATCGGCAAAGGTAGAAAAAAGGAAGATACTGAATTTATCATGGATTTTCCTGTCAACTCATTCTGAAATTGAGTTAAGATATTCCAGTATGAGCATTGATAAGAATCTTGAAACTTGTTGATATGAAAAGCATTAGAAGATAGTGTGACAAATCAATAAATCCTGTTAAAAAGAGTTAAAACCAATTGCTGAAACGCAATAAAACCTTGATTTTCACTTAAAAATTCATTATTTTTGCACCCCAAATTTTGAATTAACCCAAGCTATATATGAAACTCTCGCAATTCAGGTACCACCTTCCTTCGGAGCTGATAGCCGAACGACCCGTACCAAACCGTGATGAGTCGCGACTCATGGTACTCGACCGACAAAGACAGACTATCGAACATAAAAACTTCAAGGAACTTCTTGATTATTTTGGTGAAGGTGATGTTTTCATACTGAATAATACTAAGGTTTTTCCCGCACTCTTATTGGGAGAAAAAGAAAAAACCGGTGCAAAAATTACTGTTTTTTTACTTCGTGAACTGAATAGCGAAGCTCGCCTGTGGGATGTTTTGGTGGATCCTGCACGTAAGATCAGGATAGGTAATAAACTTTACTTTGGTGATGACGATGCATTAGTTGCTGAAGTCATTGATAATACAACTTCCCGGGGCCGTACACTTCGTTTCCTGTTCGACGGATCCTACGACGAATTCAAACGTACGATTGAAACATTAGGAAAAACGCCTTTACCTGAAGAACTTCAGAGGATGAGGGATATTGAACCTGAAGATAAAGAGCGTTACCAGACTATTTATGCAAAAAATGAGGGCGCCGTGGCTGCTCCTTCTGCCGGGCTCCATTTCAGCCGCGAATTGATGAAACGTCTCGAACTCCAGGGTGTTTCTTTTGCTGAGGTTACACTTCATGCAGGGCTTGGGAATTTCCGGGCCATTGATGTTGAAGATCTGACCAAATATAAAATGGACTCCGAAGAACTTATCATTGAAGACGAAACGGCAAACGTTGTTAACAGGGCCAAGGATTTAAGGAAGAAGGTCTGTGTTGTTGGAACTACTACAATGAAAGCAGTTGAGTCGTCTGTTGCCATTTCAGGAAACCTGAATCCATACAAAGGCTGGAGCAATAAGTTTATTTTTCCCCCTTATGAATTCAGTATCGCCAATTCGATGGTTACTAACTTTCATCTGCCTCAATCACCTATGATGATGATGGTAGCTGCATTTGCCGGGTATGACCTTCTTATGAAAGCATATAAGGAAGCAGTCCAGCAGAAATACAGGTTCTTCACTTATGGTGATGCAATGCTCATCATCTGATAATATTTGGATTACTCCCGGAACCTGCCTTGCAAAGCGCCTGGCAGGTTTTTTATTTCACCTGCTTTCCGGATTTATCTACCTTTGTTCAGTCATCCATAATCACGATGGAAACCATCCGAAAGATCTTCAAAATTGGTGTAGGCCCTTCAAGCAGTCATACCATGGGTCCGCGAAAAGCTGCTCTGATCTTTCATGCGAAACACCCGAATATTCCAAAGATAAGGATAACCTTGTACGGAAGCCTTGCCGCTACAGGTAAAGGTCACCTTACTGACAGGGTCTTAAAGGAATCCTTCCCGGAAGGTAAGGTCCAGATTGTTTGGGAGAAAGATATCTTTCTTCCTCAACATCCCAATGGTATGAAGTTCGAAGCTTTAAATATCTCCGGAGAAGTTGAAGACTCATGGACTGTTTTTAGCGTTGGAGGGGGTGATATCATGGACGAAACCTCACAGAATAGTGTTGAGAATCTATACCCACATACAAAACTGACAGAAATACTTCGCTGGTGCGATCATCATGGTAAAACCCTCTGGGAATATGTTGAACAGCATGAAGGGGATAAAATATGGGATTTCCTGGCAGAAATATGGATAAGTATGAAGGCTTCTATTCTACATGGTCTGGACAATGAAGGGGTATTGGAAGGTAGCATCCACCTGCCGCGTAAAGCATCTTCCTATTTTATCAAAGCCAAAAGCTCAGCAGGCTCATTGCAGAAAAGAGCCCTGGTGTTTGCCTATGCACTGGCCGTTGCCGAAGAAAATGCAGCCGGTGGACAAATTGTTACAGCTCCCACCTGTGGATCATGCGGTGTTGTCCCTGCTGTACTTTATCACCTTCAAAACACCTATCAATACTCAGATGCAAGGATTCTCCGGGCATTGGCTACCGCTGGGCTTATTGGCAATCTTGTCAAAGAAAATGCTTCGATTAGTGGCGCTCAGGTGGGATGCCAGGGCGAAATCGGCACAGCTTGTGCCATGGCTGCCGCTGCTGCAACACAGCTATTTGGCGGAACTCCCGGCCAGGTTGAATATGCAGCTGAAATGGGGCTTGAACATCATCTTGGCCTTACCTGCGATCCGGTGGCCGGGCTTGTCCAGATACCTTGCATAGAGCGAAATGCAATTGCTGCCGGAAGGGCTATGGATGCCAGTGCGTATGCAATTCTTTCTGATGGGCACCACCGGGTTAGTTTCGACAAAACATGTATCGCAATGAAAGAAACCGGGCACGACTTGCCGGATATTTATAAAGAAACCTCTGAAGGAGGGCTTGCATTGCAATTTTAATAGATGAACGCTGATGGATAAGTATGCCATTATTGTTGCCGGGGGAACAGGAAGCCGCCTGAATAGCAAAACGCCCAAACAATTCGTTTTGCTTGCAGGTATCCCGGTCCTCATGCATTCCATTAACGCATTTCACCGCTACGATCCCAATGTTAAAATCCTGGTTTCCTTACACCCGGATTATACCAGGGAATGGGAACAACTTTGCGAAAAATTCAACTTTCAAATACAACACACGGTTGTCGGGGGCGGTGAAACGAGGTTTCATTCCGTTCGCAATGCGCTGACAACAATAACTGTTGATGGCTTAGTTGCCGTGCATGATGCAGCGAGGCCTCTCGTCTCACAACAGCTGATTGCTCATACCTTCGAACAAGCAGGGAAATACAAAAGCGCCGTTCCTGCGATTGCAGTTAATGAGACGGTTCGTTCAACAGAGGGGAACTATGTAAAATTGATAGACCGGTCCTCACTGAGGATCATACAAACCCCGCAGGTATTCGATATCCGCTTGTTACAAACGGCTTACAGGCAGGAGTATGTCATAGGATTTACGGACGATGCCTCCCTCGTGGAGGCAATGGGTATGCAGGTACACCTTGTCCAGGGTAGCACGAGGAATATCAAAATAACACTCCCGGGAGACCTGGAAGTTGCCGAACTTTATTATCGCCAGGAATTGAAATAGGCATCAGTTCCCCGGAAAATACCTCCTGCCCTTCCAGTTAAAGGACTTCAGGTTACCGATCAATCCAATCACTACCGTATATAAAGCATTGATTATTTCAAGTACCGGGAAGTACATCATAAGGAAGCCTCTTTTGAAAAAACAGCTTATTCCTGCCATAACCGGGATATCGATAACCAGCTTGGAAATGTAAAAGAAAGCCGCCATCTCAAACGGAATCAGTCTGAAACAGGCTAGTATAAGTGACAATACCAGGGACAAATTGGTGAGATAAACCAGGATTGAAACGAATTGAAGCTGGACATCCTTGTACCCCCGGCTTTTTGACACCCATCTTAATCGCTGCTGTATAAACGACCCGGGATCTTTTTCCGGCATTGTCATCACTAAGGCATCCTGTGACTTGAGGAAATGGATGGAACTGCTTCCAAATTCCTTTTTGATGGCAGAGAGCATGAAAACGTCATCTCCTGAGGCGTATTGGATTTTCTCGCTCAGGCCGCCACAAACTTCATATGCTTTTCTTTGATAAGCAAGGTTGGCGCCATTAGCCATGATGGGGAAACCGGCTTTTACGGAACCAGCTGTTGTAACAATAAGGCTCATGAATTCAAGTTCCTGCATGCTGACAAATAAACTGTTGCCTTTTTCAAATTTAACAGGGCCCAAAATCATGGAGGGATTATAGGTTTCATAATAACCCACCATAGCTTTCAGCCAGCCCGGTTTCAGCCTGCAATCAGCATCTGTGGTCAGGATAAGCTCTCCCTTTGAGAGTTGAACGGCATGATGAAGAGCAGCTTTCTTGCCTGAGATTTGAGAATCCCGCAATTCAAGTATAGTAAAACTAAAATGATGTTTAACCGCAAATTCATTTGCAATTCTCAAAGTGGCATCTTCAGAATGATCATCCACAAGGATAACCTCGACTAATTCGGCGGGGTAGTCTAAGCTATTGAGGTCACTTAAAAGATTTTCGATGTTTAATTCTTCATTCCTGGCAGCAACGATTATACTTACCCTGGTTTTAAATGTATTATCCGGAGTTTTGAAGATATCCAGTCTAAACCAGCCCCAGGTTATCAATCCTATAAGGGTAGCATAACAAACAAGGATTATTATAACACAGATGCTCATTTGCTGAAGAACCGTAATTTAAAAACGAATGGAATCCCAATGATAGCAGGTATAGCAAGGTTAATTATCCAGAGCAATGCTGCAGCCAGAACTATCCCGAGTGACATAGACTCTGACAATGATGTTCCTGTACTGGAAAGAAAATATCCTCCGATAAGAAATAAGCTAACGGATCCCCTGACACCTAATTCAGAAAGTGCAAATGTGGGAATAACAGCCAGAGCTAAATAGATCAATGGAATGATATACAAGGCTGCCCTGACAGGTAATTCTATCCCAAAAAGTTTGAAAATCAGGTAAAACTGAAGGCTGAAAACCGCATAGCGAAGCGTGCTGAGCAGGAATACCTGTATCAATTCTTTACGGCTTAAGGTTGAGATCACTTTGAAATAGGAAGCAATCCTGCTTTCAGGTTTCCGGAACAGCATTTTAAGGGATAGGCCAAAGAAGGGCACATTAAAGAAAAACAGGATCAGGCTGATGTTCAGCATCAGTATCCCGCTAATCATTCCAATATGGGCCCATTCCGGGATGATAACCCCAGATGGGATGTATGATTGATATGTGAATGCAAGGGCAACAGTGCCGATTAGTATTGTAACCAGGAGTTGACTTAAGCTTCCTATGATAGTAAGAAGTACAGCCCATCCGGGCTGAGCATTTTTAAGTATGAATGCCCTACCTATAAATTCTCCCGTCCTGTTTGGAGTGAAAATGCTGACGGTAACACCCGAAAGTACAGATTGAACAGCTTTCAGAAAGGAGATCTGCTCAATTTTATTTACAAGTTGCTGCCACTTCAGCGACTCTACAGACCAATTTATTAGCATCAATAAGCAGACAAGTAATAAGCCCGGAATGAAAGCAGGATTTTGATCATACGACTTCAATGCATCAAGGAGTTGATAAACATCTCCTTTTGCAAAGACTTTCCAATAGATAAAGCCCACTGACAAGGCAACGATAGTGAGCCGGATGAGTATGTTGAGCGATTTATGTAACTTTGAAAGGTTCAAGAGCAAATAGTATCCTTTTAATAGTCGAAATAAATTTCCCAGACTTTGTCAACTGATCGCATCATACTTGGAATTGACCCCGGGACCAATATCATGGGTTTCGGATTAATCATCGATAAAGGTAAGAAAATAGAACTCATTGCGTTGGATGTGATCAAACTTGATCACCTGGATACGCATCCCCTGAAGTTGAAAAGCATATTTGAAAAGGTACTTGCTCTTATAGATAATTACCATCCGGATGAGGTGGCACTTGAAGCCCCGTTTTTTGGAAAGAATGTACAAAGCATGCTAAAATTAGGACGAGCCCAGGGAGTAGCGATGGCTGCTGCCCTTTACAGGGATATCCCAATTTTCGAATATTCTCCCAGGAAAATCAAGCAATCAATTACAGGCAGGGGAAATGCTTCAAAAGAACAAGTCTCGGCAATGCTGAATCGCCTTTTTGTCATTGAAGAGCAACCCAAATACTTTGATGCTACCGATGCTGTTGCTGTTGCCTGTTGTCACTATTTCCAGAGATCTCCGGGGGAACAAAAAAAGAGCTATAGCGGCTGGGGCGCTTTTATCAGCAATAACCAGGACCGGGTTAAATAATTTCAAAGTATTCCCGCTGCACTATTTGAAACCCTCAGCAAGGATGGGTTGATGTTTTCGACCGGAGTTTTTACATAAGCTTCTGGTAAGCCTGCCACCACCGATCCGGGATTTCATTATCACAGGCAGTCTGGTAATCCTTGATGGAACAGGGTACCAGGTAATGGTGACGATATTTCTCTTTAAGGTTTTCCGCACATTTGACCTCCATCCACCAGCGGTCTGTTTTTTTGCTTTTATAAAATACAATTCCCTCTTCGTGATTGGTCATCTGTACATTGAACCGGATGAAATCGTCTTTCTTATTGGAAGGGTGGTCCTGTTGACGATGGTAAAACCCATCGATGAAATACCAGATCATCTGGGCAAGCAAATGAGCGGTTTGCCCATTCCGGTCATAAGAGGGATTCATTTCATAGAATCCTATACAACTTAGTTTATCGCTTAGTCCTGCATACCTAACAATCTGGCAGGCCTCTTCTCCATAAAATCCATTCGGTGTTGCATTTCCGTTGCCCGGGGCATCCGATTGCCTGATAGCACCGATATCGAAGCTGAACATATCAGCATTACGTATCAGGGGTTCTGTTTCAGAAAGGTTACTTTGCGCAATACCCAGCCTGCAGGTGTCGAAAAACAGATCCTTCATCAGGTCAATGGCTCCCTGGTCGACAAGATAAGTTTGATATCCAATATTTGTGTAATTAAAAAGGTAATTGGGTTTATGAAGGATGATATGGCTGAGGTAGGAGTTGGCATTGAACTGGTCTTCACTTTCACCCAGATCAAACATGTTATCAACTGCAACAATATTGATAATATTCTTCTGATTTTTATATGCCCTGTAAGCGGCATAGGTAAGTTCCTGACCGCCGCCGATGATGACAGGTATTATCCCTTTAACCAATAATTCCTGAACAACTGATGTCAGGGCGAAGTTAGTATCGTCGGGTTCATTGCCCTGCTTGATATCTCCGAGGTCGGCTATTTTGATCGGGTAATTTCCCGGATAAAGTTTATAAAGATAGTTCCTGGTAGCATCTGCAGCCTTTGAGCAGCCTTCGTTACCCATTGACCGCCGATCTTCTTCAACGCCAAATAGTGCTATTTCGATCCCTTCCAGGGACGGGAAATGTTCCTCTTCGCTGAATACGTGTATTAATTCCCCCAATCGTTTATTGGAAGCACTTGAAGTGTCGACAAACTCGTTTTTGTTAACCGGCTTGAAATAGAAAGAAAGATCCTTCATAACAAAGACAATGTTTCTGATGGGAAATAGTTAATGGATCAGGGCAAAGAAACAAAGATTTTTCTCAAATCAACCAGGCGTTCTCAGAATAATAATAACAAAGCTGTCAACCATCGCAGGATGGAAGACCAATACCTGAAACTGACAAAAGCTTATTTCTTTGCCTTACGTGCCAGGACTTTCTTTTTTGCGGAAGAAGGTGGCGCTTTAGCAATTTCAAGGCAATCAGCAAGTGTAAGAGCTGCTGGGTCCGAGCCTCTGGGAATTTTGAAATTATCCTTTCCAATAGAGATATACGGCCCAAATCTACCATTCAGGACCTGGATGTCCGGTCTTTCAGGGAATTGGCGGATGATCCTGTTAGCGTCTCCTGCCCGCTTTTCTTCAATCAACACAATAGCTTCTTCAGCGGTAATTGTTGCCGGATCATTATTCTTCTTTAGAGAATAGAACTTCTTTTTATGCACTACATAAGGGCCAAATCGTCCAATGCCTACCACCATTTCTTCTCCCTCATATTCTCCAACGGGGCGAGGGAAATCAAAGAGTTTCAAAGCTTCTTCAAGGCTGATACTTTCCAGTGACTGTCCCTTTCGAAGTCCGGCAAACTTTGGCTTTTCTTCAGAGTCAGTTTCACCGATCTGAGCCATTGAACCGAATCTTCCGATTTTAACATATACTTTTTTACCGCTGGCAGGATCAATCCCAAGGTACTTTTCACCCTTAGCCTTTTCGCGGCTTTCAAGGGTTTCAGTCACCTTTTTATGGAAAGGGCCGTAGAAATCACGGATAATATGATTCCACTCCTTTAAGCCTTCGGCAATGTCGTCGAACTCTTTCTCAACATTGGCCGTAAAATTATAATCCAGGATATCTGTAAATGCCTGCAACAGAAAGCGGGTTACCAGCTCACCAATATCTGTAGGGAAAAGTTTGTTCTTTTCGAAACCAAATTTTTCAACCTTAACTATGGATTTAATTTTACCGGCTTTCAAAGAAATTGATTCGAACTCACGTGAAAGGCCGTCGCGGTCCTCCTTAACTACATATTCACGTTTCTGAATGGTAGAAATAGTAGGTGCATAGGTTGACGGTCGGCCAATGCCCAGTTCCTCCATCTTTTTTACGAGGCTGGCTTCGTTATATCGGGCAGGGGCCTGAGTAAACTTCTGAACAGCAATGATCTCCTCCATTCCCAGGGTTTCTCCTTTTTTCATCGGAGGCAGCAAGCCTTCTTCTTTTTCAGAATCATCATCAGAGGATTCCATATAGACCTTTAGAAATCCTTCGAACTTAATTACTTCACCTACTGCAACAAATTGCTCCTGGCTGGTAGAAATATCAATATAAATATTGGTTTTTTCCAGCACAGCATCTGCCATTTGAGAGGCAATGGTCCTTTTCCAGATTAGTTCATAAAGTCGCTTCTGGGAAGCGTCACCATCAATAGCTGAGTGGTTCAGGTAGGTAGGCCGGATAGCCTCATGAGCTTCCTGCGCACCTTTGCTTTTAGTTGCAAATTGCCTGGAATTGTGGAATTCCTTACCAAAAAGCTTGGTGATTTCTTCCTTAGCCATTCCTAACGCCATCTGGGAAAGATGAACGGAGTCGGTCCTCATATAGGTAATCTTTCCGGCCTCATAAAGCTGCTGAGCAACAGTCATGGTGCGGGAAACAGAAAATCCAAGCTTGCGGCTTGCTTCCTGTTGCAAGGTTGAAGTGGTAAAAGGTGGTGCCGGGGATCTTTTCCCGGGCTTGGTTTCTATATTGGCAACCTTGAAGGTAGCCTTGCTGCATACTTCTAGAAAAGCCTTTGCCTCTTCACTGCTTGCAAATCGTTTGGGGAGATCTGCCTTTATCTGGGCTTTCCCGAATTCATTTTCAACATTAAAAATCCCGGTAACCTTATATGCATATGTGGAATTGAAAGCGCGAATTTCTTCTTCTCTCTCAACAATCAGCCTGACAGCAACAGATTGAACCCTTCCTGCTGAAAGGGATGGTTTCACTTTTTTCCACAGAATTGGTGAAAGTTCAAATCCAACAAGCCGGTCAAGAACCCTGCGGGCCTGCTGGGCATTAACCAGGTTAATATCAATACTCCTGGGTTTTTCAATAGCCTCAGTAATGGCGGTTTTGGTTATTTCATGAAATACAATCCTTCTGGTGTTTTCGGGTTTCAAGCCCAGAACTTCAGAAAGATGCCATGATATAGCTTCTCCCTCACGGTCCTCGTCAGTCGCGAGCCAAATAAGATCTGAATCCTCTGCAAGTTTCTTCAGTTCCTTGATCATCTTTAGCTTGTCGTGCATCACCTCGTACAATGGCTTAAAGTCATGGGCCACATCAATACTAAGATCTTTCGTGGCGAGATCACGCACATGCCCAAAACTGGATTTCACAATGAAATCCTTACCAAGGTAACCTTCTATGGTCTTAGCTTTGGCAGGAGACTCAACTATTACAAGATTTTTACTCATATCCTCTAACCCGGAATTATTCTGCAAAGTAAAACAATTAATTTACAACAATTTCAATAGTAATACCAGCCTTATTTTAACAATGAATAAGGAGGTATGCTTTTGTTTTCAATAGAATGATTTTATTTTAACACTTTATATATCAGAAAATCAAACACATACAACATCATTATTTAACTAAATTAATTGTACCTTTGCACCTTCATTCGATGATAACCTTTCATTTGCAGATTTGGTGTGGAGACTAAAAAGAAAGTATATATAGAGACCTATGGTTGCCAGATGAATTTCTCAGACAGTGAAATCGTTGGTTCCATACTTTTAGAAAATGATTATGTGCCGGCCGCCGATATGAAATCGGCCGACCTCATCCTGATGAATACCTGTTCAATACGTGACAATGCAGAACAACGCGTACGTAAAAGACTGAATGAATTGCATTCGTTAAAGCGCCGCAACCCAAACCTGATGATCGGAATTTTAGGATGTATGGCTGAGCGGCTCAAGGATAAATTACTGGAGGAAGAGAAACATATTGACCTTATTGTTGGGCCGGATGGGTACCGATCTCTTCCAAAGTTGCTGGAACAGGTTGAATCCGGGCAGAAAGCTATAAATACGCTCCTGTCCATTGATGAAACCTATGCTGACATTAATCCGGTCAGGCTTAGTGGAAATGGAATCACTGCGTTTATAAGTATAATGCGGGGATGTGAGAATTTTTGTGCATACTGTGTTGTACCATACACTCGCGGAAAGGAACGCAGCCGGAACCCACAATCCATAATTAATGAGTTTTCCAGCCTTTATGATCAAGGTTTCAGGGAGGTGACTCTTCTTGGGCAGAATGTAAATTCTTACCATTGGGAAGAAGATGGAATATCGGTAGATTTTCCCGGATTGATGACTCAGGTAGCTGGGGTTAATAGCCAGATCCGGGTACGCTTTGCAACATCTCACCCTAAAGATCTATCTGATGAACTTCTTAAAGTGATGGCTGGCAATGAAAATATTTGTAAGTCAATTCACCTCCCTGTTCAATCAGGAAGTTCAAGGATGCTCAAACTTATGAACCGTGGCTATACAAGGGAGTGGTATCTTGAAAGAATTGAAGCTATCAGGAAATACCTGCCCGATTGTGCTATTTCAACAGATCTTATAGCAGGATTCAGCGGAGAATCTGAAGAGGATCACCAGGAGACCATTTCTCTGATGAAGTCAGTCGGATTTGATTATGCTTATATGTTCAAGTATTCCGAACGTCCAAATACGATTGCAGCAAAAAAATTTAAGGATGATGTCAGCGAGGATGTCAAAAGCAGTCGCCTGAATGAGATTATTGCGGTTCAACAGGAATTGTCACTAAAAAGTAACAAACGCGATATTGGTAAAATCTTCCAGGTCCTGGCTGAAGGGCTGTCAAAACGGTCAGAAAACCAGTTATTTGGAAGAAATAGTCAGAATAAGGTTGTTGTTTTTGAGAAAGGGAATTATCAGCCAGGCGACTATGTGACTGTTAAAATTGAAGGTTGTACTGCTGCTACACTTAAAGGAAATGTTATGAAACAATAATATAATAATCCTTATTTTGACATAAAATTCTGAAAAACAAACAGATAAATTGACTGCCCCGGAGACGACACAACACTCATTCAGTTCAAATTCATATTTTTGTCTCGAATTATTGATAACTTCTTGGTCGTTGATACATTAATATAGTACATAATTGAAGTATGAAGAAGATGAATAACAAATCAATTGCAGTCATATGTATGGCCCTGGTCTGTTCACTTATGATTTCATGTGTACCTCAGGAAAAGGTTAGATACATGCAGGATCCTCAAGGAGCGGTTCCCAAATCATATTTTGAGAATAAGATACCCGACTACAAGGTCCAACCTGGTGACTATCTCTTTATCCGTCTTTTTACTATGGATAAGGAAACAAACGATGTTTATGCCGGCATGAACGGAAGCGGACAATATTCCAGCAATAATGAGCAGGGAATATATTTAAACAGCTACCAGGTGAATGATTCGGGATTGATAAACTTTCCCTTGCTTGGCAAGATCAAAGCCGGCGGATTGGATATCCAGGAAATTGAACGACAGATCCATGATCTTATGTTAAAAGAAATTGCTAACCCTGGTGTTATAGTCAGGCTGGTAAATTTCAGGGTTACGGTTCTTGGAGAGGTAAAAAATCCGGGAACATTTTCAATTAATCAGAGTTGTATAACCATTTTTGAAGCTTTTTCCCTGGCAGACGACCTGACAACCTATTCCAACAGGAATGCAGTCAAACTACTCAGGAAGATTGACGGGAATACAATGGTATATACGCTTGATCTGACAAAAAAGGACATCCTTAGTTCTGAATTCTATTACCTTCGTCCTGGAGACATCCTTTATGTAGAACCACTTAAAAACAAGCAATTTGCCTTTGAATCGTTTCCTTATTCCCTCATTTTGTCCAGTCTTTCCACTGTACTGGCGCTCATGACATTTTTCAAATTCTAACCTGGTCCTAAAATATATAATTGGCAATGGATACTTCTCCTATTTTTAATCCCGAATTAAAGCAGAAAGATCAATCAATTGATTATAAAGCGCTATTTTATAAGATACTATCCAACTGGTACCTGTTTGTAATCGCAATACTTGTCTCGCTGGCGCTTGCTTTCTTATTCAACAAGTTCACCAAATCTGTTTATAAGGTTAAGACTACCTTGCTTATCAAAGGTGATCAGCGGAATATGATTGATCCACAGAAAATGCTTGGTCTTGGATCGAGTGATAATACCCAGGATCTTCAAACAGAAATAGGAATTCTTAAATCGCGGTTCCTCATTTCCAGGGCTGTACAGAAACTGGACTTTTATGTTTCTTATTTAAAGGAAGATAATTTTGTAATCAATGAGATCTACAAGCAAAGTCCTTTTACCGTTGTATTTGATTCTTTGCACAAGCAACCGGTCAGTAACCTGAAATTCAACATTACGATTCTATCAAATAAGGAATATCAATTAACAGCTGACGGACAGGAAATTTCGCTTTACAATTACACAGATTTTACTGAGGTAGAAAAGGAGAAGATAAAAGCAATTTCAATAAAGAAGAAGGTGCCGTTTGGTGTAGAACTTAAAGATTCCGCATTCTCATTCAAGATCATATTATCCAAAAAATTCAACCCGGCTACTGATATAGGTAAGAACTACCAGTTCTACTTTAATTCGCTTAATTCTCTGGTAACCAATTTTTCCGGTTATGAAATTGAACCCATAAACAAGGAGGCGAACATAGTTTCTATTGCACTGAGCGGGAATTCAAATGCCAAATCTGTTGATTTTCTGAATTCACTAACCGAAGAGTATATTCAACTTGGTCTTGAAAAGAAAAACAGGATTGCCATCAACACCATTCGTTTCATTGATTCACAATTGAATGATATTGGGGATACACTCAGGTCGAATGAATCCCAGCTTCAAAATTTCCAGGCAAGCCGGGAGATCATGGACTTGGATGCCCAGTCGCAGCAAGCATTTCTTAATATCAATCAGATGCAATCCCAGAAAGCAGACCTTCTTGTTAAGATACGTTACTATAGATACCTCCAGAACTATTTGAAGCAAAACAACGATGATATCGACAAGATGCCCGTTCCTTCTTCTCTGGGAATTGAAGATCCGGTATTGACGGCACTTGTTAACCAATTGACCGGCCTCTATTCGGAACGCTCCCAAAGATCAGCAAACCTGAAGGAGACAAGCCCGCAGATCATCGCACTGAACAATAAGATTAAAAGCGCTCAAAAGTCATTACTTGAGAATATTTCAGTAACCGTTTCTACTTCAGAAATGACCTTACGTGACCTCGAAGGAAAGATCAACCAGCTGACTGTGAAATTCAAAGATCTGCCGGCTACACAGCGTCAGCTTCTTGGAATCAAGCGAATGGTTAACCTGAATAACCAGATTTATACCTTCCTTCTTGAAAAGAGATCTGAAGCACAAATAAAACTAGCCAGCAATACTCCTGACAACGAAATACTTGACCAGGCAGACCCTGCGCTTACTGTTAAAGTATATCCAAAAACAACCCTCAACTTTACCATTGCATTGTTATTGGGGTTAATCATACCTATCATTTTCATCTTAGGTAAGGACTACCTGAACGATACCATTATTGAAAAGAGGGATGTTGAAAACCATACGAATCTCCCTATTATCGGGCATATACTGCATAATAGCCATAATACCAACCTGGTTGCTGCCATCTATCCCAAATCATCCTTAACTGAATCCATAAGGGCGGTTCGTACCAACCTGCATTTCATCACACAGGGGGAAGACAAGGTGACCATAGTTGTGAGCTCTTGTACTGTCGGTGAAGGAAAGTCTTTTACTTCAATGAACCTGGCATCAATTTACGCTCAGTTCGACAGGAAAACGCTTCTAGTAGGTTATGACCTTCGTAAACCGAAATTGTACCAGGATCTTGGTTTGTCCAACGATTTTGGTATTACGTCCTACCTGATCGGAAAAGCTACAATTGACCAGATTGTGCAGAAAACACCTTTTGATAACCTTGATATTATTACTGCCGGTCCTATTCCACCGAACCCGACTGAACTTATCTCAACGGCTAAAAATGATGAGCTGATCGAGAAACTCCAGGGAATATATGACTATATAGTTCTTGATACACCTCCAATTGGTCTTGTTACTGATGCTTATCTTCTGATGAAGTATGCTGATGTTACCATTATGGTGGCACGTCAGAATTATACGCATAAGAAAATGTTCTCCGCCATCATAACGGATCTTGAAGGAAGAAATGTTAAGAATGCTGTAGTGTTGGTTAATGATGTGAACCTCGAAAAATCACTTTACGGTGGATATGGTTATGGCTATGGCTACGGTTATGGTTATGGCTACGGTTACGGAGCATCTCACGGATATTACACCGAAGAGCTTGATTCAGAGGAAGCCGGCCTATTCAAGAAACTTTTTAGTTAATTATCATATTTCGAACAAAAACAGAAGAAAAAAGGCAGCCCGAGGGTTGCCTTTTTTGATAATATCTATGATTTCGTTTTCTATTTGAAAGCTTTTTCAAGCAGCCCGTCTCCATTGAGTTTTAACTGGTTGAAATAGGCGGGAACATCTTTTCCAAGCGATTTATCAACATACATCTTTGCAAGGTATTGACCCAGCATGAATCCTTGCCCCCTAAGCCCTATAAATAATCCGAGTTCAGGGTCTATCACCATCCGGGGTTCAACGTAATAACCCGCCCAGATAGCCTGGAAACCAACCGAAGATAGTTGCGGCAGCCAGGAAACAAATACCTCTGATACAATTTCAAGGAAATCCTTGGAGTTGATCTTCAGGTTTTTATGTGCTTCAACAGGTTCAACCAGCGGGGACGCACAGCCAATGATCTGGCCGGTTTCTCCTAATTGCTGACCATAAACCGCTGAAAATCCCTTGTATTTACGCCTGTCGATAAGCATATCCAGCGGTTGATTGTTAATTCCCAGGTAGGGTAAACGGCGTGTAATAAAAGCCTGGTGTTTGACAGAAAACAACCCTGTTTCTATACCCAGTTGGTGAGTAAAGGTCTCACCTTCCGGGCCAAGTGCATTCACAAAACGATCTGCTTCGTATTCAATGTAGGATTTATCATGGTCCTTTACAAGGATCTTGTATTTGTTCCCAACTTTCCTCACATCAATCAATTGGCAGTCTTCAAATACCAATCCTCCGTTTTCAATACCAATCCTGCGGATCAGGTCGATAACTCTTCCAGGGGTTGCCTGCCAGCAATCACGCGTTACCAAAGCTGCCTGGTAAGTTTTTCCAAGTTCAGGATTTATACCGGGAGCTATTTCCTTACTGTAATTTTTAGGATCAACCATATAGGCATCCGACCAGGACCTGGATTCATCCAATGCCTTAAAAGTAGCATCATCATGGGCAAAGTTGATGTAGCGGGTCTGGAGGAAATTTATATCCTTTATCTTCTGTAATTCCTTGAAGATTTCCAGGTTATGCAACGCTATATCTGCAATTTCCGGAAGACTGAAGGCCGGCCGGCCGCCTGCAATATTTCTCCAGGAAGCACCCCTGCCATAATTAATGAGAACGGGTGTTTCTCCGGCTTCAGCAAAGTACCTGAACAGGGCACTCCCACCAATACCTCCACCAGCAATCAGAACTTTTACCTTTTTTGTCCTGATCTCACTTTTATGAATGATTATATTTTCACGGATTCCATTCGGGAAAAGCTCTCCAAGCGAAAGCTGGTTGCTTAGCGGGCCTCGTGGAGTTGCATCTCCAACTATTGAAATGCCCTTGTTTCTTAGTACCTGCTTTAGCCTGCGAATACATCTTTTTCCCCTGCATGCGCCCATCCCAAGTCTTGTGGTGTGCTTGATCTCATCAACAGAAATGAATTTCCTGTCGCCAATAGTCTGGATAATCTCACCCATTGTAACATCATCGCAATGGCAGACATACATTTCCTGCTCCTTGCGATAGATAGCAGGCTCCATGGAAACAACTTCAGGGAAATTCTCTTTTGAAATAAAGCCTCTCACATTTACCAGGTCTTCTCCATGGATATCCAGTGACTTAACCCGGGCAATATTCGTCTTATTCGGTTTTTTAAGGATCTTCTCAATAATACCATTTCCTAACTTTTGGCCATGGTTATCAACGAGGAAAACCTCTGTTTTTTCTTCAACAAAGTATTCAATTGGAAGGAAAAGCCAGTCTTTCTTCAGGCTATAACCAAAGATAGCAAGGCCGGGACATTGATAAACACAATCCATGCAACCGATGCACTTGTTGAAATCAATATTGGGAACCGTGCTGGTAGAAGTTTTGGTGATTGCTCCATGAGGACAGGCAAACTCACATGGATTGCAGGCAAAACCATAAAGGCAATCTATAAGCACAAACGGCTTTTCATTCATCCTTTCTGATGAGGGGAGGAAGGCTTCCTGAATCACCCGGATTGGATGTTGCTGGGAATCAATGTATTCCTTTGAAACCGACAGGTATTCATCGTAGGAAAAGGGTTCTGACATATCTTCCATGATCTCGAAAGCAACCTGCTTCCCTCTTACCACGGCGCTGGTTCCTTCCCCGATCCTGATGGCATCTCCGGCTCCGTAACAATTCCTTCCGAACACCTCGTTGCCTTTGATGAGCAATTGATCATCCTGGACTAATCCCGTACAAATATTGATAGCGTCGATGCCACTGATGATTTTCTCAGTTCCGGGAACAGCTTCAAAATTTTTGCATTCAGCAACCAAAGCACCTGTAATTCCTGAATGATCATCATTTGGAATGGCTTTTAACAGGATATGGGATGTAAGTACAGGAATTCCCAGCCGCCTTACCCGGTTTGCCTGAACTGGAAATCCACCTTCAAATGGCTGGGCTTCAATGATTGCCTTGACCTTTGCTCCTGCCTGCATCAATTGGTAAGATGTCAGATAGCCGATATTTCCGGCACCTACAGTGAGTACATTTTTGCCAAGCAAAGTGAACTCATTATTCATCATCTTCTGAACAACGGCAGCGGTATAAACACCCGGCAGGTCATCGTTTTCGAAGGTGGGCATGAAAGGGACGGCGCCTGTTGCAACAACCAGGTAATCGGCATCAACATAGTAGATTTCTTCTGACTTAATATTCTTTACGGCTATTCTCTTGCCTTCCAGCAGATCCCAGACCGTTGAATTCAGGAAGATGCCTTCATGGCTATCACCTGCAAGCGTCTTTGCAATATCAAATCCACGCATTCCACCGAATTTTTTTTCTTTCTCAAAAAAGAAAAACTGGTGGGTCTGCATCAGGAATTGTCCCCCGATTTTATCATTGTTATCGATTACAATATTATCAATGCCACGTTTTATCAATTCTTCACGGCAGGCCAGACCGGCAGGACCTGCACCAATGATGGCAACTGATGTTTTGTGAACATTAATGGCAGTTTTGCTAACCTTGAGTTCATCAACCGGTGAAAAATTGTGAGGGATTTCTTTAACCTCATGAATATCATCAACTGTAGTAATGCAAATGCGCCGGATCTGTCCATCGACCAGCATTTCGCAGGCTCCACATTTCCCAATACCGCATTCCAGGCTTCTTTCCCTGTTTTTCAAACTGTGGCTATGTACAGGATGCCCTGCCTGGTGAAGGGCAGCAGCAATTGTGAATCCTTTTTCTCCGGTTATCTCATTGCCTTCGAATAAAAATGTGAGCTTTTCTGGTTGAGGAACATCAAGGATGGGATGGATATCAATTTTATGCATGACAGGTAGAGATTGTAAGTAAAATTATAGCCGTAATACCGGCAAAAGTATAAGGAAATTACCTGTGGTTTTCAGACAAATATCAATTTAGAAACAGTTCAATTAATGTAATATTCTAAGGTTTTTTTGCAACTTGCAGCTGATTGGTTTTAAGTGATTTTTCGATCTGTTTTTCTCTATCCTATGGCTACGAATTATGATAATCTTTTAATGATTTATTACTCCGGAACGGGGAATTCAAAACGTGTTTCAGAATGGATTGGAGAAAAGGCTTCCGATGCTGGCTTAAGGGTTCATGTTTCTTCCTATCAGCAGTTTGACCCGGAATCCATTAGTGATTTTCGGGGGAGGACATTAATTGGGTTCTTTTCAGCAACCCATGGCTTCAATATGCCCCATTCAATGCTTGCATTTCTTATGAGATTCATGTTGTTAAAGGGCTCAGACGTATTTATCGGGAATACCCGGGCAGGTATGAAACTCTGGAAATTGTTTCTACCCGGGCTGAGTGGAATTGCCATGTACTTCCCTGCATTGATCATGATGCTTAAAGGCTATCATATTAAAGCCATGTACCCGGTCGACCTGCCTTCAAACTGGATTTCCATACACCCCGGACTTAAGCCAAAGGTGGTGGATTCAATGGTAGAACGATGTAAACGGCTGACTTTTTGGTTTTCCGGAGAAGTACTTAAGGGGAAACCGGTCTTTCTCAAATCCTTTATTCTTCTGCCCCTGGATTTGCTGGTAGCGCCTATTGCCATTGGTTATTATTTTGTAGGCAGATTCATTATTGCAAAGACTTTTGTTGCCAACTACAATTGTAACAATTGCGGGTTGTGCGTTAAGCAATGTCCAACACAATCAATCATTATGCATAGGAGAAGGCCGTATTGGAAGTTCAGCTGCGAAAGTTGTATGCACTGTATGAATTACTGCCCGAAACGAGCTATCGAAACGGCTCATTCCTTTGTTTTCTTATTGCTTGCAGTGATCATTATTTTCCTGAACCCGATTCTTGCTTCTTTTTCCCGTGACCTGTCAAATCAATGGCTTTCGGGATCAGGAACAGCTTCCAGCCTGATCTATTATATAATGCAGTATTCCGGCATGCTCATCGCTTTCTGGGCTGGTTACCGGTTATTGCATTACCTTATGCGTTTCCCTCTTATCAATAAAATACTTACCTATACTACTTTCAGTACCTGGAAATTCTGGAGGAGGTATCATATTCCGGACCGGGATAACAAGGTGATAAAACCAGATTGAAGCACTAAAATCTATTTGTAAAAAAGAAAAAAGCCCGAGTCTTCCTGATAAATTTCTTTTTTCAAGACTTCAGAAGTAATTGAAAGGATTTAAAAGCTTGCATTATGGAGTGATGTGGTTTAAAGGGAAAAGCCTGGCCGGGAATAATAATTCCCACGGCCAGGCTCGATTTAAATTCATTATTTTTTCTCCGCTTCAAGGCTAAATTTTACAGGAAGGTTAAACAAAACCGGCACAGGTTTCCCATCCTGCTTTCCGGGAATCCATTTAGGCATCATCTTAATCACCCGGATAGCTTCTTCATCGCAGCCACCTCCGATTCCCCGAAGAATTTTGATATCGCTGATGCTCCCATTGGCATTTACAACGAAAGAAATAAATACAGTTCCTTCTATGGCACTCTCAGCTGCTTGTTGAGGATAGCGAATATTGTCGGCAATGAATTTCTTCATCTTCTCTTCTCCTCCAGGGAATTCAGGTTGCTGCTCATCAACTGCAAAAACCGGCTGCGCAGCTTTCTTATTACATTCTTCTTTTGCACTTAAGTGATCGGCAAGCTCGAGATCATCACTTTCTTCGTACACGACCTCATCATTATCCACCGTACTTATAATAGGTGCAACAAACTGCACAGTACCACCAACAGCCATATCTGTAACACCATCCGGTAAGGGGAGGGGCTGGTTAACTGTGATCTGTTTCCCTGAAGGATTTCTAATATCATTGTCAATTGCCAGGAAAGAAGTATAGCGGGTAAGCAGGTTGTATTTCAATCCCAGCTCAAGCACTTTCTCCTTATTCTCATCTCCGAAGCTGTCAAAATCATCCAGGTTGCGGATTTGCTCCCTTGCCCAAAGGTATTTGAGGGCTGAGTTGCTTGCCAGCGGAATATATTTACTCACTTCAACACTTTGATCAAATTTTCCTCTAGCCGTCACTCCTGTTAAGTGAATACTCCCCCTGGCGGTTCCCCTGTATTTTCCAAAAACGATTACAGGCCTATCAGAAAACACATCCTGTAAGCTGCCAGGTTCAACATCATAAGTGTCAAAACCGGGAGTGGAGAAATTTATATGGCTAATTACCGGTTGTTTGATGTAATCCCTGAATCGGGTGGCTTCAGCTGTTGCCTTCGAAAGATTGGTCACAATAAATGGAGTTCCACCTCCTGCCCTGGCCATTCCCTCAATCAGGTACCTGTTGACGGAAGTTCCAATTCCAAATGGGAAGAAATTAGCCTGGTTCCTGTGGTTTCTGATAAGATCAAATGCGTCACTTTCAACATCAACATATCCATCTGTTGTTATTATAAAACTCCTTGAATACCCATCTGTCCCTTTCAGGCCAAGAGCCCGTTTCAGTGCTGGTAAAAGCTCTGTTCCTCCAGATCCGGTTTCTTTATCAATGAAGGAGAGAGCTTTATTTAGATTTTCGTCTGTTACGGGTACTGATTCTTCCGAAAACAATTGGTCGCCACCGGCAAATAAAATAACATTAAAGCGATCTTTTGCCCGTAAATTACTGATAAGGTTGCGCATCAGCATTTTGGAAATATTAATGGGATCCCCATTCATACTGCCTGAAACATCCATAATAAAAACATAGTCACGGGCAGGGATATCAGAAAGCTTAACCGAACGCGGAGGCTGTATCATAGCCAGAAAGAAATTCTCCTTTTCCCCAGGATATAGCAGTAGCCCAGTTTCAATTTTTTCTCCGGTAAGCCGGTATTCCAAAATGAAGTCTCGGTTACCAGCCATGTTTTCGGAAGGCTCTAGTTCAATCCTGGCTTTTTCCGCATTTTCAAACGAAATGGATGTATGGTGTGATGGGCATTGAACATCACTAACCGGCATGCCTGCTGATATACTACATTGTATATTAAATGAATACGTTGGAGCAGCCCCCTGGTGCAGAAACGGGTTGGAAACCCAGTGTTCTGTAGAAGCAATTTGTGATTCCTGCTTGTTTGAATAACGCGGGCCAACAACAGTGGGATAAATGAATTGATAGATACCTTTTTCCGGAATTAGGATTTCCGTGTATTTCATTTCTACTTTTACCTGGTCACCAGGCATGATATTGGCAACATTCATCTGGAACACATTTGGGCGTTCCTGCTCAAGTAAAGACGCAGATTTACCTTTGGCTTTAGCCTCATTATAGTCCTTTTTTGCCTTTTCCTTTTCACAGATTTTTGCATAAATAATTCTTTCCCCCAAGGTCATTTTCATGCTGTAAACTGCGGCCCTGGTTGAAGCAGGAAATACATAAATGGCTTCAATTGGCCTCTTGCCTTCATTCACATATTCCTGGCATACAGTAACATCAGCTATTACCCCGGCAATATTTACAATTACATTGGTCGATTTTAATGGTAATTGGTCAAGAGCCTGATCGTCAGATTTCACAAAGAAATAAGGAGATAGCGTTTTGTCCTTATTATCCTGATAAGGATTACCCCATTGTTCAACAGATTGGCCTAATGTTGAATTTTTGGGTTTAGTGTTGCTTGGATGCTGAACATTCAGGATCATAGCACTTGCGGTAATGATCAGCAGAAAGATAAGAGCTGAAAATAACAGGGAAACATGGGACGTTTTCATGACAAATAAGTGTTAAAGGGTGATTACTGCAGGGAGTCCTTCTTGGAATGAAAAACTTTTTCCTGCAGATGCACCCGATGGTTTGATTCCATAAAAAGTCACGTAGTTTGGTTTATTACAAAAAGTCAGAAGAACAATTTGTATTAAGAATATCAGCTTCAAACTACGCCAATTCCCTGTATGTTTATTTTATAAAGAGCACGAAAACAGGCAGATATGTTTATTTACTATGAACTGACGAAACAAGTATCTCTTTTGTTTGTTAAAATGACCTTATAACTTTATATCTCTGCATTGCTTGGTTGCTACAATGACAAACAGAAGTCATAAATGGTAAATCGCCCGAATAAATCATCCTGCCTAATTCAGAGTATTATTATTCATTCATTGCAGCAGATATGTCAGTCCCTTTTTCATTTAGTAACCGGGAAATATTAATACCAGACTATTCCGACTTTTCTGTAATCATTGTCGAAGATGACTTCTATTGTTATGAGTATCAGAGAATAGTCCTGAACAAGACGGGTATTCATATCCGGCATGCGACGAATGGGTTCCAGCTAATGGAGTTCCTTGATAAATCTCTTCCCGACATTATTCTGCTTGACCTTCAGCTTCCGGAAATGGATGGCTATGATTGTTTGAAAGAAATCCGGATGAGAGGGTTAACATTTAAAATTATTGTACAATCAGCCAGCGATTTGCTGGAAGACAGGATGCGTATGCTACAAGCCGGAGCAGACAGATTCATTAACAAACCGGTACTCAGGCGGGACCTCTTCAGCCTAATGAACAAATTGCTAATACCCAATGGGATTAATGCCTGATATGTGCGATGAGCTTTAGTGAAAGGACCTAAAGAAAGATCAGCAGGCTTTTCACTATTTCAGCAAAGAATTAATCTTACGATACAGTTGAAAGTATAGAGTTATGGGTTCGCAAAAGAATATTGCAGCAGTTTGCCTTGTACTCGCCTCAAGCTAATTAAGCTTTCTAATATATAATGAGTTAGGAGATGAGTCTTTAACTGTCACAAAATCAAATGCCCTTCTGTTGGAGAAACCCGGACCAATGAGCTTGTAGCCTGCCAGGGTATTGTCAGCCTGGTAATATCCAATGTAATTCATAGCGCTTCTCCAACCCCATTAAGGTATTCCATCTGAAGTAGGTTCATCCTTTGTATTGGAAATAGAGTTTAGTTACTATATGAAGTCGCAATTGGTTCTTAATCGGAGCCGTTCAGGAAAGAATTGTTTGATATAATAGCTAAAGTCTTGAACAATGAAGAATTATTTAACTCATAAAAAGAAATTTGATAACCAATATAAGAGTACTGTAAATATTAATTAATCAATTATTTATTTTTTAAAAATTTATCCGCAAACAATTTATATCATTTCCTGTTTTATATCATTCATTGTTTAGTGGTAAGTGAAAATGGTTAAACAACACGTTGTCGCCGGTATTTACGCACATCTTTTTTTACGATTTGTTCTTGATTAATGCCTGTAAAACTTGAAGCTAGTCCATCTCTTTTATTAGACGTTTAAACCTGGTTTTACACGTATTTGTTTGTGGATTAGAAAATATCCCAGGATTTGTTATCCTTTTTTTACTTGTAAGACAGACTTACAACTTAATTCACAATAATTACAGGACCATGGATACTCAACAAATTAGTCAACCTGATGATTCCCGCAAATTCTCTGACAACCATGAATCTTCTCCTATCGATTTCCCTGTAGTTGGGATTGGTGCATCAGCCGGGGGCCTGGAAGCTTTGCAGGAATTTTTTAAAAGCATGCCGGAGGATCCCGGAGTAGCCTTTATAATCGTCCAGCATTTATCGCCTGATTACAAGAGCCTCATGGACGAATTATTGGCCAGGCATACAAAAATGGTGATTCATAGGGTAGAGGATGGAATGATGGTAGAAGAAAACCATATCTACCTGATACCTCCACGAATGAACATGACTATTTTTCACGGCAAATTGTTATTGACAGAACAAGCTCCAGGGAGATCACTCAACCTGCCAATTGACATTTTCCTCCGTTCCCTGGCAAAAGACCAGGAAAAAAATGCAATCGGAATAATACTTTCCGGCACTGGTAGTGACGGAACTTTGGGAATCAGAGCCATAAAGGAGTTTGGAGGTATTGCCATGGTACAGGATGACCAATCTGCCAAATTCGATGGAATGCCAAGGAGTTCCATTTCCACCGGGATGGTTGACCTGATACTTCCTCCTGCAAAGTTGGCGGATGAACTTGTTAACTATGTTAAACATCCTTTGATAAGGAAAACAGAACAGATAGAACACCAGATAAATAAAGATGAAAACCAGCTATCAAAAGTAATTTCTATTCTCCGTGACCATCGGGGAGTCGATTTTTCAAATTACAAGGAGGCTACTATTATTCGTCGGCTGGAAAAAAGGATCAGTATCAATCGGTTTGATCAAATTGACGATTATGTGAGATTCCTTGCCGATAACCCTAAAGAGATCAATTTCCTTTTCAATGAACTGCTCATCGGGGTTACACGCTTTTTCAGAGATGAGGATGCATTCAATAAACTTTCCGACGAAGTCCTTGGGAATCTTTTCAAACAAATAAGCGAAAACGACGCTTTGCGACTTTGGGTCGCCGGTTGTTCTACCGGGGAGGAAGCCTATTCAATAGCAATCCTTCTCAAGGAATACATGCAAAAGAATTCAATCCTTAAGGATGTCAAGATCTTCGCAACTGACATTGATACTCGATCCCTTGAATATGCTGGTACCGGGCTTTACCCTGACAGTATTGCTTCCGACATTTCTCCTGACAGAATTAACAAGTACTTTACACATAAAGGAGAACGCTACCAGGTTAATGATTCCATTCGAAGCATGGTTATATTTGCCCGGCATAACATCTTGCAGGATCCTCCTTTTTCGAAAATAGACCTGATTTCCTGCCGTAACCTCCTGATTTATCTGAACAACCATGTGCAGCAGAAAGTGCTGGCAATGTTCTACCTTTCATTGGTGCCCAGTGGGTATTTGTTCCTGGGAAGCAGCGAATCCCTTGGAAATATGTCAGATGGATTTACAATTATTGATAACAAATCACGAATATATCGCCATCAACCTGGCTTCAGGCCTTACATGATCGATAGCCTTGGTATTGCACCGGCTCAGAAGCTTCGGGCTGAACTTAAAAATAGCGACTCATACATCCCGCGGTCAAAAGTTAAGCTGGTTAACCTCGAAAGCATTTTCAGCGAAATACTGGGCGATTTTGCCCCGCCATCCGTCATTGTGGATGAAAACCTGGATATTGTACATACCATTCACCAGGTCAGTAAGTTTGTAACTCTCCCTGTCGGGCAGGTAAGCCTCAATCTTATTAAGATGCTTCCGAAGGAATTGGGAATCCTTGTTAGCAGCTTACTTCGAAGGGCAGAAAAAAGCAAACAGGAAGTGGTCCTGGAGAAAATTGAAGTACCTGAATTAATTGATAAACTCCTTACTATTTCCTGTAAAAAGATAGCTGATAAAAAATCGGGAGACTTGTTCTATATTGTTTCATTCATCGAAAACGAGAGAAAAAGCAAGACCCTGCCTATCAGATCCATTAAAAAAATTGATGTAAACGAACAGTACCAGGAGAGGATTGAAGAACTTGAGCGAGAACTCCAATATAAAAGCGAAAACCTGCAGGCGGCAGTTGAAGAGCTGGAGACTTCAAATGAAGAGTTGCAATCGTCGAACGAAGAGCTGATTGCCTCGAATGAAGAATTGCAAAGCACAAATGAAGAACTTCAATCGGTAAACGAAGAATTATATACAGTCAATTCAGAACATCTCAAAAAAATAGAGGAGCTTACTGAAGCCAATGCTGATATGGATAACCTGTTGAAAAACACCCATATCGGAACCCTGTTCCTCGACAGGGATCTAACCATCAGGAAAGTAAATAAAGTAGCCTCTGAACTCACCAATATCCTCAATACGGATATTGGGCGACCGATCCACCACCTTTCCTATGACCATCTCTACAAGAATTTCATAGCTGATGTACAAGCCGTAATCGAGTCACTGAAAGCTATCAATGTTGAAGTGCAGGACAAGCATAAAAACTGGTACCTGATGCGGATTATACCTTACAGGACTGCAGAAAATGCAGTGGATGGCATCATTATAACATTCGTTGACACCACCAGCCTTCGCAAATCAGAATATCATGTACAGGAACTTTCAGAACGACTGCGGATGGCTATGGAAGTTGGTGGTATCTCCCATTGGGAATGGAATTGCCAGGCTAATATGGTAACCTCCGGGGATGCCAGGAGTACGATGATAGGCTACGAGCAGGGAGAAATAGGTTCGAAGGCTGAAGATTGGGCACGACTCATTCACCCTGACGATCAAGCCCGCGTCAGGCAAGCATTGAATGATCACTTTTCAGGAAAAGCTGAAGCATATGAAGCAGAATACCGGATCCGCTCCAGGAGTGGAGAATACTGCTGGTACAAGGAAAAAGGCGGAATTATCAAGCGCGATGTAAGAGGAAAGCCACTGGTCCTATCAGGCGTGGTAATGAATATAACTTCAGAAAAAAAACTGCTTGAAAATAAAACCATTGAAAATAAGCAGGCAGAAAATGTTCAGCTGGAAACCGTTGAAAAATATGATAAATTGTTCAGCAACAATGAATTGGGCGTGCTGTTATATGACCATAAAGGGAAGATCATTGGGGCAAATCCAGCTGCTGAACGCATCCTTGGAATAAGCCTTGAATTGTTAAAGAACCTCAAAGCCATTGACCCGGGATGGAAGACTTTACATGATGATGGTTCTGATTTCCCCGGGAAAACGCACCCTGTAGTTTTAGCCCTGGCTACAGGTATTACTCAGACAGATGTTGTGATGGGTTTGTTTAATCCTCTTAAAGAAGATCATATCTGGATATCAGTTTCAACTGTCCCTTTGTTCCGGGAGAATGAAAAAAAGCCGTACCAGGTTTATTCCTTTTTTCATGAAATTACCCTAATCCGTAACCTCAGCAATTAACTCGTCACTGAAATGAAAGAGGACAATAATAATAGCATGCATTTGCGTAAAAAAGCCGAGCATCTTTTGCAGCAAAGGGGGATTGCGGATCATTCACTTTATGCCAAAGATCTCGAATCATTAATTGAAGAACTGAACATCTACCAAATTGAGCTTGAACACCAGAACGAAGAATTACGAAAGGCCCAGAATGAACTTGAGATTATCAAGAACAGATATGCTGACATGTTCAATACTGCTCCAATTGGCTACTTTGTAATTCAAAAAGATTATGTCATACTTGATGTAAATGTTACAGGCTGCACCTTGTTGGCCTGCGATTACAGCCAGCTCAAGAGACACTCTATTACTCGGTTCATTCAGACCGAATACCAGGATACTTTTTATTTTCACCTTCGGCAGACTCTTCTTCAGAAGCTACCGCAAAGTTGCGATATAAAGATGCTGAGAAACCAGGGGCAATCCTTCTATGCACGGTTAATCAGCGTTAAAGATCCCAGCCTTGGAACTGCTCAGTTGCCTGTAATACGTACATCCATAATTGATGTGGATAATGAGAAACGGATGGAAATTAACCTGATTAAAGAAAAGGAGAAGGCTGAAGAGAGCGATAAACTGAAATCAGCTTTCCTTGCCAATATGAGTCATGAGATCCGCACTCCCATGAATTCTATCCTTGGCTATTCAGACCTTTTATCTGATAAAGATATTACTGAAGCCGAGCGTAAGAAATATTCCATGATTATTGGAAATTCCAGCAACCAGCTGATGCAGCTGATCAATGATATAATAGATATCTCCAAACTGGAAGCAAACCAGCTCAAGGTATTCCTGGGGGAATGCAATATCACGGAGATATGCAGGAATTCCTATTATGCCTTTATCAATTCAGAATTGCTTAAAATCAAGCCCAACCTTAGGCTGATCCTTAACTTGCCCGAAGAACGCCAGTTTGTCAAGGCTGTTACAGATGCTAACCGCCTTCAGCAAGTGCTGATCAACCTGATAAACAATGCCATCAAATTTACTGACACTGGAGCTGTAGAGTTCGGATTCAAGGTTATGCCAGATTCATCAGAACCCTTACTTCAGTTTTATGTTAAGGATAGTGGTATTGGCATCCCCCCGGACAAGCAGGACCTGATATTTGAACGCTTCCGCCAGGCTACGGAAGATGGTTCTCATAAGGGTACAGGCCTGGGGTTAAGCATTTCAAAAGGGATAATCGATTTGCTGCACGGAAGCATTAAAGTAGAATCCATCCCGGGCTCAGGTACTACTTTCAGCTTTGTAATCCCTTACATTGAATCGGCAGATAATAACAACATTATTGTTCCTGAGCTACATTCGTTGTTGCTTTCACAAAAACTAATTGTAATTGCTGAGGATGACGCTTATTCTTACCTGTATGTAGAGCGACTTCTTAAGGAGACTTTTGCAGAGTTAATCCATGTGAGCGATGGTGGCGAATTAATGGACCAGATTGACAGCAGGACTCCCGATCTCATTCTTCTCGATATCAATATGCCGGTGAAGAATGGATACGATTGCCTAAAAGAAATAAGGGCAAGGGGCATACAAACGAAGATCATCGTTCAGACCGCCTATGCTATGAGTGATGAAAGGGAACGAATAATGCAGGCCGGTGCTGACCACTATATTTCCAAACCGATCCGCAGGAATGAACTCTTCAGGGTAATTGATGAAGTTCTGAATGGCGGTACCTGATTCTCGTTCCTGCTTCTGCTCAGTTCATTTGGAACAAAAGCCCTCTTACAGTCGCAAAAACTGGATGAGGTATAATTTATTATCTTTCAGGCTTCAAGTTGATACCTGTGAATACGGCCCTGGTAGAAGAAAGCATTCAAAAAATCCTGAATATTGAGAACGGTTTCAAGGAAATTGAAGCCGAAGCCACTGTTATTTTCAAAAAAACCTCAATTCCATCGATTTTCGCACTGTCAACTAGTCTCTTACTCAATGATGCTTACCAGGTGCGCAGCCTGGCAGTCTTTCTTCTTGGGAATGTTGCATCTGCTGAACAGGGTGCACTTGAAATCATACGAGATCAGGCCAGGAAAGATGGAAACTGGCGTGTTCAGGAGGTTGTAGCCAAAGCTTTTGATAAGTATTGCCAGGACAAGGGATATGAAACAGCCCTTGCTGACATTGAAGATTGGCTTTCAGACCCTCACCCCAACGTTTGCCGTGCAGTGACCGAAGGGTTGAGAATTTGGACTGGCAGGCCATACTTCAAAACACATCCTGAAATCGCTATCCGGTTGATTTCGCACCATAAGGCTAACCCAAGCGAATATCTTCGCAAATCAGTCGGGAATGCACTGCGGGATATCAGCAGGAAATTCCCGGAACTAGTTCTTGCAGAAACTACAAACTGGGAGAAGAAAAACCCGTTAATTACACTGACTTTGAAGCACGTTTTACACAGGTAATCCCAGCTATGGATACCAGTATTACCTGCTCTGAAAGTCTCTTTGTCCCATCACTAGTTTGAAACGATTCCAGATAAGAAGCCAAAATCTGCTACCTTTGCACAAATTTTATTATGTATCCAAAGGAAATTGAGATCATGTCTCCTGTTGGCTCATATGAGTCACTTATAGCAGCTATCCAGGGTGGAGCAGGATCTGTGTATTTCGGGGTAGGGAAACTGAATATGCGCTCCCGTTCAAGTGTAAACTTCTCCCTTGATGACCTGGCAGAAATCACGCGTATCTGCAGGCAAAATAAGGTGAAATCCTATCTTACCCTCAATACTATCATCTACGATCATGAAATTGATGAGGTTCATAAAACAGTGGATGCTGCCAAAGCTAATGGTGTTACAGCGATCATTGCTTCTGACCTGGCGGTTCTTGAATATGCAAAAGAACAGGGTGTGGAGATCCATATCTCTACGCAGTGCAATATCACGAATATCTCCGCTGTAAAATTCTATTCACGTTATGCTGATGTAATGGTCACCGCCCGGGAACTATCCCTGGAACAGGTCTCACACATTACTGAACAGATCAGGGAACAGGATATCCGCGGGCCTAAAGGCGAATTAATCCGGATAGAAGTATTTGTTCATGGAGCCCTGTGTATGGCCGTAAGTGGCAAATGCTACCTGAGCCTGCATAATCATAATCACTCCGCCAACCGCGGTTCCTGCCTTCAGGATTGCCGGAGAGCTTATGTTGTGAAGGATAAGGATAGTGAGGTTGAACTTGAAATTGACAACGAATTTATCATGTCGCCCAAGGACCTGAACACCTTGAATATTCTTGACAGGGTAATTGCCGCTGGAGTTACAGTCTTAAAGATTGAAGGGCGGGGAAGATCACCCGAATACGTCAAAACAGTTACACGCTGCTACCGCGAAGCAGTGAATGCTTTGCTGAACGGAACGTTTAACAACGAATCCATTGAAAAATGGGAAAAAGAGCTGTCTTCTGTCTATAACCGTGGTTTCTGGGAAGGATATTACCTGGGGAAAGAACTGGGAGAATGGTCACCAGCTCACGGTTCTCTGGCAACAAAAAAGAAAGTCTACATAGGGGTCGTGGCCAACTACTTTTCTAACCTGGGCGTAGCCCATATTCGCATGGATACCCAGGAACTTGCCATTGGCGACGAAATCAACATTATTGGACCAACCACAGGGGTTTATGAAGATGTGATCCGGAGCATGGTAAGCGAGGGACAGGAAATAAGTCGCGCCCTAAAGGGTGAGAATCCTACAATCCCTGTAAGCCAGGCTGTCAGAAGAAATGATAAAGTTTATAAGGTCGTACTCAGCGAGCAGGCGCCATCATAAATAAACAGAAGGCATAATTCAACATGGAGAACTTTTCAAACAGGCTTAAATTCAATTTGCATACACATTCAGTTTATTCAGATGGTAATTCACAACCCGTTGATTACATTGAAAAAGCTCTTGATATTGGGTTTACCACATTGGGATTTACCGAGCATTCGCCTCTTCCTTTTGACAATACCTTCTCCTTCAAATTATCCAGGAAAGACGAATACCTTGACCTTTTCAGGAAACTTGAATCAGATTATGCCGGTAAAATCACATTGGTGCTTGGTATGGAATTCGATTTTATTCCGGTAATGTCTGAGAATTTTGGATCCATCCAGGCAGAATTTGGGCTGGATTATAGCATAGGATCAGTTCATCTGGTCGGAAAAGGAGCAATGGAAGATCTTTGGTTTATTGATGGGCCCAGGTCGGAAATTTATGATGCAGGTCTTGAAAAGTTCTATGGATGGGATATCAGGAAGGCTGTTACTGCTTATTACCGGCAGGTGAATGAAATGCTCGAAACGCAGAAATTCGATGTTATCGGCCATCTCGACAAAATCAAAATGCACAATAGAGATCGGTTTTTCCGGGAGGATGAACCCTGGTATATCCGTCTGGTAGATGAGACTCTGGAACTGGTCCGTCAGAAGGGAGTAATTGTTGAGATTAACACACGTGGAATTTACAAGAAGCGTTCAACTACAACTTACCCGGGTCCTGAGATCCTAAAGAAGATTCATGCGATGGGAATCCCAGTAATGATCAACTCAGATGCCCACATGCCTGCAGAACTCAACGGGGAATTTAAAACGGCAATTTCTATCGCCCAGAATGCCGGTATCAGGGAAGTAATGGGTTTCCAGGCTAAGCAATGGAAAACCGTTCCACTCTAAGAGGGACTGTTTTTTTATCAAAGTGTAGGTGACCAGGAAATTAAAACCTTGCTGCAGTCTCGTTCAGCGGATCAACAAAGAAATCAATCGAAGTCAGATCGAAATTTTTGATGGCTTGTTCGACACGGCGGCTCCAGGTTTTTGAAGCAGATGCATAGCCTGATTTCCGGATTGCAGAAATCCAACTTTTAGGATCAGGGTTGCATAAGAGTTTTGAATAATAAGGCCTTTTTTTCAGAAGTTCGCAAAAATTGCGATATGAAGCGCTATCGCTTTCATACTCTTTATAGTGCGATCGATGTCCAAGCTTTTGGATCGAATTATAATTCTTGCCAACAATTCCGAAATGATTATTGAATTTCCGGCTAAGAGTAGAAGTTCCGGAACCGCTTTCAATAACAGCAACACCAAGTATCACGCTGGCAGGAATTGAATACTCGCGCATCAAATCAATTGCCAAAGGCTTGTGTTTTTCAATATAACTGGCCGTATTATCCTGACTAAAGGCCAATACGCTGAATAACAGCATAATGGCTCCAATTAGGAGTATTCGGTTAACTATCATAGGTTGGTTTTGGTGAGGCAAAGATACGATAAAAAGAAAAGATAGGTATTCAGTGGCATTGTAAAAGGCTCATTATGTTACTATTTGAGATTCTGGAACCCTTTATCATCTTCCCTGTTACTAGGGAAACAATAACTTCAGTGAGACAGCTTAGAGCATTAACAAGCTATTAAAAAATGTTAAATGGGATTTGCATTCTCTACAATTATGCCATGAATTGGGATTATTTGAATCTTAAAAAAGAGAATAAATGAAAAATGGCAACGTAAGCTGCCAGTTTTCATTTATTAAAAACGATTGGTAATAGCCTGTTATTTTGGATCGTAAGCCCATTTGAGGTAAATGGAACCCCAGGTAAATCCACCTCCAAACGCAGCAAGAATGATATTATCACCCTTATGAAGCTGGTTTTCCCACTCCCACAAACAGAGAGGAATGGTTGCAGATGTTGTATTCCCGTATTTCTGGATGTTAATCATAACCTTTTCCTTGGGAAGCCCCATGCGGTTAGCAACCGCATCAATAATGCGCAGGTTAGCCTGATGCGGAACCAACCATGCCATGTTATCAGCAGTGAGATTGTGTTTTTCCATCATTTCTACAGAAACATCTGCCATTTTAGATACAGCCCATTTGAAAACAGCTTGGCCTTCCTGGTAGATAAAGTGTTCCTTGGCATCTACGGTAAGATGTGAAGCTGGTCTGGCGCTTCCGCCGGCTTTCATATGCAGGTGTGATAACCCAACACCATCGGTCCGCAATATGGTATCAATTATACCGATATTTTCTGTTGTAGGTTCAAGGAGGACAGCAGCGGCAGCATCACCGAATAAAGGACATGTAGTACGATCAGTATAATCCGTAATGGATGACATTTTCTCGGCACCTACAACGATAACTTTTTTGCATCTTCCGTTTTCAACAAACTGGGAAGCAATTGTAAGAGCATATATAAAACCCGAGCAAGCGGCGTTCATATCGAAGCTAAACGCATTCTTAATTCCGGCTTTTTCACTTATGATATTGGCTGTGGCCGGGAACATATGATCTGGTGTAACGGTAGGGCAAATAACCATATCAATGTCATCAGGGCTGGTATTTGTCTTTGCCAAAAGCGATTTCACTGCTTCAGCACCCATTTCGGATGCTCCTTTTCCTTCACCTTTCAGGATCCGGCGTTCCTTGATTCCAATGCGGGTCATGATCCACTCATCATTGGTGTCAACCATCTGGCTGAGTTCATCATTAGTAAGTATATAGTCAGGTAGGTAAGCCGCTATTCCTGTAATTGCTGCATTAATTTTTGCCATTCATCTGGGGGTATAGAAAACCAACGTTTAAGAAATTTCCGGTTCCATTCAGATTCCTTGAGAAGGAGAATGGGTATTGATATTAGATATTCTTTTCTCCAACGATCTGGAGCAAAGCGCTTTTAATCTTGGTTGAAAGCCTGGCCTGGAAAACAGATTTGCCTAATACAATCATATTTTTAATTGCCAGGCCATTAGAAATGCCATGTCCCATGATAACGGTGCCATTAATCCCTAAAATTGGGGTTCCACCATAATTCTCATAGTTAAAACGACTAAAGTAATCGTCAACAAGGTCACGCTTATGCATAATCCTGTATACGGATTCAACAGTTTTCAGGACGATATTTCCGGTATAGCCATCGCATACAATTACGTCAGCCTTGTTCCTGAACAAATCGCGTCCTTCAATGTTCCCGATGAAATTAAAATCTTTTGATTCTTTCATCAGGTGGTAAGCGGATTGACAATTGATATTGCCTTTCTCTTCTTCTTCTCCGATATTGAGCAGCCCGATGCGAGGGTTATGGATATGATGTACGTACCTGGCATAAATAGAACCTAGTACAGCAAATTGATACATCATATCGGGTTTTGCATCCGGATTTGTTCCAATGTCGATCATGATATTCACTCCACCATTCTCCTGAGGAAAGATGGCGGAGGTGCATGGACGGATGATACCCTGTATAGTGTTGACTGAAAAGATAGACCCAACAAGCATTGCACCGCTGTTTCCTGCGCTGGCAAATGCATCGATCTTTTTATGCTTAAGCAAATGAAACCCTATTCCTATGCTTGATTCCGGCTTTTTTATCAAAGCCTTGGTGGGATGTTCTCCCATTCCAATAGTATCCGGGGCATGTACAATATCAAAAACTCCGGCATCGACACCTCGATCCTGAAGCAGGGTGTTTATGGTAGTTGAAGGACCAATAAGAATGATCCTGTCGTTGGGCGCCAATTCCTTCTGTGCAAGGATGGCTCCTTCAATGGTAGCAATGGGCGCAAAGTCGCCACCCATGACATCCAACCCGATTCTCATCTAAGAATCTTTTGGTATAAATGGATCAATGGTTACCAGCTTAAACTAAGCGGTAGCATTTTTTTCGATGGCTAAGCGGCCCCTGTAAAAGCCACACTCAGGACATACGCGATGGTAAAGCACAGAAGTTCCGCAATTGGAACAAGCTACAAAAGTAGGAGCATCAATCTTATAATGAGTTCTGCGTTTTGCCGTTCTGGTTTTTGAAAACCTGTGTTTTGGATTTGGCATTGTAATTTGTATTATTAGGTTATTTCTTCTTTTTGTTCAAATGTTTTAAACTATTATCCTGAAGGTTGGAATCTTCCTGCTGGAGAATTCCAAGTGCAGCCCACCTTGGATCAGATACGGGATGCGGTGCAAGTTCAGCAAGGCGCCTCAGTGTATCCGGATTACAGGTAGTATTCCCTGCTTCATCTTCAGGATGAACTATTCGGGTAGGTAACATGAGATGCAGGTATTCATAGATAAAGGATGACAAGTCAATTTTGTATTCAGTAGAAGGAATAATGATCATATCTTCACTTTCTTCCTTATAATCTTCTCCAAACTTTACAATCAATTGTTCTTCGCCTTGCAGGTGAAACATAAACTCTTCCCCGCAACGATCACATAAGACTTCAACTTTTCCATCAAATGAAAATGAAAAAACCATCATCCGGTCTTGTTTTTCCAGGTCCACCTTTACTCTAACATTCCCATGCTGAAGTTGGGAATATTCGAATGCTTCAAAGAACTGATCCCTCACTTCAAAGTCAAATTGGTGATTGCCAATGCTTAAGCCAACAAAATGGACGATAAAGTCTTTCAGGTAATCCACAACAAAATGACTTTTTTATTGAGGGGCGCAAAAGTACGAAATTGCTTTTTAAATAACAAACACTTGTTTAGCAGGTGATTAATGTATCTCGCCAGCATATGATTACTTCGCAATGTGTAGAATCTTCATATACAGCTGATGATTCAAAACACTTAAGTGTTTATTGGAGTTGAGTTCAGTATAGGATGGAAATCCAGGATTATCCTTTAACACCAAGGGTTACCTTAAAGTTCAGAGCGTATGAATATAAACTGTAAATTTGTGGTCAAAAGTTAGTCAGATCATTGTGAGCCAAGAAGTTTATCCCTTATTTGAAAAGCTGGTCAGCCGCCAGGATAAAGAAAGAGCTCTTAACCAGCGCGCAAGGGTGATATGGTTTACCGGTCTGCCTTGTTCGGGAAAAACCACGCTTGCATTGTGCATTGAAAAGGAACTATTCAACAGGGGTTATTTTTGCCAGGTTCTGGATGGTGACAATGTCAGATGCGGAATAAATAGCAACCTTGGTTTTTCAAATACTGACAGGCTTGAGAACATCCGTCGGATAGCTGAAGTTTCAAAACTCTTCCTGAATGCAGGTGTTATTACTATCAATGCCTTTGTGAGCCCTACACAGGAAATCAGAAGCCTTGCCAGGACTATAATAGGCGAGGAGGATTTTATTGAGGTTTTCCTGAACCCGTCCATTGAAGTTTGTGAACAAAGAGATGTTAAGGGGATGTACCGAAAAGCAAGGGCCGGGCAGATCTTGGATTTTACAGGCGTAAATGCGCCTTTTGAAAAGCCTGAGCATCCAAGCCTGGTAGTTAAAACCGACAGTGAGAGTATCGAAATCTCGGTTTCCAGGATTCTTGAGCACATTATTCCTATACTTGAAATCAGGGAAGCATAACAGACTGATCTAAATGGACAAATATAATCTCACACATCTTGATGAACTGGAAAGTGAATCCATTTTTGTTATCCGGGAAGTAGCTGCCCAGTTTGAACGGCCGGCTATTCTCTTCTCAGGAGGCAAGGATTCAATAGTTATGACGCATCTTGCAAAAAAGGCATTCTGGCCGGCAAGAATTCCATTCCCTCTCCTTCATATTGATACAGGGCATAACTTCCAGGAAACTATTGATTTTCGGGATGATCTCGTTAAAGAACTGGGGGTAAAACTTATAGTTGGCTCTGTCCAGGAATCTATAGATAATGGACGGGTTACAGAGGAAAAAGGCTACAATGCCAGCAGGAATTTGCTTCAGACGGTTACCCTTTTGGATGCGATTGAAAGGAACAAATTTGATTGCTGCATGGGAGGTGGACGGAGAGATGAAGAGAAAGCCCGGGCAAAAGAACGCTTCTTTTCGCACAGGGATGAGTTTGGTCAGTGGGATCCCAAAAACCAGCGACCGGAACTTTGGAACATATTTAACGGCAGAAAACATATGGGCGAACATTTCCGTGTTTTCCCCATAAGCAACTGGACAGAAATGGATGTATGGCAATATATCCTGAAAGAAAGTGTTCCTATGCCAAGCATCTATTATACGCATCAGAGGGAAGTATTTAACCGTGACGGGACCTGGCTGGCAGCTGCTCCTTTTATGAAACTTAAGCCCAACGAGCATACTGAAATCAGGGAAGTACGCTGCCGTACAATCGGGGATATTTCCTGTACAGGTCTTTCACTTTCTACTGCCAATACACTTGAAGAAATCATCGCGGAAATTGCCGCCACCAGGGTTACCGAAAGAGGTAGCCGGGCTGACGACCTTCGATCTGAAGCAGCGATGGAGGATCGTAAAAAGGAGGGATACTTCTAAACTGGTTGAAGACAAATCCCAGGCATATAACTGATAACTAATAACAATATACTAATACCACACCGTGACTGAATTCTCATCCAAAGGTTACCTCGACATGGAATTGCTTCGGTTTACAACCGCAGGCAGTGTTGATGACGGAAAAAGTACCCTGATTGGCAGATTATTATACGACAGCAAATCCATATTTGAAGATCAGTTAGAAGCAGTCAAGCGCGCCAGTATCCAGCGCGGGAATGAATATATCAACCTGGCCTTGATAACTGACGGACTAAGAGCAGAGCGCGAACAGGGGATAACAATTGATGTGGCCTACAGGTATTTTGCTACACCCAGGCGTAAATTTATTATTGCGGATACTCCCGGGCATGTACAGTACACGCGGAATATGGTTACTGGCGCCTCAACCGCAAATGCTGCCATAATCCTGATCGATGCCAGGAATGGCGTTACCGAACAGACTTGCAGGCACTCCTATATTGCATCCTTGTTGCAAATCCCTCATATTGTTGTATGCATTAATAAGATGGACCTTGTAGAATACAAAGAAGAGGTCTTTCTTTCCATCAGGAAGACATTTGATGAATTTGCCCGGCTGCTTGAACTTCGCGATTATTCTTTTGTTCCCATCAGTGCCTTATTTGGAGATAATGTTGTAGAGCAATCAAAGAAAATGGATTGGTATTCAGGTGGAACTCTGCTGGAAGTTTTGGAACATGTCCCTATCAATCACGATTATAATCTTCAGGATGCCAGATTTCCCGTGCAATACGTAATCCGGCCGATTTCCGATGAATTTCACGATTACAGGGGCTATGCCGGCAGGGTTGATGGCGGAATTTTCAAACCAGGTGACAAGGTGGTTGTTCTTCCGGAAATGCACAAAACATCCGTTAAATCAATTGATGCATGTGAAAGGCAATTGGATTCGGCATTTCCCCCGATGTCAGTAACCCTTCAATTGGAAGATGATATTGATGTAAGCAGGGGCGATATGATTGTGAAGGAAAATAATCTGCCGCAAATAAGCCAGGACCTGGTTGTTATGATGTGTTGGATGAATCCCCGGCCAATGCAACTCAATGGCAAATATGCATTAAAGCATACCACCCGAGATGTCAGATGCATTATAAAGGAAGTTCATCATAAAGTCGATGTAAATACGCTGACAAAGATTGAAGGTGACCTGGAAGTGAAGATGAACGATATAGCAAAGGTCAGTATTCGCACTACCAAGCCGCTTTTCTTTGATTCATACAGCCGGAACAGGAGAACAGGAGCATTGGTGCTGATTGATGAAGGCACTAACGAAACCGTTGGCGTAGGAATGATTGAGTAAAAACCAATAATGCCTTAACAAGATCAGTTCTGGTGCTTTTCTTTAGCAGAAGTGAAACAAATCAAAAATGTCCCATATATTGAACAAATAAAAAAGTCTATGAGAAAAGCTTGCATTCTGGCATTAGGCCTTGTAATCGTGGCATTAGCCCTTCCCTCCAGGGCCTGCACCAACTTTCTGATCACTAAAGGCGCATCGGCTGATGGATCCTGCATGATCAGCTATTCTGCTGATTCACACACCTTGTATGGAGAACTTTATCATTGGGCTGCTGCTGAATATCCGGAAGGCGCAATGCTGGATATTTATGAATGGGATACGGGAAAATATCTTGGGAAAATTAAACAAGCCCGCAAAACCTTCAATGTAGTTGGAAACATGAACGAGAACCAGGTAGCCATTGGTGAAACGACTTACGGTGGACGCGAAGAACTTGTAGATACTGCTGCTACGGTTGATTATGGGAGCCTGATGTATATTGCACTCCAAAGAGCGACCACTGCAAGGGAAGCGATCAAGATCATGACCGACCTGGTGGCTGAATACGGTTATTACAGTGAAGGAGAATCCTTCAGCATCAGTGATGCTAATGAAGTTTGGATTATGGAAATGATAGGAAAGGGAAAGCCGGAAATAATCAAGGACAAAAAAGGAAGAATAACGGTTAAATATAATAAGGGTGCTGTTTGGGTTGCAAGAAGGATACCTGACGGTTATATTTCGGGTCATGCAAACCAGGCACGTATTACCACATTCCCATTAAACGATCCTGAAAATTGCCTGTATTCACCGGATGTTATCACTTTTGCACGTGCAAAAGGCTGGTTTTCAGGCGATGATAAAGACTTTAGTTTCAGCGACACCTATGCACCTGTTAATTTCGAGGGTGCCCGCTTTTGTGAGGCCCGCGTATGGAGTGCTTTTAACAAAGTATCAGCAGGTATGGACAAGTATCTGGATTATGCCGAAGGCAAAAACCTGCATAACAGGATGCCTTTGTATGTTAAACCGGATCATAAACTTACACTGCAGGATGTATTTGGACTAATGCGTGATTATTACCAGAACACTCCTCTTGACATGACCAAAGATTTTGGAGCCGGTCCTTACGGATCAATCGTTCGCTGGAGGCCTCTAACCTGGAAAGTGGATGGCGTTGAATACTGTAACGAAAGGGCCGTCTCAACCCAACAGACAGGTTTCTCTTTTATAGCTCAATCCCGTTCCTGGATCCCGAATCCCTTGGGAGGAATCATCTGGTTTGGCGTTGATGATACTTACAGCACAGTTTATACTCCTATGTATACCTGCATGACCAGGGTCCCGGAAACCTATGCAGTTGGCAATGGAAGCATGATGAGTTTTAGCGACAACTCTGCTTTCTGGACATTTAACCAGGTTTCCAATTTTGCATACACCAGGTACAATGTAATGATCGGTGATATTCAGAAAAAGCAGTCAGAATTGGAAAATTATTATATGTCCCTTGTTCCTGAGATGGATAAACTGGCCAAAGAACAATCTGCACAATCGCAGGCTAAAGCCGTGCAGTTACTTACTGAATTTTCTGTTTCCCAGGGTAATAATACAGTTCATGAATGGAAAAACCTGTATGCGTACCTTTTTACAAGGTATATGGATGGGAATATCAAGACCGTCATTCCGGGAGAGAAAAACCCTAAAGTATCGCAGCCCGGATACAGCGAGGACTTCTATCGGAACATAGTTAAGGAGACTGGCGAAAAATTTAAGGTAATTGGAACTGAAGGACAGAAATAGGGCTTGTTTACAGTTAATATCATATGATAGAACCCTGGTAAGTGACTATTCCTGCCGGGGTTCTTTCCTTTTAGAAAAGACGTATTTTAATGTAAAAATGTTAATATCTTCACGGATGTTGTTGATCTATTGTTGTTAAGGCTTCTGTGAGCAGTTTAAAATTGAGTTAAATTTGTGGTTCAATTATGTAGAAAAAGCAATTTTATCAAAATGGAAGGAAAATCTGCTAGCACCCTTGGATATAAGATTATTATCGGCATTCTCATCCTAATTATTGCTGTATTAGTCTACCTGCTGATGAACCAAAAGAAGGAAGTGGTTACTGTTACTCAGGAAGCCAATACAGAAAAAAATGAGATGCAGGTTCAGTTGGATTCTTTGCTTGCTGAACATGAACGGGTAAAAGCTTCCTATGGTAAACTGTCTGATTCGCTGATTGAAAAAGATAGTATCATTAAAGTAAAAGCCATTGAAATCAAAAAACTCCTGGGTGTAAGTTCAGAGTTGAATGTTGCGAGGGAAAAGCTTATGCAACTGCAGATGATAACTAAAGGATATGAGCGGCAAATAGATTCACTTTATACGGTTAACCGGAAATTACGCCAGGAAAATGAAAAGATCAGGACGGATTATAACCTGGAGCAGCAAAAAACAGCCGATCTTTCAAAAGACAAGGAACAATTAAATGAAAAGATCAATGGCGCCGCAGTTCTGAAAGCATATAAGGTTACAGCAACAACCTTAAAAATACGCGGGGAAAACAAAGAAAGAGTAACTGACAAAGCTTCCAGGACAGATAAGATTAAAGTCTGTTTTACAATAGGTGAAAATAAACTCGTCAGTAATGGTTACCAAAGGTTTTTTGTCAGAATTGCCAAACCTGATAACACAATTCTAACCAGGGGTCCCGCCTATACTTTCCAATTTTTAGGGCAAACACTTCAGTTTTCCGCGATGGAAACCTTGAATTACGAAGGGGAGGCCGCAGATATCTGTACTTATTACGAACAAACAGCCAAAGCCTCTGAGCTACCCAAAGGACGCTACATCGTAACTATCTTTACGGAAGATAAACAGATTGGTGATGCTACATTTGAATTGAAGTAGTATCAGAATCGTTGAAGAAGGAGGCTGATTATTTGCTTGATTCCAGCTTCTTTCGATAATCAAAGACTTTCTTGCCGACATAGATCATTCCAAGGAGTAACAAAACTCCCTGCCCATTTTCAATAGGGGCATTAGGTCCTGCAGGACCCTGATTGCCACCCATTCCATGACCTTGATTTGGCCCTCCGTTGGGAGGAGGTGGTGGAGGTGGAACCTGGGCATATAGGGCATTCACATTCAACAAAACATTGAATATCAATAATAAAGAAATGGAATAATAAATTTTTGAAAACCGTTTCATTTGGATGAATTCTTAGTTGCAAAGTTAATCTTTATATAGCCTGATAGCAACAGTTAGTGTTAATTAATAGATATTTTTGATACGAATTACAATTTATCATCCTGTATTAACTCGTTAAAACTCAGTTTTAATGATTGAATCCTGGACTTATCATGGTTTAATAAAGCAATTATCAAACTTTATTTATTACAAATAGGTCATTCCTTATATTAATGGATGAAGGCAGACACAAATTAATGAGGATTTGCTGCTATATAGGAACCAAAACTAAAAATGCATCGAACAGTCATCAAATTTCAGTATAAATAAAGTAGATTTGCTAAAATATATACTCAACCATTAAAAATGCCCCCTCATCGACATCGACATAAAAAGGACTTAAATTATTGGTTACGTAAATTAATCCCTTCTTTCAGATCTTCGAATCGGAAGAGGATTCATAATTCGTGGCAACCTGATTCTGGGACCAGATTTCTCACCCTTGAAGAAGTAAAGGCTGCTCAGGCCGAATCAAAAGAAAGGGAATTTCACCTTGGCACTAGCGAAGCAAGATCTATTTTTGATGATGCCAAAGAATTGCAGAGACCTAAAATCCCGGTTCAAAGAAGAAAAAAGAAGAAAACAGCTACCTATAGGTTACGCAAACTGTTTTCAGGAATACGCTTCAGGTTATGGAATAAAAAGCGCAGGTCATCAGCTCCTTCCGAATACAAGTACCTGACTTTCGAAGATGTTAAAGGTTCCAAATCAGTAGAAGACGAACTCGGGTCACTTTTACCTGACCAGGATGGGTTTAAAATGAAGCATACGGAGTTGCTCCAAAGGAGTCAACCTTCTGGCAAACACCGACATAAGAAGAGAAGAAAAGGATTTTGGAGAAGATTCGGATTCGGGAAAAAGAAGGAAAATTCAGGGCTGATCAATCCCCTTGGAGATTTTGGAGAACCAGATAAGGGCAGAATCCAGGTTAAAAACTATGTAAGGACTGTCGTTAATTCTACAGCGGTCTTTATGATAGCATACCAGGTTTCCTGGTTGTTCTACCAGATGGCGGTAATGCTTGCAGCTTCGTTCAATAAGATTGATTCTGTTCTCTATTACTACGAGGTTATGTTTCCTATCGGGAATAACTCTCCCAAATGGAATCAATCCAACATTATTTTCATTACGCTTTCAGGCCCTCTAATTTCGCTTATTTTATGGATTGTATACAGGTATGTTCTCCTTAAAAGGCTTCATCCCGGGTCGCAATTCAGGCTTTTCCTTGTGTGGCTGAACCTCAATTCCATGATGCTGTTTTTCGGTGCATTTGTCGGAGGAGCCATTACCCGTCAGGGGTTTGGATACGTGGTTGAATGGCTTTACATGAATATTGCTTTCAGGATTTTATTCTCGATGGTCTTCTTGACAATGATCATGTGGCTGAACTGGAATATTGTAAAGTTGCTACCCGAAACTTCAGGCCCCGATTCATGGAAGCAAAATCGATTTGCTTACATAATGAGCAGGTTGGTTGTCCCTTGGTTTATAGGGAGTGGGATAATGATCATGCTGAAAATAACAAATGTTCTCCCCCAGCATGAAAATATCTTTAATTATGATTCCATCAACCTGGCTACATTGTTGTTTGCTATTGTACCACCGTTATTCAATTCCAAGGCTCACCCTCACCGTATCCAGGGACGTAAAACATATCCCAAAGTTCACAGGTCAACGGTGTTTATTTGGGTAATTGTCGCATTGGTATTTATATTTATGATCAGGTTTGGTTTAAGTCGCGGACTCTACTTCCAAATGAAGATCAGCATGGATATCGGGATTTATCACTAATCAGGGGAAAAAACACCATCCTATTTTCTTCCAAAATCTGCCGGGATCTCTCCCCATGCAGCGGTTTCCCATTTGAGGACCTTGTTTTCAAAGGAATTGTTGTGGAGCCATTCAAGGGCTTTTTCAATAACCAGGAAAAGATCTTCGTTTTTTGCAGTTCTCGCTAATTTTGTATTGATTCTTTTTTGTTTTACCCAAATAATGCCATTCCGCGAATCACTGTATAGTGGTATTGTTAAATTTCTCTGTTTAAGCCAGGCTAATCCAGTTACAATTGCAAGAAATTCTCCAATATTGGTTGTACCCTGAGGGAATGGCCCCCTGTGAAATACCGCTTCTCCAGATGGCAAATACACGCCCCTGTATTCCAACACCCCGGGATTTCCACTACATGCTGCATCTACACAAAGACAAACCTTTTCAGGCTTACCAACAAATCGATTGCTTATTGTACTTGCGGGAGTTGCCGCTTTCTTACTGATATACTCAAATGGATTTCCTGCAAGCGCAATTGTAGCCTCTTCCAGAGAGGCAAAACCTTTATATCTGGCCATATTAAAACCATCAACCTGCTGCTTGCATTTATCCCAGGTATCGTAAATCCCGGGTTTTTTACCCGACCAAACAACATAGTATTGCTTCTTGACTTTTGACATAATCAGGCAAAGATACACCTGAAACAATTTGGTCAGGTTTCTGCTTGATTCCGGCTAAGAAATAAAGTTTACTCTATGTTTCTAATTAGTTGATAAACTTATTAATAATCTTATCAATCCCCTCTCGCATTTCGATAGTAATATTGAAAGCCAAGATTTTAATACATTTGTGCTCAATATGATCATATTAAACTACTAAAAACCACAAAAATGAGATTTGGCTTACTACTATCTGCTGGTATCATCCTATCCCTCTCAATGATGCTCAAGGCTCAACAAGCTCCAGTTTCTCCATCCAGGATCAGTACCGGGACTTTTCTGGGAGAAACACCTCCTTTGCGTGACCTTCCCCGATTAACACCGGATGAGGTTAACGCTATGCGTATTAAGGCCGAAAAGAAGCTCCTTAATAAAAAATTGAGAGACAGGTCGTATCCTTTCTCAGAAACTGCCCAACCCAAAGGCCCCGATCAAGTCTGGCAGAAGATCATGGGTGCCAATGGGAATCCCAAAGCACCTTTGGTGAATTTCGACGGTCAAACATCACCGTACTATCCGCCCGATTGTAATGGAACTGCCGGACCGAACCATTATATGCAAACCGTTAATTGCACCTATGCAATCTATAATAAGACCGGTACCCTGGTGGCCGGACCTACGGATATGAACCTGCTATTCAGCGGGGTTACAGGATCAACGTATAATGATGGAGATCCTATTGTTCTGTTTGATGAACAGTCGCAACGATATGTGGCTACGGAATTCTCTATCAGTGGTTCCAATGACTATATGATGATTGCTGTTTCTTCAACAAATGACCCAACAGGCACCTGGTATAAATATTCTTTCGATGTTGCTGACATGCCTGATTATCCAAAATTCGGCGTATGGCAGGATGGCTATTATATGGGTGATAATAACAGCTCTGGGAATGACATATATGTATTTCAGCGTTCTGTAATGTTAACAGGAGGTACAAGCCCGCAAATGGTTGGCTTCAATAATCCTTTCCGGCCAACATCCATCGATGGATTTATGTGTGTTCCCCCAGTTGACAATGATGGGGTTGCTGCTCCTGCAGGTGCACCTGGCATGTTCATAGCATTTAACGATGATGCAATTGGTGGTGGTGCTGACGAACTTTGGATATATGAACTGGCAGTGAACTGGACAACTCCTTCAGCATCTACTTTCAATCGTGTTCAACAATTAGCTGTCGCACCATTCGACAGTAATTTTGGTAATGACTGGACTAATATTGCCCAACCCGGAACCACCCAACAGTTGGATGCTATTCCCCAGGTTATCATGAATGTTCCACAGTATAGAAATTTCGGCACCTACCAGGCCCTGGTTTGTTGTCATTCTGTTGATGTTGACAATACAGACCATGCCGGAGTTCGATGGTACGAACTTAGAAGGGGAACACAAACTTCCGGAAACTGGGCTATACGGCAGCAAGGCACCTATGCTCCTGATGCCAATTCCAGGTGGATGGGCAGTATAATGCTGAATGGGAGTGGCAAAATAGGTCTCGGGTATTCTGTTTCAAGTTCTACAGTCTATCCCAGTATCCGGTTCACCGGACAGACCTCGGCAGCATATAGCGCAGCATCAGGAGTGATGGATTTACCTGAAGACGTAATTCAAACAGGAGCATATTCGCAAACAGGAGTTGAACGCTGGGGAGATTATTCCCAAATGTCTGTTGACCCCTCTGATGATCAGACCTTTTGGTATACCGATGAATATATCGGGAGCGGAGGAGCAAGAAAAACAAAAATTGCATCTTTTAAAATCGGAAATAATCCAGCCATTGTAACCGTGGCTGCAACAGCTGTTACCGGAACCTCTGCAACGCTCAACGGCACAGTAAATCCCAATGGCCTTTCAACAAACTACCATTTTGAGTGGGGTACAACGGTCAGTTATGGTAATAATACTCCAACTGTCTCTGCTGGTTCAGGAACTTCAACAGTGCCTGTTAACGCAAGTATTTCCGGGTTGACGTCCGGTCAAACATACCATTTCAGGCTAGTGGGTGTAAATAGTGATGGAACTTCCAACGGACTTGATCTATCATTTACCCCGGGTGCCGCTTCTGTTACTACGACTGCAGTTTCCGGGATTACGCTGACAAGTGCCATCTCAGGTGGAAATGTGATCACTGACGGGGGCTCTGCTGTTACTGCCAGGGGTGTTTGCTGGGGTACTACTGCAAACCCGGTAGCCACTGGAAATCATACAACTGATGGTTCCGGAACAGGAACGTTCATCAGTAATATTATAGGTCTATCATCAAATACTACTTACCATGTCAGGGCTTATGCTACAAACAGCAGCGGTACCTATTATGGTGATGATCTTACATTCACAACTCTTTGCGGCACTTACTCGCTGCCATTTACCGAAAGCTTCTCCGGAACTATTATTCCCAACTGCTGGTCACAAATTGACCACCAGGGTAATAACCAGGTCTGGCAGTTTGGTACAATAACCTCCCAGAGTCCAAATCCATCTTTAACAGGGAATTATGCATTCCTCAACAGCGATGCTTATGGGAGTGGTAACTCACAAAATGCCGACCTGATTTCACCGACTATTGATATGACTGGCTATACTGCGATTACAATTCAGTTCAATCATTATTTCAAGAGTTATTCCGGTTCTTCAGGAACATTTTCCTATAGCATAGATAACGGAACTACCTGGACCCAACTGCAATCCTATAACACTACCTCAGCAACAAACCCCGCTGCCTATAACCAGGTTGTGGCTGCCCTTTCAGGACAAGCCAATGTGAAACTGAAATGGAATTACACCGGTACCTGGGGCTATTCATGGGCGATTGACGATGTTCATATTACAGGTACAGCTTCTGGCCCTACTCTCAGCGTAACACCTCCAAACCAGAATGTTGGTACTTCAGCCGGGAATACTTCTTTTAATGTGACAAGCAACTCTCCATGGACAGTAACCAGCGACGCTTTATGGTGCACGGTTCCTGCTTCAGGAACAGGTAATGGAACATTAATGGCCACCTATACACAAAACACGGCACCCGGTCCAAGGACAGCCAATATTACAGTTACTGTTGCCGGTCTTACACCAGTTGTTGTAACTGTTACTCAAGCCGGGAATGCCCCGACCTTAACCGTTACGCCTCCTAATCAAACTGTAGCATCTCCTGCTGGCAACGTTCCATTTACAGTAACTACAGCTTCTGCATGGACAGCTGTTAGCGATGCTGCCTGGTGTTCAGTAACACCTTCAGGAACTGGGAATGGCACAATCACTGCTACATATACCCTGAACGGCACAACATCTACTCGTATTGCAAATATCACAGTAACAGTTACCGGATTATCCCCTGTAGTAGTTACTGTTACTCAAACTGCATCAACTCCTACCTTGACAGTTACTCCACCAAACCAGACAGTTACTACAGTTGCAGGATCAACAAGTTTCGCGGTAACTTCAAATATGTCGTGGACGGTTGTAAGTGATGCCTTGTGGTGCACAGTCAACCCATCAGGGACTGGCAATGGAACAATCACGGCCAATTATACCCAGAATGTCTCACCGGCATCAAGGGTGGCTAATATTACTGTTTCCGCTAGTGGTTTGGCTCCTGTCATTGTTACTGTTTCGCAGGCTGGATCTATGCCAACCCTTACAGTGACTCCTCCTTACCAGAATGTTGAACCACCTGCAGGAACTATATCATACACGGTGACATCCAATTCTACATGGATAGTTTCAACAACAGCAACATGGTTTACAGTAACTCCAAGCGGATTTGGCAATGGAACTATTGTTGCCAATTATTCAGCCAATCAATCTGTTTCACCCCGGTCTGATTCAATCAAAGTGATGGTAGCCGGATTGCAACCGGTAATTGTTCTGCTTTCACAAGCTGGAGCTGTTCCAACACTTTCAGTAACACCTCCTAATCAGAATGTACCAGGGGTATCGGGTGTAACACAATTCACTGTAACATCAAATGCTCCTTGGACTGTTAGCAGCAGCGCTGCCTGGTGTACTTTCACTCCTTCCGGAGTAGGGAATGGACAAATTACTGTGAATTATGAGATCAATCCACTTCTTACTCCCAGGGTTGCCAATATTTCTGTGAGTGCAAATGGTATTACACCTGTTAATGTTACAGTAAGCCAGGCTGGAGGAGCCCCAACACTCAGCATTGATCCGCATAATCAAAACGTCGACTTTCATTCAGGAACCGTTGTTTATAATGTAAGTTCGAATTCGGCCTGGACGGCAAGTTGTGACATGCCCTGGTGCACAATCAATGGATCCGGAAACGGGAATGGGACTATAACTGCTAATTACCAGGCCAATCCAGATGCTGCTGACAGGATCGCTACCATTACAGTAACCGTTGCAGGAATGGCACCCGCCACTGCAACACTTACACAGGCTGCGGCTCCTGCAACTTTGCTGGTAACGCCACAAATTCAGAATGTCACAATGCCTGCCGGAACAACTACATTTAATGTTACTTCCAATGCAAGCTGGAATGCAGGATCTGATGTTTCCTGGTGTAATACTACTCCTTTTGGGACGGGCAATGGTGTTATTAATGCTTATTATAATGAAAATACCACGCCTGTTATCCGGACAGCCAACATTACAGTTTCTGCTGCAGGTGTCAGCCCTCAAACCGTGAAGGTAATTCAGCTTCCATCTTTTGTATCAATAGGTGAACAACCTCAAAGCGGAATCCAGGTATTTCCAAATCCGACAAACGGAATATTTGTCATTAGCAGTCCTTCACAAGCAGTGATGCAATTGAATGTTGCAATTCTTGACATATCAGGAAAGATACTAATGACCAGGGAGTGCTCCGGCGAATCAAGTTATACATTTGACCTGACCCGGTTTGCAAAAGGCAACTATTATGTAAAAGCTGAATTGAACGGGAAGACGATGGTTTGGAAAATGATATTAAAGTAAGATAAATCCGGGTGTCAAATCCTACATGCAAGGCTGCTATCAATAAAGGTAGCAGCCTTGTTTTTTATTTGTTCAATATAAATGGATTCATTCTATTGTGAAAAGGAGAATTTAAATTCAGGCTTTGGATAAAAAATTAAAACCGCTACTTTTTATTGCTGGAAGGAATAAAGATAACAGCTTAACTTTGAAAGTTTCTTAAACACCAATCATGGAAAAATTCACTTACTTTAATCCAACCGTCCTGCATTTCGGCAGGGGTGTTTTGGATGCGCTACCAGGTACAATCAAGCAATACGGAAACAGGGTTTTACTCGTCTATGGCAAAGGATCCATAAAGCATTCGGGGTTGTATGATAAAATTGCAGGCCTTTTAAATGCAGCGGGAATTGAGGTGGTTGAATATGGTGGGATCAGGCCGAACCCAGTTGTTGAAGATGTTGATGAAGCAGCTTCGTTAGGACGGAAGGAGAAAATTGAAGTTATCCTTGCAGTTGGCGGAGGAAGTGTAATAGATTCTGCCAAGATTATTTCCATTACTATCCCTGCCAACCATCCGGCCTGGAATTTTTATACTTACAGGGCAAAGCCAGTGAGCGCAATTCCAATGATCGCAGTACTTACTTTGGCAGCTACCGGAACAGAAATGAACCCGTTTGCAGTGTTGCAAAATGAAAAAACAGGCAGAAAAGATGGTTATCGTTCGGACCTGATTTTCCCCAGGCATTCCTTCCTGGATCCGGAATTGACGGTAAGTGTTCCGGGCAACTATACGGCTTTTGGCATTGCTGATCTCATTGCTCACTGCCTTGAAAATTATTTTGGACCGGGAGAGTTTTCCCTCACGGATCGGTTTATTTTTTCAATCATTAGCGATGCCGTGGAATGGGGGCCCCGATTGATGATAAACCTTCAAGGAGTTGAGGAAAGGGCTGCAATAATGTACGATGCAACAATGGCATTGAACCTGCTTACATCCAATGGAAAAGGCGGAGGCGACTGGGGCGTTCATGCTATGGGCCATATGCTCTCATTGCACTATGGCGTTGCTCATGGGGCTTCGTTGTCCATTCTGTTTCCTGCCTGGATGAAAGTGATGAAAAACCGGGCAGCGGAAAGAATTTTAAAATTGGGGCTAAGTGTATTCGGAACTTCTGATGTTGATTCTAGCATAAAGGCATTTGAAGACTTTTTCAAACAGATTGGTTCACCTACAAGTCTTTCAGAAATTGGACTAGGGGAAGACCAGCACGAGGCAATTGAAAACTACTGGATGAACACAAAGGCCCAGGGGAGCGCGTATAAATTGTCAAAGGAGGATTACCATCAGATAATTAAATTCATGGCTTGAAGCCAGATTAAATGAATCTGATGAAGCCTGGAGGCCCTTATTATTTCTATCTGTCAATGAACAATAACAGGGGCTCTGATTGTTAAGATTAATAAGAGAATATTTTACCGGGATTTTCCTGAAAACCGTTCTTTACACATAATTTAATTATCCAGCGATCATGAAATATATTGGAGCCCATGTTAGTGCCTCGGGTGGGGTAGAAAATGCACCTGTAAATGCATTTGAAATAGGTGCTAAATCATTTGCCCTGTTTACGAAAAATCAACGGCAATGGGTATCGGCACCTTTAACCAGGGAAAGCATTGACAAGTTTAAACGAAATTGCGAAACCTACGGGTTCCAGCCAAAGCATATTCTTCCGCACGATAGTTACCTGATTAACCTGGGGCACCCCGAAGAAGAAGGGCTGTCAAAATCCAGGGCCGCCTTCCTTGATGAAATGCAGCGTTGTGAACAGCTGGGGCTTGATCGTCTGAATTTTCATCCAGGGAGTCACCTGAATAAAATTTCCGAAGAAGAGAGCCTTCTTCTTATAGCTGAATCTATCAATTTAGCCCTGGATCAGACCAAAGGAGTAACTGCCGTTATTGAAAACACTGCCGGTCAGGGTTCGAACCTTGGTTTTAAATTCGAACATCTGAAATTTATCATTGACCATGTAAAAGATCAATCCAGGGTTGGCGTGTGCCTCGATACATGTCACACTTTCACTGCGGGTTATGACATTCTTAGTGTTGACGGATATAATCAGACATTTGCCCAGTTTGAAAAGATAGTAGGGTTTAACTATTTGAGAGGAATGCATATTAATGATTCCATGAAGGCGCTGGGAAGCAGGGTAGACCGTCATGACAGCATTGGAAAGGGATTTCTTGGAAACGAAGTATTTGTAAGGATCATGAACGATCCACGTTTTGACGATATCCCAATGATCCTTGAGACGCCGGATGAAACAATCTGGCTGGAAGAGATCAAATCCCTGTATGGTATGGTAAAAGTTTGACGGAATCAGGATTTCCTCCTTGCAGATCTCCTGTCAATCAAAGCCAATTCAAATTTCCTGAGCCATACGGCAATTATTGCAATGATAACTCTTGGCCAGATCATCCAATGAATTATATACCCGATAGCAAGGAATAATAAAGGATCTTCAAGTTGTGAATGCGACAACGCAACATGATGGTTTAGAAGATCGGCTTCCCTTGTATTCATTTGCCCTTTCTCTACCTGATCAATCATAATTGCTGAACCATAGGCAAGTCCGATTGTATTTGCCACAATCCAGGAAAATGTTGTGCTACTGCTCAATCCCATCAGTTTTAAAATTGGAGAAAAGGGCTGAACCAACCATTTGATGATCCCAAATTCTTCGAGAATTTGTTGAAGGATGAGTAATAAAACGACAAGGATAAGGATCTTGGCCGTTGTATAAGATATGGATCTTACCCAATCCCACAGTACAGGGGAAAACGCAGCCCTTTCAGGAGTTGATGGAAGGGCGTCATTTGTGAAATGGCCGGGGATTACAATGTTCAGAAACCAGCCAATTACAAAGCTGCCTATTATCCTTAATAGTACCATTCTTATCGCAGATGAGCCGGTTTTTCGCAGAACAGTTGTTTCAATGATAAAATTATGGGATACAAGGCACATGGTTCCGATAATCAGGCCTTCCCTCATAGGCAAATGCAGTGTAGTGATAACTGCAACAACAGAATAAACATTAGTGAAAATGCCAGTGATTAATACAATTGCAGAAACACCTGGCAATCCAAGTATTTTGAATAATGGGCCGGTAATTCCTGCCATTATATTAAGAGCCCCAAAATAATCAAGCAGTAGTACAAAAAATGAAACAGGTACGGTGATCTTGATAAGCCACCAGGCTGTTTTTAAGCCCTTGGGAAGGGCCTTTTGAATGCATCTGTAGAATCTTTGGCTAAAGAGGTTTGGATTCAAGGCGGAGTTTCGGAAAGAGGGTGTGGGTCGACAGAATATTATCTGAAAGGAGAATAAATTTGTGATGCAATTAACAGAAAGAAGAATCAGATAGGAATAGGTTCCACCAAAGCTGTCCCTTCTTGTTCTTTCTTTAGTTTCTCACCTTTGTTCCAATCGATGGCAGCTCCTGTCTCGCTACCAAGTTGAAGTTTGGCATTTCCCCGACCGAGGTAAGCAGAGGCAAATTCTGGTTGCAACTGGATAGCAATATTATAATCCTGCAGGGCGGCATTGGGTTCGTTCATTTGTAGCCTAACATTAGCCCTGTTATAATATAGCGTAGAATCATAAGGCTCAATCCTTATTGCCTTGCTGTAATCATTAATTGCACCCTCAAGGTCGTTCATCTGAACCCTTGTATTGCCCAGGCTGCATAAAGCTTCAGAATAATTGGGATCTAGATCCAAAACTTTTTCAAGATCAAGGATGGAAAGGTGATATTCTTTATTCTGGAAATATACCGACCCTCTTAAATAGTAGGCTTCGATATAATTAGACTTGAGCTTTATAGCTTTTGAAAGATCACTTATTGCTCCTTCAAAGTCGTTGATTGCAAATCGCGCATTTCCCCTAAGATAATATGCTGTAGCATTTTTTGGACTTATCTCAAGCGCTTTTGAATAATCCCGGATAGCCTCCGTATGATGATTCGAAGAAGAGAGAATTCTTGCACGCTTAATTTGACGATTTGCCTTAATCCCTGATAAGGATAGGAAAGTAAAAAGCCGGGAAATAAATCGATTGGATTTTTCCATTAATAATGGAGATAAATAAACACATATAAGCCAATAAGTTAGGGGAAGAGGGTTTGAGGAATCCAGGCAATACGTTCGGGTAGAGTAAAAATAGGAAATAATATTGTCATTTGGCGTTGCTTAAGTGGTTTTTTCATTATTAACTTAAATTATGTATGTTTGAAGTTGTGTAAACCTATAGTTTCAGAACTGAAAATGTTTAAAAGGTATAAATATCAAAGAGAATATAGGCGAAAACTTCGTGCTGACAAAAAGCGGTATCGCGCAATGCAAAAAGAAATGCTTGAAGAATACCGGTCTGAACAACGCAAGGAAAAAATAGAACTACTTAAAAAAAGAGCTGCTCATCCTTTCACTGCAAAAGAAACAACACCGGACCAGGAGTATCGGTCAAGTGTTCGTAAAGAAATACGGCAGATGCGCAGGGAAAGTCAGAAAAAATGGATACTGGAGTTCAAAAAGAATCCTGTTAAAACACTTTTTGGGAAAAGCAGGGATGAATCAAAACTGCTAACGGAGCAATTAAGAAAAGCGGATAAGAAAATAGCCTATCAGAACAAAGTAAACCTGTTTCAGAATGGATTTGTTGAGGCTGTCAAAACCAAGCAATTGAGGGGCCGCCTGGCAATAACCTTTTTCCAGTCAACAGCTATTTTCCTCATATCATTTCTCTTTTTATATGTCATCTACCAGGCTGCTACAATTCTGACATCCTACCTGTTCAATATCCCAACTATCTGGTACTATTATCGGATTAAATTCCCGCTATTTTCGGGATCTCCACTATATACGAGAATCGCACTGATTTTCATTTTTGCTTCAGGGCCAGTAGTAAGCCTTGCAACAGGTTTCATATTTCTGCGAATGTTTTTTAGAACCCGGCCTAATTTTCAGAATTTAAGGTTATTTTATCTCTGGGGTTTTATTGCCGGCTTGAATTTCTTTTTCGGTTCTTACCTGGTTGGCTTTATTACAAGAACTGAGTTCATCTACACTACTGAATGGTTATTTATGAGCTCCATGTTCGATGTTGAGGAGATCATTTTTGCTGTAATCTCGATTGCTATTTCGCTTATAGTTGGAAGGTTGGTGACGCCTCTTTTCCTGATAACTTCCGGCTCCGAGAAAATTATTGAGCCCAAATACAGGTTTTTCTTTATCCTAAACCAGATTTATTTTCCCTGGGCTACAGGCGTTGTGATTTTCTACCTGATAATGACCCCCGTGCATTACCTGCCACTGACATTAAAATTGATTACCCCAATATTCATTCTTTTACCATCCTTGTTTACTTTTAACTCCAGCAGGAATGAAACTATTCATATTACTGGTGTTGCACGAAAAGGCTACTTCAGATGGAGTATAGTAATATTGGTCATTGCAATCCTGTTCTTTTACAGGGTCTTCCTTAGCCTGGGCCTAAAGTTCTTCTAATATATTCCAGGGATACTGTGAATCATGATTTTGACTCTGTAAATAACGGATTACTAAGCCCATACCATAATTTCAGAGCACAGAATCATCTTTTGCCAGTTTCTTTTGTTGTATCTGAAGGCAAATAGGTGAAGGTGTTTCCCCATTGCCTGAAAATAATAGACAAGAACTGACTTGCGCGTTTTGCGGGCAAGATTTCTGAATCAGACCTAACCGATTAAATAAAGCATAGGCTCATGCATGTTTAGGGACAAGCAGGAGCCTATGCTTAACTTATTTCAAATCTGTAATGCTGGCAGTATTACTTTACCTTAAGCGATTTTCTTGAACTGTAAGCCAATCCCAGGGCAACAAGTATGCTTAGGCCACCATCGATCGGGGCTGAAGCTCCGGACGGGTTTTGGTTGCCGGTGGCGCCATGTCCTGTTGTTGGCGGATGTGGCGGTTCCTGCGCCTGAGTTGGTATCGCAATCGAAACAAACATGAAAAGTATTGCGGTTACTAGTAAGCTATATATAGTGCGCTTCATAATTTCTTGAATTATTGGATGGACATTCTATTATTTCACAACTACTTTATGGGATGCAATTCCCTTTGAACTGATTTGGCTAACAAGATATACTCCTGTATTTCCATTCATATTTGCCTGGAACTTCCCATTCAGTAAATCTCCGGAAGCAAGAACGCGGCCCGTTAGATCTGAAATTCGGATAACAGGGTTTCCTGATTCGGTACTTGTAACGAATATGCTTCCATTATTTGAATAAACCGTGAAATCAACAGATATTGGATTCGGTACTGATGTTGCATCCTTAAAGTAGAGGCGGAAACGGTTAGGGTCATCTCCGGGAGCAGCTGCGAAAGAATAGCTGGGTTGGGTATTAAGCCTTTGTGAAACTCCGGTTTTAAGATCTTCCAGGGTTACATAATAATTCGATGGAAGTGTGTTTTCTGCTAACGTTATGACATAGGTTGAACTCACCCCAGCCACAACTGAAATCGGGACGAATCCTTCCAGGCTGCTGTTTGGCAAGGAATTGATTGAAAGCTTTGTAGTTCCGGCCGATGAGAATAATTGAGGTACGCCGGCTCCGCCGTACAATTTATAAGCATCCAGTTGACTGTCGAAATCCATGGTAGCTTCATCAGTAAAGCGAATGAAGGTTTCATCATACTTTGAATTTCCTTCAACCCTGAGGCGAAGAATATTGCTGGCTATCTCGCTCTTATAATAAGCCTGGCTGCTGTGAACACGGTCCTGGTTTTCAAGGATTAATGACGGGCTTGATCCATTTGCATGAACGAAGAAACCTTGCATTGCCGGGATTATTCCACCAGGGAGGTTACCAATTGGAGGAGTAGTGCCTGAATTCGGAACAGTGCTTTTATAGGTAGAACTGGCGTTATCATACACATAAATAGCAGCATCAATATCTGTATACTGGCTTGATGCAACATTATTCCAATCAATAGCCGATGGGTAAGGATTACCAACCAGGTTCCAACCGCTTTTATCAGGGTTCGAAAAAGTTGTACGTGACAGTGCAGGAATTGAAATATTACCAGTATTCAAAGTTCCACCAAAGGATTTTGTAACATCTGCATTATAGGCAACCAGGTAACCACGGCCTATTGCAAAATCGGTTTCTCCAAAAGAAGCATTTATTCCAGTGCCTGCATTATCCCTGTGATTTATCCACATATAAGTAGTTTCATCAAACTTATAAAAGTCATCAGTTGAATTGTTAGCCGGGTCACTGAATTGAGGACTAATAGACTGGGCAATAACGGGTGACGAAAGGAAATGGAACATATCATCTCCGGGTGCATTGTATTTGGTAATATACCTCTGAACAGTTGCAGGTACTCCGCTATTTTCAATTAGGGAACCAGTTCCTGTAACATCGCTCTGGAGTATAAGTCCAGTATTTCCGGCTGAGTTAGTCAGCGTTCCGGTAACTGTAAGGTTTTGACTGGAAGAAACAGTGAGGCTTCCTGACAAAATGGTCAGTTTCCCGGTGATAGTAGTATTACCTGACAGCGTAACAGCAGGAGTTGATCCTGAAATTACCACGTCGGCCGGGTATGAAGTTGCAGGAAGGGTGTATGCAGCGGAAACACAAATTGAATTATGATTCCTCAGATAGATGGAGGCATTTGAAACGGATACAAAATCTATGCTGTTGGTATTGTTGTCAACGCCTTCAACTGCTCTCTTGATTCCATCTTTTGCAACAGCTGGTGGTGGAGCCGGCGAACCTTCTCCAACAGTATTTACGGTAATTGTACCATAAGCTACACCATCAATTTTAACATTTCCAAGAGTCTGCAGACCAATCTGTCCACTTGCAGCAGCCATACCAGCTGTTAAGGACCCATCGCGGGCAAGAACTGAGGTTGAGCCTACGGTAATGGTAGCATCAGGTGAAAGAAGCCAAAAGCTGTAAGGCAGAAGTGTTCCGCTCAGTGTTCCAAGGCTGCTTGGCCCTGATCCGCCTGCAGATGAATAAACGATCTTGAGTTGAGATAAATCGAAGGTTTTATTGGTTTTATTGAGCAGTTCAATGTATTCATTTGAAGCTCCATTGTAACCGGGATTGAATTGATTGATCACGATTTCTCCGGCTACCGGCACCAATAATACATTAAAAGCATTACTTGTGGCTGAGGTCAGCGAGCCTGAAGTTGCAGCCAATGAAACGCTCGTTGCTGGAGCAGCAAAACTCAATGTGCTGAATGTTGCAAGGCCGCTTACAGGTATTGCTGAAACAGGAGTTCCTGTGAGCCCGGTTGCAGCAACTGATACAGATGTAGTATAATTTAAATCCTTGTTACCATTCGCATCTGTCGCGCTTACCGTGACTGCAGGCGTGATATTGGCTGCAGTAACTACATTGGTAGGTTGCTGTACGAAATTTAACTTGGTGGCAACTACATCAATCAGAATTTGATTTGAAACCGGGGCAGCAGTGAAAGTGGCAAGAAATGTTGAGCCTGTACCATCAGCAACAAATCCATGCGAGGAGGCCGTTGCATCAACTTTGAATTCAAATACCTGGTTATCAGTTAATCCTGAACTCTTCAAGTATACATACAAGGAGAGCGTAAGAGCATTGTTGTCAGGAATATTCAGGTTGCCTGTAGTAATTGGGATAACAATTGATGCGGCAGTGATTGTTGGAGTGCCAATTGTTACAAAGGTACTTCCGGCATCTTTAGAAAGTTTCACACCTTGAATAGAATTAGCCCAGTTGGCCGTATTTCCTGTACCAGCCTTTATAGTAACCTGTGTGATTTTGGTAGGCTGAGCATCTGAACCATAATCATAAACATCCATATCAAGGACGCGAACAGCTGCCGCATCAGTAGTTGTAAGTGAAGAAAGCAAAACTGGATTAGGTTGGCTACCCAGGGCTGGCCCGGAAATTTCTGAGGTGCTTGCAAGTGGTGCCAGGGTTGTTCCATTTGTAACTGGAATAATGCCATCAGTTTTGTAATTGTAGGTGGCATTATTTGAACCGTTGCCAAAGGGAATGATCTCGAAATAATACGCTGTTCCACCGGTCAGGCCAGTGATACTGGAAGAGGTAGCTGAAGCAGATGTTACAATTGCAGCTACAGTTCCGTCACCGATTGCTGTTCCTACAGTATAGGCAGTGCCGTCTGCCGGCAAGCCTGTTGGTGCAGATCCGGCTTTCTTCAGAATCAGGTATCCTGTGGCATTGGTGATAGAACTTAAAGCATCAAAACCCAGGTCTATCTGAGTTTGAGAAATTACACTATTTGTTAAAGTAGTTGAATGTGCTGTAGGTTCTGTGGAAAATGTCCAGAAGCTTATCTCATTACTGCTTAAAGTTGTACCTACTCCATTAGTGGCATAAGCTTTATAGAAATAATTTGTTCCGGATGACAAGGTCATACTTTTCGAAAAATCACCTGTCGCAGTTCCTCCGGCAGATGTTTGGATGTCAGATGTTGTAACACCTGCTGACGTCTTATAGTAAAAACCCCTGTCTGAGAGAGCAGAACCTCCGTCGCTGCTAATATTACCATTGAAAAGGGCCGAAGTTGGAGTAATGCTTCCTGCATTGGATGCAGTTACAGCAGGAGCAGTAGCTCCTCCCGAAGCAGTAATTGAAATATTATCAAAACCTAAACCTTGGGAATTAGTACTTCCAGAAGTTCCTGTATAGGCCCAGCGAAAGTAATAATTAGCTCCATTTGCAATAGAAAGACCAGTTATCGTAACTGATTTTGATTGTGAAGTTGGAGGATTATAAACCGTTGTATTATTTGCGTCAGCTGGATAAGCTTGATCGCCACCAGTTTGTGGAGCCCAGGTAGATCCATCCGTCCCGGAATAAAAGTTAACATTCCACGCACGAGAACCAGATCTGTATTTCTCAATATCAAAAGAAATTGTAATAGAATTTAACGTTCCACCTGTATTATTAACAATTTGAACAAACAAGTTACGGGGACTTGCAAAAGAACCCGATGTTAAAAAACCAACAGAACGATCAGTAGATGTGGCAGTTACACCATTTGCCCAGTTAACTGTTCCGCCACCGGACGAACTGGTAACAATGCCGGTTCCGGAAGTTCCGTATGCAACAGTTGTAGCTAATGTGCCTGCTGAAAACACAGTACCACCTGAAACAGTCCATCCTGATGGCAATGCTGCCGTTGCAGTAATACCAATTCCATCAAAATTTTGAGTAAAGGCAGTACCTGTTGCGGTAATAGATAATTGCCCGAACGAATTTACCTGACAACAAAGAATCAGGAGAATCGTTGAAAATAGTAAGAAGGTAAATTTCTTCATAATTTGGGTTTTTGGGTTTTTGGAATTCCTATAAGAATATATTTGTTTCTTGCGATTTCAAGCCTACAGAATGCTTTTTCATGTACCGAAGTACATTGAGCAAACCTGAAGTTAGTTTGAATCTTAAAACAGACTGAGGAAATGGAAAGCAAAAGTAAGAAATGGAAAAGGAATATAAACCCCAAAATTCAAATGGGAAGCCACTATTAATGCAAAATTAATCTCTTCTAGGGAATGAGAAACCCGTTAGAATACATAAAATAAAATAATATAAAAACTATAAAATCTAAGTATTTGTTAATCAACAATTAAATTATTACTCAGAGCTTCCTGACGTAAATTACAACCGCAGGAGAGATATAATTAACGAATCTGATCAAGGTGTATTATTAATAAAAAAGGTGTCCGACTTCCTGAAATCGGACTCTTTGTTGGCAAAAAAGAGTTCTTCACTGCTCATTCTATCCTGTCAGGGTTGAGTCGTTTGCTGATATTCTGGAACAGCAGTGGTCTTATAATTGATACTGCTACCAGAACCGGAATAGGCAAATATTTTGAAATAGTATGTTGTATTTGCTGTGAGATTCGTAAACCAGGCACCTTGTAAGGAATAATAAACATTCTTATCTGCAGCACTATTTAGAATTGGAACTCCATCAACTGGATCCTGAATGGAATCAAAGCCTGCAGAACTCATCCTGACCAAATAACCTTCTGGTACATTGTTCCCTGTTGGATCTGTCCACTGCACATATAGGTTGTGCGCTGAAAAATTAGCCGGGTAATTCGAGGGTTCATTTAACACGCCACTACTGCTACCCCAAATGGAGGTTGCATATTCTGGATGATCTATAAAAGGGTTACGGTTATGTTGATAGGTATTGTAAATCTCATTATTCCTGTCAATTTCTTTTTGTGAAACAGGATCATTCTGAGCCCATTGAAGCATCATGTCCTGTGCCCAGGGTAACAATTGTGATCCAACAGCCATTGGGCTTCCGGGCCAGCCGCTATCTTCCGAATAATAACGTGTTTCCATGTAAAAATAACCACGTGCAAAATCTCCCTTGTACTCATCCCGGGGTTCAAAAACGGTGCCTGTATATCCTGGTGTTACAGAAGGGCCGGACTTGCTCCCGTTGAGTGATGTCCATGTAGGTGTCCCCACTACTCCATAAGGATTATTTGAGTGACGTTGATTAACATATTGATCAACTGGGAAAATGTGAAAAAGGTCCGTATTCATTGGCGCAGCATACCCAAACCAGCTTTCAGGCCATGAATGTTCCCGTGCATAACATTGCCCCTCAGCAGCAGATCCTCCGGTACATTGGTCTGTACCCATAGTATAAACATATGGTGGATTTCCATTTGGGGTACCATCCGGAATGTCAGAATACATATCCCAAACGGTACCATTAGGTTTATCGTCAGTTGTATAGATTGCATTCCATATCCCGGGTGTGTAAGTCAGGACAGTATGGTTCTTAATAATATTGTGAAGTGCCTGTTGCAGGGCCACACCAGTCAAGCCTGTAGCTGAATTGTAGTAGCCTGCTGGAATTTGAGCATTGGCACCCAGAATAGTTATACTGACGAGGAAAAGAAGAATTAGCTTTTTCATGGTGTTTCTTGTGAGACTGAACTATAAATCTGTACGGATTACCTACCTGGCATTTATGGCGATGTGCTCATTTGGATCTGCGGGACAATGCCATTTGTTTTATAGCTAATATTACTGCCGCTCCCGGTATATCCAAATATTTTGAAATAATAGGTGGTATTTGGTGTAAGAACAGAGAATATTGCCTGCTGTATACCATAGGCAATATTCTTGTCAGTGAGGCCGTCAGGAACCGGAATCCCATCAACAGGATTTTGAATTTCATTGAACCCTGAAGCGTTCATACGGATCAGGTAAGCAGTAGGGAGAACGCCTCCAGTTGCATCAACCCACTGTAAAAGAATATTATGTGCTGAAAAGTCAGAAGGAAAATTTGTAGGCTCTGGCTGTAAATTAACAGTCACAGTATAGGATGAGGGTGTTGTGGAAGTGCAGGAATTGGAATTTGTATAATTTATTGTGATAACCTTGGAACCTATCGTATTCCAGGTAATTGTTGCAGTATTGCTTGATGAGGTTCCCCCGGATGTAACAGTTCCTCCTGCGGGTATTCCCCAGCTATAATTTGTCATAGCAGATTGGGTAGTATATACATTTCCTGAAGACCCAACAGTAACTGAACTTGGTCCAGTAAGTGCCGGTACTGGCAAACTATTGACAGTAACGTTGTAAATGGTTGGTGATAAGGCTGTTAGCCCGCTCGAATTTGTATAGTTAACAGAGACCGTACGCGCTCCTGAGGTTGTCCATGTTACCGTAATTGTATTATTGCTGGATGTACCACCCGATACAACGGTGCCTCCCGAAGAGACTGTCCAGACATAGTTTGTTTGACCTGATTCAGTAGTATAAACATTTCCTGATGTCCCTGCACAGACAGAAGCCGGACCTGTAATTGTTGGGGTAGGCAATGGCGCACCAACTCCCCATATGGCGTAAACATATTCGGGATGGTCAATAAAAGGATTCCTGTTATTCTGGATAGCATAAACAGCATCATTCCTGGCAATTTCCTTTTGGCTGACAGGGTCTGCAATATTCCAGGCACCTAAAAGATTAAGAAACCATGGTTCAAAGACCGGGTAGGAATTTGCTTGTAAAACGGCTTCTGCATTAGCGTCATTTGAATGCCATGTGGAAATAACATTCTCATACCTGGTCGCCATATAAAAATATGCACGTGCAAAATCTCCTTTATATTCATCTCTAGGTTCAAAAACAACTCCTGAATAACCCGCAGCAGAACAACTGCCTACTTTACTTCCATTTAATGAGGTCCAAGTAGGGTTGGACACAGTCCCAAACGGGTAATTTCCACGCCGGTTATTTACATATCCATCTGCAGGTATCAAATGGAAGAGGTCCGTGTACATGGGCGATGCATCATTGAACCAGCTTGAAGGCCATGAGTGCTCACGATTATAGCAATCCCCTTCACTGTTGTATGTACCACATTGATTTGTTACAAACGTAAATTCATAAGGAGGTGTTCCGTTTGGAATATCTGAATACATGTCCCAAACTTTGCCATTTGATTTTTTATCAGTGGTCTGGAATGCAGTCCACAGGTAATCATAACTTTTTACCGTGTGGTCCTTAATTATATTGTATAAAGCTGTCTTTAAAGCTGCATTTGAAAGTCCTGCTGCAGGGTCGTAATATCCGGGGGGAATAGAGCCTAATAATTGGAGGGAGAGCAGTAATCCCAGAAGTGCCGAGTAGAATTTTCTCATGATATTCGGATGAACCCTTTTTAAAGGATAGGGTGGACATTACCAGAATGATTTCATTCAATGAAAGAAGATAAAAAGCCTTTTCAAAAGGCTTTTATATGAATAGTCATTCCAATACAAAGGTAATAAACTCTTACTGATTAATTTATAGAGCACATGCCGGATTTTTGTAAGCTTTACTATCTTTACTAAATAAATAAATAAGCATATATGAGAAATTTCTTCAAAATTATGGCATGGATCAACGGACTCGTAGGCCTGATCCTTATGTTACTTGGAATTATTGCTGTTATTGCAGGGGATAGATTTCTCGGTCATTTCTGGTCAAATTATTTCTATCCTGCGTACAATTTTATTCTCTTGGGTATTTTCTTTTTCCTGGCGTTAATAGTTGCCAGGGATAAGAAAGACTAAGGTGAAGAGTCTTCTGAGGTGGTAATGGTAATCCAATATTCCATCTTCAGATCTCATGCTATTCAGAAATCATTGAGTTAGTGCAAGGAATTGTAGTATTGCCTAAAATTACAAAGAAAAAGGGCTGTCAATTTTGACAGCCCTTCTCTTTTAATTCAGTCAAGATTATTCGATAACGATCTTGCGGATTATCTGTTTGTCGGAATTATTCAGGATAACTGAATAAACACCATTTGGCAGATGTTTAAGGTCGATAACTTCATTTAATTTGCCATCGATAACAAGGTTCTTCTCCTCGAAAACAGAAATACCCAAATTATTCAGAATCCTGAGGTCAAAGTTTTCTTTGGCTGCAGTGGTCACAGATAAAGTGAAACGTCCGTTATTCGGGTTAGGATATACAGAAACTTTCTGAACGTTAAGTTCACTGATTCCTTCATACAGAACCTGGATATTGTTGGATGTGTCGGAACTACATCCGTTGATGGTTACAACAACATAATAATATGCTGTATTGGGAGCTGTGTAGGATTGTCCTGTAGCACCAACTATGATCTCACCATTCCTGTACCACTGGTTTCCAACAGCTGCGCTGCTGGTAAGAGTGTAACCGGATAGAGTGATAACCGGGGTTGCAGGAATTGGGTTCACAACAACATTCATACTGGAAGATACGCCATTTCCACAGCTATTTGTACCATTAACAGTAATGACACCAGAACCGGGAACTCCGAAATTCACAGTAATACTATTGGTATTGCCGCCAGACACAATTGTTGCGCCAGCAGGAACAGTCCATGAATAACCTGTAGCATTGGTGATGGTTCCAACTGTATAAACAACACCCTGGGTGCCTTCGCAAATAGCTGCTGGTCCAGTAATAGCTCCGGCTGCGGCTGGAACAGGATCAATAGTTACTGCGAATGGAGCAGAAGCCGGGCCATTACCACAAGCATTCACCGGGGTTACTATGATATTGCCGGAAACTGCAGTCGATGAGAAATTAACCGTTATTGTATTGCTGGTTGCTCCTGAAGCGATTGTAGCTCCATTTGGAACAGTCCAGGTGTATGAAGTTGCATTGGTAACGGAGGCAATTGAATAGGTTACGCCATTGGTCCCGGCGCAAACATGTGCATTCCCACTAATTGTTCCGGCAGCTCCTGGAAGAGGATGAACGGTTACATTATAGACAGTTGGAGTACCAGCAGTACATCCACTGCCATTGGTATAGGAAACGCTTACCCAATGAGCACCTGGTGAATTCCAGAAAATCATAACCTGGTTGCTTCCAGTTACCCATGTAATCGTACCGCTGTTAGGGCTGATATTCCAAACATAATTTGTCATACCAGGCTCTGTGGAATAATAGTAATAATCTGAACTTTGGCAAAGATCATTATCACCCGTAATGGTTGGAACAGGTGAAGGTAACACGGTTATAGCAAAGTTAGGTGATGGTCCGCCATTTCCGTATTGGTTGGTTCCATAAACAGTGATCACGCCTGACACGGCTGTGTAGGAGAAATTAACCGTGATAGTATTTGTGTTGGCTCCGGTTGCAATTGTTGCTCCGACAGGCAATGTCCAGACATAACCAGTAGCATTTGGAATTGCAGGAACAGTAAATTGAACTCCTGTGGCACCCTGGCAAACAGAGGTTGGGCCAGTGATTGTGCCTGCTGGAGGAGGAACAGAAAGAACTGTAACCGGGAATGAAACTGGCGCAAGAGCTGAACAGCTATTGGCGTTGGTGTAATTAACAGATACGGTTCCTGCTCCGGCAGTATTCCAAAGAACTGTAACAGAGCTGCTTGTAGCTGTTCCACCGGCAGTGATGGTTCCATTTGCAGAAACACTCCAAACATAATTGGTCATACCAGTTTGAGTAGTATAAACCTGGGTAGATCCTACACCTACTGGAGTTGGACCGGTGATGGTTGGAACAGGAAGAGCATTAACTGTAACATTGTTTACAGTAGCACTTGCTGCCGTACAGCCATTACCATTGATGTAGTTTACAGATACAGTCTGTGCACCGGCAGTGTTCCATGTCACGGTTATTGAACTGGTTCCGGCACCGGCGGTAATGTTACCTCCAGCAGACACTGCCCAGTTATAGCCACTCATACCTGCCTGGGTTGTATACACGTTGCCTGTACTGCTTGCACAAACTGTGGCCGGGCCTGTAATTGTTGGTACGGGGAGAGGGTTAACAGTTACGTTATAAACGGTAGCAGTAACTGCAGTGCAGCTGTTGGCATTGGTGTAGTTTACCGAAACAGTTTTGGCACCGGTTGATGTCCAGGTAACTGTCACAGTATTGCTGGTGGCTGTTCCACCGGCAGTTACTGTTCCTCCCACGACATTCCATACATAACTTGTCATACCAGCTTCCGTGGTATATATGTTACCGGTTGAATTTAGACATACTGAAGCCGATCCGGAAATAGTTGGAACTGGCAAAGCATTAACAGTGACCGGATAAACAGTAGGTGCTGCGGCTGTACAGGAATTGGAATTAGTGTAATTTACAGATACAGTCTGAGGCCCGGGAGTGTTCCAGGTTACAGTAACAGTATTGCTGGTAGCAGTACCACCTGCAGTAACGGAACCACCTGCTGAAACTGACCAAACATAATTGGTGTTGCCAGCCTGTGTAGTGTAAACATTGCTTGCTGTCCCTGCACAAATGGTAGCAGGACCTGTTAAGGTTGGAGCAGGCAATGCATTTACTGTTACATTGTAAACGGTAGGGCTAACGGCCGTACAGTTATTGGGATTTGTATAATTTACACTTACTGTTTGTGCTCCAGCAGTATTCCAGGTAACAGTTACAGTATTCGATGAATTTGTACCACCACTCGTAATTGAGCCTCCTGCAGAAACAGTCCATACATAGTTGCTAAAACCAGCCTCAGTAGTATATACATTGCCAGTAGTTGTTGCACAGATAGTTGCAGGTCCTGCCAGTGTAGGTGTAGGTAAAGCAAAGATGGTCATGGTTGAAGTAGCCGAAGTTGCAGGGTTACCAGTCGTACAGCCAATGCTTGAGGTCATTACAACATAAACCTGGTCGTTGTTAGCCGGTGCATAAGCGTAAGTTGCCTGGTTTGTTCCAACTGGATTTCCATTTTTATACCACTGATAGGATGGTGTTCCTCCGTTAGTTGGAGTTGCAGTGAAAGTTACAAGAGTTCCAGAGCAAACGTTATTTGTTGAAGGGGACATAGTTACACTAACCGGAACTGGAACATTTACTGTCATGGTAACAATGTTTGATGTTGCAGGGTTAGCAGTTGCACAAAGCAAACTGGATGTCATAACAACATAAACCTGGTCACCTGTAGTAGGAGTATATGTATAAGTAGGCAGGCTGGAGCCAACCGGGTTACCATTTAAATACCACTGGTAGCTTGGGGTTCCGCCGTTGACAGGAGTGGCTGTGAAGGTAACAGTATTGGTGCCGCAAGAAGGATTAGCACTGGCAGCAATAGAGACACCTGCTGGGCCAGGAACAGAAACAGCTTCAGTTATAATATTAGAAGTAGCTGGATTGTTCATGAGGCAACCAGGAAGATTCGAGGTCATAACCACCGAGATCTGATCATTGTTTGCCGGAACATATGAAAAGGTTGTCAGTCCTGTTCCAACAGGAGCAGCATTTACATACCACTGGTAAGTAGGAGCAGCACCACCATTGGTAGGCGTTGCCGTAAAGTTGACAGTAGCTCCGGCACAAACACTCAAAGCATCCGCAACGATGGCAACACTAACAGGAGCTGAAGGCGTTTCCGTAATGACAGCACTTCCTGTCATAGCTGTTGTACCAATAGCGTTTTGCCCTGAAACTGTATAAGTTCCGAAGAATTGGTTGGGAGTAAAGTTAAATGCTGAACCAGTTCCTGCATGGGTAACTGCAGTAGGATTTCCATCCTTGATAAGAGTATAGGTAGTTCCTATTTCAGAGTTTGCAAGGCCAACGGGTAAACCGGTAGTCCCCTGGCAATAAGCACCGCCGCCAGTAACAGCATACGCAGTTGGAGGCAAAGGCGGGTTGAGAATAGGATTTACGAGGGGAGACGTAATATGTGAAGCTTGAACGGTAACATCAGTGTTGGTAGAACCAACATAAGCGAACATTTTAGTTTGGTATCCATTAGCAAGAGCAAAGCTCCATGTGAGGTTTGGCTGAGCAGTACCAAAAGGAACGGAATTCGAAACCCGGATTCTTATAAAACAAGTACCTGGAGCAACGTTTGAAATGATAGAAGCATTTGCAGCTCCGGGAGGAGAAACAGGGGTTACAATGATACAGTTTTTGGTATCATTGAAAGAAAATTTTGTATCATCAGGAACCTGGCCAGTGTTAGTAAGAGTAGAGGTTCCAATAACTGATGTTACAGTAATGGTTCCACCATTCTTAATGGCTGGGTTTACGTTGATACCCATCTGGAATTGAGCCAATTTGAAGACTGTTGGTCCAGTACGTTGAATATAGACATCAAATTGGTACTCGGTCTGAGATACCTGGACGTCATTCCGAAGAGAACAGATGTAAGTTGGATTTTGGGCCAGGGAGCTGATACTGCTTGAAAGCATCAGGAAAGCCGTTATCATCCAAAAAAGGAATAGTTTCGGTTTTTTCATGTTTGGTTTGGTTTGATTAATATGAATGGTTTCTGATTAATTTATTTAAATCTATTGATCATGGTTTAATTAATGTAACAACCGAAGTTGAATTATTGTCAACCAAAGCCATGTCTGATCCATCTACTACGCCATCTCCATTGACATCGCTGGGGAAATAACCATGTATTATTGCTGTGGAAGCATTATCCACCGAAGCCATATCCGAGCCATCAATAACTCCGTCTTGGGAAACATCCCCGCCAAAGATAGCAAAAATTCCACCGCCAATTGATTTGAGATTGTTTCCAAAGGCCTGTGTAGCAGCCGTGCTGAAATCATAATTGATAATTCCGGAGGTAAATGAAACAGGTGCAGAACTCCAGGTTTCAAGACTGTTACGATGATGAATGACAATATAGTAAGACTCAGTTAATGAGCCTGGTATGGAGATACTGCATTTCCCGTTCGAATATAAAGGAACGTTGTCATCACTGAATACCGGTGAATAGGGGAATGAAGCTTCAGCAAGTTTAACTGAAATATTATCTGCAACAGGACCAGGATAATGATCACCATTTTCGTCCTGAGCTTTATGATTACCAATTCCAGTAGCATATAATCCTTCGAGATAAAGGAAAAGATTTTCAGATTTGGAATGAGATGAATTCGATGTTACGGCAATATTGACAGGATGTGTATTCCCCGGTATGAAAGCCGCCACTACCGTATGATAAGGCATCAGGCTCATGCTCCAGGTGTAATTCATAGGATCAGTTCCAAAGCTTGTTGAATTTTCAAGCCTGACGCGGCATACTTTAGTGCCGGTCGTATTACTGATAATAGTTCCCGAAGAAAGCCCGGTAGTATAATCTCTTGGAGGGGTTCGGGGAGCAATTTTCACACACCTGTATGAAGCATCGTAAGCAATATGCTGGGGCACCTGTGAACTTGTTAATTCTGAACCTGATAAAAAAGAAGGAGTAATTATTCCCCCATTTACAAAACCAGTGTTCAGTAAAATGCCAGTATTGAACCCTGCAAGCTCCAGCTGTGAAGCACCAGTTTGCGTAAGATAAATATCAAATTCAAAAGTTTGGGCGTTAATAAAACTACCATTTCGAATTTCACACGAATAGGTAGGATTGGTCCCAAATGTATTTAATGAACCACCAAAAATGAGGATCAATAAGATTATATATGACGAGAAATTAGCTTTTTTTTTCATGGCTGGGGTTTCAATGATTTTCGCTAATCTGAAACAAGAGTTTGAGGAGAGAAGGAAGCTGACCAATCGTAAAATATGCTAGAAACAAATATATTACTATTCAGAATATTATGGGTCCAAAAGGGAAAAAATGATAAATACCTGCATGTTTTCATATCCTCGATAAAACAAGGTTTATTTTCTTGGTTTACAATGGGAAATAAAATAATCAACAAAGCAAAGAACGAGATAGAAAAGGGGGCGTTCGATATTAAAAGAATTCGAAGAAACTCCCGCGTTAGCAAGCGGGAATTTCTTCGAATAATTTACTCAAATTATTGAGGCCTAACTGCCTGAACAATGGCAGTTGCGTTATTGTCAACAATAGCCATATCTGAGCCGTCAACAACTCCGTCACCATTTACATCGTCGGTAGTATAACCTAAGAGAATGGCAGTGCTTGAATTATCAACATTAGCCATGTCAGAACCATCGACAACACCATCCTGGGTAACATCTCCTGCAAAAAGTGCAAAAATGCTTCCCATTGATTTTAAGTTATTGCCAAAAGCTTTATCAGCAGATGTTGTGAAATCATAGCTGAAAGGTCCTGAGCCGGAAAAACTGACAGGGGTAGCATCCCAGGTTTCTATACTATTGCGGTGTTTTACTACAATGTAGTAGCTTCCTGTTAATGCTCCCGGAACAGTAGTAATAGGAGCGGTTCCATCTATATTCACATTAACATTGCTGAAGGTAAGAACCATATCATACGGGGCAAATGTATTGTGTAATTCTACGGTAACCTGGTCAGCAACAGGGGCAGTGAACTTTGGTGTTGGAGTCATGTCCATAGCCTGGTTCATGTTGGTGCCGTTAAACAAACTTTCAAGGAAAATCTTCAGGTTCAGGGTTTTGGTTGTAGGAGGTTGTTCCTTGCCTGTAAATGTTCCGAATCCTGTAAGGCCGGTAGCTGTAAGGAAATGTGAAGTTGTGTTGGCAGCACTGAAGAGATTGACAGTTGGGTCAACCCGGTAGCAATAGATATTGCTTTCAGTTCCTGATACATCAGCAAGAACATAGTTGAACTGTGCACTGCAGGTATATCCTGTGAGTCCGGATGTGGAAAGATTCCAGTAACGGGCAATATGATCACCGGTTACCGAAGGATAAGCTGAATTTACAAGGTTAACACCTACATAACCGCTGGTTGAGCTAGGAGTGGAAAAATTAAGGCTAACCGGGGAATATTCGGGAGTGCCTGTGTTATCTCCAACAGGGAATGTGTAGCTGGTGGCAGAAGTAGCAGAGAAAGTTTTCCTTAACTGCCCTGTTCCTGAAGCTATTACCATGCTTGAAGCAGAGAAGGTGCCTGAAATGGTGGCAGCTGTACCAAGTGTAAGGTTGCCCGTTCCGAGAACGATGTTATTATTGCTGTTCAAGGTGATCATTCCATCAAGGGTCATATTGTTATCGAAGGTTACACCTGAACCATTCGCTACAACAAGATTGAGGTTTGCATTCCCTGAAATGGCACCGGTTCCTGAAATAGTCTGGTTGCCTGTTCCGCCAAGAGTGATAGTTGAAGCTGAACCAGGATTGAAATTAAGAATACCTCCTGCTCCTACAGTGATATTACCCTTAATTGTATGTCCAGGAATGGCTGTAACACCAAAATTCAAGGTGCCGTTTGTAACGGTTAAGTTATCCATAACAACAGCAGAAGCTCCTGTTTGTGTGAAAATTCCAGTTGGATAGTCGTATTCAAGATTGGAATATGTCCTGCCGGAGTAACTAGGGGTTACAGGGCCAGTAACCTTGCAAAGACTTCCATGTTGAAAAACAACAACACTGTTTGGCTGAGAAGCACCAAATGGGCTGCTACCAGAGAAGTGGACATAAGTTGATCCGGGCATGAAGATAACCGAATTTAACGGAAGTGTTCCAAATGCGTTTCCATTGAAGAAGGCGCCGGCAGTAAATACAGATCCGTTATTAAATGTAATGGCCCCTGCTGCACCGGAAATCAGCCTATGAGCTGTACTGGCCGTTGAAGAGAAAGTCATATTCCCATCAATAGATCCGGTTGCAGATGCTCCCAATGTCAGTGAAAGAGTGTTGGTTCCATAAAGGTTTAACGCACAACCCGGATTTACGATGAGGTCAGCGCTTCCTACCAAACCACTGATAGTAACTACAGTTCCTGTTGCGGCAGCTACAAGGGTTACGGCTGTAGTTGTACCAACTACATGTAATTGTCCGATCGATTGAGTGGTTACACCCGTTACGGTTTTGGTAGTATTATCATTAAATACCAAACGGTCCTGGATGTCCGGAGCGGTCCTGTTTGGAGTCCAGTTAGTCGCATCTGTCCATAATCCATTGTCGGCACCTGACCAGGTGTAAGTTACTGCAGAGAGTGTTGTCGCTGTAGCCTGTGGAACGGTTGCAGTGGTTTTATAGTTGATAGTAGCAGCGGAACCGGTATATGGGTATATCTTAAAGTAATATGGAGTACCCAATATTAAACCGGTGAATGTGTGATTTCCTACTCCTTGTGCAACATTATAAACCAATCCTCCATCTGCTTCAGGAGTACCATCAACAGGGTCAGTAATTGCTGCATAGCTGACATTGCTACCCTTTATCAGGTATTTTTCTGGAAGAACAGCTCCTGTAGTAGCATCAGTCCATGATACAAGAACTGTAGTTGTTGTGTTGGACGATGCAGTTAATCCTGTTACGTGGTTGGTGGGTTCTGATGAGAGTGTATAGAAACTACCTTCTGATGAGAGGGTTGTTCCCAGGGCATTCTTAGCATAGGCAGCATAATAGATATGCGTGGCGGTTGGGAGTGTGGTGCGGAGATGTGAGAAAACGCCAATGGCTGTTCCGCCTTCTGCAAGCTTATGGTCTGTAGCAAGAACAGGTGTCGCTGTGCTCCATACAGTTCCTCTTTCAAGAACAGGCTGACCGCCGTTTGATGAAATATCTCCACCTAGAATAGCGCTTACATCAGTAATGGATGTGGCGGTTGGAGACAATACAACCGGAGGAGTTCCCCCAAGCGTAGTGGTAACCGGAACCATGACCGGAGCAGCTTGTAGTGTAGTATAAGCTTCTGCAACGAAGTAAACATTGTAGGTGGTTGCAGCTGTTAAACCAGTTACAGGAGCAACATATTCAGTACTTCCGGCTGCACAAGGGATGGTTCCAAAAAGGTTGGATGCCAGGGCAACACCGGCTGCATTCTGGCCATTCTTTACCTGCAAGGCAGTTGGAGCTGGAGCTCCGCTTGGCAGAACTACAAAATAAGCTGTACCGGGAACATCGATATTTACTTTAGCTGTAAATACGGTTTGGCTTGCATTTTCTGCTTTTGGCCAGCCTGAAGTCCATGATGGTGCAAACGGGGTCATATCTGCAGCAACACGAGGTGTAATTGTAATGTTGGCCCCATATTGATCAACTAATCCAACAATTTTCTGCGGAATGGTTGGTATTGGGCTTCCGATATAATCAGCCTCCGATAACAAAGTCTGGAATGTTCCAGTACCTGAACCATTATTATCCGTGATGGGATAAGCAATACCTGCCTGGGTACCTGCTACCTGAGCATAGGCAAAATTCCCTGTAGGATTGGTGAAAGAAACATTCGGAATGGATACAAGTTTGGATTGATCAGCTGAAGTTAGGGTAGATAAACTTCTGGCAATTGGTGTTATGGTATTTCCTGTTGACGAAGCAGGACCTGGATCAGCACCAACAGATGGGATGAGCTCAAGCAACTGGTTATATGATTGTATTGTTCCTGTCAATCCGGTTACGCCGTCACCAATTTGATAATCTGTAGTTATATTACCACCTACGTCATAGGTAACAATAGCGCCGGTTGCATCCTGAAGCCAAATCTGGTTTGCAAGGTTTGAAGGGCGATGATAGGTAACAATGGCCTGGCTCGTAAGTTTATATACTGTCCCGTTTGTTAACCCGGCGCGCAATGCTGCAATCGAAGTAACCTGTACAGGGAAAGTATATACTGCGGTAACTGTCGCACTGGCTGTCATCCCTGCTGCAAATGCTTTTGCTTTGAGGGTTGTTGTAGCATTAACTAAAATTGGTGTAGAAATATTAAAAAGAGTTGATGTTGCAGTAGGATCAGTTCCGTCGGTTGTATAACGAATCTCAGAACTTGGAGTGCTGCAGGAAATAGTTACACTCTGGTTAGTTACATAATTTCCACCCGGAGGTGCAAATATTGGAGCTGCAACAGTGGCAGAGCCACCATTGGTTACAGAAATATTATCCACTGCAAAACTTGGTCTTCCTCCTGCTCCTGAAACCTGTTTGGAAGCCCACCTGATCTGGACGATAGATTGGTTATCACATGCTGAAGGAAGTACTAAGGTTTTAGTCACCACATTTTGAGGAGTGGTAACAGATCCAGTTTGCAGAGTTGTATTATTTTGGTATTCGAAACCGGTTATGGTGGTGAAAGCACCACTGGTACCAATTCTGTATTGAGGGGAAACTTCGTTGATACGGGTATTGGTTGTACCATCATAAGGGTTCCGGATAGTGCTGATATCATAAGCCAGGTTGACATTGGAAGCGCCTGTTGCATCGATAGCCAGCACTAAGGATAAATCAAGTGAAGAGGTATTCAGGAATCCAACAGCGCCATTATAATTGTTGACGTTACCGGAAGTACTGTTTGCAGTTACTGAAGGTGCTAAAACCCTGTCAGCTGTAGGGGCAGCAGTGGAATAAGCTGCACTGGGTGAGCCGATTTGCCATCCTTGCCATCCGGCCGGGTAGGTTGTTGATGCCCAGACAAGAGCTGAGAAATCCTGTGAATAAGGGATTGCCTGTGGCACAGGATTGGTGATTGCATTTACACCAGTTCCGGTGACGGCCACATTTTGGGTAACAGCGCCACTTACATGGGTGATGTTTCCAGGATAGGACTGAGCAAGTGTTGGGGCAAACACAACGTAGATATTTGTTGTAGCCAGGGTGCCACCGGTCTGTGTAAGTACTATCGGTGTGGTTACATAACCTGTGCCGGTAGTGGTGGAGATTTTATATCCTGAGGGGGGCGTAACCGTAACATCAGCTGTCAGGTTGATTCCTGAAACGGTATAGGTTTGCTCTGCTGAGGTGGTGTTGACGGTTTGGCTTCCAAAAGTCAAGGAAGTAGCGCCAAGTGTAATTGCAGGAGCTGGTGCAGTGACAGAACCGCTGCAAGCTATTGTTTGCGATGCTGTAGTTGAAGAAGCAACAATATTTTCTAAAGTACTGTAGGTGCCAATAGCCAAACCACCTTTAAGACGTACATAAATGGTTGTAGTTGATACTGTTCCTGAACTCGGTGTCAAAGAGATTGGTGTTGTGAATCCAGTGCCGGTTGAAAGAGAAACTTCATAATCAGTTGCTGGTGCAACAACAAGGGGAGCTGTAAGGTTCGTACCAGAAACAGTAAAGGTTTGTTCAGCTGAAGGCCCTGCTCCGGTATATGTAAATCCTGTGAGAGTGTTTGTGGAAACTGTAATTGAAGGAGAGGCTGAAGTGGTAAAGGTAAGCGGATCTCCATAGCTTGTACCTGCACTATTGATAGCATAGGCACGGACTTTATAACTGGTATTTACAGTCAGGCCTGTAATAGATCCTGTAAAAGCACCAGCTGCGAAACTGCCGGTTTCAGTTGTATGTGCTGAAGCGGTTGTTGGGTCAGCATTCGTAGAAAGATCCCAGCAAAAACCACGTGTACCGGGGTTTTCTCCGCCGGTTGCAGTGATGTTACCATTACCGGTAGCTGAAGTTGTACCAATTGTTGTAGGAGTTTGCGTGGTAACTGTAGGAGCAACAACAGCAACACCCGGAGTAACATCAGCCCAGGTAGTTCCAATGCGGATTTCATCAATGTTGGCTTTTGGTGTACCTGAACTATTTCTCAGACAGATTGATGCAAAAGCAGCAAAGGTACCTGTACCACTAGAATTTGATACAGACCCGGCTGGTTCGGTTCCCCCGAGTGAAACAGGATTAACCCATAAACTAGCAACAGTAGGACTCACACTTCTATCATATTTAACTACTACTAAATAGGTAGTACCAAAAGAAAGATCTGTTGCGAATTCAGTAAATGTGACTGTACCACCAGATGTGTTATTGATGCTAAGTCTGAAATTGGCGCCTGCATTAACAGATTTGATTCCCAATTTTCCTCCAAAGCTTGTTACAGTTGCTCCTGAAGTTGCTCCAAAGTTCATAAAATAGTCATCAGCAGTTCCAAGTTGAGTGTTATCAACTACTTGAATCAATGCTGAATAATACAGCACAGTTGCAGTACTGGTAAAGCCCCTGTTTACATCACGCGGTGTAGTTGTGTTATTTCCGGGAATAAATACTTTATTTCCTGTGGGATTACTTAAACCTGTATAAGTCAAACTTGAAGCAACAACATCATCGGTGCCAACTTTCGTGTTACTATGAGTTGTCCAGTTGTTGTTGGTTGTTCCACTTGCAGTAGTGTTTCCACCAATATTACCGGGAACTGTGTAATTGAAATCCTCATATAGGATTGCCTGCCCCCAGCTGCTCGAGTGGAAGCCAATTAGCAAAATTGCCGCAGTAAATAGGGCAATAAAAGTAGTTTTTTTCATAAGTTGTTGGATTTGGGTTTGGGTTTTTGGATTTTATTTTAATTATTATGTTTTAATATGGATTTCAGTCTGAAATTGGGGGGTCTAATATACGATGAAATCTGAGAATTCCTGCTTTGAAAAACAGATAATTTGGCTGCGAAATTAGTAGTTATTTGTGCAACAAAAGTCATAGTTTTCAGATCAGGGGGTAAGCGTTGATACCGTGTTTGCGGTATTGTTATCTATTATTATCATATCTGATTCATCCACAACATCATCACCATTTACATCAGAAGAAATATAACCTGAAAGGAAGCCTTCTGAATCCAATCTTACAGCTTCCATATCCAGCTGATTTATATATCCATCCTGGTTCACATCTCCCCCATAAATCAGGTATCTCCCGTCACCAGAAGTTATAAGGTTGTTCCCAAATGCCTTTGTTGAATTGTCAGAAAAGTTATAGCTGATGGAATTTCCTGAAAAGGATACAGGCAAAGCTGTTGTTGTTGAAATGCTGTTTCTGTGCCGGATCGTAATATAATACGCTCCGGAATGTGTTGCCGGGACCGGAAGTTCTGCTTGGCCTGAAGTGCTCAGGTTAATAAGGCCGGATGAATATTCGATGGTGGAATAATTACCTGCATCTCCACTGTGCAAATCAACAATCACCTGGTCGGCAGTATTTCCCGGAAACTTGTTTCCTGAAATATCCTGTGCCTTATTCATTATACCATTTCCTGCATATAACCCTTCCAGGAATAGAGTGAGAATTAATGATTTGTCAACCTGACTGCCTGTGAATGTTCCAAAGCTGCTTAGATTTCCTGCAGTTAGCTGATGCAAAATTGCATTTGTTACGCCATAAGTAATCTGTGACGGTGTCATCTGGACACATGAAATAAAACCCTCGTTTCCGGTAACATCAGCAACCGGATAGTTGAACAAAGCATTGCAGTTAAAGCCTGAAATCCCGCTTGATGAAAGGGCCCAGTAACGATTCAAATAATTTACCCCGGATGGTATCCCAGGATACATGCTATTCGAAAGAGAAATGCCAACATAATTTCCCGTTCCAAATGAACCTGTCGTAAAAGAAATTGTAACAGGTGAATATTCAGGGGTTCCGGTATTATCGCCAACCGGGAATGTAAAGCTTCCTCCAGCAGAAGGTATCTCTTTCCTTAACTGCCCGGTACCGGTTGGAATAATCATGGCTGAAGCAGAAGGAGCCCCCGCAATAAAAGCTGAAGGACCAAGTAACAGGTTTGCCGAAGATAAGGAAAGTAATCCGCCCGACAGGTTCAATGTGCCGGAAATGGTCAATGTGTTGCTTCCTGCAAATGTCACTTTTGAATTACCTGAAATGATAAGCTTTGCAACAGTCTGGTTTGGCACAGCTGTTACCGTGCGTGTTGTGCCATCATTGAACTGAAGTATGTCATTTGAGCTGGGTGTTGCCCGTAATGGTGACCAATTGGTTGCTGTAGTCCAGGCCCCATTGTCAGAGCCAATCCATGAATATACAGCTCCCGTAGTTGTTGCAGTAGTTACAGGAGCTGTAGCACCGTTTTTATAATCAATACTGGAACCGCTGTTTGTATACGGGTAAATCGAAAAATAATAGGTAGTGGAAGGATTTAACCCTGTCCAGGTAAAACTCTGCTGTCCATGGGATATATTGACTTTTGCATTTCCGTCATTCAGAACAAGATCATCTGTTTGTGGAACACCATCAACCGGTGCAGTAAATGTCCCCGTTGTGTTTGCCAGGACGAGGAACCCTGTTGCAGGCTGTATCCCATCATTGTCTGTCCAGGTAATTGTAATACTGGAACTCAATGGTGTGGCTGAGGTAAAATTGATTGCCTGGCTGTCAGGCTCATCAGCAAGAGTGAAGAAACTTGATTGGCTTGAAATGGCTGTACCAAGAGCATTCGTTGCATATATGGCATAGAATATTTCTGTACCGGATGGCAAACCTGATCGTAAATGCGAAAATGAGCCAGTTGTGGTACCGCCTTCAGCCAATTTATTATCCGTAATTGCCACCGGCGAATTTATGCTCCATATTGTTCCACGCTCCAGTAGAGGACTTCCTCCATCATTTAATATTGTTCCGCCAATTATCCCTGAATTAGTGGAAATTGCAGATGCAGTTGGAGAAGATAAATGTGGTGGCCCGGCAACAAAGAGGGTAAGCTGGCTCATCGGATTATTTACTCCTGAAGCTGTACAATAACTAGATCCGGTCCCTGTCCCATTAAATTCAAAAACTTTAAACCAATAGGTTGTGCTAGATGACAAACCGCTGACGTTGACAGTATTACCGGTCCCATTAAAGACTACCTGCTCTCCACTACCAGCGTAAATTGAGCTTGCAGGAGGATCTGTCCCATTTAAGGGTGTGGTGAAGCTATTGGACGTGTTAATAACTACACACCTTTTACTTCCGGAACCGTTTGTCCATCCCACAGTCATTGAAGTGCCGGCTACATTGCTGAATACGAGGTCATGAGCCTGGGTTAAAGGTGCAGAAGTTGCAGATGTTGCTGTAAGGACAATATTATCAATCCTGTTGTTTCCTGAGCTGGAGGTAGCGCCGGAGTAAGTTATTCTAAGATAAACAGTTGAAGCCTGATCAAGGTTATTGATGGAACTCATGTCAAGCGTACGGGTAAGGAAAGTAGCCGTTGTATTGGCTGTATTGGTCCCAAAATTTGTATAGCTCACATTATCAGTACTCCATGCCCACTGATGAGTTGTAAATCCTGTGGATGTTCCCCTTGTTGCAAAAGAGAGAATCGGATCCTGGTAACCAGCCATTGAAAACTTGATGATCATACTCTTGCCATTGGCAGAAATACCGGAACCTCCCTGCGGGGAATATGACATGCCTGCAAAGGTTGATCCCACCCTGGGATCATTGAGTGTTGTTCCGCTGAATGCTGAAAGTTCAGAAGCCTGCGACCAGGAAGAAGATCCATTGGTGCCATCTGCGTAAAGATTTGCCGTCCCGGCCTGAGTGCCCAGATCAGCGGGAACTGATGTTGGAGTACCAGGTGATGCAAGCGTGTTATCAAATACCCAGGCGGCTATTGTTTGAGTGATTATTTGAATGGAGGAAGAAGATTGCGGAGCTGCTGGAGTTGTTTTGTAAAGGATGGATGTCCCGGCATTTGAGTAAGGATAGATAACGAAGTAGTAAATTGTATTTGCAGACAAACCTGTCCAGGAACAGGATTGCACTCCTGGCGCTATATTCAGTATTCCGCTTCCATCACTCAGCACAGCATCATCCGTTTGAGGAGTCCCGTTAACCGGGGCAGCGAAAGTGCCTGTAGTATTTGCCAGGATCAGGAAGCCGCTTGCAGGGACTGAACCATTATTGTCGAGCCATGACAAACTAATTGTTGATGCATCACTTACTGTTGCAGCAAAGCCGGAAACATGATTGCTTGGTGTGTTATAAATGCCATTACCGCTTACAGCAACATTTTGTTGTGCAGCACCACTACTATTGTGTGTGATGTTCCCCGAATAAGAGCCTGTAACAGACGGGGAGAACCTGACATAAACTGTTGAGTTAACAGAACCGGATGACGGGCTAAGGATAATTGGATTCGTGGCTACGAAACCGGCTCCTGTCCATGTCGAAATTTCAAACCCTGCAGGTGGCACAATTACCACGTTACCAGAAAGGTTTGAACCTGTTACTGCATAGTTTTTTTCAGCAGAAGTTGTATTTATGACCTGGTCACCAAAACCTGTAATAGTGCCTACTGTAAGGGCAGGTGAAGTTACTGAGCCGGAACAGCTAACTGTCTTGCTGGTTGCTCCGGCAGATGTGAGGTTTATCAGTTCTGAAGAGTATGTTCCTATTGCTAGTCCGGTTTTAAGACGTACGTAAACAGGTGTGCTTGAAACAGATCCTGATGAAGGAGTAAGAACTAATGGTGTTGTATATCCAGTTCCCGGTGAAAGGGAAATCTCAAAATCGGTAGTTCCAACAATACTGATGGGGCCGGAGAGATTACTGCCGGAAACATTAAAAGTTTGCTCTGCAGACGGTCCGGTTCCAAAACTGTAGCTGAAGCCGGTGAGAGCGGAAGCAGATATTGTGATGATTGGGTTTGAGCAAGGATTAAATGTTGTTGCCGTATTTCTTGGAAGAGGAGTTCCTGTTGAAAAATCTGTTGAGTTTATATTATTATCCTGGCAACCATTGGATGCGCGGAGGATGGCTGTTGTATTAGATGGAGCCGGGGCAGCGGCTGATCCTTCGTAACAGCTGGCTCCCGAACCATAGCCAACAAAATCAATTATGGAGCCACCTGTAGGGCAGGTACCTGTTAAGGCGGTAGTTGAACTTACAAGGGCAATTTTCCCGGCTGTAGCAGATAATCCGATAGTACCGGTAAGATCAGCGGTTGGCAGCGTAACACCAACAGAGCCGCCTGAACCTTCCTGGATAAGGAAGTACTGCCCGGGGGCCAGGGTTACGTTTGATGTAATGTTAGTTTGATTTGATGCCCACGAAGAACCTGCAGCACTGGTATATTGAACAGACCAGCCTGTAATATTCACCGAAACTGCTCCACGGTTAAAAAGTTCAATAAAATCATTTTTGTAAATAGCATTCGTATTTCCCCCACCTCCATAAATCTGGCTTATAACAACCTGGGGTAAACCGATCTTCTGAATTCCTAAGAGCAATATCACAAAAAAAGATATCGCCAAAAAAGTAGTTCTTTTCAATTGTATACTGGTTAATTATTAGTATATTAGAGCTTAGTAATCAGGGATTTTATTGAAAGGTGATACAAAAATATTTCATTTATTGATATATTGTTAATAAAATACAGCATTTAATAAAATAATAATTTTGAAAAATCCGTATATTATAGCTCTGTTTTTCTGAATTGCTTATTGGCAGAGGGATTTGGAAAACGACATATTTATCTCATTTGAATAGATTTTCAAGAAAATATTCAATCTTTTTTTGTGTACGATCTAAAAGCTGTTCATAAGTATCAGGAATTATTCAGATCAGGCAAATTTTTGACCATTCAGTGTGGTTCTGCATCATTTGAAATGGAAAGCTTGAGCCTGTCCTGAGCGGAGAACAGATGTGCACCGTATGTAATATCCTGATACCCGGTTTAGGAATATACCGATTTCATACTTTTGCGAAAATAATGTAACATAGGATGACTGAACAGAGAAAGAGTTCCGGGTATGTATTGCAATCATTTCATACTAAAGCTATATTCAATGATAGTGGCTGGCTTCTGGAAGCTCCGGGGGAATCTGTTCCGGCGCTGATTAGAGCCGTATATGAAAAGCAAAGGCTGGATGTTGGCGATGATTCTTGCGGTATCTACAGGTTTCAGGATTGGCTTCCGATCCATACGGCCCTCATGGGCTCCTCAGCTCCGGTTACTTACAAAAGTGCGGGTTTAGCCGGTATGCTCAGATTGGAAAATTTATATATTACTTTCAGCGGGTTTTGGCCTGAAAAAGGCGCCTTCATGAAAACCTGTTCTTTCAAGGAAACAGAGGCATATACGGTTTGTGCCAGGCTTGATCAAAACCCTGGGAAGGTCCTTGTGGTGGCCTCCGCCGGCAATACGGCACGTGCATTTGCAAGGGTGTGTTCTGATAATAAAATTCCTTTGTTGCTATGTGTTCCAATGGATAACCTGGATGCTCTTTGGTTTGATGGGCCGCTTGATCCTTGTGTCAAGCTGATTGCAAGCCAAAAAGGAGGGGATTATTTTGATGCAATTCATTTGTCAAATATTGCTGCTACCATTAACGGATTTGTCGCCGAAGGCGGTGCAAAAAATGTTGCTCGCAGGGATGGAATGGGAACAACTGTATTGTCTGCCACAACTACAATTGGAATGATTCCGCATCTTTATTTCCAGGCAGTTGGATCCGGCACAGGTGCCATTGCGGCCTGGGAAGCAAATCTCAGGTTTTTGCAGGATGGAAGGTATGGAGACCATAAAATGAAACTAATGCTTTCACAAAATGCACCTTTTCTTCCGATGTATGAGGCATGGAAAGCAGGATCCAGGGCATTGCTTCCTTACAATGACGGTCTTGCCCGCAAACATGTTGAGATCATTGATGCGAAAGTCCTTTCAAATCGAAAACCTCCTTATTCCATTGCAGGCGGATTATTCGATGCCTTAGTGGATGCAGGAGGAGACATTCTTCCGGTAACCAACGAGGAAGCAAGATTGGCAGCCGGTCAATTCCTGGAACTGGAAGGGATCGACATTCACCCGGCAGCAGCAGTTGCAACAGCATCCTTAATGAGAGAAGTTTCAGAAGGAAAAATCAACAGGGAAGCTATTATTATGTTGAATATTACTGGTGGTGGTGAAATCCGTTTTAAAGAAGGCCGGAATCTGTATTACCTTAAACCGGACCTGGTTTTCCCGATCAATCCTTCTGAAGAATCTGTCAGAATGGAAATAGGAAAATTAACATGGTAAAGGGAAGTTAACCTTACAGGCAAGATTCCTGACTAATTTACGATCAGGTACGAACAGCGGCAAAATCCTCTTTCACTATAAAGAGCCCTATGGCAATTTTTATGGGGTAGGGGCATTTCTTTTAGTGCTTCATCAATGGAAATTACTGTATCTGAGTTTGTTTTGCAGGCTTCACATGAATCAGGGGAAGTAATAATTTGAACCTTTTTGACAAATTCATGCTTTTTTAGGTGTTGCAATTCAAATTTCCGTGATTCTTCCAACGAAGCAAAAAACTCCTTACCTGAATTGTCAAGCATCAATGCTTTCAGGTAATACAACCTGGCTTTTTCACCATCATGATCAGTGTCCTTGATCTTTTTATCCAAAAGGAACATGTATGCATCATCCAGTGTGGCATTGGGATCATTTTCCTTCAGCTTTGACTGAACATTAATTACTTCATCTTCCGATTCATCCAGTGTTTGATGCTTATTCAGGATTTCATAGCGTTCAATATTTTCAGAAATTTCTTTTTCAATTTTTAATGCTTCATCTTCAGTAATTAGTTTTTTCATGTTCTGCTTGGTGGAATACCAAACATAAATGGTCTTATTGCAGGCAGGACAGATCGTTCTGCGTTGCGGCATGATAGGAAGTATATGAGAGCAATACGGACAAACAGCCGATTCTGCTCCCTGGCCCGCCGTTTTTGTTTTTTTAGTGGTATTAGACTGCTGGCTGCCAGGTTCCTGAATTTGAGGCTGGCCCTGACTTGATTCCATCTCCTTGATCTCATTTCTTATTTCCCTTATGGAATCATAAATTGAGGAGATCTTCCGAAAGTCGAGGAAAGGATATTCATTGGCTAGTTTTATAAGTTCCACCAGCTTTTTCATTGCATAATCCAACCTTGATTTTTTTGTATCAATATCGTTGGAGTTACTGGCAGAAGCAATGGATTCAATTACTATCCGCGAAAGACTTTCAGCTGAAAGAATAACTCTCTTTCTCACAGAATCAGGATAATGCTTTATCCCTTTAAACATATTATCGAAGAATCCCATATGCAGTGTAATTTCGAGGAAACCGGCAACGAATGAACTATTCAATGAAGAAGCCCGGTTTGAACCTTTAACAAAGATAATTATTATGTGAAATAGCTGTGAGTATTAATTTCACTCTAAAAATAATTGATTTTTTTCTTGGACCCCTTCACTGACTGACGAGACCGGTTTTAGAGAAACAGATAATAAACAACTGAAAATCAATGAAAAGTTCAAAGGAATATAAGGATTAAAATCATTTCCCAATATTACACTGTCAGAAGAAACAGAATAAATAAACAGATATAAGGATATGAGAGCAGGATAAGCCTGTATTTCATAGATAAAACAGAAAGGTTTACCCGGTCCGGGAGAAAAGATGTCAGAAAAAATAATCTTAGGGATTAGTTAATCCGGAACGTTGATGGGTAAAATAATGACCGGCTGCCCTTTTTTGAATAGTTTCCGTTGAACCATGAATATAGTATGATTATGAAGCAGTGCTTCAAAGGAATACCTGGTGGAGAATACCAGCTGTCCTCCAAAGAAAGTAGGATATTTGATGTTTTTGATTAATCTTGGAAGCATCCTTTCTATTTCGAATACTGGATCTGTTCCAATGGTCCAAAAATAGCGGGCATAATGTCCCAATTGATTTGCATAATGTATGTACTTAAGCCCGTCGCTGATGACGGATTCCTTAAAGTGATCTATTTCCCTGGTTCCCCTGAAATTTTTAGAATTAATCACGCCTATTCTCAGAAAGATGATATTGGAACAGGTTCCAGGAAAGGTCTCGATTACCTTCATCAGGGCAGTCATTCCTGTACCGCCAAAACCGCTTACCAATATGATTGCCGTGGGATCATCCGGTTTATACTGTAACTTTTTTATTTGCTTTTCATCAATCCCTTGTCTTAAATAGATCTCGTCAAAATGTTTGAATGATGTGAGCCTCAGTTTTTGAAGACGGCATTTTACAACATAGTAATGTTTCCGGATCCTAAAAGCTAAAAAAGCTAAAGTGCCTGTTATTACAAGGGTTGCCCATCCACCTTCCCCGAATTTGAAAATAATGACACTAATCAGGATAAATGTTGTAAGCACAAGGCCTATTCCATTAACCAGAAGTCCTTTGAGCCAGTCTTTATCTTTATTCCGCGAATGCCACCAATGTCTTACCATTCCCAGTTGTGAAAGGCTGAAAGTTATGAAGACGTTGATACTATAAAGCACAACAAGCAGAGAGACGCTTCCGCGTGAAATAATCATGAGAACAATGGCAGATGCCCCCATCATAATTACACCCCGCTGATTAACTAGTCTGTCGCTAAGCGATGCAAACCGTTTGGGCAACCATTGATCAGCTGCCATATTTGCCATAATTCTTGGGCCATCCAGGAAGCCGGTTTGAGCCGCTACAAATAAGAGCGCAGCCTCTGAAATGAGGGTGATGGTCACGAAAGGATATCCGATGATTTTACTCCAGCCTGCTGTTGAAGCATCTAATAATACTGCATTTAGTGTTTTGAATGGATTTATCTGGACCTTATACAAAGAGTATCCCATCAATAAACCAAAAACAAGAAAGGAAAGAGAAAGAGCCATGAGGTTCATGGTCTTGCGGGCTGTAACCTGCCGGGGTTCCCTTAATATAGGCATGCCGTTGCTGACAGCTTCTATTCCGGTGAAGGTTCCGGCACCCATACTATATGCCTTTAAAATAATGAAAAGCGTTCCAAATATTCCGAGTTGGCTGATGGAAGCATGAAGATCTGTTGAAGTCTCAGTTATTGTTGTTGTCAGATCCGATGAACGGGCATAAAACACATAGCAGATTAAAAACACATGCGTTATCATGAATAACACAAATATGGGAGTGAGGAAAATGACAGATTCCTTAACACCCCTCATGTTTAGAATAATCAGGAAGAGGAGGGCCGCAACAGCAACAACTAGCTTAAGAAAATGCAGCGAAACCGGGAGAAAACTAAAAATGGCATCTGCACCGCTAGAAATGGACAGGGTAATGGTTAGCAAATAGTCAATGAGAAGAGCACTTCCCGAAATCATTCCGAGGGTTGGGGAAAGAAGTTTACTTGCTACAAAATATCCTCCACCTCCATGTGGGAAAAGCTTTATGATTTGTTTATAGCTGGTGCTTATAATAAGAATTGTGAATATAGTGCCTAATGCCACAAAAAGTGCAAGGCTGTGGTGCTGTCCCAAATACCGGAATGCTTCTTCCGGCCCATAGGATGAGGAGGATATTCCGTCAGCCCCTAAACCAATCCAGGCAAGGAAGGCAATTAAAGATATCTTATGGAAGGTACCCTTATCAGAAAGACTTCTTGCTTTCCCGATAAAGACCTCTTTAAATTTTAGTTCTGTGGGCAGTTTTATTCCTTTTCTCATCGCAGGTTAGCTGCCATCTGAAAATGGGAGCCTAGGTTCAGTATTATTTTAAAGATGACTTGGATCGAATGACAGATATTAACTCATGGATTACAGACAAATCTGTAGCCTATTCCAAATGCTGTGATCAGCAATTCGGGCTGATTTGGATCCTTCTCGATCTTTTTTCGCAATTGAGCTATAAAAACTCTCAGGTATTGTGATTGTCCAATGTAACCGGGTCCCCAGATATGGCGCAGAAGGAACTGGTGGGTAAGTATTTTGCCCTCATTATTAGCCAGTACTGAAAGCAATGTAAATTCAGTAGCAGTAAGTTTAATATACTCTCCATCTTTCCTGACACTTCTGCCGGCCAGGTCAATAACCAATCCTTCACAATTTATGATGGAAGATTCATCATTGACTAAAGTGTTCCTGAGTGCCGACCGCATCCGGGCCAATAGTTCGCCTGTCCTGAAAGGCTTTACCAGGTAATCGTTAGCACCATTATCCAATGCTTTGACTATGTTAAGTTCATCGTGTAAAACGGACAGGACGATAATGGGTTTGTTAAACCAGGATCGCAACTTTGTCAGCGTTTCATGGCCGCTTTCGTCCGGCAAACCAATATCAAGGATTATCAGTTCAGGTGAATACTGCGCAGCAGCAATTATTCCTTCACGTGAAGAATTTGCAATATGAACTTTGTAATCATTGCTTTCCAGCGTAATAGCAAGCAACCTGCATATTTGCTGTTCATCATCAATTACAAGGATTTCCGGGTTATTCATTTTTCAGATCATTCATATAGGAGGTTTTTGCCGGAATGTCAATAGTAAATACTGAACCACCTTCCCTCTTGTTTCTTAATGACACTGTTCCATGATGGGCTTCAACAAACCCTTTAACAATAGATAAGCCGAGGCCGGTTCCACCAGTTCTTGAGACATTGATCCTGTAAAAGCGGTCAAAAACCGAGGCTATTTTTTCTTCCGGAAAACCCGGGCCTTCGTCTTCAACTATTAACTCAAGCCGATCAATCAGACAGGTAGCGTAAATAGTGATGGTTGTACCTTTCGGACAATATTGAATCGCGTTGTGAACCAGGTTCACAATAACCTGTGATAAAAGGCCAATATCTACATAAAAATATGGAATATTCTCAGGGATCTGAATATTAAAATTATGAGTGGTTTCATATTCATTGATCCTGTTTACTACATCATAAACCAGTTCGGTCATATCGCACCAATCCCTTTTTAACTGTAAGGTTCCTGATTCGAGTCTTGACATATTGAGCAGGTTCTCCACATGCCTGTTCAATCGCATAGAAGCCAGCGATATCTCTGCCACAAGGTCAGATTTGTTTTGTTCGGTAAGTTTATCATTATTGGTTTGGAGATTGTCGGCCGCTCCCAGTATAGCTGAAATAGGAGTACGCAATTCATGTGAAAGCGAGTTTAAAAGTGTGTTGTAAAGCTTCAATACATTTTCCTTCTCTTCCTTTACCTGCTCCCGTTTCTCAAACTGCCTGATATTAATTGTCAAAGCAGCATTGATAAGGGCAACCACAAAGTACATAAGGAACATCAGGATATCCTCGCTTTTGCCGATGTGAAAGGTAAACCTTGGGGGAATGAAGAAGAAATTCCAGATTAATGCACTGACTATTGCTGTCACAATTACAGGCGAAAAATCGAAGAACATTGCTATCAATGAAACCGATACCAGCAGCAATAAGGCAGTGGTATGATAGCCGGTATATTCGGAAAATAAATAACAGGCAGAAGAAACAATTAGTATCAGAAGAATACTATATAAGTATTGTTTCGCTTTTGATAGTTTCCTGATAAAAAAATAATCCATTTCCACCCGATGATTTCGGGCAAAATTAGGATACAACTCATAAATTCGATATCAAGATTACCCTCAAGGATATAAAGATTTTATAAAGATTTCGTTACCGCATTCCGGAATATTGGAATACAGAATCTAAAGAAAATATAAGGTTATCCGGATGCAGCTCTATTTATTGATCTCAAAAAGCTGGCTGAAGAAAAGCTTCATATCATTCCATGATGCCGCGTCAGCCGCTGCATTATAAGCTATTGGAAGGTTAAATTTCTTTCCGTTTGCCGTAGATTCAGGATTTGTAAAAGCATGTGTGGCATTTTCATATTGCTTGAAAGTGTAACTGGCTCCTATGGAATCCATTTCATGTTTGAAGGTTTCCACATCCTCTTTTGTTACGAATTGATCGATGGCGCCATGGCAAACCAGTATCTTTGATTTGAGAAGCTTCTTGCTTGGTTTGACACCTCCAAGTCCTCCGTGAAAGCTTACCACTCCCTTGAGATCTGAGCCTGATTTTGCAGTATTCAAAACTACATATCCCCCGAAACAGTAACCTATAGCAGCAACGTTTGAAGGATCAGTAAGAGCAAATTCCTTTAGTTTGGCTTCTGCAGCTTCAAGCCTTTTCTTGCCAAGCGCCGGATCTTTATAAAAAGGCCCTGTAAATGATTGCGCTTCCTGGGGGTTGGCAGCAGTTTTTCCTTCTCCGAAAACATCCACAGCCATTGCTACATATCCCAACTCAGCCAGTTTTCTGGCACGCATCCGGGTGTAATCGTTCAAACCCCACCACTCGGGGATTACGAGGATTGCTGGTCGTTTGCCTTTAACTTGATCGTTATAGGCCAGAAAGCAATTGAATTGTACACCATCTGATACATAAGTAACAGATTTCTCCTTTATTGGGGCTGTTTGTGCTTGGACCTTGTAAAATGATGAAATCAAAAGGATCACAGCAAGAAATGACAGCCTGTAAATTAGGTTGGTATTTTTCATTTGGAATATAATAGGTCTACTTCGCTATGCCAATTACCCCACATCCGATCCTGGGACCAGCATTCCCTGTTGGCTGGGTTTTCAAATCATCTTCGTTTTTGTGAATGATCACAGATCTCCCAATGATTGATGAACTTCCTTCCAGGCTAATTGAATGGTCAACATATTCCATATGAGCCTTGCCCGAGTCATTTGCTTCTATGTTTCCCATATCTCCTTCATGTCGCATCGCATCCATCGGTGCTCCATGGTTCATTGCCATTGGGTTAAAATGGCCGCCGGCTGATGAGCCGTCAGCTGCAGAACAATCACCACATTCATGGATATGTATGCCGTGCTTGCCCGGAGCTAGTCCTTCCAGATCTGCAGTTACTTTGATTCCGCCCTCTACTTTGGTGAAAGAAATCAACCCGCTTACGGTGTTTCCCTGGGTTGGATTAATAACGCAAACCGCATGTTGAATGGAATTATCCTTTGCCGTAGATGACATATTCATGTTAGTCATAGTCTGCGCATAGGTTGAGGCAGATAATCCTGCTACCAGGATAAAGGCAAATAGGAGCTGTATTTTCTTCATTGAAACTGGAATTATTTATGATTGGTAAAAACTGAACTATATAGATTAAACAATAAGGTTTTTTAAAAGTTCAGCTAATGAGCGTAATCCCAGGCATTAGATCAAAGTATTATTATAATTTAACATTTTTCTGAACATGTAACCAGCTTAAGTAAGGTTAGAAGTCATGTTAGGAGTAGCATCATGTTATATTTGCTGAATGCAAAAGATTCTTCGTGGGTTTATAACTTTATGAAATTGGGAAAAGGCAAAGAGGGTATGCTTTTTTCGTGAAACACTGTTTTCAAAAACGAAGTGCATTGAAAACAGATGTTGAACAATCCCGTCGCGTCAAAGACGTGACGGAGGGTTTAATACCCTGCCCCTTGGGGCGAAAATGGGTCCAGGGCTTGTCCTGGGGTTGATACCCGTGATTTTCCTGTAATCAATAAAGGTATGAATCCCATGGTCTATTTCTTGGAATTTAATATGCAAGGGTAAATCCGTTAGCGGAAAACCACTACTTTTATTCTTGTGTCTTTTGCACAATAGTTGGCATTTATTTGAAAACCATGAATCATCATTCGTGTTTTTGATCGAAGTGATCATTAATTATTCAGTGATCAATTGTTTAAATCAACAGGCTTAAACGTAAATGCCTTATTTCTGATTGAAATTCAAAGATACTTTTCATTAACCTATAATATGACAATGATAAAAAGTAAGACAATTGCAATCTTTTGCCTTTACCTGTTTTCAATTCCTGGTGTAATGGCGCAACATATCAGCAATAAAGAACTGAGGGATAAAATAGCAGGCGGCTGGGCTGGTAAGATGATTGGAGTTACTTATGGAGCTCCTGTTGAATTCAGGGCCCAGGGGATTACATACGAGGATCCGATTACCTGGAAGCCATCAGACGTTATAGGGGCTATGTGGCAAGATGATTTGTATGTGCAACTCACGTTCCTGATGACTATTGATAAGTATGGATTGGAAGCGCCACCTTCAGTTTTCCAGGAGCTATTTGCCAAATCGGGCTATCCTTTATGGCATGCAAATGTGCAGGCCAGGAAAAATTATTTTGATGGAATTTATCCACCACAGTCAGGAATGCCGGAAAATAACCTGCATGCTGACGATATCGATTTCCAGATAGAAGCAGACTACCTCGGGTTAATGTGCCCGGGAATGCCTGTAACTGCTGAGAATATGGCATCCAGGATCGGCCATATCATGAATTATGGCGATGGTGTATATGGAGGCGTTTTCCTTTCTGCTCTCTATACCTTAGCGTTTTTTGAAACCGATATAAATCAGATTGTGAGTGATGCCATGCACACTCTTCCAGCTGAAAGTGATTATTCAAAGACCATTGCAGATGTCATTCTGCTTCATAATCATTATCCTTCCGATTGGCGTGCAGCCTGGAAAGAGTTGTACCAAAAATGGGGGAAAGAAAATATTTGCGAAGCTGGTTCAACATTCAATATTGATGCTAAAATTAATGGAGCCTTTGTGGTAATGGGCCTACTCTATGGAGACGGGGATCCACTTAAGACCATGGAAATTTCTGCTCGCTGTGGACAGGACGCTGACTGCAACCCTTCCAGTGCTATGGCTGTAGTAGGAGTAGTAAAAGGATTGAGATCGTTGCCCCAGGAGTTCCAGGACGCAGTTAAAAAGATGGGGGACTCATTGTTTATCAATACAAATTATTCCTTCAATAAGGCCGTTGATCAAACGCTTAAGTATGCAAAGGAGCTTTGTATAAGTAATGGAGGCAAGGCTAATGAGGATGGCCTGGATGTTAAAGTACAGCCTTTACATTCAGTTGCAATGGAAGCCTCTTTTCCTGACATGATATTCAGGAAAAGAGTTAGTGCCTTTCATAGTAATGATTGGGATTTTAAAGGAAACTGGCAGAACTCAGGGAATTCACAAAACGCCGAAACAGCTAAGTTCAGTGACCAGAAAGGAGACGAAGCTACCTTTGCTTTCACGGGAACCGGGGTTTCCATCATTGGAAATTGGTTTAAATCAGGAGGGAAGGCTGACGTATATATTGATGGATCTTTCAAAAAAAGTATTGATTGCTATTTCCATTATGCAAACCAGGAACATGAAAATATAAACATTTGTCATGTGCTGAATCTGCCGGAAGGAAAGCATACCATTAAACTTGTGGTGAAAGGTGAAAAACGTCCTGAATCCTTAGGTGCCGGTGTTTATATTTCTGGTGCAATAGTATATTCAAAAGGACGAAAACCACATGAAGAATATAAATTCTCTTTTCAGCAGTAATTAATTTTTCATTCGTATTATTTCTTACAATAGTTTCTGCCGCACTCCCGATATTCATTTTATAAGAGTTTTTCGAATTGAAAGTATGGTGGAAATAATTTTCTGCTAATGAAAAATATTCAGCTTAGGATTAAATGCCAATGTCTGAAATGGATTTGGTAATGGAATTGTAATAAGCTCATAATCTGCAATAAATGTTATAAATATTGAAGATCAATATTGGCTAAATACAATTTGTTTTCACTTGTTTTCCTTTTGATCTATTTCATAATGAAGTTTCAGATCAATAATTATTTCGTTATTACAGGTGAATAATAACACAAATCGAAGTTAAAATAGTATTCTGACAAATCGGATTTCAAATAAAATGAATTGATTTTTCGATGAATTGAATTTTCAAACTTTCAAAAGTTTATAATTTAAATATTTTAAAACAATTGATATCATTAGGTCACACAGGATCAATGTTTTTATTATGAATTAATTTATAATATTTGAAATAGAAAATTAAAAATTTAGTGCCACTTCTTAAGTTATTGATGTACTTTTGTTGCAATAAAATTTAGCACGCAAAATCTAATTTTAAAAAACATGGCATCGATTAAATTTACTGATAAGGAACTGGATTTCCTTAAGGATCAATACATCGAAGAACTGGCCAACGCCGAAAAATACGTTGAACAGATCAGGGAAATTTTAAAAAAACTGGGTGTTTCAATAAAAGCTGAAAAAGCAATTTCAGCAGAGAAAGCTGCCCGGAAAGAAAAGAAAAAAGAAAATAAAGTAAAAGAACAGAAAGTGCCCGGTAAGAGGGGCAGGAAACCAAAAGTTGTTGTAGCCGCTGCAGAAAACAAAAAGGAAGTAGCTATTGCGAAAAAAGAGAAAAAGGCAGCAGCCCCGAAAGAGTTGAAAAAGCGTGGCAGAAAGCCTAAGGTAGCAACGATTGAAGCTGCTACGCTTGCCGCAATCAACCCCCTTGTTGTTGCTGAGAAAAAGAAGCCAGCCGCTAAAGAAATAAAGGCAGCTGCCCCCAAAGTTAAAAAGCCTGTAAAGGTAAAAGTGCCGGTAAAAAAAGAAAGCAAGCCAAAAGCAGCAAAAACAGAAGTTAAGGCTGAAGTAGCAACTCCTGTGGTAATTGCTCCTAAAGCTGTTAAAGCTCCCGCAAAAAAAGCTGAAAAGAAAAAACCAGCGCCTAAGGTAAAGGTTGCAGCCAAGAAACCGGTTGTAAAAAAAATAACCAAGCCAAAGGCTAAAGTTGAAAAATCACCCGCCCTCATTGCCCCAACTCCTGAGTCATAAGAATAGCATAAGGAAGTTATAAAAAAGCCTATCCATTAAGGGTAGGCTTTTTTTATTTGCATACTAATGATGCAAAGAATTAAATTGAAGAGTAATTATAAAACAAATATTCTGATAAGCCTGGTTAATATGAATAATAAAGGATGTGAAGGTCCGATGAATTTGGTAATTACAATGGCCCGAGCCTTGAAAATGTCAAATTGGCAGTTGTATTGCTCAGATAATCAGTTAGATATAAGATGGCATGGGTTTTGAGAGGATATGAGCAGATTTTACCCGGGAAATCCTGAGTTACCCAAAAAATAAAATAAAGGTAAAGCAGGCAAGAAATAGAAGGAATTTGAGGGAAAGAATACGGGTAGAGTATTAACTAATCTTGCAAATCATGTACATACAAATAAATCCCGAACTCATCATTGCTAATTTCGAAAAACCAATCGGGCTCTCCGATCTCATAAAGGTCATCATCCCTGACAAACACAAAAAACAAACCGTAAAAAGCTTACTCAGAGCTTAACCACACCACACAGTATAGTCTTTTTTGAATTTATCCATTTTGCCGGGATAATGCCCGGGAATTATGGCTGTGTGGCTATTGGCTGTTTTTCACCAAACATCCGGTGGAAATTCTTTACTAAAAAGTGAAATAATTCACCTTGTTGAGGGCTTTACTAACTTCCACATTTTTAAGATCCACACTGTATTTCTCGTCTTTTTGAAGAGATACTGTTTTCATCTGCGTTTTGCCACCTTTAGCATCTTCGGTTGTCATCTCCATTACAAACCCCGGAGCAGATAAGGTATTGTGCAGCGCAGCCATCTTGCATGCTCTGAATACTCCGACATCATTTGATAAAGTTACCAGGTCCGTCAACCAGATTTCACCGAAGATTTTTTTGTAGGTATAAGTGTATTTTTTACACAAATACCCAAGGATTTCTTTCTTTTCTTCTGTAGGAATCAATTCTAGTTTTTTCAGATATTCAGCTGTGGGGAATTTATATCCACCGGCATTGTACATGGGGGTAGCGCTTCCCCCGGTCCCAAAAATCTGGATAGCCACTTCATTGGTTTTGTCGATGATAGTCTCAACGCCATTTCCCGGGATTTCCGATATGGATTTTACAAGGAAATCCTGTCCTTTTAACTGGTAATAGGTTTTGATATTCTTAGTTTTCATCAGTTCATTATTCTTCGCATAAAATTCTATTACAAAAGAATTGCATTTATCGAAGGAATATTCGGGGTTCCATTTTACACTCTGCGCTTTCAATTGGGGATTAAAGAAATTCAGAAGGAGGATAGATATACAGAAAATCAGAAATACATTTTTTTTCATAATTCAAAGGTTTAATCAATATTAAGAGTGGAATCCGCAGTTATACTTCGGCTGAACAGGATTGCGAATAACAATCATGGTAACATGCTCAGTATAACTTAATCTTACCAGCTTCCGTCAGTTGACGGATCGCAAACCTGTCAAAATTCAGTATAATCAAAAATAGCTATTTCAGGAATATTGGCTGCTTTAGTTCATTATTTTATGTTGAAATTCGCAATTATCTTATTTCGAAAGAGGTGAATTATGGAAAGCTGTATGTTTTGAAGAGCAGGCTCCCTTCGAACACTGAATTTCTATGTGCCGGTAAGCATAGAAGTAATTCAGGGGGTGAAGACTGATTTTTAGTTAGTTTTGCATTTCATTCGCACCAATAACTAAATTCAATATGAATAGGATCTCAATTTTTCTATTACTTCTGACATTACTCTCTCTGGGAAAACAAACCCTCCGTGCCCAGGCTCCTGCTCAATGCCAGGATGTTATGTTACAGGCTTTTTATTGGGATTCTTATACCGACAGCAAATGGACAACCCTTACTACCAGGGCAGGAGAATTTGCACCTATTTATAGCCTGGTTTGGCTTCCGCCGAGTGGAAACTGCCAAAGTTCAAATAGCATGGGTTATGCACCCGTCTGGTGGTTTGATCAGAACTCGGCTTTTGGTTCAGCGGATGAGTTGAAGGCACTTATTGCTTCCCTTACTTCAAGGGGAACCAAGACGATAGCAGATGTAGTTGTGAATCACCGGAGCGGGGCAACAAACTGGACTGATTTCCCGACTGAAACCTATAACGGGGTTACCTACTCGATGGGCCCTGCTCAAATATGCAATACTGATGAGGTGAAAAATCAACCCGGGCAGGCACAGCCAACAGGGGCGCCTGATACAGGAGATGATTTCAACGGATCCCGCGACCTTGACCATCTAAGTACCATAGTAAGAAACAACATTAAAGGCTATATGCAATTTCTGAAGAATGAAATGGGATATGCGGGCTGGCGCTATGATATGACAAAGGGATACAGCGCCTCTTTTGTCAATGAATACAACAATGCGGCCGGTGCATATTTCTCAGTAGGGGAGTATTTTGATGGCAGTTATGATGCCTGCAAAGCCTGGATAAATGGATGCAGCAATAATTCAACAACTTTTGATTTCCCTGAAAAATTTGCATTGAATACAGCTATGTGGAGCGGAGGAATGGATCTTACCAAATTAGTGTGGCTGATGAATGGAACGACACCACAGCCTGCTGGTTTGATACATCACCCGGATACCAAGCGATATGCAGTAACATTTGTTGATAACCACGATACTTATGTTACCGGAAATGCAAACAGGTTCAATGGAAACGTTCCGGCTGCCTATGCATTCCTTATGGGATCACCTGGTGTTCCTTGCGTGCTGCTTGCTCATTGGAACTTGTATAAAACTGCTATTTTCCAGATGATTGCCGCCCGCAGGGCCGTTCAACTTCACTCTGAAAGCAATGTGGTAGTTAACCAGTATGCTGCGAATATTTATGTTTCAACTGCCACCGGCCTGAATGGAAGCATGATTGTTAAAGTTGGGAGTGGGAATTATACAGCGCCTTCTGATTACACACTGGCCACTTCCGGAACTGACTATGCTATCTGGACCAAAACAACCAATCCCGTTGCACCATCCATGATGCTGGCGCCTTCCGGGGGCACTTACTATTCGACGCAATCTGTTGCAGTTACAGCTACTACCGGGGCCCAGATTTACTATACCACCAACAATACAGCACCCACCAATGCTTCGACTTTATATACTGCGCCCATTGTCGTTTCAAGTTCAAAAACGCTGCGTGTTATTGCGTATGATCCTGTGACCCATTTGTATTCGCCTGAGAAATCTGAAACGTATACGATTTCATCTATGCCGGGATCCATTAAAGTCCGGTTTAAAGTTCCTACCGGTTGGACATCCTGTAAGGTTTATTCATGGGTTGGATCTACCCCGCTAAGTGGCGCCTGGCCAGGTACATCCATGACCCTGGGTAGCGATGGATATTATTCATATGATATCACTGGGTTCACTAGTTTGCCAATTGGAGTCGTATTTAACAATGGCTCCACATCAGCTAATCAGCAAACGGTGGATCTTTCAACCGCGACTGACAAATGTTGGGATGCAGGAACATTATCTGCCGGGAAATATACGGCCAACGAAGTGGCTTGCCCGAATGTAGGCATGGAAGATCCATTGAGTTCAAGTTGGAGTGTTTATCCAAATCCAACAAAGGGCCTCGTTTATTTCAACTTTTTTGGGGATTTCAGGAATGTATCAATAACTTCTGTATTAGGCCGTGCTGTAGCCGTTAAACCAATTTGGAATTTGGAAACCTGTCAGGTTGATTTATCCGGACTTCCATCCGGGGTATATTATCTAACGCTTAGCGGCCCTGATGGAAAGAAAGTGACAAAAGCCATCCTGAAATACTAGCAAACGATCTGGTTTTTAAAGAGAACAGTTAATAACCAGCATCATTTGGATTTATGCAGATTCCAGCATAATCCAATAAATCCTGTTGATTGATTAATATCTACAAGCTGATTGAATTCCAGCAGGAGAAATTCCATCCGGCATTCTAGACCGGCATAACCAATAGATGCTAGTAAACGGACCTGGTTGATGTCAAAAAAATCATGTTTAGAGTGCTCATACGAATTTCCGAGCGACACTAAGAATTTTCCGGACTGGTATTTCATTGTTCCTTCAAGGTCCAGTGTTCGATAATCCTTTTGCCTGGAATACATAACCCTGGGTGTAAAAACAAAAAACCTGTTCAATCTAATATGAGAACCAGCATGAATAATTAATTTGCGGGGCAATGGATATGACAGGTTTAAAAGCGAGAGGTTTGGTTCAAATATATGGGAAACAGAAAACCCAATCCAGGGCCTGATTTTGATCATATCTCCGTTCCTGAATATTAGGGTGCCAAGGTTAAAGTCCCCAACCATAATGTGATCCGTTGGATAAATATAAACAGAATCATAAATAGGAGAGATTGGGTCACGATAAATCATTTGATCCCAATCAACGGAATGTTTCAGGAGTCCGCCCTGCAATCCGAAACTGTAAGTGAATTGATTATCAAGGAACCCTGAATGGTAAGCAGCGGATAGCATTGCATAATCTGTATTTTCAAAATCATTTCCAAATCCATGCAATAAGTTTACTCCTATTCCAAGGTGTTCTTTCAACAGCGATTTATCAACTGACAGATTTATTGAATTATCATCAAAAAGTACCGGAAAATGATCCCAGCCATAGCCTGTATATACCCGCAAGTTTTGATTCCCGAAAGTGCCGGTTGTTGCAGGGTTAAAAGATAAAGGAGAAGAAGCAAATCCTGAGATAATATGATCCTGGGCAAACAGGAATTGAATGCTGAATACAAGAATTAATAAGCAGAAATATCTTTTCATAAAACAGTTATATATGCTGATAATTAACAATTGAATTTAGATGTAATTGTAGCAATTTTTGATCAATCAGGATTTCGACAGCTATTTTATTTTGTCACTGGAGGTAAGCAATCAATAAAATGAAACCCTTTGTTGCAGTAATGATTATTGAGATCTAATTTGAAAGGGAACTGGCTCGATCAGCTAAATATTTTAGGAGCAACATTTTTTAGTGACTTCAAAAATGGTGATAATATGATTATATGCAAGGATAGCAACGAGCCCTTCGAGTAATACGATGACAGAGGGTACCCAAAATCCCAATACTGATGGTATCTTCCAAAGTAACATTTTGATAGCTTTGAAACGGGTCTCATCATCTTCAATGGTGATTATCCTGTCCATTTCAGTTTTCATGCTACCTCTGTCAACGATTATCAGCCGGAACATGTCAAAGAGCGTTTCGTGTTTATAGTTATTCTCCACTTTAATTATTCGTTTTGCCCGAATATAATAACCAAGAATTCCCCTTAAAATGAAATGATCAGCAATCATATAAAAAACCAATAATGCAGATCCAATAATAAGGATGGATATTTTCCCTTCTGACAAACTATAACTGAGAAATGCCAGGTGGGAAGTTGCAAAAAAAGTCGCCAGGTTAAGCCTGATGGTATGCGAGGAGTTCAGGGAATCTGTAAGCTTCACCAATTCCGGGTTGTCAAATAAATTTTCTTTCATACCTATAAAATTATATAACGATGTGTCAATTCCTTTTGGATAAATAAATTCAAATGGATATCAATAGCAAATTTATTCTATTTTGGGAATTACTGGAGTTTTCAAACTGTGATGATCACATTCCAGGTCTGACTCTGAATAAATTAATTTCTGAAAGGAAGTGTGCGCTTGCTAAACCTTTATTCTGATTTGAATGATTGAAAGGAATCAGGAGATGATGAATATATGAAATTATTAAGAGCGTTTCAAATAAGTAATAGCTTAAAAGTTGAAAAACAGGCGGCAGCGAGAGTTGTCATATCCCTCCCTGTTAGTTCCGATATGCTGGATAACCAAAAGAGCTAAAGAACAAAGCAATTCTGTTCTGTTGAAAATTTATTCATTTTGCAAATCTAGCTGCCCAATCTTCTAAACTTCAGAAGGATGTTCCCAGGAAGGTTCCCAGCCCTCGATGCTTTCATTCCCTTTTACCAGGCGCCGTTTTTCAGCAAACTCCTTGAGCATGGCAGCAATCAAATCAGGATTCATTTCCTCGGGGATTCTTTGCCGGTAGGATATCCGCCTGTCCCCGTCATGAATGTGCTGGTATGAATTCGATTCGAGGTAGTTAGCCATGGGTTGTACCTGGTCAAACTTTTGCATGCCAAAATCAGCCTGAACACAAAGAGAAGAAGGGATATTAGGATCCTCGCCGGCAATAAAAAGAACAAGGTTGTCCTCAATCTGGCCCACAGCCTTCAAATCTGCGATTTCAAGCGAACGGTCTTTCGTCTTCATAATACTCTTTAAAATGAATTTATTGACCCAAAGAATTGCCAGATACTAATATACAAAATTTCCACCGAATTTGCAAACTGAAGTATGCTCCATAAGAGTGCTATAACCTCACCTGTTTAACCCTTCTGTCATGAACTTTGAAAATTGCCAGGGATCCAATCGCATGTCATGTTTATTTAGAGTTGATTAAAAAATCACCTTAATCATTTTCAGCCAAATTCGATTTTGTAACAATTAAATCTCAAAAGCTAATAATTTCATATCTATGTAAATTGATTATCTTTAAAACGTATAAACAATTTAAATATTCCAAAATATGAAAAGAACATTCTTTTTATTTGTTTTAATGCTTTATGGCATTACTGTAAGCTCTCAAAGTCAGGTTGTACTTACGTTTCATGCAAAGGATTCGCTGACCCAAAGTCCATTGACTTTAAACAGCCTGTATGTGAATAACCTTACCGAGGATTGTGATACCTTGCTTTTGGACCCAATCACTATCTTAACACTTTTTGCAGAAGGGACAGTAGGAGTTGGTGATCAATCTGCGTTCAGCTCTTCATCCTTCATCCTGCTGCAAAACATGCCAAATCCTTTTACCGGGGAAACAAAGGTGATGATATTCCTCAATGAGGACGGACCACTTAAATTGGTGTTGTCCGACAACCTTGGGAAAAAACTAGCAGAATGTCAGGGTCAATTCTGCAAAGGCTGGAACATGTTTATACTTTCAGCGAATAAGCCTCAACAACTCCTTCTGAGTGTTTCCAATAAATACGCTTCCAAATCAATAAGAATGATTAATGCCGGTAACAATAATCATTGCAATGAGATAGCCAGTGCTGGACAATCCTGGACTAAAGTTTCTGGGCTTAAGTCGACCCAAAGTAATCCTGGATTCATATTCTATTTTGGGGACCAACTCAGTTTTACAGCGCATGTTAACGGCTATCAGGATAACATCCTCTTTGACAACCCGGTTTCAAATGAAACCTATATGTTTTCAATGATTCCTACTGAAACATTGCCTATTGTTACTACAGATTCCATAACAAATATTACGCAGACGACCGCTACAGCCAATGGAAATGTAATTTCCGATGGAGGTAACCCTGTTACTGCCCGGGGCACATGCTGGAGTACGTCAGAAAACCCTACTCTTGATGATACTCATACGATCGATGGAAGTGGAACAGGAACATTTATCAGTAATATCGCCGGTCTCTCCCCGGATAGCACTTATCACGCACGGGCTTATGCCACTAATAGCCAGGGGACTGCCTATGGTGCTGATCTAATCTTTACAGCACAAAATCTATTTACCTGTGGAACGTCCCAGGTCAATTACGGCGGGCAGGACTATAATACCATCCAGATTGGATCACAATGCTGGCTAAAGGAAAATCTGAATATAGGATCAATGATCAATCTTCCCACAGCTCAGACAAACAATAGCACAATTGAGAAATACTGCTATGATAATAACGAATCCAATTGCAACATATATGGTGGATTATACCAGTGGGACGAGGCCATGCAATATATTACTGCTGAAGGAGCCCAGGGCATATGCCCGGATGGGTGGCATATACCAACTCTCGCAGAAGGCATGAACCTTGTCAGCTTTCTGGGGGGGCTGTCTGTGGCAGGAGGACCAATGAAGGAAGTTGGCACCGACCATTGGGATCCGCCCAATACAGGAGCTACCAATTCAAGTGGGTTTACGGCATTAGGCGGAGGAAATGTCTTTAATGGATTAGAATTCAGAGAGATACACCAGAATTTCATTATGTTTACTTCGACACAATATAGTTCCGTTTCTGCAGAAGAATATTCAATTTGGTATAATTATGTTAATGTTTATCAAGCACATGTATACAAGACCAGGGGATTAGCGATCAGGTGTCTCAAAAATGAATAGATACCATTTGGGGAGTGACTAAAAAGAAATGAATAGTTGAAAACGGAGAGTGAAAAAATAGTCGTTTTTCACTCTCCTTTTTTCAAATCATTTTATAACGTCTCCTTTCCCGTATGATATCCTGATAAACCTGTGACCCTTTGGTTCCTTGTGTTTTAAAGGAACGATAACCAACTTAGACAGTTGTCCATATAGCTCATTACGCCTGATCATTTTCTCAATCAGTTTTCTGGATTTTTGATTTTTGATAAACTTTTCGATTTTGATTGCCTCACTTCTTGAATCTGAACATTCAAAAAAGCTACAATCCTTCATGGCCTGTGTTTTGATGTAAAAAATGATTCCATTGAATAGTTATGTTCAGATAACCTTCTGTAAGGGTTGCATAGAGTATTGCATAGATTTGCGAACAAAAAAGTTTTTATTTATAATCATTACAAATAACTATAGTTACACATGATTGTTAATATAACGAATTAATCAGAAATTAAATAGAAATAAAGGGAAGCCGAAAACAGTTCAGAGTAGGCAACAATAATCATACAGTTATGAAATATATCATTATCTGCATTTTATTTGCAGCTCAGACAGCCTTTGCTCAAGTAGGCATTGGTACTATGAACCCCAGTTCTAATTCCATACTGGACCTTACCAGTCCTAACAAGGGCCTCTTACTGCCCCGTGTAAACGATACCAGTTCTGTAAGCAATCCTTCCGCAGGATTGATGATTTATGACATTAATACCAAATCGCCAGCCTTTCATAACGGCACCAGATGGAATTCTTTGGTAAGTGCAAGTGCATTGTCAGGGACATATGGCGATTCAATTACTTATTCTTTCTTCGGCCCCGGTTCATTTGGTCCAGGCGTTTACCAATTAACTTCTATCTCCTACGGGGGGTCAAATCCGGGTTCTCCAAACAATGTCAATATTCAGGACGTGTCCTTTCTTAAAACCCAGGACATCAATTCCACTAATTTTTTTAAAGCGATGATAATGGGTGCAATGAATGGGGGTATTGAATTTAAAATGTATGTGCCCGGGCAATCTAATCCCTATTATTCGGTAAAACTCTCCAATTGGAAAGTCTCTAGCATGACCCAGAACTTGTCAATAGGGGGGAGATTATATGAAAGCATTAGTTTGAACCCTCAAATCATAGGGTTTAAAGATTGGACAAATAATCTCAGTTTTTCTTATAATATTCTTACAAACGTCATTGGTACCTATTGATGCAATAAAAGCCCAGGTAAAAGAGAAAGTTGCTGATAAAATAGTTCCTAAACATCAGACCACACTCCCTTCTTAGTTGACCCAAACATCGGAGAGAGCCTTTCTCCGGTTCAGCCCCATTTGTAAACCAGAGCTCAACTCGCAGGGCCTGTGTTTAGAAGTAAAAGTTACATGATCCGTCTAATTGTGCTCGTCCAATCTACTTCAGAAATTGTCGGAAGAGCCAATATATTAAAGATCAGAAGAATCTGAATAGATATAATAGATATTGAACATACTGCAAGAAATAAAAAATCAATAGTATTAAATGAAAGAGGCAACGAAAACTGCCTCTTTGCTCCCCCTTCTCCTCAAAGTTGCAAGCACATGACATCATTTAAGGTAGAGTAAACTCATGTTTTATATTAGTTATCTGTACCTGTTGTGTCTTGCAAATGTTTGTCCAATAGTTGGCAGATATTTGAAAAACAAGTTACAATTGTTTTACAAGAGTTCTTCAAAATAAAAATCCGGCCGGATGCTAATTTTATTGTCCAAAACCGGTAAAGGTGGACAGATGCCCCACCTTTTCCACCAAAACATTAAAATAAACAGAAAAGGAGGAAAAAAGGAAAACAACCAATTGCACCGGAACGCTATAATTCATATTTCCCAATGAAGGTCTTTTTAGGAAATTTTCTTATCTTTCTGCAAATACCTGGTTCTGTATTTGCACAAAAAGATAAATCAGTCGTTTCGAAGGAGCAGCAAAGTAGATAGGCCAGTTATCCTGACCACATTGGGCCGAACTTGTTTGATCGTCTTGCCCATTTAAAAATCAATGTAAAGAGGGATCAACGAAAATCAGCCTGAAAGGGTAACTCCATCGGCCTATCCAGTAAGAAGTTAGATTCTCAGGCACCTGTTACATAATAGTGTAAACTTTTTAAGTTTTGTCTAAAATAATTTTTGTATCACTAAATCTGAATGAAATGGAAATAAAAAGAAAAAAGTCCTTCATCGCAGGAATCCCAAGTGCGGTATTAGCATTTTTGACTATGATTTTATCAACGATTTTGTTATTCGCTATTGGCGAAGGAACAAAGCTTGATTATTTAGCCTATGGAGTATATGATTTAGTAATTGTCGTTGGTTGCTATTTCATAGTCAAACAAAACCCGGGAAGCATCTGGTATGTAATTATCATTAGTAACCTGGCTGGGATTTTACCTGCTATCATTGAGCCGAATTTTTGGATAACCACGATGTGGATGTTTGTTTGCACTGGATGGGTACTTTCAATACTTGCTGCAATTGCAGGAATGCTAATAGGGAAAAAGAAAGCCGTTTCTGATAATCCCTAATCTATTAAAGTTTGACTAATTAGTTTTCATTAGAAGATACCTGTATTGGCGTGACAGGCAGAGACAATCCTTTCGCTTCGCACGCTCCGGTAAGATTTACTGCCCTCGGCTGATATGAAGCGCCTTCCCCGTTCAGGATGCAACATAGAAATATCCACATTGATAGAGAATTTCGTTTACAGGACAGCTTTTGTAAAGAAGATTATATAAAAATGAGAAAAGTTGCAACCACCGAATTCCTTGTAATAAAAAAAAGGCGACATTTCTGCCGCCTTTTGTGTTTTTGCTCCCCCTTCTGGACTTGAACCAGAGACCCTCTGATTAACAGTCAGATGCTC
>JACAAZ010000019.1:84214-97962 GCA_013376995.1 Bacteroidota bacterium | reverse complement strand
TGGATATTTCGTTTAACCCGATAAAACCCCTCTGCCTGCGGCATCTCCCCTTTGGGAAAGGGGAGACGAGAAATGAGAAATTTTCTGGTCAAATAAAAAGTTTTTTCCCTTAGCATCGGTTTAAAACCCCTCTGCCTGCGGCATCTCCCCTTTGGGAAAGGGGAGACGGATGATGAGAGGGAGGGTTTTTTGTCAAAGTCTGGATATTTCGTTAACCCCGGCAAAACCCCTCTGCCTGCGGCATCTCCCCTTTGGGAAAGGGGAGACGAGAGATGAGAGGGGGTTTTTTGTTATTGTCTGGATATTTCGTTTAACCCGATAAAACCCCTCTGCCTGCGGCATCTCCCCTTTGGAAAAGGGGAGACGGATGATGAGAATTATCGTGGAATAGTCTATTTTATATCATTCGGTACCGAGGCATAGGCCAATCATGATAAGTTGTACCTTTGCAAGAAGTTAGACAACCTGAATCAGGTTGTTATTCTATAAATTTATCAGGAATATGGGTAATATTTTGGCCATCGTTGGCCGACCAAATGTTGGAAAAAGCACCTTGTTTAACCGCCTTACCGGATCGCTTGAGGCCATTGTTGACCCCACGAGCGGAGTAACTCGCGACAGGCATTATGGTCATAGTGACTGGAACGGAATTGAGTTTTCAGTTATTGATACAGGTGGTGTGATGATTGGGAGTGATGATATTTTTGAACAAGCTATTCATAAACAGGTTGAGCTTGCCATTGAAGAAGCCGACACAATTCTTTTCCTGGTTGACGGAAGAGAAGGATTAACAGCACTTGATGAAGATGTAGCCGGGATGATACGCCGCTCAGGGAAGAAATCCTTCCTCGCTATCAATAAGGTTGACACTCCCAACCTGGAGCACCTGATGGGAGAATTTTACAGCCTTGGATTTGAGAATATCTATCCTCTCTCAGCAAGTAACGGAACCGGAAGCGGTGATCTTTTAGATGAAATTGTAAAGGATTTTGGCAATAACCCTGAGGAGAATCACGATGATCTCCCCTGCTTCACGGTTGTTGGCAGGCCGAATGTCGGGAAATCGTCCTTTATCAATGCTTTGCTTGGGAATGAGCGTAACATCGTAACACCGGTCGCCGGCACTACAAGAGACTCTAATTTTACAAGATATAATTCGTTCGGCTTTGATTTCCTTTTAGTTGATACCGCCGGCCTGCGCAAAAAGACCCGCGTTACTGAAAACCTGGAATTTTATTCAGTTATGCGTTCAATCAGGGCTATCGAAAACAGTGATGTATGTTTCCTGATCATTGATGCCACCCTTGGATTTGAAAGCCAGGACCAGAATATCTTCAACCTTATTCAGAAAAACCATAAGGGCATCGTGATCCTGGTGAATAAATGGGACCTTGTAGAACGTGAAACAAACACCTCCCGCGACTATGAAGCAATGATCCGCAAAAGCATAGCCCCGTTTACGGATGTGCCTATCATCTTTACTTCCGTTATTACCAAGCAGAGAATCCATAAGGCTCTTGAAGCAGCAACACAAGTATATAACAACAGGAAGTTGCACATTCCAACACGGAAGTTGAATGATGCTCTGTTGCCTATCTTCACAGCAATGCCTCCTCCAATGTACAAAGGCAAGGAGATTAAAGTGAAGTATGTAACACAGCTTAAGATGTCCTACCCCACATTCGTCATCTTCTGTAACCTGCCCCAATATATCAAGGAGCCTTATATGCGGTATGTTGAGAATAAGATCCGGGAAATGTATAATTTTTCGGGAGCGCCCATGGAAATTTACTTCAGGAAGAAGTAAATCACCTAGTAACGCCGCAATAAATGCTGCTTTAAGCTTACAAATCACCCCCGGGAAACCTAACTTAATACATTAACTACTGATATAGTTTAATGGAGAACGAATCTCTACGAATTGACAAATGGCTTTGGGAAGTCCGGCTATTCAAGACCCGGAGCCAGGCAACAGATGCCTGCAAAGCCGGAAAAATTAAGATCGACGGTACAAATATTAAGCCTGCCAAAGACATAAAGATTGGCGATATTATCTCTGTAAGCCTGAATCCGCTTTTCAAAACCGTCAAGGTTAAACAATTCCCCAGGAGCCGCCTCGGGGCAAAGTTAGTACCCGATTATATGGAAGATCTTACACCTCAGTCAGAATACGACCGGGTTAAGTTGATTGAAGCTACCAATGCTGAATTCAGGGAAAGGGGAAGCGGACGGCCAACCAAGAAGTCGAGAAGGGTGATTGATAAACTGAAGCATGATAAGGATGCGTGGTAGGGCGAGGGCGGAGGGCATAGCGCAGGGAGTTAAAGAAGATGATTTAGAGGTCATTCAATAGTCATTCAATGGTCAATCAATAGTCATTCAATGTTCATTCAATAGAAATTCAATAGTTATTCGATAGTCACTCAATAGTTATTCAGGTGTCATTCAATTCCATAAAGTGGTGTAGGGCACAGAATGCCCCAGAGGGAAGCCTTTGGCTCAAAATGAAAATATTTATTTGGTTGAAGAATTAAATAGGAATTGCATGTTCTCGTTTCCGGATCTTGTAAATTCAAAGACTGTTAATATTTACCAGAAATCATATCCTATTGCTTTTAAATGAAGTAACTTTGATATGCACTTTATATACATAAGAGCATGAACGCCTATTTATCGAACAATAAAAGATTCAATATTTACCTTAAGAGTTCTGAGAAGAGAAGGCTGTTTGTTTTTATTAATGTTTTCCTATTGATAGGAGTGGGTTGCCTTGTAGTTACTATCTTCTATTTGCTCTTTCACCTTCATAATTCAGATTCACTCATCTACAAGTGTATTCCTGGATTTGTGCCGGGGATAAGTTCTGGATTAGTCTACTGGTATGGGCATAGTTTTATCCATTCCAAAGAGTAACCATTCCGAACCTCCTCAGCATCCACCCTTATTCATTAATGTCTTCATTTATCCGGCCATTTATTGGGCGCCTAGTCAATCGTGCTTGTAAACCGCAAGCTTCAAAAAAAAACTGCCGGACGAATCCGGCAGTTCCATCTAAGACCCAGAAACCATTCATTCTATTTGACAAGTTTACGAGTAATCATGAGGCCCTCATGGGAATAAAGTCTCAAGGTATAGATGCCAGGCGTTAAGGGTGCTACTAGGATTGACAATAATGTTTCACCATGAACATTACTTTCAAGTTTCTGATATACAACCTGGCCGGCAGTATTACTTAATTCTACTGTCAGATCAGTTGGATTAGTTGGTTTGATAGTAATCCTGGCTATGTCATTAACAGGGTTAGGATATACCACACCTGCAATTAGTTCAGCAATTGACTCTGATGTGCCAAGTATCCTGTTCCCTGAAAGCTGCAGAATAACCTGAGGTGCGGTATTGGTAGCATCAATAACAACTCTGATTGTCTGACTCTGGCAACCAGCCAATTCAGCATAGAGATAATATGTTCCGAAAGCGAGTTGAGGGAAAATAAATTCACCTGTATTATTCACCTGGGCATAGGAAATTGTTTTGCCATTTTCATCTTTCAGCAACATGGTGATCTTATCCACCAATCCCTGGCTGATATCGCCCTGGTTAACCTGTCCCTGGATAGTACCTGTGCCCGGTGTGTAAGAATCACCTTCAACCAGGTGGATATTATATGGATTTGCAGGTGTTCCTAATGAGATCACAGTAGCAGCACTCCAATTCAACACATCACCATAATAGGTCGGGAGATAGCCATTCATGAACGGAATGGCATACACATAGAAGTTACCCTGCGGGACCATCGGGAATACATAGACTCCCTGTGAATCAAGAGTTGTAATATCCACAAAAGGAACAAAGTAATTGCTGGTATCAACAGAGAAGAGCATCACCAATCCCTGTGTTACCGGGAAGTTACCTGCAAATACCTGTCCGTATAGCTGGTGCCACAAGGTTGAGTCACCAACGGTTATCATCTGGCTGGATGTATAAGTACAAGGATTTGACGGGTTTTGCGTAGTCGTTGTGAGAGTCACATAATATACACCTGGAGCACTGTAGTTATGGACCTGGTTCTCTCCAATCCCTGACTGGTTATCCCCGAAATCCCAAACATAGGATGCTGGTGTGGCGTTCAGGAGGTGGCCCTCAAAATGTGCTGACAAGCCTATTGTAGAATAGGTGAAGTAGTTGATACAACTGGGTGTTTGTTCAATTTCAACCTCGCTACACCATGTACTTTCACAGTTTGGTCCGTGGATGGTCAGGCATACATAGTAAGTACCCGGTTCTGAGAAAGAATGGTTTGGATTCTGCAGGTTTGAAACATTAGATGCTCCTGACTGTGGATCACCAAATTCCCAATGCCATGAAGTCGGGCTACCCGAAGACAGGTCTACAAAATGGAAATTGTTGCCTGAATTTGTCGAATCAGGGTAATAGGTGAACTGAGCCTGGCATTGAGGAATTGTGTCTCCTACAGCTATAGTCTCACAATAGGTAGAATAACAGAGTGAATCAATCCCCCGGATAGTAAGGCAGGCTGTATAATATCCAGGCAGTGCATAAGTATGGGCAACATTTGGATTGTTAGGATGGATAACGGTCACAGTTTGTCCGTCACCAAACTCCCAGGTCCAGGAATTAATATTACCTTCCGAATGATCAATGAATTCCCAGGTCATCGGGTTGTTCATGGTTTCATGAGCATTGAACTCTGCATGACATTGTTGGTTATTCCCGACCTGAACAGGCTTACAGAATGTACTGGTACATCCACCATCAGCAGTGATGGTGAGGCAGGTAGTATAGACACCGGGAGCAGAATAGGTATGCGTTGGATTTTGCATATCCGATCCGGTACCATCACCAAATTGCCATTGGTAATGCATTATAGTAGTGGATGCAGTGGACTGATTTGTAAACTGAATGGTATACGATGATGAAGGCACAGCTTCCCAGGTGAAATAAGCCTGGCATTGGCCGCTGTTACCTTCAACCTGGATTTCCTCGCAATAGGTATCTGTACAGGTACTATCCAAAGCAATGATTGTTAGGCAGGCAAGATAGGTTCCTGCGGCAGCATATTGATGATCAACATTTGGGTTAGCCGGGAATGTAACTGGGGTTGTTGTGCCATCACCGAAATCCCAAAGATAATTTCCGATATTTCCTTGTGATTGATTAATAAAATGAACCAGGTAAGGAATTTGAGGATCGTTTTCGGCATGGTAATAAGCCTGGCAACCGGTTGGTATCGTATCGCCAACCAGGATCATCTGGGTAATTGAGTCCGAGCAAGTAGTTCCCGGGATTCCAATGGTAAGTTTAACCGGGTATAATCCAGGAGAAGCGAAAGTATGATAAGGGTCAACATTCGTTGATGCAGTTCCGTCGCCAAAGTCCCAAAGCCTTTGTGAATTCTGCCCGGTTGAGATATCGTGGAAATGAACTGTAAGGGTTCCTGTGAACTCATAGGTATAATTGGCTTCGCAATTTTGTGGCTGTCCAATTTCTACCGGGTGACAATAGGTAGAAGTACAACCACTTGAGGTAGTGATTGTAAGGCAAACGGAAAATACTCCCGGAGCAGCAAACACATGAACAGGATTCTGCAGAGAAGAGGTATTGTTTACACCTGCTGTGGGATCATTGAAATTCCAAAGCCATGACACAATAGTGGAAGTAGCGCTTGAAAGGTCAGTAAATTGCACAGTAACCGGGGCAACATTACCAGAAGTCGAAAAGGAATAATTTGCGATGCATCCTCCAGTCGATCCAACAGTAACCTGGGAACAATAAGTATCAGTACAGGTATTTCCGGAAGCAATGACAGTAAGGCAGGGATAAAATGTCCCTGTTGTTGCATATTCGTGGCCAATACCAGGATTCGCCGGACCCGTGGTAGCAGTTGTTCCGTCACCAAAGTCCCATAGATATGTACTAAGATTCGTTCCTGTTGATTGATTGATAAAATGAATGAGGTTTGGCACCTGGTTATCAGGTTCTGTATGAAAATAAGCCTGGCAACCTGTTGGAATGGTATCCCCAACCTGGACCTGTTGGATAATGGAATCCCAGCATGACAATCCTGGAGCCCCGATAATCAGCTTAACCGGGTATAAACCCGGAGCCGGGAAAGTATGATTGGGGTCAACATTGGTGGAAGTTGCACCATCCCCGAAATACCACATCCTATAGGTAGTGCTGTTGGCCGAAATATCATGGAAATGCTTTGACATAGGACCGGTGGTCTCATAAGTGAAATTTGCATCACAGTTCTGGGGTGAAGCACAGATCACAAAATTTTGCTCAAGTAAGGTTGTTGAAGGAATGTAAGTCAGAGTATAGCTGATAAGGTATTGCTGGCAATCATACGTTGAAACGTGAATGATTCCAGGAGTGTTTGGCTGGAAGACAGGCACCTGGTCCGTATAAAAACCATTAGGGTTGGTGAAAACGGTATGCGTATAATAAAAACCGTTAACTGAATCAGTCTGAATAGTTACCGGATAATTAACAACTGGTGTGCCATTGGCAATATTGGTCACAGTACCGTGGACCGTTATCGCGGTTTGCGCTATCAGTTGGCTCACCAATAAGAAGAATACGAATAGTAGATTAATTTTTTTCATAACAAATGCATTTGTGTTAGACATTAGCTGAGGAAGCCGGAGAGTTTCTAGTAAGTGGTTGTTAATTATTAAACACAGGAATTAATTATCGTTGCCTGAAGATTTAAAATTTATACCGGATACTTGCTTTTATACCTGGAATAAATTGTTTGTCAAACCCTTTATTAACAGCATCCGCAGGATTAATAAGGTAATCGAAGTGAGGTAAAAGATTCAGGGAGAGCCTTCGGTTAAGCAGGTATGACGCCTCAAGTTCTCCTAATAGGTAAAAGTTGGTCCTGGCATAGGAATCCGTTTCCTGTGAAGTTCCAAGGCTTTTGTTTAGTCCAAATGAATAATCCTGGCTCATCTTCTTTGAGTCAATGCAAAACGATGCAGCTGCACCAGCCTTCACCGCAAAAAGAAAATGTTCGTTTTGGATCAGGTCATATCCTACCATAAAAGGAATTCGCAGTAGTGTATATTTTTTTGATACCTGGTAATAATCTGTTTTAACAAGACTGTCCCATACCATACTTTCAGAAGTATAATAAGATGGAACCAGGTGATAGTGTTTCTGATCCCAGGCGAATGTAACCGAATCGAGCTTCTGATATTTCCCCAGGTAATCATTGTATCGGGCCTGGCAATTATTATCATTGCGTATTCGTGACAACTCGCCCCCGATATTGAAGAAAAACCTTCCGTAATGCATCCTGCCATCCAGCCCAAGCGAATTAACAAATTCTCCTGATGAATTATTGAACTTCCAATCAATATTGTAATTAATGTAAGTTTCGAAACTGCCTTTATTTATTTCTTTCTGAGGGAGTGATTTTTTCTCGCCTGCGTTCCTGTTTAAAGAACTAGATGACCCTGAAGTGGGAGTTGCAGAAGAATATGATTTAACAGGAGCAGTTTTCGTAAAAGCAGTTTCCGTCGAGGCATTTTCATCAGAAACAGTAGTTGTTTGAGCAGGATATTCCACCTCTGTCTCTTTAATACCAGAAACAATCTTTGAATTATCATTGCTCGCAAAGGTTGCAGGCTCCGGAACTGTTGTGACCAGTTTATCTTTTGTATCCAGCTGATCAATCACAGCCTGCTTTTCAATAATTACCGGAATTGCCTTATCGGCAGAGGCAAGGGGTGAAACCAAGGAAGAAGTATGGTCCTGGGGATGATCAACAATGCTTTTGGATGTATTCTTAATTTCGGCACCAGGAATTGAAATAGCTTGTACCTGTTTTGTTTGCTCGGATTTTGGGGTGATTATGTCTTTGGATACATTTGAACTTGAAAGGGTACTAGTGCTTTTAGCCGCTAACGTTGAAACAGCCTGCTTTTCAGCAGGAACCGGAGGCTGTGATCCAGGGAACAGGAAATAAAGAACAACTGATGTTGTGGTGACAACAGAAACAATAACGGCAGTAAACCACCGCCAAAAACCTGGCCCGCTTTTACCTCCCAGGTTAACTGCCTGATCCACAAAACGGCCTTTAGCCGCTGGCGAAGGCATCACCTGGAGGTCTTTCAGGGATTCCCTGAAGAGATCATCAAGAGGATGGTAATCTTTTTTCATTTTCGAGTATTTTATCAGATCCTGCTGTATTTACAACAGGATTCCATTTTTCATTTGTTGAGTACTTTATCATTCAATACCTCAAGTATTCTTTTTTTGAGGATTGCCCTGGCTTTAAATAATTGTGTTTTCGAGGTGCTTTCATTGCAATTCAGGGCTTCGGCAATTTCCTTATGGGAATAGTCCTCAAAAACATACATGTTAAAAACTGTGCGGTATCCATAAGGAAGTTCACAAATCATTTGCAATATATCTTCCTTTTCAAGAGAACCTGCAAATCCTGCTAAGGAAAGCTCTTCTTCGTCTTCAACCGAAATCTGTTCCTGGATTGGATCCAATTCCACCCAGTTATTAGTTTTGGATCTGTTCCTTAGAAAGTTGAGTGAAGTATTGATGGCAATCCGTTTCATCCATCCTTCGAAAGAACTGCCCGATTTTTCCAGGAAATTATCAATATTGGAAAGGATCTTTATAAACGAATCATGGAGTACATCTTCAGCATCGGCCCTGTTGCCGCAATAACGAAGACAGAGCCCCAGCAGCACTGGCGCAAACCGGTTGTGCAACTCTTCAAGAGCCTGCCGGTTCTTTTTCTTAACTTCTTTAATTAAAGCGGTTTCCGATAACATGAGCTATACATCCATAGAGTTAAACACAGACTTTAAGAAAAGTTGCCTGATAATATAGGGCAATATTAACTCCTGCAAAATTTGTCAGATCAGAGTATCCTCAACACCAATCCTTTAAGGTATGTTCCTTCCTGGTGATAAATATTCAGCGGGTGATCGGCGGGTTGTGAAAGCTGGTGCAATACCTGTACCTTTCGTCCGGCTTCAATGGCAGCTGCAGTAACAACAGAAGTAAACATTTGCCGGTCTACAACCTGAGAACATGAAAAGGTGAAAAGTATTCCGCCGGGCGCAATTTTACGGATAGCCTGGTTATTGATGGCCTTATAGCCATTCAAGGCTTGTTTTCGTGAATCGAGATTTTTAGCGTATGCCGGAGGATCCAGGATGATAAGATCGAAGTAGTGATCATCCATGGAGGTTAAGAAATTCCTTGCATCTGCAACTATACCGCTATGAGTGTCGTCAGAAATCCCATTGAGCTCCATATTCCTGATTGCTATTTCTATTGCAGCAGCAGAACTGTCAACTGTCTTAACTTCCTTTGCACCAGCTTTGGCAGCATATATGGAGAAGCCTCCTGTGTATCCAAACATATTCAATACCTTGCGGCCTTTGGCAAACGATGAAAGAAGCTGCCTGTTTTCGCGTTGATCAAGGAAGAAACCGGTTTTTTGCCCTTTAACAGGATCAACAAGGAATTTATGTCCGTTCTCTTTAACGATGGTCTCCTTTGGACTTCCAAAAAGGAATTGGTCTTCTACCTTGAAACCTGTCATTTTACGCAATGATTCAGCGCTTTTATCATAAACAGCCTTTAACTTCTTGCCATACATTTCCTGCAATATTTCACTGAATTGCGCCCTTAATTGGTACATCCCAACCGAATGCGCCTGGATTACGGCCAATTCACCATAAATATCAACAATGAGCCCCGGGAATCCATCCCCTTCATTATGAATTAGCCTGTAGCAATTGGTAAGTTTTGAATCTGTAAGGCCTAATGATTCCCTAAGTTTGAATGCTGACTCAAAGGCAGTTTGCCAGAATTTCTTATCAATTAATTGTTGCCTGAAAATAAAAAGTTTAACCGCTATGGAACCGGAAAGTAGGTAGCCCGTGGCCAGGTATTCCATACCAGCTGAAAACACATCTACTATATCACCTTCCTGGTACTGCCCGCTTATTTCTTCGATAGCACCTGAGAAAATCCAGGGATGAAAGCGACGAACAGCCTCATCCTTACCTTTTTTAAGAATTACTTTTGAATACCCGTTCATTATCATCCAGTTAATCAGCAAATGTATACTGAATCTTTATGAATTCGCGAACCAAATAGAATTTAGATTCAGTAAGCAGTTGTGAACCTTTGTTCACCAGCAAAACGCAATGGGAAACAGTTACAATTAAACGATTATTACATTCAATAATCAAAAAAAACGAGTAAAGTAACTGTTTAGTAAACCCAAATTAAAGTTGGCTGTTTATAATTATAGAAGTTGTTGGAAATAAACGCGAACAATTAATTGTAAATTTGCACGTTTAAATCGAAAACCAAACATGATCTAATGAAATAGCCAGGATAGATTGTTAGGTAATGAAATCGACAATTCAAAGCCCTGGTATATTCCTTCTAACCTTAAAAATTATTTAAAGATGAAAAAGCTTCTATTGATTATTCTACTCCCAACCTTGTTACTCACTATGAGTTGTAACAAGCAAAAAGCTGAAATCGAAAGGCTCAAAGCAAAGAATGATAGCCTTATGGCCATTGGATTTGCTAAGGATACAACTGTAATGTCATACGTTCGTGCTTTCAACGAGATTCAATCTAATCTCGACTCTATAAAACAAAAGGAAAACATCATCAGTCAAAACACACAAGGCGGAACCGAACTCCAGGCCAATGCCAAGGACCAGGTTACCAGCGATATTAACGCAATTTACCAATTACTGCAGAAAAACAGGCAGGTGGTAGCACAACTAAGAGCCAAACTCAAGAAATCAGATGTCCGTATTGTTGAATTGGAAAAGATGATTGAGTCACTCAACAAGCAGATTGAATCAAAGGATGCCGAAATTGGCACACTGAAAGATCAATTAGCAAAACTTAATGTTCAGGTTGAAGGCCTTAGCAGCCAGGTTTCAAACCTTAATTCAAAGGTTGATAATCTCAACACTGAGAACCAGGCAAAACAGCAAACCATTGAACAGAAAACCTCTGAACTCAATACAGCATATTATGTTATGGGGACTTCAAAGGAACTGAAAGCAAAGAATGTCATTTCTAAAGAAGGTGGCTTTATAGGATTAGGAAAAAGCAAAACCGTAAAATCAGACTTTGACAAGAGTGCTTTTACCAAGATTGATATCACCAAATTTAAAGGACTGCCAGTTTTCAAGAAGAAAGCTACTCTGCTTACTACCCATCCTGCCGGATCATACAAATTGGTTGGTGTAAAAGCTGTTGACAGCTTAGTGATCAAGAATTACGCTGAATTCTGGAGTGCTTCAAAGTACCTGGTTATTATTGCTGAATAATAAAACTTTATAAAATAAAAAAACCGGCTCTCAAGGCCGGTTTTTTTTATTTATACTTAATTCAAAGTAAATATCGCCACATTATTTCCAGAGACTTCTGACTATAATCTCCGTGATTCCATAATGGCGTTTCTCCCCACAAAGCCTCAAAGGCACTAAGGATACACAAAGGAAAAACAGAAGATGTTCTTATTCTGAATGATTTTTAATCGAACTAATGTTATTTAATGCTGTCGGTAAGTTTCTTGTTTACCAGGTTGAAGTCCACCTCTTTAACAACAACCCCGGTTGAATCGAAGAACCTCCACTTCCCGACTTTCACATCGTTGGCATAATTGGATTCAATATATTTCTTTCCATTCGGATGATAAACAAAACCTGGACCATTGCGCTTTCCATCCTTATATTCGCCTTCACTCCAGAGTTTTCCATCTTCATACCAGGCTGACCAATGTCCGGTCCTTTGATTATGTTCGTAAGCGCCTTCCATCTTCTTTACCTTATTCTCGTAAAAAACTTCTTCCTTTACAACCTCCTGCTTCCCATCAACTTTTTTGTAATACTTTACATCCTTTGGATTGCCGTTTTCATATCTCGATTCAACCACTTTCTTTGGGCCGCAGCTTATGAGGAATAACAGGCTTAATGAGAGTAACAGGTATTTTTTCATTCTTTTAGTGATTATCTGTTGAACGTAATCCGCATTCCTTTAACTGAATTATTAAAGCTTCCGTTTTCAAAAACAAGGTTTCCATTGACAAAGGTATGGGTTATGGATGAATGAAAGGTATCCCCTTCAAAAGCTGACCATCCACATTTTGAAAGGACATTGTCCGAATTGACTGTCCAGGGAGCCATCGGATCAACCAATATCATATCAGCAAAATAGCCGGGGCGAATGAATCCCCTGTCCTTAATCCTGTAACAATCAGCCGGTGCGTGGCACATTCTTTCAACGAGGGTTTCAAGGCTGATTAATCCTTTACGCCAAAATTCAAGCATCACTGGTAAGGAATGCTGGACGAGCGGTGTACCCGAAGGTGCTTTAAAATAGGTATTCTGTTTTTCCGAAAGCAGATGAGGCGCATGGTCGGTGGCCAGGATATCCAGTTCGCCACTAACAAGCGCATGTAAAAGTGCAACTCTGTCCTTTTCCGTTTTTATGGCCGGGTTGACTTTGATCCTGGTGCCTAAACGGCTATAATCCTTATCGCTGAACCACAAATAATGGACACAAGCCTCTCCAGTAATACGCTTCTCGTTTAACGGAATGTGCTTATCCAGGAGTTCAAGTTCCATGGCTGTGGAGAGGTGTGTAATGTGCAAACGAGTATTGTATTTCCTTGCCAGTGAAACGGCAAACTTTGAAGAAAGATAACAGGCTTCTGTGCTCCTGATCTCAGGATGCAACTCAACCGGAACATTTTCCCCATATTGCTCCTTAATTTTCTGACTATTTGCCTTAATGATAGATTCATCTTCACAATGGGCTGCAACGGGAATCGGGGAATACCTGAAAATATCTTCCAGAACCTGGACATTATCTACCAGCATATTACCTGTAGATGCCCCAAAGAATACTTTCACACCACAAACCTCAGATGGGTTAGCGGACCGGATCTCTCCAAGATTATCATTTGAAGCACCCAGGAAGAATGAATAATTGGCGAGAGATTTACTTGAAGCGATTTTACATTTCTCGTCCAGCAATGCGAGGCTCGTCGTTTGAGGTATAGTATTTGGCATTTCGAAGAAAGATGTTATCCCACCTGCAACTGCTGCCCTGGATTCGCTTTCAATATCCGCTTTATAGGTAAGGCCAGGTTCACGGAAATGGACGTGACAGTCAATGACCCCGGGAAGAAGTAATTTTCCTTTTCCATCAATGATCTCTAAGCCTGATAGTATATATTCACCTGGTTCAAGAACTGCTTCTATCCTGTTTCCTTTTACAACAACAGTAACATCTTCAATCCGTCTTTCGTTGACCATCTTCGCATTAACTATCGCAAATGATTTTTCCATATCTGTCCTGGTATGATACAAAGATATAATTCTGGGAAGAAGGTTGAGTGGAGATGTGGAATATTGTTGAAGAGATTGTGTTGTTCAATGGTCATTCAATGGTCAGACAATGGTCATTCAATGGTCAGACAATGGTCATTCAATGGTCATACAATGGTCATTCAATTGTGAGAAGGGGGATTGTTGGATGAAAGGCAAAGGGCATAGCGCAGGGCGCGAAGGGGGAAGGAAAATGGTCATACAATGGTCATACAATTGTCATCCGATGGTCATACGATGGTCACTCATGGTCATACAATTGTTACTCAATAGTCATACAATGGTCATTCAATTGTGAGAAGGGGGATTGTTGGATGAAAGGCAAAG
>JACAAZ010000019.1:0-84114 GCA_013376995.1 Bacteroidota bacterium | reverse complement strand
CGATGGTCATACGATGGTCACTCATGGTCATACAATTGTTACTCAATAGTCATACGATGGTCACTCAATTGTATGAAGGGAGATTATTGACTGGAAGGCAAAGAGCAGGGCGCAGGATGGGGAGGGCGGGAGGGCAGGAAGGTGGGAAAGGCGGGAAGGTCATTCAATTGAGTAACTATCGAATTATCCGTCAACTGGAAGAAATGACTATCAAGTAACTACTGAATGGCGACAGAATGACTTTTGAATGACTATCGAATGATCCGCCAGCTGGCGGAAATGACTACCGAATAATAATAGAGTGACAATAGAATGACTACTGAATGACTACCGAGTGACTATCGAATAACAAAACTCTCCTACGCTATCCTCCGGGCGGATATTCTTTTAAAACGGAGGCTGATCACTCCAAAGAAGGCTTCCTTGAAGATTTTGGAACTCATTTTTGAGGTTCCTTCAGTACGGTCAGTGAAAATGATGGGAACTTCAACCAGTTTGAAACCTAGTTTCCAGGCTGTATACTTCATTTCAATCTGAAATGCATATCCCATGAATTTGATCTTGTCAAGATCTATCTGATCAAGCACTTTCCTTGTATAACACTTAAATCCCGCAGTTGTGTCCTTGATTGGCATGCTGGTGATAAAATCAACATACATAGAGGCACAGTATGACATAAGCACCCTGCCTAACGGCCAGTTTACAACGTTTACACCCTTGATATACCTTGATCCGATTGCGAGGTCAGCACCGCCGGTATTACAAGCATCATATAATTTGATAAGATCTTCAGGGTTATGTGAAAAATCACAATCCATTTCAAAAATAAACTGGTAGTCATGCTGAAGTGCCCACTTAAATCCAGCTATGTAAGCTGTGCCAAGACCAAGTTTGCCTTTGCGTTCCAGCATGAAAAGTTTGCCTTCATACTGAGGAAGCATCGAACGTACTATATCACCAGTACCGTCAGGTGAATTGTCCTCCACAATCAGCAGGTGGAATTCTTTTGAGAGGGAGAACACCTTTTGAATCATCTTCCGGATGTTTTCCTTTTCGTTATAGGTTGGAATGATAACAAGGCTATCTGACACAGCAATAATTTTTTACGCGGCGAAAGTAGGAAATATTTGATAACAAAACCGTTGCATTCATGATTGAAATAATCCTCCCAAATATCATGATAAGCAAAGGTTCACATCCACAATAAACTGAATAGTAATGCATTAAATTATAATATGAATCAATATTCCGGAAAAACTGATTATAATTATTTAACAGATTACATAATAAAGGCTATTTCAAGAGTTACATGAATGCAACTCTTGAAATAGCCCGCAGTCATTTAGGATTACTGAATGACAAGTTTCTGAACGAAGGAACCATTCCTGTTGGAAACCCTGAGGAGGTACAATCCATTCTGCAGCCCACTTAAATCGAAGAAAGTGTGGTTTGTCCCGGTTGAGGCTATCTCATTAGAATTCCTTATCATTCTTCCTGACATATCCAGAAGTTCAATCCTGTACGGAGTTCTTTTTGAAGCCTTTACATCAACATTAACCAAGCCGTTTGCTGGATTTGGATAGACTTTCACATCACCCGATGAATACCCCTGAGGATCATCAATTCCATATAGGATATTTGCAGCAGCCATGATCTTCACGAAATTCTGATAATAGATATTTGCGAGAGTAGCATCATGGATTACAACAGAATTCTCATCATTGGATGTGTTAGCTCCACCACTCCAGTTATGAGATCCTGTCCAAACCAGCGGATCAGAGTCAACACTTCCCTGGTCAACGATCATATATTTATTGTGCATGATTCCTCCACCCGAGTAGTCACCAAATTCAGAACAGGCACCTTTCAATACCAGGAAAACAGTTGAATCGGGATTTGGATAGGTAGGAGGATTTGCCGGGTTAACTTCGTCACTGAAATTATCCACCAGGAACTCAGCACTTGCACCGGCTGCAACAGCATCCGAAACCGCATAAACTATCTCTTTGCGGGTAACCAGCATTGTTGCAACTTCAAGATCATGATTTGCCGTGCCAATCCTGCTAATGATCTCGGCATTTACATTGTCAGACGGGCTGAAGAAGCTTTCCACCCATTTATTACCTATCTTGAGTTTATGAGGTGTGTTATTGGTCTTATCAGCACCAAACTTGGCATTTGCAGCATTTGGATTCAGGCCTGTAGAACCCCACATTTCTTCAAATTCAGCAAGGTATGTCCTGGCAAGGCTCTGATCCTGGATGATGATCAGGTTGTTTGCATCCGTATTCATGTTGTCAGAAGTCCAGTTGAAGGATCCCGTCCATACCAGAGGATCATTTGCGTTTGCAGAGTTGGCATCGACAATCATAAACTTATTATGCATAATCCCGCTCCGGGTTGGGTACAATGGATTATTAGGACCTGGCCCCTGTAATTTATGAATGGATGAATTCAATTCATCTATGCCTGCATTTTGGGTAGTTCCGCAATAAATGATCCTGACATTTACCCCGCGGGTTGCAGCGGCATTCAGAGCATTGCTGATGTTGCTCAACCCGTCATTGTTGAAACTGTAGATTACAATATCCAGGCTCTGCTTGGCACGGTTGATATAGGCGATCAATGTATCGTCAACAGCCTGCCCGATAGAAATGGCATTTGTACCGGAGGAGACAGAATTATCAACCGGGGTATTAAAGTACACCTTGATATTCCCGGTGCTGTTTGATTCAGTAATATACGCTGATGCTACTGATTTAGCAGTATCAGTTGCCACAGTGCTGCTGATAGAAAATACCCTGGCATAAAGCAATTGTGCAGCTGTCCCCGGGATTGAGATTGAATGTTCTGTTGAATTCCCGGCACCACCAAGGTAACCCAATTCAAGAGATGGTGTATGCCCATACTTTACCTGGGTAGAACCCTGGGTGTCGGTTGTCCAGTTCAGGGTTACATTAGAAGTTGTAATGTCGGATACAGTAACGGGTGTAGTCAGCTTAATGCTTGAGGCTACAACGATATCAGCCGTTGATCTTGGAAAAAGCTGGTAACCGGTTATAGGGTTAGAGGCGCTGTATTGACCCAGGCAGCCGGTGATGTTCACATTTCCAAAAGGCACAAGCATGCCGGGGATATCTGTTGTTGGAAGGATCCTGATCTGAGTAACATTTCCGCTGGCATCGGTAATATTGTAGTTTTGGCCTGTTGTCCCACCAGAGAATGGAAGCCCCTGAACTGCAGCATCGAAATGAACATTGCTGATTTTTATCAGCATGGATTCATATGTGTCGCTGACGTTGGGCACTGTAACAGCTGCAGGTGCAGGCAAAGGATTGTTGTGTGACTCAATAACCAGGTCGGTTATCGGGCTTATCTCCAACAATGAATTATAATCTTTCAATACACCGGTGATTGTGAAGATATCACCTGCTTTCAGGCTATCCGTTAATGGGAAAGGAGCTGTGCTGGTATTATAGAACGCAATACCGGCTGTAGCGTCCTGCATATAACCGGTCCAGCGCATGGTAGCCCTGTCAGCGGTAAGAATTCCGTGAACTGTTACAGTTACACCTGAAGGTAAACTCCTGGCATCAGCGATTGATAAAACCGTTTGAGCCATTGAAAAAGTTGTCAGCAAAACCAAAATGCCGGCAATCATTGTGAATCTTTTCATGATCTTTATGTTTGGAAGTATTAAATTTCAGTTATTTCAGAATTGGAAAGCTATTGAGGCAGTATATCTCCTTCCGAGACCAAAGAATACTGCTGCTGACCGGGTATCATGCGTATTCCATGACTGGCCGATATTTGCTGAATTGTCGTCAGCATCCGACACATAAACTGTATTAAGTGCATTCAGGACATTCAAACGGAATTGGATTTTATATGCTTTTGAAATCCTGTAAGCGTATCCGGCATTGAAATCTACGAGGAAGTAAGAAGGTATTATCCAGGGATCTACCGGGTTTCCATTAGCATCAAAATTAGCTGCATCTTTTGGATCAGCCTTATCGTAGCTCATTGGATCGAAATTCGAGTAATATTTCCCGAAATAGGTAATATTCCCGCTTACATATAAGTCCTTCACCGGTTCATACCTTATCTGTCCGCCCACCTGGAACTGTGCTGCATCTCCGACATGAATTCCCTTTGCATCAACGTATTTAACAAGCTTGGTTGCTCCATAATCATCCCTTACCCTGACTGTATCCGCTGAATTCCAGATCCAATCTCCCAAAGAGAATAATCCTTCAATTTTAACTTTCCTGAGGGGCTGCCATGCAAAATCGATTTCAATGCCTTTATGCAAGGCTGCCAGACCGTTAATATTAGCTGAATAGGTAACTGTTTCTCCCAGAGAGTCTGTAATAGGAATTGGAGTAGCAAGATCAACGGGCCGGTTTAGCCAATTTGTGTAATATGAATTAACATTGATCGAAAATTTGCGGCTGCTGTATGCAAGACCAAGTTCCACGGCCCTTACAATTTCATTTTTAATATCCCTGTATAAAAGGTTATAATTATCAAAAACATTGTTAAACCTTGGAGCTTTATTCAAATAGCCCAGGTTCATAAAGACCGAAAAATAGCGGTTGATGTTATAATTGGCTCCACCCTTAACGGTCCAGCCATTAATCCATTTCCAATCTGTCTTCTGCAGGGAATCTGGTTTAAAAAGGTCGACTCTTTGATAACCTGTACGTGCAGTGGTTAGGTTGATAAAAGCGCTCAACTTTTGAACCTTGTACTCAGCCTGGTAAAAAAGGCCGCCCCATCTAACCAGCCCGTCGTTATAGTAATTGATCTTATCGCCTACTTGTTTCATAAAGGCTTTATAATTCAATTTTCCATTCGGGAGGTATTGAGACTGCGAATGATCATCGAAGTTGATGATATAACCTGCACCAATCAGGTCATAGATTTCTTCGTAATGTTTTCCCTTATAGGTCCTGACATCGATCCCACCGCTCATGGTTATTGATGGAGAATATGAATAGGTGAAGGTTGAAAGCAATCCAAGCCAGATGTGGTCATTTTTGCGTTCAACAAGGAAATTGCCGTTAGTCTTATTAAGTGTTGCGCTATAATTGGCGGTATCACCGGGAAGGATAGGGTAAAACGTATTGTAATCACGGATTGGCTGAATATCCCATTCACCCGAAGCCAGGTAATCTAAAGGAGACTTCTTGGCCCTGACACCTCCACCATTGCCAAGCGACATATAGGCAATATTCGACAAGGATAATTTACTATTGATTGTCCAGAAATCCTTGATCGTAAACTGTGGTTTAAAGAATTCATTTATTCTTTCGCTTCGGCTGTCGTAACCACCATAATGGGTTGTATCCTGAGTTCCAGGCACCAGGAAGTGATGAATGGTGTATGTTTGAAATTGCCCCCAGTGCTGATTATACCTGGTGCCATGGTCGAAGGTATATTTCCCATCTGGCCAGTGAGTATTACTATATTGTAGAAGGTCTATCGAATCAACACCGTGGTCCATTGCCCACTTTTTGCTATAAACCGCTGCTGGCAGATTATAGGACCGCTGCCCATGACTTTGGGGTGCACCATATGCAGAAACAGATATAATATGATGACCGATAACCTTATCTACCTTACCGTAGAAAAAATAAGCCTTTGACCAGGTATGATCCACCCAGCCGTCTCCACGTTTATAAGAGGCTGCCAGGGTATATCCAAATCCCTTTTTAAGTTTGCCTGAATTATAACCGAAGGATGTGTTCAAGTATCCGTCGCTGCCAAACTCCTGCTTTACAGTTCCGCCCCTGCGTTCATCAATGCCTTTGGTAATGATGTTTATTGTACCTCCAACGGAAGGTAAAGCCAGTTTTGATGCACCTAATCCTCTCTGCACCTGGACAGAACGTGTAACATTGTCGAGCCCGAACCAGTTTGACCAATAAACAATACCGTTCTCCATATCATTTACAGGAACGCCATCAAGAAGAACACCCACATTACGGGCATTGAAACCACGTATTGTGATCCTGGCATCACCATCTCCTCCCCCCATCTGGGTTGCATAGACCCCGGGTGTAGAATTGAGCAACATGGGCAGATCCCTGCCACCAAGTTGTTCCTCAATCTGCCTGGGAGTAATTGTGGAAAAAGCTACCGGGGTTTCACGGGTCCTGGCAATATCAGCAACAACGTCTACCTCAGCCAATGTAACATTCTGCAAGGACAGGTCAGTTTTGACCGGGGTAGAACCAACCATTACCTTTAATGACTGTGTAACATAACCTACATATGAAACTGTAAGTGTGTATGATCCATAGGGTATTTCCAGCTTGAAATTGCCATCTATATCTGTAATGACTCCCAGTCCCTTCCCATATACTATATTAACGCCAATCAGTGATTCGCCGGTTGAAGCATCTGTAACTTTCCCGATGATCACACCTTTTTGTGCAAAACCAGTGATGCAGGAAATTAATACAAGAAAAAGAAAAAGGGTAAATTTCTTCATACGCCAATGTTTGTTTAAAAATTTAGCTTTTTCAAAAAGATGACAATTATGGCTTAGCGATTTTTATGGCTAGCCTAAGAAATCAAGCAAGTATCCTTACTTTTTCTCCTTTACCAGTACGACGAACACGGGAAAGTGATCGCTGTAGCCGCCTGCATAAGCGCCACCAGCAAAGGTCCTGAAAGGATAACCTGCAAATTGACCATCCTGCTGGATCATGAAAGGTTTCTTAAAGATCCTGGTTTTATAAAGTTTCCAGGAGGTGGTTTTTTCTTTCATCAAAGGTTGGGAAACGATTATCTGGTCGAAAAGATTCCAGCTGTCCTTGTAAGCCAATGATCCTAATCCATCTTTATACATCTGCCACATTGGATTGTACAAGCCACCCTGCTTTACTTTTTCCGGCCTGCCTTCAGCACCCAATGCAACTATCAGGCTTTGATCGATGGGATCATCATTGAGGTCGCCCATGATCAGAACCCGGGCTTCTTTATTTCTTGCATAGAGAGAATCAACAATCTTGTGTGTGAGATGAGCAGCTGCGATCCTGTAAGGTTCATCATTCCCGCGCGAGGGCCAGTGGTTGACTAATATGGTAACGGTATCACCATCCAGTAAGCCTGTCACAACAAGCTGGTCGCGGGTCCTGAAATCGGGCTTATCGGGCATGTGTAAAGGAACTGCAACTTCATGCACCAAAATAAAATCTTTCTTATACAACATGGCTACATCTACTCCACGCCTGTCAGGAGAATCGAAATGAGCAATGGAATACCCAGAATTCTTAAGTGCCTTGGTATGGATAAGATCTTCCAGAACCCGCTGATTTTCTATTTCAGAAAGCCCAATGATGGTTGGACCGCCCTTCATGAATTCATCCCCTATTTGCGAGATTACTGTTGACATATGATCCAATTTCCTGAGATATTTATCGGTATTCCATAAATCGGCTCCATTTGGCAAGAATTCTTCGTCATTAATTGTGGGGTCATTGATAGTATCATAGAGGTTCTCCATATTGTAGAAAGCCACGCAAATAGCCTTGGCCTGTTTTTGGGAAAACGCTCTTACCGAACTGATAATCAGTATGAGTAGTATTAATAAGCTAAGATTCAGTTTTGTTGTCATACCTCGGGTTTAGGTTAGGGGGAAACAAATGTAGATTTTTTTATTCTTGCGTGAAGTAAGAAAAGAAGAATTATAAGCTAAATAAAAATGAAATTTTATGCTGCAAATGATATTTTTCGTTCATTTGCAACCCCTAAAAAAGATAATGATCAATCTCCTATAAATCAAAAAGAAAGGTTAAAATCCCCTCTATGAAGTTCATTTACACTTTACTCATTTCTCTCCTGTTTTTCTCGGTGCCATCCTGGGCTCAATTTAGCATCACAGGACAGGTTCTTGATGGCCTGACAGGATCAGCGGTGTCGCAGGCAAAAGTTGAAGCGGCATCCAAACAAACTCTCACCGGAGCTGATGGACGCTTTGTACTTGAAGTTTCAAGTGCCGGCGACTACACTGTAATCGTTACCGTAGATGGCTATGAAGTAACTTCTGTACCGGTAAAAGTCACGAATGGTGCTGCTGATATTGGCAAGGTAAGCCTTAAGCCAAGTATTACGCAATCCGAATCCGGCCTTGCTGAAATCACATTAAGTGGTGAAAGCGACGATAAGGACCAGGCGGTTTCAGGTGTTCTGCACTCCTCTGGTGATGTTTTCACCAATACTGCATCTTACAGTTTTAGTTCTATGTTCTTTAAAGAACGTGGATATGATTCTGAATACGAGAATGTTTATATTGAAGGTGTGCCTATTAATGACGGGGAATCCGGAAGAGCTGTTTACGGTGAATGGGGCGGACTAAATGATGTTTTCCGCAACCGTGAGTTTTTAAATGGAATTGAACCTGGTAGGTTCTCAATCGGTACACTTGGTGGTTCAACTAACTTTACAACCCGTGCATCGAAACAACGTAAAGGCTCAAAGTTCTCCTATGCGTTATCAAACCGCTCTTATACCAACAGGGTGATGTTTACCTATTCAACGGGGTTAAAACAAAATAACTGGGCATTCACAGTTAGCGGTTCACGCAGATGGGGAAATGAAGGCTATGTTGAAGGTACATTCTATGACGGCTATGCTTATTTTGTCGGAGCCGAAAAGAAATTCAACTCCCGCCACAGCCTTGCTTTAACAGCTTATGCTTCTCCAACCAAACGCGGCATGAGTTCAGCGTCCACCCAGGAAGTTTATGACATGCTGAATAACAATTACTACAATTCCAGTTGGGGATATCAGAATGGAGATAAGCGCAATTCAAGGATAAAAACTTCCAATGAACCGATGATCATCCTTAGTGAATACTGGACTATTGATGAAAAAACAACTGTAACCAGTTCACTTGCATATTCCTTTGGCAAATCCGGCTCAACTGCCCTTAACTGGTATAATGCCAGGGACCCAAGACCAGATTATTACAGGAGCCTGCCAGGTTACCAGTCAAGCTACCCCGATCCTGTTGATCCTGTTCTTAGCCAAACCATCACTAATCAATGGTTAACTGATCCTTCAGTAAGGCAGATCAACTGGAATGGACTTTACCAGGCCAATTATCTTTCCAACCTCGAAGGTAAGCAGGCAAACTATATCCTTGAGAACAATATCACTTCCACCAACCAATGGTACCTGAATTCACGCCTTAACAAGCAGATAAATGACAACTCTACTTTGAACGGCGGGATTGAGCTCAGTCATTATAAAGGTTCACATTACAAAACACTGGACGACCTGCTCGGAAGCAACTACTGGGTAGATATTGACCAATATTCACAGAGAGATTTCCAGGCTGATACTATTAAGTTGCAAAACGACCTGAAGAACCCCGATAGGATTATAAAGAAAGGTGACCGTTTTGGATACGATTATGACCTTTATTCAAATAATGCTACACTTTGGGCTCTGAAACAGTATTCTTTCCCCAAACAGGATTATTATATCGGGGGATCCATTTCGGCAAATCAATACTGGAGGTATGGCAATATGATGAATGGGCGCGATACCCTGACATCCTACCATAAATCCGAAGTGCATTCCAACTTTAATTATTCTATCAAGGCTGGATATACTTATAAGATCAGCGGCAGGCATTATGTAACCATTAATGTTGCCTCCATGACCCGTTCACCGCTGCTCAGGGATGCCTACATTTCTCCGAGGACAACTGCCAAGCTGTCACCTGGCATGACCGATGTGCGTATTCTTTCAGGCGATATCTCCTATGTTTTCAGGTATCCTAACCTGAATGGAAGATTCACTCTGTATCAGACTGTTTTCCATAATTACAGTGAACTACTGCGCTTCTATGACGATGACCTCAGGACCTTTGTAAACATGTCGTTAACCAACGAAGACCGTGTTCACCAGGGATTTGAATTCGGAGCAGAAGCTAAACTCATGAGCAACCTGAGCATAGTCGGAGTTTTTGCCTACGGCAACTACCGGTATACCAACCGTCCAACCGGTACTCGTAATTATGATAACGGCTCATTGCCTGACACAACTGAGGTTGTTTATCTCAAAAACTTCTTCGTTGGAGGAAGTCCGCAGATTGCTTCTTCCCTGGGACTTCATTACAACAAGAATTATTGGTTTTTTGATCTGAATGCCAATTTCTATGATAAGATTTGGCTTGATGTAAATCCACAAAGGCGCACCACGAGTACAATCCATGGACTGCTACCTTCTGAATCGGACATTATAAAGACCTTATCACAACAACAGCAACTTGATGGAGGAATGACACTGGATGCTTCCATTGGCAAATCCATCCGGATCAACAGCTATTTCCTAAACATTAACTTCAGCATCAGCAACCTTCTGGATAACCAGAAGCTGATCAGCGGTGGCTATGAGCAAAGCAGGATTGATTTCAACACTGCCGGAAACAGAGTTGAAAATCTTAATGCGTTTCCGCCTAAGTACTATTACGCTTACGGACGCACCTATTTCCTCAACATAGGATTCCGCTTTTAATCAAGGAAATTCATTTCAAAAAAACAAATCATTAATCGATTAATAACATCCACCATGAATACAAAAAACATCCTAAGTATATTATTCATACTGGCTACCATTGCATTCTCTCTCTCTTCCTGTGTAAAAGGTGATTTTGATGAGCCACCTATCATTGTCCCCAAGGTTGAGTTTGATACGGTTGCCCGTTATGACATGACCATTGCTGATCTTCTGATCAAATATCCTGGCACATGCGATTCAATTAAGGATACCATTATTATCAAAGGTGTTGTTACAGCTAATGATGAATCTGGCAACCTTTACAAGGCCATTACCATCCAGGATGAAACAGCAGGTATAATGATCGCCATCAACCAGACTTCACTATATGTTGATTTCAGGGTAGGTGAGAGAGTATATATAAAGTGCAGGGGAATGTACCTTGGCAGATATCATAACCTTCCGCAACTAGGCTTTATAAATGCAGGTGCTATCGGGCAATTGCCTAAAGCTTATATCTCAATGCATCTTTTCCAGGACAGTCTGCCAGGCAAGAAAGTTGAACCAGTTGTTGTTTCTCCAACAGCACTCAATGTTGCGATGGTTAATAAACTTGTCAGAATTGAAAATGTAAGTTTTGCAGATGCAGGATCAACCTTTTCCGATGCAGATGCATCCGGTGACCGCCAGCTTGAAGGTGTTGGCAGCACATTCATCGTAAGAACCAGTAACTTCGCCAATTTCGCAAAGATGACCATTCCTTCGGGCAGTGGTACAATACAGGGTATTCTCAGCTATTATAACTCAACATACCAGTTGACAATACGTGATACCAACGACATTATCGGATTCAAATATGTTAAGACACTCTTCAGTGAGTCTTTTGCCAATGGCTTAGGCGGATTTACTCCACAGAGTGTTTCTGGTGCCCAGACCTGGACAGCTGATATTACCTACAAATGTGCAAAGATGTCCGGATTTTCCGGTGGCAACAATCAGAATGAAGACTGGCTCATTTCCCCTGCAATCGATTTGAGCAGCGTTAGTGCAGCTACTGTCAGGTTTTCACATGCAATCAACAAAGGTGATGTTGCCAATATGATGACCAATCACACCCTTTGGATCTCCAAGACCTATTCTTCAGGATTACCTAATCCATCTGATTGGGTTCAGTTAACAATCCCTACCTATCCTTCAGGCAGTTCATGGACTTATGCAAATTCAGGCGATATCGCTATTCCAGCAGCATACCTGGGGCAAAGCAATGTCAGGATCGCGTTTAAGTACCTGAGTTCAACAACTGAATCCGCTACCTGGGAACTTCAGAATTTTAAAGTGACTGAATAATTCTTCCTGTAGGAGCATCAGATAAAACACATATTGCAAATAGGCTACCCTGACAGGTGGCCTATTTGCTACTTCGGACAGTTGTCTGACTGAGAACATCAAAGTATAACTCCCCACATAATTATGAAGAATTACCTCCTCACCGCTTGTTTTCTTTGTTTCACCTTCGTTCTGAATGCTCAGAATAACAGGATATTATTTGATGCAACAAAAGCAGAAACAGCTGGGAACGCTGATTGGATCATTGATGCCGATTCGCATAACCTTGGATATGATTCAGGACCAGCGGGTGTTGGACAAGGTAATGAGTCAAATGCCCAACGCATCCCAACTCCGGATCAATCAGGAATCACGCAGTCTACTCCTGAAGATTATTGGAACGGAGCTCTTTCCTATTGGGGAATAGATCTCGTTAAAAAAGGTTACAAGGTGGAAACGCTTCCTTACAACGGGTCTATCACTTACAACAACAGCAGCAATGCACAGGATTTGAAAAATTATAAGGTCTTTATTGTATGCGAACCCAATATCGTGTTTTCAACAGCTGAAAAAACTGCTATTATTCAGTTTGTTCAACATGGAGGCGGGCTGTTTGTTGTTTCCGACCATGATAATTCAGACCGGAACAATGACGGATGGGATTCACCTCATATTTGGAATGACCTGATGGACAATAACAGCATTCAGAACGACCCATTTGGATTTACCTTTGATTATGTCAGTTTCTCGCAGACAACTACCAATGTTGCAAACCTTCCTAATGACCCCCTGCTCCATGGGATTATGGGGAATGTAACAAAAGCCATGTGGAGCGCCGGAACTTCCATGACTCTTAATCCAACAAGCAATACATCAGTTAAAGGTGTCATATACAAAACAGGATCTTCAATTGGTAACAATAATGCCATGGTAGCGTATGCGACCTATGGGCAAGGCAAGGTAGTTGGGATTGGTGACAGTTCTCCATGTGATGATGGAAGCGGCGATTCAAATGATCAGTTGTATGACGGTTGGATAAGTGATGCTGGCGGTAATCATGAAAAGCTTATCATCAATGCATGCATCTGGCTTGCAACTGATAGTTCTGTTGGAGTTCCCGAAACCGCCGAAAGCGGAAACCCATACAAGATTGCCAGCAACCCTGTAAAAGATTATCTCGTTATTGAACCATCTGGCCTGAGTAACGGCCTTACTGATATTATGATCATTGATCTAAGCGGAAAAAAAATCCTGGAAAGGAAATTTGAGAGCAATGAAACGTTTTGCTTACCTGTGGGATCATTTGCTCCAGGGTGTTATCTATATCGTATAAAGGACAATTCCCAAAAAATATTCAGCGGGAAGTTCATCAAACTTTAGAATCCTCTTTGGGAGAACAAGATTGTACCAGTATAAATACCGCTATTTGAGAATTCCCAATTCAAGCCCTAATGTAAGCCTGGGTAATTCCGGGTGAATTCCATCCTTAAAAAGGTCGCTCATCCGGTAACGGGCAGATATCGCATAGCGCCCTATGCCAATCCTGGCCATCAAACCATAAGCAAAGGGTTCAATATAGGACAAACGGTTGATAGCATTACGCTCAACCTGGTTATTATCAATCTTATTAACAGTCTTATATGATTTCTTCCAGTTCCAGTTTCCATAGGCACCAAGGTCCAGATAATTGCCAATATAATTCCCTCGTTTGCCAACGTTGATCCTGGCAAACAAAGCCGGTGTAAGGCTATTGATCTGGAATTTAGCCTTATCATTCACAACAGTATCCGGAACTGATTTTCCATCATCCTGTTTGATTTTATAAGAAGCCCAGTTAACCGAAAGATCAGCAAGCAATGCAAATGTATTGTTGAACCTTCTCTTATACCTGATACCATAATCTACCACCATAGATGTCCCGGGCTTCAGGTAATTAACCTCTTCATTGGTAAATACCGGAAAACCAAGGCCAACATATAGATGTTTATAGTTTTTCAGGTTAGGTCCATTGGTAGGCCTGATACTATCTGATTTTACATCCTGGCTGAGGACAATATCCTGGGAGAAAGCAAAAAACGACAGGCAAACAATCATTAAGGTGAGGAGAGACTTCATAGGTGAAAAGATCAACTGGGTTAATGACTTAAGGAATGATTAGAATTTGTACGAAAGTGTATACCCCTGGTAATGAACATTTAATGTTTCTCCTGAAGTATAATTAGATCGCATTAAATTAACGACATTGGGTTCGGAAACTTTAACCACATAATAGGAATCCAGCACTCCTTTGCTGTTCATGATATTATAATACAAGTACTTTTCGCCGATCAGGTCGTTATCATGTGAATCTTCCGCTGTTTCATCAGCTTTACGAATGAGGTCTTTTCGCACAACTATATTAACTGAATCGGTAGTTTCAACAATGGTAAATGTGGGCTCAATAAATTTCTTATCCCTGGAAACGAAATAAGCTGCCTGTGGAACTCCAAATCCATGAGCATAATCAAAGTATGGAAACAGGCTGCCTGATTTCTCAATTTCATGAAAGAGTACCATGTTCTTCATGCCTTTGTTAACCTGCAGAACACAAGCTGCAAATCCAGCTACAAGCGGTGAGGCAAATGAAGTTCCCTGAGATGTTACTAGCCCCCCAGATCCTGAAACAACAACATGCCCATATGCACAAACATTGGGTTTCATTCTTTTATCAGCTGTGGGTCCATAAGAACTAAAGCCGGTGTGTATGCCGGTCTCAGGATTGATTCCTCCAATGGAGAGTACACTGTCAGCATCCGCTGGAGTACCTATCACATGCCATGAGTCGGTTCCTTCATTTCCTGCCGCATTAACAACGAGCATACCTTTGCGCGCTGCCATATTGGCTGCCCTGGCAACAAAACTGGTCTTTCCATCCATTGACCAGGGAAAATAACGGTCCTTGGTATAACCGAGTGAACTATTGATGATATCGGCTCCATTTTTATCGGCCCATTCTGCAGCAGCCAACCAATGCAGCTCCTCAGAAAAGGGTTCCCTGTTAACTTCAGTTTTGGCTAATAGAAATTCTGCACCCGTTGCAAGTCCTATCTGCTTATCTCCTACTTTCCCTGCAATACAGGACCAAACATTTGTTCCATGCGACTTTCCCCAAAAAACATTATCTCCTTTCCGTTTGGTAAAATCATGTGTTGCTATTAACCTGCCTTCAGAAATGATTTGAGCAAATGCAGGGTTTTCCCGGGATCCTGGAAACCCAACATCGAAAATGGCGATTCTCACCCCTTTCCCATTTATACCAGCTTTTATGAATAAATCACCCTGCAAGCTTTTAATCTGATTTTTCAAGATCTCCTCATTATCCTCACTCAGCGTAGTATCAAAATCATTTAATGAAGCTACAGCAGAAGTTAATAGTTCAACCTTCTCTATTTCACTGACATAGGGTAAACGGCTAATTCTGTCCAATTGGTCATCCGTAGCATATACAGCAACAGCATTGAACCACCTGCTGCTGAATAAAGTGCTGTCAGTAATACTTGCAACACCTGAAACATACTGTTCATTCAAAGGCCAGTCTGTAGGATCGTTAAGAGGAATTCCCTGGAGTTCACGACGTTCAATAGCTTTGGGATCGAAGTATTTCTTTGGTTCAAAAGAAATCCCCTTTTTATCAGTAAAGTATACCCAGCAAGGTTGTTGAGCCTTGATTAGAGTTGGTGCAGCAAGAAGCCAAAGGAAGAAAAGGAAATAGACAGATTTCATAAAAATGAATGATTATCAAAATTGATGTTGTGATAAAAGAATTGCACTAAATGCAAAACTATGAATTTTAGCGCATTTGAACTGTCCCCTTATAAAATGAGGGCCTGTTGGTGAAATATTACAAAATATTGGCTGATTTTAAAGCCAGTCAATTAGTTTGTGAATAATTGTGCGGTTAAAATTAGCCTTCATGAAAAGGTTGCCCTATTTCTTTATAAACCTGGCAATTCTATCGGAGTCGTTGCTTCTAATCAGCTTAAACAGGTATGTTCCAGGACTCAGATAAGAAATATCCACGTTTTCCAACATCTTACTCCCTGCAGGAATTAGAAAATCCTTAATGGCTCTTCCTTGAAGATCACAAATTACTAAGCTGCGTTTCTTCTCACAAGGCTTATCAAATAAAAGATTTACTGACTTCTCAGCAGGATTGGGAAAGAACCTTAATACATCCTTTGCAAAGCCGGTGTTAACGCCTTCGCATAAGAGTATTTCAATATTGAAAACCTGGGAAGTTGCAGCACAGGCATCTGCATTTGTTTCAGTAACCGAAATAGTCCCGGCACCAATTGCCTTCCATTGAATATGCACCTGGCTTGTACCAGCACCTGAAGTTATTTCACCTCCTGTAACATCCCAAACATAGCTGCTCCCAGAATGAGTTGCCGTTTCATAAGGCAGCTCATCAAGGTAACAAACTGTTGAAACACCGCTCACAACAGGATCCGGACTTTGATATACCTGTATCAGTAGCAATTGTGATTCCGGACCTTGCCCGCATTCATTCAATGCATGAACCGATAAGCTTGCATTACCATGGAATGATGGATCCCAGTTAATCAGGACCTGTGAACCTTGCGGTGTCATGGCACCAGCTCCGGCCGGTAGAAGAGTCCATTCGAGGTTGTCACCAGCAGCAACTCCTGCAACAGAATAGGTTTGAGAGATGTTATTACAACTGGATGAAGAACCAGTAGGTACAGCAAGTTGAGCAGGAGGAACCTTCATCTCAACATAGATCTGTCCGGCCATTTGTTGGTTACAACTACTTGTATATCCGTTAACTGTATAAAAGCCTTGTATTACAATATTATTCCAGGTTAAAGAAGAACCAGTACCCGCCTGAACATTACCTGTTGGGCTGTTCTCTAAATACAGATCGTAATTTACACCGGTTTCAGAACCGTTGAGTGTTATACTTGTCCCGGTAGTTCCCTGGCAATAAACGCCCTCACCTTGAATCATGAAAGTGGAGGGCATATGGTTTAGTGTACAATTTACTGCGGGAGACCAGGCTGATATTCCGCACTGATTAGCTGCATTTACCTTAATGGTATATGCACCGGTCCAGCTGACTGCTGCAGTAAATGTCGCAATAGTGCCATTAGGTTGAAGGGAACCAGCAGCCGGGGGATCCAATTGCCAGGTATAAGTGGTTGCATAGGTGACCGGGGTTATGGAGTATACAGCTGACTGCAGGCTGCATGTTGAAGCAGAGCCACTGGGAACTGCAGGTGCTGTTGGTTGGGAGACAACCTCAATCATATTTGGAATGTTCAGGGTATCCGAAAAGTTTGAATTGTAGGTGATCAATTTCACATCGTATATCCCAGGTGCTGAATAGGTTACTAATGGATTGACTGCTACCGAAATTCCAGGGGATCCTCCCTCAAAGGTCCATTCATAGGAAAGATTATCACCCATTGAAGTATTGGTAAACTGAACAGAGCCTCCATTGCATATGAGATTCGAGGATGCAGTAAAACCAGCTAAAACATTGGGAGAGACTATCCTTACAAGGGAATACTTTTCATTTACTGCCGCGCTGTACGACGTGTTTCCAGATACAATGATCTTTCCATCAGGTTGCACAGCCAATCCATATCCAAGGTCATCTTTCCCTAAACCTGAAACATCCATGGTGAAGTAACCGGTAAAATTAAATGAAGAATCCTGGGTCCCGTTTGCCAAAAGACGTATAGTACAATAATCCTTATCAACATTCACTGCTGCATCGCCGCTGATAGCATACCTGCCATCAGTCATCCTGGTAATGTTTCGCAGCATGGTACTGGTTGTACCAACCGGGAAAGTAGCAATTCCATCTCCGTTGAATGTCGGGTCAATATTACCGTCAGCAGTTAACCTGACGATAGCCCCTTTTGCAATACTTCCAGCTGAAACATCAATTCCATCCCCAGCAAGCAATATTTTGCCATCCGGATCAACTGACATCCCCCAAACTTCATCAGCTACGTTCTGCCCAAAAATATCTACTGTTACCTTGCCGTCGCCGCTGAAGCTATTGTCATAGGAACCATCGGGGTTCAATCTTAAAGCAACAAAATCTGCAGGCAAACCTGCATAACCTCCAACGATGATCTTCCCGTCGGTCCTGACAGATATCCCATAGGCAAAATCCCAACTGCCACTCACATCGAGCAACAGTTTGCCATCACCCGAAAATGATGGATCAAGAACCCCGGCAGGAGTTAGTTTGATTATTGCCATATCGTTGGTAAACGGGGTTCCACCGGTACGGGTAGCACCGCATGCATAAACATTACCAGCGTTATCGGTTGTAATCGCATAAGCAGCATCAGGGGCACCTCCACCTATCATGTCTACCGAAACTCGCCCACCAGTCCCGAAAGAAGGATCCAGGCTTCCTGAGGATGAAAGTTTACAGACAAACATATCATCATCCCCTGGGTTGGCAATCTGTGCAAAACCACAGATCAGGATACTTCCATCAGATTGAAGTACCATTTCAGGCTCAAATCCTCCCTGGTATCCAAGCAAACCCAGATCTACAGTTACTTTTCCGGCAGTCCCAAAAGATGGATCAAAACTTCCATCGGGCATCATCCGGCAAACTCCAAGTTTGGCATATCCTCCGATAAAAGTGGCACCGGTCATTATTATCTTGCCGTCGGGCTGTAATACGACATTATCTCCAAAGTCAAGGGTTCCACCCATTGAAAATATTTTCCTGCCGGTACCATTAAAAGTGCTATCAGGGAAGGCAGCAACCTGGCCGAAACCTAAATAATTGCACAATATTAAAATGCCAGAAAGTAAGATTGCTTTCATATCAATCTGTATTAATTATTAATACTAAAGATACCAATAATATATCAAATCACTCTCAAACTATCTGGATACAACAGATGAAATAATCAATATTATGCGACAGGAACAATATCCCTGAGAATCTGAAGTGCCCGCCCAACATTACTGACATTTGTAAAGGCAAGGGTTAGTTTGTTGGCTATTTCTTTCATCCGGCAATCCCTTGGATTTTGCTGGACATATTTTAGCACAGCAGTAAACATCTCAGATTGATAATAGGCTGACTGCTGGTCACTCACGAAATATCCGGTCATATTTCCATTTCGAAGAACAAGTTTTTCCATTCCCAGCTCTTTCGCTTGTTTCCGAAGGCGTATTGCGTTAAGAAGCTCCTGGGTTTCAGGTGGGACAGGACCAAAGCGGTCAATCATCCTGTCCTGGAATGCCAGTAAGGATTCTTCTGATTCTGTACTGTCAAGCTCTTTGTAAAGGCTCAGCCTCTCAGTGATATTTGCGATATAATCATCGGGGATTAGGATCTCCAGGTCGGTTTCAATCTGGCATTCCCTGACGAATTCCTTGTGTTGCTCTTCCGGGTAGAGGTCGCTGAATTCTGAGAGCTTTAGTTCATGGATGGCTTCATCCAGGATTTTCTGGTACATTTCAAACCCAATTTCCGTAATGAAACCGCTTTGTTCAGCACCCAGAATATTCCCCGCACCCCGGATATCCAGATCGCGCATGGCAATATTAAAACCACTTCCGATTTCAGAAAATTCCTCAATGGCTTTCAGGCGCTTCCGGGCTTCATCTGTTAAAACTGAAGTAGGCGGAGCCAAAAGGTAACAGAAAGCTTTACGATTGGCACGCCCGACCCTGCCTCGCAATTGGTGAAGATCGCTCAGGCCGTAGTGATGGGCATCGTTTATGATGATTGTATTCGCATTCGGGATATCAAGGCCGGATTCTACAATGGTGGTGGAAACCAGGACATCGAAATCACCTTCTACAAATCCTAGCATAACCTTTTCCAGTTTATGCCCTTCCATCTGTCCATGGCCAATTCCGATCCTGGCATCAGGAACTATCCTCTTCACCAGCCCGGCAATCTCAAGTATGTTTTGTATCCTGTTGTTTACAAAGAAAACCTGTCCACCCCTGGAGATTTCATACATGATGGCATCCCTGATCACCTCCTCGTTAAATGTATGTAACTCGGTCTGAACCGGGTAGCGGTTTGGCGGAGGAGTATTGATGATGCTCAAATCGCGGGCACCCATTAGGGAGAATTGCAAAGTGCGGGGAATTGGAGTAGCAGTGAGTGTCAGAGTATCTACATTAACTTTTTTCTGCTTCAGTTTTTCCTTGGCTGCGACCCCGAATTTCTGCTCTTCATCAACGATCATCAGTCCCAGTTCCTTGAATTTCACATCGGTACTCAGCAAACGATGAGTACCGATCAGGATGTCAATTTTTCCTGCCTCAAGGTCCTTCATCATAAGTTTTTGTTCCTGGGCTGAGCGGAAGCGGTTGATATAATCCACACGGCAGGGAAACTCTTTAAGCCGGTCACGGAAAGTCTTGTAATGCTGAAGGGCAAGGATGGTGGTAGGAACTAGCAAAGCCACCTGTTTGCTATCTGCGACAGCCTTGAAAGCAGCCCTGATGGCAATCTCTGTTTTCCCAAAGCCAACATCGCCGCATACCAGCCTGTCCATTGGGTGCGGAGCTTCCATATCCTTTTTTACATCCAGGGTAGATTTCACCTGGTCAGGAGTGTCTTCGTAGATAAATGAAGCTTCAAGTTCATGTTGCAAATACGTATCAGGAGTGAAAGCAAAGCCATCGGTAGCGCGGCGTTCAGCATAAAGCTTGATGAGGTCCTTGGCAATATCTTTAACCCTCGCCTTGGTTTTGGCTTTGAGCTTATTCCAGGCATTCGAACCCAAACGGTCAAGGGATGGCATATATCCTTCCTTGCCGGAATACTTTGAAATACGATGCAGGGAGTGGATGCTTACATAAAGCAGGTCGTCATGCGAGTAAATAATTCGGATAGCTTCCTGCCATTTCCCGTTGTTATTGATTTTTTCAAGCCCGTCATACCTTCCTACCCCATGATCAATATGAGTGACGTAATCTCCAGGTTTAAGATCGTATAATTCCTTGAGCGTCAGTGCCTGTTTCCCACTGAAGCTTTCGGCCAGGTGGAATTTGTGGTACCTTTCAAAAATCTGGTGATCCGTATAGCAGGCAAGTTTGCTTTCCTTATCAATGAAACCTTCGTGCAGGGACAGGTTGATGACTGCCACCTCGGGCTGATGTTCAGTTGGATGGTTTTTTACCAGGTCATCGAGGATGGTGTAGATCCTTTCAACCTGTTTTGGGCTATCGGCCAGTATAATATTCTGTATGCCTGAAGAAGTATTTTCGGCCAGGTTTGAGAGCAGCAGGTCAAAGTTCTTATTAAATGAAGGCTGGGGAGAAACCTGGAAATCAAACTTCAATCCCGATTTGAACATGGCATTTTTCCCGAATTCAATAATGGGAAAATCTGCAAGGATTCGTTGGAATTCCTCTTTCCCAATGAATAATTCGGAAGGTTCCAGGTGATCCAATGGCCCTGAAAGATCTGAAAAGGCCTTCTCGGCTTTACCGAATTCCAGCTCCAGCCTGTCGAGGGTAAATCCTGTATCATAAAGCCAAAGCAGGCTACCTTTTGGGAGAAATTCAAGGAAGGATTCCCTTTTTTCCTGGAGTTGGCGGTCCTGGACATTGGGGACAATAGTGATATGGTCGAGTTTATCCACCGAAAGCTGTGTTGCCGGGTCAAACGAACGGATGGACTCCACAATTTCCCCCGAAAATTCAATACGGTAAGGATAATCATTGGTATAAGAAAATACGTCGATGATCCCTCCCCTGAATGCCAGCTGGCCGGGTTCTGCTACGAAATCAACTCTTTCAAAGCCATATTGGTCCAGCAGGTCATACATGAAATCCAGGTCTACAGACTCTCCCTTTCTTAACTTGACGGTAGCTTTTTCAAGGTATTTTTTAGTAACTACCTTTTCAGAAAGGGCTTCAGGGTATGTAACAATGATGGTATCTGAAGAACGGGTGCTTACCCGTTTTAAGACCTCAGTTCGCATCAGGACATTGCTGTTATCTGTCTTTTCTACTTCGTATGGCCTCTTGTAGGAAGTGGGAAACAGAAGTACGCGCTTTTTATGGAAACTGAATTCGGTTTCACCAAGAAGGTTTTCAAGGTCATTGCTCTGGTAAACAGCAGATTCCTTGTCGGCCATCACAATCAGATGAACAGCAGGCAGCTGGGAGAAGAAGGAAGCCATATAAAGCGAGAATGAGGAGCCGACCAGGCCATCCAGGAATATCCTTGGATTGGAGCCTTTCTCCTCTTCGTTTATTTGAAGAACATTGATCAATTTTTCAAATGACCGGTGTTCTGAATAATACGCCAGTAATTCCTTCCCTGAAGTATTGGCTCCCTGTTCCTTGATTTCTTTTTTCTTGTTTTTCTCTCCGTTCATGCAAACTGCCTTAAGCCGCCAACAAGATTTTAATTTGTTAGCGGCTGATTGTGCTGCAAAAGTACGATTTTTGGTTCACTGACGGGGTGACTATAGTGACCCCGTCAATAAACCAAACTCCTTGACAAGGTCCAGGTTAACAACACTGTCTTTTTTTGAATTTACAATTTCCGAAAAAGAAGAATGTTGCCATTTTTCAGGGCTATTAACAATTCCAGATCTCACTGGATTATTGTGAATATAGTCGAAGCAAATCTGAGGATATTGGAACTCCGGGATTTCTACCTTAATGATAGTTGAACCATTTTCAGTATACCAGGTATCTTTTAGCACTTTGGAGTCATTCAAACATATTGCCTTCGTTTCTTCACGAAAAAGGGCTCCACTTCGATTCTCCTGTTTGTTGATTGCTCGTGTGTAAGAACGAAGCATGATTCCGATGCTGGAATTGAGGGTGATCTTCCTTATCCTTCCGGAAGTATTGTCGGGGTGACTTTGAGTCACTCCGACAATAAAGGAAGCTGGCATTTCTACATCCCTGACAAAGATCATTAAATGAAAATGGTTAGGCATCAGGCACCATGCTAGAATGTCTGCAAAGGGGTTGATGTAGAGTTTAATTTTATTGAGGAAAAAGGAGTAATTCCCCTGATTGAAGAAAATAAGCTGTTTGTTATTTCCTTGATTGTAAATATGGTACAATCCTGTGGATTCAAAAAACATAGTTGAATAATTAATATTAATAAACTGGATATCAAAACAATATATACAATCCAAAACAATGAAATAAAGATACAAAATCTCTACTTTCAAATGCTCACTTCTTGTAGATAATCCCTAATTTTACTCTTCTCAGAACTTCAATCCAGAATATATTTAATCCATCATAATATTCACTTAATCAAATCATTGGTTATGGAAAAAAGCATCAAAGGTACCCGCACTGAAAAGAACCTTCTGAAGGCATTTGCAGGCGAATCACAGGCTATGAACCGTTACCTGTTTTTTGCAAAGGCTGCCAAAAATGAAGGCTATGAACAAATCGCTGCTATTTTTGAAAAAACTGCCTGGCAGGAACAACAACATGCTAAAAGATTCTTCAAATTCCTGGAAGGTGGTGAAGTAGAAATTACAGCTTCCTATCCTGCAGGAATTATCGGAACGACAGCTGAGAATCTGAAAGCTGCTGCAATGGGAGAAAACGAGGAATGGACAGATCTTTATCCAACGTTTTCAGAAATTGCAAAGGAAGAAGGATTCCCTGCTATAGCAGCCGCCTTCAAGATCATTGCTAAGGTTGAGGCTGAACATGAAAAAAGGTATCTTAAACTTTTAAGCAGGCTTGAAAAGAACGAGGCATTCAAGCGAGAGGAAGCCACCCGTTGGGAATGCCGAAACTGTGGTTATGTTCATGAAGGCCCCAATCCTCCTGAAAACTGCCCGGCATGCCAGCACCCGAAAGCTTACTTTGAAGAAAAATCGGAAAACTACTAAGCAATATCTGCTTAGTTTGTCACTGAAGTTCGAGGGTTTACACATGAATTCGAGGTTTGCCAAAGCTCGTCGGGGAGACTCAGATTGCGCTGATTTGACTGATTTCTTTGCTGCGATTTATAATTGATAAAGAGCTAAAAATTTATCAATCAATAAACAGGACTAAAATTTAAACAATTATCAAGGGTTATCTTTGGCTTTAGGAACCTTCCGGGCCAGGGATAGCCCTTTTTTATTTTGTTTAAAATAAACTAATTCGCTAATTTTCAAGTATATTTATAGAGATATTAATTGATTTTATGATACGCCCTGTTTTCATTTCCATCGCGGCACTTACTATTATTCTTTCATTATCTTTCCAGCTTTCGGCACAACGATTTACCTTTGAAGGTGGATTCACTGCCGGTCTCAACAGAGCAGATTTCCTTGGAGAGAAAGAAAAATTCTGGTTTGATGATTATAACAGGAGTGCTACATCCGGGATCTCTGCCGGCCCTTTTGTTAAATGCAACTTCAACATTGATACCTATGGGCTCCTTGAACTGAGATATACGAGGAAAGGTTGCAAGTTTGGTTACATCAACAAGATCTTCACCCAATCATTTGAAAGGGTAATCCTGGACTATATCGAGTTGCCTGTTATGTATGGAGCAAACAGCGTATTTCACGGCAAATCGGGCGACAAAGCATTCGCTTTTGAAACGGGGTTTGCATTCTCGCGATTGTTCTCTTCCCGGCTGGATTATGATCCTGAAATGAAAAGAGAGGTTACAGCTAACATAAGTGGTTTCAGGAATTATGACATTTCATGGATTGGCAGGATAAAGATCCCTTACAAAACAAAAAAAAGACATGCTTTATTGTGGGGATTCCGAATTGAAGACTCTTTGCTATCGATTAACAATCAATATAAATTGCGGAATTTTTGCTTTGGAATAGAGTTGAATTATGTAGCTAAGAATTTGTAGTTTCAATATTCAATTCGGGATAGCTCAAAAGGTAAACTTTCAACAATTCTGATTTCACTTGCGTCGAAAAGGCATATTGTCTTCAATCGGCTTTTCATTTCAGTTAACAAGGCTGAATATCTTTTATGATAAACCTTATGAATACCTTAATGCTGCAATCGTAATTATTACCTTTGCCCATAGAGGCTTTATAATGAAGAAAATTACCCGTGTCTGCTTCATTCTGATATTATCAGCAAGCATTCAACTATTGCATGCGCAGGTGACCGACACCCTGTCGAATTGGGATGGAATTGCTGCCAACTGGGAATCCTGGTCAAGTACCATACAGGTGGTAAACAATCCTGTGCAGGATTCAATAAACCCTTCAACCTATTGTATCAAGCTTACCACGACAGCAGAACCTTATGACCTGATGTTGTTGAACCTCGGTTATGTTGTTAGTTTTGAAGAATACCCGAAATACTCCCTTCTTTGTTATCCTCCTGCTGGTGGAGGTGATGTAGTTCTGAAATTTGAGAACAGCGATGCCAGTGATTGGCAGGAACTCCGCTTAACAGCTATTGGAGGACAGTGGAACCGCCTTAATTTCGATTTTATCGGACTCCCATTCAACAATTTCACCCGTATGGTGATCTTCTATGATTTCCTGGGAACAACAGCAGGAAAAGAATGGTACCTGGATGACATCACAAGGCAAAGTTCTTCTCCGCTGCAATTGGAATCCAATCTTCCTCTGGTGGTCATAAATACATTTGGAGCCAATATTCCTGATGATCCAAAAATAACTGCTCATTTGGGAATTATCAACAATAGTGCTGGAAACAGGAATCATCTGGGAGATCCTTTCAATGATTACAATGGTTACATAGGCATAGAAATCAGGGGACAGTCCTCTCAGATGTTCCCTAAGAAATGCTATGGAATGGAGACCCGCGACAGCCTGGGTGAAAACCTGGATGTTTCTCTGCTTGGACTTCCGGAAGAAAACGACTGGATCCTTTATGCCCCATATACAGATAAAAGCCTGATGCGCGATGTGATATCCTATGAAATTGGGAGTCGGATGGGAGAATATTGCACGCGGAATATTTACTGCGAGCTAGTAATCAACAATGATTACAAAGGGATATATGTATTACAGGAAAAAATAAAGAAGGACAAAAACAGGGTGGACATTGCATCCCTGAATCCCGATGAAATTACAGGAGATAACCTTACAGGTGGTTATATCATCAGTGTGGATAAAATCCCCGTCGACTTTCAATATGGTACTGATGGCTGGTTATCTGCACCTTCCCCTTCATATCCCAATGCAATGGATATCACATTCCAGTATTATTATCCTGATCAGGGAAAAATTGTTACACAGCAAAGAACCTATATCAAAAACTTTGTCGCTGATGGAGAAAAAGCACTCATTGCATCTACTTTCAAAGATCCTGCAACCGGTTACCTAAGGTACTTCGACGCCCCCTCGTTTGTTGATTTCATGTTACTTTCCGAAATCTCAAAAGAGGTTGACAAATACAGGTACAGCACGTATTTCCATAAACAAAAGGATAGTGATGGAGGCAAACTCTTTGCAGGTCCGGCATGGGATTTCAACCTGGGTTATGGAAACGTGAATTACTGGGACCCTGGAATTGATTATACCGGCTGGCTTTACGAGATGGTTTACCCTTCAGAATACAGTATCATCTATTGGTGGAAAAGAATGATGGAAGATCCTTATTTCAGAGATCTTACCAAAACCCGTTGGACGATGCTCCGCGAGGACAAACTAAGCAATATCCATCTCAATGCCATTATTGATTCCATTTCCAGCTTTACCGAAGAGGCCCGTATCAGGAATTATGAGCGCTGGCCTATATTGGGCACTTATGTTTGGCCGAATTATAACTGGCAAGGCAATACTTATGAAGATGAGGTTGCATATTTCAGAAACTTCCTGCTGGACCGGGTTTCATGGATGGATTATCATATCAATGGTAAAGTTCTGCAACCGATGGCATCTATAAAGGCAGAAAATAATATCATTTATTGCAGAATACAGGGAGATTATTTCAGGAATCCTGTGCTAAAGAAGGGGTATTTCAGCCTGCATGATTCACCACCAGGTATTTCCATTGATTCTGTATTGTACACGGGACCAAATGAATGTGAACTTATCCTTTCCGGGAATATTGCTTCTGACCAGGAAACCTTTATTACAGTGGATAAGAAAATTATTAATACCTGGGTAGACCTGACCAGTAATAAATTGGCCACTGCAGATATAGCCGAATTTGCTGGTCGAAATCTCAGAATATTTACACAAGATGGATTCATACATATATTCAATGTTGAACCTGGCTTTAATCCAGAAACTTTGACAATCTATTCTGTCAATGGACAGAAAATTAAATCCTATTCATTTGGTTCATCCAATGAATATAGTATTCCCGAACCCGGGATCCCAGGGATTTACCAGATGATATTCAACGGTAAAAACTGGCAGAAGAGCATCAAAATAGTTGTTCCCTAAATTTCAGTATTCATTTTAATATGTCATTCCCCCACCTTTTAGGATTATTCCTGATATACCATCTTATTCTTTCCAGCTCTTCAGGGTTTCGGACAACCCGGTCGTAGAACCGGCAATGCCAGGCAAAATTGATACCCATTTTGTGGAGATCATAGGAAACTGCTGATTTGTAGGTACGGATAATTGCTGACAAGGATCCTTTTTTCGGTGAGATCTTAGCCATAGCATGGTTTTTACCAGGTTCCCGTGCTGGGTAAAGGCATTTGATTATTGATTTTTCAAGCTCAGATTCTATTAAATTCTGTTCTTCTATTCTCTCAATTACCGGATTGAATAAGCCTTCATTCCCAACATCGACATATCTTTCATTCCAATCTTTTGATGCAATCTCCTTCTTTGATCCTGAGGCAATTTCCTCTATTGATCCTGAGGCAATTTCTTCCATTGTACGGATGTCGCAATGCAACATCCGTACAATGGAGGATGGATGAATAGGATCTGAAATCCCGCTTTCATAATTTATTCCTATAGCCTTCCTAAATGGCCATGGAAATCCTTCATTATCCCCTTCAGCATCCAATATCCTTATTATCCCATGCACATGATTAGGCATAATCACAAATTCATCAAGCCTCACCTCTCGATTATGTAAGGGAATCTGAAGCCAATACTTGTTTGCCAATGTACCTGTTTCTGATAAGATCATTTTCTTATCAAACACCTCGCCGAAGTAGCGGATATTATTCTTAGTACAAAATGTCACAAAATAGAATCCGGGAGTCCGGTAGTCAAATCCGGATAATCGTGCTGTTTTCCGAACAGGAAAATTTCTGTTAGTATTCATAATCTAATAGTTGAAAAATTGATATTAAAACTCTTATATACCCAGGATAATTACGGCTTGACTAACAAACTTATAATATTTCAATTTTGCTCACTACGTGGAGGTGCCTATCAAATATGCAACTGCTATTTCCCTATCAAAAACTGGAGTCTTTTCACATCTTCCAAACTATATTCTGCCTCAAACCTGGAAAGTGCACACCCACTGCCAGTGTCGGTATGTTTCAGGCAATCTGCATATTCTTCTTTCAAATAAGCCTTGTTCTGGATAGAATTCAGGGTTATGAACTGGATGGCAGCTTTTGGCAAATTCCTGTTCCAGTAAGCGGGGTTAACCTTCATAATCCTTGGGAAGATACTATCCTGTTCTCCCATACCAGGTGAAACACCTACCCGGGAAAGATTTCCTCCAAAGAAAGCTGGTTTTTTCAGATCTCCAGCTGAGAACTCAGCATATTCACTATCAAGGAATTGTTTTGTATATGCAGCAGCTACTTGATCCTCTTCTTTGGCAGAAAATTCCCTGGCACTGTTAAAAGCTTCTTCCACTGTGACCGGAATCCAGTAATCCGGACGATTGGGGTCGTAAATCACTATACATTCGTTATTATAAATATCTATTCCAGGCTGTACAGTCCTCTTGTTCAGGGGAACTGTGAAATAGCATTTGTCACGATCAAACACATCAGATGAAAACCCTGAACCCAAGGTATTCACCATGTTTATATAAACCGACCATTCGGGAGGTTCGATAGTGTTATAGACAACTTTACCGGTTTTGCCGTAGAAAAACGAGCTGAATTCAAAACTGATCCTGGCAGGAACACCATAGCCACAATCCTGTTTACACAGAGCGTTATAGATCCTGGCCCTCCCATTGAATCCCTTAATGTCAGTCAGTACAGGATTCTTCCTCACAACATTTACAAGATTGATGATTCTTTGGAGATTTGCTGCCACCTCGGTTTTGGGGAAACCACAATCCGGTGAAGTATAATCTGTCCGGCTAAGGATTTCGAAGGTTCCGGGTCTATCAGTAAGAGATCCGGCATTCTGGCTGATTGACAACAATGAACTAAAACAAATTAAGACACAGAGGTATAATGTTTTATTCATAGGATGATATTTAAAGATATGAACTAACCTTAATGAGCAATTTCATGCCTGAGATTATCTATATCCAATTCATAAAGCATCCTGCTTACATAATAGCCACCATCCTGCTTTTCAAGAAGTGTTTTCACTTCATTTTCCAGGGTTTTTTGGGGTGGGATTTCCAATACCATGAATTGTATATCAGAACGGGGCAGTTTTTTATTCCAGTAATCAGGATTGGACCGCATAACAGGCGTGTTGTTTTTGGCAGATCCAATTCTTGATATGGATTCAGGACTGCCAAAATAAGCAAAGCTATCACGTTCTGATTCAGAATACGTAGCATATTCGGCTTCAAATACTTCCATCATTGGCTCCATGGTGGCTTTGTCGGGTACACGTTTCCAGTAATCAAACAACAGCCGGAATACTTCCCGGATAGTTACCTGATCCCAGTAAGCCGGGCGATCAGGGTTATAGATAACAAGATTATTGCCATATCTGTCAATGCCTGGAACCACCTCCTCTTTTACACCAGGCATATAAAAAAGTTCGTTTATCGCGACGGTAGCTTCATTCATGCCTTTTTCGTTATAGGCAGGATTAGTAGGATTATAGGCATTGCTGTAATTGGTTTCTTCAAAGCCGTTTTTATTAAATACGGTTGTACGGTTCACCTCGAAACGAAATTGAGGTGGCTCAACAGTCTGTTTTACGATTTTGCCCTTAATGAGACTCCATGTTTCGAATAAAATATAAACAGTACAGGGTAAACCATATCCAAATTTAGTATTACAGTTACCAGCATTCAGGTAGTTGATTCCATCGAAACCTTTATTCTCAGTGAGCACTGCGGTTTTTCGAAAAACGGAAAGAAGTGCTGTCAGGTTTTTGACTGCGACTTTACATTCGGCATCTGTAAAATCGCAGGTCCTCCCATATTCATCCGGGCCTAATCCATTGAGTTTATCTACAGTAATTTTAAAGGACCCGGGCTTGTCGAGCAGCAGTTTCCTATCCTGGGCAAATAGTGATAACAGACTGAAAACAAAAACAACAGTGCAGAAACCGCTTTTAACTAATTTCATACTCGTTGAATTTGGAATGAAGAAAACTCTTTAAAATCTAGTGTTTAATCAGCGTCTTTGTCACAATAGCATTGTTGGTCTTTGCGCTGATAATATAAACTCCACTCGTTAATCCTGATAAAGAAATTTCCAATGTTTTTCCTTCATAATCAACAGTCTTAACAATTTGACCTTCGATTGTGCGGATTTCAATGGTTGCTTTTTCCGGAAGGCTTATTGTAATGTTATCTGCTGCTGGATTGGGATATACAGCAAAATGGTCCTTTGTTTCCAGTTCATCCAATCCTACATTAGCAATAGTTACACAATTTGAAGTTGCCGAGCAACCATTTCCATTCATTGTTACAATAACTGCATATGATCCATTGGCTGTTGGCGTATAACTCTGATGAGTTTCCCCTGGAATTACGGTATTCCCGGTATTGCAGTTCAGCCATTGGTAGGTCGCACCGGCTTGATTTACTGTAATAGTAGCACCACTTACCGTGGTATTTACATTTGGCAATGCATTAATTGTAATATTACTTCCATTATCACTTCCTGTAACCACCGGATTACTACCAACTACCCTAATTCTATATGCAGTACCTGGTGTAGTGTTTGCAGGGATTACAGCATTAATAGACCCCACAAATGCTGAAGAAATGCTTCCAATAGTAATTGGTGATGCAAATGAACCAGTTGCATCTGATAATTGTGCAGTAAATACATTTCCGGCATCATAAGCACCTTCAATAGTGAATGAAACGCTAAGTGAACTTCCCACACAATTAATCAAACCAACAGGAGATGTTGCAATAGTTACCGGAATTTCTATCAGGTTAGTATATTGAGGATTTCTCCCATTAGTACCGTTAAAATCAAGTTTCTTAGTAAATGTAGATGTAGTGGGATTAAATTGAAATATGATACCCTGATCAACTGGTCCACCCACAGCTCCTCCCATATTTGTCATTCCATAAAGATTTCCATCGTAAGCCTGTATCAAGGAGCCATCAGGAGCGCTTCCGTTCGGGGAATCATCAAAATCAAATTTATCAATCATAGCGGAATTAGTTGAGTTAAACTGAAACAAAATACCCACACTATGCAACCCTCCTTCTTTGGTCAATCCATAAAACTTTCCATCCGTCGCCTGCACTAATGAACCTTCGGGAAGGCCTCCATTTGTTACCATGTCAAAATCAAGCATATTTGTAAAGTTGTTATTTTGAGGGTCAAATTTAAAGATAACACCATACCCGTTTAATCCGCCGAATCTGGTCATGCCATATAGTTTTCCATCCGTTGCCTGCATTAGTGAACCATAGGGATTCTGGCCTTTGGGTGTTCCATCAAAATCAACTTTTTTAGCAAACGTATTATTTACGGGATTAAATTGAAACAAAACCCCCATATCATTAACTCCTCCCAGAGAAGTCATTCCGTACAGCATTCCATCAGATGCCTGCATTAAGGCACCATATGGAACGCTGCCGCTGGTTGCTCCATCAAAATCAAACAGTTTGGTATAGGTGTCAGTTTGAGGATTAAATTTAAAAATGACTCCATTATCATTAGAAGTACTGTTACCGCCTTCGGTAGCCATTCCATAAAGCATCCCATCCGAAGCCTGCATTAATGAACCTTGAGGGTAGCGACCATCTAAAAGATCAAAATCGTATTTTATTGTAAAAGACCAGGTCCGGGGATCATATTGAAACAAACTACCAACATTGTTCGCCCCTCCATAATAAGTCATTCCGTAAAGGTTTCCATTTGAAGCCCGCATTAGTGAGCCATAAGGATTGCCACCCGGATCAGCAAAATCATATTTAACCATTTCATTGTTTCCGGAACCATCCGTTTTAAAGATAATTCCTGCATCATTTTGCCCACCAAAGGCTAAACCCCAGAGTTGCTTTTGATTTTGTGCATGAAGGTTACTCATTAAATAAACAAGGATACTAATGATAAATACTGCTTTTGAAATTAATTGTTTCATTTTGCTTTTCTTAATAATCGGTTAATTGCATTTGTTAGTTTATATTATTCTTATTCAGCATGTTCTATTCCCGTTCCAGGTCAAATTCAACTTCAATGGTAGTTTTCTCACCAGAAACAGGATCGATCTTAACTGTAGGTTCAGGCTTTTCTTTCAGGTTTTTATCCTTGGCAGTACCTTTGAAAGGGCCGAATGTATAAGGCATGGCAATATCTATAGTGTTCTTGACGGTTTTGTCGGGATCATTGATTGCATCACACCATCCCTCGGCATATCTAAAGATCGTCTCAGAAATTTCACTTTTCCTGGAAGCCGCTTTCACCTGCATGGTATAAGTATCATCATCATTAAAAGTGATCTCAACCCTCACATCATTTATACGGACGCCATATAACTCGCTTTCCTCTGAAACGCCATCAATATTGCCGGTTTTCGTGATTTTATCATGGTAATATCTCCTGTACAAATCTCCTGACGGGCATTTATAACAGCCATTATCAATTTCATTTTCAGTTACTTCAGAAATGGTAAAATCCAAAAAACCTCTTGCCCATACTTTACCTTCCTTTTCAAAAGTCCAGAAGTTATCTGTAGTCTTATTTTCCTTGTGACTTATCGTATATTTTCTGTCCCTCCCCTGGCAATATACGGGATACTCTTTTGTGGTATCAGCCTTTAATTCACTTAATACATGGACTTTGATTCTCCCTTTATACGGGCAAATTTCAAGTCTGCAGATCTTCTCGAAGAATTTTTTCGACAGTCGTTTTGCTACATCAAAGGCACTTTCATCATTTGTACCCTTATCCGCCAAGCTGATAATTGTTTCTGCCTTCTTGGGATCCAGGAGCTTCACGATAAAGAATACATTTTGTGATATTATGGTAACTTGTATTGTAATCAGGTAACTAGCCCCCAAGGCTCCGGCCATATCCAAACCATATCCATCATCGGATACTCCAAGTAATTGCCTTTCACGTTCATGTTGGAGCGCGGTATAAACATCATCCAGTGAAAATGCAGTGGCACAGGGGAGCTGATCCTGGAATTGTGTACGTATATCACCTTCGAGCCCAAGTGAAAACAAATCGGCATTCGAACTTCCTTTATTATCTTTTTCTCCTCCGCTCCATTTGCGTATGATCAGGAACTTCGTTTTTTCTGCGGCATTTACACCCGGCAACAGCAGCAGGAATGAAACAGCAAGTAACAGGATGTATTTCATTGTGTAAGGATTTTGCAGTTGGGAAGTAAGGTTTCTATCAGATGCACTTCAGATTCGGGTACCTGGGTTTTTACAATTCCCAGCGTATCCAGTTTGGAAAGTGAATTAATCATTGGGAATAATGTCATAACAGGGTTCATATCAACATACAACTCCTTTAAAGAAGTTAGATGGCTAATTTCACCAGGAAGTTGTGCAATTTTGTTGTTGAACAGCGCTAATGTCTTGAGAGAATTGAAAACTGCAAGTTTATCGGGGACAGATGTAACAAAATTTTGAAAATTAATTATGTAAAGTTTTTCCAGTGGATATTTTGATGCCCGGGTCAATAAATCATCCAGGTTCACAGGTGCTCCGTGCTTACCCCCGGTAATTACCAGAAATTTAATGGATTTAAATCGCTCCATTTGCTCAATGGTGCGCTGAACAGTTGGAAGAGACATGTCAATACTCAGGAAAGTAATTTCGTCAACGTATTCCTTGTTCTTTATCTTGGGTGATTCATCATCCTTGTATGCTTCCACAATCTCTTCCCTCATGGGTGTTCCCAGCAAAATATCTCCGCCTTCACCCTGGGCAACGCTTTTCATCATCTGGTCCCAGACCTTCATTTTGTAATCCACCTCTTCCCTGATTTTAGCAGTATCAGCCGGAGCTCCAGATTGTTGCTGCTGCTTTGCTTTATTTACCATCATAAGTTCTTTGGTCAGTTCCTGAATCTTAACATCAGCCTTTTTAGACTCTTCCTCACTGCCCCAATCCGTTGAACGCCTGATTTGCGCCATTTCCTTTTTTATTTCATCGGCACTTCTCTGACTTGCCTGTGAATAAAGTGAAAGGCCAGAAAACAACAATAGAATTACTATTAGGAATTGTTTCATGATTTCAGAGGTTTCATTTTTTCTATTAACCAGGAATAGTCAGAACCTTACTCAAGAACAAGAGGAGAGATATTAATCAGTAAACTGACCTTTGAAATTAAATGAGGTTCAAACTAACTGAGACAATTAAACGACAAACTATTCTGCCCCTACATCTGTCATTTTCGAACGGGTGCCAACAGAATACTTAAATACACTTTCGAGGAGACGGGCATAGCTTTGCACTGCTTGCAATGCATAAAGTCTTGGTTTATAGTTTGGGTTCCCAACCCCAAGCTGGCTAAAGAGAACTCGATGCTGTACATTTTCAAGGGTGTCGTATTCAGCTTTTATCAAGGCTTCTAAAAGATCCTGCCGTATCTCATCTATTACTGCGCAATACGGTGGATTATGTGCGAAGCAGTATGACATATTATGCTGATAAATCTCATCTTCTATTGCTTCACGCTCTCCATCCTGTAAATCACCACTATCAAGTTTAGCATACAAGGGTTTTAAGAGTCGATCCAGGTCCGCCCTGGCTGTGTCGGCTACTTTCTGCAACGTATCAAACTGCTGATAGTACTTATCCTCCCTTGCTTTCTTTATATCAATCAAATCTTTTAGTCGCTGCTGCAAATCGAAATTCTGCTTATTTCTAAGATTAGCTTCCTGAAGCTTCTTTGGATCAGCTTCCTGATCTGCCATCTTCTCAGACATATATGCCTGCGACCACCTCCGCTGACCTGCTGTATCCAGTTTTTTAAGATTATTGACCTCATCCATGGAAATATTCATGTATTTCTGCATCATCTGGTCAGCCATCTCTTGCTTCTCTTTTTCCGACATATGTTTTTTATCCATCTTCTTCATCTCCTGAACATCCACTCCTGCAAAGCCTGCATTTTTCATAGCTGTCGCTTCGGCATTCGCCTGGTGCTCACGGACAAAACTCTCTTCTTCATCCAGAAGTTGAGCTATATCCTCGTTAAGCTCATTACTAACGAGTAGAAGTTGAGCCGAATAATGAGCCCTGGCTGTATCCGAGATACTGCAAGGGGTGCCTGGGATATCCGGCAAACTTCCGAAGTATTCCGATGCTGTTTTTTGCCCGGAAACAAGGTAGGAAAATCCAATCAAAAGAATGATAACAGCTATTAGTTTCATATCGGGAAGGTATTAACTTGAACAGAAGGATTATAACTTAATAAACTCCACCCTGCGGTTTAGCGCTTTATTGGTAGGTGTGTCATTGGGTGCTACCGGCTGTGACTCACCCATACCATCAGTGCTCAGGCGATCACCATTTACACCAAAGGATTTTACAAGTTCATTTTTAACGGCTGCTGCGCGGCGTTTTGAGAGGTCAAGATTGGCTGCATCAGCACCATCAGAATCAGTATGTCCGACAATTTTTACTTTAACATCGGGAACTTCGTTCAGGATTTTGGCAATATCATTAAGTGTACCGTAAGATTCAGGCTTTACAACGTCTTTATTCACATCAAAATAGATCCCATAGGTAACCAGTTTCCCTTCGGTGAGCAGTTTGTTCCTGGTATCAGGAGCGGCAGAAGTAACCTTGATATTCGAAATGTAGGAACTACAGGAAGCTCCGCGATACAACAGGAAACCGAGGCGGGTGAACTTGCTGTCATCATAAAGATTTGTAGGCATATCCAGTACTTTTTCTCCTTTGTGATAGATACGGACACGCCTGTTTTGGACCCAGATAATAACATGATTCACTTTCTCTTCTTCCACAGGTTTTAAGGCTGAATTCCCGGTAATTTTGGTATTACCGGCCTTTAGCCCCTGCGTTTCCCAGATTGTTTTAGCCACATTCACAATCAATCCGGTTTTACAGGCAAAGGGATCACTCATTTCCTTGAATGAATTTTCCCCATACATTGCAACTCCAAGAGCGTAGCGGCCTCCTGTCTTTTTAGGAACTACATCGAATTCTACTATAAAATTTTTAGGAAAATCAATTGGTTTCAAAAACCACCAGTTCCCTTCTGTTGCATTCAGGTTTAACCAATTGCCTTTTGAAATATTCAATGTATTGATCTCACCAGATTTATTAGTGGTCCATAATGCAGGAAAATCACCAACGGCATCCTGGCTGAAATCCTCATATAAGAGGACTTTATCACCGGGAACAAAGTCATAGTTCGAATATGACTTCAATGCCGGCTCCGATTTGGTATCTGGTTCCTGCTTTACAGCTCCCTTATCATCCTGCTTGGTTGTTTTTTGCTGGTTCTTTTCTTCAGGTTTTGCCTTATCATCTTTTTTAGAGCCATCGTTCTTTATACCTTTTTCAACTTCATCAAGCCCTTTGTTAATGCCCCTGTCAATCTTGTTATTGATGCGGTTATTAACATTGTTGTTGATCTTCCTGCCAATATTGATCTGGGCTGAAACACTTACAGCCAGGCATAAAATCAGGAAAGCGACGAAAATTCCAAAAACTTTTTTCATGATACAACTGATTAATTGAAATTATTCATTGATTTTTAAGTACTTATAAATTATTGCTTCCAGTTTTGGGGAAGAATTCTGTCATTTAACCCTATAGCTTTATAAACTCAACACGGCGGTTCATTGCTTTGTTAACAGGAGTATCATTCGGAGCAACTGGTTTTGTTTCTCCCATTCCATCGGATTCCAATCGTGAAGCATCAATTCCAAAATTCTTTACAAGCTCGCTTTTTACAGAAGCGCCCCTGCGTTTTGACAAATCAAGATTAGCTGCATCAGCGCCATCACTGTCAGTATACCCTACTATTTTTACTCGTACAGCCGGATTTTCCTTAAGAACATCTGCAATACCTTTTAGGGTACCATACGATTCAGGCTTTACGACATCCTTGTTCACATCGAAATAGATCCCATAGCTAACCAGTTTCCCTTCTGTGATCAGTTTGTTTCTCATATCCGGAAGTCCTGCAGCCACCCTGAAATTAGTAATCATTGGCTCACCTGCATCCCATAATTCAAAACGCATCATATTGTATTGATAACCTGCAGTCATAACCTTGGGCAAATCGAAAATCTTATCCTGGTTCAGGTAAACACGAAGTCTAGTTTTTTGCACCCAGAATGACAGACGATATACGTTGTCAGGAATCATGGCCGCTTCGTCTTTGGTACCTTCGAGAGTATAACCAGTTTCATCGTATGCACTATATGAGGAACGATAGCCGAACTCCATTTTTATGCCGACCTTGCCCGGAACAGCACCACCTTCATTCAAATCCTTAGGATTGGAAGCACTATAGAGGTAAAAACCAAAATTTGCATTTTCATTGTCCTTTCCGCTTGGATGTGAGATCACGTCGAATTCAATGGTATAATTATCGGGGAGGTTCAATCCTTCATCAAGCGCAACAGATCCTTCACCTATCATTTTAAACCAGTTTCCCGGGAATAGATTGGTGGTGACTACTTCTCCGGAGGTATTTGTATTCCAGTTGGCAGGGAAATCACCGACAGCTGCTTCTGAAAAATCATCGTAGAAAAGCACCTTCGCCCCGGGAACAAAATCATACTTGGAATACGTTTGCATACCTGGTTTATCCTGCTTCCCATCCGGTTTTACATCCTGTTGTCCTGCACCTTCATCATTGGATTGGTTGGCTGTTTGCGTTTCTTCTGATTGGGTTTTAGCTGAATTATCATCACTCTTAACACCGTTTTCTACACCATCCAATCCTTTATCTATTCCCTTGTCTATTTTATTATTTATACGATCGTTTACTTTATTTTCAAGCCTCGATCCAACATTTATCTGACCTGATGCAATTGAAATACTTAAAAGGCAAATCGAAATCACTAACAATCTGATAATTGGTTTCATAAGGAAAATGCGTTAATTTGTTATGACAAGAAAGTATATTAAGAATATGTAAATATACCGACAAACGTGGCAGTAATAATCCCTGTAAAAGGGGATTTTTATGGCCAGCCTGGTCCTTAGATTTGTATTGAAATGAAGATTCCAACCAACCACATTCCCGGCATGATAAAGTCAATTAGTTTGACTTGCTTCATTGTCCTGTTCTTCATCCTGAATGTTAGATCCCAGGAAATGGATTCCATACTGAAGATAGTGAATCCAATTATGACAGGAAACCCGGCACTTAGTCCTTCCAGAACCGGGTATGTCAAAGACACTGCAAGAATCTCAGTTTTTCTAATTAAAGCCCGTGAATACCAGTCATCTCATTATGACTCTCTGAAATATTATTCATTTAAGGCCCTTGATGCCTCGCTCAGGCTGAAGGACCTTTTATGGATTTCCCGCTCTATGCAAATGACAGGTAGATATTATGGAACCCTGGAGGATTATAAAAATCAAGGGGTATGCTATCTCACCTGCCTTAAGATTGAAGAACAACGAAAAGATCTTCGCAGGATTGCTGAATTGACCGATGAGCTAGGTGTAGTATATTCTTACCAGGAGATATTCAATAAATCATTACAGTATTATACCAAAGCGCTTGACACTTATCTCCAGTTAAACGACACCTTGAATATTGCCAAGTGTTACAGCCACATAGGAACATTACACAGTTCAAGGGAATTTTGTGAGACCCGCACCTTAGCCCAGAGAGCTGTTGACTTTGCCACTGCCATCAAATACCTTGAGAAATCCGTGGACCTTTGCAGGAAAATCAATTATAAACCTTTGATGATCAATGGCTTTGTAAACATCGGATCTGTCTATAATAAATTGGATCAACCATCCAAAGCACTGCCATATATACTGGATGCGCTTTCATATTACCGGCAGAACAATAACCTGAACAACATTAACGGGACCTTATATACACTTGGAAAAACATATTTCAAGCTTAAGAAGTATGACTTGTCTACGAATTGTTACCTGGAGTCGATGAAAATAGGATTGGATAATCATTTCCTGGATGGCATTCAGTACCTGTACGAAGCCATGGCTCAAACCTATGCCTCAGCCAACGATTTTAAGAATGCTTATAAGTATTACCTTAAATACATGACCATCAGGGATTCCCTGGTAAATGCCGAGAAAGCACGGAGCCTCTTCGAACTAGAGACCAAATACCAGTCAGAGAAAAAAGAAAAAGAAATACTCAAGCTGACTTCGGAAAAGAGGGAAAAGAACTTCCTGATCCTAACCTTGACGTGTCTGGTATTCCTCATGACGATAATAGGTTTCTTCATTTTCAAGAATATCCGCAACAACCGAATCATTACAGAACAAACTATCCGAATTAAAGAACAGCATATTCAGGAACTTGAAAAAGAACGACAACTGATAGCTACCCGATCCGTCCTGCAAGGAGAAGAGGCAGAGCGAAGCCGCATGGCACGCGATCTGCACGACGGACTTGGCGGGTTACTGTCAGGAGTCAAAATCAATCTGTCCGCTATGAAAGGAAATTCCATTATTACCGAGGAGAATGCCCAGGCTTTCGACCATGCCATTAAACTATTGGATCATTCCATCACAGAATTAAGAAGGGTAGCTCATAATATGATGCCTGAAACACTTGTCCATTATGGGTTGAAAGCAGCTTTCGAGGATTTCATTTCAAGAATGCGGACAGAAGATTTGCCAGGGATTGATTTCCAGTTTTTTGGAGAAGAAGGCCGTTACTCCTCCGAACTTGAAATTACTGTTTACCGCATCGGGCAAGAACTGGTGAACAATGCCCTGAAACATTCTGAAGCACAGAGTATAAATCTTCAACTGATATCAGAGAGTTCCCGGCTTTGCATACAGGTGATGGATAACGGCAAAGGATTTGACACTTCATTGAAATCGTCAGGGGGAAAAGGGCTTGAGAGCATCCGCGACCGTGTAGCCGCTAATAATGGAAAATTTGAGATCTGGAGTAAACCCTCTGAAGGAACCGAAGCAACCGTTGAATTTTTATTATCTTAGCATCCCTTACCTCTCCTGGTAAACAGAGATGCAGAAAATCGCGCTGATTGTTGAAGATCACCCTATTGTGAGTGAAAGCCTGACGACGCTTATTCATTCTCAACTACCGGATTTTAATTGTCATAGTGTTACTACAGGGCACGACGGCCTTGCTTTCCTAAACGGGAATAAACCTGCTATTATCCTGCTCGACATAAACCTGCCTGATATAAGCGGGATTGAGTTTTGTCAGCAGGCAACTACCCGTTTCCCGGGAATGCATATCCTCGTCATTACGTCCATAGAACAGAGGCATGTTGTAGAGCAGGCCCTTCAAAACGGGGCGTTGGGATTTATTCTTAAAAGTTCAGATACCGAAGAGATCGTAGAAGCCATTCAGCAGGTGGTAAACGGCAATCAATATGTCAGTCCCCTGGTTGAGGCCTTATTGAAAGGCAAATCTACACCGGTTGGTAATTTGCCGGTCCTCACACGCAGGGAAATAGAGGTCCTGCGGCTGATAGCAGATGGTCATACCAACCAGGAAATTGCCGACAAACTCTTTATCAGTTCCTGGACAGTAGATACCCACCGGAAAAATCTATTGGTAAAGTTCAATGCCAAGAATACTGCTATACTGATTAAAACGGCGGCGGCAGCAGGATTGCTGGATTTCTAGAGAAAAATCAGCCAGGAAAATAGAACGCGGACTACGCGAATACGTACGCGGATAAAACGGATAAAATCAGCGTGAATCCGTGTCCGCCGATAGGCGGTTCAGCGTAATCAGCGTTCCATCTTCAGAATTAGAAACCGAACTTGTGTCATCGAAAATCAGCAAGTTCCCTTGAATATTCCTTCATAAACTCCTCAGCCTTTTCCACCATATGCCTCGAGCCAATGAATAACGGTGTACGCTGGTGGATATCATACGGCTCAATATCCAGGATCGGCTTGAAACCATCCGATGCTTTGCCTCCAGCCTGTTCAATAATAAATGCCATGGGTGCACATTCATAAAGCAAACGCAGCTTCCCCATCGGATTCTTCTGGTTGCCCGGATAGATAAAGATCCCTCCCCTCATCATATTCCTGTGGACATCCGCTACCAGCGAGCCAACATACCTTGTGCTGTATGGACGGTGAGTAGGCTTATCATCTTCCTGGCAATAATTTAAGAAGCGCTTTACCCCTTCCGGAAAATAATTATAATTCGCCTCATTGATGGAATAGGTGTTCCCTTCATCAGGAAGCTTCATATCAGGATGGGAAAGGAAAAACAGCCCCACTGAAGGGTCATAGGTAAAGCCGTTCACACCATTCCCGGTAGTATAAACCATTGTAGTAGAACTTCCATAAAGAACGTACCCGGCAGCTACCATCTCCCGCCCCGGTTGCAAAAGATCATCTACTGTGGCTGGCCTGCCTTCTTTAGTGATGCGCTTGAAAACTGAAAATATAGTACCAATGGGAATGTTGACTTCTATATTGCTTGAACCATCCACGGGGTCCATGGCAACTACATACTTACCTTTCTGGGAGTAGGGATTCCCAAAGATGATCAGGTCTTCATTTTCTTCAGAAGCAATAGCGGCGCATTGTCCACCATGCTTCAGTGCTTCAATGAAATGAGTATTTGCAAATACATCAAGCTTTTTCTGTTCTTCACCTTGTATATTGGTCGTTCCATGCAAGCCGTTAATATCTGCAAGCCCTGCAATCCTGATTTCCCTGTTTACAATCTTTGCAGCTATAGTTATATCGTTCAATAATCGGGTAAATTCCCCTGTAGCTCCGGGATATTCAACCTGTTTGTCATTGATGAATTCTACGAGGGTCTTCATGGATGGGTTATTGGTTATTGGATATTAGTTCTTGGTTTGTAGGAGGTAGGAAGTAAGAGGTAGGAAGTAGGAAGTAGGAAGTAGGAGACAGGAGACAGGAGGCGTTATGCAGGTGGCAGTAAGCTGGAAGCAGCAGGCAATAGGCAGTAGGCAGAAAAGCTGTTCAATCAGAGTCTATATTTTCTGTCTGAGGCGGATTTTTCTTTTGTCTTTTTCCTTTTGTCTTTTGTCTTTTCCGTCAACTGACGGATTTGTCTTTTGTCTTCATATGTGAACAACTATGGACTGACTATCGAATGACAACTGTTTGACTATGGAATGACTACTGAATGATCCCCCATCTCCCCTTCCCCTTGTCTCCATGTCCTCTTCCCCCATCTCCATCCGTCAAACAAATATATTATTTTTGCGATATTAATTAAGTGATACACAATGAAAGTCTTCAAATTCGGTGGGGCATCAGTGAAGGATGCAATGGCTGTCAGAAATGTTTCAGTGATCCTCAATAATTTCGGGAAGGAACCATTGCTGGTGGTAGTTTCAGCGATGGGAAAAACCACCAATGCCCTGGAAAAAGTTGTCGACGACTGGTATAACAACCCTGCACTCCTTGACGAAGATATCCGGACCATTGAGAATTATCACAATGGTATCACAAGTGAACTCTTTACTGATCCCGGAAGCCCGGTTTTTCAACGCCTGCAAAACTGGTTTACCGAATTGCGCAGCCTGACCTGCATTCCACCTTCCGGTAATTTTGATCGTGACTACGACCAGGTCGTTAGCCTTGGAGAACTCATTTCCACAACCATAGTACACGAGTTCCTCCAATCAGAAAAGCGTGATACGGAATGGTTGGATGTCAGGAACCTCATACGCACAGATGACACCTGGAGGGAGGGAAAAGTGGACTGGTCAACTTCTGCATCTCTAATCAGGCGGGCTATTATGCCTGAGCTTGATCATAAAGATTCAAATACAGTCTTTCTGACGCAGGGATTCCTGGGCTCTACTTCAAATACTGAAACCACAACGCTAGGAAGAGAAGGTTCTGATTATACGGCAGCCATTTTTTCCTATGCCCTGGATGCTGAAGAAATGATTATCTGGAAGGATGTTCCGGGATTGTTGAATGCAGATCCAAAGTATTTCAGTAAGACAGAAAAACTGGCTGCAATATCTTTCCGTGAAGCCATGGAACTTTCATATTATGGAGCTACTATCATCCACCCGAAGACCATCAAACCTCTTCAAAACAAGGATATACCCCTGTTGATAAGATCTTTCGTGGAGCCTGAGGCAGAAGGAACCATTATCCACCAGAATACTTCATCCGATAGTCTAATCCCCTCTTTTATCTTCAAAGTTGACCAGGTGCTGATCTCCATTTCTCCGCGGGATTTCTCTTTTATTGATGAACAAAACCTCAGCGAGATCCTGGCTGTTTTTGCTGAAACCAATGTTCATATCCACCTCATGCAAAACACTGCACTTAGTTTCTCAGTTTGTGTTGACAATAATGAACGCCGCCTTAAACAACTCTTCAAAGAATTGGAAAAGAAGTATAAAATTCGGTACAATACAAATCTGGAGCTAATCACCATACGGCATTACGACCAGGCCACCATTGACAGGGTTATGGAAGATGGTAAAAGTATATTGCTTGAAATGCGCAGCAGGGTAACTGCACAATTCGTTGTGAAAAATCTATGATCAATTCCTTACTGATTTCCTAAAATTTTTCAAAATCATCTACTGGCAGTTGGGTTTGAGTTAATTGATGAGTAGTAATTCTTCAGTTAATAAGGGATTAAAGCCGACATTACCCTATCTTTATAGTTGCAAATAGCCTTTCTATTATTCAATTCTTAAATCTTCCCTCCATGAAGTATTTTCTATCACTTTTCGTCTTGTTACTTCTTTTTTCGGCTTGCAAAAAAGAGAAAACCACTGAAAATCCTTATTCAGGTTGCCCATATGGCCAATCCTTTGTTAAAATGGAAAGCCTTCTCGCCCACAGCGAGGGCATGATTCCTTTTCAACTCGGTCTTTCCTGGAATTATGCTGACAGCACCTGGGAAAACGGAATACTGAAATCTGCCGGCAGATCCTCAATATTTGTAGTCTCTGCTGAAAAATCCGGATCAGATTACTGGTGGAAGTTGAGTGACGGAAATCAGCTTTGCACTCAGAATGATACGGTTTACAAGCTGAATATCAATGGAATGGTACCTGAAAGAACAACAGCCTGCCCTGAAAAAACAATTTTGTTCTACCCTGTCCCGGATGGGCCTGCCTGGGATTGGTATGAAATCTCTGGTGATATGGTTTTCCCGGGAGAAGCTTCTGTTTATGATGGAATAATCCATACTGAAATAGGCGATTTCGAAAATTGCTACCAGTTTAAAAGAGGGAATTTCACCAGGATCATACAACCCGGTGTTGGAATTGTCAAGATAATAACCATTGATGGTAATCTGGTGAACGAGAAGACCTTGCTAAATTACATGGTTTCTGAACAATAAAATCTTCTCATTCAGCATCAAAGAAAGTTCTTCTGATATAATGGCATAATAATGTATGCCTTTTTTATACATTTGTTTCACCACCTCTCTTTGATCAAAAATAATTTATCTGCTATGAAATTTTTTGTATCCCGACTTATTCTTGTCACTGCTCTTTTTTTTCTGGTTGTAATAAATGCGTGTCCGGTAAAAGGAATGTGCGCATCAGTTTTACGCCAGGTCAGTAATTCTAACCCGCTTTCACCAACAGCTGGTTTCTGGTGGCTTAGACCTTGCCAGGGCGTCAGTACAATCTTTGAGGACCTGTCGACGACACCATCTGGTTCTTCAATAGTTTCATGGAGCTGGAACTTTGGAGATCCAAATTCAGGTGCAAACAATGTCAGTGTGCTGCAAAATCCCATGCATATTTTTTCAACTCCAGGAAATTATACGGTTTTTCTAACAGTAACCAATTCACTGGGCCAGTCAAACAGTGTTTCAAATACTGTTGAAATTTACCAGCCACCAACTTCCACCTTTTCGATAGCACCACAAACGTGCCAGGGCCAGCCGGTTAATTTCACTAGCCTGGCAGTTACACCAACAGGTTTTATAAATGTATGGGACTGGAATTTCGGAGATGGCCATGTGCAACGAGTGCTTTATCCAAACAACCCAAATGTTAGCCATACTTACAGTTCTCCTGGTAACTACAATGTTTCTCTATCTGTACAGGTCATTGAAAACCAGGCTAATCTAGATAGCTGTGGGAGCAGTACCACGCAGACAATATCCATTAGCCAGCCTCCCGTTGCAAATTTTAATTATTCCGGACAAACTCAAAACCAAGCTGTTCAATTTACCGATGCGTCTGTATGCATTGGCATAGGAACAATAACCGGATGGAACTGGGATTTTGGAGACCAGGCCTCGGGAGTCAATAATATAAGTACACTCCAGAACCCAACACATACATATTCACTCCCTGGAAATTATGCTGTCCGTGAAATTGCCACTAATAGTTATGGCTGTCAGGACACTATTTACAGGCCGGTGACTATTCAGCCTGCAGTTATTGATTTTACTTTTACAGGCCAGTGCCTTGGAGAACCTACCCAGTTTACCGCCCTGGCAGATCCCAACAGCGCTGCCTTATATAATTGGGATTTTGGAGATGGATCTGTAAGTGTACTGTCGAATCCAACGCATCTATATGCTTTTGCTGGCAGTTTTAATGTACTATTTACATTTGTTGATACATCCGGTAACACAACAACCGTAACACATGTTGTAACGATCAACCCTAATCCCATTGCTTTTTTCAGTTTCCCTGCGATAATCTGTTCCGGCACCGCGGTTCAATTTACAGACCTGTCACAAACCAATGGCGGAAGCAGCCTGACCGGTTGGAACTGGAATTTTGGAGACCCTGGGTCTGGTTCCGCCAATGTGAGCACATTACAAAACCCATCACATACATTTACCAATTCCGGAACCTATTCAGTTGAACTAACCATCACAACATCTGCCGGGTGTTCGGCAACTACTATCCAACAAATTATTGTAAATGGAAGTCCTTATTCAGACTTTACATTCACCACACCTCATTTGTATGAAGCTGTGTATTTCACCGACCTTTCACTTCCAACTTCCGGTATTGTTTCATATAATTGGGATTTTGGCAATGGCTCAACCTCAAGTGTTCAAAATCCCATGGTAACCTATACAATTCCAGGGAATTACATAGTAACCTTAACCGTTGCAACTGCCCAGGGCTGCTCTAACCAGTCGGATTCATTGCTGATAGCGCCTCAAATCACTGGCGTTTCCGGCAAGGTAATAGCTGATATCCAGTCATTGACGGAAGCAGTTGTCAACCTCGTTCAAATTGATAGCCTTGGGATGCCGGTCAATATTCAACAGACAAGCCCCGGGCCTGACTCGTACTTCCATTTTACCAATGTAGCCCCGGGAGATTATTACCTGCAGGCATCTCCCCTCATAAATGGACCATTCTCGTCAACTTATCTTCCAACTTTCTTCACAAGTTTCATATACTGGGAATCAGCCACTCAGCTGAACCTTGGTTCACCTCTATACAGCTATGAAATTTACCTTGAGCCATATTCCATTTTATTGGGAGGTGCTTACACTATAAACGGCCAATTGAGTTATCCCGGCAAATCAGTAAGCCCAGCCAACCAGGAAATTCTGCTACTGGATGACCAGGATAACCAAATTCAGTGGACCCAGACTGATGCTAATGGAGATTTCAGCTTCAGTTCTCTTCCTGCAGGTCTGTATAAAGTTTACCCGGTAATCGTTGGTTATACAACTTATTCCTACCTGGTTGATTTGAATGCATTGACGAACCCGGCATTTGTGAAAATGTATATAACAGGACAGACAATAACGGGATTAGACAATCCCACCCTGAAACCGGAATTCAGGTTGTATCCGAATCCTGCAAGGGATAGGATAATACTGGAGCTTACTTCAGGAAATTGTAAATCAGTTGCGGAAATTTTCAACAGCACCGGTATATTGTGCAGTTCTATCAAAATTGTGACCAACAGGGTGAATATTGATTTGCAGGACCTGCCCTCAGGGCTTTACATTCTTAAACTGGTCAACCCGGATGGCACCTCTCAGCTGTCCAGGTTTATTAAAGAGTAATGTTTTATCAATGTTTAGTTCTTAAAGAACAAATCCTGCCATATTTAAATGCTACAATGAAAATCCATTCTGTTCTTTTCATCCTGCTTATGATCGCTGTTAGTTGCAGGAAAGAGTTGCAAGATACAAATCCATATGCCAACTGCCCTTATGGCAAAACTTTTGAAACACTGACTGATGCAACTCCTATGCTTGACGGGCTAATTCCCTGTGCTTTAGGATATACCTGGATTTATGCAGACAGTAGTTGGCAGGATGGAGTGTTAATTTCTACCAAATTTGACACAGTGCGGGTTACAGGAGCCAAAAAATCAGGAACTGATGTCTGGTGGGAGTTTAGTGATTACTATACATATTGCCAGGGACATGATACTATATACCATTTAAATCATCCGGGGATGTTTGTTCCTGGACATGTTGTCTGCCCGGAGAAATCACCTTTGTATTATCCTGTTTTGCCCAATACTATTGTGTATTGGAGAGAGCTTGTCGCAGATGTAGTAATTGGTGGCACTGCATTTATATTCAAGGATCAAATTCATACCGGTATCGGGAACTTTAGCGGAAGTATTGCATTTACAACGGAGACTTTTAACGGAAGTGTAACAAAATACATTCAGCAGGGCATAGGAATTATTAAGACCTCAATATATTCCGGTTCTTCTTATGAACTTATGGAACAAACACTGGTATCTGCTTATTATCCAAAGCATAAGTAATTAACTGCCTGCCTTTTTACGGACTATCCATATTCTTTCATACTTTCTTGGTAAATTCGCAAAGCAAATAACCGGGGATACAACATCCTGTTTCCTGTATTCAGGAGGTTATGCCAATAGTTCATTTAACCGGTTTTCAATAAATTACAATTCATTATTCATAACTCAAAGTTCATTTTCCCAACATGAAAGGATCAGTTCTCATTCTCGCCGGCGGCGGACCAGCTCCCGGAATAAACACTGTAATAAGCTCAGTAGCAAAAGTATTTCTGAAAGACGGATATAAGGTAATTGGACTCCATGATGGATACCGGAACCTGTTCACTGATCATCCTACCACTGTCAATATTGATTTTGAAATGGCCGACAGGGTTTTCAGTGAAGGAGGATCAGTGCTCCGAATGAGCCGTTACAAACCATCTGACCTGGAATTCAAAACTGATTTCTTTGTCAATAATAATATCAAGCTGCTGGTAACTATTGGTGGTGATGACACAGCATCAACGGCTAACAGGATATCCAAGTTCCTGACCGAACGTAAAGTACCTATCCAGAACATTCATGTGCCCAAAACCATCGACAACGACCTTCCAATTCCTGAAGGCCAGCCTACTTTCGGTTACCAGAGTGCTAAGCAGGAAGGTGTCCGCATCGGGCGCACAGTGTATGAAGACGCACGTACTTCCGGCAACTGGTTCGTAGTTTCTGCCATGGGCCGTGAAGCAGGCCACCTGGCTTTCGGTATTGGAGCTGCCTGCCACTACCCAATGATCGTTATCCCGGAAATGTTTGATAAAACAAAACTCACCCTCGATAAAATCACCATGCTTATCATTTCGTCCATTGTTAAAAGGAAGATCCTGGGGATTAAATATGGTGTTGCCATTGTCAGCGAAGGTGTTTTCCATTTTATCAATGATGATGAAATCGAAGCTTCAGGCATCCAGTTTACTTATGATGAACATGGGCATCCTGAACTAGGGAATGTAAGCAAGGCCCACATCTACAACCTATTGCTCCAGATCAGGCTGAAACAGCTAGGGCTGGACATCAAAAGCCGCCCGGTTGAAATGGGTTATGAGTTGCGTTGTATCCCTCCTACGGCATTCGACCTGCTCTACTGCAGCCTGCTTGGGATAGGAGTGAAACGCCTTTTCGACCAGGGATTGACTGGTTGCATGGTAACCTCTGATCCTACCGGTGACATTTTCCCACTATTCCTGAAGGATGTTGAAGATGAACATGGGAAGGTAAAAACCCGTATGGTAAATATGGATAGCCAGAAATCCAGGATGGTCTTTTTCGACAGTCTGCAATACCTGACTGCCGATGATATGGCTGCCGCAAAAAAATACCTTAAAAACCCGGAGGAATTCGATTATATGAAAATCCTTGAGTGGTAACTTCCTGAATCAAAACAATGAAGATAGCCCTGTCCCGATGCGGTTCAGGGCTTTTTTAATGTTAACCAGGGTTCATCCACCTAATTATTTTTTACCCGAATGCCATATTTCTGTCATAAATTCATAAGTTATTAGTCTTAGTATCATATGACTTTCCTGTTTCAATATGGATTTCGACTCAATTTATAAAACCTATTACCAAGAGCTCTACTATTTTGCCATCCGGCAGAACCTGGTTTCTGCCGAAGCAACAGATACGGTACAGGATGTCTACACAGCTTTTTACAAGGAAATTCAGGCTGGTAAGCAGATTGAAAACCCTAAAGCCTGGTTATATAGCTCCTTGCTTAATTCAGTTCGGACCAGGTATAAACAGCATAAATCAAGACAGCAAAAAAACATTGAGTATGCATCAGGAATAGAAGTAATAAAAGATACGCAGTCAGAATATAATGAAAAGGAAAGGCGAAGCATTGTTGAGGCTTGCCTGTCAACGATGGAACCTGGCGACAGGAACCTGATGCTTCTTTATCATAAAGGGTTTTCATACAGGGAAATTTCCGAGATCCTTCAGATCAACTACAATTCTGTAGGAACCTGTATTGCAAGGACTACTCAAAAGTTAACATTCATTTTAAAGTCAAAATATCATGAACTGTTTGAATGAATCTGATCTTCAATCATTTCTGGACAGGGAACTCGAACTTCAGCTTGCTGAAGAAATAGAATTGCACCTTGCTGTTTGCCCCGCATGCCATGAACGATTCCTCATCCTGAAGGCAAATCAAACAGAGATATTCTCAATGCTTGATGAAGTTGCAACCAATGATTTACCCTTCGAGATACCGCCTTTTCAAGTCAAACAAAGGAATTCAAAAACGAAAAGGCTCATTTTCACATGCTCTCTTGCCGCTTCTTTGCTGATATTAATTGGCATTGGAGGAATATGTCTCAACAATCAGAAAAAAGATCAGAAACAAATTGAGAATATCAGCAGGGCTAAATATGATATTACCAGAAATACCGATCCCAATCAGATGCTTCATAAAAATCAAATTATTGTTGTAGTAACCGACGCTTCCGGTGAAGTGATTGAGACATCGGTCACTGAATAGCTGACTTATCTTATTGAACTTAAAGAATTCATTCCAAATAAGCACAAACCCTAACATCATGAATACCAATATTCTAAACATCAAATTATTTCAAGCATTAACCTTTACCCTGGTCATCATGCTTGCTGCGTCGAGTCTAAATTCCCATTCCCAAAACCTCGATACATACTATAAAAAAAGTTCAGTCAGGTTGGAAGAAGTGCCTGGATTTGCTGCAAAAACAAACTGGGAATCCCTTTTCCCTGATGCTGAAAAAGTTGAATATGGAAAAAATACCGGACTGTTAAAAGAGATTGTTGTAGCAAAGGATGGCTCCATCTTTATGTGTCATAAAACTCTTTACGAAATATGGAAATTTGACAGGAATGGAAACCTTCTCAAGAAATTTGGGAGCAAGGGCAATAAACCTGGGCAGTTCCTGTCCCATTTCAGCATTTACGGTTTACTGGATGGCAAGTACCTGTTTACATCCGATAATCAGGGAAGAATGCTGTTTTTTGATACGGAAGGCCGCTTCATTAAGAAACTTCAACTTACTTATATGCCTTTGGAAATGGTTCCGCTTAAAGATTCTAAAATAGCTATACTTGGTTTTGTAGTTGGCAAAAACGCCAAAGATATTGTCGCAATCAAGGATTTCAATACCGGTCAGGAAAAAATAATCTGGTCACAAGCCAGGGAAAATCTTGATAAAAGCTCAATCGTGGTTAAAATTCCCAATGAAGGAATGATATCATTGTCGCTTCCTTACAGCCATAATTCTTTCACATCTCCCCGGCTGGCTGTTTCAAAATCAGGGACTCTATTGGTTGGAATACCTGAAAACGGAAGTATTGCTGAATATTCAACAAGCGGAGCAAAGCTGAAATCATATACTTTAAAAATTACTCCGTTGCCAATTACGGATGAAGATATTCAGTCAAACTACGAATCATTCATAAAGCGGGAAAGCGAATTTGAAACCCGAATTAACAATAACCCCAGGCTTAACCAGGCTGAAAAGAAGGAAACAATAGAACAATTCAAAAGCCAGCTGCCGAAGATAAAGGATCGAAGTCTATACCCCGTTCATTTACCTTATTTCTCAAGCCTGATCATTGATTCGGATGGGAATATACTGGTCTTTGAATTTACCAGGGATGCCGGAAGCAATGAGTTTAAAGCTTATGCCTATGACAATTCCGGCAAGGAAATAGGATCATCGTCTTTTGTTTCAGACTCTTATGACCTATCCTTCATCCCTTCTTCCTTCTCTTTTAATAATGGGTATGTCTATGCACTTGCCATGAAGAAAAAAAATGAGAAGATGCCATTACGCCTGGTAAAATTCAAATTACTCTGAAATTAGAAGGACAAACTGGTAAAGGGCTATTCAGTCCCTTTTACTATGTATGGACCAGGAGCCTTACCAATGCATCTTCCTGTTCCTGCTCAAAGAGAATTCTTCCGGCAATGCTATATTTTCTGCTTTCACAGCCTGTTTATTCATTCTTAACTAAGGAATCTGAACCAAATAAAGGATAAATCCTTATTTTCGCATATCATTAATTTCCTTCTAAATTTCGAAAGCCATACCGGGAAGATATGTGGACATTTCTTGTGAGGGCTATCCTACGAAATAGGGTAGCAATTCTAATTGGCATCGCGATCATCTCCATTTTCATGGGCTGGAAAGCAATTTCCGTTAAGATGTCGTACGACATGGCTCGCATGCTGCCTTATTCTGATACATCATACCAGGAATACGATCACTTCAAGCGACAGTTCGGCGAAGATGGGAATGTTTTGGTTATTGGAGTCATCAACCCCAAAATGTTTGAGTTAAAGGAACTCAATGCCTGGTATGATCTCGGTAATACCATCAAAAAGATTGATGGTATTCAGGAAGTAGCTTCTATCACACGGGCAGTCAACGTAGTAAAAAATGACAGCCTTAAAAAATATGAGTTTATTCCGGTTGTCAGAAAGCCTCTTCAAACCCAGGCTGAAGCCGATAGTTTGAAGGTGAAGATCATGAACCTCAAATTCTATGAGGGATTGCTTTATAACCCAAAGACAAATGCATATTTGCTTGCTGTCACACTTGATAAGAAGAAGTTGAACGATAAAAGCCGATTGGTACTTGTCGATAAAATATCCAGTTTGGCAACAGCTTATAAAGTACAAACGGGACACGATCTGCATCTTTCCGGGCTACCATACATCCGGTCCCAGATGATGATAAAGATAAAAAGCGAACTAGTCCTGTTCATTTTCCTTTCCATAGGTGTAGCAGCTTTTATCCTGTTCCTTTTTTTCCGCTCCTTCAAGGTAGTAGTGAGTTCCCTCGTTGTTGTGTCGATAAGCATTCTTTGGGCTGTTGGCTTGATTGGGCTTTTTGGGTTCAAGATCACTATCCTCCTTGGTGTAATACCCTCGCTCACAGTAATCATCGCCATTGAAAACTGTATCTATATACTTAACAAATACCATTGGGAATATCGTTCGCATGGGAACCAGATGAAAGCCTTGTCAAGGGTAGTTCAGAGAATTGGCTTTGCATCACTCATGGTAAATACCGCAACAGCAATTGGCTTTGCTACATTCATTCTGGTTTCTAACCAGATGCTTCGCGAGTTTGGCATCATCACTTCTATCAGTATTATGATGGAATACATCCTTTGCATCACAGTACTGCCGATTATTTTCAGCTACCTTCCGCCTCCCGGTGAAAAACATGTTGCACATCTGGATAACAGGGTTTTCAGCGCCATTCTTCAAAAGATCATATTCCTGATTGAACACAAGCGCAAGATGGTTTATCTGATCGCTGCCGTCCTTCTTTTCATTGGGATCATTGGCCTGCTTAAAATGCACACTTCAGGAAAAGTTGTGGATGATATAAGGAAATCTGACCCTATTTATGTAGATCTCAAGTTCTTTGAGAAAAATTTTGGCGGAGTTATGCCTTTTGAGATCTCAATAGATACCCAGAAGAAGAAAGGGGTTATGCGTCTTTCAACTATTGAAAAGATTGATGAATTGCAGAATGCTGTCCTTTCTTATGGAATTTTCTCCAAGCCCTTATCCGTAGCTGAACTGGTCAAATTTGCAAAACAGGCGTATTTTAATGGAAACCCTGAAAGGTATTCGATTCCAAATTCGCAAGAAAAAAACTTCGTGCTATCATACTTTCCCACTAAAACCGAGGGTAAAATTGAAGTAATGCATTCCTTTATCGACAGTATCCAGCAAAAGACACGGGTAAGCTTCCAGATGGCTGATGTTGGAACCAAGGAAATGAACAGGATATTAAGCTCTCTCCGCCCTAAGGTGGATAGCATTTTCAACCCGGAACAATACAAAGTAATTATTACCGGGAACAGTGTTGTTTATGTACGAGGGACAGAATTCCTTATCAGCCACTTATTCCAGAGCGTATTGATTGCTATTATTTCTATTTCATTGCTGATGGCCCTGATGTTTTCAAGCTTCAGGATGATTGTTGTTTCCATGCTCCCTAACATTATCCCTTTGATAATAACGGCTGCGATCATGGGATTTGCTGGTGTTCCTATAAAACCTTCAACGATAATCGTGTTCAGCATTGCTCTCGGAATCTCAGTTGACAATGCGATCCAATATCTTTCAAGATACCGTCATGAACTGAAGAAAACGGGGAATGACATTCGCAAATCTGCCATTAATGCATTGAAAGAAGCAGGATTCAGCATGATCTATACGTCTATTGTGCTTATTCTTGGGTTCAGCGTGTTTATGGTGTCAGGTTTCGGCGGAACACAGGCCCTGGGAATGCTGATATCTACTACTCTGCTGATCGCCATGTTCTTCAATATGGTTGTGCTTCCTTCTTTGCTTCTTTCTCTCGATAAGATTGTTGTTACCAAAGCTTTCAAGGCTGAGCCGATCATCGAAATATATGATGGTGATGAGAATACCGGAATTCCTGAAAAGGATAATCTGGAATAATGCTGACCTTACGCTTCAATTAACCAGTTTAATCTAGAATCATTAATTCAGTTTATTATGAAAGGAATTATTCTCGCAGGTGGCTCGGGAACACGTCTCCACCCCTTAACATTGGCTATGAGCAAACAGATGATGCCCATCTATGACAAACCAATGATCTATTATCCGTTATCAGTTCTGCTGATGTCAGGTATTCGTGAAATACTGATTATCAGCACCCCGCATGACCTGCCAGGTTTCAAGACCTTGCTGGGAGATGGAAAAAACATGGGATGCCAGTTCAGCTATGCAATTCAGGAAGTGCCAAACGGATTGGCTCAGGCATTTGTTATTGGTGAGAAATTTATAGGATCAGATAAGGTATCCCTCATTCTTGGGGATAACATCTTTTATGGAACAGGATTGCAGAAACTCATTTCCGAATGCAACGACCCGGATGGCGGAGTTGTTTTTGCTTACCATGTTTCTGACCCCGAAAGATATGGTGTTGTTGAATTTGATGAATCCAAGAAAGCTATTTCAATTGAAGAGAAGCCAAAACAGCCTAAATCCAACTATGCGGTGCCGGGACTCTATTTCTATGATAATTCGGTTGTAGAAGTTGCAAAAAACATCAAACCCTCTGCACGGGGAGAATATGAAATAACGGATGTAAACAAATATTATCTTGAAAAGGGGAATTTAAAGGTAGGGATCCTGAGCCGCGGAACCGCCTGGCTTGACACCGGTACGTTTGCTTCCTTACTGCAGGCATCACAGTTTGTCCAGGTTATTGAAGAACGCCAGGGGCTAAAGATTGGATGCATTGAAGAAATTGCTTACCGTATGGGATTTATTGACAGGCGGCAACTGGAAATCCTTGCCCAGCCACTTCTAAAAAGTGGTTATGGAACTTACCTGCTAAATCTTCCGGAGATTGAACGATAGGGAAATGCAAACAATCGAATCTTTACACAGTATTATTCGGAATGCTTTTGCAGAACTGAAACTGCCTTCTTATCCGGCTGAACTTTATCAGCCAATCTCATATACGCTCAGCCTCGGAGGTAAGCGCCTCAGGCCTTTCCTTTTACTGGCAGCTACCGATATGTTTGAAGGGAACCTCAACGAGGCCATTCATCCCGCCCTTGCCATAGAACTTTTTCACAATTTTACACTCCTTCATGATGATCTCATGGACCAGGCACCTCTGCGCAGAGGCAAGGAAACAGTATATAAGAAGTGGAATTCTAATATAGCAATCCTGGCAGGAGATACCATGTTTGCTCTTGCAAACAGGCAAATGATGCTAACACGTGTTGATGCAATTCCTCAATTGCTGGAACTCCTGAATGTAACGGCTGCTGAAGTTTGTGAAGGCCAGCAATTTGATATGAACTTCGAAACCCGAAGCGATGTCACCCTGGCAGAATATATGGAAATGATCCGCTTGAAAACTGCTGTGCTGCTCGCCTGCAGTCTTAAAACTGGAGCTGTCATAGCCGGTGCCAGTCAAAGAGATGCAGATATCCTGTATCACTTTGGTATAAACATAGGAATTGCTTTCCAATTGATGGATGATCTGTTGGATCTTTATAGCCAGGAGGAAAAATTTGGCAAAGTGAAAGGTGGCGATATCCTGGAAGGCAAGAAGACTTTTCTTTATTTAAAAGCCTTGGAATTAGCCGGAAGCGATAAAGAAGAACTCAAGCTCCTCTATCAATCAAAAGATTTATCAAAAGAAGATAAAATCAGTGAAGTACGAAGTCATTTTGATCGCCTAAGGACCAGAGATGCTACCATATTAGAAATCCATTTGTATTGGAAAGCTGCGAAGGATACCTTGAACAACCTCAGCCTGCCGGAAGAGCGAAAAACAATCCTGTTAAGCTATTGCGAGGATCTGATGGTACGAGAAATTTAACAGCACAGGCCAGGCCTATTCCGCATTACGGCTCACCTGCTCCAACTCCTCGTGTAACACCTCCCATAGTTCCATTTTTTCATCCAGAAGGCTTTTCAATCGCTGATACTCCTTGAAAAGCAATCCGGATTTTACCGCATCTTTGTGGCTTTCAGGGTCAGCCAGTAAAATATCATATTGCTTTATATCATTTTCTACCCGCACAATCTCATCTTCTACCTTTTGAACTTTAGCCGCTACTTTACGAACTTCTCGGTCGAGCTGTTTCCTGCGCTCATAATTTACTTTATTGTCAGATGGCTGGTTATCCGCTGCTGAAGTTCCATTAAGCCTGCGAGCCTCCAATTGAGCGAGAGAGGCAAGTTTTCTGGCTTGAAGGTATTCTTTTACATCTCCAATCCAGGTTTTGATTGTATGATTCCTGAATTCAAATACCTTATCCGTTAATCCCTGCAGGAAATCCCTGTCGTGCGAAACAACAATCAGGGTACCATCAAATTTCAAAAGGGCATTTTTCAGGATGTCCTTACTTACCATATCAAGGTGATTAGTTGGTTCATCGAGAACAAGGAGGTTCACCGGGGTCAGCAGTAATTTAGCTAAGGCAAGCCTGGCCTTTTCTCCACCAGATAACACTTTCACCTTCTTCTCAATGGCTTCCGTTCCAAACAGGAAACTACCCAGGATACCTCTAACGTTAGTACGCATATCGCCAACAGCAATATCATCAATAGTCTGAAAAACCGTCCTTTCCGGATCAAGCAATTCGGCCTGGTTCTGGGCATAATAGCCAATTCTGACATTATGGCCAAGCTTACAGATACCTTCGTGCTCCAGGTTACCTATGATGATCCTTGAAAGTGTAGTTTTACCTTCTCCGTTTCTCCCAACAAAGGCAACAAAATCACCTTTCTCAATATGAAATTCTAGATCCTTTAAAACGAGTTTCTCTCCGTATCTTTTGGTAAGCTTACTTGTCTCTACTACAACTTTGCCAGAATGAGGTGCAGGCGGAAACACAAACCGAATCGCTGAACTATCAACATCATCTACTTCTACCCTATCCATTTTATCAAGCATTTTCACCCTTGATTGTACCTGTCGCGATTTAGTAGATTTATACCTGAATCGCTCAATAAACCTTTCGATTTGTGCAATTTGAGCCTGTTGGTTATCAAAGGCAGCACGTTGCTGTTCCATTTGATCTTCCCTTAACTCAACATATTCTGAGTAACCTGTCTTGTAATCGTATATTCTTCCGTTCATAATCTCGATCGTGCGGTTTGTCACATTGTCGAGAAATGCACGGTCATGCGAAACCAGAACAACCGCTCCACGATAATTAATGAGGAAGTCCTCCAGCCATTGGATAGATTCGATATCCAGGTGGTTTGTAGGCTCATCAAGTAAAACCACATCCGGGCAAGTCAGAAGGATCTTGGCCAGTTCCACTCTCATTTGCCACCCACCGCTGAAGGTCTTCATTGGCTTGCTGAAATCTTCAGGCTCAAAACCAAGTCCTTTAAGCACTTTTTCAGCCTCTTCCTGAACATTTTGCCCACCAATTAAATGATACCTGTCATTTGCATCATTGAACCGGTGTATCAGTTTCTCATAGGCTTCTGACTCATAATCTGTCCTCTCTGCCAGTTCCCTGGTATATTTATCGATAAGATCATGAAGTGAATGAGCTTCAGCAAATGCTGTCATAGCTTCTTCAAGCACATTCAGTTCACTGCCTACTGACATTTCCTGCGGCAGGTAGCCGATTGTACTACCAGACGGACTGGCAACAACACCAGTTTCAGGCTCCATTTCACCGCATAGGATTCGGAGAAGTGTAGTTTTACCAGCACCGTTTCGCCCAACGAGACCTATCCGGTCCCTATCATTGATCAGAAAAGAAACATTCTCAAATATATATTCCCCGGTAAAATGTACAGAAAGGTTGCTAACAGAAATCATGCTGCAAAAGTAAAATAAAAAAGGGGCCCAATAATGGGCCCCTTTTCATTTATTCCAATGAAGGATTATTTGGTCACAACAAACTTGCGGCTGAATGTATCGCCATTAGCTGTGGTGAACTTCACGTTGTAAGCACCTGCTGCGTAGTTCGAAGTGTTCACCGTCACGCTTGTTTCGCGTGTGATGTTCTTTTCGTTGACTACTGATCCAAGAGCGTTGTAAATAGTAATGTTACGAACGTCTTTGGTAAGGTCTATGGTTACGAAGGAAACAGCTGGGTTAGGATAAATTCTAACTTCACTGGTTTCATTTGTATTCAGACCTACGGTGAGGCACTGTTCTGATTCATTTGACGGTACAGACTGACCTTCAGTGTAAACTGCAGTTACATAATAATCGTAGCAGTCATTGAACAGGTTCATGTCGAGATATTCCGTTGCAGTTACAAATGTCAGTGAATCCCAAGCGCTGTAAGTAGTGTACTGTCCAGGTATTGGGTCAATGTAGTAACGACGATAGATGTTATATCCGAGCATTTCCTGGCTGTTGTCACCCTGGAATACAGCACTGCTGCTTACAGGTGCGCCGGCACTGCTATGACGTTCTGACTTAGCAATAACATTGCTGAAGTTAGCACTTGGTGTTCCGTTGCTATGTGATACAGGACCGAAGGAAACAACTTTCTTGTCGCCACCAACGAGAGCCTTAGCACGAATCAGGAATACGCAAGGTGCATATCCGAAATCTGACAGATGTGACCATGCGGTTCCATCATAGTACCAACCATAGTTAGCAGCAGCATTAGGACCATTTTCGTCTGAACCAAGGTAATTTGATTGGCCAGCGAGCATGTTCCAATGTACCATTGCATAGAATGTACCATCGAAAGGAACGTCAGGTAGAGCAACTGTCTGCCAGTTATCCTGAACTGTAGCGAAAGCATCTGATGAGCCAATTAAAGTATTGCTGGCATCAAATATGTCAAATGACAATGATTCGGTACCTGCACTTGCATTAGCCTGCCAGTATACATCAAGTGATTGAAGAACACCAGCATCAGTTACTGCGAACTCGTTACCAAGCCATGATTCATAACCTGGGTTGATAGCCCAACCGTTTTCAGCTGAGTTGTCATCAATTACGTAGGTTACGATTGTACCACCGCCTGCAGGAGGTCCCCAGGTGAGTTTAATGTCATTCTGTGGGTTACCCTGCTTTTCAGTTACGAGGTTAATAGGAGGATTGAAGATGTATCCAGCATAGATGTGGATATTATCAACATACCAGTAGAAAATGTCACCTGAGAAGGTTCCATTGGCATTGAATCTAACCTGGAAAACTTTATTCTTAGCTTTCGTGGTAATATCAATATGTTCAGCAGTCCAATCCATGTTACCATTGTTGGCTACTTCACCTACCTTAGCCCAAGTAGCACCGCCATCTGAAGAAACTTCGATAGACAGTTTTTCGTTGGTTGAAGAAGTACGATCGTCAAGCTTCAGATCAAAGTCCATCCAAAGTTTATAAGGAGTGGTTGTATTGATAACTTCAGCATCGAGATAAGTACTGGTGAGTGAACTTGTATAGTCATTCAACAAAGGATCCCATTTGAACTTGGCTGATGGCATAGGATTACCAACCTGTCCTTCGAGTACCCAGTTAGGATCAGCAGTCCATTCGTTCAGAGAGAAAGTACCGGAAGTCCAATCTTCGAAGAAAGGAAGCGGTTTGCCAAAATGAACGTTTGCACAAGCTGTACCTTCTTTAACTGATTCACCGAACTGGCCGGGGAAACCAAATGAAGTAAGGTCATATACAGCGCTGATGTCATAGCAATATTGCTGTGGATCAAGTCCGGTATCCCAGTAAGTTAATTCTGTAGCTGGAATCTGAGCAACTGGTGCGCTGAAATCGCCATCGCGATAGAGGTTGTAACGAACGAGGCTCGTTGAAGGAGGAGCAGCTGCACCACCCATGTCATATTCGAATACGAAGTCTTGCTGGATCAAACCAAGCAATACAGCGTGTCCAGGAACGATCTGAGTGTTGTAATCCAAACCACCGGCGATACTACCTGCAATAAATCCAGGTAATGTAGAAGCATCCTGTACGAATCCGGTAAATGCACCAGCAGCGATATCATACTGCCAAATGTCGGCACCATTACCACCCTGGTCAAAATACCACATAAATGGGCCACCAGAAGTTCCCCAGTCATAAGCTGAACCGTAAACGCCGGTCAGACCCTGAGCAGTGAAACCAGGAGTTGCGCCAATTACAGTACCGTCCATCTTGATTTGGAAGTCATCAGACCAGGCACCGCAATAGAATCCACCATTACCGCCATCAAGTAGAGGACTGTAAGCAATATGACGAATACCACCGGTGACGCCAGTAGTTACACTACCTACGAGAACCTTGTTGGTGAAATCCATTTCATAAAGAACTGCTGAGTTAGGTGAACCATAGAAATGATGGTTGTCAGTATTGTAAGCGAGGTCACGAATACTGTTTACGCCAGCGATGTCGAAATCTTCAACCCAGTTTCCTGAGAGGTCATATTTCTGGAATCCACCGCCACTCCAAATAGTAGTGTAGATGAAGTTACCATCGGAAGCAACACCAGCTTTACCGGCTGAAGTTGTTGGGAAGGTAAGGAGAACGTCCCAAACAGCAGTTTGGTTATCGCTTCCAATACGCTGTGTAACCATTGGGCTGTATTCTGCAGTGGCGAGAGGAGTATTGGTACGTGGAATTGAACCAACAACTGAATAGTCACCAGTGAGAGGAGCCTGCCAGTTCAGAATCACAACAGGTTGTCCTGCAGGTGAAGTGGCGGTAAGGTTACGTGGAGGATAGAGGAAATGACTTGTGAAAGTATAGGTATCAAGATCTGAATAACCTGAACAATAGATAGCAGCAACACCTGCTACATAAGTCTGTCCATAGTTAATAGTGGTAGGATCATAATCATACCAGCGCTGATCGTGAGGTGTGTTACCAACGAGTGAACCATCAAGGAATACACCATAACCGGTGAAGGCAAGGTTACCTGAAGCGATACTTACATCGTCAATAGCCCAACCTGAAGCATATTGGCCAGCATCGTCTGCATGGAATGCAAACTTAACAGATGATAAGCCAGAAGCTCCTGAGTAAGCTGAAAGGTCAACAGAAACATCATTCCATGTAGCTGCTGGTGAACAAGTATAAATCGGGGTCCATGTAGCACCACCGTCAGTACTCATTTCAACATAAGCCATCTGGCCATAGTCACCAGTGTAGAAGCTAGCAAAATTAAGTGCGAAGCTTGGAGCATTAGTGAGATCCAAAGTAGGAGTAATGAGGTAATCGCAGCAGCCGTTGTTGCTTGATCCACCTTGATCATCATTAGCTATTGCGTAAGTAGTATGTGCAGGAACAGTGAAATATGCACTGCTTCCATCAGTGGTAGCATACCAACCAGTTGAACCCTGGGTTGTGGCCTGCCAGCCAGCTGGTGGGAATACACCACTTTCGAAATTTTCAGTAATAGCTATTGCAAGAGGTTCGTCCCAGGTTGCATGTAAGGTCATGTCATCAACAAACAGGTTACGAGGCATGTAACGGATGTCTTCCATGATAACATCAATAGTACGGTTAGCTGTGATATTATAGTCAACCGAATAAGGAGTATAACCACCCTTGGTTACAAGCATGGTATAATGACCCTTTATCATATTGTCAAATACAACTGTACCTGAAGCAGGAACAGTCTGGGTAAGAACAGCAAAAGGATAATCGCTACCAGTGAATTTAACAACAGCACCTTCTGCAGGAACCATACCGCAAATGAGTTTAACATTTACAGTTACGTCAGCAAAAAGTTTGTGAGGAATTGAATTGGTATAAACATATTCTGATTCTGTACCACCTGGGTAAACAGCTTTGATAGCGTAAGCATACCATCCCATTGGGAGAGCGCTCCACTGTGTACCACTTTCAACATAGGTTGTAGCTGTAAGGCCGCTTCCGATGAGAGTGAAAGTACCAGTTGAAGGCTGAGCTGTAGGATCGAAGTTGCTGATACGCCAGAGTTTGTATGACTGAACGGCATCAGTTTCATATCCTGAAGGTGAAGTAATCTGAGCAGTAGTTGCTTCTACGCCAGGAACAGCACTGGGTTTGTTGAGGGAGATCATTCCCTTAACTTTACCAGGTATGAGAACGCGGGTTGCAACAGGAGCATCGTCACCAGCTAATGGGCTGCTAACAACTGCATGCATCATGAAATCCTGATATGGAGAAAGAACCCAAGGTTCGTTTGCACCAACATTACGTGAGTAGCTCTTGTAAGCTTTTGGTAATGTAGCATCAACTCCGATAGGAGCGCAGTTTGGTGACAATGAACGTTGAATCATTACGAGGTAGAAATCACCTGAAGCAACTTCTGCATTGAGACCGGTTACGTTAACCCAACCATAGTTGGTAACGGTAGCTGGAACTGAATCAAGAAGTGTACCTGGTAATCCGTTGGCTCCGTCAGCTGCGTAAACAGCTACAGTGAAAGGAGCATCAATGATGCTGCCACCAATTGGGAAACTACCATCACCTACAAAGAATTTACCACCAACAACAGTTGCGGGATATCCCTTAGGAGTGAATTTAACACCATTCATGTTACCAGGAACCTGCCATGCTGCAAAGTTTTCAGCACCGCCATCGTCGTACATGAGTTCGTATGGCCCAACTGGAACACACCATGTAACGGTAGCCTGGGTATCATTGGCATCAACAGCTGCTGAAGCACAAGCTGGAGCATAAGGCTGCTCACAAAGCTGAGCATTTACAACGGTATTAGCTCCGGAGGTTACAACTGCACCAGTAACGGTAACTGAAGTGAAACCAATTTCAGAGAAAACAACATCATAAGTACCTGCAGCGCACTCAAGTGAATAATTACCGTCACCATCGGTCATCGTAACATTTGATCCAGCAGTAACCATAGCACCACCGATAGGTTCACCGGTAACACAGTTGGTAACTGTACCACCAATTGTACCAGGAACGATAACGGTCATGGTGCAAGGAATGGTAACTGAAGCATTTGCAAGGTCATTGCTGTTCAGCTTGAGACCTGCATTGTAGGTTCCGGCTGGTGAGAACAATGGACCAGTTGATGAGAAGGTAGTGCGGATGAGTTTTGAACCACCGGCTGCTACTGTACCGGTTGCAGGAGCAACAGCAGTAACGAAGGAAGGAGCCTTCAGGTTAACGTGGTAATCTTCAACTTCACCGTAGGTTTGTGAACCACAGGCATTAGCTGCAAGATTGTATGACATACGAACACGCATGGTAGTAATACCTGAGGTTGCAGTCAAAGGAACAGTAATGTTGCCAGTGAAACTGCTACCACCACCCTGGCTTGCAAGGGTTGTGAGTTCGGAAGCATCAAAAGTATCATTGTGATTATAGTCAATCCAAATGAACACCTGGTCTGAACTGTAAGCGTTACCGCCATTGGTAACGGTGACAGCTGTAGGCGTATTCATTTCAAGGTCAGTTGAGAAAGCTGTGAAATCACTGTAATGGTCACAAGCACTGCTCTTGTCGAGTGTACCTACCTGAACGCGGCCGATGAATTCGTCGCATGCAGTTGCGGTAGCTGTGCAATAAGCAAGTGAATTGTCACCTGATTGATCGGTATAATCCGGGAAAGTGAAAGCTAATGTTCCAAGGCCGGTATTTCCGATGGTCAGATCAACTTCTTCGTTCCTACCGGTGAACTGGGTGTGAGTAAGAGCGGAAGGAGTCCATGTCATTGTAGGACTTGCCCATTCTACGTCAGCACAAGCTTCGGAAGTAGGGCTTACGGTATAAACTGCGGAAACGCAATAAGTATAGGTACCGAAAGCAGGAAGAACATCACTGTAAGTAGTTGCTGAAGGAACGATAGCAATCTGGGTACCGTTTCTCTTTACAGCATAATACAGGAATCCAGTACTTGGGGTGCATGTCCATGAAAGGGAAACATCACCTGTAAGGGCTGAATTAAGAGTAGCTGTGAGGTTGGTAACTGGATTGAGAGGTTCGCCAGCAACGATCATATTAACAGGTACAGTAATTGTACCTACGTCTGGACTTGAAGTGAAGGTAACGGTTGTGCTCTTAAGAGTACCAACGGCAAGGCCGGTAGCATCAAATACAGCAGAAACGGTAGCTTGTGTTGAAGGGTTAACAGTGCCGGTAGCAGCAGGCATGCTGAACCAACCTGTTGCACCAGCTCCAATGGTAGCAGTCCAGGTAAGAAGACCTGTACCGGCATTGGTAATGGTGAAAGAATGGTCAAGCATTCCGTTAGGGTTCAATGAAATGTTGTTCGGGTTAGGAAGAACAGTCATTGAAGGCTGAGGCATTGCGATATTCTGTCCGGTAACGTTACCAACGGTAACAACTACGCCAGGAACAGTGATAGTATTGTATCCGGTCTTCTGAGCACCAACAGTGTAGGTATCAGCAGCTAAACCATTAACTGGGAACTGGTAGAAACCGTTAGCCTGTGAGGTAACAGGAGGATATGGATTTGAACCACTGATACCAACGGTAGCACCACTGATGGGAACACCAAATGAGTTGGTTACGAAACCCTGTAATGAACCGAAACCAGCTGTAGTATGGAATGACCAAACCGGGCTGGATGAAGCTGAAGTTCCAATTCCGTTAACAGAAACTATTTTCCAATAATAAGTAGTATTGAAAGCCATGTCTGGAGTTGGATCGTAGAAAGTAGCTGTTTGGCTAACGCCATTGGCAATATTTGTAGGAGGATTGTCAGTACCGAAATAAACGAGGTAGCTGGCAGTAGGTCCACCTGTTGTTCCGGCTGCCCAAGTCATGGTAGCAGTTGGAAGAACGTTTGGAGCATTGTTGGCTGGTCCACTGTAGGTTGGAGCCGAAGGTGGAATGAGAGCCCAGGTAAAATACAAGCCGCTTGAAGGATAAACGGTGCTGTTGAGTGAACAAGAAGCAGCGTTTGTTGCACCAGCGGTTGTAGTTAGCCAGTTAGCGGTAGTTGAACGGTTGCTGAAATCAGCACTTGAAGCGCCGCGGATACCAACCTGCTGAGTGTAGGAGGAAGGTTCTGTCATTGTTCCGTAATGAACTACAACTTTGTTGGTTGTTTCTTCCAAACGAATCTGGAAGTTGTAGTTACCGCTTCCTGAATAATGACGGAAAGCAGTCCACTGAACTACCAGGGTCCTGTTAGGAGCTGTTCCAATGGTCAAATAACTGAGTTCACCAGTTCCTGAAACACCCTGAAGGTCACCTCCAAGAGCGGAGATAACATTGTTGGATGAGCCGGAGCTGAGTGGAGTATAGCTACTCGATATCGATGTACCCATTGCAATAAATCCATTTACGTTCACACTGAACGCTGTGTAAGCAACTCCATTATAAGTAAAGGAGAAGCCAATTGGATTGTTGGTGTACACGTTGTCATCGATCGTCCCGGTTCCCAGAACAGTACCACCCGAAATCGGGGTGTATGTTGCGGTTCCCTGGCCGAAGCCATAACCAGATACCTGACCAAATGAACTCCAGGCAGCAATAACTACCAGGAATAACACGGTAAGGAGTTTTTTCATGTTAAATTTGTTTTGGTTAGTAATAGATTAATTAGTGAATAAATAAGCGATTTTGTGAATTGCATTTAGCCGGCAAATATAAAAATGTTTATGATAACAAAAAAACACTTTCTGCTACCTTCAACATTATATAATCTGTAAGCCTGTAAGGATTATTCTCAATTTTTTGCATTCGTACTTTTCTGAAAAAGCTTAAATAATTTTTTGTGTCGTTTTCTTGACGCGAAATGACAAAATTTTCGCCTTATGTCCTCCTTTCTTAGTCGTTAGGCTATGGGCAAAGCTACATAGCAGTTATTTAACACATTAATTATTCATTAGTTATATTCATTTGAATATCACAAAACAACCGGCTTGTAACCGTCAAACTGAGACAAATAAAATCTTCAGCTTTTCAATACCGCCAGGTGCTTTATGGTTTTGTCACTATTAATTCTTCGCATATAAGACAATCGAAAAGCATTTTACCCCTACAACTATATCTCATTTTTTTGGTATTTTTTTTTCAATTATCGTTATTGTTCTGTATAACAGCATTTTATATAAGCATTTATTTTGCCGAATTTGCCGCTCAATGTTAAAACCTTTTGATTGGGAGTAAAGCGAGCCGTGAGAGTTCAAGAGAAAATACAACTAAGCACACCTTTAACCCAGATAATTGTATAATTTTGTAAATGTCTGGTTATCAGTATGCAAACCTTAAAGATAAGGTATAATTAAATAAATATTCTTCAGATTTCAACTATTTTTCAACGTGTGTTTGTTAATAAAGAGTGTGTAATAAAGTGGGATGAGTACCTATTAATAACCTAGTTATCAATATGTAATATAAATATACTAAAAATGGTCTGAGATTAATTCTTAATTATCTTAAGATCTTTCACAAAATCATCACCAAGGTAAATTCGTAACATATAAACTCCGGCTGGAAACTTAGAAACATCAATTGGACAGTCTTCGCCCTTAATAAAATCAATGGCAAAAGAAGCAGTTTCACCGGTTACATTGGAAAGACTGATCTTATATGTCCCGGATGAAGGCAGACCTTTAAGAAAAACCTTATTTTTCCCGGGAACCGGGTAAACCTGGATATTGGAAAGGTAATCGGGAGAATCCATCGGTATCTGGATGGAAATCTTAAAAGGTTCAATATGTAACATTGCATCTGTTACTTCCGGATGCAACGGGGAAAGCGTAATAACCTGCGAAAAAAACTGCTCATAGCCTGCTTTTTCACCTATCAGAAGATATTCACCATATGGGAGATGGTCAAATTTGAAAGAACCGTTTCCATCAACCGAAGCCCAGCCAAGGAGATTTTGCCCGGACTTGTCATATAGAAGTACTATTGTATTTTGGCAGGGTAGCCCGGTAACTCCTGATGCGGTGCATAATCCACCAATAGAACCTTCACCAACAGGAAGCGCCATAGCTAAGCGCTTTAGATTGATATCAACATCATAGGTGTTCTCATGAGCCGGCAATCGGTAAGCATCTTTCCAGTGAAGATCATTATAATAATAGGTAGGGGCATACAAGGAAAAATCAATTTTATCAGGGACTGCATATAAATAATAATCTGCAGCAGTAAGGTGATCGAAGTTGAATTTGCCATCAACTGACAGATAAGTTTCTCTCTCCTGGCTAATCACATTCCCAACTGCCTTGAATAGCTGCAGCCGGGTACCTCCTGACAAAACTTCTCCGGCATGAACCTTACCATGAATTGAAACTGCTTTTAGAATTGTAAGGTTCAAATCATCATCTACGCTTCCGCAGACCGAACTTGTATGAAGCGTTAGTTTAACATTCCCATTCCCTAAATCCTGTGATCCTGGAGTATATTCAGTGTGCAAAAGGGTATCATTACTGAATGTCCCATCACCCGAAGTTTGCCACAAAATCCCTGTTTGATGGATTGAAGTTGCTTCAGAGGTAAGATATGAGGTATCAGATAAAACCAAGGTATCATTTCCTGCAAAAACTATTGGAGGATCACTAAATGAGACAATCATAAGATCGCTCAGGTTGAATCCCGATCCCATGATATGCAATGTGAGCGCAACCTGCTTGTTTGCAGTGTCAGCCGATCCGGGATTATAAATGGTTTTGAGAAGATGAGGACTGGAAAAAGAGCCGTCACCTGAGGTTGACCAGGTTATGGATTCATAGTTAAAAGCTGTGGCCAGTTCAATATGAAGTGAAGAACCAGTACAAATAGTTGTGTCAGGGCCGGCATAAGGGCCCAAAGCAGCAAAAACATATTCGCTTTCATGCCCTTCGACCTGGTCAGAAATACTATCAGCTAAATTGTCGAATGAAGAAACGGCAATAGAATCAAAAACTGAATGTGCAGGTAAAACAAAACTGGTAACATTCCCGGCATCAATCCTGGTTGAGAAAGAAACACCATCAAAAGCACCGCAGTAAATGAAATATCCTTTCAAATCATTAACCGGAACTGCTTCCCATGAAATTACGACATCGGCTCCAACCTGTCGTTTAACAACATTTCGAGGTGGCGGTATCGGAGCCACGGTGTCAATCTGACCAAGCGTAAACTGATACCTGACCAGTCCGAGCTGTGGATCATCGAGGATGTCATAGATCAGGCTGTCGATGGTTTCTGTATTTCCTGTTCCCCACCAGTTATTCTCAGCCTCAATCAGGTCCTTTGACATGTTGATGAAAGTATAGGTTTTACTGTTCAGGTCAATGTTATTGTAGTGAAAAGGGCCCTGAGGAGAAGATTCAATATCAACTGCCTCCCCGTTGTTTTGATAAATGGTGTTGTGAAGGAATGTATTGTTAAGTGATTTGTTCAGGTCCTCTGCTGAAATCCGAATTCCAAATCCGTTTCTTAATATATTATTTTGAATGATCAGATTATTGGTAGAACTGTCGTTGATCCATATCCCCCATTTCTTATTCTGGGAAATAAAGTTCTCAGAAAGCTCGGAATGGTCAGAATGCTTTAAAGTTATTCCAACATCATTGTTAAGGACAAAATTACCGGTGAATGCAGTAGAATCCTGGTAGATACGGACTCCTTCGAGAGAATTGTCCGAGATATAGTTGTTTTTCAGGGTATTTCTTCCCACATCATACGGCCCATCATTACCAATATACATTCCGATGAAGTTATTTCTGATCTTGTTTCCGGTAATCAAATTATCCCTGATCCTGCCAATTCCATTATTTATTAGAAATCCAATATTAATATTATTAATAATTTCATTGTTTTCGAAGCGGTTATTGGAAACATGGCTACCCGAAGGAATGAATATCCCAAATCCTGTCTGTTCAATACGGCAATTCCTTATAATATTGTTTGTCCCTTCAGACAAATAAATTCCGTCACCACTCTTCCGGAGCAAAGAGTTTTCAATCAGTATCCCTGAATTTCCTGAGATTGTTAGCGAATAATTGGAATTATAGATAGAAGCATATGATAATATCGTACCTCCCAGATAACTCCCTGTTGCATCGAAACTTGCAAAGGTGCTGTCGAATACAATTCCATTCCATAAATATGCATTAGGGATCTGGGTACTCATAACAAATTGAATGCTATCGCTTTCAGTTCCTCTTGCAACTAAGACACCTTTGACCATTAGCTGTGTATTTGAGTAGAATACAAGTTCAGCGCCGGGTTCAATTGTAAGAGTTATTCCTTTTGGAACAATCAGGTTTTCTGTGACGATATAAGGGTTGTTGGCTTTATTGAATGTGGTATTTTGTGAGAGTGCTCCCCCAACGAACACTTGAGCAGCAGAATTCAGTGAAAGAAATAAAATGAAACATATCAGGACGGGCGCATACAGAGAACATTTCAATAATCTTGAAATACTCTGATTCCTGTCTGATCCTGCTTGAGGGCTAATCAAGAAAAAGACTGGCAAGGTTTTGCCGTTTAGCATAAGCTACCTAATGTTAATCCCCGGGACGAATCTCAGTATCACTCTTTAGAGCCTAACAAAAATACCTGTTTTAATATTAAAAAGGTTAAATTTCTTTGAAAGGGGATAATCTTTATACTGTGAAGACCCTTGACTTCTGTAAGAAATATCAAGCAGGAAGCCCAATCCATTCTGTAAATTGAGAGCTGCTCCCAGGCCGGCTTGCCAGGATAGCAGCATTGGTTTTAATAAGGAGGAAGACAACCAATCAGCACTTTGATCAGCATCAGTTTTAATATAGATTGCTTTATGAGAAACGAGGAAATCAGCAATTAGTCCACCCTTAATATATAATTCCAGTTTTTCGTCCTGGTAGAACCTTAATTTAGCAAGAATGGGGATTTCTAAATATTTATATGTATTTGGATTCTTGTAACTGAATTTTTTATAGTCAATATTTACCCAGCTGGAATCTGTCACATAATATCTGGTTGTATCGATTCCAGTTACAGTATAATAGGTATCAACTGTATCAGTTTTATAATATCCACCAAGCTGTTTTGAATATTCATATTCGAACATTTCTCCGAGGCGAGTTAGATGAATGCCTGATTCAACACCTATGCGCTTATAGTCGTATCCTACTATAGCTCCCACAGAGTATTTAAGCAAGGCAGATGAAGCTTTATCCATGGAATCCGACAAGCCTGTATATGTTTGTTCCGTTGCTTTAAAAGACATCTTACCCAGCAATTGCTGATACTCTATACCAGCAAAGAATCCATTATGTTCCCTGAACTTTCTGTTTTGAATGGAGTTTTTGTTAAAATTGGGAAGCGTTTGCCGGCCGGCTTTTTGTGTTTTGTACATATAGACCGTGTCTGTATGCCTTATGGTATCATGCTGTACAAGAGTCTCTGTCCTGACAAGTGTATCTGTCTTGTTAATCCGGACCGTATCAGTGCGGGTTATAATGACAGTATCAGGTATTGGGTTTTTCTTTGGCTGGGGGAGGATGCTCTTTTGATCCGATGGATTAGTTACTTCAACAGGAGTATCTTTATCAGTTATTTTCTTATAGATTACAAGCTGGTTTCCCACTTCGCGATAAGCAAAAGCCCCTTGTCCAACAATTTGGTTAAGAACTTCGCCGAGTGGCTTATTAAAAGCTTTAACGGATATTTTTTTCTGTGGGGACAGCTGAACGGGATCATAAGAGAAGCGAATCCCGGTTTCCCTGCTAAGCTTAAGAAGAACAGAAGAGAAGGGCTGGTTTGAGACGCTGATGGTTACCGGGCGGCTTAACAACAAAGGCTGCGCACCCGCGGGGCCAGCCTTGAACAAAAACAGAATTAATAATGTAAAACTAACGTAATACCGTAAGGTCAATAACATATCTGTATGGTGGTTGATTATCGGTTATTTTTTCTTAACCAGGTAATCATTTCCATTATTGACAAATTGGAGGTTATGAACAAGTTGTAACACTTCCAGAACGGCATCCAGCGTTTCGTTGTCGAATGTGGCAGTTAGTTTAAGTTGGGAGAGATCTTTGTCGGCCATATTAAAAGTGACACCATATTTTTGTCCAACAGCGGTCAGCACTTTATCAAGTGAAGTTTCACTGAAAACGAGAAGACCGGTTTTCCAGCTAAGGTAATTAGGTTCATCGTTCAGGAGACGGGTAATCTGGCCTGTATTCCTGAAATAAACACCCTTATCACCTTTGAGAAGAATTACCTGGCCGAGAATATGGTCGTTTTTGTCAACATGGTAGAAAAGAACTTTACCCGAATTCACTACAACCTCAATTCTGTTGGTTTTGGGATACGCCTTAACATTGAAAGATGTTCCCAGAACTTTGATACGCGTTTCACCTGTCTCAATAATGAAAGGCCTGGTTGGGTCGTGAGCTATTTCAAAGAAAGCTTCACCCCAAAAGTAAACTTCGCGTTTATTACCTCCAAATTTTTCGGGGAATTTAATTGAAGATGAGGAATTCAGGAATATAGTAGAGCCGTCGGCAAGGCTTAAAGGAGCTGCGACAGAAGTACCGGAAGCAATTGTTTTGAAAGAAGTATGAGGAACAAGGAATTGGAATATAGCTATACCTATTAATAAGACCGCAGCAATCCTAAGGGCATACCCGGCAATTTTGCGTACCTGGTTATGGACAGGTTGAATACGGTGTATCCTTCTGGAAGGTGCCTTTGAAATCCTTTCTTCCACAGAAGACCAGGCAACATTTACATCAAATACAGGAATTGATTTAATACCGGTATGATTCCATACCTGGTTCAGTTCTTTGTACTCTTGTTGATAGAGGGGATCAGTGTCAATCAAACCGGAAATGACACGACGATCATCCGGAGTACAATCTCCAGTGATGTAGCGTGTGATCTCGCTTACTATTTTCCGGTTATGGATGGACATATTATTATTTTTGTACTATATAGACAATCGAAAAGCATTTTACCCCTACAAGCCAAAAAAATATTTTTTTATCAGGGTTTTATAATATTGATTATCAGCAATATAGCTGTAATGAATTCTTTCAGGTATTTTCTCATAAATTCCAGAGCACGAGTCATTTGAGTTTCTACCGTTTTGATATTGATTCCCAACTTTTCAGCTATTTCATGATATTTCATACCTTCGAACCGGCTCATCTCAAAAATCTCACGACGTTTCTCGGGTAATTCCAGCAATGCTTTCTGAACAAGTGCAGCAAGTTCACCATCCGGTTCATGATTAAATCCCCCGGAAAGGTCATCAACTTCAAAACCAACATAATTAAAATACTTTCTTTGCATCTCCAGGTGCCGGATATGATTAATTGAATGATTGGCTGCAGCCTTATATAGATAACTTTTGAGTGATGTATTAATAACCAATTCTTCCCTCCTGTACCAAATTTTGCAAAAGAGATCCTGGACAATCTCTTCAGCAACTAAAGGATCCGCAACATACCTTAAGGAAAAACCACATAGTTCAGGATAAAAGGTCCTGAAGATCTGTTCAAATATTGAACGATCGCCTCTTTTTAGGCCAGTGATTAACAGAAGGTCTTCGTTGGTCAAGGGAGGATGGAGGGTTAGGGATTGGTTATGAGTTATTGTATTTGAGTTATATGTTATTGGCTATTAGTTACCAGTTATTAATTGTTAGTTATAACTTATGCTTAAGAAAGGTTTGCAGGGGGGGCATAGTATTTCCTTAAATTAAGGCAGGGTGTTCATATAATATCTTATTCAAGATTAAACAGGCTTCAATCTCCCAAAGATCGGTGAATACAAATTGAGAGCAGTAAAATTAAACAAGTTCAGCAATTCTTGACCAACAATCGTGGTTCCATCATATCGAGGATAGCATATCTAACACCTTCCCTGCCCTGTCCTGAATCCTTGACGCCGCCATAAGGCATATGGTCAACGCGGAAAGTAGGCACATCATTAATGATTACTCCTCCTACCTCAAGATTTCCAAAAGCATAATTCATTTCTTCCAGGCTGTCAGTAAAAAGTCCTGCCTGAAGTCCAAATCTTCCCTCATTTATCCTGGTAACAGCTTCCTCAAGGTCATTTACTGCTTCCACTAAAACAACCGGACCGAAAATTTCCTCCCGGCAAACCTGCATTAACGGTTTCGTATCTGTGAGAATGGTTGGTTCAAAGAAGTTTCCCTCTCGCCTACCACCATATACCAATTTAGCACCCTCTAACAATGCTTGGTTTACCCACGCCTCAACCCTTACTGCATTTGACATGTCAATCATAGTAGCTATTTCAGTGTCCTTGTCCAGGGGATTCCCTTTTATTAACCCTGAAGTCTTTTCTTTAAAACACGCTAAGAATTCATCAAATAAACCCCGGATCACATAAATACGTTGGGTGTGGATACAGACCTGGCCAGAATAGGAAAACCCTCCCGTCACACATTTAGTTATGGCTTCTTCCAGGTTAGTCCCTTTAGAAATAATAACTCCGGCATTCCCGCCGAGTTCAAGAACTACCTTCTTTTTACCAGACTCTCTTTTCATTTCCCAACCAACCTCAGGTGAACCGGTAAAGGATAAAAGGCTGATCCTGTCATCCGTTACCAGGAGATTTCCCACAGTCCGGTTCATTGGCAATACTGAAACTGCACCTTTTGGCAAAGCTGTTTCATCAATCAACTTGCAGAGTTTTAATGTTGAAAGGGGAGTTGAGCTTGAAGGCTTAAGTATGATTGGGCAACCTGCAGCAATAGCGGGAGCTATTTTATGAACTGCCAGGTTCAGAGGGAAATTAAAAGGAGATATGCCGGCAACAAGCCCGACAGGGAAATATTTTACAAGGCCTTCCTTCCCTTTCCCTGCGGTTGTCCAGTCAATACTTATATATTCCTTAGGCAGGCGGCGGCTCTCTTCGGCAGCAACAGTAAACGTCTGTACGGATCTGTCAACTTCAGCCAGTGCATACCTGACAGGTTTCCCTGATTCCCTGCTGAGCAATTCAGCAAATTCCTGGCGTTGTAAACGCAATCCATTGCTGATTTCTGAAAGGATTTGATACCGCTGGTAGGCAGGCATTGCCTTAAGCTGTCCCCTAAGGTTCAACCCGGATTGTATGGCAATCTCCAATTCTTCCATGCCTGCCAGCCATGTTTTTGCAAAAACTTCATTAAGAAAAGGGTCAGTGACATTCCATTCACCAGTTGTTTCAATAAATTTGCCGGCACAATATATTGGGTAGGTTTCCATGGTCTATTTGCTTATTTGACGATAAAATTACGATTATGTGTTTAATGCTGATTTGAGAGGAGATTTAACTTTATATTAAAAATTTGATGGGTAACTATTTGTGGTTAAATAAATTTTACTAATTTTGCACTCCAATTTTATCAGAAAATCCATAATTGTTTGAAAATGTACGCAATAGTTGATATCGCCGGACAGCAATTCAAGGTTGAAAAAGACCAGAAGATCTTCGTGAATCGTCTTGAAGGCGAAGCAGGAGCCAAAGTTGAGTTTAATGAAGTACTGCTGGTTGACAATGACGGCAAGATCGTTGTTGGTGAGCCACTGGTATCAGGCGCAACTGTCAGCGCTACTATCCTGACTCATGCTCGTGGAGAAAAGGTGAAGATCTTCAAGAAAAAGCGTCGCAAAGGATACCAGAAAGAAACTGGCCACCGCCAGGATCTTACTCAGCTGAAAATTGAAGGAATTAAAGATTAATTCCACAATAAACTTAATTCGCAACAAATAATTCTATACAGATATGGCTCACAAGAAAGGTGCCGGTAGTTCGTCAAACGGTCGTGAATCACATAGCAAACGATTAGGTGTTAAAATCTATGGCGGTCAATTTGCACAAGCCGGTAACATTATACTCAGGCAGCGCGGCACAGTTCACAATGTTGGACTGAACGTCGGATTAGGCAAGGATCATACCATTTTCGCCCTTCGCGACGGTATCGTTGATTTCAAAAAGCGCAGGAACGACAAGTCCTACGTATCGGTTCACCCGCTCAGCGCCGAATAATCCGGAGCGGTTCATTCCGCACTGTTGATTACCTTATAGAAAATCTCCTGATCGGGAAATCAGGAGATTTTTATTTTTGTACCCTTTTGTACTTTCACGCTAAAGAATCGCTTTCAACCAAAAATATCTTCACCATGCTTGAACTGAATTTCCTCCGCGAAAACCCCCAGGTGGTAATTGACCGTCTGGCCGTCAAATATTTTGATGCTTCCCAAATTGTCCAGGATATATTAAATACCGATACCCTCCGTCGTGAAACCCAGAAACAACTCGACGATAACCTGGCCGAATCCAATTCAATTGCCCGCGAAGTGGGAAACCTCTTTAAAGCCGGTAAACAAGCAGAAGCTCAGAGTTTAAAGGACAGGTCTGCAGAGCTAAAGGTTATTGCCAAGGAATTAGCTGACAAACTGGAGGAAATTCAAAAAGACCTTAACAACTTACTGGTTGTATTGCCAAATATGCCCCATCCCAGTACACCTGTTGGCAGGCATGCAGAAGACAATCCAGTTGTGCTGCTTGAAGCTGAAATTCCTGTTCTTCCTGAAGGCTCCCTCCCGCACTGGGAACTCACTTCGAAATATGATATTATTGACTTTGAACTTGGCGTAAAACTAACAGGCGCAGGCTTTCCCGTTTACAAAGGTAAAGGCGCCCGTTTACAGAGAGCATTGATCAATTTCTTCATTGATGAGGCTTTAAAAGCAGGATACCTGGAAATTCAGCCTCCACTTATGGTAAACGAGGCTTCCGGTTACGGAACCGGCCAATTACCAGATAAAGACAGCCAGATGTATTTTGTCGGACTCGACAATTTCTACCTTATTCCAACTGCTGAAGTCCCGGTGACCAATATTTACAGGGATGTAATCCTGAAGTCAGAAGATTTTCCTGTTAAGAATGTAGCTTATTCCTCATGCTTCAGAAGGGAAGCAGGATCCTACGGCAAGGATGTACGTGGATTAAACCGCTTACACCAATTTGACAAAGTTGAGATCGTGCAATTACGTCACCCTGATGATTCATACCAGGCCCTTGAAGAAATGCGTGAGCATGTTGCAGGCCTTGTCAGGAAGCTTGAACTTCCGTTCCGGATCATCCGCCTTTGTGGGGGCGACATGAGTTTTACTTCTGCCTGGACCTATGATTTTGAAGTCTTTTCTGCTGCCCAGCAACGCTGGCTTGAGGTAAGTTCTGTTTCCAATTTTGAGACTTTCCAGGCAAACAGGATGAAGCTCCGTTTTAAAGACAACACTGGTAAAACCCGGTTTGCTCATACACTAAACGGTTCAGCATTAGCGTTACCACGTATTGTTGCTGCACTGCTTGAAAATAATCAAACTGCAGAAGGCATCCGGATCCCAAAAGCACTGGTACCCTACACAGGATTTGACCTGATCAACTAGCCCTGAATTGGAAGGATACTTCCTTTAGTGTATCTTATTTATAACATGCTTAGAAAATAACTGTGAAAACTCCTGCTTATATTGTTTTCCTGTTTGTTTTGCTGGTGCTTCTGCTTGCACCCGGAAAATCATTTTCCCAGCAGACTGATGAGCAGCTAGGTATACAGTATTACCAGGACAAGGCTTTCGATAAGGCTGAGGCTCTTTTTGAAAACCTATTCAACAAGAATCCATCCCAATTCAATTATATTTATTACACTAACTGCCTGCTCGAGCAAAAGGACTACGACAAGGCAGAAAAAGTCATAAGGCGGCAAGCCAGGGCGAACCCTGATGACCCCCGGTTTGATATAGACCTGGGGTATATCTATATCATGGAGGGAGAGACACAGAAAGGCCGGAAAATCTACGATGAGGCACTAAAGGATCTTAAAGCTGACAGATCGCAGGTGTATAATCTCGCAAATGCTTTTATGACGCGGAGAGAGAATGAGTATGCTATCCGCACTTACCTGAAAGGAAGGGATCTTCTAAAAGACAAGACTGCCTTTGCACTGGAGCTTTCCTATATGTATGAATCACTGGGAAATGCCGAGCCCATGCTTGATGAGTACCTGGTTATACTGACTTCCCAGCCAAACCAGCTAACAATGATCGAAGGCCGTCTCCAGGCATGGCTTAGCATGGATACTGAAAATGAAAGGAATGATGCTTTCAGGACGCTGCTCCTCAAACGTACTCAGCAAAACCCCGATGAAATAGTATATGCAGAACTATTGTTATGGTATTCCGTACAGCAAAAAGATTTTTCATTAGCATTTATTCAGGCAAAGGCTCTTGACAGGCGCTATGCCGAAACCGGGCAGAGAATATTCGACCTGGCTGCACTAGCCGTGAGCAACAGTGACTATGGTGTTGCCGTTGATGCCTATAACTACATCATCAAAAAGAATGCTGATGTCGACCTGGTTCTTGAAAGCAGGATAGCATTGCTTAATACCGAATTTGAGCAATTGACAGCTACTTATGTCAATGACAGGGCACTCATTGTTTCACTCGAACAAAAATATATTTCACTGTTGGGGGAACTTGGGAGAGGACCGGCTACCATGCCCCTGATGCAAAACCTGGCACATCTTGAAGCATTTTATCTTGATAAGACCGACGCAGCTATTGACCTTCTTGAAGAAGCTGTCAGCATTCCAAATATTCAAAGCCGGCAGCAAGCTGAATGCAAACTGGAACTAGCTGATATTTACCTGTTCTCAGGGGATGAGTGGGAAGCCACCTTGCTTTATCAGCAGGTAGAAAAAGCATTCAAAAACGAGCCTCTCGGCCATGAAGCGAAATTCAGAAATGCAAAACTCTATTTTTATATTGGAGAATTTGATTGGGCACGGACACAACTCGACATTCTAAAGGCTGCGACATCCAAACTAATTGCCAATGATGCAATGGAATTATCATTGCTTATAAGTGACAACACTGATGCCGACAGCAATACAACTGCACTCTCCATGTATGCACATGCTGACTTGCTCGTTTACAGGAATCAGTATGATCAGGCCATGACAGTATTGGATTCACTTGAAAAAGATTTTCCTGGTCATGCGATCCTCGATGATGTACTTTTCAAGAAAGCTGAAATCAGTGAAAAAGAAGGCTATTTTGAACAGGCCGCATCCTACTATACCACCCTCATTAAAGATTTCAGCTTTGGATTGCTTGCTGATGATGCAACATTCAATCTTGCTGACCTTTACGAAAACAAGCTCAATGACAAGGGCAAGGCCCAGCAGTTGTATCAGGACCTGATGACAAACTTCCCGGGGAGCCTATATGTGGTTGAAGCACGGAAACGATTCAGGGAACTTAGGAATGATAAGGTGAATTAGAAGGATAGAAGGGTTAGGCGTTGGAAGGGTTCAGTGTTGGTCAGGCACAGGCTTAGAAGACAAAAGATAAAAGACAAAAGACAAAAGATAAAAGATAAAAGACAAATCCGTCTGTTGACAGAAAAGACAAATCCGTCAGTTGACGGAAAAGACAAAAGATAAAAGATAAAAGACAAATCCGTCAGTTGACGGAAAAGATAAAAGATAAAAGACAAAAGATAAAAGACAAAAGATAATAGGCAAATCCGTCAGCTGACGGAAAAGACGAAAGATAAATCCGTCAGCTGACGGAAAGGATAAAAGGCAAAGGACAAAACCGTCAACTGACGGAACAGGATAATTGACAAATCCACCAGCTGTTAGAACGGGTAAAAAAGCAGCCATATTACAGAACGTCATACGCTGAGCATGGAGCACGGAACACCAAACTCAGATAAGCTTATCAATTAGCATTTTCTTAATAATTCCCCTGATGATGCTAAGGAAATTTTAATTTGATATTTACAGATGTACGATGTACGAGCAAAGAAGCACCTTGGCCAGCATTTCCTGAAGGATGACAATATTGCCAGGAAGATCGCCGGGAGTTTGTCAGGAGATGTTACCCGTGTTCTGGAAGTCGGCCCCGGTACCGGCGTTTTAACCAAATTTCTGCTGGAAACAGGATATACTGATCTTAAAGTAGTTGAAGTTGACAGGGAATCTGTTGCATACCTAGAACAAAATTACCCGGAACTTAAGGAAGCATTGATTTCAGGTGATTTCCTGAAAATGGACCTGCGAACTTTGTTTTCGGATAAGTTCGCTATTATTGGCAACTTCCCTTATAATATTTCAAGCCAGATCTTTTTCAAAGCAATAGAAAACAGGGAGTTAGTCACTGAATTGGTGGGAATGATACAACAGGAAGTTGCCCAAAGAATTGTTGCCGGCCCTGGGAGCAAGACCTATGGAATACTCAGTGTTTTGTTGCAGGCCTGGTTTGATATTGAATACCTCTTTACAGTCCCTCCAACTGTCTTTGTCCCTCCGCCAAAAGTAACATCAGCAGTTATCAAATTTACGCGCAATAAAGTGGATAACCTGGGCTGCGACACGGTTCTATTTCATTCGGTGGTAAAAACAGCTTTCAACCAAAGAAGGAAAACCTTGCACAATGCATTGAAACCTCTCGCCGATTATCAAGGAGATTATGCGGGAAAACGGGCTGAACAATTAAGTGTTGCCCAGTTTATTGAACTCACTAATCAAATTGAAAGCATTAAGCAAACTCAATAATATCTTTATAATACTGTACAAATTATCGATTTTTATAATTATCTAACAATCAGATTTATAGATTTTTTTGAATTAGCGATGCGTATTTTTTAATGAGAACTTGTAGGGGTAAATCGCTTCTCGATTGTCTTATAGACTCATACAGCTGTCCCTTACTATTTTTACTATTTCATTTTTGCGAAGCGTTTTCACTTTTTTAGCGATCAGGAGATCAAGTGATGCCATTCTTCATGAACTCATTCGTTTTTCAATCCTGTTTGAATGTCCTTCATTCTGATTCATTTTTTCCTGAAAATCTCTCTCCATTAATAGTCACCAATAAATGTTGCCTATGAGATTTTCTACAAATAGGTTCATTTCCGTTTTATTATTCAAAAGTACCGTATCAGCTACGTTGCTATTTCTATTGTATTTCAATTTCGGAACTTGCTCCAATATTTATGGACAATCGCCATCGGAGAATTCGTTAACAGAGCCTGCAACAGCAAGTTCTATCAATTGTCCGGGATCTTCCAATGACTCAGCAGATCTTTTTGTTGTCCATCTCGGTAGTGATCAATCCAAAGAACTGTTTTTAGTGAGACTGGAAATGTTCCTCACGGAATTTGAGCGTTATTATTTTTATGATGAAGCTCACGAATCAGGTATTACAATACAGGATAAAAAAAAATACGATGTGGATTCTGCGGTATTCATCACATCTGTTTTTAATGAAGAATCCGGGAAGATCAAGATTAAAACATTAATACATGACGCATTTTACGCAGAGGCTTCATGGACTGCCGATTCCAAGAGAGATTTTCTGGAATCTTCTCCATTTCAAAAAATAAAAAGAGATTTAGAAAATCCAATTTCAAAAGCTGCATCTTCAAATGTAATTCCCTGTGAATCAGCCTCTGTAGCATGTTCCGGAAACATCTATACATTTCCATCCAACACTTCAGGATCTGCGCCTACTGCTGTAGGTGGATACCCAAATTACGGATGCCTTGGATCAGAGCCATGTCCTGTATGGTATTATATGCAGATCAGTAAGGCCGGAAATATAATCATCAATATAAAACAGAATGGCAATCACGATGTGGATTTCATCTGCTGGGGACCTTTCAACAATTTAACGGAAGCGTGTGCTACCGGGCTTACCGGCACCTGTTCAAGTTTTTCGCCTTCAACTCCAAATTGCTGCGACAACACCCAGGCCAGTTGTGCCAATTTTTATCCCCGCGGCAACATCGTTGATTGCAGTTATGATCCTGCGGCCCAGGAAACCTGCACGATCCCTAATGGCCAGATCGGAGAGATTTATTTGCTTTTAATAACCAATTTCAGCCTGTCGTCCGCGACTTTAACTTTTTCGCAGACTGGAGGAACAGGATTGACTGATTGCAACATTGTTGAACAATGCTCAATGATTGCCTTCACTGCCAATCCGGGTTCCTGTGATCCAAACACAAATACCTTCCCTGTTTCCGGAATTCTTGAGTTCAGCAATCCTCCTGCTGTGGGCAATTTGACAATTACAGACATTACAGCTATCCCAAATGTTTCGACTGTATATACCTCTCCTTTTGCGAGTCCAATGATGTACAGCCTCTCCAATATCCCCTGCGACGGAGCCATTCACAGTATTACCGCATCTTTCTCTGACAGTGTGAATTGCAAGATAACCCGCCCGTTTTTTGCTCCTGCAGCAAATTGCCCTATTGCTTCTATCAGTGGTGGTGGAATAATTTGTGGGGATGGCAACAGCAACGCCACTATCAGTATTCAATTTTCCGGGATTGGACCGTTTAACTTTGCGTATGCTATCAATGGCGTTCCAAGACCTCCAATATTAAACTATTCAGGACCTTCACCATACGTTTTTACTACAGATACTGCCGGCACCTACACCCTGGCATCCTTTTCCAACCAGGCTTGCGAAGGGGCAATATCAGGGTCAGCCGTAGTGATTGTTAACCCTGTCCCGATACCGACCATTTCCGGCATGGATCATATTTGCCTTAATTCTGCGGGGATTTCGTATACAACTGAAGCCGGTTTCCATAACTATCACTGGGTGGTATCTGCAGGAGGAATTATTTCATCCGGAGGAGGAGGATCGGACAACTATGTCAATGTAACCTGGACACAAACTGGATCAGAGTCGGTAAGTGTGATTTACTCAGGCCCCGGTCCGACAAATTGTACGCCTCTTACACCTACTGTACTGAATATCATTGTTGATCCTCTTCCATCAGCAAATGCAGGTCCGGATGATTATATATGCAATAATGTATCCCAATATCAATTACATGGTAGCGGGACAGGCACTGACCCCAATATAGTTCATTGGACAATTAGTGGTGGAGATGGCACCCTGAGTGACCCTAACATTCTGAACCCAATTTATTTTGCGGGCCCTATAGACCTCTCCATGACTGACCGGAATGTATATTTTACATTATCGCTTGAAGGTACCGGTTCTTGTGCGGGTAAAATTGTTACAGACCAGGTTTTACTCAGAATTGACCCCACCCCTATCGGCTATGCCGGTCCTTCCGGAGAAATATGTGATGAGCGCCCATATCCTTTGCAGGCCACAGCTCAATATCAGAACTCACTTACCTGGACAACCTCAGGGGACGGCACATTCAGCAACCCAAATATTATCAGGCCAACCTACACTCCGGGCCCGGCAGATGTTGGTAACACGGTCAAACTTACCATGAACCTATCCGGATGTAAGAGTCTTACCGGTGATGACTATATGATGCTTACAGTTCATCCTGATCCCAGCGCTACCATTAGTGGTTCGACGACAATCTGCGAAAAGGATGTTACGCCTATTACGATAGACCTGGCAGGAATTCCACCCTGGAATGTGACTTATACCAATGGTATTTCCCTAGTCACTGTCACAGGGATAACTACTTCACCTTATATATTCCAGGTAAGCCCTCCTGTCACCACTACATATTGGATTTCTGCAGGTAACGACCTTTACTGTGATCTTCCCGTAGATTCAATCCGGGGAGTTGCATCAATAATAGTCAATGCCTTGCCTGATCCTTTTTATATGAATGCAAGCAATAACGGGGTTTATTGCGAAGGAGATACAGGGATTTTTATTGGCTTGAACGGCTCTGAAGCCGGAATGAATTATCAACTCTACCATAATGGTGTATTACTTGGAAGTTACATTCCCGGGACCGGGTATCCGCTTCATTTTGGCGTATTTCGTGATCCTGGTCAATATACCATCTTAGGGATCAATCCTATCGGAAACTGCATTATGCCGATGACCGATACAGTTATCGTAATCATGAGCCCGACTCCGGTCACTGATTTTGTATCGAGCACTATTTGTGAAGGAGATTCTACACGTTTTTCTGTAAGTGGAAATTATATAAATAAGACCAGTTACTGGCTTTGGGATTTCGGGGATGGGACCTATGCAACCTACAATACGCCGAATGAGCCTTCTCATATATTTCCCACACATGGTACTTTCATTGTAACCCTTACTGTCGAAGACACCAACAACTGCCGTTATACAATAAGCCATCCTGTTATTGTGAGGCCCAACCCAGTCGCCTTTTTCAGCTATTCCACTCCCAATTGCATCGGCAGCATCACACAATTCATTGACCTGAGCACTATTCCCGATAACCAAGGTTTTATCCAGCAATGGGTATGGAATTTTGGAGATGGAAGCCCCAATGATACTATTGTATTCCCTGAAAATGCAAATGTTAGGCATAATTACCTTAATCCTGGCACATATACTGTCAATTTAAACCTTGAGAGTAACCATGCCTGCAAAGGAAAATATAGTACAACGATAACTGTCAGTAAAGGTCCAAAAGCTTCTTTCACTTTTTGGAACAGCTGCCAGAATGATACTGTTTCTTTTTATGATGGTAGCATTCAGAATGGCGGTGGGCAGATCACAGGCTGGCATTGGGATTTCGGGGATCCGACTTCAGGATCCCAGAACATCAGCAACCAACAAAATCCCATACATACCTATGCAAACGGAGGATCCTACCTTGTTGGTCTGGCCACAACCAATTTCGATGGTTGTTCAGACACTATTTCTGATTCAATTTACGTAAAACAAGCTCCTGTAGCAGAGTTCACGCATAACTCTTCGTGCCTGTCCTGGCCAACCTTATTCTGGGC
>JACAAZ010000018.1:75557-107770 GCA_013376995.1 Bacteroidota bacterium | reverse complement strand
GATGCTGATTAGCATCAAAAAAGCCCCGACAATCCACAGAAATAAGTGTTTTTGTTTTTTCATGATAGTTTGGGTTTTTGTTAAAATTAGGATTAATGGTTAAACTTTTTCTTGAGTAATTGTCATTTAGTATTGATGATTAGGCATTTAACACTGAAGAATAGTTGGAATCATTCTTTTGCCGATCAACCTGGAATGGAATTTCCTGGTGACAAAGATATTTCCCATATTCTCAAATCGTGTTAGCGATATATTAAGTGTCTATATTCATTTTGTTAATACCGTTGTACTCCATTCATAAAAACTAACATAACATTCTATTAATATTCAATTTACATTGAGAGGGTAATTTTGTAACTATCTAATAATTTACTCTGTATAATGAAAAATGAAGCACTCCGGATACTCCTTGCCGATTATGATATTGATTCACTAAATTTGTTTGAGTCGTTGCTATTAGATAATGGGTACCAGGTTTTAACTGCTACCAATGGAACTGATGTGAAAAATAAGGCTATTGTATTCCGGCCCCACATCATCCTTATTGATATGATGAATGCTGAGTATTCAGGTGCTAAAGTAGTGTTGCAACTCCGAAGTAATCCACTTTTTAATGATACAATTATTTTAATACACACAGCCACGTATGAAGATGCAATCCAGCATGAAGCGCTGAATATGGTGGTAGATGGATTTCTGAACAGGGATATTTCCTCTGAACTGTTTCTTATGCAGATCAAGAGATACTTGCGTCGCATTGATACATGGACAAGTTATAGAGAAATCCTTGATTTCCCAGGTTTATCCATTGACGTTGAAGGATATGTTGTAAGGAAGGATAATAGGGTTATTGACCTTGCCAAAAGAGAATTTGAATTGTTGATCTTTTTAGCTTCCGAACCTAGAAGAGTCTTTTCGAGAAAGGAAATCTCAAATCAGATTTGGGGCGATCAAAAGTCCAATGATGATAGAATTCTCGATGTATATATTTCCAAGCTCAGAGATAAGATTGGTAAAAATTTCATCCAAACGATGAAAGGAGTTGGATATTCATTCGTTACTTCTTGATCAGGATAGGATCATACACACAAAATATGGAAAATCAATCCTTTCAGATGCTATTGCAATCTGAACTTTCAAAATTTCAGGTGAACCACAAGGAAGTACATCCTTCGAATGAATTATTGCGTATCGACCTTCATTGCCATGACCATAACAGCAATGTGCCGGATGAATTGATGGGGCGTATACTGAATGTACCTGAAACGTGGCTTCCAACAGATCAGTTAATACACACCCTAAAAAAGCATGGTTCGGATGCTTATACCATAACTAACCACAACAATGCCCGGTCCTGCTTCGAACTTCTCGATAAAGGTTTCGATGTTTTAGTTGGAGCCGAATTCAGCTGTTTTGTACCTGATTTTGAAACAGGTATTCATGTTCTTACCTATGGTTTTACTCCTTCACAGGAGATAAAACTGAACAAGTTTAGGAAAAATATATATGCATTTCTCGAATATTGTGTTTCTGAGGATATTCCCACCATTTGGGCACACCCTCTTTACTATTACAAGTCAAACGGCAGACCTCCCCTTGAGTTCTTTGATAATATGGCCTTGCTGTTTGAAAGGTTCGAGGTAATCAACGGGCAGCGTGACACCTGGCAGAACCTTCTTGTAAACAAGTGGGTAGAAGGTTTGACGAACGAAAAAATTGACATGCTGTCGACGCAAACCGGTCTAAACCCAGGGATGTTTTGTAAGGATCCTTACAAAAAAAGTATTTCTGGCGGCTCCGATAGTCATATGGGAATCTTTTGTGGATTAACAGGTACAAATTTGTATGTGCCGGACCTGGATGAAAAAAGAATTTCTTCACCAGTCTCTTTGTTGGCTCTTCAGGCAATTAGAGAAGGAAAAATGATCCCATTTGGCTCGCACCACTCATACGAGAAAATGACTGTTACGTTCCTGGATTATTTATGCCAGATTGCTATTAACGGCAAAGATCCGGGACTTATGCGTATTCTGCTCCACAAAGGAACCATCAACGATAAAATAATTGCTCTTCTTATTTCGAATGGGTTTGCAGAATTGAGGAAGCATAAAGTCACAATGAGCTTTATTAACCAGTTCCATGAATGTTTTACAGGAAATTACCCGCATTTTACCAAAAGATGGTTCACACCTCGCGTTTATAAGCCGGTTTTCGATGAAACCAGGAAAATAGCAGATGCTTTCAATAGCGAAGCTGAATCAATGATTAGTTCATTTACAGGTTCAATCAATTCAGTATACCAGCAATTGGTAAGTGTACTCACTTCCAGGTTACAATCCAAACTTGATTCCTCCAAATCTAAGGAATTACTTGAACATTTGAATCTTAATGACCTACTGAATCAACTTGAATTCCCCAGCGAGATAAGAGGTTATATTTCCGGATCACGAAATAGGTTGGACAAGTCCAGGCCGGATATTTTAAGCCCTGATATTCCCAAATTCCTGGATGGACTCTCTTTTCCCTTTCTTGCTGCTACTGTCATGCTAAGTGCACATTTTACAGCCGCACATGTAATGTACAAGGCAAGGCCTCTGTTGAATGATTTTTCAGAAAGAATAAATTACCTCCAGCATCCAAAACGATTGATGTGGTTAACTGATACTTACGGGGATTCAAATGGTGTGTCAAGTGTGCTGAAGTCGATGCTGAAGCAAATCCAGCAGCAGAACCTTCCTATCGATCTGGTCATATGCTCAGGTACTATAAAACCCGAAAAGAACCTGGTCGTCCTGCGCCCGGTCTCAGAATTCAGCCTTTCCTTTTATAAACAACAAACACTTCGTATTCCAGATTTTCTTGAATTGAACAGGTTATTCATGGAGGGTGGATATGACAGGATTATGAGTTCAACAGAAGGCCCGATGGGGCTTTCTGCACTTTACCTGAAACACGCTTATACAGTTCCAGCCTACTTCTACATTCATACGGATTGGATAACTTTCGGTCAGAAAGTACTTCAGATGGACAAACAAATGTCGGAAAGATTCCGCCGCATAAGCAGAGCATTTTACAAGAAGTTTGATGGTGTATTCGTTCTGAATAAAGATCAACATAAATGGATGACAGGGAAAAAGATGGAAATCAATTCAGATTCCGTTTTCCTTACTGCACATTGGGCAGAAGCTTGGTTCAAACCAACAAAGAGTTCAAAGGCTAAGTTGTTTGGATTGGAGGATTCTGATCCTGTCCTGCTTTTTGCAGGAAGGATTAGCCTGGAAAAAGGTGTTATGGAACTGCCGCAGATTCTAAGGACAATCAGGGAAGAGTTGCCTGATGTTAAGATGGTCATTGCAGGTGAAGGTCCGGCAGAAGAGGATTTAAGAAAATTATTGCCTGATGCTACCTACCTTGGCTGGGTTTCACCATCTAACCTTGCTGAGATATACAGTGCAGCTGACCTGCTGCTCTTGCCTTCCAGGTTTGACACCTTTAGTTGCGCAGTGCTCGAGGCATTAAGTTGTGGCTTACCAGTAATTGCTTACAATTCAAAGGGCCCAAAAGATATTATCCAGAATGGCATTAACGGTTTCATTGTGAAAAATCAAGGGAATTTTGCTTCCCGTATTCTGGAATTTCTCAAAAGCAAGGAAATGCAAAAAATATTCAGGAAGGCAGCCAGTGTCAGGGCAAAGGATTATACGGCTGATCGCATCATTTGGCAGCTTATGTCAGACCTTGGACTTCCAAATACTGCTTTACGTTCTGATGAATAGTTCACCCAAAAGCGAAAGGTGGATATGGTGGAAACACGGGATAATCTATCAAATTTGCCCATTGAGTTTCTTTGACTCGAATGGTGATGGTTATGGCGATCTGAAAGGGATCATATTAAAATTGGATTACCTGGTTGACCTTGGTATTGATGCTATCTGGCTATCCCCAATATATGAATCTCCATTTCAGGATTTTGGATATGATATTTCTAATTACCAGGCGATAGATCCCAGGCTGGGAAATATGGATGATTTCCTTCAGCTTCTAACCGAGGCCCATGAACGAAATATAAGAGTTATCCTTGACCTTGTCATGAATCACACATCTGAGCAGCATAGCTGGTTCATTGAATCGTCAGCTTCGCATGATAATCCCAAACGTGATTGGTATCTGTGGCATCCTGGAGAGAACAAATCTGTACCTAATAACTGGAAGTCTGCTGTAGGAGGTTCTGCCTGGAAACTGAATTCAGAAACCGGCCATTTCTATTATCATTCTTTTTTCAGCTTTCAACCTGACCTCAATTGGAGAAATAAGGATATGCAAAAGGAATTCCTTGAGCAGGTCCGGTTTTGGCTGGACTTAGGGGTTGACGGTTTCAGGCTGGATGTCATAAACATGGTTGTTAAAGATAAGAAGTTAAGGAATTCTCCTTTGTTTTCAGGTTTCCCATTCATTCAGTCAAAAACATATACCCGAAACAGGCCGAAATCCTACAAGATTGTTCGCAAACTTCGTAAGCTTGTCGATAAATATAATGATCGAATGCTTGTTGGAGAGATCTATACATTACCTCCTGGAGACCCTTTTATATCAGCAAGTTATATTGGTAGAAAGAATAAACTCCTCCACCTGTCTTTCGATTTTTCGATCTTCTTTCGGCCATGGAGTGCAAAGCAATATTTGAAATGTATATCCTCATGGTATTGGAACCTGTCAACCACAGGATGGCCTAGTATTGTCTTTTCAAATCATGATCTGAACCGCTATATCAACCGGGGAAGTTTTACATTGTTCCCCGATAAAAAAGCTAGGCTGATAGCTGTTATGTTGTTAACACTCCGGGGTACGCCTTTTCTTTATTATGGTGATGAAATCGGGATGCGGAATACAAAGATCCCAAGGAGAGAGCTTATTGATCCGATCGGTAGGAAATATTGGCCATTTTATGTTGGAAGGGATAGGTCAAGGACGCCGATGCAATGGAATACTGAAAAATATGCAGGATTCTCTGATAACAGGCCCTGGCTTCGGATCAATAAAGACTACATAATGCGCAATGTTAAGCTGCAAACTAATGAGCAGGATTCCTTGCTTAATTATTACCGTAGACTTATTGATTTAAGAAAAGGGAATCAAGCTCTTCAATTTGGAGAATGGATGCCTTTGTTCCATGAAACAAGAGACGTAATGGCGTACATGAGGATATTTGAGGATACCAGGTTTTTGATCATTCTAAATTTTTCCTTCCTGTCAAAGATGATCAGGCTTGAAGAAAATCAGAAATTAACACGTATTCACTCAAGTCATGACTCCAGGCCTTACATATTTGAAGGATCGGTAATCAGCTTGTTGCCATTTGAAGCATGTATCTATTCATTGTAAATGAGTATTGGCATTTTACATTTTCAATTATTCATAATTCAGTAATAATAATTATTATTTGGATCCAGAGAGCATTATGTTAATGTTAAGAAAGTCAACAATGCAGCTAAATATAATATGTGTAAGTTTTTAATATTAAGTTAGAAATTAGTCGGCTTTCCTTCTTGAGGATTAAGCGCTAAGTAATGGTAAATCAAGCAAATAGTATTTTTTTCTTAGTTATACTTAATATTTACATAACATGACATTAATATTGGGATAAGATAGAGGTTGTTCATTTGCAGTCAGAAATCAATTAACAAAACATTTATGACATCAAAAATGAACTCTCGTATTTTGACTGCAATGGCAGTGCTGGTATTTTGCGTCAAATTTTCTATTGCTCAGGAAGTAGAAACCCCTATGATTCCTGAGGTAGTTGATACTTTGAATGGCAAAATTGAAAATGCTAAATCTGATATCGATCTCCTTAAGAGAATTAAGGTTACCGGTTATATGCAGGCACAATGGCAATTAGCCGATACAATTGGAGCCATCACGACTTATTCAGGTGGAAACTTTCCAAAATATTCTGACAATCGTTTTGCGATAAGAAGAGGCAGGATAAAGTTTACTTATGATAATGAATTTTCACAATATGTACTCCAATTGGATGCAACCGAGAAAGGCGTTGGAATTAAGGATGCCTATGTAGCCGTTAAGGAACCTTGGTTCCAGTTTGTTACATTGACGACCGGCGTTTTTAACAGGCCTTTCGGCTACGAAATTACCTATTCATCATCTGTTCGTGAGACACCAGAAAGGGCTCGAATCTTCCAGGTACTTTTTCCTGGTGAGCGTGACTTAGGATCGATGATCACACTTCAGCCAAAAAAAGGCAGCCGTTTCGAATGGATAAAACTGGATGCTGGATTGTTCAGTGGTAATGGAATCAACGGCGAATTTGATAAGCATAAGGATTTTATTGGTCACCTTGGTGTAGCCAAATCCAATAAAGCCGAAACTTTCAAGATTGGATTAGGATTATCCTACTATAATGGTGGTGTATTCCAGGGAACAAAAAAGGTATATTCCTTGGCATCCGTGGTTGATGATACTCTGACGAATGCAATGATTAATGGATTTAAAGTCGATTCCACTGCCGGCAACAAGTATGAATTTGCCAAAAGATCCTATTTCGGAGTAGATTTTCAGGCATCGTACTTTTCCGCAATCGGTATTTCAAGTGTACGTGCTGAATACATTGTTGGTAAACAACCAGGTGGTAGTTCCAGCAACACTAGTATTTCATCATCAACAGCTCCTGATTATGATACTTATCTTAGAAATGTTAGTGGCGGTTATATTTATCTCATTCAAAACATTGGTCAGAGCAAACATCAGTTAGTATTGAAATATGATTGGATGGATCCGAATACTAAAGTTGCAGGAACTGATATCAAGACGAAAACAGCTGCTGGTAAAAGTACAGGCCTGAGTAATGCTGATATCAAGTATACCACTCTGGGTTTAGGTTGGAATTATAAATTTAACTCCCAGGTTAAATTCTCTGCCTATTATGAAATGGTAAAGAATGAAAAGACTGGCATCAAGGGCACAAACTCAACTAATGATTATACCAAAGATTTGAAAGACAACGTGTTGACACTCCGTGTTCAATACCGTTTCTAAACTGACTTAACAATTACTTAACATTCAGTTAAGATTCAAATAACAGCATCGAACGAAATTTGCTAAAAAAATAGAAAAATGAAGAAATTATTAATCGTGGCCCTTATTGCATTAATATCACCTTATATGCAGGCCCAGAAAGTAAGTTTTAAGGTTAAAGGAAGTGATACTGTCCTGCCTTTAACTCAGAAGGAAGCTGAAGTATATATGAAAAAGAACCCGGGATCCTCAATCATGGTTACTGGTGGAGGTTCAGGAGTTGGTATATCAGCTTTGTTAAATGGCACGACTGATATCTGCCAGGCATCCAGAAGCCTTAAACTGGATGAGAAAATGAAGTTGAATGATGCTGGCAAAGCTTTCAAGGAAACTATCATTGCATATGATGCCTTAGCTGTAATTGTTAACCCGGCAAATAAGGTTACAAAACTTACCCGTGAACAACTCGAAGGTATTTTCACTGGTAAAATCAAGAATTGGAAAGAAGTAGGTGGAGATGATCTGACAATTGTTCTGTACTCCCGTGAAACAAGTTCCGGTACCTATGAATTCTTCAAAGAACACGTGCTGAATAAAAAGAATTATGCATCTTCGGCGCTCCTCATGCCTGCAACCGGCGCTATTGTACAATCTGTTAGCCAGACCAAAGGGGCAATAGGGTATGTAGGATTAGCTTATATTGAGAAGAGCGTCAAACCTCTGCAGGTTTCCTATGATAAAGGGAAAACCTACTATCTGCCAAGTGTTGAGACTGCCAAGAACAAAACCTATCCTATTACTCGTCCGCTCTATTATTATTACCTGAATTCAACTGAAAAAATGGTTAACCCATACGTGAAGTTTATTCTTTCTGCTGAAGGTCAGAAAATTGTTCTCAACGAAGGTTATGTACCTCTGAATTAGAGCTTAATATTAATGTTAATAAACTGTGGTTACGGGGAAGGTGTCGCTGGTCTTAGTGCGCCTTCCCTTTTGGTTTAATTTCAGCCGTGTTTGCCTTGCATCGGAACTTTTGCACAACCTTAGTCAATAAATTTATACAACGCTTTTATGGATTTCCTTATATTTGGGAATATCATGACTACCAGATAATATTACAGACCAGAAATGCATGAAGAAGTTCAGAAAGATAATTGAAAAGTTTATTGAAGCGGTGCTTTTCTCAAGTAGCACAATTACCAGCTTGACAGTTATATTGATCATTATTTTTCTATTCAAGGAAGGAATTGGCTTGTTTAAAAGTTCGCCGCTTGAAAAGAATTATGTGATTGAAGTTAGCAAGAAGAATCCTGTAAAGGAACTTAACGCAACGCAATTGAAAGCTATCTTCAACCAGGACATTACCAACTGGTCGTTGGTGGGTGGTAATAATGATAGTATTATCTTATTCACAACGAGCAATATAACTGATTATTATTCAGAAGAGGAGTTGGGTTCAAACCTTGAACATCTTAATGAGAAAATGGGTGAGTTTATTATACAGCACCCTAATGCTATCATGTATATATCTTCAAAATCATTACCAGTCGGATTTGGTGGGCACAATGTCAAGGTCAAGGATATTTCCGTTAATGATTTCATTTTCGGGAAACAATGGTACCCTACCTCCGAGCCAATTCCAAGTTATGGTATATGGCCAATGATAATAGGCACCTTAATGGTTACACTGGGCGCGCTGCTTATTGCTATCCCTCTTGGAATTTCTACAGCGATATTCATGGCTGAAGTTGCTCACATCAGGATTCGTAATGTCCTGAAACCTGTAATTGAACTATTATCAGGCATTCCCTCGGTTGTTTTTGGATTCTTTGGTTTGATAATTATAGTCCCTATGATTCAACAGACATTTCACCTGGTAGTAGGCGAAACTGTTTTGGCAGGGAGCATTATTTTGGGGATCATGGCTCTGCCAACCATTATTACAATAACTGAAGATGCACTTCGTACAACTCCTCAGTCACTAAAAGAAGCAAGTTTAGCCCTTGGAGCCACCCGTTGGCAAACTTTAGTAAGGGTTGTGATACCATATTCCAAATCTGGTATTTCCACAGCAATAATTCTAGGTATTGGCCGCGCAATTGGTGAAACAATGGCAGTTCTGATGGTAACCGGGAATGCTTCGAATATCCCTCACTCTTTCCTTGTTCCTACCAGGACAATTCCAGCTACGATTGCTGCTGAACTTGGAGAAGTGTCCTATGGCGGACTTCATTTTAAAGCCCTTTTTGCACTTGGAATAGTGCTGTTTCTCTTTACTATAATTATCAACCTGACTGTTGAATTTGTTAAAAATAGTGGCAAACGATCAAGAGCATAATAGCCTGAACTAAGTCAACAGACATCTATAGATATTAGCAACCGTGACAAAGAAACAACTTATACAGAGAATTGCTTTCAGCACTTTTGGCTTGACCAGCCTTATGGTGGTAATAATCCTTTTTTCTATTCTGGGATTTATTATTTACAGAGGGATATCAGTCATTAGTTGGGATTTTCTTACAAAAATGCCTGATGATGGCATGACGAAAGGTGGTATACTACCAGCAATTGTAGGAACGGGATACCTGGTTCTAGGAAGTATGATATTTGCATTTCCTATTGGCGTTCTCTCTGGAATATATACACATGAATACCTCAAAGATTCTTGGCTAAAAACTTTTATTAGGTTTATGACAAACAACCTGTCAGGTATACCTTCTATCGTTTTTGGCCTTTTTGGAATGGCTTTGTTCGTCAATTACCTGAAATTTGGAGATTCCATTATAGCGGGCTCTTTAACATTAGGATTACTAACACTGCCAGTTGTTATAAGAACTACAGAAGAAGCATTGAAATCGGTTGAGGACTCTTTACGTTTAGGAAGTTATGCTCTTGGTGCAACGAAATTGCAAACAATTCACAGAGTTATTTTACCTGTGGCTTACCCAAATATTATTACAGGGTTAATTCTTTCAATTGGGAGAGTTTCAGGAGAAACAGCACCTATTCTCTTTACCGTAGCGGCTTATTTTCTTCCTAAACTGCCTTCCAGTATTCACGATCAGGTGATGGCGCTTCCTTACCATTTGTATGTTCTGGCTACCAGTGGCACTAATATGGAGAAAACTCGCCCAATGGCATATGGTACGGCCTTTGTTCTGATTTCCATCGTCTTGATCATCAACACACTTGCAAGCATATTAAGACGTAGACTCGGGAAAAAAGTAAAGATGAACTAAAAGGAAAAAGACAAAGGGAAACCTGAAGCCGGAAGCAGGAAAAAGGAATCAGGATGTAAGTAGTAAGATGCAGAAATGAAAAAAAAGGTGACTTTGAGTTGAGAAATAATACAAAACACCTTAACCCTGACTGACTAACGTCGAATCCTATTATAGCCAAACCCTCTTAACATTGTAAGCCTTACCCTCTAAATACCGAACTTTTTTAACGCCAAACGCCTAATTTCGAACAAGAATACATGATACAAGCTTCAGCAAAAAACATAAATGTATGGTATGGTGATTTTCTTGCACTAAAGGAAATCAACATGTCATTCGAACCCAATTCTGTTACAGCATTGATTGGCCCATCCGGTTGCGGAAAATCAACATTCCTGCGATTATTCAACAGGATGAATGATCTGATCAGTAACTTCAAGCTTGAAGGGAAGATTACTGTGAATGACAAGGATATCTATGCGAAAGATGTCAAGATTGATGAAATAAGGAAAAGCATTGGGATGGTATTTCAGAAACCCAATCCTTTCCCTAAATCAATCTATGAAAATGTTGCTTACGGTTTGAGGGTGAATGGAGTAAATGACAGGAGAACACTGGATGAAACAGTTGAGCGTTCACTCAAGCAGGCTGCACTTTGGGATGAAGTTAAGGACAACCTTAAGAAATCAGCAATGTCAATTTCGGGCGGACAACAACAGCGTTTATGTATCGCAAGAGCTTTAGCTGTTGAACCAAGCCTGATACTCATGGATGAGCCTGCATCAGCGCTTGACCCTATCTCTACTGCCAAAATCGAAGAATTGATTTTTGAATTGAAAAAAGAATTTACAATCATAATTGTTACTCATAACCTTCAGCAGGCTGGCCGAATTAGTGATTACACCGGCTTTTTTTACCTGGGAGAACTGATTGAGCATGACAAAACCCAGAAGATGTTCCTTAACCCTTCTCAGGAAAGAACTCAGAATTATATTACCGGTAGGTTTGGATGAGAGGGGAGATAAGTCAAAAGACAAAAGTTAATAGATAAAAGATAAAAGACGGAAGTATGCAATAGACTATAAGCCGGAAGTGTGAATTTGGAGGTGGGAAGCGGGAAGTAGGAAGTAATGACATAAAGTTGATAAATGAGTAATTTGGAGATTTGTGAATTTGAAAATTGCTCTCTTATGCAGAAACGCCGGACCTTCCAATGCCAAACTAATAATTCCGAACCCTTCTAACTCCGATCCGCCAGCTGGCGGACTAATTGCAAACCCTTCTAACCAACAACCAATAACCAATAACCAGCAACGAATAACGCCCACATGAGCCACCTAGAAACAAACTTATCACAATTGAAAGACGACTTGGTCCAAATGTGGAATCTTGTCGGAAGCCAGATGGAAAAAGCCCGCTTATCAATGATCAATAACGATAAGGATCTTGCGCGTGAAGTTCGCGCCAATGAGAAAATGGTTGATGCATTCGAACTCAAAATCGATATGGATTGTGAGAACATCATCATGCTCCAGAATCCTGTGGCAATTGATCTTCGGTTTCTGCTTTCAGTTCTCAAGGTTAATTATAATCTTGAAAGAATTGGCGATTATGCCAATTCTATTGCCAAAAGTGTTGAAGCAAGTGATAAGGATTGGCCTGTAAGTTACATTGACAGCATCCATGTGCCAGAGATGTTTTTCCTTGCTCAATCAATGATCCAGCAATCTCTGAATGCTTTCGAAACCGGAGACAGGAAGCAAATTAAAGGACTTTTCAGTTTCGACCAGAAACTGGACAAGATTAACAATGAATGTCTCGGGGTAATTACATCCCTCATACGCGAAAATATTGATGATACAGCACTCCTTCTTGATACTTTTTCAATCATACGGAAATTGGAAAGGGCTGGAGACCATATCAAGAATATAGCGGAAGAGCTTATTTTTTATTTTGATGCTATTATTGTAAAACACAGCAAATTGAAAAAGCAATAGTATATATGATAGCTAGAATTAATCTGATCTTATATGGAAAATGAATCAATCACCATACTATTGGTAGATGACGAATCTGATATTCTTGATTTTGTAGGTTATAACCTGCGAAAGGAAGGATATTCGGTCATCACTGCTGATAATGGTAAGGATGCTATAGTAAAAGCAGAGAAATCAAGGCCTCATCTAATACTTTTAGATGTTATGATGCCTGAGATGGATGGTATTGAAACCTGTCGTGAATTAAAACGGATCCCCGCTTTAGCGGAATCCTTGGTAGTATTCTTCACTGCCAGGAGCGAGGATTTTACCCAGATTCTGAGCCTTGATGCCGGTGGAGATGATTATCTTACAAAACCCATCAAGCCAGCTGTTTTGATTTCTAAAGTCAAATCACTTCTGCGCCGACACTCGCTAACAAGGTCATCCGCTATGGTATTTGAAGCAGGAGACCTGATGATTGACCGGGAGAAATATACAGTCTACCGTGAAGGAAAAGAGATACAACTGGCGCGTAAAGAATTTGAGATGCTAAGCCTGCTTGCTTCAAAACCGGATAAAGTCTTTACAAGAGATGAAATCCTTTCAAGGGTTTGGGACGATGATGTAATTGTCGGTGAACGAACGATTGATGTTCATATCAGGAAAATAAGGGAGAAGACAGAAAGTGAACATATACGGACTATTAAAGGGGTTGGCTACAAGTTTGTACCATGATTAGGACATCAGATTCAAGGATTCTTGCATTAATTATGTCAGGAGCAATTTTGCTGCTGTCAAACCTCACTATCGTTATTGTTGAATTGACAACCGGGATGGATATGCCCTGGTTTTCGTTATTGATTTCTGAAGCTGTATTATTTGCGGCTCAATATTATTTGATCAAATATTTTCTGGAGAGATTCATTTATGATAAAATAAAATTGATTTATAAATCGATTCATAACTTTAAAAGAACAAAAGAAGGGAAAAAGGAACTTAAAACCTCTACCAGGGGGGATTTGATCGCTTCAGTCAATGAGCAGGTTATACGTTGGGCAAAAGACAGGGGTGAAGAGATTGATGAATTGAAAAAAATGGAAACCTATAGGCGAGAATTTCTCGCTAATGTTTCCCATGAATTGAAAACTCCCCTCTTTAACTTGCAGGGTTTTACACTAACCTTATTGGATGGCGGTTTAAATGATCCGGAAATCAATAGGGACTACCTTGAAAAAACTCAAAAGAATATTGAAAGAATGATCACCATTGTTGAGGATTTGGAGATTATTTCGCGACTTGAATCCGGCGAGGCCAAGCCTGAAATGATGCGGTTTGATCTCGTAGGCCTTACCAGGGAAGTTTTTGAGTTTCTGGAGCAAAAATCCAAAACTCGAAATATTGATCTCATATTTGCTCATGATAACTATGGGGAGATTATTGTATTTGCTGATAAGGAAAGAATAAGAGAGGTTATGATTAACCTGGTCGATAACTCGATCAAATATGGTAGGGAGAACGGCAGATCAAAGGTTAGCTTTTACCATATGGATGAAAATATCCTTGTTGAAATTTCAGATAATGGTCTTGGGATAGATGAAGAACACATCAGCCGGTTGTTTGAAAGGTTCTACAGGGTAGATAAACACAGGGCCCGCTCAGGTGGCGGATCGGGACTTGGACTTGCAATCGTTAAGCACATTATCGAAGCCCATGATCAGACAGTAAACGTGAGATCCGCTCCCGGTATAGGTTCTACATTTGCATTTACCCTGAAGAAAGCTTGATAATTCTACTTAATTCCAGCTCGATTCCCGAATTTCTGCTTGCCAATGATCCATGGAAAACCATGGGAATTCGAAGCGAAACAAAACAAGCAAAACTTATCCACAACTCGGTTCAAAACAGGCGAAATTGCTAACTTTGGCGATTCTTAGCAATTTGAAAGCCAACAATGCAATTCGTTAACCCGGCATTTCTATTTGGACTGACCGCTATCGCCATTCCTGTTATCATCCACCTGTTCAATTTCCGCAGGTTCAGGAAGGTGTATTTTACCAATGTCCGGTTTATCAAAGAACTGAAAATGGAAACGCAGAAGCGGTCCAGGTTGCGCCATTTGATAATACTGTTTCTTAGGATAATTGCCATTGCTGCTCTGGCACTTGCATTTTCCCAGCCCTATATTCCTTTTAAAGAAAACCAGGCTCCAATCTCATCAAGGAATGCAGTCAGCATCTTTGTAGATAATTCTTTTAGCATGGAAGCCATTGGAAGTAACGGATCTCTTCTGGATGAAGCAAAGCAGAAAGCCAAAGAAATCGTCTCTGCCTATAAACCATCTGATTTCTTTCAACTCCTTACCAACGACTTTGAAGGCCGCCATCAGCGGTTGGTTACCAGGGATGAGTTTCTGAACCTCCTTGAAGAAGTCAAACCGGGAGCTTCTTCTCATAAACTAGCCGAAATTGTTGGAAGGCAGAATGATGTACTTTCAGCAAACCAATCAGCAAGACGGACTTCCTTTATTATTTCTGATTTTCAGAAATCGGAATATGTCTTTGGCGGCACACGCCGCGATTCCTCAGTCACCACTTACCTGATTCCTCTTAAACCCAATATGCAGGGCAATGTCTATATTGATACCTGTTGGTTTGATTTACCCTTGCAACAGGTAGGACAAACAGCAGTGTTGAATGCCCGCATCTGGAACAAGTCAGATAAAGACCTTGAAAAAATCCCGGTAAAACTGGAGATCAATGGAAGCCAGCGGGCTGTAGCAAGTGTCGATATTAAACCCGGAGCATCGGTTGAAGTTAAAATGCCGTTTACAAATTACAAGGCTGGAATACAGCAGGGTTCTGTGGAAGTAACTGATTACCCGGTTGTATATGACGATAAATTCTTCCTGTCGTATGAAGTTACCAATTCAATAAACATTCTTGCTATAAACGGCAAGGAGCCGAACAGGTTCCTGGATGCCTTATTCTCACAGGATTCAGCGATCCGGATGATAAATCTATCTGAAAAGTCACTTGACTATAGTAAGCTTTCATCTTACAGCCTGATCATTCTGAATGAGTTAACATCTATTTCTTCCGGCCTTGCTGAAGAACTGAGAAAATATATCGAGAATGGGGGAGCAATCGCCATGTTGCCTGCAGTTTCGGCTGACCTGCCATCATACAATTCTTTCCTTCTGTCTTTGAAATGTCCTCAATATGCAGCAATTGATACGGTTGACAGCAAAGTAGTAAAACTGAATACAGAAAGCCCGATTTTCAGGGATGTCTTTGAGAAATCAAACGGTGCAGGTCAGGGTTTGTCAGAAAATACGGAACTGCCCCTGGTTATGAAGCATCTTCCTTTGTTTTCACCTTCAGTTACTCAAACACAATCCCTGATCCGAATGCTGAACGGGCATGACTTGCTTGCCCTGACTAATGTTTCACTCGGACAAGTGTACCAGTTTGCTATTCCGCTTGATCCAGCATTCTCGAATTTTCCGCGACAGGCTATTTTTGTTCCGGCTATGTATAATATTGCCCTGATGAGCCGTCCGCCGGTTCGTTTATATTATATTATTGGTCAAAATGATGCAGTCAGGGTTAACCATTCCGCCCCGGTAGGGGATAAGGTGTTCAGGATTCGGGCCTTAAAAGGTAATTTCGAACTGATCCCAGAACATAAAAGGGTAGGGGCTTTAACTAATGTATTCGTCAATAACCAGCTCACCCAGGCAGGTAATTATTTGCTATATGCTGAGCAGGAACCTATTGCCGGACTCTCTTTCAATTATAACAGGGATGAAAGTGATCCTGCTTGTCTGACCCAGGCTGAAATTGAAGAGCAGATAAGCCAGGCAAGGCTGTCAAACTTTAGCTTGCTGAAAGCTGATCATAAACCAGTAAATGAGATCCTTCAAGAAATGAATTACGGCCATCAATTATGGAAATATTTTATCTGGATGGCTTTAATTTGTCTCCTTGCTGAAGTAATCCTCCTGAGAGCCTGGAAACACTAACTTGAAAAACTGCCTGTTAAAGGTCAATAATATAATAGCTTCAACCTCTTTCCAACAATGGAAGAAAATGAATTAACGGATAACGGCACTGAAAGCAACGAATCACCTGATAAGGAGATTGAAGGCAAGTTGCCCGGGAGCCAGGAAGAAATTCCCGAGGGAGATGAAGTGCAGGTCCTGGCTGCCGATGAAGGTGGAGAGCTCCATCGGACTACCTATTTGCCGGGAATGTATCAAAACTGGTTTTTGGATTATGCCTCCTATGTAATATTGGAGCGCGCCGTCCCCGAAGTGCTCGATGGACTCAAACCCGTCCAGCGCCGAATATTCCACTCCATGTATGAATTGGAGGATGGCAGGTACAATAAGGTTGCCAATGTGATAGGCCACACCATGAAATACCATCCCCATGGTGACGCATCTATCGGGGATGCTATGGTTCAGTTGGGGCAAAAGGACCTTATGATCGACACCCAGGGAAACTGGGGTAACCTGCTTACCGGCGACAGCGCTGCTGCTCCTAGATACATAGAAGCCAGGTTGTCAAAGTTTGGGCTGGATGTAGCATTCTTCCCGAAAATCACTAAATGGAAGGCTTCTTACGACGGCCGGAACAAAGAACCTGTCACGCTGCCGGTTAAATTTCCGTTGTTGCTTGCTCAAGGAGTAGAAGGTATTGCCGTCGGGCTAGCTTCCAAAATCCTTCCCCACAATTTTATCGAACTGATTGATGCCTCTATCGCTGTGCTTAAAGGAGAAGAATTTAATCTTCTACCCGATTTCCCGACCGGTGGATTGGCAGATTTCTCTAAATACAATGATGGATTGCGCGGCGGACGTGTCAGGATCCGTGCACGCATTAGTCAATTGGACAAAAAGACATTGGTCATCAACGAGATACCTTTCGGGACCACCACCGGTGACTTGATTGATAGCATTATTGCTGTTAGTGAAAAGGGGAAAATCAAGATACGGAAGATTGACGACAATACAGCTAATGCGGTCGAAATACTGATTCACCTCATGCCTGGTGTTTCTCCCGATCAAACCATTGATGCTCTATATGCCTTTACCTATTGCGAACGTTCTGAATCACCCAATGCATGCGTAATTAAGGATGGTAAGCCTGTTTTTATCGGGGTTTCTGAAATCGTGCGGATATCCACCTGGCAAACCATGGATATTCTTAAGGCTGAACTCGAGTTTCACCTTGGAGAGCTTGAAGAGAAGGTCTTTTTTAGTTCATTACTAAGGATCTTCATTGAGGATGGAATGTACAAGCATCCGGAATATGAAAACTCCAACTCCTTCGATGTGGTTTGCAAAGTGCTGAACAAGCTGTTTAAGCCATATTTCCCGCAATTCTACCGTAAGATCGAAAATGAGGATTACAAGCGACTTATCGATAAGCCAATGAGTAATATCACCCGCTTTGATGTTAAAAAAGCGGATGAGCAAATGATGGTTTTGGTTGATGAGATTAGGAAAGTCCGGTTTAACCTGGCACATCTGGTGGAATATACCATCGATTTTTATGAGGAAATTCGTAGAAAGTATGCAGCTGGCAGGGAACGTAAGACTGAGATCCGGAATTTTGAATCTATTGAAGCCGCTGCTGTTGCTGCTGCTACACAAAAACTTTATGTAAACAAGGAAGAAGGATTTGCCGGCTTCAGCCTCAGGAAAGATGAGTTTGTCTGTGAATGCTCGGATATTGATGATATTATAGTATTCAGGGAGGATGGTACTTTTATCGTCACCCGAATTGCAGAAAAAGTTTTCGTCGGGAAGAATGTCATTCATATTGACATTTTCAAGAAGAATGATGACCGTACCACTTACAATGCAGCTTACCAGGACGGAAGGATGGGTGCAGTATATGTTAAGCGTTTTGCCGTAACAGGTATTGTTCGTGATAAGGAGTACGCAATTACAAAGGGAACCGCTGGTTCAAAGATCCTCTACTTTACAGCAAATGAGAATGGTGAAGCTGAGGTTATCAGGGTAGCACTTAAGCCTAAGCCCAGGCTTAAAAAGCTGACTTTTGACTTTGATTTTGCAGAACTGGCTATCAAGGGCCGGAGCTCACAAGGGAATATTCTCAGCAGGAATCCTGTCAAGAAGATCATCCAGGCCGAAAAGGGCTATTCAACTCTTGGCGCCCGCGATATCTGGTATGATGATACAGTGATGAGGATTAATACAGATGAGCGTGGCAAATACCTCGGTGCATTTAAAGAGGATGACCGCATTTTGACGATCATGCGTTCAGGCCAGTACAGGTTAATGTCATTTGATCTCTCAAACCATTTTGAAGAGGATATGGAGATCATTGAAAAGTTCAATCCTCGTAAACCAGTCAATGTTGTTTACTTCAATCCTCTTAAGAATGCAACATTTGCAAAACGTTTTCTTGTTGAAGTAACTGATAAGAAAACATCATTCCTGCCTGATGATGAAGGTGTTAAATTGGAGATATTCAACTCTGAGTACAGGCCAGTCCTTGAAGTGGATTTTAATAATGAAGGACTCAAAAAACCAGTTGATACACCGCAGCAATTTGAACTGGATTTATTTGTTGAACTAATGGGTGTTAAAGCCAAGGGGAAACGAATTGGTACTGCCCCTGCCTTATCTGTTCGATGGTTGGAATCATTGCCATACGAAGAGCCTCAGGAGGAAATTGCCCTTGATGAGGGCATGGAAGATGTTGGTATGGAAGAGTTAGAGAACATGGAAGGGTCAGCTATAGATGATATTGAAGAAATAGCAGAAATTGCTGAAGAAACTATTGAGACAGAAGAACCAAAAAAGCCCAGGGCAGGAAAGCCCAAAAAAGTGAAAGAAGAACTGGTGATTCCTCCAAAAATTGATGAAGATAGCATTAAGCCACCTCCTGATTTCCCGGATGATGACGATGACGGAGGAACTCCAGTACAGATGACGTTGTTCTAAGACGCAGTTGATTTGGAGGTTTTTGACCGGGAACTATGATCGATTGCAAATTCCAATTGCCTCCTGCCTCCTGCCTCCTGCCTACTGCCGATAAACAAATAACTTATATCTAATAACTAATAGCCAATAACTTATAACATAATATCCCCCATGATTGACGACAAAATCCTGGAAATAACAAAAGATGTACATTGGGTTGGAGTCCTCGACCGGGAATTGGTAACCTTTGACATTGTAATGCATACCCCATATGGGACCACGTATAATTCCTACTTCATCAATGCTAAGAAAAAAGCCCTGGTGGAAACGGTTAAGGATAAATACCTGGATACATTTCTTGCAAAGCTTAAAACCTTCTGTGACCCGTCTGAACTTGAGTACATCATTGTAAATCACACGGAACCTGATCATTCCGGCAGCCTTGGGAAAATACTTGAGATTGCACCTGATGCTAAGGTAGTAGGTAGCGGAAATGCCATCAGGTACCTTGTTAATATGCTGGGAAGAGAGTTCCCGCATTTACAGGTTAAGGATGGAGATGTTATAGACCTTGGGAACAAGAAGATAAGGGTGATTGGAGCGCCGAACCTGCATTGGCCGGATTCTATATATACCTATCTCGAAGAAGATCAACTCCTGTTTACCTGTGATTCCTTTGGGGCCCATTATTGCGACAGCCGCATGTATGATGACCAGGTTGGTTACTGGGACGATGCATTCAAATACTATTTTGACGTAATCCTGAAACCTTTCAGCAAGTTTATGCTGAAAGCAATTGCTAAGATCAGGCCGTTGGATATTAAGGCGATCTGCCCCGGTCATGGGCCCATCCTGCGTTCTCATTGGAAGAAATATGTTGATCGCACAGAACAGCTTGCAATGGATGCTATAAAACTCGGTGAAAAACCTATGGTTTTCATTCCTTTTGTTAGCGCCTACCATAACACCAAGGACATGGCTCATCTGATTGCCCAGGGGGTAAGGGAAAATGCCAATGTTCATATCGAACTTCACGATATTGAGAAAATGTCCTATGAACAGATTGAGTATTATATGATGAACTGTACAGGTTTGATAGTCGGTACTCCAACCATCAATCAGAATGTTCTTATGCCTATTTACCAATTGTTTGCAGCAATAAATCCTTTGCGTGACAAAGGTAAATTAGCCGGGTCCTTTGGTTCTTATGGCTGGAGCGGGGAAGCTCAGAAAATGCTTGAGACTAATCTTACCAATCTGAAACTCAAATTTTTTGGAGAAGGAGTCTTTGTAAAATTTACTCCGCATGGTGAAAACAATCAGCAGTGTATTGATTACGGCAGTTCTTTTACAAAACAAATGTTGAAGGACCTCAGTGAGAAATAAATATTCTATTCGATGAACAATAATACTCTCTGTTTTTAGCTAATAAGTTTAATGAGAACCCAACAATCAAGGTAAAATGCGTCCCCGGTTTCATTTAGCACTATATTGGTTCTTACTTGCGGGTATGCTCATATCATGCAGTGCAGAGCGAAAGCTGGCCCGTAAATATGTGCGTGAACACCAGGGTGAAGGGATCATGCTTATGCCTACTAATTTTCTTTATAAAGAAAATCCCGGGGCATATATTGATACAGATAAATTTCCTTCATCTGATCAACAGGATTCTGTTGCTTTTTATTCAAGCAACTATGTACAATATGTTTCGGATTCAATGGTATTGACTTTGTTTACAAATTACCTTATCGACGGGCTTGTTGACTATGGTTACAAGGTGAACCTTGAGGATAATGCCGATCAATTCCTTAGCTCAGGTAAACCCACCTGGATCATTCAGCTGAGCCAGCTCCAGCTGGAAGAAAATTTTATTCCAAGGTATATTTATGGATATGATGATGAAGATGAGGAATATATGGACGAGTACAGGCAAAATGTTATTTCACTGAATAGCTGGTTGGAAGTTAACCACCTGAATGCCGAAAATGCCAGGAAACAAATGCTGTACCTGAGTGGTTTTATCGAAGATGATCCGAACCAGGTAGCTTCATTGGAATATTACAAAGGCCAATTCTACATGGTTAATTCGCGTGATACAATTTCAATGCGCGATGTGTATTCCATGGCAGCAGCCTCTGGAAAGAAGCATGCAGAATTATTATTCGACTATTTCATGAACGATTACATCCGGGTCAATATGCCTGCTGGTGATGCTCATCGTAAGGAGATGCACTTTGATCGTAAGTTGAATCGAATTCAAGCCGGACTGATCGAAAAGTTCGATTTAGTTCGATAGATTATATATGAAAGAATTTTCACTTTTTGGTACATTTGTGTACTTATTCCTGATTTATGATCAAAGGTGTTATTGTAGAAGATCAAGCTAATCACAGGGATGTGTTGAGGCGGAATCTGATAACCTATTGTCCTGATGTTCAAATTGTAGTTGAGTTGGTTAGTGGAGAAGAGGCCCTCCGTGTACTTCCTTCCCTGGCTTTCGATATTCTCTTCCTCGATATCGAACTTGGTGATATGAACTCCTTCGACATGCTTCAGAAATTACCCGGGAAAGATTTTCATATCATCTTCATCACTTCTTACGATTCATATGCAATGAAAGCTTTTGAAGTGCATGCAGTCGATTACCTGCTAAAACCGGTTGATGGTACAAAATTGATCGATGCCATTAAACGTGCTATGTCTAATATCTTTAGTACTGAACGAAGAATTGGACTTGTTTCTGAATATAGCATGAGTAAAAACAATCATCTGCTGATTACCTGCACAAATGAGTACAAACTAGTTGATTTCTCTGAAATTTTTTATTGCAGGTCTGACATCAATTACACTGATATATATTACCTCGATGAATCAGGTACGCTGATCAAATCCACTGAAACTCATAATTTGAAGTATTTCGAAGAAAAACTAAAGCCATTTGGCTTTTTACGCATTCACCAATCTTACCTTGTAAATAAGGAACATGTAACCAGGATCAGGAAAAATCCATGCGAAATAGTATTGTCAAATAACATGTCATTGCCAGTTTCCCGCGACAGAAAACAGGATGTTATTGATTTTTTTAACTCCTGATCATATCCTTTCCAATCGCATTTAATAGCTTTAAATCCCTCATTAAATCGGGATACCATTTGCTTTTAACGGAATTTCATTAAAAACTAGCCTGATAAGAAAGTTCTCTTCAAGTCAATCAGACTGAAGACGATTTGTGATTAAATTTGATTAACAAAGTTCATTAGCACGGACTACTTGGGAATAGGGTTATTTATGGGTTATTGAATACAATCGTTCTTAAGTTTATTGAAAATTGAATTTTCATAGGAGTATGTAAATTCATGAAACGGATTCGCCGGTGTTAAGTGAGTTTCTCTTCCACCGCAAATGCTTATTGAAAATAATTTTCATATGGCCGTTTCAGGCATTAGGTTTGCTTAATGTCAGAAAAGCACTATTGAAAGCGTGCTATTTAATATTGCCGGCGATCCGTTAATTTTTTGGTAATGAAAATGAATACTAAAAATACATCCTGTTAATATCCATCTTAGAAGAGTGCATCTTCTGTGTTATTAGTTTTTTTATATTCCTCAATGTCCCCCTGTTTTAGTTGTGTCGGGGGGACATTTTTTATTTCGCTTTTGCAATAATATGTGACTTAAGGCAGGAACTGCCATCAGGAAAAATTACCGGGGAAATCGCAATGACATGTTAATTATAACTTAGCTTTGCTTGATTCAAATTAATCTCAAAATTTTATGTTTAAGACTAACGAATATTTTGACGGGAATGTTAAATCTATAGCATTTACATCAAAGGATTGCCCTGCCACCATTGGAGTTATGGCAAAAGGAGAGTACGCATTTGGAACCGGTTCGATCGAAGTAATGACCATCACTTCGGGTGAGTTATCAGTAAAATTACCCGGTGAAACGGATTGGAAAAAATTTAAAGCTTTTGAATCCTTTAAGGTGGAAAAAGGCGTTACTTTCCATGTGAAAGCAGATAGTGATACCACTTACCTATGCTTGTACAAATAATTGATCAAATACCTCCCCTGGAATAGGGGACGGCAGATTGGTCTGCAAATTCTCCCTTACAATATTTGAAATAGCCGGCTATTCCTATCATTGCAGCATTATCTGTTGTAAATTGAAATTCCGGGATAAAGACTTCCCATCCCTGTTTTTCATGCATAGATAATATAGCCTGCCGGAGTCCTGAATTTGCCGACACTCCTCCTGCAATGGCGACCTGCCTGATCCCAGTCTCTTTGCTGGCCTTGATTAACTTCACCATTAGAGTTTCAACAATTGCTGACTGAATGGATGCACAAAGATCATTCAGGTGTTTTGTAATAAACTCAGGATCCTCTATTAGCTGGTCCCTGAGGAAATATAGAAAAGAAGTTTTTAATCCGCTGAAACTATAATCCAGCCCGGGCATAACAGGCTTGGAAAATTTAAAAGCCGCAGGATTACCTTCTCTTGCATATTTGTCTACAAGTGGCCCTCCTGGATAATCAAGCCCTAGGATTTTGGCTGCTTTGTCAAAAGCTTCTCCAGCTGCATCGTCAATTGTAGCGCCAATAATTTCCATATGGAAATAATCCTTTACCATTACCAGTTGTGTGTGTCCTCCTGAAACAGTAAGACATAAAAATGGAAACTCTGGGACAGTTTTTATGTCTCCGGGAGTTTGAATAAAGTGGGAAAGGATATGCGCCTGCAGATGGTTGACTTCCACCAGTGGAATGCCTAAACCAAGCGACATTGCCTTTGCAAAGGAAGTACCAACCAATAATGAACCTAAAAGCCCTGGACCACGTGTAAATGCAATGGCAGATAGCTGTTCTTTCCTTACATTTGCATTCCTGAGAGCCTTGTCAATTACTGGGATGATATTCTGCTGATGAGCTCTGGATGCCAATTCAGGTACTACACCGCCAAAATCCTTGTGAACCTGTTGGTTGGCAATAACATTTGAGAGCATGGTGGTTTCATGCAAAACAGCTGCAGAAGTATCATCACATGAAGATTCTATTCCCAGGATATAAACTGGCATAGTCTTTTCTTGGTTTTTTGCGCGGGTATAAAGTAATAGGATCCTACGTCAAGCGTTCTTGAAAGGTCTTAACAGTCAATTTGCAAAAGTATCAAAAAAGCGTATCAAATATTGATCGGATTCATTGTGGCAGTAGTAATGCTCCCGCTCTTCCTGTACGCTTTGCTCCGCACCACACCAGTTCAGAATTATCTTACTGATCGTGCAACTAGCTACCTGTCAAAGGAACTTGGTACCACCGTTCAAGTTGGCGCAATTGATATCAGTTGGTTCCTTAACCTTGTCCTCGTCGATGTTAAAGTTCTCGATAAACATGGCGTTGCACTATTCGGAATACATGAATTAAAAGCATCGGTCGAAAAACTTAGCTTTAAAAAGCATATCCTGACAGTTAAAAAGATAGCACTCAACAAGGCAGATATTAACCTGATCTATTACAAGGCAGATAGCTGCCTGAACCTGCAGTTCTTCATCGATTATTTTTCTTCTGCTGATACTACACCTTCAACATCAGCACCCTGGACGATCCGCTTCCGGTCAATTGAATTAAAAGATTCCCATTTCGCCATGCGCGATGAAAGATATATGAGCCCAACCAAGGGCATTGACTTTAGTGATATGGATCTTTCAAGTCTTAACATGAAACTGAATGATATCCATTTCCATGGTGACAGTATCATGGCCAATATTGTCAATATTGCAGCCAGGGAAAAGAGCGGTTTTAACCTCCATCAATTTTCTGCCAGGGCTATTGTAAGCCCGCGAGGATTTTCGACGGATCAACTGAAAATAATTACTGACAACTCCGATCTTTCAATGAATTTGAGTATGCTGTACAGGGATTGGAGCGGTTTTGACAACTTTCTGGACAGTGTCAGCATCCTTTCTACAATAAGCCCTTCAGAACTTGATATGCGCGATATCGTTTATTTCGCTCCGGATATAGAAGGTATGAATGAACATTACCATCTCTCAGGCAGATTGAAGGGAACGGTATCCTCTTTTACAGCAAAAAACATGAATATCTTTTATTCTGATGGAACCCGTTTTTCCGGAGATATCAGGATGGTCGGTTTACCTGACATTGAAGAAACATTCGTGCAACTAAAAATTGGCGAGTTCCGAACTGACAACGACGACATCCTCAAATTCACTCTCCCTGGTGTCAATAATACGATCCCTCTTCCAAAAGAAGTTTCTCAACTTGGCAATATTATCGTGAAAGGCAATTTTACCGGATTTTACAACGATTTTGTTTCCAATGCCACTTTTATCACTGATGCCGGGAATGTCGCTACAGATTTGCTTCTGCGAAAGAATAAGGAACAGAAGATCATTGAGTACAATGGTCATATTCAGGCTTCCGCCTTTAATCTTGGGAAAGTATTCGGTATTACGGAAATTGGATCTTTTGATTTGGATGCCTCTGTTAATGGGAAAGGGCTTACTGCCGATAAAGCTGACCTTACCCTGGTTGGCAATGCTTCCAACATTGAACTTATGGGTAATACACTCAATAACCTTAAAATTGACGGTAGCTTCAGGAAGCACAAATTTGATGGCGTACTGACTTTGAAAGATGAACTTGCCCAGCTTCATTTCAATGGAAGTGTTGATTTGGCCGATTCAATACCAGCATTCGATTTCAAGGCTGATCTTCAAAATGCCAGGTTGACCAGGCTAAACCTTTGGGACAGGGATACTTCTGATATGCTGTCAACCCAGATGAACCTGAATTTTAAAGGAAATACACTTGACAACCTGCTTGGGGAGTTAAAATTCGAAAATACCCACTTCAGTGAAAAAGGAAGATCTTTGGATATGAAATCATTGACCCTTATTACTGAATTGCAGAAAAATGGGAAAAGGATGAGTTTAGCCAGCGATTTTGCTGATGCTGAATTTAATGGACAATATACCTTCGACGATCTTTCAGAGTATTTAACATTTGTATTTACGGATTATCTGCCGGCTCTTGCACTTGTTACTCCTAAGGTTACGCGTGACGTTAAAGGTAGTTTTGACTATGCCATTCACCTGAAAAATACAGTTCCCATAACTTCCATTTTCATGCCTGACCTTGAAATAGATAAAAACACAGTTATTTCTGGGGAATTTAATCCTTCCATAGGCTTGATTAATGTTAATGGAAAATCACCTCACATTCGCCTGAATGGATTTTCATTCAGGGACTGGACACTGAGTGGAAGAACAGAATCAGGCGAGCTTAGTCTAAGGATGGATTGTAGTTCCGTTGATCAGTCTGACGCCCAAACGCCAGATCCATCAGTTTCAAAATTGGAAAACCTGTTATTGCTGGCAACGGCGAGAAATGACAGTGTAATGTTCAGACTTAAATGGAACGATAAGGATACTGCAGATTACAATAAGGCAGATATAGGAGGTACAGTTTCATTCTCATCCTACCCGACGCTTGTGTTGAAATTTGATCCTTCTTCGATGATTATCAACGATACTATGTGGAATTTTGCATCTGGCAGTGCAATTACCATCGATACGAATTCTGTGTATATCAGTAAACTTGGGATTGTTAGCGAAAATCAATCAATCGTAGTTGATGGCAGAATTTCGCATGACCCGCTGGATAAACTGGATATACAATTCAATAACTTCAATATTTCACAGTTCGATCCGTTGACTAAGTCATGGGGGATTGATTTTGACGGCTTATTGAACGGAAATCTTTCGATTTCTAACGTTTATGAGATTCCGCTTATAACAGCTTCTCTTCTACTGAAGAAAATGGGGGTGAATCATGAGTTACTTGGTGACGCAGAAATAAAAAGTGAATGGGATACCCGGAGCAAATCGATAAAAATAGATACAAAAATCGCTTATCATGGCAATGTGAGCGATCATTATCCTTTGTTTATCAAGGGTTCAATTTACCCTGATAGGGAACATGATAATTTCGACCTGTCTATTGACGTGGATAACCTTAAACTAGCAGTTCTTCAACCTTTCTTTACTGACATCTTCTCAAAAATGCGTGGTTGGGGATCGGGGAAATTAGCTCTTAAAGGAGATTTTAGTGATCCTATATTAGACGGATCAATCAAACTCATGAGAGCTGAATTCCTGGTCGATTATCTTCATGTTTCCTACTCTCTTGTAGGGAATATCGACTTTGCTAAAGATCTGATTTCCTTCAAGGAAATTCAGTTGGCTGATTCCATGGGTAACACCGGTGTGGCCAGTGGGAATATCAGGCACAAGGACTTTGATGACTGGAACCTGGATATAAATGTTAAAACCAACAACCTGTTCGTGCTGAATACCAATTATTCTCCGGACGAAGCTTACTATGGCAAAGCCAAAGCTCTCGGGAATATGAGCCTGACAGGACCAATAAATGATTTGAAACTGCGGGTAAAGGCTTCATCTGGCAAAGGGACTGAAGTATTCGTTCCCATAAATTACGCTGTAAACATTACTGACAATGATTTTATAACATACGTCAGACATGATACCTTGGTAAAGGAGAACCAGTCCCAACCTTCTGAACCTTCAAACCTGAGCCTGCAGTTAGGTCTCGATGTTACTAAAGATGCAAATATGGAGATCATACTTCCCTACAGCATGGGCAATATAAAGGTAAGAGGTGACGGGCTGATTGACATGGGAATAGATACCAGGGGAGATTATTCGATGCACGGGATTTATACGATGGACAGGGGATCCTTCCTGTTCAATCTTCAGAATATATTCAGCAGGAATTTTGAAATCAAGAAAGGCAGTACAATCACCTTCAATGGTAGCTTATCTGATGCTGATATTAATTTGCAGGCAGTTTATAGAATAAAGACCACATTATCAGGATTAGGTTCTATTCCTGTTGAAGAAGCTTCAAAAAGGATCCCTGTTGACTGTATAGTTAGCCTGACTAACAGCCTCTATAATCCTGACATACGCTTCAGCATTGCTATGCCGGAAACAGATGCTGTGACCCAAAGGCTGGTATATGGCGCCATCGACACCTCCAATGCCGTTGCAATGAATCAGCAAATGATTTCACTTCTTGTACTCAATAGTTTCACATCTACCGGGGAGAATGCAGGTATTTCAGCCTCAGGACTTGGGCTTTCATCATTTGGTATGGTAAGCGGACAGTTAAATAATTGGCTTTCTAAAATTTCGAAGGATTTTGATGTTGGTGTAAATTACCGTCCCGGGGATCAGATGTCAGCACAGGAATTGGAACTTGCACTATCAACCCAGTTATTCAACGACAGGGTAGTTATCGATGGGAACTTCGGACGGAGCACTGCCAGTAGCCAAACAGCTAGCGCCAACCAGAATGCAAACCAATGGATTGGCGATGTTAACGTAGAAGTTAAAATTACTGAAGATGGACGTTTCCGCATGAAAGCATTCAACAGAACCAACACATCCCTTGATCCATTTTCGGGCCAATCACCCTATACCCAGGGCGTTGGAGTGCTATACAGGAAGGATTTTGATAGTTTTCGGGATCTTTTCCGTAAACAAAGGAAAGCCGTAATTACAGAATAGGTTATTTTAGAGATCTCTTATTAGTAAAAGGTATACAGTGGGTAATACTCAGAATTTTGTAGTATATAAGTCGTCCGCCGGGTCAGGGAAAACATATACCCTTGTTCGCGAGTATATTGCGCTTGCACTTATTTCACCGGGATACTTCAGGAATATACTTGCAGTAACTTTTACAAATAAGGCAGCCAATGAAATGAAGCAAAGAGTGGTTCTTAGCTTACTGCACCTTTCTGAACCTGAAGCGTTTAAGGGTACATCAACTGTAAAGCATATGATGGATGACCTTGCTGCAAAAACAGGTTTTAAAGCAGAAGAGATTTCAGATAAGGCTGCATCCGTGCTGAGCATGTTGCTGCATAACTATGACGATTTCGCTGTCAGGACCATCGATAGCTTTGTTTCCAGGATCATACGCACTTTTGCACACGACTTGAATCTGCCGCTGGATTTCGAAATTGAGATGGATAAGGATGTGCTCCTTGATGAAGCAATAGATAAGCTTATCTTCAAGGCAGGTGTTGATCCGGATATTACTAAGATCCTGGTTGAATTTACGGAATCGAAGGTTGACGATGAGAAAAGCTGGCATATTGAAAATGATCTGAAGAAAGTAGGTGGGTTTCTGTTTTCAGAAGACGGATATGCGTATACCACCAGGTTGCGTGAGATAACGTCTGATAAAGTATTATCCATCATCAAAGGCATAAATAAATTCCGTTCTGCATTTGAGCAAAGCATCGCCAAAGAAGCAACATTTGCTGTGAACCTCATTCAGTCCAACTTTCTTGGGGTGGAATCTTTTTATTACGGAAAACAAGGTATCGGGGCCTATTTCCAAAACCTTTCCCGGGCAGTTATTACCCTTCCAAATTCAAGGGTTAAAAGCACTATTGAAGATGACAACTGGTATGCCGGGAAGTCGGAACCAGCAGTGCGCGAAACAATTGATGCACTTAAGCCAAAACTGCTTGAAATTTATCAAAATTGCGAACAATACTTTCAATCCGGGTACAAGGATTATATGCTGTTCGGAATGATAAGCGGTCAACTCTACCAGTTGGGTGTGATCTCTGCCCTTGAAAAAGAGCTTGAGGAGGTGAAAAAGGAGCGGAATGTACTTCATGTCTCTGAATTCAATAAAAGGATAACGGATATCATCCTTAAGGAACCAGTTCCCTTTATTTACGAACGCACAGGCGAGAAATACCGGAACTATTTGATTGATGAGTTCCAGGATACATCTGATCTGCAATGGAAAAATCTTCTTCCTCTGATTGCAAATTCACTTGCTTCAGGCCAGTTTAACCTTGTGGTAGGTGATGGGAAACAGGCAATCTATAGATTCAGGAATGGACAGGTGGAGCAATTCATGCTGCTTCCTGGTCTGCCTCAGGGATATGATCCACTGGTATTCGGGGATGCCGCGAAAGCATTAATAAGCAACTTCAAAGCCGAACTACTGGGGTTTAATTTCCGATCGCTCCAGCAGGTTGTAAGATTTAACAATGATTTTTTTCATTTTATTTCCCAGCGGTTGGATGAAAGCTTACGAATCATTTATGATGAGCAGGAACAGCTTCCGGTTCCCGGGAAAAACGGCGGTGCTGTATGTATTGAATTTCTGGAAAATGACCCTGATGTTGGGTTCAATGATCATACAGCCATAAAGGTTTATGAGTTGGTCAATGAACTGACAGGTCAGGGATATTCTCACAAGGATATTGCCATATTAACGCGCTCAAATATGCAGGGCAGTATAATTGCCCGCTTTTTGATGGGAAACGGGATTAATGTGGTTTCTGCAGAAGCGCTGCTAATTGCAACATCTTCTGAAGTCAATTTCCTCGTTGCCGTACTTAAGATGTTGAATGATCCTGAAGATGTCATAGCTTCAGCCTCTGTGATCATAAGCCTGGATCTTTGGCATAAAACAAAAGGCATCCTCGATAACCTGCTGGAAATCGTCCATAAGGGCCATTTCGATCAATTCCTCAGAGATTCAGGTTATGATTTTAATCCTTCCAGGTTGCTAACGCTTACGCTGTACGACCTTTGTGAGGAGATTATCAGGATATTTGGGTTGGATGGGCAGCCCTATAATTCATATATCCAGTTTTTCCTTGAGTTTGTAGGGCGGCAGGTAAGCTCAGATGCTTTCCAACTTGCCGATTTGCTGGAATCCTGGGAGGAGAAGAAAAATCAACTATCAGTAGTCGTTCCCGAAGGTATAGATGCTGTTCGCATCATGACTATCCACAAGGCTAAAGGACTTGAATTCCCTGTGGTTATCTGGCCTTTTGCTACAGAGACACTTAAAAGTACCAGGGACAAACTTTGGATCGAAACCAACCATCCTGTGTTGGAAGGATTGCCGGTTGCCCTTGTCCCTACCAATAAAGAACTTGAAGATGTCGGGTATTCAGAACTATACAATGCAGAACGAAACAAGTCACTGCTCGACATGGTCAACCTGATCTATGTGGCATTTACCCGGCCTGTTGAAAAACTTTTCATACTCACTAAGCAACCCGGGAATTCAAAATCAGAAAATGCTTCTTTACCTGTATTACTTCAGCAATACCTGGATCAAACTGATCTCCCATGGGAAAATGAAGGGACAAGATATACCCTGGGAGAGATTAACTCTGTTTACCAGGTACCAGGAAAATCAGTCCAGATGTCAGGAATCCTGGATTCAATGATTTCTGCATCCTGGCAAAAAAGGATCCGGCTTGCAAGGAGGGCGCCAAATACCTGGACAGCCGGACAGTCTGTTGATAGCCAGTTGTGGGGCAACCTGGTACATGAATGCTTGTCAAGGGTTAGGAATTCAGATCATCTGGATGAGATAATTGAAACGATTAAAGAGGCCAGCCAGTTGCCTGAAGAGTGGATTCCTGAACTTCAGAAACAGGTCTCCCTCGTTATCGGGCATCCCTGGTTGAAACCATATTTTGTTGCAGATGTCCAGGCCCGGCCTGAATCCTCTATCCTGCTTCCTGAAGGGACAGAGGTCAGGCCCGACAGGGTTATCCTTTACGGGAACGAAGCGGTGATCCTCGAATTTAAAACCGGCAAACCGAATGATTCTCATGTTAAGCAATTACTAACCTATTCAGATACGCTTGAAAAAATGGGATATGAAAAGATCAGGCGTTTCCTGGTTTATATCGATGATGAAGTCATAGTAAAAGAAATCTGAATCAACCTGCACCTCATATGATTTCATTCCTAATCCACTATGCCCAGCGTTCCAGCCACTTTGCCCTACTTAATGACAATCGAATGACTGAATGGTACTGAATGACTATCAAATGCTACTGAATGACTATCGAATGGTACTGAATGACTATCAAATGCTACTGAATGACTATCAAATGCTACTGAATGACTATCAAATGCTACTGAATGACTATC
>JACAAZ010000018.1:0-75457 GCA_013376995.1 Bacteroidota bacterium | reverse complement strand
GACTATCAAATGCTACTGAATGACTATCAAATGCTACTGAATGACTATCGAATGCCACTGAACGACTATCAAATGCTACTGAATGACTATCAAATGCTACTGAATGACTATCGAATGCCACTGAATGACTATCAAATGCCACTGAATGACTATCAAATGCAACTGAATGACATCGAATGCCAATGAATGACTATCGAATGCCACTGAATGACTATCGAATGCTACTGAATGATCTGCCAGATAGCGAAATGACTACAAATACTCACAAACTGGTAACCTACCATGCCCAACCTCATATCCCCTTACCGCTTTATTGAACTTTCAGCCAGCTTGCCAGTAATTGATGTGCGATCTCCTGGGGAGTATGTAAAGGGTCATATCCATGGAGCATTTAACCTTCCTTTGTTTACTAATGAGGAGCGCTCCGTGATAGGTACTTTGTATGTTAAATCGGGTAAAGACATCGCGGTTAAAGAAGGGTTGGAAATGGTCGGGAAGAAATTTGGATTCTTCATTTCAGAGATTGAAAAGTTAGTGCCTGATAAGGAAATGTTGGTTCATTGTTGGAGAGGCGGAATGCGGTCAGAAAGCCTTGCATGGTTTTTTGAAAAGCTGGGCCATAAAGTCAGCTTGTTGCAAGGTGGTTATAAGTCATATAGGAGCTTTATCCGGAAGGAATTCAGCAAACCAATGAATATCCTGCTAATCGGTGGGATGACAGGCAGCGGTAAAACCGAACTGCTTAACAGGATTGCTGCAAAGGGCCAACAGATAATAGACCTTGAAGCACTGGCAAATCACAAAGGATCTTCATTTGGCCACTTGGGACAAAAAGTCCAGCCTACAACAGAACAATTCGAAAATGATCTGTTTGATCAGTGGAATAGTTTAAATATAGAAAAAGCATTGTGGCTTGAATACGAAAGCAAGCAGGTTGGTAAAATCTTTATGCCAGATCCTTTCCATGAAGCTATGCTGAGGGGAGTCTTGATAAAAATTGATATTCCACGATCCTGCCGGATTAAACGCCTCGTAAACGAATATGCTTGTTTCGAGATGGAATTGCTTGAGGCTGTCCTACTGCACTTGAAACAAAGCATGGGAACACTTCAATGCAAGAAGGCTATTGAAGCCTTGCAACGTTCAGACTTTGAGACCGTTGCTGATATATCACTCGATTATTATGATAAGACCTACCAAACAGCCCTCGAAAAAAGGCCTGTTAAGGTAGTTCATAAACTGGAATTTGAAAATGATGATATGCTGGTAAATGCTGACAGGCTTTTGACTTTCGCCCGGGTTCATAAGTTGTTGCCTTAGGATCTTCATTTCTGGCAATCAGGGTGCTAATCATTTATTTAATTCGACAATTTGATAATTCGACAATGTGTCCGTAAACTGACGGATTAAAATGTGACAATTTTAAGTAATGATAGTTTAAAACTTGTTTAACATCTAATCCGTCTATTATGGGAATAACAGACGATTAGGAATTTATAACAATTATTTAATCACCAATAACTAATAACCAGCAACGAATACACTTACAAACAAATGAATACAAGCGCCTCCAACGAAAAAATCAAGCTCACGCATTATTCTCACGGCTTAGGTTGTGGATGTAAAATCCGGCCTCAATACCTGGAAAAAATATTGGAAGGATTGCCTGTTTCGGATGATCCGGATTTACTGGTAGGGACAGGAAGCAAAGATGATGCTGCAGTATACAGGATAAATGAACATCAGGCAATAGTCCAAACGGTTGATTTTTTTACTCCTATTGTTGATGATCCTTATGATTTTGGCGCTATAGCAGCAACAAATGCAATCAGTGATATTTATGCAATGGGAGGTAAACCTTTATTTGCTCTGAATATAGTTGCCTTCCCATCGAAAAAACTTCCGGCATCAATACTCGATCAGATATTGAAAGGCGCTTCAGATAAAGCTGCAGAGGCAGGGATCTCTATCGTAGGTGGCCACAGCATTGATGATGAAGAGCCTAAATTTGGAATGACAGTAACCGGCATAATTAACCCAACCAGGATACTGAAAAACAATAATGCAAAGGTAGGCGATGTGCTTATCCTGACAAAACCCATCGGAACAGGAATTATATCCACAGCTATAAGGCAGGAAATTGCGACACCGGAATCCATGGAAGAGGCAGTGGGATGGATGAAAACACTGAACCGTGATGCGGCTGAAATTTTGGAACAGTTTCCTGTAAATACCTGTACCGATGTTACTGGGTTTGGACTGCTTGGGCACCTCAGCGAGATTACCATCGGAAGTGGAGTGAATGCAGAAATATATTACAGCAAGGTGCCCTTTATGAATAGCATAAAGATCTTTGCTGAAGCAGGAGCTGTTTCAGGCGGGACCAAAGGGAATTACGAGTATTACTCTGCCTGGGTTGAATGGGATGAAAAGCTTGACCAGATTGAAAGATACATGCTGAGTGATGCTCAAACCTCCGGTGGGCTGCTCGCTGCTATCCCGGAAGATTATTCTGAAAAACTGCTTGCAGCATTGAAAAATAAAGGTGTTCATAGTGCTTCTGTTATAGGAAAGATTGTTTCCTCCGGTAATGGTAAAATCATAACCAGGAAATAGACTGGATCTTATAGGATTATTTAGAATGAACTTTTTCAGGAACAAGTGTCACCGCTAGAGAAAACCTTTTCATTGCTGAATCCCGTTTTGCGCCAGGTTAAGCGTTACTGGTTGCAGGTTTCCACATATATGTCAGCGCGACCAAAACTGAGACATTGGTCTCGATTTCTTCTGTATTCCATATTATCAGTATTTATTTCCTTCCTGATCCTTGATTTGCTTCTGCCATTTCGGCCCGCAATTTCGTATTCAACACTAGTACTGGATAAGGAAGATAATCTGCTTCATGCCTTCCTTTCCCCTGACCAAAAGTGGCGTATGAATTGCAGGCTGGATGAAGTTAGTCCGCTTCTTGTTAAAACAATCCTTTACAAAGAGGACAAATGGTTCAGGTATCATCCGGGAATTAATCCGGTTGCCGTATTGAGGGCTGCATGGCAAAATATCAGCCGCGGTGAAAGGGTTTCAGGGGCATCTACAATTACGATGCAAGTTGTTCGCCTTATTGAACCCAGAAGTAGGACTCATCTCAATAAGATTATTGAAATGTTCAGGGCTTTGCAATTGGAATGGCATTTCTCGAAGGATGAAATACTGACTATGTATCTTAATCTTCTGCCTTACGGTGGCAATATTGAAGGAATTAAAGCCGCTTCATACCTGTATTTCGGTCAGAAACCCCAGGCATTAAGTTCTGCACAAATACTCACATTAGCTATTATTCCTAATAATCCAAGGCACTTGCGTCTGGGAGTTGCAAATCCGAGGATTAAGGAAGAAAGAAATTTATGGCTGTCCCGACTTTCAATCAGTGGATCAATACCGCAATCTGAACTGGCCAGTGCTCTTATTGAGCCTCTGAATGTCCACAGGCTTGAGGCACCACAAAAAGTACCTCATTATGCACTGCTTCTCAAAAATTTATATCCTGGTAAGAAGGAACTGAAAACAAGCATTGACCAGGAGATCCAGGTAAAAGTAGAAAACCTGGTCACGGATGAGATCGGGCGGCTAAGAAGCTTAGGGATTGGTAATACTGCTGTGATCGTGGTGAATAACCATAACCATAAAATTATCGCTTATGCCGGTTCAGCTGGATTTTCGGAGAGGGAATTCGAAGGACAGGTTGATGGGGCATCTGCACTAAGGTCACCAGGAAGTGCCTTGAAGCCTTTTCTATATGCCATGGCAATTGATCATGGCCTTATCACACCAAGGACCATGCTAAGCGATATCCCCTCAAATTTCGGGGGGTACAGGCCTCAAAATTATGATAAGGTATTTCATGGACAATTGCCTGCCAGCCAGGCGTTGGAATTATCCTTAAATGTTCCGGCTGTTGACCTGGCAAATAGAATGGGTATTGATCTTTTTATAAACAAACTCAGCCAGGGTGGCCTCCATTGGGTAGAAAGCCGGAAAAAAAGCCTTGGTTTATCTGTGGTACTGGGAGGATGTGGGGTTACACTGACAGAATTAACCAGCCTGTATACAACCCTGGCAAATTCTGGAATTCATTTTCCCTTACAATATTTGCGTGATATGGATTATTCAGGTGCTGATACTCTTTTTAGTCCCGAAGCAACCTGGCTGATAACTGATATGTTGTCAAATCTGAAGCGCCCTGATTTACCTAATAACTTTGAAAGCAGTATTCATCTGCCTCATATCGCATGGAAAACGGGGACTTCTTATGGCAGGAGGGATGCATGGAGTATTGGCTATAACCCTGAATTTACTGTTGGCATTTGGGTTGGTAATTTTAATGGATCCGGTGACCCTGAATTATCAGGTTCTGAATCAGCTACACCCTTGCTTTTCAGGATATTCAATATACTAATGTTCAATCAACAGTCGAGGTGGTTTTTACAACCTAAAAATCTGGATTATCGCTTGGTTTGCTCAGAGTCAGGCTCGCCACCTAATGATTTCTGTACTAACCTTGTTATGGATTATTATATTCCATCGATATCTCCGAATCGGAAATGCAATCATCTTGTAGAGGTTTTTACTAACCCTTCAGGCACTATTTCCTACTGCAGGTCATGCCTTCCTGAATCTGGTTATAGAAGCGACTTTTATCCCAATCTGCCTTCTTCCCTGGTCACATTTTATGAATTGGAACAAGTACCATTCAAACATATTCCTCCCCATAATCCTGAATGCAACAGGATTTACAAAGACGAAAATCCTGTTATTACCTCCCTTAACGATGGTAAAGAGTACATATTAGACTCAGGTTCAAAACAACAATTGCAAATGGCATGTTCCGCTGCTGCTGATGTTTCCAGGGTTTACTGGTACGTTAACAACAAGTATTTTGGTTCAGGATTGGTCAATGATAAGTTATTTTTTACTCCTGTGCCGGGCCCTGTTAAAATTTCCTGCTGTGATGATAAAGGCCGGAATAGCGATATATATATAAAAGTAACTTTCCTCTGAGGAAATCCCCTTATTCTTATCAAAAGATTTGCATATGGCGGCTAGTGCAAAAAGGTATGAGGACATTGTTCATTAAACGTAAAGCTTAGAGCCTTGGGCAAAGAGCGCCGAGCAAATGGCTTAGAGCATAGAACAAAGGGTATAGAGCAAAAGGCATATGGTCAAGTGAATATGAAAAGAGAGTACTGCTTTTAGCAAAGTGCCTGACTTCTAGGTATCGGGTGGTTTTTGTTTTTCCTGGAATATGATTCGTCAACAACAATATTCGCTCGGTTTTTAATTTTTGAATGATATAGTCGGGACACCCCTGCCAGTCGAAAGACAGCGATTAAACTGATGAAACTTAATATGCCAGCATCTAACAAACGAATGATCCACCTCATTCTGAATTGCTATTAAATATCAAAGTATGACCACCAATTGACTTTTAAATAAACTTACCTACCGCCCTTTGAGATTTGCTCTATGCGCTGCGTCCTATGCGCTTCTCCCTTCTCCCTTCTCCCTTCGCCCTTTGCGCTTCGCCCTCCGCGCTTTGCCTTTCCCTTCTCTCTCTGCAATTTGATACTTCACTCCAACTCCCTACCTTTGCAAATCATTAACTGAAGCAATATGGGACTCAAATGCGGCATAATTGGCCTTTCAAATACCGGCAAAACAACTTTATTCAACTGTGTTGCCAATACCAAAGTGCATAACCAGCCTGGTGTTCAAAAGGCTAATATTGGGCAGATCAATGTTCCTGATAGCCGGTTGTTTGAAATTGACAAACTCATTCATTCTGCGAGGGTTGTAACCGCTACAGTTGACCTTGTTGATATTCCCGGCTTATCCAAAGGGTCAGGTCAGGCTGAAAGCGGGTCCAGCCGGTTCCTTGCTGATATTCAGCAGACAGATGCCTTAATACATGTTATCCGTTGTTTTGACAGTGCAACAGTTCCTCATATAGAAGGATCAGTAAATCCTGTCAGGGACAAGGAAATCGTCGATCTGGAATTATGTATCCGTGATCTTGGAATGGTTGAACGGAAGATCCAGAGAACAGATAAGCTGGTAAAAGTAGGAGATAAGGATGCCCGTAAAGTAATGGAAACTTTGTTGGTGTATAAGGCTCATCTCGAAGACTTCAAGCCTGCAAGAACTGCTCCTGTTCATGAGGAGGACAGAAGGCATATTGCCGATATGTTCCTTATTACCGACAAGCCGGTAATCTATGTTTGTAATGTAGATGACGCTTCAGCCGCGACGGGAAATGATTATTCAAGACAACTGGAATCTGCCGTTAAGGAAGAAAATGGTGAGGTATTGATTATAGCGGCTGAGTTGGAAGCTGAAATAGCTGAACTGGAAGATTTAGCTGACCGTGAAGTGTTCCTTGCTGATGCAGGATTAATAGAACCAGGTGTAAACAAGGTTGTGAGTACTGCCTACAGGCTCTTGAATTTACAATCATTTTTCACTGCCGGCCCAAAGGAAGTGCGTGCCTGGACTATTCATCGCGGAATGACTGCCCCACAGGCTGCAGGTGTGATCCATAGCGACCTGGAAAGAGGATTTATAAGGGCGGAGGTTATGAAGTATAATGATTTTATCCACTATAAAACTGAACATGCTTGCCGTGAAGCAGGCAAGCTATTTGTTGAAGGGAAAAATTATATAGTTGGAGATGGAGATATCCTTCACATACGGTTCAACGTATAACTTAGGGATAATAACGCTTGCGTAGATTTATTATCAGAGTGTTAGCTTATTCCCGGGAATTAGTTTATCGGCAGTAACAAACGTATATCCCATAGCTTTCAATTTGTCAATTATAGTTGGAAGTGCCTGCACTATTACCATACGATCCTCTTTATTGCCGTAATTTGAATCATGCAATAAAATAATATTGTTAGGTTTAATATTATCAGTAATTGCTGATATTATGGATGGAACATCATAGGTGTTATACACATTTTTATTGTTCTTATTCTGTTTGATATCAACATCCCAAAATACAATTTTGTAACCATAGCATTTCAAACTGTCCTGCTGTGCCTGTTCTATCATTCCCCAGGTAGGTCGAAATAGCATACTGGAGTAACCGCAAACACTGTCAATGATTGATTGGGCGAGGTCAATGTTTTTCAGAATTTTATTAAATTGGACCTTTGGCAGGTAACAATGGTCGAAAGTATGATTGCCAATTAGATGTCCTTCCCTGCATTCACGCTTAACAATTTCAGGGTACATCCTCACCTTTTTTCCCAAAACAAAAAATGTAGCTTTTACATCCTCTTTTTTCAGAATATCCAGGATTTTAGCAGTGCAAACTGAATCAGGACCATCATCAAATGTTAAAGCAACCAGCTTGGTATCTTGTGTCTCAGGCCCTTTTTCACATCCAAAGGATAAGAAAACAGAGGAAAACAGTATTGCATAAACGATGATCAGGTTACGGTGGTGAATGAAGGCAAGATTCATTTTAGAGAAATGCGTTGAGGGTCTAAATTAATTTCAAATCAAAAAGTATCATTTTAAGTTCATATCCGGAAAAAGAACTATTAAAGGTTCTGCGTGTTGAATAATTAATCGTACTGACTGTAACACAATCTATTGCCTGTTATCCTGACTAATTGATATTAACAAATGTACATATTTGTTTGTTTCATCCTTATCAAGAAATCCACAAGATTTATGATTTTATAACCTTTACAGTTGATAGGATCCAGAACTCATTCATTGATGAGTCTGCAAAGATATTCTACCTGTTAGATTATCTGCATTGCTTACGAAATAAATTTTCGAAGTTCAGTTTTCTTTGACAGGATTTTTGCTTTCTAGAAATACAGATAATGGAATTTGATGGTATTTTTCCCAAGTTCAAGTGTTGGCATCGGGAATTTGATAAATCCAATCAATTCAAACAACAATTTCAGGTTCCTTGAACGGGTTTGAATTCGGGTTAAGTCGATATCCGGTGCTATGTAGAACTGTGAACGACGTTCAAATAATGGTATAGTTCTGTTACCAATCATTGCGGGATTTGATCTCCCTCCAACCATTCCCTCAGCACCGTAACCAATAGATAGATTTAGCCATTTCGGGAAATGGTTATGCATAGAAGCAAGGCTGTATAAGTTGGCTGAGAGCCAATAAGTTTGACCATTGTAATCTTTCAAAATGCGTTCCGGGTAATTTTTACCAAGTTGAGAAGGATTAAGTTGGGCATAATCGGTTAAATGAAATGACCATTTAAGTAATATGCGCTGCTCTTTCCATGCAAGTTGCTGTGCTATAAAGAGAGCGGATCCAATCCCGTTTGCAAAAAGGTCCCCCGGTGAAAAGCCCCATTCTGAAGAAAAGCCATCGAAAACTTCAACAGTCCCCAGATAAGCAAAGCCAAGTAATCCACCGGCCCAGACAGCATTTCTTTCCTTTGCACCTGCCCACCTCAGGCTTTCATATCCAATCTTTCCAACATAATAGGACGTCATGCAATGGCCTGCTTTATCCATTTTCTTCCATTCATTATTGTCATTGATAAAATGGAATGAGGACCGGGGATACTTAGCATACCAGGTGCCATATAAAATTGACAGGCTACCGGCTCCAAGAATTGATTGTGCGGAAATGACCCCGATCAGGCGTTTTTGTGAGCAACTGTCAGAAGCAGAAATAAAGCGAATATTCTCACCACTTGACCTCACAGTGTAAAGTAGGAAAAAGATGATAAGGAAGTAATAGTTGCGTATTGTCAATGCGAATCTGTAATTAAATTTTGTCTATTCAGGCTTCAGCCATTTCCTGCCACTTTGCCGGTAAGGAGATAGGGAGAAGGAGCGATAAGTGCAAAGAATTAATTACCAGGAAGTAAGAAAGAAATTTTATCTACATTCTGCTTCCTGCATCCTGCTTCCTGCTTTCCGCCTCCTTTCAGACAAGGAGAAAGGGTGATGGGGTGACAAGGGGAGTGCTTGTTGAATCTGTAATATCTATTCTCAGCCTTCTGCCAATATCCTGCAGCATCCAGCCTACATCCTACATCCTACAGCCTACTGCCTACTGCCTACTGCCTACTGCCTCCTAATTCCTGCTTCCTGCTTCCTGCTTCCTGCTTCCTACTTCCTGCTTCCTGCTTCCTGCTTCCTGCTTCCTACTTCCTGCTTCCTGCTTCCTGCTTCCGGCTTCCGGCTTCCTACTTCTTAATCCCCTGCCTGTCAAGTGCCTGCTGGTATCGCTGTGCATTTAATTCATGTTCCTGTTGAGTGACTGCAAAATTATGGTAACCTGAAAAGTCTTCCCTTGCACAGAAATACATATACTTATGCTGACGATATTTAAGCACAGCATCGATAGAAGAAACAGAAGGCATACATATAGGCCCCGGCGGAAGCCCGATATACATGTAGGTATTGTATGGTGAATCTATCTTCTTGTATACATTCAGTACCCTTTTTATAGAGAAATCACCTAAAGCAAACACAAGTGTAGGGTCAGCTTGCAGGAGCCATCCTTGTTTCAGGCGATTCATATATACACCTGCTATATCAGGTTTTTCATCATTACGGTTTGATTCCTTTTCAACTATGGAAGCCATTGTCATGCATTCAAGACGGTTTAATCCAATATTTTTCAGTTGTTGCTGCCTCTCTGCATTCCAGAAAGTATCATACTCCTTATGCATTCTTTCCATGAACTTCTCAGGGCTTATATTCCAATATACGGAATATGTGTTGGGAATGAACATAGTGAGAATGTTTGCCGGAGTGAATCCATACTCGCTTGTAACTGATGGATCTGAAAGTAACTTGATCAGGGAAGAGGAATCCGTTTCTATCTGCTCACCAATATGTCCGGCGAGGTCCTCCTTGGTTCGGATGTTATTGAAAACCAGTTTGACGGGATCCTGTTTGCCGGAACGCAACTTAGCAACGAGAACCCGGTTATTCATTCCATTTGTGATGATATAATGCCCTGGTTTGATATGATTTGGGTATTTCATCAGTGATGCCACCAATTCAAAGGATGAACGGTGAACAATTATGCCATTTTTATATAAGGTCCCTTTAACATCATCCCATGTTGAACCGGAACGGATATCCAGATTGTAGGACTCCTGTTTATTCAGCCAGACATTCGATTGATATAAAACACTATAGCATAGGTAGCAAAGAGATAATACTAACATCACAAGCATTATGCCCCCGAAGCGAAGTAATCTTCTCCGGCTAGCTCTCCGTTTTTCTTTTTGCATCATAGAAGAATAATAATTTACCATGACCTGTCTAGTATTAAGGCTCTTTTGTGAATCTTATACCTAATTGTCATCCGGGTTAATGAGTTGTAGCATGAGTTCGTCGCACCATTTCTTATTGTGCAGAATCCATTGTTTTCGGAGTCCGCATGTTTTATAGCCTACTCTAGTGAATAAACGGATACTTTCCTGGTTGTCGTTTTCAATATTGCAATAAATCTGGTGAAGATTCAATGTATGGAAGCAATAATCGGCCAGAAGCAGAAGGGCTTCAGTAGCCAGACCTTTGCGCCTGTATGGTTCATCAATCAGAATGCCAATACCGGCTCGCCTGTGGTGCGGGTCGAAGTCAAACAAGTCAATACTTCCAATGGTAATCGCTCCTTCACTGGCCTTATGCCAATCGATCATAAACCTTAATTGCTTTGAGGAATAGATATCGTGAGCCGAGTTTAACACAAACTGCTCAATCTCAAAATGAGAATAGGGGGCTAAGGTGTTTCCGAGATGCCATACCCTTTGATCGTTTTCCCATCGGTACAACAGATCAATGTCAGTCGGTTCAGGTGCTCTTAGCAAGATATTTGCTCCAATCATGGCACTTACAGGTTAAACAATCCTTCAAAAACTCGAGTTGCCTCACCTTCTAGGAAAACATTGATGTAGCTTTCGTTTTCTATATCAAAACTTACCTTAAGATCACCACCCCTTGTGTGAATTTTCCAGTTAGTTCCGCCATATCTTAAAGAGGCAGCAATTGCAGAGGCAGTAACTCCGGTTCCACATGAAAGAGTTTCATTTTCAACACCTTTCTCGTAAGTCCTGACATACATTTCATCTCCATGAATACAAGCAAAATTAACATTAGTGCCTTGTGGCTTGTATTTCGCATCATTCCTGATCTTTTGTCCCTCTTTTACTACATCTACCTGGTCAGGATCGTCAACAAAAACAACCGTATGATATGTCCCGGTGTTCAGGAATATGTGATCTTCAGAGGATTTGTAAAGTATTGCATTTTGCATTTGCAATTTTACAAGGGCAAGACTAGCAGTAGTCTCATTTATATAAGCTTGATGTTTGCCGTCAGGGGCCTTAAAAACACATTGTTTTTCAATAATACCAAGGTCTCTGGCAAATGCAACGATACACCTTCCGCCATTACCGCAAAAAGTTGCATGACTTCCATCCGAGTTAAAGTAAAGCATTTCAAAAGCAGCTTCAGGGCAATTCCTAAGTATAAGCAAGCCATCCGCACCTATGCCAAAATGCCTGTCACAGAGTTGTGAAATGAGCTCAGTCGAATAAGTGAATGTATTCATCCTGTCATCAACCAGGATAAAATCATTGCCGGTTCCATGATATTTTACAAAAGGGATCTGCATATTGACGCCTTAGCAGTAAAAAATTGACTGTTGTTACTTATTGCTCAACGAAAATACAAAATTGAATGACCCGTTTACAAATTCAGGATACTAAAGAGCATTGACAATTTGGCAGTACTGTCAAAGAATTAAATAATGGAATTTGCCTGTATTAATAGGAGATTTGATGAAATATCCCACCTAGTATACTCATTAATAATGCTTAACAATTATTAACATGGCAGTATAAACTAATGGTATCATCATTGCGTTATCAAGGCATTGTTTTAAAATCCTGTTTAGGAGAGTTAGCTAATCAGAATTAATTAATGATGTTGAACGTAAAAAGTTAAAAGAAAATGAAAAAGTTTGGCGGTTACCTGGTAGTGGCTTTTCTTGCAAGCCTTATTTCGTTGGGAACTTTTGCAATTTTACAGAGAAAGAGTAGTGGACAGTTGGGAATCCCCCAGCAATCTTTACCGGTTCATCTGGCTAGTATGTCCGGGGCACCTAATGGGTTGCCTGATTTTACAACAGCTGCTAATATGTCAATACATGCTGTTGTTCATATCAAAACGGAATACGCCCGAAAGAACAATTACTATGATTACTTCTTTAATTTTCATGACTTTTTTGGTGACAATGGAAATCGTGAAGCAGAACCTTTGCAAGGTGCAGGCTCAGGTGTAATTATTTCCCCTGATGGTTACATAGTGACCAATAATCATGTTGTGCAGGATGCTACCTCAATTGAGGTGGTATTAAATGATAAGCGTTCATATATAGGTACTGTGGTCGGGACAGATCCATCAACTGACCTGGCAGTATTGAGGATAGATGAAAAAGGCCTGCCATTTTTGAGCTATGGTAACTCTGATGATTTATTGATTGGGGAATGGGTTTTGGCTGTGGGTAATCCTTTTAATCTTACTTCTACAGTAACAGCAGGGATTGTCAGTGCCAAAGCAAGGAATATTAATATTCTCGGTACTGAATCCAATATCCCCAATAATTCTGCAATCGAATCTTTCATTCAGACAGATGCAGCCGTAAACAGGGGAAATAGCGGTGGAGCACTCGTTAATACAAGAGGTGAGCTTGTTGGAATTAATGCTGCCATAGCCAGCGGAAACGGATTTTATGCCGGTTATTCCTTTGCAATCCCAGTTAATATTGTTAAAAAAGTTGTAGCCGATTTACTTGATTATGGTGAGGTTCAGCGTGCATTCCTGGGTGTCAATATCCAGGAGATTGACAGCAAATTTGCTGAGCAAAAAGGATTAAAGGAACTTAAAGGAGTTTATGTTGCTGATGTCATTGAAGAAGGGGCAGCACAAAAAGCAGGTATTGAGAAAGGCGATATAATTACTTCAATTGAAGGGAACCAGGTCAACAGCACTTCAGAGTTACTTGAAAATGTGAGCAGGTATCGTCCCGGTGACAAGATAAATGTAACAGTAAGCCGTGCTGGCAGCGATAAGAATTTCAATGTTATGCTCAGGAATAAGGAAGGTAATACCCAGGTTGTTAAAAAGGAAGATAATGACATTGTTAACCTCTTGGGTGCTGAGTTCGCACAAGCTTCTCCCGAACTTTTAAACAGGTTGGGTGTTAAAAATGGTGTACAGGTGAGCGGGTTGTCCAATGGTATCCTTAGAGATGCCGGTATTCGTGAAGGATATGTTATTACAGAGATTGATAAGAAACCTGTCCGCACTGTAGATGATATACAAAATGCTTTGGCAAATAAGCGAGGTGGCGTGCTGATAGAAGGCATTTATCCAAACCGGACAAGGGCATATTATGGCTTTGGACTTTAAACAATATCCTCAACAGATTGTTGATGAATAATGAGGTCTTGGCATTGCTAAAACTTTATTAAAATCGTAACTTTACTAATAACGGGTACAAATTGTTTATCAATAACAAGGTGTGCTTAATAATATCTGCTACCAAATGAGACAGCTAAAAATCACTAAATCGATAACTAACCGGGAAACGGCTTCACTCGATAAATACCTGCAGGATATTGGGAAAGAAGAATTGATTACAGCTGATCAGGAGGTAGAGTTGGCCAGGAGGATTCGTTCCGGGGACCAGAAAGCTCTTGACAAACTTTGCCGCGCTAATCTCAGGTTCGTGGTATCTGTTGCAAAGCAGTATCAAAACCAGGGTCTTAGCTTACCTGATCTGATCAATGAAGGAAATCTTGGGCTAATAAAGGCAGCCCAGCGTTTTGATGAAACAAGGGGATTCAAATTTATTTCCTATGCCGTATGGTGGATCAGGCAGTCGATTTTGCAAGCTTTGGCTGAACAATCCAGGATTGTAAGGCTGCCTCTTAACCAGGTGGGATCTTTAAATAAGATCAAGAAAGAAACCTCCAGGTTGGAGCAGAAATTTGAGAGATTGCCCTCTGCAGATGAGATTGCTGAAGCGCTGGAAATTCCGGGTTACAAGATCGATGCAGCGCTCAGGATATCTACCCGATATGTCTCCATGGATGCTCCATTGGCTGAAGATGAGGATACCAAATTCATTGACATGTTTATTGATGAGGATGCCCCATTTACAGACTCCGGGTTGATGCGGGAATCACTGGCTAAAGAGATTCAACGTTCCTTGTCTACTTTGTCAGAAAAAGAACGCGATGTTATCAATCTCTATTATGGGATTGGTATTCCAAACGGTCTAACGCTGGAAGAAATCGGGGCAAAATTTGACCTGACCAGGGAAAGGGTAAGGCAGATTAAGGAAAAGGCAATTCGTCGCCTTAAACATAACTCCAGGAGCAAACTCCTGAAGTCTTACCTGGGTTAATGCTATTTACGAGCTGTTAAATGGAGATTTTTTAAAAAAAATCTCCATTTTTATTTTTATTAATAAATGCTTCATATTGAGGCGCTTGTCCGCTTAGTTTTGCTTCAGGGGACTGATTATTTTCAAAATCATGATTTTTTCTTTCTTTTTTGGTATTACCTTTTTCGTAGTTTCGGATAAAAGATCGTAATTAAATCTACTTTAGTTTCCTATTTTAACTTCTACCGAATGCGAGTTTTAGTAGCCGAAGATAACCAGTTGAACCAGCAACTCATGTCGCTTTATATGAAACGACTTGGCTGGGATTTTAAGGTAGTTGGTGATGGTTTGCAAGCTGTTGAAGCTTGCAGGCAGGAATCGTTCGATTTAATACTGATGGATGTGGACATGCCTGTCCTTGATGGGATTGAGGCAACCAGGTATATCAGGATTTTTAATTCGTACATACCTATTATCGCTATAACTGCTTATACCGATGATGCAATAAGAAGAGAAACACAGGCAGCAGGAATGAATGCTTTTCTTGCAAAACCTTGCAGCCGAAATGATATTTATACCACTGCCTCCGCTTGCATGGAAATAAAGGAGGAAAAGGTAGCCTGAGAATACCATCTTAAACATGAAAAGAAAAGCTGCAGACTATGCAGCTTTTTTTTTATATTTCAATTGTTAGCATTTATTTCATAATTATTATTGATTTTCCCTTGTCAGCAGTTTTGTATTTGTACCTTTGCAACCCATAGTCGATTAACTCCGATTAACTTCAGGATCTTCTGAATTTCTGCTCACAGATACTAGTCTGCGATTTTACCAAACTACCAATCTTACTATGGCTGAAACAAAATATATCTTTACTACCGGTGGTGTAGCTTCTTCCCTCGGTAAAGGAATCATCTCTTCTTCATTGGCAAAACTTCTAATAGCCAGAGGATTCAGGGTCACAATACAAAAACTTGACCCCTATATCAACATTGATCCTGGTACACTGAACCCCTATGAACATGGGGAGTGTTATGTTACCGATGATGGTGCTGAAACAGATCTCGACCTTGGCCATTACGAAAGATTCACAAATGAACCTACAAGCCAGGCCAATAATGTGACTACAGGCCGTATCTACCAGGCTGTCATTGATAAAGAGCGCAGGGGTGACTACCTTGGCGAAACTGTCCAGGTTATCCCTCATATTACGGATGAAATCAAGCACCGTATCCAGATTTTAGGCAACAGCAGGAAATTTGATTTCGTTATTACGGAAATCGGTGGAACCGTAGGGGATATAGAATCACTGCCCTATATTGAAGCAGTCAGACAGATGAAATGGGAATTTGGTAATCGTTGCCTGGTGATCCACCTGACACTTGTGCCATTCCTGGCATCATCAGGTGAGCTCAAAACCAAGCCAACACAACATTCTGTAAAGACACTTCTTGAATCAGGAGTTCAGCCGGATATCATTGTTTGCCGGACAGAAAAGCATCTCAACCAGGCATTGAGGAACAAAATTGCATTATTCTGCAACGTTACTCCTTCTGCAGTTATCGAATCCATAGATGTTGAAACCATTTATGATGTGCCGATGCTCATGCGGGATGAGAAACTTGACCAGGTTGTTCTAGAGAAAATGCAGGTCCCCATCCGAAAAGAACCAGATCTTATAAAATGGGAAGAATTCCTGTTCAGGCTCAAACACCCGGTGGGAGAGGTGAAAATTGGACTTGTTGGGAAATATGTGGAACTCAAAGATTCCTATAAATCTATTCTTGAGGCTTTTATTCATGCAGGTGCTGCAAACCAGTATAAAGTGCATGTCAGGATGATACATTCAGAGTCAATCAATGAATCTTCGGTAAACAAGCTCCTTGCTGATCTGGATGGCATTCTTGTAGCTCCCGGTTTTGGGGAAAGAGGGATAGACGGGAAAATTTGCTCAATAAAGTATGCCAGAGAAAACAATGTACCCTTCCTGGGAATTTGTCTCGGAATGCAATGTGCTGTTGTTGAATTTGGAAGAAATGTACTGGGTTTAAAAGATGCTCATTCCACTGAAATGAATGCTTCTACTTCTTATCCCGTTATTGATATTATGGCTGATCAGAAAAGTGTCAGCAATAAAGGCGGTACCATGCGGCTGGGTTCTTATCCTTGCAGTATCCGCAAAGATTCTCTCGCTTACAAGATATATGGAATCGCGGAAATCCGGGAGAGGCACAGGCATAGGTATGAATTCAACAATGCCTATCTTGAGCAATTTGAAAAAGCCGGGATGCTGCCCGTTGGGATCAATAAAACCGATAACCTGGTTGAAATGATTGAATTGCAGGGTCATCCATGGTTCCTGGCAGTGCAATTTCATCCGGAATACAGGAGTACCGTTGCAAACCCCCATCCCTTATTTGTGAATTTTGTTGCAGCCGCTATAACGCACCTGAAAAAAAGGCAGTAGGGCAGCTTCCTGTATGTTATTCTGTCTGTTTTTGTTAATATTGATCTCATTCCGCCAGTTTTCTCCTCCATGGAACAACTGTTGCGATGTCATTTCAACGATTTGAGCCCGGTATTTTACCGGAGCTAACATTTTGTATCTTTGCCCCCCGATTTAATTACCGATAATTCCATCTGAATGAGCAAGAATAATATAATTGGTCTAGTAGTAATCATGGCCTTATTGATTGGCTACAGTATTTACATGACCCCTTCGAAAAAGGAAATGGAAGCTGCACGTCGCAAGGCAGACTCTATTGCTATGATTCAAAAAGCAGATTCAATTGCCATTGCAGCCAATTTGGCTGCGCATAAAAATTCGCCTGACTCAGTGGCAAAAGTAATTAAGGACTCCCTGTCCAATGAGCTTGCTGCAAATTCAGGTGCTTTTGCAAAAGCAACAAAGGGTGAAGAGAAATTCTATACTATTGAAAATGATGTCCTGAAGCTGAAGATTTCTTCTAAGGGGGGATATGTTTATTCTGCTCAGTTAAAATCTTATAAAACGTATGATTCCCTCCCGCTTATTTTGTATCGTGGAGATTCAACCAAATTTGGATTTGAATTCAATACGGAAGATTTGAAAACGGTTAATACCGGGGATCTGTTTTTTATCCCTGCTTCAACAGGCAAATCAGGTGATTCTTTCTCTGTTTCAGGCAATGATTCGCTTCAATTCGCAATTCGGGTATACCCTGGTGGGGCTGACAGTACAGCTAAAGGAAAAGGATACATCGAATATGTTTATACTTTGAAGGGAAAGGATTACATGGTAGGATTCTCGGTCCGCTTTGTGGGCATGAAGGGTGTGATTGCTCAGAATAGCCAGGATATTCTCCTGACATGGAATACTGACCTTTACAGGCATGAAAAGAGTTTCAAGAACGAACTTACTCAATCCACATTATATTATATGGATAACACGGGGGATGTAAATAATCTCCCGGAAACAAAGAATAAGGAGGAGAAGGTTACAACTCCGATTAAATGGGTTTCTTTCAAGGATCAATTTTTCTCCGTTACGCTCATTGCTCCTGATAAATTTCAGAGTTCAGAGGTTGCCTGCCAGTCACGAACTGAAGATAGCAGCAGGCTGCTGAAGAGTATGAGCTCAAACTTTACCCTGGCCTACAATCCTTCAGGTGATCAGAAGTATGATATGCGCTGGTATTTTGGGCCAAACAAATTCAAAATACTCAGGTCTTATGGCCTGAAACTGGAAAGACAGATCCCGCTGGGATGGAGTTTCTTCCTGATGCAGTGGATCAACCGTTTCGCTGTACTTCCTGTGTTTAACTGGCTTGAAAGCTTCAACATCAACTACGGGATTATTATTCTGATCCTGACTGTCCTGCTCAAGATCGTTCTTTTCCCGATTGCATGGAAGACCTATATCTCTTCCGCCAAAATGAGGATATTAAAACCTGAGGTTGAAGAGATCAATGCAAAATATCCCAAGAAAGAAGATGCGCTCAAAAAACAACAGGCTACCATGGCTCTTTATAAGAAGGCAGGGGCAAATCCAATGTCAGGCTGTGTTCCGATGTTGTTGCAATTCCCTATTCTCATTGCCATGTTCAGGTTCTTCCCTGCATCGATTGAGTTGAGGCAGCAGTCTTTTCTATGGGCTCATGACCTTTCAAGTTATGATTCTATATTGAACCTTCCGTTCACTATTCCCTGGTACGGTGACCATGTCAGCCTGTTCTGCCTCCTGATGACCATTTCTACCATCATCTACACCAAAATGAACAATGACATGATGGGTTCAACCAACACCATGCCTGGTATGAAGACCATGATGTACCTCATGCCGATCATGTTCCTGGGATTTTTCAATAGTTATTCCTCTGGATTAAGTTATTATTACCTTCTTGCCAACCTGTTCACTTTCGCACAAATGTTTGTAATCCGCAGGATGGTGAATGAACAGAAACTTCACGCACGTATCCAGGAAAACAAGAAAAAGCCGGTTGCTAAGTCCGGGTTCCAGAAGAGGCTTGAAGAAATGGCTAAGAAGCAAGGGTACCAGGCTAAGAAGTAGTATTTGGAAGAGGGGAAAGGGAGACTGGGCGACAAGGGGAAAGTGGGAGAGGGCAAGATAGTGAGAGGCGGAGGTGGCGAGATGATGAGTGACTATCGTCTTACTTTCGAATGACTATTGAGTGACCATTGTATTTCCCATGTAGCTCGCAAAGCCGCGAAGGCGCAAAGAAATAATAATGTCTTAGTTACGCCATGCCCTGCGCCCTAAGCGCTTAGCCATTCTGCCTGCTGACCACCGAATGACCATTGAATGATCCGCCAGCTGGCGGAAATGACCACTGAATGACCATCGAATAATCTCAACGATCTATCAATAACGATCTTCCCTGAGATACGAAAGAAACAACTCCAGCCCTTTCTTTTTGGCATCATCCAACTCAAAACTGATATCGTATTTCAGGTAATGGATTAATTCGGCTTCAGAGATAACCAGGTTTTTAGCTAAGGATATTGACTGTTCTTTATGCTGGACTCCCCATTGGAGAGCTGCTTCGAATTGCTGACTGAATTCAGCCGGCAGGGGTCTGGTTGAGATCCAGGCAGCAAAAACAAAGGGAAGCCCGGTCAACTCATGCCAGCATCCAGCCAGGTCATAGCAAAAATTGAACTTATTGGGTTTTCCAAAAGTTTTATCTCCAATAAGGACTACACCTTCATCAGTTGCCAGGTTCAAAGGGTCTTTCCCCTCGAGGCTTTCCCATTCGACAGACACCTTCCAGAGACGTTTAGCAAGAACTTTTACAAGAACTACAGATGTGCGGGAGTCAGTATCCAGGTATATCTTCCTTAATTGATTCACAGGCACATTTGAAAGCAGCAGAACTGTCTTTACATTTCCAACAGCTCCAATGCAATGTTTTCCAATTAGGTTATACTCATGAAAAGAAGGTAGTGCTCCAACAGGTACCAGGCTTATATCAGCCTCATCATTGAGTAGCCTGACAGCACAAAGAGAAGGGACATCAAGCCGAAGTTCATAATTTTTCAATATTCCGGATTGACTGATTCCGTATATCAGGGGAAGGGTGTTATAGTATGAAACGGCTGAAATGCGTATTGTATTCATGTTTGTCGAAAGTAGCGTAAAAATAAATACTGTAAAAATATTTCAGGTGATTTTCGTTGGAAATGCATCCTGATAATGGTTTCCATTTGTCCATAAATATCATTCACTATGATAGTTATTAAAAAATTAATTTTTACCTTTGCACCCCATTTTGCGGGCTGTCTCAACCGGTTTCCCGGGAATTAGTTGAAACATCCTTTGGTCAATTAACAAATTGTTTAACCGGCTTGCCCGGAGAGCCACAACGAAACGTAATACATGAGTGAAGAAATCAATGTAAACGACGAAATCAACGAAGTTGAAAAACCTGTTGAAGATGTTGTTAATGAAGCAGCTGAAGTAGCCTCTGAACCAGAAGCTAAAGTTGAAGAAGCAATTGAAGAACCTGTCGCTGAAGAAGCAATTGAAGAAGCTGTTGCTGAAGAAGCTATTGCTGAAGAACCTGTTGAAGAAGTTGTTACTGAAGCACCTGCTGCAGAGCCGGTTGCTGAGGAACCAATTGCTGTTAAGGTAGTTGCTGAAGTTCAGCCAACTCCTGAACCAGTTGCTCCAGTGGAATTCGACTGGAATTCTATCGGCAAGAAGCATGAAGCTTATCCTGAAGGTGAACGTAAACGTCTGGAAGATATTTACGAAAAAACCATGAGCTCGATAGGTGACCATGAAGTTGTTGACGGAACCGTAGTTGGTATCAATAACCGTGAAGTTGTAGTTAATATCGGCTTCAAATCCGACGGAGTTATCGCAGTTTCAGAAACCCGTTACAATCCTGATCTTAAAGTAGGCGATACCATCGAGGTATATGTCGAAAATCAGGAAGATATGGGTGGACAGCTCCAGCTATCTCACAAGAAAGCCCGCATTCTGCGTTCATGGGAACGTGTAAACGAAGCTTTCGAAAAGGGAGAAATCATCAATGGTTATGTAAAATGTCGCACTAAGGGTGGTTTGATTGTCGATATCTTCGGAATCGAAGCTTTCTTGCCGGGATCACAGATCGATGTGAAACCTATCCGCGATTACGACCAGTTTGTTGATAAGGTCATGGAGTTCAAGATCGTTAAGATCAACCAGGAATACAAGAATGTCGTTGTTTCACACAAAGCTCTTATCGAGGACGAACTTGAAGCCCAGAAAGCTGAGATCATCTCCAAACTCGAAAAAGGCCAGGTGCTTGAAGGAACTGTCAAGAATATCACCTCATACGGTGTATTTATCGACCTCGGTGGTGTTGACGGACTTATCCATATTACTGACCTTTCATGGGGACGTATCAATCATCCTGAAGAAATCGTTCAGCTGGATCAGAAACTCAATGTTTGTATTCTCGATTTCGATGAAAATAAAAAACGTATCGCTCTCGGTCTCAAGCAACTCACACCTCATCCATGGGATTCGCTCACATCCGATCTCAAGGTTGGTGATAAAGTTAAAGGCCGCGTAGTTGTTATAGCTGATTATGGCGCATTTGTAGAAATCACCACCGGTGTTGAAGGCCTTATCCATGTTTCAGAAATGTCATGGAGCCAGCACTTACGCACTGCTCAGGACTTCCTGAAAGTTGGTGACGAGGTAGAAGCAGTTGTTCTTACCCTCGACCGTGATGAGCGCAAGATGTCATTAGGTATCAAGCAACTTATCCCTGATCCCTGGACTGATATCCTTAAGAGGTATCCTGTTGGTTCAAAACATGAAGCTACAGTTCGCAACTTCACCAACTTCGGTATCTTCGTTGAACTCGAGGAAGGCGTTGATGGCCTCATCCATATTTCTGACCTCTCATGGAGCAAGAAGATCAAGCATCCTGCAGAATTCACCAAGATTGGAGAAAAGATCAATGTTGTTGTTCTTGACGTAGATGTTGAAAATCGCCGCCTGAGCCTTGGCCACAAGCAGCTTGAAGAAAACCCATGGGATGTATTCGAAAGCATCTTCACCGTTGGTTCTATTCACAAAGGAACTATTGTTAGTTCAGCTGAAAAGGGAGTTATCGTTGCCCTTCCATACGGTGTAGAAGGATTCGCTCCTTCACGTCATATCCAGAAGGAAGACGGTGCCAATGCTAAGGTTGATGAATCACTTGACTTTAAGGTTATCGAATTCTCAAAGGAGAATAAGAAAATCATCCTGTCTCATTCACGTATGCACCAGGATACCAAGGCTGCAGAAAAGGTAAAGGACGAAAAGGAAAAGGAAAGTGCTGAAATGACAACCAAACGTGCTGTTAAGAAACTGAAAGATGGTCTTGAAAAGACTACCCTCGGTGACCTCGATGCACTTGCTAACCTGAAAGCTTCGATGGAGAAATCCGAAGAAGAAGCTAAATCAGAATAAGCTCAATCTATATTTATGATAAAGGCCGGAGCATTCCGGCCTTTTTTTATGCCTTCAGGAAGTCGAATCAACTTAATTTTTGATGACCTTTATACCCATATATTCTGTTTATGTTTAAATTTAATATCACGGTTCTTGGCAGCAGTTCAGCTATTCCAACAACTGAGCGAAATCCCACGGCCCAATTGATAAACCATAATGATCATTTGTTCCTGATCGATTGCGGAGAGGGTACCCAGGTGACCTTGCGGAAGATGCATATTCATTTCCAGAAGATCAACCATATTTTTATCAGTCATCTCCATGGAGATCATTTTTTTGGGTTGATAGGATTGATCTCCTCCATGCACCTGCTTGGGCGGACTAAGAAACTTACTGTTTACGGGCCACCTGACCTGAAAGAAATTCTGGATCTCCAATTAAGGGTTACCTGGACTGAACTTCAATATCCTCTTGTGTTTCATCCTACTCAGGCAGATAAGCCAGAGCAGATCTTTGATAATGAGTCGCTTTCTGTTTTCAGCTTCCCGGTTCTTCACCGCATTCCCACAACCGGTTTTATTTTCAAAGAGAAGCAGGGAGAAAGAAGAATACGAAAGGAGGCAATCAGCCTGTTTAATATTCCCCTCCATGAAATTGCCAGTATCAAGAAAGGCTCAGATTTCAGGGATTCGAAAGGGATACTTCATTCAAATGCTTCACTCACTATTGATCCATATCCGGTTCGTTCATATGCCTATTGCGCAGATACTGCCTACTTTGAAGAGATTATCCCGGTAATAAAAGGAGTAGATTTGCTTTACCACGAAACTACATTTATGCAGGATAAGGCTGCCAATGCAGCAGAAAAATTCCATTCAACCACTAAAGAAGCTGCTACAATTGCTTTGAAAGCGGGTGCAAAACGGTTAATTATCGGTCATTATTCTGCCAGGTACGATGATCTCCAGCCATTACTTTTGGAATCCAGGGAAGTATTCCCTCAAACCGAACTTGCTTATGAAGGGCTCAAGGTAAGTATCGGCTGCTGAGCCATTAAGGAATCTGTAATCTGGAGATATTCATCTAAATTCTTCAACTATTGCTTTCTTTTCGTCCTTAAATGTTGTAACTTTATACTACGATTCAAGTCAATTACAGTACTTTCACTTCAGCCCGATTCTTTTTGTCCGGCAATTTTCTGTTTCCAATTCTCTGTAATTCCTTCCTTCCACTTTCCTATCAGCAGGAATAGTCCTGTGTATGCACTTTAGCTTGTTGCTATGCCAAAAGCCTTATTGGTATACCCGGAATACCCGGTTACGTTCTGGAGTTTTAAGTATGCCTTGAAATTTATTCACCGGAAAGCAGCCTTTCCACCTTTGGGTTTGTTGACAATTGCCGCTTTGCTGCCTGATGACTGGAAAACTGAACTCGTTGATCTCAATGTCCGGAAACTTACTGATAAACAACTCCAGTCTGCTGATTTTGTCCTGATTAGCGCAATGAATGTACAAAGGCAATCAGCCTTGCAGGTAATTGACAGATGCATGCAATATTCAAAAAAAATCATTGGTGGAGGGCCGCTGTTTACAGAAGAATATTCTGAATTCGAGCAGGTGGATTATTTGGTTCTCAACGAAGCTGAAATTACGCTGCCAATCTTCCTTGATGACCTTCAGAAAGGGAATCCAAAGCATGTTTACAGTACAGAGAAATTTGCAGATTTGAGTTTATCTCCCATACCGAAGTGGTCATTGATAAATATGCATAATTATGCTACAATGAACCTGCAATATTCCAGGGGCTGTCCATACAATTGTGAGTTCTGCGATATTACCCGCTTGTTTGGTCATAAAGTCAGAACCAAAAGCCGCGACCAACTGATTGCTGAACTAGATGCTTTACATTCCAATGGCTGGCATGATGATATTTTCATGGTTGATGATAATTTCATTGGCAACAAAGCAAAACTGAAGCAGGAGATACTTCCTTCCATGCAGTGGTGGCAGTCAAAATTCAGGACTCCTCATACTTTCAATACACAAGTTTCCATCGACCTTGCTGATGATCCTGACCTGATGAGCATGATGTCTTTGGCCGGTTTTACCAAAGTGTTTATAGGGATTGAGACACCGAATGCTGAAAGTCTTACAGAGTGTAACAAGACTAAAAATGTAAACCGTGATCTGCTTGGGAGTATCGGGACCCTGCAGCGAGCTGGATTTGAGGTAGCAGGAGGGTTTATTGTAGGGTTTGACCATGATCCTGACTCTATATTTGATACCCAGGCCAGGTTTATTCAGCGTAGCGGTGTAGTTACGGCAATGGTTGGTTTGTTAAATGCTTTACCCGGTACCAAGCTATTCAGGAGGTTGCATCTTGAAAACCGAATTTTGAAAAGATCAACAGGGGATAATATGGATTTTTCAATGAATTTTATTCCAAAAATAACCGCTCAAAAATTGATAAGCGGATACCAGGATTTACTTCAGACTCTTTATTCGCCAAAAGTTTATTATGCCAGGGTAAAGACTTTCCTGCGTGTGTTCCGCAAAGTGAAGCGTAAAAGCAGGCCTTTGAGTTTGAATGACCTGTATGCATTTGTAAAATCAGCAATACGCATTGGATTATTCAGCCGATCAGGAGTTCAATACTGGAAACTTATAATCTGGACGCTTGTGCATCGTCCCCGCCTGCTGACAAGTTCAGTTACTTTCTCAATCTATGGTTATCATTTCCGAAAGACCTTGAGATTGAATATTAAAGCCCTGAGTTCAGTTGAGTTGGATTAAGGATTCAAACCTTTAACAAACCTTACTGACATAGAGTTGCCATTATCAAAATAAAACAGAACGGAATATAGACCAGCGTTAATCCTGGAAATATCCATGCTGCATTCTGAATTTGAAGTATAGCTCTTTTCAGCGATGCATTGACCATTTGCTCCAATAATTTTCACCAGGTATGAACCTGAAATGGTTTGAATTTTCCACTGCAACTCATTACTTGCCGGGTTAGGGAATATACACGCAGGTTCTTGTGGTTGTAAGGGATAGGAGGTATTTACTGCCTGGGAACCGGCAAAATAGAGTGCAGCTCCTGTAGCTGCTTTTGCCACTTGAGTTACATATGCGGGTGACATGTTTTCCAGGACATCGTTTGGACTATGAGGATATGGAGATTCATTGGATTCATAAAATCCGGTTATCACTTCGCCTGCATCCTGGAAAGGAACATAATCAGATCCGTACGCGTAATAGATCTTAGTTAGTAAGTTGGAATACAACTGTGTAAGATTGACCAATGTATCAGTAAAAGAATAAGATGCAGCATTATTAGAGGTCGGGGTATCTTCATCCCGTTCGCAGGTTATGGTGTTATTGATCATTCCATTAACACCTCCAACTTCATCAATGTTAAAAACCAACATGATGTTCATGTTTGTAGGTACAACTATCTGATCCACATAATGCTGGCTGCCAATCAGACCTTCTTCTTCAGCACTGAAATTAATGAAACGGATGGAGAGAGAACAGGGGAGATGACTAAGAAGCCGTGCGATCTCGAGAATACTGACCACGCCGCTACCATTATCATTGATCCCTGGCCCCTGGTAAGTATCATAGTGACCATCTATGACCAGGTATTTCGGGGGAAAAATTGTACCTGTTTTGGTTACAACAATGTTGGAAAGTTGATTTCCGTTATATACGAAGTTATCTCTGCTGATATTAGTATATCCATAAGATTGATATTTTTCGACCAGCCAGTCTGCAGTATTGTTAAGGGCAGCTGTTCCAGGCTCTTTAATTCCAAGGTTCGAAAGTTTCTGAAGATTGGAAAGTATAGTATCATAGGATACTTTTGAAACTATTTCCTGGTAATAGGGATTCAGCGTTTGTCCGGAGAGTAAATTGCTGAAAAACAATGCAAAAAATAATAATAAACAAGTTTTAATACGTTGAAAAGCAGGGTTCATAGTATTTGAAAAATTAGTTGCTAATTATCATTTGGATTAGACAAAGCTAAGATTCTATCGACAATTATGCGTTGATTTGTGTTAAGCTTTTGCTGTTACTTTCTTAGCCTATTCCCTAATACAAATCCAGGAATTCATAACTATTCCCGCTCCAATCAAGGAACCGGATAAAATCTTCCCATTTAATAATGATTGATGCAGTATTGATGCAAGGATGAAAGCTTATCGTTTTGCTGTCCTGCAGGTTAGCATCGAGGAAAAGGTGTACATGATTTTCCTCATCGTTCATAAGTCCAAATGGGGTAACAGAGCCAGGAGTAAGCTTTAGGTACCTGAACATTCGTTCGTCAGAGGCAAAACTCAATTTCCCTTGTTTTAACCTTTTCTCTAGTTCATGAATATCGAGAGCCTGCCTGTGTTCCAGTATAACAAGGTAGTGCCGGTTACCTTTATGGTTCCTGAAGAATATGTTCTTACAATGTGTGGCTTCGATGTCTTTCCAGTATTTCATAGCCTCCTCTATGGTAGGTGCAGGAGGATGTTCGTGGTATTCGAAGGCTATTCCCTGATGCTGAAGGATAGAATAGAGTTTTGGGTCACCGTTCATGGGTGGGGAGACTGTTATTGGTTGTTAGTGATCAGTTATGAGTGAATAGTTATCAGGTATTTGTATTTGGTGTTTGATCCGCAGGAAGTGTAGGTGTTTGAATGGTCAGTGTTTCATTATGAGTGGTCAATTTTCAAATTGCCGGATTATCTCATTTTCAAATTGTCTCATTTTCAAATTAACCCCGCATTCATGTCCATTTTATTCAAGCAGATCCCTTATCACAGCCGAAGCGCAGAAGCAGCCAAAAATTGCAGGCATATAGGAAATAGTGCCTACAGTTGATTTCTTATTCAGTTCTCCTTCGGAAATTTTGACGGAATTCCTTGAAACAACTTCAGGAGAGAAAACGACTTTGATGCCATTCCAGATTCCCAGTTTATGAAGTCGTTTTCGCATATAATAAGCCAATTTGCAATTGTAGGAATCATCGAGGTCTGTAAGCTGAACAAGGGCTGGATCCACTTTCCCGCCTGCTCCCATTGAACTTACTACCGGCAATCCCAGACGATAGCAATGGAATAGCAGGTAAACCTTGGGTGAAAGGGTGTCTATTGCATCTACAACATAATCATATCCCAACTCCAGTATATCTACTAATCTCTGGTCTTTGATGTACTCGGAAATAACCGTTAAATGGAGGTTAGGATTGATATCCAGTAACCTGTTTTTCATCACTTCCGCTTTTTCAATGCCCTCTGTACTCTTTAATGCTGGTATCTGCCGGTTCCTGTTTGATGTATGAACAGTATCCCCGTCAACTATGGTCATTTTCCCGATACCAGCCCTGCAGAGCTGCTCGGCAGCCATGGCTCCGACACCTCCAAGGCCTGCTACCAGGACATGCTTTGATTTCAGGAGATCAAGCTTTTCGGATCCGACGAGAAGTTCTGTTCTTGTTAGCCAGGCAGGAGAGCTCATTGTTTAATACCTTATTGGAAAGTGAAGCTGCAAAATTCATTATATTAGACTTCTTTCACAAGCCCAAAGCAGCGTTGATAATTTTGAAATATGGCTTCTTTCAAAACTTTATCTGTCACTGAAAGGAGCCTGGAAGCCTCAGCGTAAAGTTTCCAGACGGGCTGCTGCCATTCATCTGTTTCCAGGAAGATATAATCCATTGGGAGTTTTATGAAGGATTTGCTGATCTTGGAATTATCTTTCAGCAAATCAGCTCCAATTGAAAGATAAGCGCCTTGTTTGATTAACTCTTCTGCTACCTGCTCATTATGGTTAAAACCATGAAATATCCATGGAACACCTGGCTTATTCTGAACCATAAGTTTGGCCAACTGCTGGTAAGCCCTGACACAGTGGATAATCAAGGGCTTTTTTACTTCTTCTGCAATTTCTGCCTGTTTGAGGAAAATCTTCTCCTGGAACCCATAGGCGGTTTCAATCTTCAAATCAATACCACATTCACCTATCGCCATTACATCAGGCTCGACAGCAATACTTTTAAGCTTGGCAATAATAGCATGCTCTTTCCCCGGCACTATGTACCAAGGATGCAAGCCAATTGAAATTGCGGTTTCCGATGTTTTGTAATCTTCAATTTCTGAAGGTTTCACCAGGCTCTTTATGCTGAAAATGTGCGGGTAATTCCAGGAAATATGGGTATGAATGTCGATGTATTGACCGGGGAATGGGGCGAACATATATATGATTTGGTGCAAAGATAAGAGGTTGGATGATGGGAGTGGGAGGTGGGGAAGGAAAAGTAGGAAGCCGGAAGCCGGAAGCCGGAAGTCAGAAGTAGGAGGGCAATAGCGCGATAGCGGGATAGCGGGATGGCGTGAGGGTGCGAGGACGTGATGGCGTGACAGCGAGAATTTAAATTACTTTCACTTCATTATCCCGATCTACCCATCCACTTGTCCTTTGCTAGGAAGGAAATATGAGTAAATCAGAACTACCAGTATTTTTCCATCAACTCTGATACCCAGGCAGGTTGAAGGATTTCGCCTTTTGGCAGATATTCCTGAAAAACAGGTTTAATGTCTAAAACAGGTGTTTCATCGATTGCATCCAGGTTACTTACTATAAGGGTTCTGCCTTCTTTTGAAATCAATTTAACGATAGTGCTTCCAAGGTGGTTTGGCCTGTCTTTTTTTCGTTGTGCAAAAATGCCGACTTTGGGCCAGGATGGGTTTTCCCGGGGATGCTCACTGCCTGACATTGCTTTCTCAGATTTATGGAAAAAGTAGAGGATTTCCAGGTGCGAGAATTGCTCAATACCATCCAGGCTTTCTGTTGGGATTGAATCAAGCAGTTCGATCCTGGATTTTATTTCTGACCAATGGTCATCAAGGGCTTCAGTACGTGAGTTCCTGACGGTAGCGATTGGGTGAAGAATAATATCTTGCATACTTTATTAATTTTGATCAGATGGAATGCACCAGCGTATTGGTGGATAGGGAGAAAGCTGAGCTGTGGAAGTCGGACTCTGATTTTCATGGAAGTCCTCTGTTTGTCCGCGTTCGTTATCTGACGGATCTGCGTCCTCTGCATTCCAATCTCATCATTTCAGTGTAAAATCATTTCAGCAGAATGAGAAAAGTCAATGAGAAGAGGAATCCCAATACCGCTAACAAGTAAACCATACATCCGGTAGTAGTACGATTGTAAACCCGGTTATACATTGCTTTCTTTGGATTGGTGATCCAACCGTATCCCCTCGGAGCCTTGAAGCCAAGGTTTTGACGGACATAGCGCTTTACAGAAGTCCTTGCTGCAATACGCTTGGTTAGGGACGGTGTGCGGAAGCCGAATTTCATTGTAGGAAATTGGATGATGAGATATTTAAGAGAAAGTTGTTATGAGTTGTATGTTATTAGTAATTGGTTAAAAGTTATTAGTTATTTAATCTTTAGCAGATTAATAATAATTTATTGTAAAAATTACCTTCCTGAACACTGAATCCCCCTGCTAAGGCACAGCAGGCTAAAAAAATAATGGATACTGAAAGGCCAGTTTAAGGATACTAATTGATCAGCAGTTTTATTACGTCAGGTTTGCTATCACCCTTTACAATACTAAGCAAATAGCAGCCGGGTGGTATTTCACCGATATCCAACTGGTTGGTATTCCCGGTGAGAGAATTCCATTTCTTTAATTGCTCTCCGTAGGCATTAAAAAGAATAACATCGAAATCGTTTAGTTTGAGAGGACTTATCAATGTGAACATTTTATGGGCTGGATTAGGTGAGACAGAATACCCTGTTGAACTAATAACCGGAGGCAGGCCAGTAAGTAAAGTGCAGAAACAGTGATCACAGTTAGGGTTGGCAAGAAAGTACACTACCTCATCCTGTTTGAAACAGGTCATTGAGTATGAGTCTCCATTTGTGGCAATCGTATTGATAAGGGGGTTGAATAAACCTTGCCACAAAATGCTTCCAATACCTTCTACAACCACATCCGACATTGAGTTGAATCCTGCAGGTTCGAGGTAAAACCTCTTGCGATACTCTCCGTTATTAAGCCTGATAGAGTCCACTGATGTAACAACCCTGGCAAATTCTTCAGGAGCATGAAACATTAAAGAATAATGCCAAAATAGGGTGTCGCCTACTTCCGCATTAAAATCATACAGAATTTCTTCCGGGGCATCGTCAATAAGGGTATAGATGCGTTTGTCTTCTTCACGTATGGCAGCATAATACACTGATGCAGTGTTGCTAATAGTTGAATCCACCAGGGAATAAACTTTATGGTATAGTTTGCTGTTAATGAGCGTATCTCCGTTCAGTCCATACCTTATATTCAAGCACCTAAGCTCGAAGATATTATGACCGTCAATCCCCCAGAAGGCATTGGATGCAGGAAATGGATGGTAGACGCTTGATTGTGAGCGAACAATAGAAGCAAGCATCATGAACGACAGGATGATGAGACAGATCTTTTTCATAATGAATACAGAATTGAGAATAATTAAACCGTTGGTAATTTACTTTAACCTGGATTGCATTGGAGGCAGTTAAAATACCTGGATGAAGGCTTTCCAATCAACAGGTTAGAGAATATCAAATATAAGAATAAATAGAAGAAAGTGGATGCCACTTCTTGTATTTACATCCTTGAATATAAAGCCAGTATGACAATTGGGCGGAATTTTTAAGCAATTTGTTTTAGGAGGCCGGTGACTTCCTGGTTATCCCACTATTCCTTAAAGAATTGAATTATCGATAAGCTCCTGCCTGTGTTTCCGGTATTCAACGATTGGCCTGTCACCCATAATCAAGTGCTCTCCTCCCTTAAGCTGGCTCTTTTTAGGCAACTGGGTGATCACAACCCGTTTATCCTGCCTCAGGATAATGATACTCGAAAGTTTCCCTATATAATTCATTAGTTCCTTAAGGAGGGGTACGTTTATCATCTTTTGGTAATATCGGATATAGATAATTGTATTTTCTTCGTCAACTGGCACAAAAGCAGCAAATGCCCTTATCTTATCCGAAATGAAATTCTGCCAGATATTGGGGAAATGAAACTGAAGATGAAAAAGCTTTTCATAGTCTTTGATATCTTCCGGCTTTAAGGGAAGAGCGTTTCCGTCATCCACGGCATTGTCTACATAAAAAGTGATCAATTCATCCTCCCTTACAACCACCGGCCCATTCACCAGGGTTTTGTTGCCACGGCCAATGGTTGTCTTATGCACAAAAGGAAGGTGAACAACATCAAGTTGGTTTTCAATAGCCCTTGAATAATGAACATTCCAATGGTCCTTAAAGCTTGAATATGAAAATTCTGCTAACTCCTTAAAGAAAAATGGTTCTTTGCTTTCTTTCCCTTCGTCACCCCACCAGATAAAGATAAATCCATAGGCTTCATAGGTCTTGAAGGAATTAACCTTCATTGTTTTGGGTACAGGGCTGTTTTTGCCATTAGCCGGGATTAGAGTTACTTCTCCTGATTCATTGTAAAGAAATCCATGAAAAGGACATTCCAGTTGCCCGCTGACTATCTTCCCACACGAAAGTGATACTCCCCGGTGACGGCAAGTATCAGCAATACAGCAAACTCCACCCTTTTCGTTCCTCCAAAGGGCCAGATCCTCATTGATCCGTTTAACCCGCAGAGGCTTGTTCCTTTTTAATTCCTTTGATTCAAGGATAACATACCATTGATTATAAATCATAGCTGAAAAGAATTACAGGGTAAAAATAGGCAACTTTTCAACCAAGGAAGAATTCGAATTTCGCGGTAAGATAATTCACCACCGTAATTGATTTTCATCAATTTCTATAGGGTCGCCTGGGCCCAGATAGAACCCGATATTTTATTTAAGGCTGATTGCCCTGTTTTTATAAATGTTCCTGTTCCTGAACCTGATGGAGATTCCCGTTCCACTCCAGTAATTTCCGTCATCGCTTTTCATAAGTTGCATATGCAAATGCGGTCGCTCTGACATTCCGGAATTCCCTGCTGAACCTATGCGGTCATTCCTCCTAAGGATGTCACCTTCTTTTACCAAGATGCTATCTTTCCTTAGATGCCCGAGAAGCAAGTATAAATAATCCTTCCTGATCACAACATGATTGCCGGTATTATATGGATAGTTGCCGGAAAAGGGAGTGTTGTCGTCTATGTCATTGACCACTTTAACGACAATACCGTCCAAAGGACTAAAAAGCTCCTCATTAAATATGGGATATTCCTCATTATTTGTGGGCATAAAATTGCTGATGCCAGTTCCGAATTTAACGATATCCGTCGCGAACTTCATTGAAGTGTTTGTTTTCTTTTTCTTGTGAACAGATGAGTGAAAGTGGTAATTCATCAGGCGGCTTAAGCTCGAATTTCCACCGTCGGTAATTAGGTATGTTCCATTCTTCAGAGGGAATTCAATTTCCATGGAGCCCTGTTCATGAAGCAACCTAACCAATGTTATCTTAATCAACTCGTAAATGAGGTAAGCTTCAACTGCCAGTAAGGCGAAACACCAGGTGTCAGATTCAAAATGAAAAAGGCTGCCGCTATGCCTGGCAAATGCAAAAATGAGTATAAGTTCAGCAGAGAGGCAAAATATCAGTTTGAACCTGTTCCCGAAAAATTCCCAATATCCTGCAAGGAAAATGATAAGCAAAACGGTTTGAGCCAATGCTAAGAAAATAAGAGGATATAAGCCTGAAAAGAATGAAAAGCAAGTAAGAGCAATTATAGGAAGTATGTGAGTTACTATTAGTTTGAGAATAATGCTGCTTCTTTCTTTCATGCTCAATCAGAGAGGGATTTAATTATTCATATGGGGAAATACGTGGTAAAAGTTGTTTCGTTTCCAGGGCAGGAATGAATACTATTGCATTCAGGTCAGGCAACCTCAGTGTAAGCCTTGGATACCAACGATTTGATGGCCGGCTCCTGGATGTCTAGAACGTTCTTTAGTTGATCAATATTCAGGGATGTAGCAACTCCCTTGCTGTCCCAATGTTTCTTGCATCCACAAATATCAAGGTAAACACATTGAGAAGGAATGCCTAATTCCAGCATCTCATACCCCCCCAGCATGAGGTTGAGAACACAGGCAACACCTACAAGTGCTACACCGGGCTGGCTTTTCCATTTCTTAAGGGATTTTGAAAAGTCTGAACTGTGGGGGATGATATAAGTCTCAATTCCTTTCAGCCGAATTTCCTGGCATATCTTACCAATATTGCATTCTTTAGTGCATCCTGTGCATTTTTGTCCAAATTCTGTATTCTGAGCTTTGCATTCTGTGGCTGACTTCATGCGCATACAGCTGGGCAAAAGAACCACTTTATGTTCCTTTACACGGAAGCCGGCACGCAATTCCCTATTCAGGATTTCCGCACCTACCATATTCAGGTGATATTCAATTTCTTTCCTTCCAGCCAGGGCAAAATCTTCGCGATTTCTGTATTCGCTGGCGGCACGATCGACAAATAAGCTGACATTGGAAGTGTATTTCCCAAGAAGTTCTTTACAGTTATCTTCAAATATCTCTGAAAAGAACCATGTTTTGCCAATCAATTGTTCAAGCGTTGTACTGTCAAGGGTTGATGCGTACCTAAGCCATCCATTCAGGCGTTTCACCTCTTCGGGATATTCGCCGGTTGCATCCATCCAGCAAAGTAGTTTATGGAATGTACCATAGGAGAATCCGGGTGTAAAGGAGTTGGATTCACGAAAAAGCAAACTGGATATCATTCTTCCACGCAGTTTATCAATGGCTGGTTTCAAGCCGGGCTGGGATTTACGAAGCAGGAACAGCTTATGCATCAGCCTCAGTGTCGAAGTTGAAGTTCTTCTTGATTTGGACTCATGGTTCTTCCAATAAATGCCCAGCATTATGTACTCAAACATATATTCATGATAGGAGCGGCAATCTTCCATCCCAGTATTCTTTACAAAGTCCTGGTAATCCTCAACTTCCTTGCTTAAAAGTTGATTGGCTTTTGTCAGGATAAGGTATGTGCATTTCCTGATGTCATCATATGCCTTAAGTGGGTTGCCGGTTTGGGATGTAAGCGAGTAGGTGATCGGGTTCATTGGTTTAGCTATTTGATTATTTGCAACAGGTTCAGAACAAAATACCGGATTATTCCTGAAACGCCTGCAAATGTATACTGCCGGCAGACTGCAAATAAGTAAAAAACCGCCAACAGGCATTAGCAGTCGGTGAATGCCGGAACAGGATGATTGAAGGGATGCCCTTGATCAAGAATAGAGCCGTAAAATGGTAACCTCTATAAGTATGCGCAATAAACCAGGAAACTTCAGTATTCTGATTATTACCAATGATTTGAGCCCAATGCTTTTAAATGAACAAACTAGCACTGTTTTGAGGACTGGTTAATCAAAATCAAGGAGTATATAATTCCTTCCTGGATTACAATAGGCCTTATGTTTCCGGCAGTGGAATTTCTTTAAGGATAGTAAGAAAATTCAACAAAAATGAAGAGCGAAATATTGATCCAATAAAAGAATTCAGACCATTTAATTTCTGCCTGTAAGATTATTTATCCATGATCACAAGTCCGTTCAGAAGGGATTCCATTTCAGATCTGTAACGGGCCAATAAGTTAGAACTTGTATATGTCAGGAATTGCAAACTGCCGTTTTTATCAGAATAATAATATCCTAGATATACGAACCTGATTCCACTGATTGTTCCTTCCATTTGTAAAAACCTGAGGTCGACGCCATTCACTTTTCGCCACTCATCTTTGATAAGTTTTACATCCGGAGCAGCATCTACGGCATTTTGAAATGCAATCTTCACTAAAGTGTCAATTTGAACCTCAATCCGCTCTGCGATGGTCATTGCATAGGCATCTTCACCCATTAACCTGAATTTAAATTCAGTAGGGTTTGTTTGATCTTTTTCAGTATCAGAACAAATCCATTTATTTTTATTTAACCAGATGCCATAATTAATCCTTTTGCTTTCCATAACATACTTTGCATCCTTAGGTTTGGAATAAATAGCAGCTATTTCACTGCTTGTATTCCCTTGTTCTTCAGGGGCATAAATCCAGGTTCCATCCTCCATAAGAAGAACTTCTTTTCCTGTTTTCTTAACCACGGCGGTTTGTTGGCTAAAAACGTGAGAACATGTTACAATGAACAGGATGAGCAGAAGGTTTTTTTGCATAGGGCCTTTGATTAGGAGCATTAATAATATTGATATTATTTAAGCTTGAGGGGGCAGGTTACAGCTTATTAAATACCGGTAGAAACCAGTTTTCGCTATTTACTCAATGCAAGCCTGGCTTCTTCAATATTTCCACAGAAATTTATCCTTCCAAATTTATTGCTTTCACGGATAAAATCAGCCAGGCTTTTGCTGCTGAAATTATCGAATTTTCCAATAATGGCCAGGCGCATCCTGTAAGTTGAGAACTTTTGAAGGATATCGCCTGCAACGCCTGTTTTGAGGTCAAAAAACGATCCGGAAAGATGGCCTTGATGAATTATGAGGCTGGAAGCACCCTGGTAGTATGCACCCATCATAATATCCAGCATTTCAGCAGCTGAATGGATTAAAGTCCGGCTGAGAAGTTCAGCTACCTTGGTTTCTCCATTTTCATAAAATTCAAATTGAATTTCCATTTTAATTCAAATCTAAACGATCACTAAATTCCGCCAATTCACAACTTGGAATATAACGAAATGTTGACACTCTGCAAATCTGCCTTGCTTATAGCCGCACTGACTCTTACCTTAATCTCATAATCCTTGTTCTCAAGGTTCTTTCCCAATTTGTAGTTAAAAAGGCCTTCCTGTAATTGGTTCCATCCTTTTTCCAGGAAACGGAGCATATAGATCTGGACAAAGCATACAGAGTTTCCGCTTTCAACATCTTTAATCAGCATGGTTATTTTTGTGTCGTTATCTATATTAAAATCATTTATGAACCTTAATTGCACCACTGATACCTTTGCAATATCAACAGTATCGTGCCTGGTATGGATGTCGATGATAGTTGAATCCCTGTTCTCACTTATCCTGAAATCTCCGAAGTTTTTGCTGAAATTCTTTTTGTAATATTGAAAGCCTGGGTATTCTTTCCAGACCACTCCTTTATACCGGTTGTCAGTCTTGAGGAAAACATTCCAATAATCCTGTTTTTCCATCCCCATCCATTTGATAATGTAGTTCTGGTATTGGTAGGTCTGAATCATATTTACATATATGAAGAAGAATCCTGCCAGGACCATGACAACTTTGAACACCAGCTTTGAGGAATCAAACATTAGGGCAAACGGCAGGAAAAACAGGGCGTAAAAGTCAATGTATGGTCTCATTCCATAAGAGCAACCGTAATACCATATTTCCCAGGATGAGATTATATAAGTAAGAATAATAAAGAATCCTATCCAAACGAATAGCTCAGTATACCTTTTCTTAAATGCAAACCAGATAAGTGAGAGAATTCCGAGCGACAACACCGGCGCATAGATAAGCAACCCTTTCCTGTAACTGAATAGTACATTAACCCATTCAGGTTTAAGGAAATTGAATTTAGTATGGGTATAGGAATTGACCAAAAATTCTCCTACCTGCAGATACCAGGCAAGACATTGGATAGAGCAGATAAGCAGGAAAATCAGGAATCCTGATCCGGCTTTAACAGGTTTTTTAAAAAGATATGCAATGGCCTTCCAAAATTCTCTGAAGGAGCCTGCCAGGAATGGAACAAAGAAAATAATGATCCCATTGACCGGGCGCAATAGAACAATCAAACCGAGCAATGCGCAAGCCCAGAGGTAAGATGAATACTTCTTCTCCTGGAAATAAATCCTTACGAAATAGAGAAAGGCGGTGATGGCAAATAGGGAAAATACATGGCTGAACCCAGCGTCCTCATTTGTGTAATGCGTTACGCCTGTTGCAAATACAAGCAGCAATTGAGAGATAATTATTGTACTTCTCCTGATGTTGTAACTCTGTGAAAGCTTTTTAAAGAAGAACAGTGCCAGAAAAAGATAAAACAATGCAGCAAAGAAAACACAATGTTGAAAGGGCTTGTTATACCCATACCCAGCTTCACCTACGTCTTCATTTAACTTCCAGGCAGCCAGGAAAAATGGGGATTCCAGAACAGCTGTTCCACAGGTGTACTGATCAACTCTTTGTTTGCCATAGTCATTGTAAACGCCAAACTTGTCAATTCTCTTGAATTTTTCGGGGTTAAGTTCGCGGGTTGTATTGTGCCTAACAAAATCATGAAAAATGAATATTGATGGCAGATAATCATAATAGCCCTTGGCATCTGAGTTGATCCTTTGCTCTACATTTCCAAGGAAATTATTAATAAGATAAATGAATAGAAAGACAATCAGAATCTCGTTGAAGACAGATTTTAGTATAGTTCTGAATAGTGACATTAACAAAATTTAAAATAGTGAATGCAGGAAGTAAAATACAAATGCAATAATATGAAATATTTCATGAAGTAATTGAGGAAAATCCCCTTTATTCTTTTTGGTGATGAAAGGGTGAATTGTCATATCCCAGTCAATTTGTACCTTTGCACCCTTTAATCAAATACTACCCATTCTCATGGAAATTGCAAGCAAGTACGACCCGAAGGCGATTGAAGATAAATGGTACAGCTATTGGCTTGAGCGGAAGCTTTTCCGTTCAGTTCCGGATGAGCGTGAACCCTATACCATTGTAATCCCTCCTCCTAACGTGACTGGAGTGCTTCATATGGGCCATATGCTCAACAATACCATACAGGATGTATTGGTTCGCAGGGCGCGTATGCAAGGGAAAAACGCTTGCTGGGTACCGGGAACAGACCATGCTTCCATTGCCACTGAAGCCAAAGTTGTAGCCAAACTCAAAGAAGAGGGAATTGAAAAATCATCCCTTACGCGGGATGAGTTTCTTGCCCATGCATGGGAATGGAAGGAAAAGCATGGAGGCATCATCCTCGAACAGTTGAAGAAACTTGGTGCTTCCTGCGATTGGGAGCGTACTTGTTTTACCATGGATGAAGCTCGCTATGAGTCAGTCATCGACGTATTTATTGATCTTTATAAAAAAGGGCTGATTTATCGTGGGGTTCGAATGGTTAACTGGGATCCCAAAGCCCTAACTGCATTATCTGATGAAGAGGTTTTATACAAGGAGGTCCAGTCAAAACTATATTATTTGCGCTATAAGGTTGAAGGAGTTGACAATGATTATGTTACGATAGCAACTACTCGACCGGAAACCATCCTCGGCGACACTGCAGTTTGTTTCCATCCGGAGGATGAGCGGTATCAACATCTGATAGGCAAACGCGTGCTTGTTCCCTTGTTGAACCGGAGTATACCCATGATCAGTGATGAATATGTGGATCGTGAGTTTGGGACAGGATGCCTCAAAATTACCCCGGCACATGATGTTAATGACTATGTAATTGGGCAAAAGTATAATCTCCCTAGCATAGATATCTTCAATCCAAATGGCACTCTCAGCGAAAAAGCTGAGATGTATATTGGCGAAGATCGTTTTGAAGTGAGGAAACAGATTATTCCAGCGCTGGAAGCTGCGGGAAACCTTGTTAAGATTGAGGATTATGTCAACAAGGTAGGCTTTAGTGAAAGGACTGATGCTGTGATTGAACCCAAGCTGTCAATGCAGTGGTTCCTGCGCATGCCTGACCTCGCAAAACCTGCTCTGGATGTGGTAATGAATGATGTGATCCGTTTCCACCCGGATAAATTCAAGAACACCTATCGTTATTGGATGGAGAATGTTCGCGATTGGTGTATCAGCCGTCAGCTTTGGTGGGGACAGAGAATACCCGCATTTTACCTCCCATCCGGTGAGATCGTTGTAGCAAAATCCGCTGATGAAGCACTTGAAACCGCACGATGCAAATTCCTGAAGCCAGATCTTACTCATGCAGATCTAAGACAGGAAGAGGATGTTCTTGATACCTGGTTCTCAAGCTGGCTATGGCCAATATCGGTTTTTGACGGTATCCGGAAACCGGAAAATGAAGACATCAAGTATTACTATCCTACCAATGACCTCATTACAGCTCCTGAAATCCTGTTTTTCTGGGTAGCCAGGATGATTATGGCCGGGCAGGAATACAGGCAGGAAATTCCATTTAAAAATGTTTACCTGACCGGTATTGTCCGTGATAAGATAGGCCGGAAAATGTCAAAATCGTTGGGTAATTCACCAGATCCCATCGGTTTGATTGAAAAATACGGGGCAGATGGAGTAAGGGTAGGAATGCTTTTAACATCTCCGGCAGGGAACGACCTTCCTTTTGATGAAGGACTCTGCGAGCAGGGGCGGAACTTCAGTAATAAAATTTGGAATGCTCTTAGGTTGGTTAAAGGATGGACCGTGGATGAAAGCCTTTCGCAACCATCTTATGCAGCAGCTTCTCAGCTTTGGTTCGAAGCCAAATGGAATGAGACCCTTGAAACAATCGATGGGTTGTATGATGATTACAGGCTGAGTGAAGCCTTGATGACTGCATATAAGCTGGTTTGGGATGATTTCTGTTCATGGTACCTGGAAATGATAAAGCCAGGCTATCAGCAGCCAATTGATGCCCTGACCTATGAAAATACACTTGGGTTTTTCGAGGAACTGATGCAGCTGATGCACCCCTTTATGCCATTTATTACAGAAGAGATCTGGCACCTGCTTCGCGAACGCAGAAATGGAGATTGTATCATGGTTTCACAGATCCCGCAGAAGCGGCCTTTCTATCCTGAAGTCCTTAATAAATTTTCAGTTGCTGAGGAGGTTGTAATTGCTCTTCGTACAATCCGCAAGGAAAAGAGTATTCCTTTCAAGGAAAGCATTGATCTGTTTATTCGTAAGAATAATGATGAAAAACCTGAAACTACTTTCGATAGTATAGTTGCAAAGCTTTGCAATATTAATCGGTTGGAATATGTTCTCGATAAAGTTGGCGGGGCTACCACTTTTACTGTAAAGTCAACAGAGTTCTACGTCCCTTTGAAAGAGGGAGCTGACCATACAGCTGAGATCGCCAAACTGGAAGAGGAATTGAAATATACCCGCGGATTCCTGGAATCAGTACTGAAGAAGTTATCCAATGAAAGGTTTGTCGCCAATGCAAAGCCGGAAGTGGTAGAGATAGAACGCAGCAAGCAGGCTGATGCTGAATCCCGGATAAAGGTACTTCAGGCACAACTTGATACGTTGAAATAATAGTTTTATTTTTTGATCCTTATTACCAGTTAGATCAGTATGTCAACTGACGGATCAGCGTCTGAAAAGGTGTAGCGCATAGGGCGAAGTGCAAAGGCCGAAGAAAGGGATTGATGGATAGGACATCAGTATAATCAGTGTAATCAGCGCCTCCTTGTTTTTAGAATCAAAGGCAGATGCTATTTTGTAAACACGAACTGAATCATATTGGCTCCCATCTGGAGTGCCCTTAACCTGGTTTCAGGTGAATCCTTATGTACATCAGGATCTTCCCAGCCATCCCCCAGGTCGCACTGGTAATCATAGAAACATACCAGCCTTCCTTCCCAGATCAAACCAAAACCCTGTGCGGGTTTTCCGTCGTGCTCATGGATCTTTGGTGGCCCGTTTGTAAAATTGTATTTTTGGTGATAGATTGGATGATCAAAAGGTAATTCTACAAAGTCCAGCTCTGGAAATAACTTCTTCATCTGAGGCCTGATAAACTTATCCAATCCGTAATTATCCGAAATATGGAGAAATCCTCCGCCAATTAGATAAGCTCTCAGATTGGACACCTCCTGGTCATTGAATACTACATTCCCATGGCCTGTCATATGAACGAAGGGATAGTTGAAGAGTTCAGCACTTCCAACCTCTACAGTGGCATATTCCTTATCAATGTTGGTTTTGATATTCTTATTGCAAAAATCGACCAGGTTAGTTAGGGAGGTTGGATTTGCATACCAGTCCCCGCCACCATTGTATTTTAACAGCGCCACCTGGAAGGTCTGGGCATTACCTTTCAGACTGATAAGTATGAGGCAGAAAGCAAAAATAGCGGACAGATATTTCATTACTTGGATCCGGTTGTTAGTTGCTGCAAAAGTACTAAATGTGGAACTGACAATTTGAATTCGGATAGATTCCTGTGAAAAGAAGAATGTACCGCGGATCCGTCAGCTGGCAGACGCAGATAATTCGCGGATGTTCAAAGAGATCTGGAACAAATCTGATTAGCCCATTAAATAGAATGATGAAATATCTATGAAGATAAGACCTATTGATTCAGAAGGTTAATGGTCATACATGCAACTACACCTGCTGTTTCGGTACGCAGCCTGGAATTGCCAAGACTGATGGCTGTAAATCCTGAATCAATTGCCAATGCAACCTCTTTTTTGCTGAAATCACCTTCAGGACCAATGAGGATCATTGCATCAGATCCTTCAGTATAGGCATCTCTAAGGAGAAGGTCCTGTTGTTCTTCAACATAACCAATGAACTTCTGGCCTTCAAATCGTTTCATTAATACTTCTTTAAATCTGACTGGTTCATTTAGAATTGGCAGGTAGAGATTCATTGATTGCTTCATCGCGGAAACAAGAATTTTCTGAAGCCTGTCAGTACGCACTTTAGTACGTTCGGAAAACTCACCGATAAGGGGGGTAATTTCATCAACGCCAATTTCTGTAGCTTTTTCAATGAACCATTCGAAACGGTCAATATTTTTGGTTGGTGCTACAGCCAGGTGCAGGTAGAAGCCTTTCTTTTCCTGCCGGGTAACTGACTGAACCTCAACAGTACAACGTTTAGGGTCATCAGTCACTACTACTGCATCAAAGAGGTTACCCTGTCCATCGGTAAGTTTTAATGCACTGCCAGTTCGCATTCGAAGTACTTTGATGCAATGGTAAGACTCTTCTGGATCCAGGTTGGATTCACAGGGTAGGATTGAAGAATCTATATGGGGAATATAAAAAAGGTACATTTTTTGTTAAACCTGTCAGGTTTATTAGTAATTAATTAAATATTAATCTATTATGATTTTCAAATTTTGCTGTATATGCTCTCCTGCAATCCGGAACACATAAATTCCTTTTGGAAGATTAGTTAAATCTATGCTCTCATTTAAAGATGAAGAGGCAGGATAAGAATTGTTATAGACCGTCTCTCCAAATAGATTCTGCAACTTCACCGATAATTTCTCAACAGGTTGTTCGCTTGAGAGAGTTACAAATCCCTTTGAAGGATTTGGAAACAAGTGAACCAGGGAACCTGGAGATAGCAAGGGAAGGTTTGTAGTCCTTGAGATATTAATATTATCTACATAAAGGTCATTCCCATAACGATTGTACGATTCAAATGCAATTTTGATCTGGGGCCTGTTTGCATAATGGGTTAAATCAAGCAGGTAGCATGAACTGCCCCATCCACCTCCACACCAGTCATCAGCACTGGAAGGAATGAATAGCGTAGTCTGTTTTGGGACTGTGGCAAACGTTCCCTGTCCCTTTTCACCAGCAGCAAAAATCCGTTCCCATGAAATACCGCAATCTTCGGAGATCAGGATAATCAGTGAATCGGAAAAGGATGTATACCGGCTTGCATATGCATGCTCAAATGTCATGAAAACTGGATCAGTGCCGGTAAAATCAAGTGCAGGGGTGATCAGCCTGTCTCTTCGTCCTGGAGGAACTGAATAATCAAAGAAATTCATTCTCGCTGCAATATTCCCGGGTTCATTTCCTGAAACAGTTGCCAGGTCCCAGGTAATCATATTATCCGGGTTTTCAATTTCCCAACTCTTTGATGCAAAGGAAGCAGATTCGAAGTCTTCAGAGAAGGGAAGGAGATATCCTCCTACAACCAGGTAGTCCTGTTTGCTGACTGTAGCATTGCCATTAGAATTCGTTACAGTGAGTTGAACGCTGTAATTTCCATTTGATGTAAATTGAACCTGGGGGTTCTGCGAATTCATTGATGTTCCATTAACGAAATTAAAAGTGTTAGGAGTAATTAGCCATTCCCAGGAACCAGGACAATACCTGGATGTATCCGTTAAAGCAACAATCTCAAAAGGATTGCACAGTACCTTTGGGTTAGCTGTAAAGCCAACCTGCGGTTTCAAGGTATCACTGACGACGATATAGCCGGTCTTGAGAATCGTATCAGACCCAACCTGGTTACCCGAAATCAGTTGAACATTATATACGCCCGCTGCTGTATACGTTATGTTAGAAGGGTTTTTAGCTGATGAACTTGAAGGACTGGCGCCAGGGAAAGACCAGTTCCATTCGGAGGGCACTCCGGATGACAGATCTTTGAAATTAACAGCACAACCAACAGGAATTAGCAATTTATCTGCTGAAAAATCAGCAACCGGGGTGTTTACATACATATCTGATTTCCACATTCCCCTACCGTATGTTGCAGCCTTGATCCTGTCAGCAGCCGGTGAAATCGAATCATTGTAAATCTCGAGTTCTGTAACTCTTGCATTGGCAGGAAGACCTGTAGTAAATGGTATCCAGTCATTCATTCCATTTTCTCGATAAAAAACCCCGGCATCAGTTCCGACATAAAGCCCTTCCTGGCTATGCTTGTAGTATACTATCGTACTAATATGTATGTTGGGAAGAGTTCCGGATATGTTTACCCAGTTTGAACCTCTGTCAGTGGACTTAAAAACCTTGTTTGCCTGGGTAAGATATACTGTGTTTTCTTCGTATGGATGGGCTTCAATAGCGGTAATTGTCCCTGCTGCCGGGAGGTTGCCTGAAATATTAAGCCAGCTGGGAAATTCGGATTTTGCATTGGTAGATAAATAAAGGCTGCCGGCACTTGATGCATACAATATATTGGTATTGACAGGAGATTGCTCGAGTACTTCCAGGTTTGCGGTATTGATGTTGGAGATCTTCTTCCATTTAACGGATGCAGCTGAAGAAGCTTTAATATTATCAGAACGCCAGACATTTTTATACCCAATGAACATAGAGTTTGGATCCTGTTCATCTATTAGAAAGGGTGTAACCCAGGCTCCGTCTTCATCAATACCATTTACCCCTTTGCCGGCTATGGTTCCCTGGTTTTCAAGGTTATGTACCCGATTGATGGAGCCATAATAGACGGTTGTATACCTGTATGTTGGATCAATAAAATCAATGGCACACTCCATTCCATCACCACCACCAATTGCATACCAGGTTCCATTGTCAAAAAGAGAAGTGCCATTATCCTGGTACCCGTTAGCAACCAGGTCATCAATAGTTGCACTCTGTCCTAGTTTATAAGGCTGGCTTATTGCAAGGCCGCTGCTGATCTCATTCCAGCTGCTGCCTCCGTTATCAGTCCAGTAGATACCCCCGTCATTGCCTATATATAGCCTGTTATTCAACGGGTTAAAGGCGAAAAAATGTTGATCAGCATGGACTGCTGGAACGCTGCATCCACCGTACCAATGCGCATTAATTTGCCAGAATACACCGCCATCGGTTGATTTCCATACATCCACACCACCTGAATAAATAATATTAGGATTAACCGGGTCTACAGCAATTGCCAGGTCATACCAGGCTTGACCACCTGTTCCGCTACCATCGCAGGACCAATCCATAATGTTTGGTGAAACTGAGCGTTGGGCGAATATATTTCCTCCGTCAGTTGAACGATATACTCCCCTGTAACTATTATCACTATTGGTAAGCAGAAAATAAACCATTTGTGGGTCTGCAGGCGTAACACCAATTACTCCCCTTGAAGCGCTGGGAAGTCCTGCTGTGATTTGATACCAGTTTTCTCCCGAATCTGTGGAACGATAAAAATTTCCGCCGCTGGCACCATAAAGAATAGTGGTTGAATTTGGTTTAAATGTTATATCCTTAAATCCAATCGTTGTTTTTCTTTCCCAATTCGCTGCCCCGTCAATTGATTTGTAAATGCCTGTTGATGTAGCAGCATAAATCACAAGTGGATTGGTTGGATGGATAAGCAGTTTGGCAACGGTAGCATTACCCATGCCTGTATTTGCAAATGCCCAGGTTTGCCCGTTATCAGTACTTTTCATAACACCCATTCCAGGTGCATCTCCGGCATCACGATCACCGGTTCCAATATAAATTGTTGATGGATTTAAAGGATCAATAGCAATTCCGGATACCCCAAGGGTTGGAAGCATATCCGTTGTGGTAGTCCAGTTATTTCCTCCTACAGTCGTCACCCAGCATCCACCTGATGGCGCACCAACATAAATGGTGTTTTGGTCAGTGGGATGAAAGGCTATTGTATTGACTCTACCCAAGCCTTTATAACCCTTATCAGCCGGCAGGTCAAATGGGCCCTGGCTTATCCAGTTACCAGCAAGGGAGAGGGATGCATCTTTTTGCTGGTAGTATGCATTTATGGTTTTCAATGTGTAGTCAGGCGAAGGAATATCTCCGTTGGGACTTACACGCGTATGCATGTAATTTTCCCAGCGTTTGAAGGGCTTCCACCCGCAACCTTTGGTAATCTTCCGGTCTTGCCAATAGGTATTGAATGCTTTTTGTGTAGCGAAGAAATTGCTGGATGGATCTTGCATCATCTGTATCCAGTAGGGGTACTTTGCTGTATCCTGAAGTGCAACGGGACTTGTTGATTGCGAGAATGAGGCAGAAGCTGAAAGAAGAAATATGACTAGAATTGAGCAAGAAATATATATTCTCATGGCAGAGGTCTTTAGAATAGTTCTGCAAATCTACTCATTTCATAATCCGAACAAATGAATATTACAATGAAACTTTGTAAAATGTGTAATAAAGTTTTATCTTGTATATGGGAGCAATCGAAATGAACCTGCACGCAGAACTTCCCGAAAAGAGAAAGTTCATGCTTAATAAAGTATTCTTATTTTAATTCACCGGGAACAACACTGACAGCTTGTCTTCTTCCATTCCGAAGTATACCAATTTCGATGGATTTGCCAATGGTGTCCTCTTTCAAATATTTATGCAAATTATCAATGCTCGAAACCGCTTGTCCGTCGAACTCCACGATAATATCCCCAATGTTCAGCTGTTCATTTCTTATCCCTGCACTTTTCAGGATCTCAAATACATAAACTCCCATATTTCGTTTGAGTTGGTTGGCGGAGATCATTCGTTGGGTTAAGGTTACTGATTGGGCTGCAACTCCAATTTGAGCGCGTTTTACCTTGCCATGAAGGATCAGTTGCCCGGCAATGTAAGCAGCCAGGTTGGAAGATACAGCAAAGCAAAGGCCCTGTGCCGCTGCTATTACCGCAGTATTGACACCAATGACCTTGCCTTCGGAATTCACCAGGGGACCGCCACTATTACCTGGATTGAGCGCCGCATCCGTCTGGATAATGTCATCGATCATCCTGCCATTGCTCGCCCTGAGTGAACGGCCTGTGGCACTTACAACACCGGCAGTAACAGTATGCTGTAGCCCCATAGGGTTACCAATGGCAATGGCGATCTGCCCGGGTTCCAGCTGATCAGAATTGGCAAAAAGCAAAGGCTTCAGTTCGCCATCATAAACCTTCAGTACAGCTATATCCGTCGATGGGTCTGTTCCAATAAGTTCTGCATCCATTTCCGAGCCATCAGAAAAAGCGGCCCTGATCTTAACTGAATTATCAATTACATGATGGTTGGTTATAATAAACCCATCCGAAGAAATTACGAATCCTGAGCCTGAACCAGGCTGATCCGAATTCTGCTTTGTCCTTGGGTCTGTGACAGATTTTATTACCTTGACATGTACAACTGCATGGTAAGCGTTTTTTACCACTCCGCTGACAGTAATTGAATAGGCATCAAGGAGTTGCTTGTCGGAGCTGGAAAGGAATTGAGTGTTGAATGGAGATTCGTTCATTCCTGGAAGAGTTCAATAACTATTCCAAGATGAAAGACTGAAATTTTGGCAGCCTCGACTGAAAATGCAATGCTTACAAAATGGTAGAAAACAATTGCTTGTTACTCTTGCCCGAGCAGTATAATCAGCATACACAATTTGAAAGGCAAATCAATTGCCAGATGGAGGAGCTGATGCTTTCTTTTCTCCTGTAACTGTATACCCGGCTTCTGTTATAGCATCGCTGATGGTCTTAACATTGGTCTTGGTTGAGTCGTATTTAACAACTGCAAGCCCTTCGGTATGCGATGCTGTTACTTCGCTAACTCCGGCAACCTTACCGACAGCCTCTTTAATTGTATTTTCACAGCCGGTACATGTCATGCCATCAACTGCCAGGTTGATAGTTTTATTGGTAACGGAAACGGCACTGGTAGCAGCCTGCACTGGCTTACTGGAATTGGATGAACATGAAAAAGCGAGAAAAGAAACGAAAAGGATACTTATCAGAGTTTTCATTTTTTGTAGTTTTTAGATTGGTTTGCAAAGGTACATTTTCCTTTTTATTGTCGGGGTGAATATAGTCACCCCGACAATAAAAAGGAACTCTATTATTCTTCCAGGGTAGTTAAATCCCCGGTATCTTGTCCAAGCGCGCGCGCTTTGAGAACCCTACGCATGATTTTGCCGGAGCGTGTTTTGGGCAGGGAATCTGCAAATTCAACAAATGCAGGCCTTGCTATAGGGCCGATTTCCTTTTCCACATGTGTTTTCAATTCGTCAGCCAGTGCTGCACTCGGAACAAAATTTTGCCTGAGTACCACGGTTGTATGAATTATATTCCCTCTTAATTCATCCGGAAGTCCTATGGCAGCAGCTTCTGAAACTGCAGGGTGGCTAACCAGGGCGCTCTCAATTTCAGCGGAACCTAACCTGTATCCGCTAACCTTGATCACATCATCAATACGGCCTATGATCCAGAAGTAGCCATCTTCATCTACACGCGCTGAATCACCAGCAAGGTACCAGCCCTGCTTGCTGTATTTTTCCCAATATTTTTCGACAAAACGGTTTGGGTCATTCAGGATTGTCCTGGCCATTCCCGGCCAGGGATTCTTAATAACCAATGTTCCTTCTTCTCCCTGTTTAACTTCATTACCGGCATCATCCACCACCCCGATTTCATTACCGAAAAAAGGCTTGGTTGCTGATCCGGGTTTTAAAGGAGTTATCGGGAGGGGAGTGATCATAAATCCTCCTGTCTCTGTTTGCCACCAGGTATCCATAATCGGGCACCTGCTTTGACCGATAACCTCGTAATACCATTTCCATGCTTCAGGGTTTATAGGTTCACCCACAGATCCCAGGAGCCTTAAGGATCTCAGGTTGTGCCTGTCGGCCCACGACGCACCAAAACGCATTAATCCTCTGATGGCAGTAGGAGAAGTATAGAGTATATTAATACCGTATTTTTCAACAATCGACCACCAACGATTTGGATATGGGTGATTAGGAGCTCCCTCATACATCATTATAGTAGCTCCATTGATCAACGGCCCATATACTATATAGCTGTGGCCTGTAATCCATCCAGGGTCTGCAGCACACCACCAGCGGTCCTCCGGTTTGATATCGAAAACATATTTATGGGTTGTTGCAGTATATACTGCATATCCGCCATGGGTATGAACCAAACCCTTTGGTTTTCCTGTAGTACCTGAAGTATAGAGGATGAATAACGGATCCTCGGCATCCGTTTCCTCGGTGCAGCAGCCGGAATTGGCTATTGGCATGCCCATCAGGTCATGATACCAGAAATCCCTGTCATTCTCCATGTAGCATTCTTCCCCGGTTCTCTTTACGGTGATGCATACTTCAATGGTTGCGGAGCGCTGCATGGCTTCATCTGCTATCTTCTTAAGGTGGCTTGGCTTTCCTCTCCTGAATCCGCCATCAGCAGTGAGGAGTATGCGGCTTCTTGCATCTTCAATACGTTCAGCAAGTGCCTCCACACTAAATCCTCCATAAACTACCGAATGTGGAGCTCCAATTTTGGCACATGCCAGCATGGCAACTACAAGTTCCGGGATCTGGGGCATATAAATGGTAATGACTTCACCTTTCCTGGCACCCATGGCCTTTAAAACATTTGCAAAACGGGTGACTTCCCTGTTAAGCGCATGATAGGAGAAAGTACGTAAATCGCCGGGTTCGCCTTCCCAGATGATTGCCAGCTTATTGCGCGTTTCATTCTTCTGGTGGCGATCAAGGGCATTATGAACAATATTGATCCGGCCGCCGGTAAACCACTTATAAAAGGGCTTATTGCTATCATCCAATACTTTATCCCATTTCTTATACCACTCAAGTTTTTTGGCTTCCGCCGCCCAAAATCCTTCCCGATCTTCTATAGATTTTTTATACAGAGAATCATAGTCTTTAACATGTGCTTTTTTTAATATTTCCTTCGATGGGAAATACATGTTTTTGCCGGGGTCAAAATGTTGTTCCATGATGAAGTGTTTTGAGATGAAAAATCAAAAAATGAGTGAGCTAACAGATTAAAATGTTTTGCTGCCAATCAATATCAGCATTATAAACAGGTAATACACATTGATGAATACAAAAGACCTGCCCACCTTGAACTCAACGCTTTTAAACAGAAGCCTGGCGAAAAAGAGTATAATCCCGATAGAAAGAATAATAACAGCAATTGAAGCCCAAAGTTGGTCAACAACTTTGAAAACGGGCAGTGCAAAAGCAGTCACTCCCGTTGCGGCAATCCAGATGAAGGTTAGCCTTTTGATCTGGATTATGGAAAGCAGCTTTGTCAATGAAGGAAGATCAGCTTCTTCATATTGTTTGCCGAATTTTAACAAGAGAAGCCAGAAATGAGGGATCTGTCCAATGAAGAAGAAGAATGCCAGGATAATTGCCCGGTTATCAATAATACTTCCTCCACCCGCAACCCATCCTGCAAGGGGCGGCAATGCACCTACCATTGATCCGTATACTGCTGCAAAAGCTGTAACTTTTTTAAGAGGTGTGTAAATAGCATTATACCAGGCAAATGTCGCTATTCCGACACAGAAAGTTTCGAAGCCAGGTCCGAGCAAAAGCACAAGGCTTCCTCCAAAGAAGAATGCCAGGGTGATAATCCATGCAGCGGGAAGACTTGTTCTGCCTGAAGGAAGAGGCCTGTTTTGCGTACGGTTCATACGCTTATCAATACCAAACTCCTGGATCTGGTTCAGTGCCGAAGCTCCGCATGCCAGGAGGAAAATGCCGGTTACCGGTAAAATAAATCCGGCATCTGCCTTACCACGGCTTAGAACATATCCTGTGAATGTAGTAAATGCAACAGGGATTGATATTCGAACCTTTCCCAGTTGAAAAATTACTTTCAGGATATCACGTATGTTAATCTTTTTCGTCTCCAAGTGTTTTGATGAATTCGATGATCTTGGCTATCTCATCATCCGTAAGTTGTCCCTTATAGGAAACCATCTGGCCTTTCTGAAAACCTTTCACAACGTCAGCAGTTGGGTCAAGGATAGAACGTTTAATATATTCCTCATTAACGACGATTTCACGTTCCTTGCCATCGGTTTCTACAGTTACTTTGTGCCCGAAGATTCCTTTGAACGAAGGTCCAACCAATTTAGATCCATCAAAGGTATGGCATGCAATACATGCTTTACTTTGAACGAGGAGTTTACCGGCAGCACCAGGAACTGAAGCAGCGGCAGAATCCATTTTTGGGGGTGTCGCAGCAAACCAGGCATTGAACTGATCCTGGGGTAGAACTTTAACAGCTGAAAGCATATAGGAATGTCGTAATCCGCAATATTCAGCACAGAAAAGATCATAGGTGCCCGGAACATCCGACTTAAACCACATGGATTTTTCCCGCCCGGGAACTACATCCTCCTTGATGCGGAAAGCAGGAATATAAACGGCATGTATAACATCCATCGATTTGAGCAGTAAAACAACATTTTTACCCTGTGGAACAATCAAAGTATCAGTTACTTTACCATTATCATATTCAAATCTCCAGCTCCACATCTGGGCAGTGACTTTAACCTGGAGAGCATCTTTTGGAATCCTGCGTTCGGGTATGTAAGCTTTCCACCCAACCCAGAACATGATCAATACGAGGATCGTTGGGATTACTGTCCAAATTATCTCTAGTTTATTGCTTCCTTCAATTTCTTCAGCAACCGGATGACGTTTCTTATTGTATTTGATAATGAAGTAGATAATTACGCCAGTAATACCTACCAGGAAGATGACTGAGACACCTAGGATGAATAAAAATGCAGTGTCTACACTTGAGGCAAAATTTGAATATCCTGTATACATAGGCTTAACGGTATAGGTAATCGAAGAAAGTGATAACAATTACAACAACATAGATTGCAAGAACAAGAGTAACCATGAACCGAAAAATCTTTTCATCGAACTTCAGGTGCATGAAATAGAGCAGCACAATGGCAGCCTTGGTGGATGCTATGATCATGGCTGCGGTGGTATTGAAGGCTCCCAGTTGCACAGAGGTTATGGCTACTGTAATTGTGGTAAGTGTAATTAGGCACAGCAATACAAACAGATGATTGCCGTAGCTGGATATATGAGTCTTATGTTCTTCCATAACGATCAATGAATTAAGTAGAATAACGGGAATAGAAAGATCCAGATCAGGTCAACAAGGTGCCAGTAAAGACCTCCGTTTTCAAGCAGAGCATAGCGGTTAATATTTACTCTGCCTTGTTTGACCCTTACAAACACCCAGATAAGTATTACCATTCCGACAATTATATGAATAGCATGCAAGCCTGTCATAAAGAAGTACAAGCCAAAGAAAAGAATATCACCATGGCTCAGGCTGAGCAGAAATTCAGAACCGGGATAGATTCCATGATGGATCTTAGCACCCCATTCAAAGTATTTATTGATAAGGAATACAACTGCCAATAGCAGGGTAATCAAGAGAAAGATCATGGTAAGTTTCTTGTTTCCCTTTTGCATTGCTGTTATCGACATTGCGACAGTGGCCGAACTGATTAGAAGTATTACAGTATTGATAAAGCCTATTGTGACATTCAGTTCCTGGTTGGCGAGGTGAAATTCAACTGGATGGCGGTAGCGATATACTGAATAAACTATGAACAAGGCCCCGAACAGCAGCATTTCAGTGAAAATAAAAAGCCACATCCCAAGTTTGGCGCCTACAGGATCGTAATGCTCATGAGTTGAAAGTGTAGTTGCGTTATGTTCCATAGTTTTATTCTTTTATTAGGTCATACGGACCATGATCAATTACCGGGATTTCTTCAAAATTCTCCAGGGTTGGAGGCGATTGGATCTTCCATTCCAAGGTTCTACCATTCCAGGGATTGTCGATGATTTCGGGTGGGGCTTTTTTTGCTCTAAGCAGATTAACAATAACTATAATTAAGCCCAGAGCTAAAATCCAGGATCCAACAGTCGAAATTAAGTTTGGAGTGGCAAATTCAGGAAGGTAATCATAATACCTGCGCGGCATACCCATTATTCCCAGTATGAACATTGGGAAGTAGAGTGTATTGAATCCAATGAAAAGGATAAGCAAACCGATATTTGCAACTTTCTTATTATACATTTTTCCCCACATCTTCGGGAACCAGTAGTGGAGGGCTGCAAAAAATGCCAGGCCTGCACCGCCAAACACTATATAGTGGAAATGTGCAACAACAAACATAGTGTCATGAACGTGAACATCGGTGGCAACGCTTCCAAGAACCAATCCCGTGAGACCTCCAATCATAAAAACAAATAGGAAAGCCATCGCCCACCAGAAAGGAGGCTGCAGGTCAATGGAACCTTTGTACATAGTGGCGGACCAGTTAAATACTTTGATAGCGCTGGGAATAGCGACAAGGAAAGTAAGTAGCGAAAATACAAGCCGGGCAGTATCACTCATGCCGGAAGTAAACATATGATGGCCCCATACAAGGTACCCTACAAAAGCTATGGCCAGGCTTGACATTGCAATTGCTTTGTATCCGAATACTACCCTGTTAGAAAAAGTAGTTATGATTTCGGTAATTGCACCCATGGCTGGCAGGATCATTATATACACTGCCGGATGCGAATATATCCAGAAGAGATGCTGAAAGAGAATTGGATCACCTCCCTTTGCAGGATCAAAAAATCCTATTCCCATTACCCTGTCGAATATTACCATGATAAATGTAATTCCAACAACAGGTGTTGCCAGTAGTTGGATCCATGAAGTGCCATACATAGCCCAGATAAACAGGGGCATTCTGAAAAATCCCATCCCGGGGGCACGCATCTGGTGGATGGTGACTATAAAGTTTAACCCTGTTAATACAGATGAAAATCCCAGGACGAAAGCTCCAAATACTGTAAGGACAACATTTGTATTGGTTTTTAGGCTATAGGGAGCATAAAAGGTCCAGCCGGTATCGGGAGGGCCATCACCGGTAAATATCCCTATCAAAACAATGATAGCTCCGCCCATGAACAGATACCATGAAAAGAGGTTTAGTTTCGGGAAGGCAACATCTTTTGCCCCGATCATAATGGGTAGAAAGAAGTTTCCAAAGGATGCTGCCAGCCCGGGAATAATGAACAGGAAAATCATTGTCAATCCATGGACTGTGAAGAGGGCATTATAGGTGGCAGGCCCCATGATTTGCTGGCCCGGAGCCATCAATTCGATTTTCATAAAGATCCCCATTACAACCCCTGCCAGAAAGAAAGTGATCTGCGAATAGAGGTAAAGCAATGCGATTCTTTTGTGATCGGTTGAAAGCAGCCAGCCGGCAAGCCCTTTAAATCGTCCCTTGTATTCAAGGTAGCTGGGCATTCGTTGCGTTGTAGTTGTTCCGCTCATATTATTTAATTGGTTGATTTTTAGCTTAATCTACTATAGTTTGAGTGTTAGGTTCATGTATGTCACTGGCCAGCATTGGGCTTTATTCTTCTCTTCCTGGATTTTATCAGCAGGTAGCTCAATAATGCCAAAGCAAGGAAAATGATAATGGTGGCAGATATCTTGGTAATATCCAGGACATAATGCTGAGTTGCCGGATCATATTTAAAGCAGAACTGGATTACATTGCTGACTGTTGGTGATGATTTCCCGGCTGATGCTTCAATCAGTGCGAGTTTGAATTCGAAAGGGAGGAAACTGATCCCTTTAAGATAGCGGGTTATCTTGCCTTTCGGGCTAACCATGATGAGCGCGCCTTCGTGCATGAACTCCGTTCCGACGATTTTAAATCCAAATCCGGATGCTTTGGTTACCCGTTGAATATTGAGGCTGTCACCTGTGAGGAAAAGCCAGCCGGCACTATCAGCCTTATAGTCCAGTTTCTTGAGATAGTTCTGCCGTTTGTGGAAGGCAAGGTCTGATCCTTCATGGCAATCGAAACTAATGGTAATCACCTGGTAATCTTTGCCCAGTTGCAGGCCTGCCTTGTTAATGACTTCGGCAAGGCCGTTCATCAACGGGCTGCAGATTCCCGGACAGCGGAAGTATACAAAATTTAGAACAGTAGGCTTGTTAATCAACTGCTTCAGGTTGACTTGCTTGCCGTTAACATCCGTAAGCAGGATATCAGCAGGGATGTATTGGTCCAACTGTTCAGTGATCCCCACTTCTAAAGGCTTTTGTGAAGCCGCTAACAATCGGGAACTCCCAAATAAAAGCAAAACTGCCAGCAATGCCGGCAGCGCTAGCCAAGTGGCTAATCTTGTAAAATTGTACCTCCCATTAATGTACATGATGGTAAAGACTTTCTTCAATGTATGGATGGTTTTTAGGGATGAGTGGTGCTTTAATCAATGCTCTTCCTATTACGAACATGAACAAACCTGCGAAACATACAATTCCACCTATTTCAACAATACCAAAATGAGGAGTTGTAGTAAGTTCAGGCATTACAAGTTCATACTGCTCAAGCCACATTCCTACCAGTAAAAGAATGGCAATGTATTTTACCACCTTAATGTTCTTGTCGAGCTTCTGAGGCAACAGGAGTACAAATGGTATTAACCAGTTTATAGCAAAGTTGAGTATAAAGAAAACTACCCATCCGTTATTCCAACGTTTGACATAGTAAATTGTTTCCTCAGGCAGGTTAGAAAACCAGATCAACATGAATTGAGCAAAGTAAAGATAACCCCAAATTATGCTCAGACCAAACATATATCTTGAAAAATCAAGCAGGTGGCTTTCATTTAACTGCGGGAAATAGCCTCTTTCGTGAAGCAGAATGACTATCAGGGCTACCAGGGCAGTGCCATGGTAAAATGCTGAAGCAAAGGATTTGAAGGCAAAGATGGTGCTGAACCAATGGACTTCAATTGACATGATCCAATCAAAAGCTCCTATAGAGAAAGTAATAGCCAGGACAAAAATGAACACTTTCGACCAGAATTCTATTTTTTCGAGGTATTGGGTACCGCCTATTTTGTCTTCTTCCAGTGACAGTTTACGAAGGTAACGGGTGAGAATGATCCAGGCTGCGAAAATGATCAGGATGCGAATGAAAAAGAAAGGAACATTCAAATAGGGAGACTTATGGGCTATAATTGCATCATTAACGGAAGCATCATGGATAGCCCAATGATAGATATTCTGAACCCCAAAGAAAAGAAGCAGCATAACAACTCCTGCATAAGGAATATAGGTCATAATGGCTTCCGGAACCCTGCGGAACATAGCCGACCACCCGGATTGTGTTATATACTGGAGGCAGAAGAAAAAACTGGCTCCCATGGTGAGGGAAAGGAAATAGTAATTGTTCAGAAGAATATTGGCCCATGTGCGCCCAGCGGTGGTAAAGAAACCATAGGCAAGAGCCAGTAGACCGATGGCCATCAGCCCAAAGGCAATCATGTTATACTTCTTCGATAGCGTTACGTTGGTATCCATAAGGTAAAGCCTTATTAATTCGTTTTCTTTTGCAATTCATTCTTAACATACATGGCAATCCTCCAGCGGTCATCCGGGCGGATCTGGGGACCATGTGCGCCCATAGTATTCCATCCAAGGGTAATGACATGGAAAATCTCACCAATCGGGGCAATAGTCATCCTTTCATTGATCAGGGAGGCGGGTTGCATGGTGAACTTTCCGCTGGTAAAAAGGTGGCCTTTCCCATCGCCTGCAGGGCCATGACATCCAATACAGAAAATGGTGAATTCTGCTTTACCTCTGTCAAGGTTCTGCTGGTTTACCTCCAATGTGCACACCAATTCCTTGCCGGCCAATGTTCTGCCTTCAGGAGTAGCTGGATACTGGTAAGGAATAATACCTCTTGGAATTGTTCCGGCGACAGGCATTTGTTCGGTCATCCCATTTGCAAACACCTTGTTCGGTGTGTAGGTTTCAAATGCCAGGGAATGTGCCATGTCGGGGAAGTACTCATAACCTTTCTGGTTACGGGTTCGGTCGCATGACGAAAAGGCCAGTACTGTCAGGACAGCAACAGGGAAAAGGAATCTGTTCATAATATCTCTTGAATAACCCATCGATAGTAAATTTAACAGGTTAAAGTTCTTTTTTATAGACTTCTTCAGCACCACAGTCCATCAGCATCTTATTCAGATCTTCAAACTTGCTGCCTGAATTTTCTTCTTCGAATACCATGATAAACTTGTCATCAGTAGCTCGCAGGTCAGGCATTATGTACTTCTTGCCGGGGTATATCTTTGCCCTTATCGAAAATGTAAAAAGGCTCAGGATGGTAATGGAAGCGATTGTAAGGACCAGTGTAATAATGATGAATGATGGGAAAGCACTGGTAGGCTTACCACCATAGTTTATTGGCCAATCGATCACAGAAGTATAATACAGGAAGGATAGAATACTGATTACTGCCAGGAATCCATATACAAAAGCTGCAAAGGTGAAGCGGGATTTTTTACCCATAGCTTCAATGACTTCGTGCATGGGATAAGGGGTGTAGATCTCATCGATCTTCACATTCTTATCTTTTGCCGCTTTTATACCGGCAAGCAATTTCTGCTCATCATCAAAAACGCTTATGAAATAGGGTTTGCTCATGATGTTTCGTGAAGATTAATGGTTTTTTGTGTATTTCGTTACGCTTGTTGGTTTCAGCACGCTCTTTACTTCGCTGATAGCAATCATTGGGATATATCGGAAGAAGAAGAGTACACCGGTGAGGAATATCCCGAGAGTTCCGATATAAATCCCAACTTCAACCCAGGTTGGGTGGTAAACAGTCCAGGAAGAAGGCAGATAATCCTTAGCCAATGATGTAACTACGATATTGTAACGCTCGTACCACATCCCGACATTTATTATAAGTGAGATAATGAACAAGACCGTGATATTACTACGGATCTTCTTTGACCACATAAGTTGAGGAATGATTGCATTGCAGGTTATCATTGCCCAGAACATAAATGTATAGGTCCCGGTGATTCGGTTATGGAAAAATGTGAACATCTCATATTCATTACCACCATACCAGGCAATGAAAACCTCAGTTGCATAAGCAGTTCCCATAATCAGGGAAATGAAAACGAGAATACGGGCAATTGCATTGAGGTGGGAATCTGTAACATACTGCTGCAGGTTGTAAAATTTGCGGATAGTGATCATAAGGGTCATTACCATGGCAAATCCGGAAAAGATAGCTCCAACAACAAAATAAGGCGGGAAAAGGGTAGTATGCCATCCCGGGATTACAGAACTGGCAAAGTCGGTAGATACAATAGAGTGAACGGAAACTACGAGCACTGCAGCAATACCTCCAAGGATATAACTTAGTCCTTCATAGCGCAACCATTCTTTGGTACTTCCGGTCCAGCCGAAAGCAAGTAAACCGTATATGGCTTTTTTTACCTTGCTGGTAGCCTTGTCACGAATTGAAGCAAAATCAGGAACCATTCCGAAATACCAGAAAGAGGCTGAGATCAGCAGGTAAGCGCTGATTGCAATGAAGTCCCAGAATAGTGGTGAGTTGAAATTCACCCACAATGGACCGCGTGTATTGGGATATGGGAAAATGTAGAATGCAAGCCAGACGCGTCCCATATGAATGGCAGGGAAGATAGCGGCGCAAATTACAGCAAACACGGTCATTGCTTCTGCTGCGCGGTTAATGGACGTACGCCATTTCTGACGGAGGATCAACAAGAATATCGAGAAGGCAGTCCCCGCATGACCGATACCGATCCACCAAACGAAGTTGATGATCTCCCAGCCCCAGGCAACGGAGTTATTAACGGCCCAGGTACCTAGCCCGTAGCGGACGGTCATGTATAAGGCCACAACTCCCCAGGCGGCAGCGGTCAGGCTGACTCCCATTGCAATTTTCCACCAGAGCGGGGCTTTATTGTCAATGGGCGCAATAATGTCGCTGGTGATCTGGCTGTATGATTTGTTTCCCAGGATCAGCGGACCTCTTACTTCAGCTTTGTACATAATTGATAGAGGTTATCAGTATTGATTACTATTTATTCTTTTCTTGCTGCAATTATTTTAGGAAATCTTATCGGCTTCCCTGTTCCTGACTTTTGTGAGGTAACCCACAGATGGAAGGGTATGGATTTCCTCCAACAGGTGATAATTGCGTTCATTGTTAAACATTTTGGATATCCTGCTTTCCGGGTCATTGAGATCGCCGAATACAACAGCGCCCGATGGGCATGCCTGGGCACAAGCCGGCATAATATCTCCATCTTTCAATTCACGGTTTTCCAACTTAGCCTGAAGCTTCTTTTCCTGGATACGCTGAACACAGAAGGAGCATTTTTCGACGACCCCCCGCTCACGTACCGTTACATCAGGGTTAAGGACCATGCGTCCCAGGTCAGAGTTCATGTTATAGTCAAAGGCATCGTTGGTTGCATAGCGGAACCAGTTGAAACGACGGACCTTATATGGACAGTTATTGATGCAATACTTGGTACCGATACAACGGTTGTAAGCCATCTGGTTTAACCCCTCATTACTGTGGTTGGTAGCAGATACAGGGCAGACATTCTCGCAGGGAGCATTATCGCACTGCTGGCACATGATAGGTTGGAAATAAACTGACGGGTTCACAGGATCTTCGGAATAATACCTGTCGATCCTGATCCAATGCATGATACGGGTCATGGCAACCTGTTCCTTGCCAACAACAGCGACATTGTTTTCTGACTGGCATCCGATTACGCATGCACTGCATCCGGTACAGGTATTCAGGTCAATCCCCATTCCCCAATGATGCCCGGCAAATTCAAACTCCTTATATAGCGTGAATTTCTGTTTCTGGACTTCCTCGTGCATTTCATTACCTGCGGATGGTTTTTTCTGCCATTCATCCAGGGTAGTTTCCCTGACAATGGCACGGCCTTCCATGGAATGGTGCATCTGGGTGGTGGCAAGTTTATAGCTGTCACCAGTAGTAGTTGGTTTTCCGGTAGCTAAGGCAGTTTTCCGGAAACCATTTTCAATATGCATAAAAGGGAATACATTCCTGCCTGTGTTATCTGCAACTTTACCTGTATCTTTCCTGCCATATCCGTAAGCAACTCCAATTGTGCCTTCTGCCTGTCCCGGCTGAATGAATGCCGGCAACTCAAGGCCTTCTGCCAGCCTCAGCATGTCACCTGTTTCTATACCAAGTTTCTCAGCGTCTTTAGGTGAAACGGCTGCGAAATTATCCCAACAAACTTTTGAGATTGGGTCAGGCATTTCCATCATCCATGGATTATTGGCATTGTTACCGATACCAAGTGCGATGGTTTCATAAAATACAAGTTCAAAATCACCCGTTTTCTGAGGTGCCGTGGCAGTTTGGGCTGCAGTATCAATTGCATTACCGTTGAAGGCAGGCATTGACCAGGCAGGAGCTTCCATTTCGAAGACTCCATCCTGCAGTGAGTGATTCCAGAAATCCTGGAAACGTGCATATTTCGACTGTTTGCCATAAAGGTTGGCTTCCCAGTATTTCTGAAGGCTGGTGTGAATATCATCAGCAGAACCTGTCCATTTCAGGAAGCTATCCTGTGCCTGGCGTGTATTGAATATATTTCTTATTGCAGGCTGCTGGAGTGTGAACATTCCTTTCTTTGGTTCAGCATCATTCCATGATTCAAGATAATGATGATCAGGGCTTACAACAGCACATAGTTTTGATGTCTCATCACTTGCGGTAGATAAACTCACGGCCAGGGATACCTTTTTCAATCCATCCAGGAATTTCTGGGCATCACCATAATTATAGGCTGGATTTGAATTGTAGAAGAACAGTACCCCTACATTTCCCGCATTCATATCCTGAACCAGCTGGTCCATCTCCTGGTCCATTCCCTTGCGGATATTCAATGCAGCACCCAGGTCGATGGTGGTACCGTAATTGCCAAGTATGGAGTTAATGGCATTTACAACTACCTGTAAGGAAGGATCATTGATTCCGCAAACAACCAGAGACTTTCCTTTAGCCTCCAGCAATTTTTTGGCAACTGGCTTTAGGTCTGCGACTGATGCTGGAACATTAAAAGTTTTTCCACCGGCAGCAGAAGCTATTTCATTGTATAAATTCAGGATTGCTGCAGCCTGTTGACTTGGCTTTATGGCTATTCGATGATCTGCATTTGCGCCGGTAAGGGAAAGGCCTGATTCAATAACGAATAATTGTGAAATCGTTTTCTTTTCTTCAGTAAGCCTGCGGCTATCAGCCCAGCGACGGGTATATTCTACCGGCGATATCCACGTCCCAAGGAAATCAGCTCCAAAACTGACAATGACATCTGCTTTTTCAAAATGCAAATCCGGGATGATCTGGATCCCAAAACAATCTTTATTGGCCTGAAGAATTGCAGATGCTGAAACCGGGTCATAGGACACAACTTTGGTTACAGGATATTTTGCCTTGAATTCTTCGAGTATCTTTTGAGTTGTTGGACTGATGATAGTGGAGGTAAGAATCACAATGGATTTTCCTGAGCCCTGGGCTTCTGCCAGATTGGATGTAACCTGCTGGTCAACAGCATTCCAGGTAGTTTCCTTTCCCCCGATCATAGGGAATTTTATTCTTCCGCCATCATCGTATAAACTGAGGACAGATCCCTGAACCCGTGCTGATGTTCCACCTTTATTGAAAGATGATAAATCATTCCCTTCAATCTTAATAGGCCTGCCATCGCGCACTTTCACAAGCACGCTGCAGTAATCATGACCGTCAAAATAACTGGAGGCGTAGTAATTAGCCATGCCCGGAGTAAGTTCTTCAGGTTTATTGAGAAGCGGGATGGCAGTGTTAACAGGGTTTTTGCAACTGCTGGCAATGGCGGCTGTAGCGAAACTGAAGCCGGCAAATTTCAGGAAGTTACGCCTCGATGAAGGTTTGTTGGTTACCTCTTCATCTATCAATTCAAGCAATGATTTTGAAGCATCCTCGTCCTGCCTTCCCGGATTTTCCATAGGAAGGTCATTACGTTCTTCAAGGCTTTTCCAGTATTTCTTTTCCATTAGTATAAATGGGCTAGTTTTTACAATTTTTTATTGATTCCTAATAATGGCATTTTGAGCAGTCCAGTCCACCGATTTTTTCGACGGTCACTTTGGTCATGCCACCGGCTTTCAGCTTTTCATGAAGTTTCTTATAGGAGTCGTAATATTTGTTATCAGTGAATTGAACTGCGGTCCTGCGGTGACAGTTAACGCACCATCCCATGGAAAGGTCAGCAGCCTGTTTTACAAGGTCCATTTCTTCAACCCTGCCATGACATTCCTGGCATTTCACCTTTCCGACCTCAACATGCTGGGCATGGCTAAAGAAAACATGATCAGGTAATTTATGAATCCGTACCCATGGAATGGATTTTCCTGACTGAATAGCCCTGTAGATTTTATTAATCTCAAATTTACCAGACCTGGTTCCCTGGGTAACAACCTTGTGGCAATTCATGCACAGGCTGGGGGAGGGGATGCCTGCAGATTTACTGTAAGTAGCTATGCTATGACAATACTGGCAATCCGTTTTGTTTTGCCCTGCATGAACCTTATGTGAAAACTTGATAGGCTGGTCAGGTGCGTAGTTCTTGGTCCGTCCAAGTTTGATCCCTTCCTGGATAGCCATGGTAGTATGGACAGACAGGCCGCCGACAATAATAAGGATATGAACCAGCTTGTATTTAACTTTTTTGAAGTAAATCAGGTCTGCCAGGGCCAGTGCCATCAGGAATCCCAATACCAGGAATAATAATAACCTGGCGGGAAAGGTCTTCTCATTGGTTAGACCAGTCTTAGCGATCACTGAGAAGTAAGCAGTAATATCGTAGATCTCCTTGTCGGATAATTGCAAACCCTTGTGTGCATCAGTCATCCTCTGGGAAGTGGGAACGGATAGTACCTGGTATACATTAGTGCCATTGGGCTCGCTCCAGGCAACAGACAGGTCGTATAAGGAAGGATTGAAATTAAGGGTATCCGTGTTTTGCGTAGCATGACAGGAGGAACAATTCAGCGTTATGCCTTTTTCAAATGGAATTACTCCCATAAAGAGGCGTTCTCCGCGTTTTATTTCTTCATTCGTAAAGCCGTCTTTCTTGGTAATATCAACGGTAACGGCCCTGGCTGCTTCGGGTTTGAAGTTTTCGATATAGCCTATAAGGTTGGTAAGATCATCATCGGTAAGGAATTTATGATCCGGCATTGGGATCATTCCATTAGCCTTAAAAACCTCGTTGGCTGTTTTGTCACCGGATTTAACCAGGTCCTGAGACCCACGGATGAATTTTCGCATCCATGCTTTGTCGCGACGCTTGGTAACATCCTTAAGACCAGGCCCGACAAGTTTTTCGGTGCTGATCTTATGACAGACAGCACAGTTTTTTTCAAAAATCTGCTTGCCTTTTTGGTACCCTTCATCTTTGGTTGCAGATAGAAATACCCCTGAAAGGATAAGGGAAAAAGAAACTGCTAATGTCAATCTGACAACCTTTCGTTTGATCGCTGCGTGTTTGGGCATACGTCGTAAATGGTTAACTGGGTATACTTCCTGCCGGTCACTTGTGAGAAACAGGCAGGAGAAAATATATCACTTTGTTGAGTTCAATCAGGGTTTATAAAGCAATGATAGCTGATAATGAGTAAACCAGGCTGTTAAAGTCTTCACAACTCAGCGAATTTATAAATTATTAAATATGTGAACAATAGGAATATACAAGAAAAAGGAATTATTAGTAGTTTAGAATTAGTCTAAATAATGTTTTTTCACTTTATACTTGAAGTAAACTACTCATATACAAGATCAAAGTTTTGAGCGAAGATTTCTAAATAATGATTCTTAATCAAAGAAAAGAGTAGTTGAATACCTAAATAGTCTTTCATAATAAAGAAATATTCAAATTAATTGGCAAATAAATTCGGTAAATTAATAAAGTTGTTTTGCTTTTAACAGGCAATTCGTCAATGAAAGTTGATGAGTTCGCATATTCTTGCATGTGAAGAAGGCTGAATGTTTTTTGCATTTTGTTATAGTCAGCTAAACGATATTATTGAAGTATATGTAATCGTATGTAGTTCAAACAGACAATTGAATTTTAGGGTGTCAACATAATGGTTTATACAGGTTTAATAATGTGCAGGCTATTATTTAATAGATTTGAGTTTACACAATTGAAGATGTTACGTATAAATTAATGAGTAGAAAGAATCTATATTAGCAGCTTAAAAATTTCAATACTGACAAAACGTCCATGAGGTTAAATACGAAAAGGTTCATTTCTGCCATTTTGGTTTCCTCCTTTTTCATTTACTCTATCGTGATATACACCACAGGTACTGCCATTGATAAAGGCGTTAAGTGGAGAAACGAGTCATCGAAGAAAGGAAAGCTGATCTTTCAAAGGAAAAACTGCATAGCTTGTCACCAGATCTATGGTCTTGGCGGGTTTATGGGGCCAGACCTGACCAATGTTGTTTCGGCAGAAGGTAAGGGCCCGGCCTATATCAGGATATTTCTGCAAAATGGCTCTGAACGGATGCCCAATTTTCATTTGTCTGCAACCGAAGTCGATGATCTTATTGCCTTCCTTGTTTATACAGATAAGACCGGCGTTTCACCTGTAAAGCGTTTTACAATTAATTATGATGGAACAGTTAACTGGAAAGGGAATGATGAAAAAGGAAATTAGTATATATTTCATCCTGTTTGCTATAGCTTCACTAACAGGAGGAGTTTTGTTCGGTATCCTTGGGGCATTTCAATTTATAATTCCGTCCTTTTTCAATGGTATTCCTTTTATTGAAAATCGGCCGTTGCACGTTTCATTGGTAATAGCCTGGATTTTCATGAGTTCTGTTGGCGGGATCTATTATTATGTATCAAAATACTGTAATGTCAGTATTTATTCGCTTAAACTGGTAAAGGTCCATCTATGGGTCTTTATTATAATTGGCTTACTTGTCGTTGGTTCTTATCTATCAGGTAAATTCGGCGGGCGTGAATACTGGGAGTTCCCGCCTGTTTTTGCAATTCCTATTATCCTTTCCTGGATTATGTTTGGATATAATTTTTTCAGGACGGTCTTTGGTAAAAAGGATCCCTGGCCCGTTTATATCTGGATGTGGGGTACCGGGATATTCTTCTTCCTTTTTACTTATATGGAATCCAATCTATGGGTATTTCCTTATTTCAGGGATAACCTGGTCAGGGACCTTACCGTTCAATGGAAAGCTGGTGGTTCGCTGGTAGGATCCTGGAATATGCTAATATATGGAACAGCAATTTTCCTGATGGACCGTATCAAGAATGATCATACTATCTCGACTTCTACTCTCGCTTTTGTCATGTATTTCCTCGGGTTGATCAACCTGATCTTCAATTGGGCCCATCATATCTATATTGTCCCCAATGCTTTGTGGATCAGGTATATTGCTTATGGGATCAGTATGACTGAACTGATCATTTTAGGTAAGATCATTTGGAACTGGAAGAAGAACCTGACAAAATCCCGTCAGGATTTTCATCTCTTAGCGGTCAGATTTATCGTAGCTTCAGATGTATGGATACTTTTGAACCTTGTACTTGCTATCAGCTTATCCATACCTGCAGTCAATATTTTCACCCATGGAACACATCTTACAGTTGCCCATGCTATGGGAAGTACGATTGGCATCAATACAATGATACTTATTGCTTCATGCCTGTTCATGATTCCAGATATCACAGGTAAACAATTCAGTAAAGGCCAGGCTTTATCCATTTCCATAGGGTTCTGGATCATGAATATTGTACTCCTGTTTTTCTGGCTTGCATTAATATTCGCCGGTATTCTTAAAGGATACCTGGTGATCCAGGATAAACTTACTTTCCAGGAGATCATGCTGCAGGTTAGACCTTACCTTGCTGTAGTTGCCGTTACCGGAACTATTATCTTCGGTGGGATTCTCATGGTGTTTTTGCCTGCACTGAAAATGATTAGGCAATACATTTTTGCACGCTGATCCCCGGGTCTTACTTCGGCTACGCTCAGTAAGACACGACGTACTTGCTATTTAGAAAGGTTTTCCGGATGAATTTCTTTTCGTGAACGAAAAGGATGTAATTATGTTTTCGTCAGGACTGCTCCCATTGCCTTCAAGCAAAGAATGACCACTGAATGACTACCGATTAACTATTGTTTGACTATCGAATGACCATCGAATGACCATCGAATGACCATCGAATGACCATCGAATGACCATCGAATAACTATAGACTGACTACCAAATGGCTATTGAATGATCCGCCAGCTGGCGGAAATGACTATCGAATGATCATCGCCTCCCTACCAACTCCCGCCGGCTCCACCGCCACCAAATCCACCGCCTCCGAAGCCGCCAAAGCCTCCTCCGCCGCCGCCAAAGCCACCGCCTCCACTTCCTGAGGAATTACCCCAGCTACTTCCCATGCCTGCACCGAAAAGGAATGGCCATAACATGGAAGAAGAAGATCCACGGTTAATATTCCGGTTATTTCTTCCGCGCGTGAAGAAAATAAATGCAAGGATAAACAGCACCAGGATTACGCCAACGCTCCTTCCTTTGTTCTTGTTCTTTCCGTAGGTGGATGCTTTATACTCTCCGGAGGTGAATTTAAAGAGGGTGTTAACAGCAGCATCGATTCCGCCATAATAATCATTTTGCCTGAAACGGGGAATCATTTCGTTATTCACAATATCCCATGCAGTTGCGTCAGGAACTTCCTTCTCCACTCCATAGCCGGTTGCAATGAAGGCTTCCCCTTTTTCTGAAGAGGTTTTTGGCTTTACAAGAACTACAAAACCATTATTGAATTTTGATCCGCCCACACCCCATTTCTGACCTAGACGCTGTGCATAGTCAGAAGGATCATAACCGGCAAGGGAATTAACAATCACAACAGAAATCTGGGTAGAAGTCGAATCGTTGAAAGCAACAAGCTTTTGCTCCAAAGTCTCCCTTTCATCGTTTGACAAAATTCCCGCGAAATCGTTGACCAGCCTGGGAGGAACGGGTGCAGCAGGAATACTGTCCTGAGCATACAAACTGCCAAATTGTAATCCCATGATCAATACCAATGGGAAGATTCTTTTTATGTACCGGGAGAACATTATATTTATATTTTGAAGTAATGAATGCGAAAGTAAAGCAAGGACTACTGTATTGAAAAATGTAGATCAGTTTTTACCGAATGAAATGTCGTCAGGCAGTTCATTAACATCCCCGCTTTGATGCGGGAAGTGAGTCTTGAGTTTCTGTCCTACGTCAAGGATGGCTAATTTCAGTCCTCCTGTAAAATCGTCTTGTTGAAAGGAAATGAGCATTTTTGACTTTATATCATCCCAATAGTTTTCAGGAACAACGGCATGGATTCCGCTATCCCCAATAATTGCAAATTTCCTGTCTTTAACAGCCAGGTATATCAATACCCCATTCCGCAATTCGGTCTTGTTCATATCAAGCCTGTTGAAAACGAAAACTGCTCGTTCGAGAACATCACGTTTGCAGGTGTTTTCAATGTGCACCCTGATCTCTCCGGAGGTAGCTTGTTCGGCTTCCAGGATAGCCTTGCGAATGGCATCCTGCTGTTCATTGTTAAAAAAACTGCGGGCTGATTTCATGTTCCTGGATTTGAGTATTCAAAAAAAGACAATGAAGGACGCTTCCATCCTCCATTGTCTTCAAAAATATGCTTAGAAATTAACTTTCGGAGCGGTCTCAGAACCAGCCTGTGCTTCGAAATAAGGCTTTTTTGTAAATCCGAACATGCCGGCAATGATGTTGGTTGGGAATCGAAGCAGCTTTGTATCATAAAGCTGAACTTTTTCATTGAAATTCCTGCGCTCAACATTAATCCTGTTTTCTGTTCCCTCCAGCTGAGCCTGCAACTGCAGGAAATTCTGGTTTGCTTTCAGGTCAGGGTATTTTTCAATAGAAACCAATAACCTGGAAAGGGAGGAACTTAATGCATCCTGTGCTTTCTGGAATTGAGCAAGGTTAGACTCGTTCAATTTGGTAGGATCAATGTTAAGTTCCGGCCTTGTTGCATTAGCCCTGGCTTCAGTAACTTTGATCATCGTTTCCTGCTCGAACTTGGCATATCCTTTTACGGTGCTGACCAGGTTCGGGATCAGGTCAGCCCTGCGCTGGTATGCACCCTGGACATCAGCCCAGCTTTTATTAACGGTCTCCTGTGCAGTTACCAGACCATTGTAGGTGCCTGAAAAGGACATGAACACAATCAGTACGAAAGCGACTATGACCCCTATTATAATCCATGATTTTTTCATTTTTCTGATATGTTATTTGGTTAGGTAAAGTAAGCGTTTTATTTGATTATTTCAACCGATCTCTTTATAAATCCTGAAAGGGCTTCACCTTTCAGTAAGTTCTGCGAAAGCATTGCCAGGTCAATCAATTGCTTGCTTAACTTGCTTTGTTCTGCTTCATCTTTCATATCCATGATTTGAATGATTAACGGATGGTTTGAGTTGATGACAAGGTTATAGCTATCAGGCATATTTCCCATAAAACTATAGCCACCAAGAGCTGACATATCTTTCATCCTGCGCATAAATTCAGGCTGCGTGATAATAACCGGAAGATCTGAAGTAGAAAGGCTTTCAAATACCACATGAAACTTGCTTTTATCAACCTCTTTTTCAAATACAGGGGTAAGTTGTTTTTGCTGTTCTTCATTCAACAATGGTGGAAGGGTATCTTCCTTATTTATGATCTTATCAATTACATCAGCATCAACCCTGGAAAAGCGTGTCTTCTCAAATTTCTGCTCCAGTGTATTGATAAAATGATTGTCAATCGGGCCATCCATCATGAGCACATCATAACCTCTTTCTCTTGCAGTTGCAATGTAGCTGAATTGTTCTTCCTTATCTGACGTATAAAGATACACCAGGTTACCTTCTTTATCAGTTTGGGCATCAGAAATGAACTTTTTATATTCTTCGAGCGTAAAATACTTCTCTTCGGTGTTCTTCAGCAAGCAGAATTTCTCGGCACGTTCATAGAATTTGGGTTCTGAAATAATTCCATATTCAATAAATACGCGGATATCATCCCATTTTTTCTCAAATTCCTCGCGTTTGTTCTTAAAAAGTTCTTCCAGTTTATCAGCCACTTTCTTCATGATGTGGCCTGATATCTTTTTAACATTCTGGTCACTCTGAAGGTAGGAACGCGACACATTAAGCGGGATATCCGGTGAATCAATTACTCCATGCAGCATCATCAGGAAATCAGGGACAATTCCTTCAACACTATCGGTAACAAAAACCTGGTTGCAGTAAAGCTGGATCTTATCACGCTGAACCTCGTAATTCTTTTTCAGTTTAGGGAAGTAAAGAATACCTGTCAGGTTAAACGGATAATCCACGTTCAGGTGAATGCTGAACAAGGGCTCATCAAAACTCATTGGATAGAGCTCATGGTAAAAGGTGTTGTAGTCTTCTTCCTTAAGATCCGATGGTTTTTGTTTCCAAAGAGGGTTGGTATTGTTGATCATCCTTGGCTTTTCGACTTCCACCCTTTTCGGTTCGCCTTTCTCGTCCTTTTCTGTTTCTGATGTTTCCCATGTTTTTTCATTACCAAAACGGATGGGGACAGGCAGGAATTTGCAATACTTTTTTAACAGTTCAAGGATGCGGTTTTCGTCGAGGAATTCTGAGGAATCTTCGGAAATATGAAGTACAATCTCAGTGCCCCTGTCAGCCTTATCGCACTCATCCAGATGGTATTCTGGAGAGCCATCGCATTCCCAGCGGACGGCTTTCGTGCCAGCGCCTTTTTTATAAGTCTTAGTGCGTATCTCAACCTTATCGGAAACCATGAATGATGAATAGAATCCCAGTCCGAAATGGCCAATCAAACCTGATTGCTCATCTTCGGTTTTGCCTTTGAATTTTTTCAGGAAGGCTTCTGCACCAGAAAATGCAATCTGGTTAATGAACTGGTCAACTTCTTCAGCTGTCATGCCAATTCCTTTATCCTTGACCGTTAGCGTCTTTTTTGAAGGATCAAGTATAATTTCGATGGTGAGATCACCCATTTCATCCTTGAATTTATCCAGGGATGAAAGTGTCTTTAGCTTGGTAGTGGCATCAACCGCATTTGAAACGAGTTCGCGGAGGAAAATTTCGTGATCAGAATAGAGGAATTTTTTAATAATGGGGAAAATGTTCTCAGTTTGAACGTTTATCTTTCCGGTCTGCATAGTTATTTTCATTTGGTTACGGCGAGGATGAATCAAAGCATATGCCATGGGGGATAGGCTGTCATTTTGACATGAACAGCCTTTGTTTTTTCAATACAATAACAGCAAGAACAGGATCAGGAGGTCCTGTTCAATATCATTCCGGCAAAATTGAATTTTATCGGGGGAAGAAAAGTTCGTCTTTCAGGATCAAACCATCTTTAGAGTTGCCATTCCGCAATAAGAAAAACAATTATTAAGCAAATTGCAAAGCCTGGTGTCTGGCTTTGTAAATGACTGCATTTCTTTTCTTAATGGCTTTTTCCATGGCAAATGCATCTTCGATACAGAGGTAGGTAGACTGGTGAACGCTGTCATTCAGCCATTCGATTACCAGGAAAGCTACTTCCGTTGCCCGTCGGTCGTATAAACCATTGAAGTATTTGTTTGAACCATTCCAGTTTTCGCTGGTCATTTTCTTTTTCATGGTAAATACATCTACAACGCGCATTGAATTTATGCTCTTCAGCGGAATTTCCCCGACAATGGTGACATCCATCATAGCGGCATCAGCGTATTTGCATATCTGGAGCATTCCGGGAGTCAAATGAACAACACATGGCACAATCACCTCATTAATGGCGGGATGCCCTCCTGCATAACGATTGAATTCTACTATTTCTTTAAATTCAGTAGAATCCCCTGGACTCTTATCTGGCTTTTTCTTCGCTTTGGGATTTCGGGTCACCCGATAATAAAAGAAAAATCCTATTGCTGAGGCAGGGATTAAATAATACCAGGGTGAAATGCTAGTAATGGAATTAGTTAAGTTCGCGGCAAATGACGTCAACAATGCCCACGACAGACAGGTTAACAAGGAAATCATGAGTTTGGTTTGGGTTTGGGTAGCGCAATATACCCAATTATTCCCAAATCCGGTTATTTGATGCTAAAATTTAATGTTTTGTTACTAAAAACATCATTTTCGTTCTTTTCGGTTGTGAGCTTTTTTGTTACTTTAATTGGTTTTATAAGTTTCCTTTCTGATATATTCAATTAGTTCTAAATGGGGAAACCACTGGCTGAGATAAGTTTTAGCTTAATTTATTAACCTCACCCTGCTTCTCCAGGAATATGTATTTTCCCAATTAATTATATCTGAGTATTCAAATTTAACGGATTGCCATAATTTGAGGACTGACTATTTACTACTTATCCAAAAGCATCGACATCATTCCAAGTAGTTTGGAAACATTTATCGGCTTTGGAAGGAATGCATTACACCCGCTTTCCATAGCATCATTTTCTTCCTTAGGTGAAACATGGGCAGTAAGTGCAATGACAGGCAGGTCAGGATGTGTTTCCCTGAGCATCCTTGTTGCTGCAATTCCTCCTAATACAGGCATTTTGAGATCCATGAGAACCAGGGCTACCTTTGGTTCTTTTCTGCACATGGTTAATGCTTCAGCACCATTCTTCGCATGAATAATCTTATACCCGGCTTCAAGCAGGACTATCTCAAGGAATTTATAATTAAAATCATCATCTTCGGCAACAAGGATGAGTTGCCCGGATTCTTTCGGCCGCAAGGAAGTTGTAATTGTCTTTTTCTTGCCAGCAATAACCAGGACTTCAGGAGGCAAGGAAAAATAAAACTCTGAACCTTTTCCTTTCTCCGAGTTAACGGCAAGTTCTCCGCCCAATAATCTGGCCAATCCAAAAGCAATGGATAATCCTAAGCCGCTGCCTTCATAGGCTCGGGTCATCGACATGTCCGCCTGGACAAAATTGTCGAATATGCTACGGATCATCTCTTTCTCTATTCCTGTGCCCGAATCTCTAACGAAAATCACCGGCTTATATTCAGTAATCCTGAATCCAATTTCGATACTTCCCTTTTGAGTAAATTTCACAGCATTCCTGACAAGATTTGACAGTATTTTCTTCAGGAGTTCAGGATCGCTCCTCAATTGAATTTCCTCAGGTGATTCGAAACCTGAAATGCTGAACTCCAGTTGTTTCTCCTTGCAGGAATAAGAGAAATCTGACTTAATTTCATCAAGCACGATTTTCAGGTTGAATAACTTAAGATTTGGAGATACGTTGCCGGATACGATCATTGAAATGTCCATGTAGCTAGTGATCGTTTCCAACAGGCGAATCCCACTTTTCTTTACTATGTCGTTAAAAATCTGCTTTTTCTCCTGTGTGATATCATTGCTGAGCAGCATTTCGCTAAATCCGAGGATGCCATTCAAAGGAGTCCTGATCTCATGGGAAATATTATTAATAAAGGCAGTCTTTAAGCGATCCCCAGCTTCAGCTTTTTCCTTTGCAAGGATAAGTTCTTCTGTCAGTTTTTTCTTTTCAGTAATATCTTCCTTAATCCCCACATAATGGGTAGTTTCTCCTTTTTCATTAACCAGGGGGGAAATACTCGCTTTTTCCCAAAATAGTTCACCGTTCTTCTTTCGGTTCTTGAATTCCCCGTTCCACTGTTGCCCTGCAGACAAAGTGTCCCACAATTGCCTGTAAAATTCCTCAGAATGAAAAAATGATTTCAGTATCCTCGGATTTTTCCCTATGGCTTCTTGCTGGCTGTAACCGGTAATTCTGGTAAAACTTGAATTTACATACTCTATTGTGCCTTTGGGATCTGTAATTACAACGCACACAGGACTCTGCTCAATAGATTTGCTCAAAAGGCTGATCTGTTCCTCGGCCTTTTTCTTGTCAGTAATATCATGAATGATGGAATGAAGGTAATCGCGCCCTGAAATGCTTAACCAGCTTGTAAATATTTCCACATCTTTTACTGAGCCATCCCTGCACTTATGCTGGAATTCAAAATGCCCTTCCTTTTTATCCCTTATAAGTTTGAACGATTCAAATACATCTTTTTCATTCGAAGTTGACAAATCCCGGATGCTTAAATTTTTTAATTCATTGATGCTCCATCCGTAAAAATGCGCTGCAGACTCATTAGCATCCGTAATTAGACTGGTTGAGGGATCGATGATCAGTTTGACGGCCGAATGGTTCTCAAAAATGCTTCTGAATTTTTCTTCGCTCTGTTTCAAAGCATCAACTGCTTCAATCCGGTCTGTTATATCCCGAATGATCCCGGTGTAATATTTTCCGGTTGATGTTTCATAACTCGATAAGGATAGCTCAAGTGGGAATTCGGAACCGTCCTTCCTGATTCCTGACAATTCAATGGTTTTCCCGATCAGAACAGGTACTCCTCCATCCTTCAGCCGTTTCAGGTTGTGCGGATGAGACTGCCTGAAGGAAGCAGGCATTATACTGGTTACAGGGTTTCCAATGGTTTCCTCTTCGGTATAACCGAATATCATTGAAGCACTTTCGTTCCATCCTATAATTGTTCCTGAATCATTGATCATTATAATTGCATCGGCTGCAGATTCTAGAACAGAACGGTACCTGCTTTCACTTTCCTGCAGTAATTTTTCTGAAAGTTTTCTTTCTGTAATATCTCTCCCGCTTACAACAACACCTGTTATCCTGCCATTTTCGGTCCGTATAGGGTTGAAGTGGAAATCCCTGTACCCGGTTTTCCCGGTATACTGAATATCTTCTTCAATGCTGAATGACTCTCCTGATAATCCTCTTGCATAATAGGAGTGCCATCTAGCCCTCTTGTCAGCAGGAAGTTTACTAATCAATGCACTTTTCCCAATTTCAAAGTTGGCCCCGGTATGTTCCTGCACCTTTTTGAGTACAAGATTATTGCTTATTATAACATTAAAGTCTTTGTCAACAGCCCATATGCGGTCACCAGTATTTTCAAGAAGGGCTTCAAGGTTTGCCTGGTAAATAAGTCTTGCAGATTCAGCTTTTTTCCTATCACAAATATCCCTGCTGAAAATTGCTATTCGCTCTGCTTTACCATTCTCATTACAAACCGGGTACAAACTATTGATCATCCAGTGGCCATTGCTTTCGTCTTCAAAACTTACCTGCCTGCATCCGGAAAGTGCCTTTTCAATATAAGGGAGCCTGTTCGCAAAAATCTCTGGTTTCAATAGTTCGCTCAGCGTTCTCCCAATTATTTCATCTGCATTCCTGCCCATTCGATTTGCTGCAACCGGGTTAAGTGAAATCACCCTTTTATCTGAATCTAAAAGAAATATGGACTCATCCGTTGCATTGAAAACAGCCCGCATATTTGCTTCGCTGGCAACAAGGGCAGCCGCAGCCGTTTTACGTTCAGTAATGTCAATGGTATAACCTGCCAACATGGTTTTTCCATTTCTTGTTATCGGGAATTTAATACTGGTATAGAAGCGTCCATCTAATTCTTCCTCAACAGTAAGAATTATTCCCTCAGAAACTACTTTTTGGTCATCGGCAGTGATCTGAGCTGCCAAATCAGGTAAAAACAGCTCTTCCATGGTCTTTCCCACCATTTCGGAACCGGGAATACCAATCATATCTATATAATTCTCACTTGCGAGGATTACTCTGCTTGCTGCTTCAGATACCTCTTTAATATATGCATAGATGGGTGAAACTTTCATAAATAAACTAAGCAACTCATTGCTCTCCTTGAGCGCTTTCTCGGCTTCCCGGAGGTTTTTCTTCTCTTTTGCTTCATCCAGGGCTCTTCTTATAGCATATGGCAGCTTATCCATTTTGTCCTTGAACAAATAATCAACAGCCCCACTTTTAAGCATATCAATTGCGACTCCTTCTCCGATGGCACCTGAAAGGCAGATAAACGGGACTTCAGGACATTCCTGTTTTGATAGCTCCAACGCTTCAATGGCAGTATACCCGGGAAGATTGAAGTCGGAAAGTATGACATCAATTTTCTCGCTGCTTAAGGCTGCAATATATTCCTGTTCCGTCTCTGCATGTATAATACGGATATTCTCCAGACTTTTATGCAGCTCAGATTCGATGATCTCAAAATCTATGGGATTATCCTCAAGGGACAAGATGTTGATTTGATTTGGATTGTCAGCCATGACAAGAAATATAAAAGGTTATTCAGTGAAAGGCAGCCATATGTTTATTGACCGGCAACCCGGTCAAAATCTATCTCCGGCTGCGTTTTTACTATGAGGCTTTAAATATGAACTTCAGATATGCTATTCTTAACTGCTTGATACTATCGGAAAAGCAAATGCTTGATTGATAACAGTGAGCATGCTTGCTATTCGAAGAAAAAAGTTCTTAAGTTGAACAACTATCTCATTGTAATTACCTCAAGCTAATTAATGAGCAGGAAAGTATGAGAAAAGATGGTATTTTCCAGTCTTTGACCGGAAGGTTAAAGCTAAATTAGTATATAATATGTGTATTAATACAAATGATTCTTAAATATTAGTAAGAAGAAGAAAATGTGTTATTTTCCTGTCCGGGATTGTTTTGCTCCTGTCCGGGATTGTTTAGCTCCCGTCCGTGATTGTTTAGCTCCCGTCCGTGATTGTTTAGCTCCCGTCCGTGATTGTTTAGCT
>JACAAZ010000017.1:101775-110461 GCA_013376995.1 Bacteroidota bacterium | reverse complement strand
ATCTATGGCTTGTATCCCGACAAGATATGAGCCATTTTTCTTTATCTTGCTATACAAAGATTATACGGGATGAAAAGACCCTGGTTCATCCCGATAGCTATCGGGACCAGGTGGGCCCACATTGATAATTTTTATTTCACCCAGGCAATATTAGTTTTGGGTGATAACTTTTTTAATACTATCAATAACAGCTGACCTTAATTTTTTTGATTATGGATGATTATATTGTATATGTTCTTTATTCTGAGTCTTCTGATTCCTTTTATATCGGTCAAACAATTGATATTGATCTGCGAATTCAGCAGCACAACTCACACCTATTCAAGAATGCTAATACCAGAAAGGCTATGGATTGGATTATATTTTACAAACTTGTTTGCAGAAGCCGGCATCAGGCTATATCAATAGAGAATCACATTAAAAAAATGAAAAGTAGGAGATACTTTGAGAATCTTAGAAAGTATCCGGAAGTTGGGAATAAACTACTTGAAAAGTACAAAGAATAGCTGAATTTAACTAAGAAACAGATTCTCCCTGGTTCATCCCGATAGCTATCGGGATTAGGTGGGCCCACCCCAAAAACAAGGGTTTCAGAAGATTTTCTTTTGAAACCCTTGTTTATTTGCCTGCAGTACTTGCTTCGTATTGTTCCATTCCACATGGAAACCATTTTCAAGAAATCCTGAATGCAGGTTACTTATTTCTTCAACGGATCCTGGACACAACGGATTGAAAAAAAGTTGAGCTTACAGCCGTCCCCGAGATTAGCCCCTCCAATTATACCTGTAGTATTGACCATACCCCGGGCATCAGCATACCATGTTGAGGTGGAAGTTGAAGTCCACAGACTGGTCCAGTTTCCCAGTCCCACATAACCGAAGAAACCTGCATAGGATCCTGCCGGGAGGGCTGTGAATCCCGATGAATTCGTTGCATTAATGTTTGGACTGGCCCAATGGGTAGTGCCGGTTTCTTTTAACTTTCCTCCGGTGAGTGAGTCGTTTCCCAGGTAAGCCTCCATTGCCGACCATTCAGCATCAGAAGGGACATGGAATCCGACCGGGGCCAGGCCACGGGGATCGGTACCTGCCCAAAAATTATACAACCTTCCATAGATCTGTGCAATGCTGTCACTATTCCGGTAATTAAGATAAGCACCCGAAGTGTCTGTGGTGAAACCGCTCTTGAAAAGCTGAGCTTTATTGACCGGGTCTCCATTCCGGTAATGGGTGGCCTTCAGGTTCTCAACAAGCCAGACCTGCTGTCCAATAGTTACTGTATGATAAACATTGCCGTCGAAATCTTTGATCCCTGCGGAGGGAGGAGTGTTGTCATCGGAAGATTTCTTACATGCGTTGATTTGAAGAAGAAGCAAGCCTGCAAAAACAGTCAGCAGGATCAAAGAGAGTGATACAGTTTTCCTTTTCATAGCTGATGGGTTTCAGGATGGAATAATTAAATATGTCTATTTGCCAGATATAAAGATAATTCAAATACGTGTATTCTGTAACTGGTTAACTGATGAATTTATATTTAATTTACTTTGGATAGCTTGAAAATCAAATAGATCGATAGTGATCTCCTGCTGGCAGCTAATTTATCAAATTGAGAAATTGATGAATAAATGATCCTGTCGGATTCCTAAAGTTGATACATGATAGAATCCCATCAGAAACTACAGAGGTCTTCTAATGATCTGAATCATCAATATCCTCGGGTTGACAGAATAAGTGATTTCCATACCTTGTCTGATATGCTTGTTGACTGTAGACCTCACTTGCTAATCACTCCTTTATTCGGTCTGCCAGGGTGGTTAATGACTTGATTTACCAGCAACGAACCGGAACATTGTACGATCGAAGATTCTGTTTTTCGAAGTCTTTATGATAAATATGGATATCGGAATTCAATATTTAATTTGAATATACTACCAGATTACCAGGTACTTAATGCAATAATCACCCCTGAATCCTACCTCCCCCAAAATAAATTTCACTTTCTGACAGTTACCGACTATTTATGCATTATCTTTGTATATGAGATTCATATGTCTGAACATTTAAACAAAGTAATACTTTTACCTTCCTTCATCATGAAACGAGCATGTTCGTTAAACTCAATCAAGGATGGGAATATCACATGCGAGTTCCCTGTCTGCCATCAAGCAGGCATCCTAACAAATTCTTAATCTATATACGGATGAAAAAAATAGTTACACTTAACCCCTTTGCCGGAAGTAAGAAATCAACGATCATGGCCCTTGCCATAATCCTCTTTGTTTCAGCAGCAGTTTTTATGGGCTGCTATAAATTCCGCCACATCTACCAGCCAACGGATGGCTATACCAACAGCTATTTCGATGTACCCATTGTTTGTCAGCGTGACGATGACCCCAGCCTTACAGATGATATGTGGGCTAATACGCTTCAGAATATCGGCCTTTTTGGAGTTATGATCCCGGATGGATGGAATGTAGGTGACAGTATTGCTTACACTATCATCTCAAAGAATTCATCCCTCAACAATACCGGTTACCTGATCCATAACCTGGCTAATTCCAAGACACTTAAGGATTCTATTCCGCCTTTACCGGGTTACCATTGGTGGGGTGCTGTTACCGACCGAATAGCAGAACTGACTTCGCTTGATAGCTTTTATTTTACTCCACGGATTATTACGGACGGAAAAGTTGGCACCTTCTTCCTAAGGTATGCTGTCGGTGATAAGGATTATTGGGATCGCAATCCTGCCGACCGCTATAATTACGGCGGAGGTTTATCAGATCCTATCAGCATCAATATCACTTCTGGTGTTGGTGTGCCTGAACTTCTGAGCTCTGCAAATATTTCCGTATATCCTAATCCAAGCCTCGGCCAATTGCATATTGACCTGAAAGGATATAAGAAGGAAGTGATTCGTATGAATATCGTGGATGCCGCCGGGAAAGTGGTTATGTCGCGCGAGATCCTTCAGCCCAACAATGAAATCAATATTGCCTCACTTGCTGCTGGTTCATATATTGTTGAACTACGTAACGGGCAATACAGGCATAGCACAAAAATTCTCCTCAAATAGTATTATTATAGGTGGTTTTCAGCCGGGTCCTGTTCGTCAGGATCCGGGATTTCTTTCATTTTGGCTTCCCGGCCATTACCGAATGCTATTGCTTTAATTTTCCTGTAAATGGTAATTCCGATTCCTGTAAATTGTTTTTTCATGAGAAAACTGCATTTGATTTCCTTCATACTCCTTTTGACATCTAGCCAACTGGCATTTGCACAGTCACATACGGATCCAACATTTAATAATCTGTTGAGAAAGTACAACGGTGGCTGGATTGCAGGTGATGCTACTTTCTCTGTTGCCTTAGACTCTGTAAAAACCTTATGGCTATTCGGTGACAGTTTTATTGGTACGGTTAATCCCGATAGTTCTATTGTGGCAGGTTCTCATTTTATCAGGAACAATGCAGTGCTGCAGGACGGGGATTCCACGCGGACATTAAATGGCGGGACTTTTTCCAACCCTTCAGAGTTTTTCCCTTCTCCGAAGCCTGATTCACTGTGGTATTGGCCGGAGCATGGACTTGTCGAAAATGACACACTAAAGATATTCTTTTCAGAATTCATTATCACCACCGGTACTCCGGGTTTTAATTTCAAATATACCGGTGCTGTTATCGGTTTCTTTTCCCTCCCGGAAATCGTGCTCCTTGGATCCTCCAGGCTTCCTTACTATGATCTTAATGGAGTTTGCTATGGGAATTGTGTCATGAAGGATAATGGTTTTAATTATATATATGGAAGGAAAGAAACCGACACCGTCACCCATGTTGCCTATCCGCATGTTGCCCGCGTGCCTGTAGGGAACATCCTCGCTCCCTGGCAATTCTTCAATGGAACAACCTGGGTGAGTGATCCGGCCGCCACGAAAAAGATCGGGAATGTAGCCGTGTCGCAGCAGTATGGCTTTTTCAAACAGGACAATCTATATGTGCTGATCACACAGGATATCTGGTTTTCACCAAAAATCTATTCTTTCACCTCTGTTACCCCTTCAGGCCCCTTGAATAACAAGGTGCTTCTTTATCAAACACCGATTCTTTATCCCACCACTTTTACCTACAATGCATTCCCGCACCTGCAGTTCACCGAAAACAATGAGATCCTTATATCCTATAATACCAACGGTGATTTCTGGCAGATATTCAACAATGTTGAGATGTACAGACCTCTATTCATTCGTGTTCCCCTATCGATGATCGATCCATCCTTTCCTACCGGGATGAATGAACCCGGTGAAGGGGTTAAACAGGGTTCTTTCAGGCTTTTTCAGAATACCCCTAACCCAGTGGATTCACAAACATCAGTAAAACTCCAGCTTGACCGAACCCAATATGTTAGCCTGGAACTTACCGACATGAAAGGAAACAGGATCGACACCTTTGTGAACCTGGAACTTCACCCCGGAATTTACACGGTTTCCCTTGACCTGCATTCCCTTAAAAGCGGGCTCTACTGCTATGGTTCCGGCAATCAATACCTCAAACTTGTAAAAAACTGAAACCCGCTGATTAAAGTCAAAAGATCCACTGATAATCGTTATGTATGATATTTTCTATCGACCATAAAAGCCCGTTACCACTTCATTCGCAGGTTGAGACCCTTTTAAGGGACCTGATATCCTCCGAAGAATATAAATCTGGGAAATTCCTCCCCAACGAGGTTAATCTTGCCAAACAGCTGGGCATCTCCAGGAATACGGTCAGGCAGGCTACCAACAAGCTGGTATATGAAGGCCTGCTTGTCCGCAAAAAAGGTGTAGGCACCAGAGCAGCTGATAAGTCGGTGGATACCCGCATCAACAACTGGCTTAGTTTCTCCCAGGAAATGTCTTCGAAAGGGATACAGATTAAGAATTACGAGGTCGAGACTGAATGGGTTGATTCAACGGAAGAAATAGCCAACTTCTTCAGGATTCCGATTGGAAAGAAAGTTCTGAAAATGATGCGTTTGAGGGGGCGAATTGAATATCCTTTCGTTTACTTCATTTCCTATTTTCATCCCATGGTCGGCCTTACCGGGAATGAAGATTTCACCAGGCCTTTATATGAGATCCTTGAAAAGGATTATTCCATTATTGCCAAGCTTTCGAAGGAAGAGATATCCGCCCGCGCTGCCGATAAACTACTGGCGCAGAAGCTGAACATCAATCCCGGGGATGCTATCCTGAAACGCAGGCGCTTCGTTTTTGACCCTGGAGGCAGGCCTATTGAATATAACATTGGTTATTACCGCGCGGATAGTTTCATTTATACTATTGAAAGTGAAAGAGATGTATAGTTCATGCACACTCGCCAAATAATTACTAACAAAAGATTGCTGATGAAGTCAACTTTACTTTATTTAATCTTCATCCTGTTAGCCGGCCAGGCAGTTGGCCAGCAACGGATCATCACCGGAACCGTAACGGATGTTTCCGATGGCTCGACACTACCCGGGGTTTCTGTCCTTGTGAAAGGGACTACCCGAGGAACCAATACGGATATCAATGGATTGTACAGCCTGCCCATTAATGAAACGGACAAAATCCTGGTATTCAGCTTTATCGGTAAGAAAGCCCAGGAGATTCCCATTGGCAAGTCAGGAGTGATGAATGTCAGCCTTGAATCAGCAAATGTCAGCCTTGATGAAGTAGTTGTTGTTGGTTACGGATCCATTAAAAAAAGCGACCTGACAGGTTCTGTTTCTTCCATTAAAACCGAAGATCTCCGGAAAATCCCCATTAATTCCTTTGACCAGGGTATACAGGGTAAATCATCCGGAGTGCAGGTTACACAGCTTTCAGCCCAACCCGGAGGAGCACTTTCACTCAGGATTCGGGGTGGCAATTCCATCATGGCGGGAAATGAACCTCTTTATGTCATTGATGGTGTGCTAATTGAAAGCCAGGTTGACCTTTCATGGATTGGTTCTCCTAGTCAGAACGGATTGGGGTCCTTGAATCCAAACGACATTGAATCTATTGAAATACTGAAAGATGCCTCAGCCACTTCCATTTATGGAGCCAGGGGTGCCAACGGGGTTGTGCTGATCACAACAAAGAAGGGAAAGGCAGGCAAGGATAAGGTTTCCTTCGAAACCTATTTCGGTATCCAGCACAAAGCCGGTAAGATTGAAGTTATGAATGCAAGCCAATTTGCAAAGCTATATGATGAAGCTGGATATGCTGCTGATTCTGCATATATTCCTGCTTATCCTAACCCTGACAGCCTCGGATCCGGGACGGACTGGCAGAAAGAGATTTACAGGGATTCTCCTATCCAGAGTTACCAGCTTAGCATTTCGGGTAGCAATGAGAAAACTACCTATGCCCTGACAGGTGGGTTATTCAGGCAGGAAGGCATTATCGTCGGATCAGACTTCACCCGTTATTCCTTTCGATTGAACCTTGAACGCAAGATTAATGCAAAATTGACTGCCGGCACAAACCTGAGTTTTACACAAACAAGGTCGAATACGGTTCCTACAGATACTCCGGGTGGATTCTTCCCGGGAGTGGTAAATACAGCACTCATTTTTAACCCTGCATTGCCTGTTAAGGATGCAAATGAAATTTATACACTTACGGATCCTAATGCAGATGCCTGGCTTGATAACCCGGTTGCTGTTACCCGCGATATCAAAGCCATTGATAAGGTTAACCGCATCCTCGGGAATACGTTTCTTGAATATTACATCCTCAAAGACCTGAAATTCAGGAGTAGTTTCGGGATTGATTATTACCATTCCCTCCAGGACATGTACACTCCAAGGTATATCTATTCAGGATCCTTTAATGACGGGCAGGCTCGATTTGCAAGCACAGACATTGAGAACTACCTGACTGAGAACACCCTCAATTATGCTAAAACCTTAAATAAAAAGCACAGTATTAATGCTTTGCTCGGATTTACCTACCAGAAAAACAATTCCCGGACGTTTATTGATATCGCTACGAAATTTCCGAATGATATCCTTGGTTATTATGGAATTGAAAATGGCACCAATCAGCCTACGATCTACTCCTCGTTCAATGAATCGGCTGTGGTGTCTTACCTGGGCAGGATAAACTACAGCTATCTGAATCGTTACCTGTTTACTTTAACAGGAAGGGTTGACGGTTCTTCAGTTTTTGGAGCCAATAACCGCTATGCGACATTCCCTTCTGCTGCATTTGCCTGGAGAGTTTCGGAAGAAGATTTTCTAAAATCATCCAAAGTCATCTCTAATTTAAAACTCAGGGTAAGCTATGGTATCAGCGGGAATGACCGGATAATGAATTATGCATTCATCCGTACGATCGCTTCATCCATCTATTATTTCAATAATTCCGTTCCAGCTTCTGGTTTTGCACCCGATAATCCGGGAAATGACAACCTGAAATGGGAGACCACCCGCCAGCTCGACCTTGGCGCTGACCTGGGTTTCTTCAATGACCGGATCAGCCTGACGGCAGACTATTATCAAAAGTACACCTACGACCTGCTTTATTACGCTAACCTGCCCTGGAGCACGGGTTATAATTCCTATCTTAAGAATATAGGGGAACTGAGGAATAGGGGGATAGAATTTGCTTTGAATACAGCAAATACAGTCAATTCCTTCAAATGGACCACGAGTGCCAATATCTCATTCAACCGGAATAAGATCATGAACCTGAATGGTTCAGACCTTTTCATCAATAACGACACTTACAAGCTTAAGATAGGGAATTGGGCTGTGATCCGAGAGGGCGAATCAATGGGGAGCTTTTATGGATTAAGGTCCGATGGCATCTGGCAGACCTCGGAAGCGGCAGAAGCTGCGAAATATGGCTGTCAACCCGGTGATTTCAAATATGTTGACCAGAATAAGGATTATAAGATCAATGCGGAAGACTGCAGTATTATCGGCCATGCCCTTCCGAAATTTACCTGGGGCCTGACCAACAATTTTTCTTACGGCCCCTTTAGCCTGGATGTATTTATACAGGGTAGCCAGGGGAACCAGATCCTCAACAGCAACCGCTTTGAACTGGAATCGGGGAATGGTCTGTCAAATGCGTCGATCAAGTTGCTGGATCGTTGGACTGTTGACAATCCCAGTAATTTGTATCCCCGGGCAAACCGGAATGCCGATTACCTGAGTATGTCCGACCGTTACCTCGAAGATGGTTCCTATGTCCGTATAAAGACCATCACACTTTCCTATGATCTGCCTAAGAGATTAATGGACAGGATGCATATGGAAAGAGTGAGGGTGTATGTTACAGGTCAGAACCTGTTTACGTTCACCAATTATTCCGGTTTTGACCCGGAAGTCGGATCTTTTGGTATGGATAATACCCGCCTGGGTTATGACTTTGGTTCCTACCCATCCGTCAAAACCTTTATTGCAGGCGCAAGCATCAATTTCTAACCTGAATAAAAAGAAGTTATGAAAAAATATAATTGGCTCTTTCTTTTCCTTGTGACATTCGTCGGTTTTTCATGCAACAAGGAGCTGGACCTTAAACCACACAAGATTTATTACGACAACTTCTACCAGACCGGTGACGATGCGCTTAGCGCAGTAAATGCAGTGTATGATGTGCTAGGAAGTGTAAATCAATACTGCAATTACCTCTGGCTGATCCAGGATATTTCCTCGGATGATTGCAATTCAAG
>JACAAZ010000017.1:57375-101675 GCA_013376995.1 Bacteroidota bacterium | reverse complement strand
ACCAAACCTGTAACTTCCAACCTGGGTGATGAAGAGGTTTATCCGTTCAAAGCCAAGGTAAGTAATATCTATGGCCAGGTGATCGAAGACCTTGGTAACGCTGTCAGCAGGCTGCCTGCAAAATACCCCAATGCTGCCGATAAAGGCCGGGCGACCAAAGGAGCCGCACTGGGTTTGCTTTCTAATGTTTACCTAACCCAAAAAGTATGGGATAGTGCATATGCAAACGCGCAAAGGGTAATCGATTTGGGGGGGTATGACCTGAATTCAGACTTTGCCGCCAACTGGAAAGAAACCAATAAGAACGGGAAGGAATCTGTATTTGAGGTTCAGTTTTATAAAAACTCAACTGCTGAGAATTCCCAGATGGTCATTTCGGGCCTGCCTTCGTTGCCAGGGGTATTCAGCGCCGGGGTTGAACTGATGTTACCTACTGATGATCTTTACAATAGCTTCGAAGAAGGGGATTACCGCAAGCAGGCAACGTTTTTTGACAATTACTGGTCATACACTTTTGCCCCTCATATTTGGAAATATTGGGACCAGGTTGCTTACAAACCCCAGAATACAAGTCAGTCGGGTGCAGATTTCGTGGTGATGCGGTATGCGGAAGTGTTGCTGATCTATGCAGAAGCGCTGAATGAAGCCAATGGCGGGCCCACCCAGGAAGCATATAATGCCATTAATAAGGTGAGAGCAAGGGCAAGAAACGGGAATGCTACCGTGTTGCCTGACCTGGCCGGTTTAAGCCAGGAACAATTCAGGCAGGCTGTTCTGGATGAAAGAAGGCATGAATTTGTAAATGAGGGACAGCGTTGGTACGACCTGGTAAGGACCGGCAAACTCATCGAATATGTGAAACGCGCCAAGGGTGATAATGCCAATCCTTCAGATTTTAATACGGTATTTCCGATTCCGCAGAGGGAACTGGATATAAATAAGAACCTGACCCAAAATAAGGGATATTAAGAATCGATATAAACCCCGGTTCCATAAACAGGATGGTTCTCGAAATCTTTATCAAAACAAGATGGAATACAGGATTTGATCAGTATAAAAAAAGTAAATGCAATGAATGTTATCCTTCGTGATTCTTAGTGACTTAGTGTCTTGGTGGCGATTCCTTTATGCCACAAAGCCATCCGCCTTATGCGGAAACGAAGAATGCACAAAGTATACTGTGTTATGGCACATAAAGAGTGAAAATATATTCTTTAAATAAGATATACATTGACAAGTAATTACAATAAATACCCTGAGATCAGGATAAAGGGGCAAGATGATCAGTGCTTTTCAGGCTGGGATGAAATTACCTCCAGGCTGAATTCAGCTTTGGTTACATCTTCTGAAGCGCGGAAAGTGATTGTGGTTGAGTGCTACCAGGGGGTTGATGATGCTGAGATCTTAACTGCATTGTCGATTGGATTTGAGCCAGGGATGGTGATTAATACCTGTGATCTCATGCATTCGGCGGATGTAATTGAAAAGATGACTTATCCCGATGTTACATCCGACAGGATTTTTGGCTTTCTCAGCAGGCTTAAAATGGAGGATTTCCTGGATGCGGCTAAGGTCACAGAAGCGAGGGAGAAGCTTAAAGCAGCAGGGGATACGCTGGTATTAATTTATGGTCCCGGTGCGGCCCTTGTGGAGCCGGATCCAACTATCCTGGTATATGCTGACATGGCCCGCTGGGAGATACAGCTGCGCATGCGAAGGCATGAGGTTCATAATCTTGGCCTGGTTAACGCCGCAGAAAATATTGAAAACCAGTACAAAAGAGGCTATTTCGTTGACTGGAGGGTTTGCGACCGCCTGAAGAAAAAGCTGGTGAATTGTTGGGATTTTGTTATGGATACAAATGTCAGCGGTCAACCTAAAATGATCACTCGCCAGGCTTTCAATGAAGCCATGAAACAAGCTGCGAACCAGCCTTTCAGCGTTGTACCCTATTTTGATGCCGGTCCCTGGGGCGGGCAGTGGATGAAGCAGACCTTCAACCTGGATCCCAAACTGGACAATTATGCCTGGTGCTTCAATTGCGTTCCGGAAGAGAATAGCCTGTATCTCCTTTTCGGGGATACCCGTTTCGAAATGCCTTCCATTAATGTTGTATTTACACAACCCCGGGCCTTACTGGGTGATCCGGTTCATGCCCGTTTCGGAGATGAATTTCCTATCCGGTTCGACTTCCTGGATACCATGGGTGGAGGGAACCTAAGCTTACAAGTCCACCCGCTCACTGAATTCATACAGCAGAATTTTGGCATCCCTTATACCCAGGATGAAAGTTATTACCTGATGGAAGCAGGTGAAGAAGCCCTGGTTTACCTAGGGCTCAAAGACGATATTCATCCTGAGGAGATGGCTGACGGATTAAAAGAATCTGAGCTGACAGGTAAAACGTTTGAAGATTCTAAATTCGTGAATAGCTTTCCTGCCAGGAAGCATGATCATTTCCTGATTCCGGGGGGTACTGTGCATTGCTCCGGTAAGGATTGCATGGTTCTTGAAATTAGTTCCACGCCCTACATCTTCACATTCAAGCTTTGGGATTGGGGCAGGATGGGACTCGATGGCAAACCACGGCCTATCAATATTGAACGGGGATTATGCAATATCCAATGGGACCGGACAACAACCTGGGTTAAACAAAACCTTATCAACCGGGTAACGGAACTGGCAAAGGGTGATGGGTGGAGGGAAGAAACCACAGGCCTGCATGAGCGGGAGTTCATCGAAACTCGACGGCATTGGTTTACAAAAAAAGTAGAACATCATACGAATGATGGTGTAAATGTCCTTGCACTTGTTGAAGGCGATGAAGTGACAATTGAAAGCCCTGCCGGAGCCTTTGAGCCGTTCGTAGCCCATTATGCTGAGGTATTCATTGTTCCTGCTTCGGCAGGTGCTTACACCATTAAGCCATCAGGACCATCTGCCGGGAAGGAATGTGCAACTGTGAAGGCATTTGTAAGGGTGAATGCGTGATTGGGTGACTTTGGGACAAGGGGATAGGGAGAGTAGGGGACTTTGGAATTAGTCATACAATGGTCATTTCCGTCAGCTGACGGATCAAACAATTGTCATTCAGTAGTTAAGATAAAAGATAAAAGGAAAATGATAAAAGTTTATTAAAAGATAACCTTTCAATCCTTCAAACGCCAAACCCTTTTAACAGTAAAAGATAAAAGACAAAAGGAAAAAGACAAAAGTAGTTAGACCAGAAACGCCGAACCCTTCTCCGCCTTAGGCCGACCATCGCCGAACCCTTTAACCCTTTTAACCCTTCAAACGCCAAACCCTTTTAACAGGAAAAGATAAAAGACAAAAGGGAAAAGATAAAAGTAATTTAACCTGAAACACCGAACCCTTCAAACGCCCAACCTTTTTAACCCTTTAAGCCCCTTCAACCCATGCTTCAATCAGGAATTGCAATAGGAGCCGATATCGGCGGAAGCCATATCTACTGTGCTGCTATCGACTTGTCGACACATAAAATCATTCCAGGAACTGCCCGGGAGGAGAAAATCAACAATAAAGCTGCAGCAGGCGAAATTCTTGACGGATGGAGCAAAGCTTTGTCAGGAAGTCTCTCAGAAATAGACAAGTCAAGGCTGGCAGGGATCGGATTTGCCATGCCAGGCCCTTTCGATTATGCCAATGGTATAGCCATGTTTGAAAGGGTTGAGAAATTTGAAAGCCTTTATGGGATCAATGTCAGCAATGAATTGAGGAAGCGCATGCAACTGGCAGAATCGGTTCCCTTTCGCTATATCAATGATGCTACAGCCTTTGCCATTGCTGAAGCCTGGGTAGGCAAAGCAGGGAACTTCGATAAAATGATAGCCCTTACCCTGGGAACCGGTTTCGGATCAGCATTTCTAAATATGGGAATCCCAGTAACAGAAGGTGATACGGTTGCCGAAATGGGCTGCGTCTGGCATATCCCTTTCAAGGATGGAATTGCAGATGACTACTTCTCTACACGATGGTTTACAAGGAACTACCTCGAAAAAACAGGCAGGATGGTTGATGGGGTAAAGGAGATTGCTGATGCTATCAATGTTGAGCCTGCTGCAATGGAACTCTTCGAAGAATATGGCTCAAATATGGGACATTTCCTGGCACCCTGGATTCAGAAATTTGATGCTAATGTTATTGTCATGGGAGGGAATATTACCGGTTCCTTCAAACTGTTTGGGAAATTCCTTGCAAAGGCTATTGCTGAGCACAATCTATCTGTTCAATTGCTGCTCTCTGACCTGAAAGAAGATGCAGCCGTTATGGGCAGTGCCCGCCTGATTGCTGAAGATTACTGGCCTCACGTAAAAGACCTGCTGGCAAAAATGTAAATCCTAATATCCTGAACATATGACAAAAAAAATTAACCTGTCTTTCGTATTACCGGTACTCATGTCCTTCTTCGTCATGAGTTTCTGCGACCTGGTAGGTATCGGGGTGGACCGCATCAAACTGGAATTTGGGCTCAGCAACACCATGGTACAACTCATCCCTTCCGCCGTATTCATCTGGTTCTTCTTCCTATCCGTCCCGGTTGGCGTATTGCAGGATCGGTTTGGGAAACGAACCATCCTGAACCTTGGGATGATCCTTACTGCCATTGGAATGCTGGTGCCTTATTTCATGTTCTCAAAGGCTTCCATATTCTTCGGATTTGCCTTGCTGGGAATAGGGAACACGATCGTCCAGGTTTCTGCAAACCCACTACTGGTCGATGTTGTACCGGATGACCGGAAATCCAGTTTTCTAAGTTTTTCGCAATTTGTGAAGGCTGTCGGATCGATGATTGCCCCTTTTGTTGCTGCCTATTTTGCCAACCAGTATGGCGACTGGAAACTAATGTTCCTTGCCTTCGGTATTGTTTCCCTGGTAGCAGTCCTATGGCTGGGTTTTACAAAAATTGAAGAAACAAAGAATACCGAGGTAAGGGCCACGATTGGTTCATCCCTTAGCCTGCTGGGAACAAAATACATTGCGCTGATGGTGCTGGGTATTTTCCTGCTGGTGGGGATCGATGTAGGCATTAATGCAGTTTCCGGCCAGTTCCTGCTGAAAAAGTTTGAAGGCAGCATCACCCAGGAATTCGCTGAAAAGGGAAGAAGTATCTATTTCTTTGGAAAGATGCTTGGGACCTTCGCAGGCGCCATCATGCTGACTAAACTTTCATCCAGGAAATTCCTCTTTTGGACTTCCGTACTGGGATTAATTTCCGTGCTGGCCCTATTGTTTGCTCCCAGTCAAATGACGGCCATGGGGATCATCTTTGTCATTGGCCTGGGACTAGCCAATATCTTCCCCCTGATTTTCTCCCTTACAGTTGAAAAATATCCCCTTCGTGCCAACGAAATTTCAGGCCTGATGATCATGGCAGTATCAGGTGGTGCAGCAATTCCCCCATTAATCGGCTACCTGACGGACAGTATTAGCCTGACTGCCGGGATGATGGTGCTGGTAGCCTGTGCCGCTTACCTCTTATTGCTCGCAGCTATCAGGCGAAGCCAGGCATAGGGATGCACTTAACAATATCTTAAAAGCCTTTAAAATGAATATAGGGACCACATTGAAGATCACCTGCCTTGTGCCAGCTGTTATTGGTTTCATGATTTCAGCCTTGGGACAGGGATCCGCCAGGCAGGTAAAAGCTGTGCAGGATTGCAGGATCGACCAGAAATTCACTAAAATGTTCGCCCGCGATTGCTGCGGTGTGACAGGTGCCGACGGGGATTATTCAGTTCTATTGCCCGATGGGCGGACTGTCTGGATCTTTGGGGATTCATTCCTGGGGACTGTTAAACCTGACAGGTCCCGGGAAAAAAGAACTCCCTGGTTTGTCCGGAATGCTATGGCAGTCCAGGAAAAGGACACGCTCCGATCACTTTACAACGTTATCAACGGATGGGAGTCTTCCTGGGTTATCCCTCCGGGAGCTCCGAAAGGAAAGCAATTCTCGGAAGATTCACTCTGGTACTGGCCGGGAGATGCCTTCATCGAAAACGGGAAACTTAAAGCTTTCATGACTGCGTTTTACCAGGCAAAACCCGGCGACTGGGGCTTTGCATGGGTGAGCGCCAATATTGCTACTTTCTCCCTGCCTGACCTTAAACTTGAAAAAATTGATCATTTCAATTATCCCAATGACGCTGAGGTTCATTGGGGTCATGCTGTTTGTGATGATGACAAGGATTACACTTACATCTATGGAGCCGGGAATAAAAAGGTCTATGTCGCAAGAGCTCCGAGAACTAACATCCTTGCACCCTGGGAATTCTTCAATGGGAGGGAATGGGTGAAAGATTCCCGTGAAGCCAGGCCTTCCCTTGATATACAAGGTTCCGAGCAGTTCAGCGTATTCAAATACAATGGAAAATATGTACTCCTGGTCCAGGAAGGCGGTTTCATGACTACTGATATCTGCACCTATATTTCGGACTTACCCTATACCGGCTGGAAAAACCGGAAAGTGGTATGTCATGCTAAACTGCCGGAGGATGTAACATCAACCAAAAATCTCTTTGCCTACAACAGCCTGGCACATCCCCAGTTCATTGAAAACGGCGAATTGCTGATATCCTCCTGCATCAACAGCTTCGTTGTGGAGGATGTGTTCAGGGATGCCAGCAAATATCGTCCTGTTTTCCAGAGAGTCCCCCTTAAATCGATTTTTGAAGAATAACTATTTAGCTCTTAAAGATGAAAAGATTTTTCCTGATAGCCCTTGCATTCATTTGGATTTCAACACTCCATGCAGCCCGTCACCAGAAGGTTTTTCAATCCTCTTACCTTGAAAAGCCGGATACTACATGGATTTTCACTCCATCGGGCTATGAAAAGCAGGCAGCTGCAAATTTCCCGGTGGTTTACCTCCTGCATGGATGGAGTGGGAATTATCACCAATGGGATGATATCATGGACTGCCAGAAATATGCAGACCAGTATGGGTTTATCATTATTTGTCCTGACGGGTTGTATGATGCCTGGTATCTGAACAGCCCGGTAACAGGGAAGAGCCAGTATAAAGATTTCTTCTTCAGAGAATTGGTTCCGGCAATGGAAAAAGGTTTTCGTATCGACCGTCAGAATGTATTTATCACCGGGCTGAGTATGGGTGGACATGGAGCGTTATACCTGTTCTCGCAAAAGCCGCAAATTTTCAAAAATGCCGGAAGCCTCAGCGGTGCCGTCGACCTGAGGAGTTGCAGGAATGATTATGAGATCCCGGGACTATTCGGACTGAAGAATACGAGTGAAGATGATAAATTACTGCTTTCTTATTCTGTAATTGGCAACATTGAAAAGATTGCTGCAACAGGAAAAGAGATCATCTTCAGTTGTGGTACTGAAGACCAGTTTTATAAGAACAATACCGATCTCAAAGCAAAAATGGATGCTCTCGGAATAAAATCCACATTTATCGTGGGTCCCGGCGGACATAATTACCCCTACTGGAAGGCCAATATCGGGGCACAAATGAAGTTCTTTGCCGACAGGGTGAAACCTGCTGTCAAAGAGGTGCTCATCATGCAGCACAGCCACCTGGATGTCGGTTTCACGCATCTTCAGCCTGTTGCTCTTGCCTTACAGGTGGATTATATCAACCAGGCGCTGGATATGCTGGACCATACAGCTAATTACCCGGAAGAATCCCGGCCGAAATGGACCTGCGAGGTTACCAGGCCTGTTGTGCTATGGCTTGAAACAGCTTCTGACAAGGATATTCAGAAATTCGGGGATTACCTGAAAGCAGGTCGTATCTGCATTTCAGCCCTGGAATATAATACAACTCCCCTGGCAAGTTCCGAAGGCCTTGCCCGGCAGGTATATGATGCAGCCGAAATTTCAAAGCGATTCGGCGTGAAGATCAATACCGCCAACCTGCATGATGCTACAGGTCTTCCCAGGCCGATTGTCGATATTCTTAAAGATGCGGGAGTTGACTTGCTGACTTTTGCCATCAACCTGCACCTTTCCGGAACCCCCAAACCAAGGCCAGCCGTTTATCGCTGGCAAAGTCCCGGTGGTCGGGAGTTGCTCGTCATGAATGGAGAGCATTATTCCATGTTCGACCAGTGGACCAACGATAATTATAAAAACCTGGATACCATACAGGATGGGCTTGACAGGTACCTTTCGTATGTCTCGACTCTGGATTATCCCTATGATTTTATCTACCTCACGGCTACCTGCGCCCCCAGCGCCTACGACAATTCTCCCCCCAATTTTGACCTGCCTGCAGTGGTTAAGAAGTGGAACGAAGAGGGCCGTCTGCCTCACCTCAGGTTTGCTACACCTAAAGATCTGCTGGCAAGGATCAGGGAGATCCCTTATGATAAGATTCCTGTTGTAAAAGGGGATTGGACGGATTACTGGAATTTCGGGTCAGCAAGCTCTGCAACAGAGACCCAGATCTCACTTAATACAGCTTCCAATATGGGAGTGATTGATCTTTTGTCAGCATTCGGGACATCCAATAAACAGCTGGATCAATACAGGAAAAAGATCTGGTATGACCTCAATTTTTACGATGAGCATACCTGGGGAGCATGGAACCCGCTGGATATCCACGATCCCTTTCCAACTTCCCAATGGAATATGAAGGCCAATGCTGCCTATGATGGCATGGCGCTGTCTAAATTCTCTATTATCAGGTACCTTCAGCAGCTTGCAGGGAATCCAAGGACATACGATACGCTGAAAGGTGTTCTCCTAGTGAATCCCACTTCAGCCGAAACTACAGTATATCCCCGGATCCCGGATGAATGGTTTATACCAGGGAAACAGATAGAAACCTGGCTCATGGGCGGCGACCGCTTTGAAAGGGCCCCCAAACTTGGGAAGTTCTATAGCCCGGTGAAACTGGAACCCTATAGCTGGAAGAAAATCCCCTTCAGCCAGTTAAAGGAGGCCAGGCCTGATGTTGCAATAAGTTCAGGCATGGATTTTATTGAAACTGCATATTACAAGCTGAAGTTTGACCCTGGCAGCGGGAAGGTCGTTTCCCTTTTTGATAAGAAGAAAAACCGGGAGATCCTGGATGTGACGTCAAGTTATGGATTCTTCCAGTTTGTCCATGAAAAGCCGGATCCGGCGGTGGATTCTCTGCGCAGGGCATTCCATGTCAGAAGCGTGGAAAATGAAAGGATTGGATTGACAGGATGGCAAACCGGTTGGAAAGCTGCCTATAGTACGATCAGCCAGGCTGTTTGTAAAGTGGAAACTACTCCATTCACCGCCACTCTGCTGATCAAAGCGAAAGCTGAAAGCACTACCGGGATTGAACAAAGGATCATTCTTCATGCCGATTCTCCAATGATAGACCTGGAAACAGAATTTGTCAAGACAGAGAATGTAATGCCAGAGGGCATCTATTTCGTGTTTCCATTGGCTCTGGAAGCAGGCTGGAAGGGATATTTCGATACCGGGGATGTACCCGTTGAACTGGATAATGAGCAGCTTGCAGGCAGTTGTCATGGCTGGGAAACAGTGAGTTCTTTTGCCAGTATCCATGATAAACTAAACGGGGCCAGCTTGTTTTGCCCCGATGCTCCCCTGGTAATGTTTGGCGGCTTTAATTTCGGGAGGAAACTGGCTGTCATTCCCCGCGACAAGAACCCCTTGTTGCTGGCGTGGGCAACTAATAATTACTGGGAAACCAATTTTCGCGGCAGCCAGCCTGGCTTGATCCGCCTGAGGTATGCCTTCCGGCCACAGGGCAGCTTTGATCCTGTAGATGTCTCAAAAGAGGCCCAGATGGTAATCAGTCCTGTCATTGTCCATCCTGTTGCAGAAACCAATTCCTCTGCATCAGGACAGTTTATAAATATCCAAACTCCGGGAATCCGCGCAACCTATGTTAAAGAGTCGGAGGATAATACAGCAAAGATCATTCGTCTTGTTAATCTTACAGACCAGGTGAAGGATGCCGGATTTGAATTACCAGGAAGCCATTATAGTTCAGCCTGGAGATGCGGAACCACAGAAGATAAGATGGAAGTCTTTAAGCTGGCCGGGAACCTGATCACTGTCAAATTACAACCCCGGGAAATTACAAGTATCAGGGTTGAGTAATCATCTTTGAATCATTGTGCAAGCTGCAATTGACGGGCAAAACGGATATGGTTTCCAGTTTTGCCGGGCACTTGTTTGTTGAATTTCTAAGAAAATTTTCAAATACAGCGGGCAACTTTTCAATCGCATGGTGTTTTAATTATAAAAATCCACAACTATGCGAAAGATCATTTTATCGTTGATTGTCCTGGTTGCTGTGCTAAGTGCATGCAAGAAGGAAAGTACTAGCTCTACCAGCACTGAACAGTCTGTCAGTGTAACCGCTCTTCCTCTCAAGGCTACAAATTACATAGCCAATAATTATCCTTCTGAAACTATAATTTCTGTTCTTAAAGTCAGCAGTAGTTCTGCTACTTTCGTCGTTTCACTCAATACGCTTGAAGAACTTGCTTTTGATGATAATGGCGATTTTGTAGGTGATGGAAGGGAGTTTCATCATCATGAAGGGGATAGCCTTGGTCATCCCGAAGGGGATAGCCTCGGCCACCATGGTGGACACGGTGGGCATGGTGGGCATGGTGGACACGGCGGTCACGGGAATCATGGAGAACCGGGTAATTCCGTTTCGGTTGATTCTCTGCCTGGGGCCATCACAACTTACATTTCTACTAATTTTTCAGGTTTTACAGTTATGCATGCTGAAATAGACAGCTTATGCCAGTTCGGTGGTGTTTATGAAGTAATGCTTGAACAAACCAGTACGGTACATCTCAAGCTTTTCTTTGATGTCTCAGGCATTTACCTTGCCCAGGCTGAGAGAGCCTTGTACGCAGATGCCCCTCAATTGGTTAAAGATTTTATTACCGCCAGTTATTCCGGGTTTACACCCAGGGGAAAAATGGAAAAACTTACCCTTGCTGATGGTAGTTTTCAGTATAGCATCTTCCTGGCATTTGAGGGAATGCGGAAAAATGTTATTGTAAGTGATACCGGCAGCCTGGTATGTGAAAGGTAATAATAGTTTGATTGAAAAGCCGGCAGCATAAAGAATAGTATGTGCCGGCTTTTTTTTATTGTATTATTCCAATGATATCGTAATTTTATAATTCTTCAGGAAATGGGAAAGTTTCTTTATTGCATGTAAGTGAAGCTTGCAAGTTTATCTCTGTTCATATTTCCTACCCTAAAAGTGCTTGTATTAAACTGAATAAATTATTAAATGGAATTTTCTACAGATCTCATAATCAGATAGTCAGAATCGTTTAATGCTTATTTTTATGATAAAAAGAAAACCTATCGGTGAAATTGTATTTAATACATTCATCCCTAATTACCAGTATTACAGGGCGAAGGCCAATTTCGTAAAGATAATTTCGGTAATTCTACTCCTCACGATATTTCCCGGTTTAAAGGCATTCAGTGAAAAACCTGTTCCTGCCAGTCATTCAAGGATAGGTGGTCCGGAATTCGTATCTGACTTTCATTACTCTGGCTCTCAACTTTCCTTTCTTGTTGATCTTTCCCAACTGAGAAATGCGGAGGGTATCATGCTGTTTTACAACCTGGCTTATGAAAAGCAAATTTATTGCATGGATAAGCATGAACTATCTGGTGGGAATGCAATGTTCACAACCGCCAATTCTGATAGTTGTGCAGTAAAACAATTGATGAAGGCAGCGCAGAAAGAAACCCTTAATCAGCTTGATAACAAAGCTAGCAAAGGCAATGTGTCGAAAGCACCTTCGACTGCTTCCAGTTGTGAAACAGCAGATGTGTTTTGCGGATCCAACGCCTACTCATTCCCTGCAGGCACTAATTCAGGCAATGCCCAGCCAGGCCCAAACTATGGATGCCTGGGATCAACTCCCAATCCCGCCTGGTATTTTATGAATGTAGGCTTAAGTGGTGAGATTATTATTGATATGTCGGGCAATCCTAACAGGGATATAGATTTTATTTGCTGGGGGCCTTTTACTTCACCAACCGGAGCTTGTACACAGGGCCTGACTTTATCTACCATTGTCGATTGCAGCTATTCTGCCAATTGGACCGAAACCTGCACCATCCCCAATGCACAGCAAGGCGAGTTCTATTTGCTAATGATCACCAATTTTTCCAATCAGCCCTGCGAGGTCACATTCGCACAATCCAATTATGGCCAACCCGGTGCCGGTCTTACAAATTGTGAGATTGTTCTCAATTGCTCAATGGTATACCTCTCATCTGCCCCCTCATGTTGTTCCCTGTCTACCAATACCTTTAATGTTTCCGGCACATTGGAGTTTACAAATCCGCCCGCAACCGGGACTCTCCATGTTGTTGACCAGACATCTCCTACCCAGGTGACCCAAATATTCACACCTCCTTTTACAAGTCCTACTGACTATACTTTGCAGAATATTCCTTGTGATGGAACCGCTCATGATATCAGGGCATTTTTTACTGATAGCACTAATTGTATTCTAAATGAACCGGCCTTATCACCCCAGCCGCTTATCAATGCCTCTGCATCAAGCAACAGCCCTGTTTGTAATGGTGATCCGCTTTACCTGGATGGTGGGCTGGCAGGAATGACTTCCTACTTATGGACAGGTCCCAACGGGTTTACTTCCAATTTGCAGAACCCTTCAATCCCGGTATCGGGCCTATCTCACTCAGGCACCTATAACCTGAGTGTTATCAGCCCTAATGGTTGTACTTATGAATCCTCAACCCAGGTTGTAATAAATTCGAATTCAATAGGTGGTGTCATATCCGGGGGGACTACGGTTTATGAAGGGATTTCGCCTGTTACGCTGAATTTAAGCGGAAATACGGGTTCAGCCGTTTATTGGCAAAAGAAACATAACACAGGTCAATGGGTTGATATTTCAACCGCTTCGCCAACCTATACGGAAATTCCCGGATCCTCAGGCACCTGGTATTACCGCGCCATCGTTCAGAATGGTAACTGTCCCCCCGTTCATTCTTCAGAAGCGGTTGTAAATGTTCTGAGCAGAACCCTGTCCATCAAGGTCTTTCTGCAGGGATTTTTCAGGGAGGCAACCGGGCAGATGATAAAAGCACAGGATATTAACGGGGCTAAATTCCAGGGGGACACAACTGATATGATAACCGTTCTTTTAGCCCAACAAAATACACCTTATGTCATCGAGCATTCAATAACCCAGGTACCCCTTCAACAAGATGGTACCGCCAGCTTTGATCTTCCTTCCGGTTCTGTCTCCTCCTATTACCTGGTGATAAAACACCGGAATAGCATGGAAACCTGGTCTTCAATACCGCTTTCCCTGGCAATTGACCATAGTTTCTATGATTTCACAGATGCTGCCCTGAAGGCCTTTGGCTCCAATATGTTAAAATTGGGAAATGCCTGGACAATTTACAGTGGAGATGCCAACCAGGATGGAATTGTTGATGGAACAGATATGGCAGCCATTGATAATGCCAGTACCTGGCTGTATCAGGGATATTTTGCAGAAGATGTTAATGGTGATGGAATTGTGGACGGAACAGACATGCTTATCATCGATAATAACTCAGCGCATGTAGTGACCGTTAAATCCCCGCTTAACTAGTTTTGGTTTCAAGATCCGCCAGTTGTAAAGCATTGTCTTCATATAGTTGCCGGCAATGTAAATTCTTCAAACGAGTTCAGGTTTAAGAAGACTTCTGCCAGTTTAACCTGCTGAATTATTGCAGGTGATATTACTTTCGCAGGCTGATATTGACTAGATTCAGGCTTGTTGCAGGCAGATGGCGTCATACCTTGCCCCGGCCAATCTGTTTCATATAGCTGTTGCAGGTGATTATCGATTGTTGTAATTAGAAATAGGTTAAATGTTTGATTGTAAAGTCAAGTATGCTTCCAGGTATAAAATCCTTTATTAGCCTGTCATCCCGAATAATTTACCTAAAAAACTTGACTTGTTCGTTGTTTAACTTAATATTTCTATTATTTTTGAATTTCTAACCAATCTATTTTGCAAAAATGAAGAAATCTCTGCTCACAATAATTATCATTTTTGTTTGTATTCTTTCCTTTTCAGCTTTCAAACCTGTTGGAGACTGGAAGCTATTCACCTCAAAAGAGGGAGGTTTCTCCATTGAATTTCCGGGCCAGCCGGAAATTTCGGTCCAACAGGACACTTCCGAAGCCGGTGTGCCTTTCCTGATCAACTTTGCTTCGTTTGAAGCATCTGACAATGAAGTATACATGGCTGGGTGGATAGATATGAAAAATATTTACCCTGAAGGAAAGACCCTCCAGCAAATACTTGAGGACAGCAGGGATGGCGCTACGACCTCGATGAATGCAACAGAGGTAAAAACGTTGGCTACTGTTACAACAGGGGATCCTTATATTGAATTTACCTTTGTGAGTAGCAATTTCGTTGGCAAAGACCGGATCTACATTATCAATAAAGTCCAATATTCAATCATCTCAATTTTCACCTCGGAAACTGGTATTAAGCCCAGTGCTGACAAATTCATTGGCTCGTTTAAAAATATCCAGGGCCAATAAGTTCTGATTGCAGGTTCGGAGTTTGGTTCTGCTTTGGTTGTGGCTTTTTTTCGAGGTACAATTCGATGCGATAGCCTTATTTGCTTTGCAAAAGAGTGGCAGTATGATAAAAATTTGTTCGGGCAATAGCAAATGCTGCAGACCTGTTTTCTATAATACCTTAACCTGGTATATCCCGTCTTAACTATTGTATGAAGATTCCCGGAATCCTGGTCCGTTTCTATACCGGTTAGATGGTATCTTTACACTGTGTTATCTTACTTGCAAACCAGGAAGTGCCTGTTGCAGATCAATCTAATAATGCCTTGAAAAAACTTCTTCATACTCTTCTCCTTACCGCAGTTTGCTTTCTTTTTATGAACGCTGCAAAGGCGCAATTTATCAAGGGAGCGGATATCGGCTGGCTTCCTCAAATGGAAGCATCAGGTTATATATTTTACGACAGCACTGGTACCCAAAGGGATTGCCTGGAAATCCTGAAGGATCACGGTATCAATACGCTTCGCCTGAGGGTTTGGGTTGAGCCTTCGAATGACAGGGTAAATGGACATTGCAGCAAGAAAGAAGTTGCAGCCCTGGCTGTGAGGGCTAAAAATATGGGTATGCGGGTTATGGTGGATTTCCATTACAGCGATACATGGGCAGATCCCGGCCACCAGGCCATACCTTCAGCCTGGGTGAATGATAACTTCAATCAATTGCTTGATCATCTTTATCTCCATACTTTCCAGGTACTTGACACCTTGAAGTTGCTGGGCGTTAGGACTGAATGGGCACAGGTCGGGAACGAAATATCTTCAGGCATGCTTTGGCCGGAAGGCAGCACTTCAAACTGGAGCCAACTGGGAGCTTTGCTAAATAAGGGGTATGAGGCAGTGAAGGCCGTTGACAGTTCTACAAAAGTGGTACTACATCTCGACCAGGGGAATGATAACTACAGGTTCAGGGCCTTTTTCGACAGCGCTGAAAACCATCATGTAAAATATGATATCATTGGACTTTCCTATTATCCCTATTGGCTGGGAACGGATTATACGCTGTCTGTGGGAGACCTTGGGAGCAATATGGATGATATTTCAGAGCGTTACAATAAGGAGGTAATGGTAGTTGAGACAGGCGGCAATCATCTTCTTGCACAAAACACCTATGATATGCTGAAAGCCGTTATGAAAAAGACAGCAGAGGTGCCTAATGGCAAAGGGCTTGGTGTGATGTACTGGGAGCCGGAGGGTGAAGCAGCCTGGAGTGGCTATCCTTTGAATTGTTGGGGACCGGATGGAAAGCCAACATCAGCTTTGAATGCATTTCTGTTCAATCCTTTGGGGGTAAAAACTATAAACAGTGAACAGGAGGATTTCTTTTATCCAAATCCAAGTGACGGTAAACTTTTACACCTGGATCTAAAAAAGCTCTCTGGGCTCTGCGTAATTCGTGTGCTATCTGTAAACGGGATGCTACTGGCTGAGAATTCATTTGAAAGTAATTCAACCATTCCTTTGAGTTTGGGCCTGAAGCCAGGTATATATGCAATCCAGTTAAATAATAAGGGAAATACTACTTGCCGAAAATTAATCGTAAGGTAAATTTCAAGTTGAAAAGATCAAAGAATCGGTTAGGGGTCGAATAATTCAGCAAATATCCTGGACTGGGCAAAATGTTTTCGTATCAAATAGCATTAATCAGGTCAAAAAAAAGCCCCTAAAATTGCAAATTGAAAAAAAATATGCAGATTTCTGCATATATTTTCTTTTGAATTGACTGCCTAGGAGTTACAGTTGTTAGTCAAAGAACAGGTATTTGCTTCGTTGTCAAGGCTTATTTAAAGTTTTATTTTATTTAAGAATCAGTACAACAGTGTGTTAAAAATTTCAATTTCCAATTTTTATACAATTTTCCTTCAGGCAGATTTGCCCAGATTTTGGTGAGGAAAAAGTAAGGCCGGTATTACCTTTTTTTTATTTCCGAATAAAGTTCTGTCTTTCCGAGACTCAGAATTGGACTTCCAATTCCCGGCAAATTCAATTTATTGTGTTCAGCAAAATTGCCATAACACACAGATAAACAAAGTGTTATAGTCAATTTAGATAAATTCAGTACAACACCAGGTATTAAAGCCTGATTTCTCCGCATTTTCATAGCTTGCCGATTACCCGCCTATCCATTCCAAAAGAATCATAGCTCGAAATATCTATACATTAACTAAAATCAACTAAGATGAAAACTTCCCTACTCCTGACCTATGCCCTGCTAGTGGTTTTTTCGATCACAACAGCCCAACCAGCCAAAAGAGCACAGAAACGAATGAAGTTGGGTGATTATACATCTGCAGTTAAAATGCTTGAAAGAGAGGCTTTGAACCCCGAAAACAGGAATAACGTCATTCCTTTGCTGGCAGAATGCTACAGGATGCTTGATCAGCCTGCAAAAGCACAAAAATGGTATGCTCTCGCTGTTGGTCTTCCGGGTGCCACTCCTGAATGGATTTATTCTTATGCACAGGTCCTCCGGACAACCGGTGATTATAAAAAATCACGTGAAATGTTCGTCAGGTATACTCAATTGCGTCCCGATGATCCAAGGGGGAATATGAATATTGCATCCTGCGATTTTATAATTAATCCAAAAAACCTGATAATACCTGCTTACCAGGTAAAGGCAGTAAAAAATATTAATTCCAGCCAAAGTGATTTCAGCCCGGTATTTTACAAAGATGAATTGGTTTTTGCTTCCGACAGGAACCTGAACCTGTACGATAATTCTTGCAATTGGGAAGGACGGGGGTATTTTGATATCCTTAATACCCATCCAAAGGAACCTCTGAAATTCAGTGATCAAATGAAATCCGCAAAACTGGTAAGTGGGAAATTTGTTAAATCCTACCATGATGGCCCGGTTGTATTTGATGGTGAGTCCAGGGCGTACTTTACCCGCACATATACCAACAAATCGGGTCGGGGTGGTAATGTTACAAATCATCTGGAGATTTACTATTCCGATATGAGTGAAGGGAAATGGGGTCCCTTGCAGCCTTTCTTTCTTAATACGAAGAAGTATTCAGTTGGCTTCCCGACAATATCCGCTGATGGCCTGACAATGGTATTTGCTTCAGATATGCCGGGTGGAAACGGTGGAACTGATCTGTATTGTTGCCGTTGGGAAAATGGTAAATGGAGCCAGCCAGTGAACCTGGGCCCTGAAATCAACACTGCCGGAAACGAAGTTTTTCCTTCCCTGCAGTCAGACGGCTCTCTCTTGTTCTCTTCCGATGGGCTCCCCGGTTATGGATCCCTGGATATTTTCTGTTCAAAAACCGGGAATGATGGGTGGATAAAACCTGAAAATCTTGGTTCTCCCATTAATAGCTCCTACGATGATTTCTCAATGAATTATGCTCCAAACAGTTCAAACGGATTTTTTACCTCAAACAGGCCAGGCGGAATGGGAAGCAATGATATTTACGCCTTTAGCAGGATTGATTTTGGGGATCAATTTGTGAACAATAAAGTTGAAGTAGGTAAGCCGTGATATTTTTCCGCTTTAATTGAGTGGCCTGAAATTCTTGTAATCTTCATAGTTCTATCTCGCCATATCTGAATTCTCCAGCCCCGGCTTAAATTCTAAGCGGGGTTGGTTTTGTTGTTAAGCTACGATTTGCACTTAGCCACTAATTACCTCCAATACTGATCTAAAAAACCAAATAATTGATTATATTTATTTAGCTGTCTAAATTTGAATGACTTAACTGACTACATAAGCAACTATTTTTGGTGTTGAAATTCTCTTTGCAACTGGTTTTTCACCTGTGAAATCATCATGAAAGTTGAAGAGGAAGCTCCACCGGCACCTGAATTCAACAATCCCGCCCCGGCCGTTGAAAAAGCACCTAAATCTTTTGCTACAGCTTCAGTTCAGGAATCTAAATTTCCAGGGGAAAGCAATAGTTAAGTGGATTCGCTTGGGTTCCAGGCTGGGGTCATCTTTCGGATGATGAAGCTTGGTAAAAGTTTAGAATTCATGACAGAACTAAATGCTTCAATGCAGGGAGCCAAATACACGGATGAGATACCCGGAAGCGCTATTAACGGAAGGCTTGTCCTTGGTATGCCAATTTGCCACTGACGATTCGCTACCTGGCAAAAAATGGGATTTATGCTGAGGCCGGCATTCAACCTGGCTTTTTGCTCAGCGCCAGGGATAAATATAATGGGAATAATGATAATTACAGAAGCCAGGTGAATTCCTTTGATTTCGGAATACCCATTGGTCTTGGATACCAGTTCAACAATCGCTTTGAGCTGGGGATACGAATGATTGAGGGACTGAGCAATATCAACAAGGCATCTGTGGAGAAAGATCACAACCTTGTACTTGCCCTGAAGGGAACTTACAAATTGCGAAAGTAGAAAGACTATGAAAATTGCTGACAGTTAATTTACTACGAACTGTTGATTGTAGGTCTTTCCTTCAAAATAAACTAATGCTACATAAATCCCTTTAGGGAATTGTCCTACATCAATCCTGGCAGTGTTCCTGAATTGTTTTTCCAACATTAGCGATCCACAGGTAGAATAAACCTTCAATTCCTTATTCTGAGATGATAATTTTGATAGCGATATTTCCAGGTAATTAGTTGCCGGGTTAGGATACAATGTGAAGATGGACTCATCCTTCAATGTCGGAAAGCCATCATACAACTGGTTTTCATAAGCTCCTATATCAACTATCCACTGAATGATCCTTGGATAGCCGGCAAGATCGTTCTGCGGCAGCCACAGGGCAGTAGTGTCGGGATTACCCTCATTGGAACAGGGAGAATCCCATGCTAAAGAATATGGGTTGTTTTCATCGCCTGTAAATAAAGGATCGCTTGTAATTGTATGAGTTGAAGTATAAGTAGCATTGAATATATTAAAGGATTCAGTTCCGCCCTCTATATCACAAAATTTGAAAGATGCTGATCCCCCGTTCATGGCAACCTGGTTATTGCTTATCCCATCATCTTCCCCATAAAGTATTGAGTTGATAACTTCAACCATAGAAAATGACATTTGCAGTGATGTTGAATTGTTGTTTGCCAGGGTTGAATTAATCACAGAGAAATTACTCTGATCAATGTAAACAAGTTGGTTTACCAAATAAGCATCATTATATACAAGGTTATTTATGAACTTGCCGCTACTGGTAAGAAGATTGACACCGGCATCGCCGTTCCCATTCCTTATTATATTACTAATGATCAGCAGGTTTTCACAATCCCTAGAGAAAATGCCATCACCGCTGCCGTAATTAGTAAGATTTTTCTCGATAATGTTATTCTTAATGATGATATTGTCAGAGAGGTAAAGATGGATTCCTGCACCTACTCCGTCGCCCCAGCCTGCCAGTACCGAATTTTCAGCTATAAGATTACCTGTAAAAGTCGCACCACTGCTTTCCCATACCTCAATCCCACCTCCAAACTGGGAGTTGATGTTATTCATGATTTTATTGTTCAAAACAAGGGCTGATGAGTTTTTCATGCCGATACCGCCACCTATGTTCCCGCTTATATCAAAAATTTCATAGGCATTATTAATGATTTTGTTGCTTTCTATGGTAGGAGAAGCATTCTCGATATGCACTCCAAGGCCTATCAGCCTGTCAGTTCCATCAATGTAAACCGCATAACCATGCCTTACAGTAAAGCCGACAAATCTTGCACTCCTGGATTCTCCGTGGGTAAACCTTACCAGGGCGCTGTTTGTAAAGTTTCCATCAATGATCGTTTGGTTGATTTGATTGGTGTCGGCAGTCATAAGAAAATTGCTTGCAACAGTGATATTTTTCCCGATGAAATCAACAATCTCATAATAGGTTCCCGGGGAAACCAGCACAGTATCACCTGTATTTGCACTATTAATCGCAACCTGTATGGATGATGTTTTACTGCCTTGCGCTTGGCTGACCATTATCACATTTGCGACTGAAGAATAAGCAACGATCAGCAAAAGGAATGGAATTATAAAATACTTCATACCTATAAATATTAAATAGTGTATAAATCTACGAAGATTAAAGTCCTTTTGTTCAGTGGTCTTAAACTAATTTGAATACTGGATTTGACCAAACTGAATTGTGCATTTTTTGTTTTAATTTAGTATATTGTTAATCAGGAAATTGCTATTTATTGTTTTTGATTGTTAAACTCCCTTAGCTTCTTATTACTGTCGTTTTTGTCTTCCATTCATTATTTAAAACCTGTAAATATGAAAATAGCAACGTTAAGCTTCTTGTTCCTGCTGATTATTGGGTCAGTTGCCTATGGTCAAAATTCCGAACTCCGGCGGCTGGTGGTGCCACGGATGCAGGTTGACAGGCAGGCTCTTTACCATGTGGTTAGCCAGGCTTCTGATACTCTGTCGAGGGTTGAGAAGCCCTCTGGTTTCCGCCTGGGACCAGGAGAGAAGAAAGCCAGCGTGATTATTGGTAAGGCCCTGGAAAGGATTGATAAGCCAGTTGAGAATGCTGTTAAAGGCGATAGCGGAATCACAAAGGTGTTTGTGCTGCCGGAGGTTTATTATGCCCGGATAAAAGGCTCTGAAGAACAAATCTCCTACAGGATTCTATTCCTTGATGCTGCCCCTTTGCGCTATAACTTCGAAAAGAAGGAATTTGAAGGAAGTATATCCTTCCTGGCGCGGGAGGAAAGCCCCGGAACAGGTAATGCTGTTACCAAAATCCTTTCAGAACCGGAACAAATCTTTGTATCTGTTGAATCAAGGCAGATTCCCATTTCCCTGACCCAGGTGAACTGGCCACCGGTTTATGTCGATATTGTTTCAAATGACCCTGTCGATTCATTAACGGTGAAGGTGTTGACTATCAATAATCCCACGGGTTACCAGAAGAAACTTCCCATCGAACCCGCCATTATTCTGAATTCCAACAGGCAAACAATCAATGGATTTGGGGTACAGACCATTCCCCTCACCGTTTCGCTAAAAGGGGTTAGTTCAGGAAGGCAAGTCCAGGTTTCATTTGAATCATCGTATGGATCCTTAAGTCCTGCTTCGATCTTACTGGTAAATGACCAGAGCCAGGTTGTAAACCTTCGGTCAGAAGGAACCGGCGATATCGAGGTGAAGCCGGTCAGCGCGAATTACAGGACATCGCCGCCCTTGCTGATTCATGCCATTGTTCCGGTATTCTTCCTCATCTGTGCAGTTTTGGGAGGTTTTTTAGGTTCTCTCGCCCGTATACTCAAAGGCAGGAAAAAGATAAAATTAAGGCCTCTTGCATACGGGACTCTTTTCGGATGCCTGGTTTCGCTTGCTTATTGGGGAGTCGGGATCATGCTGATCAAGATACCCTTTACTTTCCCGGTTTTCAATGAGGTTGCCGTACTTGTTCTTTCGATGCTTGCAGGCCTGATCGAATGGGATGATATCTCTAAACTTATGGGGAAAAAGCTATAACAGGCTGGCTGATTAACCTCTTACCAGGATGATAAAATATACCGGACCTACATTCTGTGATGCTGATTTGAAATAAAGTTGTATTAAACCTGACAGGTCTTTGTAAATTTAAGGCCAAATATGATGCGTAAACCGACATGAATGTTGATCTGATCAGAAATATCATCTTTGATCTTGGAGGTGTATTACTCAATATCAATCCTGAAATTACAGGGAAAGCGCTAGCTGATCTTGGTGTGAAGGATATGAGAATAGTGAATGATCAACTACTGGCAGATAGGGTTTACTATCGATTTGATTCAGGACAAATTACACCTGCAGAGTTCAGGGAAGAAATCCGGAAGCATTGCGGGATTCCTCTTATTGATGCCCAGGTTGACACTGCCTGGAATGCTTTATTGCTTGATTTCCCTGCTGAAAGGGTAAAACTGCTTCACGATCTGAAAGCCAATTACAAGGTTTACCTCTTATCAAATACAAACAGTATCCATTTTGAATCTTATACCGAATCCTTTAGAAGGGTTTATGGCGAAGAAATGACTGAACTTTTTCATAGGTTATTTCTTTCTTATGAGCTGGGCTGTCACAAGCCGGACAAGATCATTTATGAGAAAGTCATTTCGCTGGCCCAATTGAATCCTAAGGAAACCCTTTTTATTGACGATTCAGGGATCAACCTGCCGGAAGCTGTAAATACCGGCCTTGTTGCATTGCACCTCAAAGCCGGGATGGAGGTAACAGCTTTCTTTAAAAATGGGAAACTCCGCCCGGAAGCAGAGTTTCTTTATAGTGATACGAATGCAAACAAGGGTTAGTTTAATTCACTTTCTTCATCCTTCATCATCCTGTAAATCGTGGTCTTGCCGATATTTAGCTTGTCAGCCACGAGCCTTACCTTATTGTCGTACTTTCTCAGGTAGTGTTTGATGATCATTTTAATATAGTCGTCAAGCGTAGCTTCACCAGTCTGGAAATCGATCATCGTGCCGGTATTGGTAAGCTTGATGTCATCAGCATGTATGGTATTGGTGTTGGTCATAACCGTTGCCAGTTCCATAATGGCTTTCAACTCCCTTACATTTCCCGGGAAAGGATATTTCCTCAGTTTTTCAAGAGCTTCAGCCGAAATAGTTAGCTTGGGCAGGGAATTCTTGGCACAGAATTCATCGACAAAATAGCGGGCAAGAATGAAGATGTCATTGCCACGCTCGCGAAGAGGAGGCAGCAAAATTGGCAAACCGAGCAACCTGTAGTAGAGGTCTTCACGGAAATTACCTTTTTTGACTTCATCCAGTAAATTCTTATGAGTGGCAACAATAACCCTGACATCGAGTTTGACAGGTTTGCTGGAACCTACACGGTTAAGTTCTTCTTCCTGGAGAACACGCAACAACTTGGCCTGCATGTTAAGGTCCATGTCGCCTATTTCATCCAGGAAAATAGTTCCATGGTTGGCTTCTTCAAATCTACCGATACGCTGTGCATGAGCCCCTGTAAAGGACCCTTTTTCATGCCCGAACATTTCGCTCTCTATAAGCTCGCGGGGGATTGCAGTAACATTAACGGCAACAAAGGGCTTATTGTGCCTTTTTGAATTATAATGTATCGCTTTGGCAACAAGTTCTTTTCCGGTACCGGTATCGCCGGTAATAGAAACTGAAATGTTGGTCTTTGTAGCTTTTTCAATCAGGTTGAACACCGTATGAATGGCAGGGCTATCGCCCTTTATCAGGTTGTTATACTGGTATTTTTTGCCAATTTCTTCCTCAAGTCGCGAGATGCGCTGTTTCAGGTTGAAATTTCCCTTGATGTTCCGCATAACGGACCATAAGCGTTCCTTGGTATCCGGGTCCTTCAGTACATAATCATAAACCCCCTTTTTAAGGAGTTCAACGGCCGTGGAGATATCCTGCTGGCCTGATACAATGACTACTGGTAATTCCGGGTCGAATTCCCTGATTCGTTTGAGCACGTCGAAACCGCTCATATCAGGTAGATTAAAGTCCAGGGAAATTACAGATGGGTTCTTGTAAAGATTTGCAAGCAACTCTTTACCTGTCGAAAATACATTGACTTCATAATCGGGGTTCTGTGACAGATGGTATGACAATATCTTGGCATACATCTGGTCATCCTCAACTATAAATATCCTGAATGCTTCCACTCTTATTTCATTTATCTGTTTATTTCCCAAAACTGAAAAGGTAATAAATATAATGATAAAAAAGGTGAAATGCTCAAAAACGGACAAGCTATTCCAAATTGAAACATTATGATCAGAACGTTCCAAAAGCTTTTAAGTTCAGAAGGGTAGCTTCAATTTCGGCCAAATCAGTCAATGTGAGTAGTTTCATTCTCACGGGTTTGAAATTGGGAATGCCGCGGAAATAGCCTGCATAATGTTTACGCATCTCAAGCAGGGCGGTTCTTTCCGGCTTTTTAGAGACTGCTGTTCTTATATGCCTGAGGCATTCATCAACCCGTTCCGGCAATGCGGGAACCGGCATTGGAACACCAAGTCGAATAAAGGATTTAATATCTTCAAAAATCCAGGGATTGCCAATGGCTCCCCTTCCTATCATAATTCCATCTACACCGAATCTTTTTTTCATGTCCAATGCTATCTCCGGACAGGTGACGTCCCCATTGCCAATAATCGGGATATGCATCCTGGGATTATTCTTTACTTCTCCAATAAGTGTCCAGTCTGCTGTCCCTGTATACATCTGTGCCCGAGTACGCCCATGGATGGTTAGTGCCTGGATACCTGCATCCTGTAAGCGTTCAGCTATATCTACGATGTTTTTGTTTTTATCATCCCATCCAAGCCTGGTCTTTACTGTAACAGGCAGGTGTGTGGCTTTAACGACGGCTTCAGTGATTTTTACCATTTTGGGAACATCGTTCAGTAAAGCTGCTCCTGATCCTTTCATGGCGATTTTCCGGACCGGGCACCCAAAATTGATATCGATGAGTTCGGGATTTACTTCCGATGCCATTTCGGTGGCCTTTTGCATAGCGGAAATATCGCTTCCGAAAATCTGCACTCCTAACGGGCGTTCAATTTCTCCGAACTGAAGCTTGTTGTGGCTCTTCCTGGCATCGCGTATAAGGGCTTCAGATGAAATAAACTCTGTATACACAAGGTCAGCTCCATGTGCTTTGCAAATCGCCCGGAATGCGGAATCTGTTATATCTTCAAGTGGAGCAAGGATAACGGGAAATTCACCCAGGTCGGTATTTCCAATCTTCATATAAGAGGAATTGATTTATCTGCCACAAAAGTAATCCATGAAGCCTTTCTTTTATACTTCAGCTGAATAGGTTTGTGAATGATATAGATTGGAACTTGCTCAATAGTATTATCAGGATATGCTATTTTTGCCAGTTCATATTCAGCCTCATGCTAAAAGGAACCTTGTCAAATCTTACTCCTGCAGGTAAACTGGCAATTTTTATACTGCTTGTTATCTCATTTCTACTATTCTCCACACTAGTTGGGTATGTCTTGCTGATCCCTTTTTTAGGCTCCGATGTGATGCAAAAGTTGGTAACACCCGATTATTCTGATCAAACCCTTGTCAATTCGCTCAAAGGAATGCAGATCATTAATATGGCCGGAGGATTGTTATTGCCTGCAATGTTATATCATTGGCTTGTTCAGGGTGAACCTATACCATATATTAAGAGGAAATTATTTCCGGGATGGAATTTTTTCCTGATTTCAGCCTTATTGCTAATCATAGTACAACCATTTATCAGCTTTACCAATGATCTGAATGAAGGCTTGAAACTCCCGGAATCACTTAAAATGCTTGAATCGATGATGCAAGGCGCTGAAAAACAAGCCCAGCTGCTTACGGATGCTTTCCTGGCATCAATTTCCCTGGGTGGCCTTATGGTGAATATTTTTATGATAGCCATATTGCCAGCTGTTGCTGAAGAATTTGTTTTCAGAGGAGTGCTCACCCGCCTTTTTCAGGAGTGGACCCGGAACAAGCATCTGGCTGTATTGATCTCAGCATTAATATTTGCCGCCATTCATTTACAATTCTATGGGTTTCTTCCAAGGTTCCTGTTAGGTGTAGTTCTCGGTTACCTGTTCGTATGGTCAGGAAGCCTTTGGTTGCCTATGCTTGCTCATTTTACCAATAATTTCCTTTCCATAATCATTGAATACCTTTACAGGAGAGGGACAATTTCAATCAATTCAGAACAATTCGGGTTCTCGAATATTTACCTTGTTGTTGCTCTCAGCCTGATTCTCTCAGTTGCTTTGCTTTATTATCTTCATAAAGGGTTAGCCAAATTCATGAATCCGGCAACAAATATCAGCTGATTGTGGATAATCATGTATGAAGGTGGCATTTCCTGCGTTATTCAACAGAAGTTGTTTTGCCGGTCAATGCAAAAGGCTTCGCCACCTAAATGTTCCTATTTTTGTAGAAGATCTTCACATTGACTTGTTCTAATGCCCGCTCCTAAGGAAAAAAGGATACGAACCCTCGATGACCTTGTTTTTGAATCCAGGAACAAGGATTATGGTTGCTATAACCTGCGTTCAACGCATCGCCGCAGGCTAATGGTAAGCATGTTATGGGCTTTAACAGGTTTTGTTGTGTTTATACTTACCGTCTTTTTTATTGAGATTCAGCCCTGGAACAAGAGGTTTAGCCCGTCTGATATGGTAAAAATGGATAGCCTTAGTTATGATCATGATATGGTTACCTTGTTAAGCCAACTATCTCAAATACAGCCGGATGAGCCGCTTCCGCCACGACTTACCCTTGAACCAAATGCGGTTGAAGATCAGGAACAGGCAATAGCCAGGAAAAGGGTAATCCCTGTGATTGAACTTAAGCCCGTCCGGACTGAAACGGAGGATACTACTCACAAACGACTTGTGGATGATCTCCTGAAGAAACATGAAAACCAGGTGAACAGGGCCAAATCAGAAATGAGTGATTCATTGATCATTATGTTAGAAAAGGTGCCCGAGTACCCGGGTGGCTATCTTGCAATTCAATCCTACTTTTATAAGAACCAGCATTACCCGGAAAATGCCCTCATCCATGGAATTCATGGAAGTACAGTAGTAAGTTTTGTGGTGAAGCCAGATGGGAATATTGATAATGCCAGGGTTGTTAAAGGCGTTGATCCAGAACTCGATATGGAAGCAATCCGGCTAATCAGGGCAATGCCCTCATGGAAACCGGCTTACTACAAAGGAAAACCTACAGCCTGCATGATGATCATGCCTGTTGATTTCACGATCAGATAGAGGGCTTTTTCCCAACGGAATTGAAATACTGACTGGCTGATGAATTCTGGCTGGATTCCAGGTACAAGCCTGGGTTGATAAAAGTAAAATGCCACAATGACACCAAGTCACAAAGTAATCACAAAGGATATTGCGGGTTGTGATCGTCATACTGACGCGAAATCCAGACTCTGGTTTCCTGCCAATATCAGTCGAACATTACAATACCTTGATCAGGTTCAGAATTTTACTACCTGACAACCAATTTGCCAACAAAACTTCCTGTTGAAGTGGATGTTGTCAGGAAATATATGCCTGCCGGGATGCCATTCAATTTCATTACATAAGGAGACTCAAGAGAAACGCTCCTATCGGTATAGACAATCCTTCCGGTTGCATCTGCGACAGTTAATACTCCCATCCCTTTCATTGCGCCGAAGTTGATGGTTGCTGATGCGGAAGCAGGATTCGGGTAAATTGTTAAATTCCCTGCGTTTTCAGTTTTGACTCCTGTACAGTATTCAACCCAGACATAGGCTGTTTTGATGAGTGTATCTGTCGTGGTGCCATTAGAAATGATCAGTGTAACATCATACAGGCCGGGATTGTTATAAACCACAGTAGGTTCTGCCTCATTGCTCGAACCGGGTACTCCACCAGGGAAAGTCCAGTTCCAGGAAATAGCCCCACCGGTCGAGAAATCCTGGAATGTTACTGAACCGCCATCACATATATTCACAGGGTTTCCCATGAAGTTGGCGGTTAATTGTGTAGAAAGGATTCCGAAGAATTCGATGATCCTTCTCATATATTCATTCCTTGTAGAAGGGAATGCAGCATTGCTCAGTCCACCAAACTCAAAGGAAGAGGCGATGGTTTTGTAGGTTCCCTGGTCGTAAGCTACTGCTGAATAATATGCGGGTGTGGCATTTTTGAAAAGGCTGAAGGCAGGGGTAAGGGCTACAATATGATCAATATATTCATTATCACCTGTGAAAGCGAAGGACAAACTGTCAGCAAAGGTGCCAGGCATACCATTTTCAATGGAAAGGTCATTGCCTCCATCGGTAACGCCACTAGCTTTGAATAAAGGATGAACAGGGGTTTTAGGGTCATAATACCATGTGTCACCACCTTCCATGTACAAACGACCTCCGTTATTCAGGAAATCAGTTAGTTGTTGCCCTTCAGGATTGGTTAAAACATGTTTTTTGTCATTGGTTCCCAGGCATACAAACAAGGTTTTGTATCCTGAAAGATCTGCAGGCAATACGTTCTTATATTCAGCAAATACATTGTTGGCATTGAGCGCATTGAGCATTAACGGCCCTGAATTCAGGTTTCCATCAAGATCAATGACTGCAACCGGTATTTGCCCAATTACCAGGTTCAATGCGGAGGTGAGGTTTAATCCCAGGTCGGCGGTCATCAGGAATGCAGCTGGAACCACATGACCACTTGGAGTTAAAGGATCTGCTGTTATGGTAAAAGAGCGCTGCACGGTTATGCCAGGGGCAATATTGTCATAAGCCTGTGCCGGGGAGGAAAGAAGGCTAACATAAGGATCATTGAAGGAGATCTGCCCGGTTACATTGGTTAGATCTGCAGTACCGCTATTTGTGATCTTGACAAGCAGGTCAAATGTTTCGCCGGGATCAGCCTTGCCATTGTTATTCCCGTTAGGATCAGAAATGGTAAAGGATGAATATTTAAGTACCCCGGCATGTGCTGTAATAGTAAAACTACCTGTCCAGGTATCTGTGCCATTGGTGGCTGAATACTGGAACGGGATCGTATGCTGATCAGGAATTGCTGCTGAGATTTCGAAGGCAAATCCATCGGTAACAACTGTTGTATCCCCTGCAGCAATTGCGGAGTAATTTTCCGTAGCATCAGTGATCGTAATGAAAGGATCAGCGGATTGGATTGTTACAGATACATTATTTGCAGGAAGAACTCCAATATTGGTAAGTGCCAGGTCAAGAGTTACCGTTTCTCCATAATCTGCAAGCCCGTTATTGTTATAGGCAGCATCGTGAATCAGGTTGTTATTATAGATCAGGTAAGGGCCATTGTTCGGGATAATGGCTATGTCCGCTTGATAGGGGATCTTGTTAAATGCTGTTACAACAATATGCAGTGAATCCGGTGTCTGGAATGCAGGGAAGGTAATAGTTGCACTTCCGTTTATGACAAAAGCAGATCCGAGAAATTGGCCGTTCACAGTTAAACCAACAAGAGCTCCCTCTGTATCAACATTTACTGTGAAGCTTGAAGTCCCAAGAAATACTTGAGCTTCATGACTAACCACCATTGCGGTTGGCATGGCAGTTCTCACTAACAGGGATGGATCGCCAAATATGGTCCAGGTATCGGTCATGTTGGCTCCATCAGTTCCAAAATCATCATTCATCTGGCAGCAGCCATTCATCGTCAGCCCGCCAAAAGTGCGTTTAATATTGTCGGGATAGGTGCCAACCAGCAAGTCGTCCATTTCATCTTGTCCATCCATAGGTGGATCCCAGCTTTGATTGATAGTTGACATTACCGTTGCAACAGCGCCTGTTGGGCCTTCAGCGTTTTTAGCCCTGAGCCAGGCTTCTGCAAAGCAGGTTCCGGAGACAAAATCACCATTTACACAGGCCACACTTAAAATGAAGGGCCACATGTGATTGTTGCTGAGCTGGTTGACATTGGAATTTGAAAAGCCTGTAGTCCCCCATGAGGTCTGGCTTCCATGTCCGCAATAGTTAATAATGGATGCACCTGCATTGATCTCGGCTGAAACCATAGCAGGAGTTGGATTCCCGGAGGCATCTTCCCCACCTTGCGAACCGTCATACAATTCAGCAACATCAGTATAGGTAAAGCCCATCAGCTTGGTCCTGATATTCCTGATATGCTGGTAGTCGTATTCATTATCATCACCTGGTCCCTGGTCGGATCCTATTCCAATGCCACTTGGCATCCAGTTGGGCGTCAAAACCGGGTTTTGCTCATATTCAAGAGTTCGTTGAACCATGGTGTTCACATGGTCAACTGTCTCGGCCGAAAACCTGCCCACGAAAATGTCTGGATAATGATCATTTCCTACAAGGTAGCCATAGGCATTGTCCGAAGGGCCTCCGAGGCTTCCGGTAGTATTTGTAGGTATTTGTGGAGCATCACCAATAAGCATCAGGAATGTCAAGCCATGGGTATTGTAATAATTGGCTACATAAGCCTTGATTGCATCAGCACTGTTTCCGACAGTCGCTACATCAACGATCTCAGTCTGAATACCCATTGCATTTTTCCAGTTTACGAAGGGTTGCATAGCCTGCATAAACTGTCCGTAACAAATAATGAGCATTCTTCCATAATCATTCACAGGTGTATAATCAGCCTGGACCGTATTGAGGAACTGATGGGAATATACTTGTCCGAAATCATGATCTATTCTTCCCGGCATCGATGACCTGTTGAAAGCATTGAATTGACTTGTACCTGATTGGAATACCCTGACTGTAATATCAGAGTAAACTCTTAGAATCCTCGTAACAGGATTATAAACAAATGGATTTGCTATGATAGTCTGTCCCCGGTAATCCCTTAGAATAAAAGGATCACGGAGTTCTGCTGATGAGGTTGGGAAGAATGCATCCTGTGAATAGGCCCTGCCATACTCAAAAGGTATGGTTGAAGGATCAATATCCCGCATAAGGTTTCCCTTTGAAGGGGCAATACTTACATTTTCAAAGTCCGTATACGATGAAGAAACCACTTCCAGGTTCATCAAAGCCATATCCGGGATAATAACGGATGCTGTAAGCTTGGGAAGATCCGGCGCACCTTTCTGCAGGATATGAGTGCTGTTGTCAACAGAAACAGTGTATTCCGTGCCATGTGGCGTATTGACAGGATTCAGGAAATAACCATCCAGCGAAAAATGAATAATGGAGGTGCTGATGTCGGAAGAGATCAGTTCAGTCCTGGCTTGGGTTGGAACCTGGGAACGTATGGATGTCCATTGCCCGGCAAACAGATTGGTCATGACAATCATTGCCAGGATCAGTAGCAGATTTTTCTTCATTGAATGGTTTGTTTTATCGGTTTGATGGTATTAGTTGTTTCGGATCACCTTGGTCACAAGGACTTCGTTACCCGTGTATAGTTTGCAGTAGTAAATACCTGTGGCTAGCTTGCTTCCGTCGATTTTAAGCTTGTAAGTCCCTGCTGCTTTCTGGCCCAGGTTCATGGACATGGCTTCGTTTCCAATCGCATCATAGATGGCAATTTTCACTGATGATGCTGTTTTAAGTGTATAATCAAGGAAGAATTTATCTTCGAAAGGATTCGGATAGATGTGAAATCCCTGGTTGCTTTCACCTTTGACTCCAACGAATCCATAGTAAATTTGGTCAGAAGGCTGGGATGAGCATCCATTCTGATTGGTAACAATGGTGTAATATGAATCCGTGTGCTCTGGCTTATAGATCTGATCTGTAGCTCCTGCTATTATACCCTGGCTGTTATACCATTGGTTTCCGGTTGCTGCCGATGATTCAAAATGGTCACCATTAAGGGTTACCACTGGTGTGGAAGGAATTTCGCCCAAGGTAACTTCAATATCACTGCTTGATGTAAATAATCCGGAGGTGATGATCACATGGTAGAACGTGTTTTCAACAGGAGTAGCAACCGGGTTGAATGTATTGTCGTTGTTGAGTGTAGCAGCTGGCGACCAGCTATAGGCATAGTTGCCGCTCCCTCCCGTTGCGAAAGCATACAATTGTGAGGAACTACCCGGGCAAACAACAGGGGGAATTGCAAGCATATTGATGGCAAGAGGACCTGTAGGATTTTCGCTGAAAGGAGGGAAAACAATATAGTCTATCCACCCGGCATTTTGTCCAGACAAAGTAGACTCATCTGTTTCGTAAGCCCAGCTAAAACGGTGTGGTCCTGCCAGTACCGGGTAACTAACCCTTGCCCAATCCATAGTTCCTGACCATTTACCCATTTCAACCCCATCGAGGTAGAACTTCAGGTAGTCATAGCCAGATTCTGAAGAAACCTTCCGGTAGAAAGAGATGGTATCTGAGGAGAGAACAATTACGTCAAGGTACATTTCTGAGCGTTGTGAATTACCGAGGGTGCCGGATTGTGAACCAAAATTTCCCTGCGATTTGATGGTCGGGCTGATTTTCCATCCCTGGTTTCCTGTCATCCTCCAGCTATACCTGCTGAAATTATTGGTTTCATAGTCTTCTATCTGGGGCCCAACAGTTGGGAAAAGGCTGGATACAGCATTGTATGGGCCTGCGGTTACCGTGAAGTAAAGTGAAAATTCTGTTCCAAGGGGAGCGTCGGGGCTGATGGTGAAACTGAAAGTAGATTCAACGGTACCACCCGGAGCCAGGGCAGGAAGTGACTGAGCCGGCGTGTTAATGGTAATGTAATCACCGAACACGAATAACTGTGCAGAGAGTGCGGAAGAGGTACAATGCCCGGTATTGCTTGTTGGAATTGTAACATAAATAGTTTCTCCCGGATCGAGCTGCCCGTTCCCATTTCCACCTGTTGCTTCATCTAAGGTGAAAATACCTGCTGAGAGGGCAGGAGCCAGGAACTGGATATTGAAACCTGAAGAGAAAGTATTGGTGTCGGTAACCGAAGTCAAAGTGAAATTGGCAGTATGTAGATCCGGGACATAGTCATGAGCCTGGATTATGAAGGCGTCAGTAGCTGAAGCGCTTCCATTGCTTGTAATGACAGGCCATGTATGGGTGGCAGCGGTTACGGAAACATATGGATCGGTGGTTGAAAGAGTTGACAATGTGTTTATAGCATCACTATTCCCGAAGTTCTTCATGCTGAGATCCATGGTCAGCGGTTCACCAAACTCAGGAACCTGGTTGTTGTTACCGCCCTGGTCTTTGATAAGGTAGTTGTCCAGCACCAGGTAAGGCCCGTCAGGTGAAGCGACCATAACGGAATCAATATAAGGCTGGCGGTTCTGTTTGGTGATGACTACTGTTGCATAACCTGGTTCGGTAAATGGCATCAGCTGGATATTGGCAAGGCCTGTAGCGTCAGCTTCAACCGCACCATGCAATACGTTGTTTTTAGAAATTGCAACATAGGCATAAGGTTCAGTATGAACGCTGAAAATGGGGGAGCCTAAAGGAAGTAATGGAGTATAATCGACAGTCATTGCGGGTGGCACCGAGAAGTAAACCATAAGTGAAGGGTCGCCCATCAGTGCATAAATTTCCCAATAATACTGTTTCATGCTTGAAGTTGATTCCTGCACTGCAAGGTTTCCGGCAAATATCATCTGTGCCGTAGTGCTGTACCATTCTTCCATGGGTTCACCATGATCGTGGAATGTGCGGTCATATGCCCCAAGGCCGTTCTCTTCATAGGTCGGGGTTACAACAATTGGCCCGACACCTACGCCCCAGTAAAAGTCTTCATCCCAATAGCTAACATTGGTACCGCCAATGTATGCCAGGGCACCTTTATCCTGGGCGCGGAGAAGAGCTTCGCCGAAACAGTTTACATCGAAACGGTTGGTCAGGCAGCAATTCCCAACCATAAGGGGGTATTTATGGGCATTTTGCAAATTGGCCACGTCAGCTATGGTGAAGGAAGGATCTGCCCAACCATCCTCACTTCCGTGAGCAGTGTAATTGGCATAGCAAACCCCATTGCTAACATTGGTATGAATATTCGTTGCATAATTGCCACCGGCAGGTTCAGGCTGCAGGTAGGTATGGGATGTAAGGCCATGATCAGGATTGAAATAGTAATTTGTGCCATAATTGATCTGACCATTTCCCCAAACAGGGCCATAGCTTGCATCAGCACCGGCAACCATCACACATTCATTCAGGTACGAAGGATCCGGCATCTGGTATTGTTCATACTCCAGCGTTTTGTTGATCTGCGGCTGCAATTCAGTGAGATTGGTTGCGGAAAACCTGCCATAGTATACTTCCGGGAGGAAATCGCCTGAATATTCGCAATAATAGAGATCGCTCACATGGCTGCCACAATTGTAGGAAGGAACCTGGTCAACATCACCAACAAAAAGCACGAATGAAGGAGCAGGGTCCATGGCGGTACTGTTTGTATAGAGTCCTTGCAGGTAGGCTTTGATCGAGTTAAATGTTGTTCCGACGGCAGGGTTATCAGTATATGCCTGAACTACGGTGAATCCTTTGCGGGTTTTCCATTGAACCAGGGGCTGCAATGCATCATGAAACATAGGAGGAGAAACGATTACATATTTTACCGGCATTTTCATGATGGTATCGCGATCGGTTTCAACAGGCTGAAGGTTAATAACCTTATTGAATATGCTGTGGAAATAAGGCGAATCAAATTTTGAGCGCATTTCCCTGGTTTTGGCAATATTTGCACCGGTAAACCTGACATCAACCACCAGGTTTTCATAAACCCTGAGGGTATTGGTAACAGGATTATATTGAACAGGTGAAATGATCAGGTTAGCAAGCCTTACTCCCCTAAGGAATCCCTGGATTTCAACCTTAGCGAGTTCTCCTCCTAAAAATTTATTCTGCTGGTAGGAGGCTGTGTTATAGGCAAATTCAGAAGATGAAGAAGCATTTTTAGCATGCGGGGGCTGCAAAGGAAATATTTTGGCGGTAACACCGTAATTGCTGAGATCATAATCAGTTATCGTATAACTCACTATCCTTATTTCAGGAACAGCATCAACCGGGACCTCTATCAACCTGCTCATTACCGGCAATTCAGGATCACCAACCTGAGTGCTTTTTGAATAACCTTTAGCATAGATTTGTGCAAAAGAGCCTTTTGTGGTTTCCTGGTTCAGGTAGCCAAATGTGCTGAAAGTGTTTGCAACCTGCAGATGCAGGTATGAGCTTTCAGTAACATCTAGCCTGTTTTCAGCTCCTGGCTTAAGTTGAACATAATCAATAGCATGGATCTGTGAAGAAACAGCTAATGCAATTATCGAAAGTAGTACTTGTGAACGGAGTAAGCTGGTGATTTTCATAATATTACGGATATGATTTGACCTGATTAATCAAGACAAAGTTATATTTTTTTATTTGATGGGATTTAATTTCCCTGTTTTTGATTATCAATTACGTTAATTTGGTTGAAATAATATCCTAATAACTTATAGATCAATGTTTAATGTAAAAAATTTATACTGTTTTTAAATAATAAAATTGTATGGTTTTTCATCTCAATTATTCCTGGTAAATTTCCTGCCATTTATTACTATTTTTATTTTTTAATCCCATCTCCGGAATGAATAAAGAAACTTTTAAGGTCAAGACCAGCCTCTACAGGTATGAGTTTTTGCTGGTGGCATTGTTACTGCTGATTTTTGATAAGATTTTCTTTCCCAACAATGATATCTATTTGAAATTTGTTTGGCCTGTAAACATGATCCTTATTTCGGTTGCTTGTTTTGGGATTTTCATTGAGCATAACCGTAATGTAAAAAAGGTCAGGAACCTGCTGAGTTCCATCAGTATAGCTATGCCATTCAGTTTCATTTTCCTGGCAACACAGTATTGGTTTATCCAGGTACTGACAATTTTTTTTGTCATTTACTACAGCTTCATCTTTGCAGAGGTTATGTTCCAGATCACCAAGGCCAATGAGGTCCGGCTGAACGTGATCATCGGTTCATTCTGCGGTTACATGCTCCTGAGCATGATAGCACTCTTCACTTATATTTTCGTTGAATATAATTTTCCGCATTCTTTTCACGGGATTAGTACAGGCAATCCACCCCTGGTTTACAATGAACTTTCTTATTTCAGTTTTATAACCCTTACCAGTATTGGATTTGGTGATATGTATCCAATAACGGATATGTCGAGGTTGATTACTGCTTTTTTTGGTATGGCCGGCCAATTTTACATGGTAGCTGTGGTAGGGATAATTATTTCGAAATTCAGCTCAAAGGGAGGGTGATTGTAGCTTTATATTATAATCGATTCAAGCTTCTTTTGCAGCTCAGAAAACCACCCAATAGAAAAGCATGCATAAAAAAGATATTTCCCTGGAATGAACTATCCGCGCAATTAATATGCTAATTACTTGATAGTATATCCATCCAGAAAGAGCGATGCAATAATATTGATGTTTACTTCGAATTGGTTTTTTCAAACCGCCTGCTCATGCGCCTGACAGGAAGCCAGCACGCTGCGAGCCCGATAAAAGTAACCGTAATTATAACCATGATAAAGTCAGTTACTTTCATGTCAACAGGGTAGGCATTCAATATAAAGGATCCTCCATTCCCAAGCTTAATCAGTTCGAAATGTTTCTGAACCCAGCAAATAATGAAACCCAGGACTGATCCAGACAAAGCTCCGCTAATAATAATCAGTGCTCCTTCAGTGAAAAAGATCCGGCGGATCAGCTTCTGGCTGGCTCCCATACTCCCCAGCACATGGATATCCCTGCGCTTGTCGAGGATCAGCATGGTTATAGATCCAATAACATTGAAGGTGGCAATGATAAGGATAAATGTCAGAATCAGGAAAACAGCCCATTTCTCCGACTTCATGGTTTTGTAGAGAATATCCTGTTGCTGAAGCCGGTTTTTTACGACAAACTTCTTTCCTGCCCATTTCTCGATGGTTTGCTGCGTCTCCTCTGCATTGCTTCCCGGCGCCAGCCAAATCTCTGCTGATGAGATTTCATCTGAATAGTTCAACAACCTTCTTGCAAACCTGAGGGGGACGAACATGTATTTGTTGTCAAAATCCTGCTGGACAGAAAATATACCTGCAGGCATAATGGTTTCTGAGCGCAGGGTGTTTTCAGAAAGGACATTCAGGCGTTTGGTACGGTCAGGAACATAAATGGAAATCAGGTTTTCCGGGTCATCCAACTGCACCCCCAGGTAATATGCTATTCCAAACCCGGGGATAGCAAAGTCAAAACTATCTGCCTGCAGCACCATTTTCCCTTCCACAATCAGGGTATCCAGCGGGCTGTTTTTTTCATAACCGGCACTCACCCCTTTTATTACAGCAAGGTATTGCTTGTCCTTGTACCGGAGCAATCCGTTTTCTTCAAGTACCTGCGTATACCTGACCACCCCCGGTAAATGGCTTATTTTATCAGAGGGCAGTTCAGACTGGTGGAAAGTTTTACCCTCGGCAAGAGAGATTTGCAGATCCGGATCGAAAACGTTGAACATGGAAATAACTGCCTTTTCGAATCCGTTGAACACACTTAGCACAACAATCAGGGCCATGGTTCCTACCATAACACCAATTACCGAAATCCCGGAAATGATATTGATGATATTATGGGTCTTTTTTGAGACCAGGTACCTGCGCGCTATGTAAAACGGGAAATTCAAGACAGCTTTTGCTTATAAGAGACAAATATAGCTAATAAGCCCTTACCGGGATTGCCGGTAAAAGCCAAAAGAAAGCAGAATAAAAAGTAAAGTACTATTTCCAGGCTTTCACTACCAGGCCTGTTCCGCTCAGGTGCTGAGTGTTTACATCTTTCCGGTTCAGTATCATGCTGACCGGCAGAACAAAGAGGTAATAGAATGGAAGGATGATAAAGAAGAGCTTTGATCTTCCAAGCATCAGGATGGGATATTTCATGGAGATCCTCCATGCTCGCTGTCCCGGTTTTCCATATTGGTAGCGGGCTTCAGTGCGGCTAAACCCTGCTTTTTTCAACTTATCCTGGATCTCCTGGATGTTATATCCATCGCGGACGTGTTCTTCGATGAATGAGTCTTCTTCGTCATGATCATGAACATCGCTGCCACCCTGGTCACTAGGCGTAGAAATCAGAGCCATTCCTCCGGGTTTCAATGCTTTATGGAAATTCTCAAAAACAAGCACGTCTTCCAGGATATGCTCCATAACATCTACGGAAAGAATGAGGTCATAAGTGCTGGCCTCATTAAAACGGGTCAGGTCAGCAAATTCAAATTTTACATTTTCGCGGCCTATCGATTTGAAAAATGCATTGCAGTCAGCAATCTGTTCTTCTTTTACATCAACACCTTTTATTTTCCAGGAAGGATTTAAGGATGAAAGGTAAAAATCGTATTGCCCGAAGCCGGAACCTGCATCCAGGATCATAGCGCCGGCAGGCGAAACCTTGTTCCATTCTTTTAGCTCTTTCCGAACATGCCATGAGCGGAGGAGCAGTATATCGAGTAATTTATAGAAGACTTTACGCAAAAAAGGCGTGCTGTTAAATACAGAGCCTAATGAACGTTTAATTGGGTCATATTGCATGCGGATCGGGTTAGGGGATGGGGTGGTGGATGGTGGTCAGTTATTAGGTTTCTTAACTTTGGCTAAAGGCGAAGCGCATAGGGCAAAGGTTAAGATTTATATCAAATTGCAAAGGGCAAAATGCCTTGAAGGTGCTTAATGGCTCAATTGGTTAATGTAATAGGACTGTAGTTTCTGGTCTTTTATTCCAAGGCTTTAATGTAGGCCTTTTCATCTGGCTAAACCTTAGGCTTTTGAATTTTGCAATTTGAATTTTGCAATTTGAATTTTGCAATTTGAATTTTGCAATTTGAATTTTGCAATTTGCATTTTGAATTTTCATTTAGCCTCAGCCCGCTTAGCCTTTCAGCAGATTCTCAATATTTTCAATGTAGTCGAGCGAGTCGTCAATATAAAACTCCAGGTCTGGGATTTGCCTTACCTGGTTATGGATCCGGTTACCAAGTTGAAGGCGGATTGCTTTTTTATGGGTATAAATATCCTTTAACAAATCTGCTTTTTCCGTCTTCCCGAAAAGGCTCAGGTGAACCCTTGCCAAAGTCAGGTCCGGGGCCACAACGACCTTCGTGACAGTGATCAGGTTCCCGCTGAAAAGATCCCTGCTGAGGCTTTGAAATATTTCTCCCAGATCCTTTTGGATCAGGCGGGTTACTTTTTGCTGCCGTGTATTTTCCATGCTGCAAATTTACAATAATATTCAAACCCTTGAGTTTTACTGCACGCGGACCCTTTCACATGTCAATTTCAGGATGCTGTCCACGTCTTATATTGTTTTATTTTTGTGCCTCCAAATCCATGAAATATTGGATTATGGAATAAAATATTTATCCTTCCATCGTGAAAAAATTAGCTGGATTATTGCGCTATGCATACCCATATAAGTGGTATGCTGTTTTAAATATCATTTTTAATATACTGGGTGCTTTTTTCGCTCTTGTTTCACTGGCCTCGCTTATCCCGGTGCTCAACATCCTTTTCAAGCAGTCTGAACCAGTCAATACGCTTATGCCCTGGGCCCTGGATACCAAGAATGTATTCAATAACATCAACTTTTATATCAGCCAGGAGATTCGCTCAGAAGGTGAGATCCATACTCTTTTCCTGATCTGTATCGGGATTGTGGTATTGTTCCTTTTCAAAAACCTGTTCCGTTATATGGCCTTGTTTTATGTAGCCGTACTCAGGAACGGAGTAGTGAAGGATATACGCAATGCATTGTATCACAAGATTCTGATTCTGCCACTTTCGTACTATTCAGAGCAAAGGAAAGGCGATATCATGGCCCGGATTACCAATGATGTGCAGGAGGTGGAATGGTCAATTCTGTCATCCCTCGAAATGATGTTCCGCGATCCTATAACCATCATTATCTACCTGATCGCCATGTTCAACATCAGTACCCAGCTCACTCTGTTTGTACTGCTGGTATTGCCCGTGGCCGGGCTTCTCATCGGATGGATCGGAAGGAGCCTGAGAAGGACCTCACAAAAAGGCCAGAAAAAAATGGGGGATTTGCTTTCGCTGATAGAGGAAACGATATCCGGACTGCGGATCATTAAAGGCTTCAACGCGATAGACTATTCCTACAGCAAATTTGATGAAAACAACCGGGGTTTTATGAAATTGATGGTCAGGTTGTTCCGCAAACGCGACCTCGCATCTCCGGTAAGTGAATTCATGGGTATTGCTGTAACAGCCGTAATCCTCTGGTACGGCGGCAGGCTTATCCTTTCCTCGGAAGCCCTTTTAACGGCACCTAAATTCATTCTTTATATCGGCATCTTTTCCCAGATCATTGTCCCGGCTAAAGCCATAACCACAGCATTTTACAACATCGAGAAAGGTGCTGCCTCCATCGAGAGGATCAACCAGGTGCTGGATGCCAAGGAAATCATCGAAGAAAAACCGGATGCCAAGCCTGTTGAGAACTTCACCCAAAATATTGAATATAGAAATGTCTATTTCCGCTATGAAAAAGAGTTTGTTCTGAGCAACGTCAACCTGATTGTTCCCAAAGGCAAAACCATTGCATTGGTCGGGCAGTCGGGAGGTGGTAAGTCTACGATGGTGGACTTGTTGCCAAGGTTTTACGATGTTACGGAAGGAGGGATCCTGATTGACGGTACGGATCTCCGGGACCTTAAAATAGATGGCATCAGGGGATTGATGGGTATCGTTAACCAGGAGACCATTTTGTTTAATGGGACAATTGCTGACAATATAGCTTTCGGGAAAAATGATGCCACGCGCGAACAGGTTATCAATGCTGCAAAAGTGGCCAATGCCCATGAGTTTGTCGACAAACTTGAATTGGGATATGACACGAATATTGGCGACCGGGGTGTAAAATTATCCGGCGGGCAGAGGCAAAGAATCAGCATTGCCCGTGCTGTTCTGAAAAATCCACCTATCCTTATTCTAGATGAAGCAACATCCGCATTGGATACGGAAAGCGAAAGGCTTGTGCAGGAAGCACTTATCAATCTTATGAAAAACAGGACTTCCATAGTGATAGCCCACCGGTTATCTACTATTCAGCATGCGGATGAAATTGTTGTTATTCAGTCGGGAAAAGTAGCTGAAAGAGGCACTCACGATGTTCTGCTTGCCGCCAATGGCATTTATAGCCGGCTCTGCGAAATGCAATCCTTCACCTGATCTGATTCTTTGTTATCGTCTTATCGAGTAATTTTTGTACTCAAAAAGGCGATAGCCGGTGGTTTTTTCAATGAAGTGGAGGAGCCTGTCCTTTAAGCCGAATTTTTTTCTGCTTGTATCCATCTCGATATTCCACAAAGCTTCAGCAATACGTTTTTTCATTACTTCAGGATGAGTTTCGGTGAACCTGCCAAGTGAATCGATTGCAGAATAGTCGAAAATTTCATCCATCCCCTCATGCTGGCGTATCCATTCTTCATCATGCCAGAGTTTATGGAAATCCAGCACCTTGGTTTTCATGGTCCTGGGATTTTTCACCCATCCGTAGTGGTAGATACTTGCCTGGATAGGCTTCACTTTCAGTTTCATGTCATTCTTCCTGAAACCCTGGGCATCGCGGTAGGAACGGATATTTTTATCATTCCGAATGATGCGGATTTCATTCCGGTACCAGGTTCTTGAATCACCGATATAGTTGTAAGTGCCATAGAAGTGAGTGTAGTTGAAGAGAAGGCCCTCAACCTCAGGTTTTTCCAGCCATTGTTTCATGGAATCCCGGATAGGGCCATGATATTTTTCGTGCACTACTTCATCAGCCTGCAGATAAAAAGCCCAGTCAAAGTCCGGACTGATGAGGTCAAGTGCTTTGTTGGTTTCAACAGCAAGGACCCTTCCGCCTTCCTTAAGAGTATCATCCCAGAGGCTGTCGTAAATCCGGATTTTAGGAGAATTTATTCCACTGATCAACTCTCTTGTGCCGTCCGCTGAATCGCCTACCAGCACAATGAATTCATCCACCACAGGAAGTATGGAGGTAATGGATTCCACAACGGGGTAATCATATTTGACGGCATTCCTGACAATGGTAAATCCACAGACCTTCATGAGCATTTGATTTTTTGCTTCCTGATCTGCAAAAATGAGAACAAATTGCTTAGGGTACAACCTGGTTGAGCAATATACTTCCGGCTCTAATTAAAACAAAAATTGGTATATGCTTAGAATGCTTTTAGTTGCGTGAGATGCCCGCAGGATTGTTACATTTGCATAGAACAAAATTTCCCGGAAATGGTAAAGGAAAAAATCCGTGAACTGGCTTCCCGCTATGCTGCTGATATGATCAAGATCAGGAGGCATCTGCACGAAAATCCTGAATTATCAGAGAAAGAATTTCAGACAGCTGAATTTATCAAGGCTAAGCTTGACGAATGGGGAGTTTCTTATGTATCAGGTGTTGGCGGTAATGGAATTGTAGCAGAGATCCGGGGCAAAAACCCGGCGAAAAATCTTGTTGCTCTTCGTGCTGATATGGATGCGTTGCCAATTATTGAACAGAATGATGTTGAATACAAGTCATGCAATCCGGGCGTGATGCATGCCTGCGGGCATGATGTGCATATGACCTGCCTTTTGGGCGCAGTGCGCATACTGAAAGAACTTGAGAATGAAATTGAAGGTACATACCGCCTGATATTCCAGCCTTCTGAGGAGAAGTTCCCGGGAGGTGCAAAGGCGATGATAGAGGATGGGGTGTTGGAAAACCCAAAACCGGCGGCTATTTTCGGGCAGCATGTTTTGCCTACGCTTGAAGCCGGGAAAGTTGGGATGAAAGCCGGGAAATACATGGCTTCAACCGATGAGGTTTACCTGACAGTTAAAGGAAAAGGCGGGCACGCTGCCACTCCGGATATGAATATTGATACAGTATTGATAGCATCTCAGATCATCGTTGCACTTCAGCAGGTAGTAAGCCGTTTTGCCCCTCCAGGTATCCCGACAGTTCTGTCATTTGGACGGTTTATTGCTGAAGGCAGGACCAATATCATCCCTGATATAGTGAAAATGGATGGTACATTCCGGACATTCAGCGAGGAGTGGAGGGCAAAGGCCCACAGGAAGATAACGGAGATTGCTCAGGGTATTGCCGAAAGCATGGGAGGCAATTGTGAAGTATTTATCGACAGGGGGTATCCATTCCTTGTGAATAATGATGAACTTACTGCTAAAACACGGGAATTGGCTATTCAGTACCTTGGCAGGGAGAATGTTGTGGAACTGGATCAGCGGATGACCGCCGAAGATTTTGCATATTATTCGCACATTATTCCTGCCTGCTTCTATCGCCTGGGAGTTAAGGATCCCTCCTGGAAAGAAGTCCGCAACCTTCATACATCCACCTTCGATGCTGACGAAAGCAGTATTGAGGTTGGAATGGGGCTTATGGCGTGGATTGCGGTGAATAACGGGTAAGATTTTTAAAGGATAAAATAGCACACGGATTTAACGGATCCGCCTCAGGCGGAAAGATTTACACAGCAAGGTTCTTAAGCATGCAAGAAGGTTATTTATCTGTGATAATCATTTCTTTCTGAGTCATCAGTGTGCTAGAACGCTATTAAGTTTAATATAACATATAAGGAATTGAAAAAAGAAGAATGATATTTACCTAAATTGGAAAAATATAGAACACAAATCATACTGAAAATACAGATTATAACAGATATCTGGAACATTATATCTTACTCTTCATTTTATGCTAAACTGACTACCAAAACTATTTTAAATTCATCTGGCTATTAATTTTTAATATTATCATTATGAATGAATACCCTTACCTGGAATTATCCGACAAAGTGATCAAGTGCTTTTACACGGTATACAACAAGCTTGGGTTTGGCTTTCTTGAAAAGGTATATACGAATGCACTTATGATCGAATTAGAACGATCCGGACTTCATGTAGAAAAACAGAAACAAATTAAGGTCTATTATGATAAAGTTCAAGTTGGAGAATACTACGCTGATCTGATTGTTGAGGATTCAATAATTCTCGAATTAAAGGCTGCGGAAGGACTCGTTGAGGAGCATGAGATGCAATTGATCAATTACCTAAGAGCAACCGAAAAAGAAATTGGGCTACTTTTAAATTTTGGTAAGAAACCACAAATAAGAAGAAAGATTTTTACGAATGACCGAAAAATCTTGCACACAGATTAAACAGAAAATACAGATTGTCACAGAAAGGTTATTATGTATGTAAAAAGCTATTTTTCTGTGAAAATCATTTCTTTCAGTGTCATCAGTGTTCAAAAAGATTAAGAGCACACA
>JACAAZ010000017.1:0-57275 GCA_013376995.1 Bacteroidota bacterium | reverse complement strand
TGTGAAAATCATTTCTTTCAGTGTCATCAGTGTTCAAAAAGATTAAGAGCACACAGATTAAACTGAAAATACAGATTGTCACAGAAAGGTTATTATGTATGTAAAAAGCTATTTTTCTGTGAAAATCATTTCTTTCAGTGTCATCAGTGTTCAAAAAGATTAAGAGCACACAAATCAGGACAGAAAAAAATATTCAGTTTATTTCCAAACCCGTAAATTACCCCTATGAAAGTCGCCGGGAAACACTACAGGACCATATGGATGGAAGGCTCATCGGTCTTTATGATTGATCAGAATGCCCTGCCGTTTGAATTCAGGATTTATGAGGCCAGGACCTGCAAGGATACCTGCCATGCGATCCGGACTATGATTACCAGGGGAGCCGGCGCCATTGGGGCAGCAGCGGGTTTCGCAATGGCACAGGCCTTTCTGGAAAGGGAAAGTGGCAGGCGCTTAGCACTTAGCGCCCAGCCTTCCGAAGAACATTTTAACGTTGAGGATGCCAGGAATGAGATTGAAGCTACACGCCCAACTGCACGCAACCTTTATTACGCCACGGAAAAGGTTTTCACCGCAGGACTCATATCTGCTGATGCTGCAGTTTCGGAAGCCCAGCGGCTTGCTGAGGAGAATGTACAGAATGCTATCAGTATTGGTGAATTTGGAAGTAAGCTCATAAAGGATGGGAACAGGATACTTACCCACTGCAATGCCGGTTGGCTGGGGTTCGTGGATTACGGATCAGCTCTTTCTCCGATATATATATCCAATCGCGATGGGAAAAAGGTTTTCGTATATGCAGATGAAACCCGTCCCAGGAGCCAGGGGGCACGACTCACTGCCTGGGAGTTGATGAATGAAGGAATATCGCATAGCATAGTTCCGGATAATGCAGCAGCTTATCTTATGTCAAAAGGTATGGTGGATATGGTGATAACAGGTGCTGACCGCATAGCAGCCAACGGTGACGCTGCCAATAAAATAGGCACCTTCGAAAAGGCAATCATAGCTAAGCAATTCGGTATTCCCTTCTATATTGCCGCTCCATTTACGACCTTTGACCTTTCAATTCCAAATGGAACACACATTGTGATAGAAGAGCGTGACGAAGAAGAAGTACATTTCCAGTCGGGGCCTGATGAAGAAGGTATAATTCGCAGAATCCGTGTGACCTCCCCGGGTTCTTCAGCATTTAACCCGGCATTTGATGTTACCCCGGCAGAATATATCAGCGGGATAATAACTGAAAAAGGGATAATTGGTGCCAATTCAGAGCATATCAAAGAGATACACTCCCTGATCGGGCATTAGAAATCGTTGATTATTCAGGGAATCTTCCCGTTGACTGTCTTTCCACCATCCATGCCGGGTATTCAGTTGTCAATGCACTGATATTGTCCAGCTGGTTCATCTCTTCTGAAGTCAGGGCCAATTGGGATGCTGCAATATTATCAACCAGCTGGGCACTTTTCTTTGCCCCTATAATAATGCTCGTTACACCTGGTTTTTTCAGCAGGTAAGCAAGTGCAACCTGGGCGACGGATACTTTATGTGCTGAGGCTATAAGCTTCATTGCATCAATAAGGTCGTAGGCTTTGGGTTTGTTGATGGGGGGGAAGTCGAAGTTATCGCGACGGCTGTGGCCGGCTACCGGGTGCTCCCTTGTATATTTCCCTGAAAGGAAACCTCCTGCAAGCGGGCTCCATGGCATAATAGAAAGTCCCTCGCTCAGAGCCATCGGGACGATCTCTCTTTCTATATCACGTGAAGCAATAGTGTAATAGTTTTGTAAGGCAACAAATTTTGACCAGCCCATCTTATCAGCTATACCATTTGCCTTCGTTACCATCCATGCAGGGTGGTTGCTGATCCCCAGGTAACGAACTTTCCCGTCGCGGACAACATCTTCCAATCCCCGCATGGTTTCTTCCAATGGGGTTATCGGGTCAACGCCATGAATGTACAGCAGGTCAATATGCGACATTCCAAGGCGTTTCAGGCTGTCGTCCACTGAATCTGCAATATGCAATTTTGAAAGCCCTACCTGGTTTGCTCCTGCACCCATCCGTATCCGGACTTTTGTAGCGATCACCACTAGTTGCCTCGATATTCCAAGGTCTTTAAGGCCTTTACCCAGCATGGTCTCAGCAAGTCCTTCTGAATATCCGTTGGCTGTATCAATGAAATTTATTCCACTGTCTAGAGCTGTTTTCAGAATATCATTGATGTCATCCTGGGGCAGTTCTCCTATAGCTTTCCAGTATCCTTTTCCACCAAAAGTCATTGTGCCAAGGCTGAGTTCAGAAACCAGCACCCCGGTCTTTCCAAGCAGATTGTATTTCATCTTAATTCTATTGGTTTTTCCTGTTTGTATGTAAAATGCTGAGGAAGGTTATTAAGCGTGGATTCTTGCATATTACCTGGCATATCAATGGTCCTAGTTCTTCTGGAATCCAGAGAAGAGATGATAAAGACCTGGTATTTTCCCTCTGCCTTCGGCTTGTCAAAATTAACCGAAACAGATTCTCCAGGTAATACGGAAGCAGTCCTGAGTTCCTTCTGGCCCCCTGCACTCCTGACTTGTATGGTATAGCTGTCTGCTTCCGTTCCTTCGTTGAAGACCTGGATAGAAGAATTCCCCTTCTTCGTATTTCCGGATCCATCATCCATTATTCCGGCGGTGAAATAGCAGGGATAAAGGGAGGACACATAATTACATCGGAAAGTTGAAAATGGCTCCCATTTGTTTACTTTGGCATTCCATTGTTCTGTAAAAGCATCCCATAGGATCTTTTTATCCCTGGAAAGCTCGATGGTCCTGTTAAGAGTTCCCATATTGACCAGGAGGTCATGGTTGGGTAGTTCCATTACATTGCCCATTTTAAGGCTTTTGCCATTGGATAGGCTATCAAATTTACAATCGAATTTCCACAAAATTTTAGACGGAGTCTTCTCATTTTTTGGGTCAGTGAAGATCAAGACGCTTGAGGTAACTTTAGGATCTGCTATGGAATCATTATTAAATACCGCAAGGTTACCATCTTTAAGCGGGATCATGCTATGCTGAAAGCGGAAAAAGCCATTGGCTTTCCTGGCTTCACCCGAGGGCATCTTTGCACCATAGCTTTCAATCACTCTGCCGCTTACCTTCTCAATTTTGATAACTCGGCTCACATCCCGAAACCCCAGGTAGATGTACTTACCATCAGGGGAAACTTTAATGGAATTGCTGTGGGTTGATGCATCGTACTTGTTATCCGGGAGTTTGTGTGCAAACAAGTCCCTTGTATCAAAATACTTATCCGAATCCCAATGCCAGACCACATTGCCATCCTGATCATATTCGATGATGGTGCCAAATTCAACATTGGCATGTACTGTATCATTTGGTGCCTGCATCAGCTTATGCTTGGCTGAGAGTACCATGTAATTGCCATTATCCAACCTGCTAAAATCATGGTGATAAAATTCGGTAGCTTCGCCCGATACCTTGCCATCATTGGGGGCAATCCAGATAATGTGACCTTCAAGATCCATTTCAACGGCATCAAACTTGGTAACAAGCGTAATGGTGCCTCCCTGGGAGATACGAAGATCACGAATAAAGAATCCCGATGGGAGTAAAGGAGGGCTAATGGGTACGTAATAAACGGGCCGGCCTTTCCTGTCAAAAACCGTTTTGGTATAATCAAGGGCGATAAGCCCTTTTAGGGTATCAACACAATTTGAAGGAATGAGCCTGACACGCTGCTGGTCCAGTCTTGGCTCAACAGGCATTTTCAGGTAAAATTTATATTCCGGGGATGTAAAGAAGGCTTTGCCATTTTTGTCGAAAGCCTGGTAAGTCCACCTGTATTCATATCCAAAATCAAGCCAGGGTACCAGTGTTGCCGTTGTTTTATCTGCTTGCCTGAGGCAGGGAATGGTTACCTGTTTGGTAGAATCCCATTTTGAAATTTGGATCTCGTAGCCGGAAGCATCCTTAACAGCAGGGTATTCGAACATGATCTGGCTGTGGATGAGGTTACTGCCGTTGCGTGGGATTACCTGCGCACAGAGGCTAATGCTGAAAAGAAGCAGTATGGATACAAAAGCTCTTATCATAAACAAAAAACAGGTGTTTGGAATTACAAAAGTATAGCATACTATCCAATTTCACCTCTATTGTTTGTTAATGGCTTCGTAGGTGTAAAATTGCTGGTAAAGTTCATGAATGAATTCTTCTTGTGCCTGTCGTTTCTCCATGTCTAAGGAAACAGAAGCCCAGATAGCTTCCTTCATTTTCTTATTCTCAGAAGTAAATGTATCAATCTCTGTCGCACTGAATTCTTTTCGCAAGGCAGAATTTGGGTTTACCAGTGGATATCCCAAGGTCTCGAGCACATCACCGGCTATAGACTCAAAAATAAGGATGTCATCTGCAGATAACTCAGAAAGAAATTTATTGCTATTATGTTTCAGCACAGGTTTCACGAGGTTGTTCCACATGTTGCCTGCCTGGGCAGTATATCTTGATTCGTCTGATTTGTAATAATCCAGCATTTCCGATTCAAAAGGGATATCAAGTTTATGGCAGAGCTCAACCAGCATGGTTTTGGGATGTTGTGTGAAGCTCTCGTACGAGATATTCATAATCCGATCTTCACCGATCTCTTTCCCAAGGTTCATCGCCAGGATCTGATCTTGCCGCCACTGTTTTGCCAGGTGATAAATGTGTTTCTCGCCAACAACAGCTTTTTTAAACGAAAGTGCTACATCTCTTCCATCACGGTAGAGGTAGATATAAAAAGGGTGTACATCGGCATCTTCCATTTGTTTAAAATACTTAACATTGGCCATGCTTTTGTTACACCATATCCCGGCATTTTTCTTAAGTGCCATGAGTTCATACACAGCTTTCATAACCTGAGGAAGTGACTGGTTTTTGCAGTGTTCAATAACCTCCTGTACACTAAAGGTATAGTTCCAGTTTACCGGGTTCAGGTGGATAACATGGATTACATCAGAGACAAGGCATTTGAAGTTATGATCCTGGCTCAGGTCCTCATACATTTCGAGGATTGGATAAAAGGTGCGAAGCAAATGAGGCGGATGTGGCGCACAGATATGTGAGGACTGATGCAGCATTACCCTTAGGAGGTTCGAGCCCGAACGCTGGGTTCCGATAACTTGTATTCCTTTAGTCATAATCAGAGCATACAGAGAAAATATCCAATGAACACAGACCCGGGTATCACAATGGATGCATCAATCTTGTAATGCTGGATCGAAACTACAACCATTATGAACAATAACCAGCTCTGCCACTCAAGAGCAGCATCTTTACCAATAAATACTATTGCTGAAGCAATCATCCCGATAATAGCAGGCCGCAGGCCGGAGAATATGGACTGGGCTGCAGGTTGTGACTTCAGGTAATTCAGGAAATGGGAGGATATCATTACCAATATTGCCGGGGGGATAAAAGTAGCCAGCGTAGCCAGCAAAGCTCCTCCAACTCCGGCTATCTTGAAACCGATAAAAGCTGAAGTGATTAGTATGGGTCCCGGGGTGATCTGGCCGATGGCAATCCCGTCGGTAAATTCTTTCATTGTTAACCAGTGGAAAGTGCTGGTAACAATAGTCCCTATGGAGGGAATAAACACATATCCGCCTCCGAAGAGGGTAAGGCTCATTCCTGAGAATGTTTTTCCTAACAGGCGAAGGCTCTCATCGGGAAACAATACCTTGAAGTAGAAAACTCCTGTAACTGCTATCAGTAGAAGTATAAGCAATAATATTCTTAAAACAGGAAGGCTTGATTTTTCAGGCTTATTTTCAATATCGGCCTTCTTGTAAAATAGGATATACCCGGCCAATCCTGAACAAATAATGACACTTACAATTCCAGCCGGTCCGCGGAATGCAAGCATGACGACCAGCGCAGCTGAGGCAATGATGTATTGGGAGTTTTTAAGAAGGTTCTTCCTTGCAAGAGGAATTACCGTTGCAAAAATAACCCCTGCCATAACAGGTGCCAGGCTGTGAAGAATGGATTTAACAACAGGAATCTTACCGAAATTGAAATACAGGTAAGATAAGCCGGTAACCAAAATGAAGGAAGGAAGCAGAATTCCCAGAATACTGACGATAGCTCCTGCCAAACCGCGGATCTTGTATCCTGAATAGGCTATAAGGTTAACGGCTAAAGGGCCAGGCAAGAGACTGCATAAAGTTACGCCATCCAGAACAACATCGTCAGTTAGCCATTTTTTCTTTCTACAGGCATAATTTTGAACTACTGACACCAAAGCCATATTTCCACCGAATGAAACCGCACCCAGCCTGCAAAATGCAAGAAATAGCTGAAGCAATGAAACAGGCCGTTTTTCTGTCATGAAAAAACATTGAATGACTTGGACTTAGTTATTAATTCTACTTCCTGCCGGATGTAACAGGAAAGAATACAATTAATCACGTTTGTGATCCAGAAAAAAGAATGGCATTTGCTGCGAAAATAGAAACTTACGATCAATTTCCCAATTGATCTTTCTGCCTTTTCACTTCCATTCCTGGAAAAGTGATGGAATATTCAGGGCTAATTCCTACATAATCAATATGTGCAGTGAGACATTAGCGATTGGTTGCTAATTTAATGAAACGAAGCTGCGCACTGGTGCCGGCACCGTCAACAATTCTTAGCAGGTACAGTGATGCCGGAAGTGAATGAATGTCAATTGCCGATTCCGGTTTTGAATTTATAATTCTCCCTGATTGAACAATCCTTCCGTTCAGGTCAATTACCTGGTACAAAAGCTTCGTTTTTGCATTGTTGCTGTGATTAACCAGGAAAAGGTTCGAACTCGCCGGGTTTGGATATAAGCTGTAGCCTGATGCTGCCTCGTATGTTTTGACAGACGTAAAATCAGCAAAGTGAGCAGTAAATGTTGTATTTTCGGTTGTTAAGGTATCATTGAAAACAGGGTTCAGAGTATCCTTAATTAACGAATTGGGGCCCCAATTCAGGAATGCAAAACCCGGATTGGGAATTGCCTCAATTTTGACCGGAAGGCCGTTAAAATATACTCCTTCCCATGGGTAGCTGTCGGGGGCGATTGTACTGATATGTATTTTTCCGGCTCCTGGCGGATCAACATCCAGTATTACGTCAACCTGGTTAGGTAAAGTAAAATTTGATTGAATGTGATTACGTACCTGGGAGGTTCTTTTTCGGAACTGGGATCCCAATATGAGATGATTGTTAAAGAACCCGGTCATTTGTTGGGGAACAGTATTGGGATCACCCCACCGCGTATATTCATTTCGCATTTCCGATGCCGTTGCATTGAACATGTTATTTTCAATAGCTGTAATACGGCTTTTATCATAAGCAGTATTCATAACGTCAGCATACCGGTTGATGAAATAATTCCGGAACCTGCCATTTTGAATTCCTTTCCACCAGATATTCAAATAAGGATTTGATGAGTTGATTCCCATCATGTAGTGGATATGATCAAAATAGCAGTCGGTCCATCCATTGGGAGACAGGCTCAGTTCCATATCGACCAGGCAAAACCTCCATCTGAAATTTGTTTTATCAGAACGGTATATCTTGATGTTATTACCGGGCCAATCATTATTTGCTATCCATGACTCAGCGATGATGTAATCGTTGTAAAAGGCCATGTCGAAGTACTTATCCGCCTTGTCCCAAAAAGCAGTATCGGCAGGATCCAGGTCGTTGAATGCTGCCATCGAAGCCCACAACGAATCAACTGAACCGGCAACAGGCCGCAGAACACCCCCATACCAATAACTCAGGCTCAGTATGTCGGTACTGTCGGCATCAGCATCTTCCAATGTTTTGAAGTATTCTGTGTCAAATTTTTCGCGCAATTCATAAAGGCCAAAATAAGAGCCGTTTATATATACTGAAACAGGCCGCCATGCGGAAAAATAATTGTTAGTCTCACCACCCATTGACATAACCTGGGAAGCATCTTTATAAGGGATGACAAGATATTGGTTGCTTCCATTGCGCAGATAAAAGCTACTGTATTTCGTCCTGTTAGGCCTGTTGGGAATCAACTGGTAATTGATAGGACCATCGCCAAGAACTCCGTTATCCAGTTCAAGACGGAAGGAATGCTGTGGATTGGCGCGGCTTCCACCTGCACCCCCGTCAATCTGCATGCCTGAGTTCTGGGAAAAAATAAGTTGTTGCGTGGAATCAAAGTATTCAACATAGGAAGGGCGTTCCCAGTCATTCCACCAGTTGTCAAATATCCCGCTTGGCCCGTAAAGGTTATTGTTATCGGTAACTACGGATAAGACAGGCGTTACATGTTCAATTCCAATAAGGTAGGACGAAACGGTTATCGGGCTGGGTAAAATTCCATTTTCGATAGCAACAGCTTTTAAAATGGTGGTTGAATCAATGGGAATCGGGTTCCCGTCATATACTAGTGAGAAAGACGAAGGATCACTTCCATCAGTTGTATACTGTATGTAAGAGGTGCTCCCATTTGGATTGTTTATGGTCACAGAGAAAGGTGCCTGGTAAATACCTGACTGCACAGAAAAAGTTGGTGGGAACAAATATGATGTGAAAGTAGCGGACTGGTTGTTGGACATCCCGGGAGTTGCAGTATGAAAAAGGAACACATTGGAAGCTGCATCTGGGGATGACCCCCTGCTATTGTTCAGCTCATTGCAGTTTACAAACAAACTGTTTTGCAGAACCTGAGCCGGGGAATACAGGTATATCGTTTCTCCTGATTTTGAAATCTTAAAGTTGGTATGCAGGTTATTGTTAGTATCAACAGTCTCAAAATGAGAAGAAACTGAATTTTCAGCTACCATTTTCATGTTGATATCAATATAATCGTAAACCGTAGCCGGATCGGTTGAAGCAACGCTAAATGCCAGGCTTGTAATATTTCCGGCTGTTAAACCTGCCTCTGTCAGTTCTGATGCCCGGATAAGCATCTGGTTTTTTGCGCCCCAATACCAGTTGCCATATGGAGCAGGATAATCATATGGCGAATTAAGGATTGTACCAGTCCCAACAGTAATTCCGTTCAGCTTCATATCAGGCCGCTGGGAGACCACATATCCATAGCTTTGCTGGCAGGAAGCAGGGCTCCCGTCCTGAAAGGTAAAAACCGTCGATGGGTATGATGTTGCTGTTTGATTGAAGACCGAATTTGACGTATACCCGTTCGAGTTGTAAGAACAGGTGTTGATTAAGAGGTTAGAGATTCCATCCCAGAAAAAAGGTGTTGAGAAAGTATGTGTGTTCCATCCGACAATTGGTGTAAATGATCCGGTATTTACAACATTTACAAAGCCTGAAACCGGTTTCCTGTCCTTCCCGCTGCAAAATATGGTTCTGAACTGCCCTGGTGAAAGTTTAACCTCAGGAAATACCCATTTTACTGGATTTGACAGCTTGTCGCTTATGGTGTAATTTAAGAGGTCAACGGTATCTATTCCTGAGTTGTAGATTTCAACCCAATCAGGATAATCGCCATCTTCATCGGAAATGCTTGAATAGTTCCTGTTGCTTCCTTCATTTATCACTACCTGAGCACTTACTCCGCTGCAGAGAAGCAAAAATGCAATCGAACTATTAATCAATTTTTTTATTACCATGCTATCCGGTTGTTTGTAAAACAAGTTCTGGCTGAGTTCCAGTTTTTCTTATTTTGACTTGAAGTCGTTATACAACTGCAAGAATAAGCATATTATCAATAAAATTTATAGTGTCCAACGATTCTAATTAACGCTAAATATCCTATCCTATTCGGTGTATATTGGGTAATGAAATTTAGCGCGAAACGCAAAGCGCAGAGTGCAGGGAGTTAAAGAAGAAGATTTAGTGGTCATTCTATGGTCATACAATGGCCACTCGATATTCAATCAGTAGTCATTTCCGGAGGCGGATGGCTAAAAAATGCCACGAAGAGGCGAAGACAAATCCGCCTTAGGCGGACACAAAGAATTTTATCATAAATCACGGGAATATCTGCATTAACTTTGAGTTTAAAGTCATTACATATCAATCGCCCAGCTGGTACATAAGGCGTTTCAGCTCTATTTCAGCAATCTTGGAAGCATACTTAAGGTTGACCAACTGGTAGCCCGTGCTCTCAAAACTTGACTGGGCTGCCTTAACATCCAGTATCGTTGCCTGGTTTACCTGGAAACGCTGCATGACGATAGCAATCAGTTTGCCAGATAACTCAACTGATTTCTGCTGGGATTCCAGCTGTTGAAGGGTGGAAGAATAAGATTGATAGGTCCTGACCGCATCAGCCGTCAGGGAATTTAACAGGCTTTGTTGCTGCAGCTTTGCATTGTGAACATTATAGACGGCTGTTTCCTTCTGCGATCTGTAAGCATTTCCGTTATAGATGGGTACCTGGAGGGTAAGCCCGGCATAGGGCCCGTAATTCTGGTTGATAAGTGTAAGGCCGGCGTCACTTTGATTCCGGTTCAGGTTGAGACCGGTATTGATACGCAGAGAAGGATAACGAAGTGCTGCTACTTCCTTCACAATCTGCTCGTTGATCTTCACCTGTTGCTCAGCCGTAAGGTATTGAGGATTCTTCTCAAGATAGCCTAATATATTAGTAAGCTGAAGAGCTTTATCCGGGACGATGCTGTCATCAACTGAAAAAGGATAATAGCGGTTAATGCTCATGAGCTGAAGCAATTCAGTCTTGGCCTGGTCGACAACCAATTGCTGGTTCCTTTGGTTCTGAATTGCTGAATTTACATCAATTTGTGCCTGAAGGAAATCTGCATCATTCGCCATCCCGACATTCCTTCTTTCAGTAACGATGTCCAGCTTCTTTTGTGAAACATCAAGCAGGTAATCAATAATCTTCAGGTATTCCTGCTGCCTGACAATGTCGTAATACTTGGCAGTAACGGCAGCGATACTATTCTGAATGGCAAGGTTAAGCTGTAATTCGCTTTGTGCCTGCAGCCTGTTCAATCTTTCTTTTGTGGCTACAACCCTGAAACCGTTAAACAGGAGCATCCCCGCTGTCAGGCTTGAAGTCATGGTATTGCCGCTTGCATTGTTTTTCCTGATTTCTACACCGGTATTTAGTTTCTGGTAAACATTGGTCACAGATTGATTGTCAGAAACGGATGCGCTCACAGTTGGAAGTCCGCCTGCAACTCCGTTGTTATTGTTGATCTTGTTGATCTCAACGGTATTGGAGGCGATCTGGATATCGAAACTGTTTTTCAGTGTCGTATCAATAATACTCTTCAGCGAAAGTGAAGTTTGTGCTGCCATCAGCAGCGGCATCAGGAGAGCACAAAATAATGTGATCAGTTTCATATAATATTATTTAAACTGATTATCAATTTCTTCCTGGGTAACGTGTTTACCTGATACAAAGGTGTACACTGCCGGGATTACAAATAATGTTAGGATCAGCGAAAAGAGAATCCCTCCAACTATCACAATACCTAAAGGAACACGGCTTGAAGCAGCTTCACCAAGGCTCAATGCAATTGGCAGGGCCCCGAGTGAAGTGGCCAGGCTGGTCATAAGGATCGGCCTTAGTCGTTGAGTGGCAGCTTCAGTTACTGCTTCAAACCTCGACATTCCCAGGGCACGTTTCTTATTCGCGAATTCCACGATAAGGATCCCATTTTTGGTAACCAGCCCAATCAGGGTAATCATCCCAATCTCCGAAAATATGTTGAGGGTCTGGTTGAATACCCACAGGCAAAGCAATGCTCCTGCAACAGCCAGCGGAACGGTGATCATGATGATAAACGGATCCCTGAAACTTTCAAACTGAGCAGCAAGCACTAAATAGATCAGCATTAAGGCGAGCAGGAAAGCAAAGGCAGTATTGGAGGAACTTTCGGCATAATCGCGTGAGGGACCGGTTAATGAAGTCTGGAAACTTTCATCGAGTAAGCCATCTCCAATTTTTTGCATGGCTTTTACACCATCGCTGATCGTCTTTCCTTCGGCAAGGGATGCAGAAATAGTTGCTGATTTGTAACGGTTGAAGTGAAAAAGGGTAGGAGGGTTTGCATTGGTTGACATATCAAGTACTTCCGACAAGGCAATGTTATTTCCAAGGTTGTTTCTCACATATAGCTTGGAGATATCAGTAGGTTGCTGCCTGTCTTTAATCCCCACCTGGCTGATAACCTGGTACTGCCTTCCGTTCATGATGAAATAAGCAAGCCTCCTTCCACTGAAAGCACTTTGGATTACGTTTGCAATATCTGTGACAGTCAAACCCAATTCCCGGGCTTTGATACGGTTAATAATGACATCCACTTCCGGTTTGTTGAATTTCAGGTTCACATCCACATTCTGGAATGTTTTGTCATTCTTTGCGGCATCCAGGAATTTTGGAATTATTGATTTAAGTTTATCAAAATCAAGGTTCTGAATAACATACTGAACTGGTAATGAACCCCTTGAACCAAGTCCCACTGAAATGGTCTGTTCTTCGATCGGGAATATCCTCAGGTTATTATAACGGGTGATTTTTTTTGTCAACTCTTTTACAATCTGGCTTTGCGTTTTTGACCTCTCGCTGGCGGGCAAAAGTCCGAGCCTTCCGCTGGCTGCATTGGTGCCAGCATTGCCAAAACCAGGAACCGAAACAAATGAAAAACTTCGCCCGGGGACAGAATCAATAAGGAAGTTGGCAAAGTCGCCTACATTTTTTGCCATATATCCATAACTGGATCCTTCTGGCCCGCTGATCTGGAAACGGATACTGCCCTTGTCTTCCAGCGGAGCTATTTCACTTTGAAGCGAACGGCCAATCACATAAATAATACCTAAACAGGCTACAACGATAATCCAGGCAAACCATCGGCGATTCAGGAATTTCTGGAGAGACTTCGTGTATCCATGCTCCATGCCTGTGAAGAAAGGTTCGGTTTTTGAATAGAACCAGCGCTCACGGGCATTAGGTTTGTTGAGGTAAACGTTCAACACGGGTGTGATGGTAAGCGAGACAAAGGCTGAAATAAGCACAGCCGTGGCCACAACCACCGCAAATTCACGGAATAGGCTCCCTATAAACCCTTGCAGGAAAAGAACCGGTAGAAAAACGATGGCAAGGGTGATAGATGTTGAAATGACCGCAAAAAAGATCTCCTTACTTCCCTCCAGGGCCGCTCTGCGGATGGGCATTCCTTTCTCAAATTTCCGGAATATATTCTCCGTTACCACGATTCCATCATCAACCACAAGTCCCGTCGCAAGGATAATGCCCAGCAGGGACAGGATGTTGATAGAGAACCCGGCAAGGTACATCACAAAGAAGGTAGCGATAAGCGAAATGGGTATGTCAATCAGTGGGCGGATCGCTATCAGCCAGTTCCTGAAAAACAGGAAGATGACCATGATAACCAGGATGAACGAAATGAGCAGCGTTTGCTGAACCTCCGATAATGATCTCCTTACATTCTTGGTATTGTCGATTAAGGTAGTGAACTGGATATCATTCTTCTGCGATTTTTTGATTTCCTCCAACCGTTTGCTGAATTCATCCGAAATGTTGATGTAATTGGCTCCGGGTTGGGGAATAATGGCAAGCCCGACAGCACTCACTCCGTTCAGTTTCCAGCTTTGCTCGTATTGTTCAGGGCCTATTTCAACTTTAGCAACATCACTAAGCCTGACGATCCCATCATTATCCTCACGGATGATCAGGTCGCGGAAATCCTTTTCGGTCGTAAGGCGGCCCAATGCACGAATGGTGAGTTCGGTTTTGTTACCATAGATCTTTCCTGAAGGGACTTCTACGTTTTCCTTGTTCAGGACGTTTGTGATATCGTTGAATGCGATATTGTAGGCATTCAGTTTGTCGGGATCAATCCACAACCGCATTGCCGGGCGTTTCTGACCTACTATATTTACTGAACTTACTTCAGGGATCGTCTGGAATTTATTCTGCAAGACATTTTCGGCATAATCGCTCAGCTCCAGTAATCCCTTGCTCTGGCTCTGGATGGCCATAAGAATGATAAAGTCTGAGTTTGCGTCTGCCTTAGTTACTACCGGCGGGGCATCAATGTCCTGGGGCAGGTTACGGACGGCCTGGCTGACTTTATCGCGTACATCATTTGCAGCAGCTTCCAGGTCAGAGCTGAGGTTGAATTCTACCGAGATATTGCTGTTACCTACCGAACTTGACGAAGTGATGGTGCGTATTCCCGGGATTCCGTTAATTGATTTCTCAAGAGGCTCGGTGATCTGGCTTTCGATAATATCGGAATTGGCACCGGCATAGGATGTATTTACGGTGATAACCGGCGGGTCGATGGCAGGATAATCGCGTATCCCCAGGAAATTGAAGCCGATCACCCCAAAAAGGATGAGAAAAAGACTCATCACTGTTGCGAGTACCGGCCTTCTGAGCGAAAGTTCTGAAATATTCATGTCGATCAGTTTTTCTTATCTGCCTTAACTCTCACTTTTTTGACCTTAACGGCTCCATTCGGGCGAACAAAAAGCATCCCGCTGATGACTATACTATCGCCTTGCTGAATGCCGCCGGTCAGTTCCACCATGTTTTCATTCCTGGATCCGGTTTCCACGTTTGTAAATACGGCTTTATTATTCTTAACTAGTACTACCTGGTTCTGGAAAGCATCCGGAATGATAGCATTGGTGGGAACAACAATAACTTTCCGGTTTTGATCAAGAAGTATTTTAACAAAGGAGCCTGGTAGCAGGTTTCCACCTGCCGGGACAGCACGGACTTTGATATTCCTTGTGGTTGAATTCACCTGAGGTTCAACTGCAACAATTGTTGCAAGAATTTTGGTATCAACGTCTGCCGTTTCAACGTGAACCTTGTTTCCTTTTTTAACCAGGTTGTTAAATGTCTCCGGGACTGTAAAATCGATTTTAACTTTGTTGCTTTGTTGCAGGGTTGCAATTAATGTCTGAGGCGTGACATAAGCACCCGGGCTAACCTCGCGTAGCCCTAGCTGACCGGTAAACGGAGCTCGTATCACGGTTTTATCAAGTTGAGCATCCAGCACTTTAATATTGGCTTGCAGGGTATTTACCTGGCTGAGTGCTGCATCATAATCTGCCTGGTTAACACCATTCACTTTCAGGAGGTTCCTGAGGCGGCTCTCAGTCTTTTTAGCAAGTTCCAGTTGAATCTGAAGTTGTTCTTTCTGGGCCTGCATGTCCGCATCATTGATCTTTGCCAGGATAGAACCTTCGGTAACAGTAGCACCGTCGGGTATGTTCAGGTAGGTTATACGGCCGCTGATCTCAGGGTGGAGTTCCACCAGTTCGTATGACAGAACAGAGCCATTCACTTCGAGTCTGCTTGAGAAATCCTGGTCACCGGCTACCATTACTTCAACCAGGGCCGGAGGTTTCTCTTTTGAAGCTTGATCTTTGTTCTTTGATTTACAGGAAATCAAGAGAGACAGCATTATCAGTATGCCGGTGACTTTTAAACCTTTCATAAGGCAGTATTGTTAGCTTTTTTCAAATTCGATTTGATGATATCCAGAGATTGCATAAAGAAAGCAATCTGTGACGCCTCCATTCCGCACAATGCAACAGTTGTAGCCTTTTGAATTGCTTCCTTTATGCCGGGAATGGCTTGTATGCCTTTGGGTGTAAGGGTGAGACAATATTTTCTTTTATCTGAAGAACTCCGGATGCGGTTTACATAACCTTTTTCTGTAAGATAGTCGATGATGCGTACCATACTAACCTTGTCCGACTCCAGCTTAGCGGCCAATTCATTCTGGGTGATGTTACCCTTTCCCTCATTGATAAGCAGAAGGGCATAGTAATTCCTGTCAATATCAAGGTAACTGAGCTCTGTGTTTAACTGGCGGAGGTAATTTCTTCCCAGCTGGGATAAGATTCTTCCCAGTGGTTGTTGCACGGCTGACTCAGACGATGTTTTCATAGCGAAGCAGGCAGCAAAGGTAAACGAAATCAAAAAATAGTTTACACTATTAACTAATTATTAACAGGTATTTGATATGGTTTCCTAAAGAAATCGGAATTTCGATTATTCCAAATTAATAGCACACAGATGACACGGATCCGCCTGAGGCGGACAGATTTTCACGGATTAAATCTGTGCAAATCAATTCTTTCTGTTTCATCAGTGTTGCAATCTTACACGGAGTATGAAAATTTACCAGTTATTGATTCTTTTAAGTGTAGTTCAATTAGTAATCTGATAATGCAGTAACTCCTATGCGCTCAGTATCTTGATCAAATAATGGAAGTTCAATTCCAGGCTGGAGTAGGTATGTGAGAATCTGTTCAGATAGAAAGATTCAAGCCAAGTGAAAAAGTTCTGGAACGTGGATACATATACTGGTCAACACCATATTCAACTTCGGGGTCAAGCCCGCTATACTTGCTGATGACAAACGCATTTTGTATCGAGAAGAAAACAGAAAGTCCAACTTTTTTTGAGCAGATATCATTGAATTTATACCCCAGGCTGACATAGTCCATTCTCAGGAATGAAGCATTCTCGACAAAGTAGTCGCTGGTATACTGTCTTTTTCCAAACTGTGTTGTATTCAGGTATTTGGGAGAATTCTGCAAGTATCCGAAATAATAAAGCATATCGTACGAACTGTTGGCTGCCACTGTATTATAGACGTAGTTTCCAATATTCGCATGAGCTGAGCCTGATAGTTCTATGTGTTTATAAGTAAAGTCGAAGTTCATGCCTGAGCTGTAATCAGGAGCAGGTTGATGGCAGACATATTTATCGTTTAAGTTCCCGCTAATAACACCACCGTTCCCTGAAAGGTCAACGTACATGCCTTCAATAGGTTTACCTTCAGCATTATAAACTTGTTTGTTGAAGAAAAATGAATTGGCAGGATATCCCTCTTTCGAAATTTTATAAAAGCCATTAAAATTATCTCCATAAAGAAGATAGTTATAGACAGGGGTTTCTCCTTCGGATAATTGCTTGATTTTATTCTGGTTATAACCCAGGGTAAATCCAAGGTTCAGGCTAATTGAATTCGTTGAAACTGGATTTATATTGAGGGAAAGCTCTAGCCCTTTGTTTGCAAGGGTGCCTACATTCTCTATAATTGAATTATTGAAATTGGATCCTGAAGGAGTTCGAATGCTTGATATAGATTTATCCCATGTTGATGAATACAGGGAAACTGACCCTGAAACTTTATTTTTCAGTAGGCTGTAAGCTATGCCAGTTGAAAAAATGGAGAATTGTTCTGCCTGTATTTTTGGATTGATATTTACAGTAGTTCCAGGAAGAATAGTTAAATTGTAGCTTTCACTCACATTGTATGATAGAAAGAAGTTAAGGGCTGATAGAGGATACACATCCTTGAGGAAACTTTCATTTTTGAGATTCCATTCCAATGAAGCTCCACCTGCTTCCAGGCTTTTCTTTTTACCAACGATACGGGAATCGGAATTAGCGCTCATGGCTACATTCAGGCTATATTTATCAAGAATTGAATATCGTGCATTTCCATAAATAGATGCATTTGAGGTTTCAAGCATATAATAGGAAGAGATAGGTTCCTGGGTCCAGGGCCCGTTAATTGTCTTTTCCGTATCATTTCTCAGGTGGGCGAATTGATCCCTGTAGCCGGCCAGCATATTGAGTTTGGCTTTAAGGAAGACAAATTTCGCGCAATAGCTTAGATAAACCTCCCGGTTTCGTTTCCAGCTTGAATTTTTAACCAAATCAGTAGTTTGATTTCCGGAATATATGGTCCATGTGGCTGTTGAATCAGTGAACGTATTGGTTTTCTGATCAAAACTTTCTTTTTCGTACCCAATCCCAATTCTCAAAGCCGGGAAAAAGTGAAAGGCGTAATCGATGTTCAGGCTCCTGTTGAAATGGTTTACGTTCTCCTTGCTATCAGCAAGGTTCAGCATGGCTACAGCGTTCTTTGTGCCCGAAATATTTAGCGCACCTGTAGGATAAAGCCAGGTATAATACCCACCGAACCGGCTACCATTACGTACCGGTTGAGTTGGGTCAAAAAGAACCGCATTCCTGATTGAAGATTCATTGGCAAGTGAATTCCGGTTAAAAGCACCATCCACATTCAAATTGATCTTAAGGTGGTTGCGAAAGAAACTGGGGCTTATTCTGAGGGAACTTGTAGTCCTGTTGATGGAAGATGTCTTCAGAATGCCATCCTGCAAGGTTTTTCCAATGGATGCACGGACAGGAATGTTCAGCACTGTTCCGGAAATGGATAAATAATGGTCCTGTCCAATGGCTTTCTGGTATATTTCCTTTTGCCAGTTTGTGTTTGATGATCCTAAGAAATTAAATACACCTGGAGATGAGGAATACTGATCGTGAATCAATTTCCGGAATTCATCTCCGGAATAAACATCCTCCATTTTTGGTATTTCAGAAATGGAGAATGTTCCTGAATAATCTACTTTCAGCTTTTTTGTTCCTTTTTTAGTGTTGATGAAAAGTGCACCATTAGCTGCAAGGTTCCCGTATAAACCGGGTAAAGCTGCGTCGTTGCTGAATAATATGCTTTCAATATCCCTTGGGTTGATAATGAGTTTTTGAACAGGAACTCCATCCAAAATGAGAAGTGGCGTGATGTCGGTCGACAAGGATGTATACCGCGGGCCTGAAACGAGCAATTCATTTCCTGGCCTGCCATCCCGGGATGTGATCATCAGCCCGGGAATTCTTCCCTGTACCAGTTCAAGCGGCGAGATTATGAATCCCTGATTAAAATCTTTATTTCGAACTATATACGTTGAGCTGCTTCCTTCGATCAGATCTGGAATGCCATTGTTAAAATCGGTTTCGTGAAATATTGAATCCTTGCTGCCAGCTGTCCAAACTGAACACATTCCCGATCCCTGGGGAAAAGCATGAAATGAAAATAAAATGCAGGATGACAAGAAGAGGCCGGATCGTCTAAAATGGTTTCTAAACATTGGGATACAAAAAAGGTGAATAGAATCTATCAAATATATGATATGTTCCTGCACACACCTCAATTACCCCATTTTAAATTCAGGAGTTTCTGAATCATGGGGCCTGAACAGATCCGGAAAATGCATTATTTGCCCAATGCATTGATGTCCCTTGCTTCAAGGATGGAGGAGGGAAATCCTTCCCTGGCAACCACAATCATAGCTTTACCCAGGTCAGGTAATCGTATGACTGCATTGGGAAAGAAAAATTTGAGAATTGGCATTCGCCAGCCAGCATACCTGTAGGTGTAGTAATAAGTTTGTCCCGGTTTAAGTGACAGAGTGGGAAGTATTGCGACCGGCCTGAAACTGAATACCTTGAGTGCGGGGATTTTCTGAAGATCATTTTCTGTCCTGCCTTTCACACGTGCCCACATACTCTTGCCCTGCGCTGTAGAATCAGTCCCGGCACCGGATATGAAACAGAATGTCATTCCTGGGTTGAGCTTTGCGAGGGTTTCTGCAAAACTCATGGTCAGGGAATAAGTTAAACGGGTATATTCTTCCACCTTTTTGCCCAATGATGTAACTCCAAGGCAAAAAAAGCATGCGTTGTACCCTTTTAGCTGCTGTTCGATGGGTGCCAGGTTGAAAAAATCATCAAGCATTATTTCCTTCAGTTTAGGATGCGAATAACCTGTCGGCCTCCTGTTGACAGCCAGCACAGATTCCACCGATTCATCATGCAGGCATTCGTACAGGACACCTTCTCCTATCATGCCTGTACCACCTGTAATTATTACCCTGAGTTTGTTTGTCATTGCTTTTCTTTTGGTATTGGTTTTCAAAATTAAACAAGTAATTTCTTGCTGGCTTGATTAAAAGGAAATAACAAATCCCAGGCTTTTTGGGATTTGATTTTGATCTATTTTTATGATTTCTTGTTATAATACTGGAGTTTGTTCAAAATTTGAGTATAAATTAACCTAAAGAGCCAAATGTCAATGCGTAGCAAATATATCTATGTTAAATAGTTTTGCACTCGGATGACACTGATCCGTCAATTGACGGAAAGATTATCACAGATCAAATCCGTGTAAATCTGTTCTTTCCGCCCGCCTTAGGCGGATCTGTGTGCTATTTTTTTTGTTAACCAGGCTGAACATCCTCTTTTTTGGGGAAGCTCCAGTTACAAAACGATCACTCTATTATATCAATACCTATGATTTCAGAAACATCTAGCTCAACATCAGTTAAAGAGTTACCAACCTGCAACTGGCCATCCAATGATCCCTTAATGCTCGAATACCACGATAAGGAATGGGGAATTCCCCTGCATGATGACCAAAAACTATTTGAATTCCTGGTGCTTGATGCTTTCCAGGCAGGGCTTAGCTGGAAGACGATCCTCCATAAGCGGGAAAATTTCAGGAAGGCTTTCGATAATTTCGAACCAGAAGTAATTGCACAGTATACTGAAGGAAAGATCCAGCTTCTACTCCAGGATGCAGGCATTATCCGCAACCGGGCAAAGGTGCGCGGGACTGTCGAAAATGCGATTGCATTCCTCAAAGTAAAAGAGGAGTTCGGAACTTTCGACCGCTACATCTGGCAATTTACAGGCGGGAAGACCATCCATAACAAACTGACTTCTTTTTCCCAATTACAGGCAACTTCAAAAGAGTCCGACGCTATGAGCAAGGACCTGAAAAAGCGAGGTTTCAAATTTGTGGGTTCCACGATATGCTATGCTTTCATGCAAGCCGCCGGCATGGTGAACGATCATATGGCAGGGTGTTTCCGGTATTAATTCATAACAATTCCTGGGAAAGGGTGTAGGTTATTAATAGGGATTCATCTGCAATTATTCGTTTTAAATGCCGCTAACACACTAAGGCACATCCGCCTGAGGAGGACACGAAGGTAAATTGATTGTTATGATTTTGTGTTTCTTAGTGCCTTCGTGCCTTTGTGGCAATTTTTTAATTCAAATAAGTGCAGATGTTGTAATAAGTTGATAATTCTTTCTGATTCCTATAGTGCTTCACTTTCATCTCATTCAATCTAGGTCTTGCCTTCCAACTTTCCATTTTGATACCTCCAAGGGATTGTCTTATTTTGCAATACCAATAATAGTGAGATGGTTAAGAAAAAACCGATCAAAGTCCCGGCTGTTCCCGAACCCAATCCTGAAGTTCAAAAGAGATCACATAAAGAACTGTGGTTCAAGGTTATTTTATTTTCCTTTGCCTTCATTTTGTACGGAAATACCCTTAAAAACGGTTACTCCCTTGATGACCTCTATGTAACTTACAATAACCCGGTAGTTAAACAAGGGATCAAAGCTATTCCACGGATTTTCACCTCTCTTTACATCAACATAAACGCTGAAGAAGGCGGCACCATGAATTTCGGCTACCGGCCAATTGCCAAAGCCATGTTCGCCGTTGAACATGAGTTTTTTGGCGACAATCCCGGCCCCAGCCACCTTATCAATGTTATCCTGTATGGACTGAATATCCTCCTGCTTTTCGTAATCATCAGGAGGCTGCTTCCAAAATATTCCGCCTGGTTCCCCTTTATCGCCTGTCTCCTCTGGGCAGCCCATCCGCTTCATACAGAGGTTGTTGCCAGCCTTAAAAACCGTGAAGAGATCCTCAGTTTCCTCTTTGGACTGCTATCCATCTACTTCTTCCTCAGGTATACTCGAAAACCTTCTGTTTGGCTTATCATCGCAGGGGCCTTTGCCTTCCTCTTCAGCCTGATTTCGAAGCCGGGAACCCTGACATTTATCGTAGCCATCCCTTTGGTACTCTACTTCTTCACAGATGCAAAACCAAGGACTCTAATCTGGTCGGCAGTTTCCCTGCTTGCAATATTCTACATAGCCCTGCAGGTCGTGAAATATTCAATGCCTTTTGTCAACCGCCCGGTATTGTTTATTGAAAATCCACTGCTTTTTGAAAAGAACTTCTTCCTGAAGATTTCCACAGGGTTCTACGTCCTGCTTTTCTATATAAAACTTCTGCTGTTCCCACATCCACTTGCATTCTATTACGGATATAATATGATTCCCGTGGTGAACTTTGCTAATCCCTGGGTAATCCTCTCCATACTTGTGCATGTTGCCTTGTTTGTGTTTGCAATCTGGAAGATCCGCGAAAAGCATATTCTTTCTTTCTGCATCCTTTTCTATATTGTCACCATCTCCATGTATGCCAATTTCGTTAAGCAGCCTACCGGCATTGTAGCTGAGCGTTTTCTCTACATTCCTTCCATAGCTTTCTGCATGGCATTGGCATACCTCATGTTCAAAGTGCTGAAACAACCGCTTGACAGCCTTCTCACGAATAAAGGTGCAATGACTGTTCTGGGCGTGACGGTCATTTTGTTGATCCCGGCTACAGCAAAAACCATTACCCGTAACAAAGACTGGAAGTCGGAAGTAAGCCTGTTTTCGCATGACATCAAATACCTCGATAAATCCGCAAAGGCGCATTATATTTATGCGAATGCACTTAAGAGTGCCATGATTGAGGAAATTAAAAATACAGGAGTTAAAACAGGGTATGAGGATCAGATCGAAAAGATCAATGCACTTTTAAAGCAAACAGTCGATATTTACCCGGGTTATTTCGAAGCCTGGAATACCATGGGGGAATTGAGCACCATGATGCAGCAGGATTATACAAAGGCACTTGAATATTTTAAAAAGGCTAGTGATGTCAGGCCCAAATATGCTCCTGCATGGTTTAATATGGGCTATGCACATCAGCAGCTTGAACAGTTCGCCGAGGCAATCCCATGCTACCGGATGGCGTTCGCACTGGATACTACCGACGTAAAGGCATTGTCAAACCTGGGAGCCTGTTACAGCAAGGTAGATAAAGTGGATTCCGCAATTTATGTCAACAAGCAGATCCTGAAGATCAGGCCTAAGATGAAACTTCCCTACCTCAATATCATTACCTATTACATGCAACACCATGATACGGTTAATGCTGTGCCATGGTTAGAGCAAATCGACGCTATCCACCCCGGCGACCGCAGGATTGCCTCTGTGCTTTACATGTATTACCTGGGCAGGCGGAACAAGGAGAAAACGGAATACTACAAGCAAGTGCTAATCAGCAGTCAGCAAACCTCCCAGCCAAAGCAGGATGAACCTTCCAAACCATTCTGAGCCTTTGACCAGGGTCTTCGACCTGTTAAACCATCTGCAAAAAAACTTTAGCGGGAAAGTTGTCTTTGGTTACCGGCGGAATGGACAATGGGAAACGATTTCCGTTGAAAGATATATTGAAACCGCCAACAAGGTCAGTTTTGCGCTGAAATCGCTGGGTATAAAAAAGGGGGATACAATAATTACCCTCACTCCCAACCGGCCTGAATTCAATTGTGTGGACATGGGGGCATTGCAGATTGGTGCGATCCATGTTCCATTATATCCAAGTGTTCCGGAAGGTAAGCTGATCAAGATATTGCAGGAGACCAATTGCCGCATCGCTTTCATTTCTGCCAAATCAGCACTGATGAAAATCCTTTCCAGGCGTTCGGAGTTTCCTGCCCTGGAATGGGTGGTTGCCTTTGATCCGGTGGAAGGGATTAGAGATTTTAATGCTTTCCTTTCATCTGAAGAGATGCCTGGAAACGAAACATGGCTGGAAGAGTTAAAATCAAAGGTAAAACCAGAAGATCCGGCTTCTGTCATCTATATATCAGGAGGATCAACTGCTGTAAAAGGAGTTGTGCTTACCCACGGGAATCATGTTTTTAATATCCTGAATTATGCAAAGGCAAATCATGTTGAAAATGTGAAATCAACGGTAAGCCTGCTTCCCCTTGCGCATAGCTACGAAAGGACCATCAATTATTGCCAGCAGTATTTTGGGGTGAGAATTTGGTACAATGATAAAATTCCAGGCATGCAGAAGGATTTCAAAGAGATCCGGCCTGAAATGGTTGTTATGGTACCCTTGCTGATCGAACGGCTATTTACTTCCTTCGAGCAACAGACCCTGCGTTCAGGATGGATGATATCAGCTGTTGCCAGGAAAGCTATCCAGGCTGCTAAGCAAGCAGAACCCGGGAAGAAAAAGAATCTGATACAGTTGTTCTATTTACTTCTTGGGAAATTGATCATTTTTCCTTCATGGAGAAAGGCCCTTGGTGGTAAGCTTCATACCATTCTTTGCGGAGGAGCAGCACTAAACCCGGCTTGGCTGAACCTCTCCAATGCCATGGGTATTGCAATATATGAAGGGTACGGAATTACAGAAGCCGGCCCGCTGGTTTCCTATAATCTGAAAGGGTCCTGTAGAAACTATTCAGTAGGCAAACCCATGAATGGTGTTGAAGTGAAAATACTTCCCGATGGCGAAGTATGCGTACGTAGTGACGGGGTCATGGCCGGATATTATGCGCATAAGGGAGCCAGCCATGAGGCTGTGGACAGGGATGGCTGGTTGCATACCGGCGACCTTGGAACGATGGATGCCCTGGGGTTTCTTACGCTGACAGGGGTAAAAAAGGAAATTTTCAAACTTTCTTCCGGACTTTATGTAAACCCTAAAGTAGTCGAAGAACAATTGCGCAAATCCAGGTTTATCAAGGAAGCATGGGTCTCCGGGCATAACAGGAATTTCCTGGTAGCCATCCTGATTCCTGATTTCGGGGAGATCAAACAGAAAATACATGGGTTGGAACAACTGGATAATGCCAGTTTGATTACAAACAAGCGGGTGAATGAGCTGCTGACATCGGAATTAAAAACAGGAAACTCCATGAGGCGTGGCCCTGACCAGGTGCTGAAATTCACGATCGTAAATGATGAATGGACTGTTGAAAATGGATTTTTGAAAGAAAACAAAGCGCTTGACCGTGTGAAATTACAGCAACATTACGCAGAAATACTTGATTCTTTGTATAGTAAATCTTTTGAACTCTAGCCTGGAACCAGGCCTTGATTAATTTATTAAACATTCCGATCAAACAATTTACTCTCTTTGAGCCTTATTTTACTTCCAAGTTACAAGGATGACATTTAGAAACAGACTTTCTGACGCGATTCAGGTTATCAAGCTTTCAATAAAAGGGGAGGAGCGGGATTATACCACTGGAAGCATGCGAGTGGCTGTGTTCTTGTTGGCCATACCCATGATCCTGGAACTATGCCTGGAAAGCGTTTTTGCCGTAGTGGATATGTTTTTCGTTGGCCGCCTGGGACAGGATGCCATTGCAACAGTTGGGTTGACTGAGTCGGTCATAAGTCTCGTCTACTCCCTGGCTATTGGCATTAGTACTGCTGCAACAGCCATCGTAGCCCGCCGTATTGGTGAGAAAAATCCGGAAGCAGCATCACATGCCGGAGCCCAGGCATTGGTTGTCTCGTTGCTTGGAACGCTAATCATCAGTCTTGCCGGAGCCGTTTATGCACCCGAAATCCTCACTTTTATGGGTGCAAGTAAGGAAGTTGTGACAAACGGTGCAATATTCACCCGGATCATGTTTGGTGGCAGCGGGGCCATTATGCTACTATTCCTGATCAATGGTATATTCAGGGGTGCCGGGGATGCTGCAATCGCCATGAGAAGCCTTTGGATAGCAAGTCTTACGAATATTATTCTTTGCCCGCTGATGATCCATTTCTTTGGATTAAAGGGTGCCGCAATCGCAACAGTAACAGGGCGTTCAACAGGTGTTTTGTACCAGGGGTACCATCTTTTCAAAGGTAGCGGGATACTCAGGTTTCGTTGGCTGCACTTTCGATTTGATCTAAGCATCGTTACATCTATAATTAAAATCGCATGGCCGGCAACACTTCAGTTCATCATTGCCAGCGGTAGCTGGATCATACTGGCAAGGTTGGTAGCCGAGACAGGGGGGACTACTGCATCAGCCGGGTACCAGATTGCCATCCGGAATGTTGTATTCTTCATTCTGCCTGCCTGGGGACTTAGCAATGCTGCTGCTACACTTGTCGGGCAAAACCTGGGGGCGAAACAACTGCTGAGAGCTGAACAAAGTGCAAGTCTTACCGCCAGGTACAATGCTGTTTTTATGAGCCTGGTGACAATCATCTTCCTTTTGTTTGCTCACCCTATTATTAGTTTCTTTTCTCATGAACCCTCGGTTATTGATTATGGAACAAGAGCTCTTCGGATTATAGGCTCCGGCTTTGTGTTTTACGGACTGGCCATGGTAATGACCCAGGCGCTTAATGGTGCCGGTGATACCAGGACTCCTACTCTTATCAATTTTGTTGGATTCTGGCTCTTTCAGATTCCTTTAGCCTATTTCCTTGCAAATTTCATGAAGATGGGTACTAACGGAGTTTTTATAGCAGTGCCAGTTGCCGAATCATTCATTGCATTGCTGGCCTGGTATTATTTCAGGAAAGGCGGATGGAAGGAAGTTAAGGTCTAAACTTCCAATGATGCTGCCGGATAATGTTAACTTCAGGCAAAATCTGTTTAGAATACTTTATTTACCCCAGGGATCTGGAGAAAAAGCCAGGATACCCCGAAAGTTCCCACCAATGCTGTAGGAGCAACGATGCTGAACTTAAGCAGCGGGTGGATAGAAACAGATGCCAAAGCCCACATGATCAAAACACATACAAGTGGATGCAGTACATAGGCTGCAAAGGCGCTCCGTCCCATCGCGCCGGCTATCTTACCCTGCCTGTCGAAATATTTCCTGAACACTACAATAGATATCATCCCGGTTCCAATACATTTTATCACTTCCCAATAGGAGTAAAGAAGAGATGCTGCAGAACCGGCACCTCTAATGGTTGTAAAACCAATGCTTTTCCTCAAAATCACGAATGCAACCAGGGGTAGCACCATCACTGCCAGGGCAACCCAAAACCAAAGCCGGGCTGAATCTTCGGGCATTTTTTCGAGCCAGTTGTATTTCCAGGCAATGGTCCCCAAAAAGAAAGAAGTTGCAAACAGCACGATGGAGGCAAGCGGCCGGGCCGCCATATAGCCTCCTCCCATCGGGAATAAAACACGCGAAAGGAAACTGGCCAATCCGAAAAACAGGATAAAAACCAGTATTCTCCGGTTAACTGGAAAATCTTCACTTTTTAATTGCCAGATCCCATCCGGGAAAAAGTATTTATAAGCAGCATAGGCAAATGAAAATACCAGTATCAATTCAACAAACCACATTACGCCCATATATCCGTAAACTCCTGAATGATACATATCTGCAAAGAACCTGCCGAGACTGCCAGTTTCTCCTTTTGCCAGTTGGCTGATATATTTCACTACAGGTCCAAGCAGGAAGTAGTAAAAAACCAAAGGAATAAATAATCGTAAGCTGCGTTCTTTCAGGAATTTAAAGGTTCCTTTTTTTGCCAGGGAAGCTGGTGTAAAATACCCGGCTATAAAAATAAACATGGCCATCAGGAATGAATACGCCAGCATATCGAAAAGGTAAAGAACGGCTTTGGTTAAGAAATCATGCACCGGCTCGATATAGTACCAGTTCCCCCTTCCGATAGCTCCATAGGCAACTGAAATGTGCCCTGCTATTACGTAGGAGATAAGAACGATACGGATGTTATCGAGATAGACAATGCGTGATTTCATCTAATCCAGGTTAGAACTGGCAAAGATACAGATTCAGAATTCAGCAAAAATGGGTTGAACCGACCAAATTTTCTGAAATACTCAGGCTGCTTATTGTTCTCCAAGCCGTATCCTGTTCTTCTTCGATTTCCCCATAATCAGGTTCCGGTAAATCCAGTTGGTGTGATAGGCCCATAATGTAGCTTGCCAGCCCCTGGTGAACCAAAGTTGTAAATTCCAGCTTCTCATATTCCAGAAGGTCTTGACCGCTTTCCACTCGATGACCCTGCGGCGGTAAATGTGTGACCAGATATCCACCATGGTCTCAAAAAGCTCGACAGGATGCATGGACTTTGGCTTGAAATTTACCCTGAAAAACTGGAATGAACTCCAGTCGGCTGGGAAATTGGTTTTCAACAAGCGGTCATCTTCCACCATCTGCTTGTAAAGCGTTGTTCCCGGCAAGGGTGTCAAAATGGTTGTCTGGTAAGCATCAACTTCCGATCTGAGAATATATTCGGCTCTCTGGTAGAGTGCCTGTTTGTTGTCGCCGTCAAGGCCGAATATGAAGGTGCCAAGGACAGCTATGTTATGCTTATGGATATTCCTGAAGGTAGTTGAATATTTATCCAGCCGTTTCAGATTGAAGTTCTTGTGGGCTGATTTCAATTGTTCTGCCTTTTCCGACTCAATTCCAAGAAGGATCATCCTGCATCCTGCATTACTGGCAGCCTGTAACAATTCATCGTTATCGCCGAAATTAAGGGAAGCCTGCGAAAACCAGATCTTATCCAGCTTGCGTTCTGCCATCCCCTTGAAAATTGCCAAAGCATGCTCCCTGGCCTCTGTACCGTACCCAATGATGTTGTCGTCTACAAAGAAGATCAATTTTTGCTTTACCATGGCAATCTCATCCAATACTTCCTCCACGGGGCGGAAACGCTGCTTGGCTCCATTGAAAGAGGTAACTGAACAGAATGAGCAATTGCTGGGACATCCACGGGTTGTGAATATTGAAGCAAACCAATAATCCGGATGGAAGAGGTCGTGGCGCGGTTTTACCAGGTTTTTCAGATCTGTTAGGCCACCATGGTATTCATTCTTCATCTGGCCGGCTTCAAAATCAGCAATAAGCTGTGGCCAGGCTGATTCTGCTTCTCCAATCACAACAGCATCCATATATTGCCTGGCTTCTTCAGGCATCATGGAAGCATGTATCCCCCCGAGAACGGTTGGTATCCCTCTTTCACGATAAATGGCTGCCAGTTCATAAGCCCTGGGTGCGGTAAATGTAAATGCTGTGAAGCCAACCAGGTCGGCATCACGGAATGCAAAAGGTTTGAAAGCTTCATCCAGGATATAAACTTCCCAGTCGGAAGGTGTTAAAGCTGCTACATAACCTAATCCCAGCGGAGGGTAGCGCCCGGGAATACTGACAACGAATCCCTTGTCAACAGGGTTAATCGGATTTATTAGAAGCAGTCTTTTTTTCTTTTTCTCCAGCACCTAATTCAGTATAATATTCCATCTGTGTTGAGCAAATATAATCAACAAATTCAGATTTTGCTATATATAGATAAATCGAACCATTAAAAATGGAATCTGTTAAATTTGTTTACTTTTGCCTTAGATGTTACACCTTCCTAATTACCCTGCCATGACCCTTGAAGATTTTATTAAAAATATTGAAGCTGAATTTGAGGATATCGTTCCCGGTAAGCTTACTCCTGAAACAAATTTTCGTGAAGTTTTCGATTGGAACAGTATAAACGCCCTGATTTTGATCGCTATGGTTAAGACAGAATACGGGGCTGCAATAAATGCAGAAGACATTCAGAAATCCAAGACCATCAACGACTTATACGAAACCGTCAAATCTAAGCTCTAGTTGTCATGGCAATTTTTTCCATTCCCAATGTGAGGATGGCTGGTATCGCCGCTGCAGTTCCTAAAACTGAAGTTTCTAACCTGGATTATAAATGGATCCCGGTAAAAGACAGGGAGATGCTGGTAAAGACCGTTGGAGTGGAAAAGCGTCGTGTCGCTGAACAAGGCACAGCCACTTCTGATCTTTGTGTTGCGTCTGCCGAAAAGCTGATACAGGAATTGGGATGGAATAAACAGGAAATAGAGTTACTGGTATTCATTAGCCAGTCACGCGATTACATCATACCCTCAACTTCAGGCATTATCCAGGACAGGCTTGGTTTACCCCATAGCTGTGTTGCTTATGACATAGGCCTTGGCTGTTCCGGCTGGGTGTACGGCATTTCAGCTATGGCAAGCATGATGTATGCTTCCAAAATCAAAAAAGGCTTACTCCTGGTTGGCGATATTTCCACGCTGACTGCCTCATATCGTGACAAAAGCACATATCCACTTTTTGGGGATGCTGCAACTGCAACTGCATTTGAATACAATGAATCTGCAGTTCCTATTCATTTTAACCTTGAATCGGATGGATCAGGTTACGACGCTATTATCATACAGGATGGCGGGATGCGGAATTTTATCAGTAAAAAATCATTTGATCAGAAAAAATACGGCACCGGGATTTATCGCAATCGCCTGCAAATAGCACTGAACGGAATAGAAGTCTTTAACTTCGCACTGAGAGAAGTAGTTCCAAATGTCAAGAAACTCTTGCAGGATATTTCGAGAACACCTGCCGATTTTGATTATTTTGTCTTTCACCAGGCTAACCTCCTGATGAATGAAACCATCCGGAAGATGATGAAGCTGGAAAAGGAAAAAGTTCCCTATACCATCAGGAAATACGGAAATACAAGCTCTGCTTCCATTCCACTAACCATAGTTTCTGAACTCAGAGAGCAGATTACAGGCGGAAAAGTAAACCTGCTGACCTGCGGTTTCGGGGTTGGGCTTTCCTGGGGATCTGTTGCCATAGAAGCCAATAAGGTAGTTTGTCCCCCGGTTATTGATTATTGATTCTACACTTATTTTTGAATTGTGGATAACCCTTTTGATCTTACCGGAAAAACCATTCTTGTAACAGGTGCCTCATCAGGCATAGGCAAGGAAGCTGCCAGGATCATAAGTCTCTCAGGGGCCAATGTAATTCTTACCGGACGGAATAATGAAAGGCTTGAGGAAGCTCTATCCAATCTTAAGGGAGATGGAAATCTATCGATCAGTGCTGATTTGACTAAGAGTGATGAATTGTCAATCCTGGTAGATCAGGTACCTGCACTGGATGGAGTTGTATTTTCGGCCGGCATTACGGGGCACCTACCCGCAAAGTTTATTGGAAATGAAGACCTGTCGAACTTTTTCGACATCAACTATAAAGCTCCGGTCCTGCTTATGAGCTTGCTCCTAAGGAAGAAAAAGATCAACAGCAAAGCCTCATTGGTTTTCCTTTCATCCATCGCAACAAAATACCCATACTTTGGAGGGTCTTTATATGGAAGTACGAAAGCTGCTATTGAAGCATATTCCAGGGTCCTGGCTATTGAACTGGCGCCCAAAGGGATACGTTCAAACTGCATATCTCCATCCTTTGTTAGAACCCCAATGGTTGAAGGTGCTGCTGAGACCATTTCGAAAGAAGTGATGGAGAAATTTGAAAAAATGATGCCCCTGGGCTTTGGTGAACCGAATGATGTTGCCAATGCCATCGTTTACCTCCTTTCGGATGCATCCAAATGGGTGACAGGGAGCAATATGGTGCTCGGCGGCTAGGCCTCGGCTACGCTCGGCCTGACCGCCTGTGGATGTAAGCCATGCATGCATGGCTTACGAGTCACACTGACCGCAGCCAGCATCCTTGTCCAAGTCACATTGAGCGCAGCCGAATAATAAACGACGAGTCACACTGAGCGCAGCCGAATAATGAGTGAAGAGTCACACTGAGCATAACCTGAAATAGTACACAAAGTCACACTGGCGCAGCCGAAAAATAAACGACGAGTCACACTGGCGCAACAGAATAATGAGTAAAAGTCACACTGACCGCAGCCAAAAAATAAACGAGTCACACTGAGCGCAGCCGAAGTGTGACGCCGGACAACCAATAACAAACAACCATTAACTTATAACCAATCCCCCTTCCCCCTTTGAACAATCCCGAATATAGCATTATAGTGCCTGTTTACAACAGCGAAAGTACCCTGGAGCAGCTCTTTGCCCGGACAAAAGTGGTGTTTGCGGCTTTGGGAAAGACATTTGAGATTGTATTTGTTGACGATAGCAGCAAAGATAAAAGTTGGGAGATACTGGCTAAGTTGAAATCGCAATATACTGAAGAAGTAACGGCGATCAGGCTTACACGTAATTATGGCCAGCATAATGCAGTATTTTGCGGCTTCGACCATGCGAGAGGAGAATACCTGATTACCATTGATGATGACCTCCAGATCCCACCTGAGGAGATTCCCAAATTGATCCAAAGCCTTGATGAATCTGATGCAGACCTTGTTTACGGGTATTTTGGAAAGAAAAAGCACTCCCTGTTCCGCAATTTCGGAAGTTACTTCATCAAAAAATCATCAAGAATACTGCTTCAATCTCCGGGAGAGGGCTCATCTTTCCGCCTGCTCACCAGGGAACTGGCAATAAATATCTTAAAACACAACCAGCACTTCATGTATATTGATGAATTGTTGCTCTGGTATACAGGAAATATCTCGTTTGTCCAGGTTTCTCACGAAAAAAGGTCAGTAAACCATTCCGGGTATTCAACCTGGAAACTGATGAAGCTTTCTTTCAATATCATCATCTACTATACAGCAGTTCCCTTAAGGATCATGACTTATGGCGGGTTTATCCTGTCAGTGCTGAGCCTTTTGCTGGCTGTCCGCTTCATTATCAACAAGCTCATCCACGATGTACCACTTGGCTACACCTCGTTGATAGTAGCCATTCTTTTTTCCACAAGCATCATCATGCTTTGCCTTGGAATGATCGGTGAATATCTCACTCGCATCTACAAAGTTCAGAACAAGAAGCCGCCCTATTCCATCAAAAAGATCCTCAAATGATCATAAGGAAATATGGTATTACCCTGCGCCGGCTAACGTTGGAGGATATTGAACTGGTTAGGCAGATGCGTAATTCTGACGACATCCGGCAGGTTATGCAATACCGGCAGGAAATAACTCCTGAGATGCAGCTGGCCTGGTTCGAGCGTATCAACAATTTTGAGAATTACTATTATATCGTTGAATATCAAGGGGAAAAGATTGGACTTATCAACGACAAAAACATGGACTGGGATGCACGGACCAGCGAATCCGGTGTTTTCTTCTGGGATAAGGATTACATACACACCTTTATCCCAATTTTAGCCTCCCTGGTAATGCTGGAAATGGGTTTTTACTACCTCGACTGGAATACCTCCTACGTGCACGTGATGCGTGATAATCCTGCTGCTATTGCATACACAAAACAAATCGGCTATGTCCTATGCCCTGGACAGGAAAATGAGGAAAACCAGCTTTACTTCCTTAACCGGCAGAATTTCGAATACCTGGGTAAAAAAATCAGGAAAGCAGCCAGCGTTTTTATTGAAGACGAATACCCGGAAGGATTTGTCCTGCTGGAACCGCAGGATTATGAATCCGGCCTGGCTGACCGTATTGAAGAATATTTCCTGAAGGCAGGGGTAAACCTCGAAAGTGAATCAAATGCGGAGGGAAAAAGATTTTTCAGGCCCAGGTTGAAATAATATGAACTACTTCCTGAATATATTGGAATACATCTTTACAAGGAATGAGGGCTTGTTCAGCAGCCACATCATTGTCTTGTAGGGCAGGAGTGACACCATCCATCCAACCGTGTATAGCCAGCTTGCATAGATTTGTGCAGGTAGGGTCCATAAATATACCGGCAGGTCAAATTTCCCGAATTCTCTTTCATACCCTGCTTCAGCTGCCGCAATGCCTGCAACCTGGTCTGCTACCCGGACCTGGAATTGGCTCAGGCGCTTCTTATAGATTCCCACCTTGCTAGTATCAATCGGGTTAAATAAACTCCTGAAATAGCGGTCGATGATCTCTTTCGGAAAATGGCTTTCCAACTCTTCCTTTCGATTATGGAATTCAAAGATCGAAGGTTCAAAAGGGATCTCAAGGAACCTGCATAACTCGCAGAACCTTTCCTGGGCATTTTCAACCAGGTCTTCATAACGAATGGTCAGGAACCTTTCAGGATATTTGGAAGCCACTTTGTTGATAGTCATCCAGGAATACTTCCATCTGTAAACCAGCACCGAAATATTAGGCATCTCAAAATCCACATCCAGCATCGAAACCAGGTTGTCCCTGTAATCACGCGTGAGATGGATGAACCGGGCGGTCGGAAATATCTTTGCCAGCATATCAACCTGGTTGGAGTAAACAGGGTTCTTGTCTCCGAAAAGCAGGATATCCTTCTTCTCGTAATAAGAATGATACTGGCTATAAACAGTCTTGAAAACGGTTTCAAACGAGTTGGGCCCCTCACACTGCAATAATGCCTGCCAGAGCTCTTCTTTATCAAACTTCGGCCAATTGGTGATTTCCCAGTAAGAAATCCTCAGATGCTGAAATAATGCCTCATAAAAGTCTTGTAATATCACCTTGTTCCAAACCTTAACTTCACCGAATTGCCGGTGGAGAGCTAGCAGCATGGGCCATTCCTGGGGGATTGAAACATTAGGATGCGCATCAAACAAGGTCCTGAGCAGTGTAGAGCCGGTCCTGGGCCTTCCGACAATGAAAAACATGGGCGTTTTGCGAATGATATCCTGCTCCTTCTTACTCATGCTTTCCTGGTTTTCTTGATAAGCGTACGCAGAAAATCAAAATCCGTTGCCCTGATCATCACCAACTCCCTGAAAGATACCTTCATCTTAACTGAAAACACCGCTAACAGAGCAATAGCTCCGGCAGAGTAACTCACATTGCTTGCCCAGGCTGCGCCAACGCCTCCATGCGAAGGAATCCAGATAAGGTTGAGTAGAATATTCAGGATAAGGGCCGGGACGAAAATGCTTATCAGTATTAGGGGTTGACCTTTTCCTGCAAACCTGCCCGTAAGAATACGAACGATTACAAACATCAGGATTCCCGGTAACATCCACCGTACTATCGTAATACTGGGGATAAACCGGTCACCAAATAATAATGGGAGGACTAAGGGAATAATCAGCCATAAAACTGCTGCCGTGAATAAAACCAACAGGAATGAGAGCCTGAGCAACCGCGCTACATCACGGTTTAGTTTCTGCTCGTCAGTTGTATTGGCGCTGCGGCTCATTACCACAAGCCCAATAGCGGATGGTAGTTGCCATAGCTTGTCACTGATGGCTACTCCCAGCGAATAGTATCCAACTTCCTTTAATGTTGATAGTTTTTGCAATAACAGCAGATCAACCCTGTAATTCAACTGCATCACAACAACGGCAAAAGCATAAACAATCCCAAGTTGGGCAAGGCTGCCTATAACTTCTTTATCCCATCGCAGCCGGATAGCATAATGTTTTTTTAGATAGGAAAGTGAAACCAGTGAAACCAATAAGTTTGCAATAAACAGGGATAGCAAAGCGCCCAAAACGGACCACTTCAGGAAAAACACAAAAAGAATGATTCCTGCCAGGTTGTAAAACATTGGTAACCAAACCTGCAGGTTCGACCTCTTAAATTCTTCTTTTCCAATATAGATCCCGCCGGAATACACCAGTATCAATTTGACCGGGATGGATAGCAAAGCCATGACTGCCATGGGCCAGGTCAATCCTTTAGGCATCATAAAAAGCAATGCGAATCCGCTGATCACTATCGCCAAAACACTACTGATCACAAGCAGGCTCATTACACCGGAAACTGTACGGTTTTCATCAAATACCTTATTCCCAAGGTGAAAAACTGCAGAACGGCGAATACCCAGCAGGGCGAAACTAACCACAATGAGCGGCACAACAAGTATGGATGTATAAAGGCCTCGGCCTTCGGGCCCAAGTTGCCTGGAAAGGACAATATCAATCAAAAAAGCATTGACAAGCGCCAGGAGGTTACTCCCGAATACTCCGCTGATATCCCTCAGGAAACTTCGCTGGGACATAGGATCAGGTATCTGAATTCCTTAATTTGACAAAGGTACGGGCAAGTACAGGCCCGCGGTTTTTGACGGCAATCTTAAGGTTGAAGGGGAGTTTATCAATCATGTCTCTCAGCAGGTACAAAGCCCGTCCATAGATAAGCCAAGGAATTGAGTAGAGGATGGCCACAAATCCCGGCCAGCGGTACCTTCTTTCATATCCGCTCTTCTTTATCCATCGTCCGGCAACAAATTCAGTGATCCGGATATCACGTTCAGGCAGTTCGGTCTTCCAGAGATTGACTTTCTTGGTATTGATAGGTGAAAGCAGGCTTTTGTGGTACTTCATGATCTTTTCCACATTGAATTTCTTCATCGCCTCCCCTTGAATCTTGTAGAATTCAAAAACGCTGTCGTTGTAAGGAATAGAAAGGAAATCGCAGAGCTCCCTGTAATATTTTGTGGGTTCAGATACCAGGTCTTCGTAACGGATAGTATAGAACTTATCCGGGTGTTTTTTCTTGATGTAATGCAGTTTCCTGGCAGAGTGTTCCCAGCGGTAAGCGAGTAAGGCTGTAAAAGGGCCTTCAAAATCGACATTTTTCAGGGATATGATATTGTCCCTTGGATCCCTTATGAGGTGGATGAATTTGGCATCCGGGAAAAGCTTTAACAACTCCGGAGTGTAAGTGGCATAAACAGGGTTCTTATCACCTATCCATTTGATCTCTTCTTTCGGGAAAAGCGATTCATAGTCAAAGTATACTACTTTGCATACATTCTGAAATGTGTTTTCGCCTTCACATTCCAGCAAATCAGCCTTAAGGGTGTCAAGATTGATGTTCCAGGTGTCGAACTTGATATGCTTCTGAACATCTTCATAGAACTCCAGCAGCATATCCTTGGTCCAGCTCCTGATCTTGCCGTATTTCTGGTTCATGTTGATGATAAATGCACATTCAACCGGTGTTGTTACATTGGGATGAGCGTCGAACAAGGTCCTGAGTAAGGTGGTTCCTGAACGGGGCCTTCCCAGGATGAAGAATACGGGGATATTTTGGACCTGCTGACTGATAGTAGGAGTTGGCATGTATTGGAAATGCTGGTAAACAGTTGGTTGTTAGTTCAAAAAACTGGGTTTTGCGCAAAAATAGGGAAAAATGATAAAGCCTTGGGCCAGATGGATAGAATAGGTTTGTTAAAGAAGCAGTTTAAGCACAAAGGACCCTACCCAGACCGGATGTTGGAATAAAGCATCATTCCACCTTACAAACCATAAACTCTTTAGATAATTTGCAATTTAACTTTTGCAATTTGAAATTTGGATGTTGCAAATTGAATTTCACTTTCCCTTCAGTTCAATCTCAGCAATTGATTCTTGGTGATTAATTACAAAATACTAATTTAGCAACAGCTACTTTACTTCCTGTGTATAGGGAAACTATTTCACCCTTTACACTACCAAATTCCAGTAAGGATGAATTATAGGATTCCTTTTAACAAACCTCATTTTACCAGCCGGGAAGCTTATCATGTTTCTGCTGCTATCAGCCTGGGCAAGATTTCGGGAAATGGGGTCATGACCCAGAAATGCCATTCGTTTTTTGAGAAAAAATATCATTTTCGTAAGGCTCTGTTGACCTCTTCCTGTACTGATGCCCTTGAAATGGCGGCTATTCTTTGCGATATACAGCCCGGTGACGAGGTCATCATTCCTTCCTTCACATTTGTTAGCACAGCAAACGCTTTTGTGCTTCGCGGTGCTAAGATCGTCTTTGCAGATAGCATGGGAGATCACCCCAATATTGATGCCTCCTTACTGGAAAGCCTGATCACCCCCAGGACCAAGGCTATAATCCCGGTTCATTATGCGGGTATTGCATGCGATATGGATGTTATAATGCAGATTGGTGAAAAGCATGGAATCCTTGTGATAGAAGATGCAGCTCATGCCATTGATTCTTACTACAGGAAGAAAGCTCTTGGGAGCATTGGGCAGATGGCTACTTTTTCGTTTCACGAAACAAAAAACATTACCTCAGGCGAAGGGGGACTTTTTGTTGTTAACGATTCGCGTTTTATTGGCAGGTCAGAAATCATTTGGGAAAAAGGTACAAACAGGGCAGCTTTCTACAGGGGAGAAGTTGATAAGTATGGCTGGGTAGATATCGGTTCTTCTTTCCTGCCTTCCGACCTTACTGCTGCCTTTCTCTACGGCCAGATTGAAATGCTGGGTGAAATTCAGCGTAAACGTAAGGAGATTCATTCCAGGTATCTTTCCAGACTGTCCGGACTGGAACAACAAGCGAAGTTATCGCTACCAACCTGCCCGGATTATGCAACTCAGAATGGCCATCTTTTTTATATACTTACCAGCGGGCTGGATGAGCGTGATCAATTGATAAGGTACCTGGGGAAAAATGGGATACAAGCCGTATTTCACTATCTTCCGCTTCATTCAAGTTCATTTTATAGTAACCGGCATGATGGCAGGGAACTTTCCAATGCTGACCGCTATGCCAGGACATTGATCCGCCTTCCTTTTTTCTATGATCTTACAGAAAATGAGATTGATGAAGTAAGCGATCTTATTCATCAATTCTATAAATCCTAGATTCTTCTTATTTAAAATCAATTCAATTAAACCGGTATTGTTGTATTCAAATACTGGGATATAAGCGTGTGATGTAGTGATGTCAAGGCATTTAGGGCTTGCACTTCCTATAAATTCAGATTTCATTATTTCCCAGGTTTGCGTATTGATCAGGGATATTGCATTCCTGAACGCTGCAGAGACTTTTTCGGAATCTATTTTATTTATTTTTGCTCATATGAGCAAACCTGCATACTAATATAATTAAAAATTTAACGCAGCTGGATTATGAAAATTAAATGGTTACTCCTTTCTCTTTCCTTGTTGGCTATAATACTTTGTAGCTTTATGCCCTACCCGGGTGGGGCTCCTTCACCTTATACCTACACTGGCTCACCAGGTGATGGAAACGACTGTTCCCAATGCCACGGCAATCCCGGGAATGTCACAGGCTGGTTAACTTCCAATGTTCCTGCTTCCGGCTATGTACCGGGAACTACTTACCAGATTACAGCTACAAACTCCATTAGTGGCTCAGGGAAATATGGGTTTGAATGTTCACCTCAGACTACAGGGGGAGCACTTGTAGGAACTCTAGCTCCCGGCACAAACAGCAAACTTGTTGGAAGCGGCAAATGGGTTACACAATCCAGCGCTTCCAATAGTGTCACTTCATGGACCTTTAGCTGGACAGCACCGGCTGCTGGAACAGGCAACGTTACATTTTATGCCTCTTTTGCAAGGAGTACCGGTAGTTCCGTAAAATTAACCACACTTGTGGTCAGTGAACAAACAGGCGGAAGTTTACCTGCAGCAGCAGGGCCAATCAGTGGCCCGTCAACTGTCTGTAAAAGCAGTAACGGAACCTATTCTGTCGGCACAATTACAGGAGCCACCAGCTATGTTTGGAGCGTACCTGCTGGTGCCAGTATAACTTCCGGATCCGGCACAACCAGCATCGTTGTGAATTTTGGTTCTTCGGCAGTTTCAGGTAATGTATCTGTTTACGGTTCAAATGCCAACGGGAACGGTGCTGCAAGCAATCTGGCGGTCACTGTAAATTCATTACCCGGAGCAGCCGGTGCAATTTCAGGTAATGTTGCTCCTTGCCAGGGAACTACACAAAGCTATTCAGTTCCGAATACAGCCGGGATATCCTATACCTGGACCGTCCCTGCCGGATCCTCAATTACTTCAGGCCAGGGAACTAATACTATTAATGTTCTGATTGGCGGAACTAGCGGAAATGTTGAAGTTGTCCCTTCCAACAGTTGTGGCAATGGTACAGGGAGCAATACCGCTATTACGGTCAGCCCGGTGCCGGCACAGCCTTCAACAATCACCGGCGCAGCCTCAGTATGTTCAGGCAGCACACAAAGTTATTATGTTACCGGCGTATCAGGTGTCACCTATGCATGGAGTGTTCCATCAGGAACAACTATCAATTCTGGCCAGGGTTCAAATGCCATAAATGTTACCATGGGTACTTCAGGTGGTTCCATAGAAGTTGTACCCTCTAATTCTTGCGGAAACGGTCAAGGTCGGGCTCTTACTGTTGCTGTAAATATCGCCCCCATGCAGCCTTCTGCAGTTACCGGAGCTTCGGCTCCCTGCCTGGGAAGCACACAGAGCTACTCAGTTAATAACCTGATTGGCGTAACTTTTAACTGGACTGTACCATCCGGTACAAACATTTCATCAGGACAAGGTACGAATGCAATTTCTGTTACCACAGGATCAATTGCAGGAGATATTACTGTTACTCCAACAAATGAATGTGGTTCAGGCCCTGTTCAAACCAAAGCAATTACCATCAGCCTTTTACCAGGAATACCTGCTGCTATTTCCGGCCCGTCATCCGTTGACCTTGTTTCAGTTACTACAAGCCAATATGCTACCACCGGTGCAACAGATGCAACCTCGTACACCTGGGATCTGACACCTGCAAATTCCGGCACGATCGCTGGAACAGGAGTAACTTCTACAGTAACATGGAACCCTTCTTATTTGGGCCTTGCAAGCATTAAGGTAAAAGCCGTTAATACTTGTGGTGATGGTGAATGGTCTGGCATTAAGGAAGTACAGGTCAGCAATAGCACCGGTATCATTCAAACTTCCATAAATAATGTCCTGATCTATCCCAGTCCAAACGATGGGAATTTTAGCATCGATCTACAGGCTGTAAAGGGAGATGTTACTGTAAGAATAATGAACACCTCCGGTGCAGAACTCTACAGCAAGACATACACAGGCAATTGTATTGTTCCCGTTCAGGTACAGCTTGCTTCAGGGGTTTACTTCCTCATGCTGGAAACAGGCACAAATGTTACCAAGTCTAAACTGGTGATTAAATAATTTCTTATATAAATGCAAACTGAACCCGGTAATCCCTGATTACCGGGTTTTTTAGTTGAATTTAAACGATTGGTCATGTTTGATTGTTTCATATATATATTCCACTCTTCCGGTTCATCCTGAAAAATTCCTGTTCAGACATTCATTTTACCTGTTTGGGAAATATCCTGATTTTAACAGGGTAGGCGGGAGTAAATTTGTATTGCATAAGTCGATATCAAAAACCCGAAATAATCGCTAAATCAATTTGAAAATTATGAAAATCAAACACTTACCCTTGATTATTGGAGCGCTTACGGTACTGTTCCTATCTAGCTTTATTGCTCTTTATCCAAATGGAGCCCCAGCTGCAGTTACAGGTTCTCCTGGTGATGGCAGCGATTGTACTCAGTGTCATGGTGGTACTGCAACTACCGTTGCTGGTTGGATTACTTCCAATATCCCAGCCTCTGGTTATGTCCCCGGACAAACATACCAGATTACCGCAACTAACTCGATCACTGGTTCAGGTAAATATGGTTTCGAAGTTTCTCCTCAGAATGCTGCTGGTAGTCAACTTGGTACTCTTGCTGTTGGCTCAGGTACTAAATTGGTTGGCGGAACGAAATATATTACTCATTCCAATGCAACATCGTCCTTGAAAACATGGACTTTCAACTGGACAGCACCTGCTGCCGGAACCGGTGATGTTACCTTCTATGGTTCCTTTGCACGCAGTCACCCTGGTCCGGTAAGATTAAGCACTTTGGTTGTGAATGAACAGACTGCAACCCTTCCTGCAGCTGCAGGACCTATCACCGGGCCTTCATCTGTATGCAGCGGAAATAGCTTTAATTATTCAGTAGGGTCCATCAATGGAGCTACTTCCTATACATGGTCAGTTCCTACCGGAGCAACTATCAGTTCAGGTCAGGGTACTACAAGTATTACAGTTAATTTCAGCGCTTCAGCATCTTCAGGCAATGTAAGTGTTTACGGGTCCAATACAGCTGGTAATGGAACTCCAAGCAGCCTGCCCGTAACTGTTAGCTCGGCACCTTCGCAGCCTTCAGCAATTGCCGGTACTGCAACACCCTGCACTGGTACAACCCAGAGTTATGCTGTAACCAATGTTTCAGGAGTAACCTATACATGGACAGTTCCTTCAGGAAGCTCTATCAGCTCTGGACAGGGAACGAATTCAATCACTGTAGCCGTTGGAAGCAATAGCGGCAGTGTTACTGCTGTTCCTTCAAATTCATGCGGTAATGGCACCAGCGTAAGTAAGGCTTTGACTGTTTCCTCTATACCGTCTGCTGCAGCAACACCAACAGGTCCTGACCAGGTAGACATCAGGACAACCTCAAGCAGTAGCTATGCTACAACGGGAGCTGCAGGGGCTACTTCCTATGTATGGGATCTGAGCCCTGCAAATGCAGGATCAATCAGCGGCACAAGCACATCTGCAACCGTTACCTGGGATGGCGCATTCATGGGTGATGCCAGCATCAGTGTAAAATCTGTAAATGCCTGTGGAGATGGAACATGGTCATTGGTTAAAATGACCCATGTTATAAATACAACCGGAGTAAATGTAATTGACGTTTCTAAAGTCAGGGTTTACCCGAATCCCAGCTATGGCCATTTCACACTTGAACTCAATGGCGACAAGGAAACTGCCTTGCTCCTCATCATGGATGCTTCAGGTAAGGAAGTTTACAAAGCTACTGTAAACGACAAAGGCCTTAATTCACTTGATCTCTCTCTCGAAACAGGAGTTTATATCATGATGATCAATGAAGAAACGAGAGTTTTGAAACAGAAACTCTTTATTCAGTAATTCTAGTTTTTTTCATAATTACGTTGTTTTAGTTAGGTGCAGGCCTGGCGGGTGGTTCCGCCAGGCTTTTTTTATTCTATAGAACTTATTTTCATAGACTGCCTCATTGCCAGGTCCCACTGCATGCATCAGGAAAAAGTACTGTGATTGTCTAGCTATATTACAGACCTGATAAAAGTCTTTTTTGTTATACGCATTGCGTATCCTTGTTTCATGCAACAAGGCTTGATGGGGTTATAATCGTCTTATTGACTAAGATTATCCTTTAAATACAAAAGCAATGGCCAAAGCCAAGAGATATAGTACCCAGAGATGGATACCAGAAAGTTGCCGGACCATTCAATCAACGAATTAACCCGCTCAGTCCTTGTTGATCCCTTTCCGGCAACTTATAATGGCTTTTGCTCTGTTATGGAAGTAACTTTATTAAAGATTCTAGTCTAATAATCTCTAAATCTTACTCCTATGAACAATTCTCATCTTCTCTCCATTATCGCTGGTATGCTGGTGATAGGCTTGAATAGTTCTGATCTGCCGGTCAGTTTATCTTCTCTCCCTTCAAACACCTTTAACGAAAGTATTTCATTCCGGAATAATGAAGAATCAGCATTAACATATGAAGGAGATCAGTTTCAGGTTCAAAAGGGGCAGGAAAGTCATTCTCCTCAAATACAAGGTCAGGAGGCCGCAGTTGAATCTCAAATGTCAGCAGAATTGAGAGTTGAGCCAAGTATCTATCCCAATCCCAATCTTGGTTATTTTGTAGTAGAACTTCCTGCCTCGCTGATAAAAGATAAAGGGACAATCCAGGTATTGAACAGGGGCGGGCAGGTAATCTATTCATCCGACTACTTCCCCGAAAATGGAAATAAGATCATTGTTGATTTAGGCACAAAAGATCCTGGAATGTATTTCCTTGCAGTAAACACTCTTTCAGATCGAGTAATGAGTAAGTTTTTGATTCATTAATACATTCACCTCATGAAAAAAGAAGGCCGTTTCTATTGAGACGGCCTTCTTTCTTTAATTATTTCCATTCAGGGATTCGCCCGGGGGTAACCGGGGCCCCGATCTTTTCTAGTTCATTTTCCAGGGCAGGGATATCAGATTCCCCTAGTTTCTTAACCAGGTTATATACTGGCGGAAATTCGTCCATCAGTATGGAATAAGCATCCAACTGCGATTGAGTAGGAGCGGTGGTGCTTCCCCAGGTTGTCCATGCAATCTTACCCAGGCGCGAATTCAAGGTAACCGGGGCAGGAGGATTTTCTTCCTCGCTCGGCCTGTTTGACCTGCGATTGAATTTCTTATTCAGGATGCTGTCAAGTTGCATGGAAACATCAGTTGCTTGTTTCATTAACGCAACCGTAGTTTTGGGAGTTTCGTCAAGAGCCTGGATGATATCTTTCGATCTCTTGAAGAGGCCTTCAGCATATAGCTCTGTTCCCTGCATCACCCTGCTGATTTCAGAAACTTTCTTGTGGAAAGCAACCAGTGATTGCCTGTCGGCAGCAGGAAGAGAAGTGTTATTGAGTACTACACAGTTGAATTCTACAGGGCCGGCAATATCCTTTGTTTCACCCTTACTGGTGAGTGAAAGGGTAACTTTATACTTCCCGGGCATAGCAAGTACATCGCTTCCTGCATCACCAAGAGGGTCTGTTTTTTCTCCGGCCTCCACCCAGCGGTTGCTCTGGTAACGTAAATCCCAGTTTACACGATTTATACCTGCTGATGGTGCTTTACGGATCATCCTGGCTATGTTTCCCGATTCATCAGTCACTGTAAAAGTGAGGTAAGGGGGAATCTCCTTGGTTTCCGCCTCAAGAACAGCATCCGAAGGTTGAGGAATTGGTTCACCTTTCTTGAAAAGTTCAGCTTCTTTCTCCTTCCGTTGATCTTTCATCGACTTGAAATCAGCTTTGCTGCTATAGGTAAATACAGCCCCAAAATCAGGATTCTTTGCTACAAAATAGGTGGATCCCTGCGAATCCTTTACATCTCCCGGAATGTACATCAAAGCATCCTTAACCGGGAACAGGTAACCTTCCTTGTCGAGGATTTCCTTCTTGAAAGTCCTGAGTGGAGTATAATCATCAAGAACATAAAAGCCTCTTCCGAAGGTAGCAACTACAATATCGTTTTCCCTCTTCTGAATTGCAATATCCCTTACCGGGATAGGGGGCATTCCGGATTTAAGCTGTACCCAGGTTTTTCCGCCGTCAATAGTGAAGTAGAAACCGAATTCGGTTCCGGCAAATAATAGATCGGGATTAACAAAATCCTGCTGTAAGCTATGCACAGTCCCATTCAATGGTAAGTTACCGGAAATGGATACCCAGCTTTTTCCTTTGTCAGTGCTCTTTAACAGGTAAGGCTTGAAATCATCCCTGAGGATATTATCGAAAGATGCAAACACAACGTTTTCATCAAATTTTGAAGCGAGTATGTCACTTACATAGGTGTTTTCAGGTATACCTGGAAAAGTTGCATATTTTGCCCAGTTTGTTCCCCCGTCGTTGGTAACCCTGATAAGACCGTCATCAGTTCCGGCATAGAGGAGGTTTTCATTCAGGGGAGATTCTTCCAGGGATATTATGGTCCCATATTGTGAGGTAGAAATGTCTTTGGCAACTGCATCACTGGGCCAGTATTTTCCCATCACCGGCCATGTGTTGCGGTCGATTTGGGCTGTCAGGTCATCCGAAATTACCTTCCATGTGTTGCCGCGGTCATCACTCCTGAATACCTTGTTTGCAGAGCAATAAAGCCTTGTATGTGAATGTGAGCTCAGAATTAGTGGGGTATTCCAGTTCCATTTGTAGCTGTCTTCCCCTTTCCTTGGCTCCGGGCGGATATCAACAGCCTCCTGGCTCTTGCGGTCATATCTTACCATGCCTCCATACTGGGATTCAGCATAAGCTATATTTGGATCTTCCGGGTCAATTTGTGACCAGAATCCATCACCACCATTGGTTGTAAACCATTCATCGCTTACAACTCCGCCCCTGGAAATATTCCTTGAAGGCCCGCCCATGCTGTTATTATCCTGTGTTCCGCCATATACATAGTAGAAAGGAAGCGAATTGTCTACCTGCACCCTATAGAATTGGGTAATAGGCAAATTGGATTTGAAAAGGAAGTTTGCTCCTCCGTCAAAGGATTCATAAACTCCACCGTCGCATCCAATCAGGAAATGCCTGGTGTCATTATTGTCTATCCAGAATGCATGATCATCAACATGACGCTTATTATTCCCCAATTGTTGCCATGATTTTCCGCCATCTTCCGTGACCTGCGAAACGGTCTCCATGGAATAAACTTTATCAGCATTTTTCGGATCACAGTAAATCTCATTGTAATACTGGCCCTGTGCAAAATGCCCGCTCATTTTTTGCCATGAGGAGCCCCTGTCATTACTTCTGTAAAAACCACCTGCATCGGCAGAAGCCTCGATGATCGCGTAAATGATATCCGGATTAACAGGTGAAATGGCCATTCCAATTCCTCCCATATCAGCCGAAGGAAGCCCATTGGTCATTTTGTCCCATGATTCACCGGCATTAGTGGATTTGTAAAGTGCGGTTTCCGGCCCGCCACCTATTTTTGTAAATACATGCCTGCGGCGCTGTTCAGAAGAGGCATACATCAGGTCAGGGTTACGCGGGTCGATGAGGATGTTGTTTACTCCGGTATTCTCACTAATATTCAGAACTTTTTTCCAGCTTTTACCTCCGTCGGTAGTTTTATATAATCCCCTGTCGCCACCGGGTCCCCAGACAGATCCTTCAGCTGCTACAAAAACCACATCGGAGTTCCTGGGATCAATCACTATCTTGCCAATCTGCCTGGATTCCTTCAATCCCATGTTTGTGAAGCTTGCGCCTCCATCGGTACTCTTATACACTCCATTTCCGTAGCCAAGTGCTCTCTGGTGATTATTTTCACCGGTCCCTACCCAAACAACATTGGTGTTGTTAGGATCATATATCACCGTGCTTGTTGAATACACTCCATAATTATCAAAGACGGGGTCGAATGTAGTGCCATTATTCAATGTTTTCCATACATGGCCTGAAGCTGCAGCTACAAACCATTCGCTGTGGTTTTTTGGATTAACAGCAAAATCCGCGATCCTGCCTGAAGCAAATGCCGGGCCTATGCTTCTCCATTTCAGGCCGCTAAAAGATGCAGATTTTAAGGTATCCGATTTACTGTCTTTTTTCTTTGTGTCTTTATCAGGTGCAGCCTTATTTGCATCATTTTTAGCAGTTTTTTCAACCGCTGTTTTTTCTACTTTGTTTTGCTTTTTCCCGGCTTTTGGTTTACCGGTTGAAAATGCATAATTCAATTGGGAAACCAGCGTCATTATTATTATCGCGCCAATAATGACAATCCTGAGAGTTTTGATTTTCTTCATGTAATTGATCGTTAAGAATCGTTAATCCTCTTATTATGTGCAACTTTCTTTGAGAAATTACCCCATTGGTGTTGAACTAAACAAATATCAACTTAAATTGCTTTGATTAGTATTTATTCTTTGTACTCTATTTCGTCAAATTTCTAAATTTTATCTATTATGAAAAATCATTTTCGGTCATTCCTGACAATTATTCTGTCATCCTGCCTTTTGATCTGTCCAAACATGAATATCCATGGCCAGGTCCAGGGTCTCAAATTATCGGATTATGTAAATCCGGACTATCACTATCAGCGCTTAGATGTTGGGCTTAACTTTAATTCCGGTTTTAATAACAACCAGTCAAAAACGGAATGGGGAAGTCTGAATACAACCAGAACATCAAAGTACAGCTCTTTATCTTCAACCATATCCCCGGAGTATTATCGTACCTCCAATAGTTCCAGGTACCAGGGCTCGCAATTAATTTCTATAACCTTATCCGATCAGTTCTCCGGGAACAATAACGGCAGTAGTACTAGTAATTACAACAGCAAGGTTAATGAAAGCCAAAACTTTCTCAACCTTAGCCTTGGAAGCACGAATCGTTTTTACTTCAAACCGAAGTATTTCTTTGAATTGAATCCGCGCTTAAACATTAGGGCATCAATGGATGTGTCAGGATCAAAGGACACCGATTCAACAGGTCTTGTCCAGGTACAAAGCAAATTCCATAAGAACTATTTTGGGGATGCAGAAGGTGTTGGAATTTATGCAGGAATCGGGCGTATTGAGATGGTACAGGATGTCCAGACTGCAGCCTTTATATTGAATGACCTGGCCCGTGTGAACCGGGTAAAAAGCTCCATCAGCCAGGATGATGTATTTGAACTGGCAAGATTGATCACTCAATTAAGAACTACCCGTTTTTTTGATACCCGCATACAAAAGATTAGGGAAATCACTGCTATCGATTCCTTGCTTCAAAAAAATGGTTGGGTTGGGAAAGCGGATGCTGCCTATTTTACAACCATCAACGATAACTGGAATTATGCTTTTAATCCTGTCAGAAGTTCAGGATATCGTTTATATGCAGGTACTGAGCCCTTTTTGCAGAATAATATCTCGATTGAAAAAACAACCAATATTATTCCTCTGTCGGATGACCTTAAGACAAGAAAGAAATACCTGTCACTGGAAACCCCTGTTATTATAGGGTTTATTTGGGAAAAACCTTCAAGCCTGAAATGGCAACATACCCTGGTTACATCCTTAGAATGGTATTATTCTATGGGTGAGAGCAGGCAAAAACAACTACTGCCTGTTGAAGGCGATGAATTCATGGAAAGGCAGGTCACCTTAACCTATTGGAGTTATGACTTCGGCTATTCCCTGGGCTTTTATCCAACTACCCGGACAAACATGACTGTCGGGATTAATTCATCCATTTACAGTAACAAGAGTAAACAGGAATCCGCTAATCAACCTACCTGGGATGGGATCAAACACTTTTCAAGCAACATACAACTCTTCTTCAATACCAATTACTACATTTCCGAAAGGCTCAGGTTTTTAGTGAATGCAAGAATTGGTTGGCCAGTAAACAAAAATGAAAGTGGTACGCCTCCTGACCCTAATTATATAAATATGAAAACAAGAGACAGCGATTTTGGAGCTTCTCTGTCTGCCAGCTTTACGTACAGCCTTTTCTAGGCTGCGGTTACTTCACTGGTCCCGGGAAGAATTGTTTGTGTCACACCTTGATGCAACTATCCTTCCTTTTTTTTACCCTTTAAAACCTGATCACAAATACAAGCAGAGATGAGAAATTTCTTGATCCTGAGTTTGATCCTTTCCGCCCTATTGCTTGCTTCCTGTAAGAAAGAATCAAATAAAACGGGTGAACTTAAGCCGGTTCAGCTAACTGAAAAGCAAAAGTTGATTATTGATCAAAGTAATACCTTCGGTTTTGACTTTTTCCGTAAATCGTATGCACTGTCAACCGGACAAAGTAACCTTATGGTTTCCCCACTTAGTGTCAGTATGGCTTTCGGGATGGTTAGAAATGGCGCTTCCGGTTTGACCCTTCAGGAGATAAACCATGCATTGGGAATGGATTCCATGAGCAATTCTGAAATCAATGAATCCTATAAATACATTATGGAGACATTCTCGTCTCTTGATCCAGGGGTAAAGATGGAAATTGCTAATTCCATCTGGTACAGGAATACATTTAATGTGGAGAAAGACTTTGTTAATACGAATACGGAGTATTTTAACTCAGAGGTAACACCTCTGGACTTTAACAGCACAGAAGCAGTTTCTACTATTAACAGTTGGGTTTCTGCCCATACCAACCAATTGATCCCTAAGATAATCAACCAGATTCCTTCGGATATGGTGATGTACCTTATCAATGCCATTTACTTCAAAGGTCAGTGGCGGGATCAGTTTGATAAAAAGAATACCCTGGATAAACCTTTTAAGCTCGAAGACGGATCCACCAAAAATTGCCCGATGATGGCCAGGCATTCGACTATAGCATATTTCGAAGGTGATGGCTTTGAAGCTATCGAACTACCTTATTCACAGGGGAATTTTAATATGGTGGTGATGCTTCCAGGAGAAGGAAAATCAGTTTCCGATATTGTTAATCAGTTATCCTCGGAGAAATGGAGCAATTGGTATCAAAGATTCCTGTCAACAGATGTCCACCTTCTATTGCCTAGATTCACGTTCTCCTTTGATGAAAAGGGAATGAAACAGATAATGGCCGATATGGGTATGCAAAGTGCTTTCAACCCGGATCTTGCGGATTTTACTAGGATTAACAAGGAGGGAAGTCTCTATATCTCGGAAGTTAAGCATAAGACATTTATTGAAACAAATGAGGAAGGTACAGAAGCTGCTGCAGTTACATCTATAGGTGTGGGTGTTACCTCTGTGCCGGTTACAAAAGACTTTATAGTTGATAAACCTTTTGTCTTCTTCATTCATGAAAGAACCAGCGGGACTATTTTGTTCATTGGTACAGTGAAGGATCCGACTTTGACTGAATAAGGCAGGAATAGCTTTCTAAAAGGGTATTTGTTGAATTCGGTTTCAAAGTTTGAGAATTAACAAATCTTGATCATCAATACAACCTTTTTGAAGATAGCAAACCCATATTACCAACAAAAGTGAAAACCAATACAGGCAATCTGGAACAATTATACGCTAAATCGACTCTTAACGTTATCTTTGTAATAAAGAACAAGTTAAGGATTTCTACCCTTGAGAGAAGTTGTAAGGCTAATCACCGGGAACAAACCGGAATTGGAACGGGACCTCGTTGAACGATGTATCCGGAATGATCGTATTGCCCAGCGCGACCTCTACTACAAGTACTGTGATGCAATGTTCTCGACTGCCTACAGGATCATGAATAACCGCGATGACGCGCATGATGTTCTGCAGGATGCATTTATACAGGTGTTCCGTGATATCAAGCAGTACAGGTTCGAATCATCGCTGGGCTCCTGGATAAAGACCATTGTTATCCGGACTTCATTGAGGCAGATTTATAAGAACCGAAGGATGGAATTTACTAACCTCGATGAAGTTAAAACTGAAGGCTCAATACTGATACCCGACACATTAAGCAAAGAACACCTTGAAAAAGTAATACTCTCCTTGCCTGACGGATACAGAACAGTTTTCCTGCTTACTGAAGTCGAGGGTTACACACACGAAGAAACAGCAAATATGCTGGGGATAAGTACCGGGACTTCAAAATCGCAATTGCACCACGCAAAGAATATGTTGAAACGAAGACTTGCTTCATTGCTTGACTAGAATTATGGAAGATTACAGGAACATACCAGGCCACAGGCTCTCCGATCGTCTCCCGGTGCATTCGCCGGACGACAGTCTTTGGAGTGGTATTTCCGGTAGCCTTGATAACCTGGAAGCAACCCAAAACTACGAAAGCAGGTTGCAGGATTTACCAATACATAATCCGGAAACTAATACCTGGAGCAAGATTCTTTACAGGATGCGGTTTGCACGCGTTGTAAGAATAGGAAGTTACTCTGTTATGAGTTTAGCTGCTGCTATCCTGCTGCTTTTTTCCATCTTCAGGCTGCCGGGCTTTTTCAATTCAAATAACAAGGATTTCGGATCAAGGCAAACATCAGAACTAAGACACTATCCCAATACTGGCAAACAGCTTCAGAATAATGTATCTGCACTACAGATGAACCCCGGGCAACCAGCCGGTAAAAAGGTTCTGAATAAGGGTAGCTTTTCTGCTGTTAAGCCCTCGGTTAATAGAATTGATAATAAATCACAAGTAGCTGGAATTGAAGAGCAGGATAATTCTCTCGCTGAAGTTGCAATTGTGAATATCCGTTTACTTGATATCAAACTGCTCATCCCAAGGCAAATTCTTGAAATTCCCTGGAAGAACCTGGTTCTGATGCCCGAATACCAGGCTCCCCTTTTTGCAAACATTGATAATACGGTTAAGGGAAAGGAACCGAAGTATTATACTCCTGATCCATACCAGCCCAATAAATCCAGGAGCAGTAATTTCCAGGTTGCCGCCAATTACCTGCCTGTTACCCTCGATAATGGTTCTGGTTCTTCCATGTTCCATAATGTAGGGTTGATGGCAAGCCTGGGTAACGATAAAACCAGGATTCAGTCTACTATTGGTATGGCCTACAATTCAGAGCATCGCACCTATGATGTTGGATACACACAGTCGATCCCTATTACAGTTCCCAAGCCGGGAAACCCATCTAGCGATTCCACAATAATTATGTATGCTCCGGGTACTTCCAAACTTGAAGGAACTGAAAAGCATCAGTACTTTACTTATGACCTGGGAGTCGGGAAGAAACTCTTCAGCCTGGGGAAAATGACCACCTGGATCAATACCGGTGCCGGGTTTGCCCTGAAACTTGATAACGCTAGCCTGAAGGATGAAACAATAAATGCAATAAAGAACCACAATAACTCAGTTGTCAATAATATTGATCTTACTATTCCGGATTATAATAAGGTGAATATTAACATAATGGCAGGCATTGATTTTAATTATGCTATCTTCAACAAACTGACTATCTCTTTTGCCCCCACCTCACGTTTCTATCTTAAACCAGTCCTTGAGCAAAACGGTTCCTCTACCGATTCATTCTCCCTTGGATTTCGTTCAGGCCTGATGTTCAAGTTCTAACATCAATTGCTTTCCTTCTCCTGTTTTAATAAGTATATTTGTACTTCTGATTCTTCTTATAGTATATCAAAAGCAATCCAATGAAGAAAATCCTTGTTGCTGTTGATTTTTCAGACCTGGCAACCCTGGTGCTCAACCAGGCCAGTATCCAGGCCAGGGCCTTTGAAAGTGAAATCCTTATCCTTCATGTTGAAGCTCCCGTCCCGTCATTTATCGGGAACGAAATTGGGCCTCCGGTCATTTCTGAGCATATGACCGAAGAAATTGAAAGGATTAAGAGTGACCTGGATGCCATGGTTCGCTTTTTTACGGATCAGGGAATTAATTCATCCTATGAATTTGACCAGGGGCCAGTGATCGATACGATTGTGGAAAAAGCCAATGAATTTGGAGCAGAAATGATCATTATGGGAGCCCATAATCATGGTTTCCTTTATCGTGCTTTTATTGGCAGTACTAGCTCCGGGGTAATTAAAGCCAGCAGCTGTCCGGTTTTAATAATCCCTGAAAAGTGATCACCTTTTAGCCCGGTGAACCGGGTTTCCAAACAGTTTAGGAACCAGCCTTTCTTCCCCTATGCGCTTTAGGGTACTTGTTATTGCAGAACGATTCTCATGCTTATACCAGAAGAAGAATTGTCGCTGTCCCAGCTTATCTTCCTTTGTTTTGGCTGAATATACCGGCTCTTCGGTCATTGGGTTTATGCCTGAATAGTACATCACGCTGGCAAGGGTCATGGGAGTCGGCGTGAAATCCTGAACCTGTTCTAACTGGAATCCCAATTCCTTGGTCTCCACAGCCAGGTTAGCCATATCATTGAGCTTGCTGCCCGGGTGACTGGAAATGAAATAGGGTATGATTTGCTGGTTCAATCCCAAGGATCTGTTGATGCTGTCAAATTGATTCCTGAATTGATGAAATAGTTTGAAAGAAGGTTTCCTCATCAGTTTCAATACACTATCGGAAGTGTGTTCCGGAGCTACCTTCAGGCGCCCGGAAACATGGAACCCTATTAATTGACGGGAATATTCCTCCAGGCCGAATCGTTTGACCTCTTCTGCCGACCTTCCTGTTAACATGTCGTAGCGAATCCCGCTGCCTATGGTGACTTTCTTGATACCTTTTACCTTGATTGCTTTTTGATAAAGAGCAGTAAGAGGTTTATGATCGAAACCTAGATTTTTGCAAACTGATGGGAACAAACAAGAGGCCCGGCTGCATTTTGAACAGATATTCAGGTCTATTCCCTGCATCCTGTACATATTTGCAGAAGGCCCGCCAAGGTCGGAAATATGGCCCTTGAAATCAGGCATTTGGGTTATGCTCTCAAGTTCTTTCAGGATGGATGCTTCAGACCTGCTTGCAATGAATTTTCCCTGGTGTACCGAAAGCGTGCAAAACGCGCATCCTCCAAAACAGCCCCTGTGCATTGTTATTGAATGCCGGATCATTTCATAGGCTGGAACAGCGCCCCGTTTCTTATACTTTGGGTGCGGAAGACGGGTAAATGGTAGGTTATATACAGAATCAAGTTCACGTGTTTCCATCAATGGGAAAGGAGGATTTACAATTACATCCTTAATCCCAACCGATTGAACCAATATCCTGGCAGATGATTTATTGGATTCCTGTTCGATCGGTTTGAATGACCTGGCAAAAGAGGATTTATCGATTAGACAATCTTCAAACGATGGTAAACGGATGGCATTGGAATCTTTTATTATGCCAGTTGTTAGAGCTTTGTCAATAGAATAGGCCGTTTGAGGGATATTGTGAATGCTATGGATATTATCTCCGGCTGCTAATTTTTGAAGTACCAGCCTGATTCCGGTTTCTCCCATACCATAAATCAACAAATCTGCCTGGCTGTCAATAAGAATGGAAGGTTTAAGGGAATCACTCCAGTAATCATAATGTACAAGCCTTCGCATGGAGACTTCTATCCCGCCTATGATAACTGGCACTTCAGGATAGATCTTTTTAAGGATATTTGAATAAACGACCGTTGCATAATCAGGCCTGAACCCGGCAACGCCACCGGGAGTATAAGCATCATCGCTTCGAAGTCTTTTGTTGGCAGTATAATGATTCACCATCGAATCCATATTGCCCGCGGAAATAGCGAAGCAAAGCCTGGGTTTCCCGAATTTCCTGAAATCGCGGAGGTCATCTTTCCAGTTTGGCTGCGGAACAATCGCTACCCTGAATCCTTCTGCTTCAATCACCCTGGCTATAACAGCATTGGCAAATGCCGGATGATCAACATAGGCATCCCCGCTGATGAGGACTACATCCACTTCTTCCCATCCACGTTTCAATGCTTCTTCACGTGTAATAGGCAGCCAGCTACTGATTGGTAATTCAGTCAAGGGGATTGAGTTTCAGATATTGGAATGCAAAGATAGTCTGAATGGAAATTGCTGTGACAGGAACTGAATTCATCCGAAATGGGATCATATCCATCCATGCCTAAAACAGCATTACAGGCATAAGCAATAGAATGACTTTAGAGTAACTATTGAATGACCATCGAATGACTATTGAATGACAACTGAATGCCCGCTCTTCACTTCACCCTCAGCGCCACGCCCTCTGCCCTCTGCCCTATGCGCTCAGCCTTTCCCCTCACTTCACCCTCTTTTCCTTAAATTCGCCGGCCAGGTATCGTTGGATAATCTTGTAACGCTGTATTTTGCCGCTGGATGTTTTCGGAATCTCATTTGATCGGAGAAGGATAAGTTCATCAAGTTGAATCCCAAGGTTTTTGCGAAATAGCAATCGTAAACGGTGTAAAAGTTCAGGTGCTTTCGGCTCAGAGATACCCGCTACAAAAGCTAAAACTTTCTCTTTGCTGCTTTTTGGATCCGTTATGCCGCCAAAGATTACCTTTCCATAACTTAGATCTTCCAGCGTACATGCAAGGCTTTCGAGGTCATGCGCAAAGTAATTTTTGCCGTTCATGAAGATGATATCCTTGTGCCTGCCGCTTATATAGAGATTTCCTTTGAAGAAAAATCCAATATCGCCTGTTCGAAGCCAGTCACCACAAAATAATGCTTCCGTGGCTGAACTGTTCTGGTAATAGCCATGTGTAACTGATGGTCCGCTGATTTGAATATGGCCCGAAATGCCTTCAGGTACTTCTTGCTCATGTTCATCAACTAAACGAATATTGACCCTGTCGAGTGCCACTCCTACGCCTGAGATCTGTCGTCCTGTCTTACCGGTTGATGAGGGATTCACCTGGATGGCCTTTCTGTTTCTATCCAATTCTTCAATATCAAATTGGGTGATAACTGATGGTTGCATAAGAGGCGTGAATGAAATAGCCAGGGTCGCTTCAGCCATACCATACACAGGCATCATTGCTTCAACTGGGAACTGGAACCGCTGCAACTGTGAAACAAACTCATCCATAATCCTGACTGAAATGGGTTCTGCACCATTTAGCATTGCTTTCATCCGCGAGAAGTTCCAGGCAGGGAAATCCACTTTTCGCTTCAAATGTCTTAAAACCAATGCCTGCCCAAAATTCGGGCATCCTGTCACATTGATAGATTGCTCGCTGATAAGGTCAAGCCAGAGAGATGGGTTCTTTATAAAATCTACAGTTTCAATGTGATACTGCTCATGAGTGAAGTAGATAGGGGTGAGATGATAACCAATCAGGCCCATATCATGATACAATGGCATCCAGTTCCCAGTATGATCGTCGTGAGTAAGGTGAAGGCCAAGTGCAATTGAGTTCATGTTCACCGCCAGGTTACGGTGTGAAAGCATGATTCCTTTAGGATCACCTGTACTTCCTGACGAAAATTGAATGAAAGCCAGGTCATCCGGCAGAGGCCTGAAACCAGGAATAGCTTTTCCTCTTCTCAATGAAGAATACAAAACCATTTTCTTGCCAAATTCTTCATCATCATTTCCAATCGGTTTGCTGCAAATAACAAGGGGCTTACCAAGTTGTTGAAATACATTCAGGAGCTTCACTGCCGCCTGGCTATGATCACTGGTAGAAACAGGAGACTGAAGAATGGTGGGAACAATTCCTGCAAAAAAACAACCCCAAAGACAATTAATGGTTTCCTGGTTATTATCTGTAATAATTATTGCCGTATCACCCGGCTTTATTCCCATCTCAACAAAACCGGATGACAGGGATTCGGCTTCTTTTTTGAGTTTCCAATAAGATTGTTTGGACAACGAACCATCGTCCCGCATATAGTTGATCCCAAGATCGGGATACTCTAGAGCAGCTTTAAGCAATAAATCAGGAAGAACTAACTCAGGCATAATATCTAAACTGTTAGAGCAAAGATACTATTTCTGACAGGATTGCAGAAGGAATGAGATTTTCTGCTCAGCAGTGAATAGCATAGCTTCATTTCTGTTGAGCTGACATTTAATTTAATAAAAATCATTAAGTAGAGAATTCCTTCCGTTCCGGGTAAAGGTGCCGGTGTTTGACATCGGACACCAGGACAATGCCTTGGTGGCTAAGGCAGTACCCTTGTGTTTCTTTATTTGATCTGTCCCGTATTTAGATTCTTAAATTCAGTTTGGTTGGTTGCCCTGTTTAGGATGGTCAGGGTTTCTTTGTTGGCTGATAATTCGATCTTTATCCATCCATAGTAATAAATGCTTTTTCCACTCGGAAAGGATAAATGTCGGTATCCAATATACTTTTCTCCCTGTCCGGTAAATTGATCAAGATATAATTTGGTATCGTTAGTCCAGGCTCCATTTTCAGAAACCTCAGTATTCTCTGCTAAGGCTTTGATCTGATTTGTGTTTTCATCAACCAGGAATTGATTTCCGCCATCGCAAATTAGTGGGACTGAGTTTTGAGAGATGAATGCCTGATAGCCATTAGTCAGATTGCCATTGATATTAAATACTAAATCTTTACACGCACCGGAAATGGAATCTGGATAAGACGCGGTTATTGTCTTATTGACTTGTTCAAACCAAATTTTGTCTGGCTTTGTATCATCTGATTTTTGACACGCTGTTACTACCGATAATAAAGCAATTCCATAAGCAAAAATTGATTTTTTCATTTCGTTTCGTTTACACTGTTTTTTTCTATACGTGGACTAAATAGGGTGCAAAAACAAGATATAAATGATTGTTTATGAATAGTACTGTTGATATAGCTGGCTGAAGCATGAACTTTGAAGGTGCACCTGGCAGAATTGAATTAAAAAGCAATTTAGAAATGGATTGATAAGGATTCTGTTAACGGATCAATTCCAGCGTTCCCCGTATTTTATTATTCATAGAAGTACGGTTCCCTAAATCCTGGTTCTCCCAAACAGTTCCGTCCCTGTAAACGGCCTGTACCCTCCAGATA
>JACAAZ010000016.1:114637-116199 GCA_013376995.1 Bacteroidota bacterium | reverse complement strand
GCCATGTGTAAGATCCGCATGCGGACACTGAGCTTGACGAAGTGATGCCGTTGTTAATGGTCAGCACCAGGGTGGTGGTATCGTTGCATCCGTTAGCATTGACAGAAATGTAATCGTATGATCCGCTTACAGTGTAGGTCGTCCCGTTGAGTGGCCATGTGTAACTGCCACAAGCAGTCTGGTTAATGTTTGTATGAACACCATTGTTAATGGTCAGCACCAGGGTGGTAGTATCGTTGCATCCGTTTGCATTTACAGAAACGAAATCGTATAATCCGCTTACAGTGTAGGTCGTCCCGTTGAGGGGCCATGTGTAACTGCCACAAGCAGTCTGGTTAACGTTGGTATGAACACCATTGTTAATGGTCAGGACCAGGGTTGTGGTGTCGTTGCATCCATTGGCATTAGCAGAAATATAGTCGTAAGACCCACTTACATTATAGTTGGTCCCGTTCAATGGCCAGGTATAACTGTTGCAGGCGGAAATATTGTTGATCGTAGATACAGAATTGTTGATAATTAAGTTCAGAATGGCCGTTGAATCGCAGCCATTAGCTGATCCCCCAGCATAAAATGATGTATAATTTCCCGAAATGGTATACGTTGTCCCATTCCAGGTATAACTGTTACATGCAGTTATATTGCTTGTTGAAGTTACTGAATTGTAAACAGTCAGGTTAAGATTAGCAGTTGAATCACATCCTTGTGAAGATCCATTAGGAAATATTACTGAATAGGAACCGGAACTTGTATACGATGACCCATTCCACAAATAGCTGTCGCAAGCTATATGTGAGGTTAAGGAATTTACCGGAAAATTGATGGTTAAATTAAGAATAGCCGTTGAATCACAGCCATTTACAGATCCATTCGGGAAGAGTACATTGTAAGTTCCTGATGTTAAATAGGTATTCCCATTCCAGGTATAAGAGTTACAAGTTGCAACAATCGTACTTGAAGATATCGCTGGTGTCACAATAACATGCCCCGACATTAAAGGGCCGATACACCCATCAACAGAGGTTTCCTGGACCGTCAGAATATAATCTCCGGCAAACGGCCAGGCCTGGAATATTTCAAATGCAGTACTGGCCAATGGAGTCCCATTTATCTCCCAAACATAGGTGGATCCTGGGTTTCCATTAACCCAGTAGTGCTTGGTAGCTCCGATACATACTGTATCAGGCATGGCCAGCTGCGCAGCAGCCCGAAGGCCGCCAAGCAAGGCAATGCTTAAGATAAGTATATATCGGAACCTACGAAGCATGGGTGTGGGTATTGGGTTATTGGGTAATTGGGTAAATGGGTTCTGTGTTAAGGGTTTTTAGAATTTTTCTTTTGTTTTTCTGTTCCATGTTTTCATTGTTTAGCACCATTCGTTTTGTCGAAGTAGTACTTCCTACAAAAGATGATGCCAAACAATGAAAAGGAACTATTCCATCTTAGTCAATTTCACTAGTTATGGAAGATTGGTGAAGTTGTCGGTGATGGTGGCTGAGCATTGACCGTTACACTGCTTGAATTGGTACAGGTAAGATCAGTTGTGCTCCTGACAGTGATGG
>JACAAZ010000016.1:68077-114537 GCA_013376995.1 Bacteroidota bacterium | reverse complement strand
GAACGATGCTGGCAACAGGAGCAGCCGGAGGTGCAGGCTGAGCATTGATGGTTACGCTGCTTGAATTGGTACAGGTAAGATCAGTTGTGCTCCTGACAGTGATGGTATGAACACCTGCAGCAACATTGTTGAATGTTACAGAAGCCTGGAAGGCACCGCCGTCGAGGCTGTATTCATATGTAGCGCCCAGCGGTGAGGTAACGGTGATGGTACCGGTAGCCACAGCACAGGTAGGCTGAACGATGCTGGCAACAGGAGCAGCCGGAGGTGCAGGCTGAGCATTGATAACAACATTTGGAGTAGGTTGTGAAATACAACCATTTGCATTGGTAACAGTAAAATTATAGGTTCCGGCAGCAAGTCCGTTAATAGTTGTGCTAACGCCGGTTCCTGCTATAGCACCCGGATTGATGGTCCAGTTACCGGCTGGTAATCCATTAAGAACGACGCTTCCGGTAGCAACAGCACAGGTTGGTTGAGTAATAGGGCCAATTGTTGGAATTGCAGGTCTGGGATTAACTGTAACGACAACACTCACTGTTGTTTGACAGGATCCGTTGTCTTCAGTCAAAGATAATGTGTATACCTGTGGCACTCCGGTAAGGTTTTCCCAGATCACATTCGTGCTGTAGGTATTGGGCGTTGATATTGTCCAGTTAACTCCGGCAACGCCAGGTGTGATTGTCCATAGAAATGAATTGGATACACTTGCAGGATTTACCAGGTAAGGCTCAGTGCCAGGACAAACAGTTTGGGTAGGCGCAGTGCTTGACTGTGCCCAAACTCCGGTTGCCCCGGTAAGGAGCAACAGCAACAGTAGCCATCTTAGAACTCGTATTCTAGTTTTCATGATGTAAGGGTTTTGGTTATGTTTTTAGTTGTATATTTCTTGAGTTTATAAGGTTTTTATTGATCGACTATGGACTTCGGAACCATGCAAAATGCGCAAGATTTCGCCATCGTCCCTTCCAATCACCTGGAAGTTCAAGCAGTTTAAGCCAGTTGAGAAGTCGAATCTGGTTGTGCATGATTTATTATTTTTATTTTTTGGTATCAGTTGTTACTTTGTTATTCTCACTCAAATTAGTTTGGTTATCAAGTGTTTACCTCATGTTTTTTCTATATTGCTTATTGATTTTTTCATCTTTTATAAATGGAAAATCGCTGAGGTTGCGGGCAAGGGTAAAATGGTTATTATGACATTTCCATTCATCTGGCGTGTGCATCCGGTTGCTGTAAGCGTAGCAATCACAGTGTAAGTTCCTGCTGCAGTTTTGTTGCCAAAACTTATAGCTGCACCGGTACCAGCCACAGCTAATCCGGTATTGATGCCTCCAATCTGAAGTTGATAGTTAACTCCAACCTGCGAACCAGAAAGTCCTACAGGTAAACCGGTACCACCTGCACAATAGCTTCCGCCTCCGGTTACATTGTATGAATTTGGAAGTGCATTAATTGTAACTGAAGTTGTTGTTGTATTAGAACAACCTCCGGATGCAAAGCTGTAAGTAACAGTATAGGTTCCCGGGGTGCTGGTAGCTAAGTTGATCTGCCCGCTTACCGCATTTATGGATAATCCTGCAGGAGCAGAATAATTTCCGCCTGCAGTGCCGGTTAGATTAACATTTACAGTTCCTGTGGCACAGAAGGGTGATCCGGTATAGGAAATGGAAGCCGAAGGAAGCGCATTAATCGTAACTGAAGTTGTTGTTGTATTAGAACAACCCCCGGATGTAAAGCTGTAAGTAACAGTATAGGTTCCCGGGGTGCTGGTAGCTAAGTTGATCTGCCCGCTTACCGCATTTATGGATAATCCTGCAGGAGCAGAATAATTTCCGCCTGCAGTGCCGGTTAGATTAACATTTACAGTTCCTGTGGCACAGAAGGGTGATCCGGTATAGGAAATGGAAGCCGAAGGAAGCGCATTAATCGTAACTGAAGTTGTTGTTGTATTAGAACAACCTCCGGATGTAAAGCTGTAAGTAACAATATAGGTTCCCGGTGTGCTGGTAGCTAAGTTGATCTGCCCGCTTACTGCGTTGATCGATAATCCGGCAGGAGAAGTATAAGTTCCGCCTGCTGTACCGGTTTGATTTACATTTATAGTTCCTGTGGCACAGAAGGGTGATCCGGTATAAGAAATCGTCGCTACTGGCAAAGCGTTAATAGTAACTGAAGCTGTGGCAATATTGGAACAACCTCCTGATGTGAAATTGTAAGTGACAGTATAAGTTCCTGCTGCACTTGCTGCAAGGTTTATTTGCCCCGTACCAGCATTAATAGATAATCCTGCAGGAGCTGAATAAGTCCCGCCTGGAGTACCAGTTCGGGTAACAGCAACAGTCCCTGTAGCGCAGAAAGGAGAACCGGCATAAGAGATTGTGGCCGTAGGAAGTGCATTGACAGTTACATTGTATACTGTTGGAGTAACGGCAGAACATCCGTTAGGATCTGTATAATTAACAGAAATCGTGCGAGGCCCGGCAGATGACCAGGTAACAGTGGCTGTATTATCAGTTGAAGTTCCGCCTGAAGTAATGGAACCACCAGCAGATATTGACCAGGCATAATTTGATTTACCAGCTGTTGTAGAATAGATATTACCAGTTGAACCGGCACACACAGAATTTGGCCCTGCTATAACAGGTGAAGGTGCTGGTAATATAGTAATCGTTATGTTGTCCGATGCTGCAGGGCAGGTTCCCGAAGGAACATTGGTTGTGATGGTGAGTGTAACAAATCCTGCTGAAATTTCTGCAGCACTTGGAGTGTAAACAGCATTCAGTGTATTGGCATTAGGTGCAAAGCTGCCTGTTCCCCCCGACCATGTGATGGATGTTGCACTTCCACCCATTGTTCCTGCTAACAATACAGTTTGACCCCCACAAATGATTTGAGCAGGACCAGCAGAAACAATAGCCTGTGGCCAGGCACGAATGCTCCTTGTTAGAGATGCCCCGGTGCCACAACCATTTACTGCCTGGACAGTTAAAGTGCCTAATGTAACAGCTGCTACACTTGAGAAATCCAGTGTTGCTGTTGTTGAAGTTGTTGGAGGATTGATTACTGCATTGGTATTTGAATAGGACCATATATAGCTGGTTGCGCCTCCAACCGGGTTGATAGTGTATACTACACCATTCTGAGGGGCACATACATTAAGCGGGGCTGAACTCCAGGTTGGTGCAACTGGTAAAGGATTTATGTTGATCAGTATTGAAGCACAGCTTGAACTTCCGCAACCGCTTTCCCACCTTGCATAGTAGGTAGTGTTTGAAGCAGGAGCTGAAATTGTAATCGAAGTTCCGGTTCCAACCAGGGTGGTTCCGCAACTACCAGTGTACCACCTTACAGTTGGATTAAGGCCGGTTCCTCCGTTGCCTCCAACCGCAGTGAGTATAAGGCTTGCTGCTGCACAGATCGGGTTTGCTGATGCAGTAATTGAGGTGGGTGCTATGGGTAAGGTTAATACAGTGTCTGTAATACTTGCACAACTTGAATTTCCACATCCATTCTCCCAACGTGCAAAATAGGTGGTTGTGACAATCGGTGAAGGTATTACTAATGAAGTACCGGTTCCAACAAGTGTTCCACCACAGCTGCCGATATACCACTTACATGTATTTCCTGATCCGCCATTGGCAGTCAGGGTGATATTGCCAGCATCATCTTCGCAAAAGTTTTGACGATCAACAGTTGCAGAAGTTGGTGCTACAGGCAGTGGATTTACAGTAACCAATAGGCTGGCACAGCTTGTGATTCCGCAACTGCTTTCCCAACGGGCATAATAGGTGGTTGTGGTTGTTGCTGTGATAGTTATTGACGTCCCGCTTCCAATGGGTGTTCCCCCGCATGATCCTGCATACCAGTTCAGTACCGGGCTGCTGCCTGTTCCTCCATTGCCGCCATTGGCTGTAAGGGTGACATTGCTCCCTTCACAAACAGGATTCAAAGGAGTAGTGATAGAGGTTGGTGCAGTAGGAAGGCTGTTAACATTAACAGTTACATTGGCACAACCGGATGCTCCGCAGGTGTTCTGCCACCTGGCATAATATGTTGTGGTTACTGCAGGAGATGCAATAACAAGTGGTGAACCTGTTCCAATTAAAGTGCCTCCGCAACTTCCGGTATACCATTGAAGCGTTGTTCCTGATCCTCCTGTGGCAGTTAATGTAATATTTCCCGGGTCATCTGAACAAAAGTTGTTTCGATCAACCTGCACTGATGTCGGGGCAACAGCTGGTGATATTACATTGACATTGATTGTGATAATTTGAGGTGGGCATCCATATCCATCAGAAAGACTAAGAGTGTATACTCCAGAGTTAGCAGCAGTTACACCAGTAATGATTGGGTTCTGGATGTTTGATATAAATCCGTTCGGACCAGTCCAGGAAAATACAAATGGAGCCATGCCACCGGTTAAATTGGCATTGAGTTGCAGGTTACTTCCGGCACAAACCGGTCCGCCCCCATTAGCTGAAAGGGTAACGACGGCCGTTGCTGCTGAAACAGAACCAAATGAAATATCATCCAATCCAAAATCATTTCCGCCTGCTGCAGTCTCAAGGTCAACGATCTCAAGAAGTGCTGTGGTAGAAGCTCCTGAATTCCAGTTTCCGTAAAATTGGGTCCAGTTGAAAGGTGGATTGTTATTTGTTGGCCTCGAAGGTAAAGGTCCGGTTGGACTACCAATCTGCGATCCATTTATGCTGAATTTCAGGTTTGCAAAGGGGCCCACATTATTCAGGCTGATAGCCCATGCAGAAAAATAGTAATCCGTATTTGGAGTAACGCTTAGAGTTTCTTTCCAGATTGTTAAGGTTCCATGACCATTTACAAGCATAAAGTTTCTTGGTCCGACAGAATTGTTAGTATGATCCTGCCCCCAGAAATTGGGATGGAAATTCTGCCCGTTAGTCCCGACAGAATAACCATTCGTCCCGTTATCAGGAACCAGTTCGTTGTTTCCGGCAATATCAGGCCAGTAAGTATAATCGCTGGTAAATCCAACATTACCGGCAGTGAAATTACCATTGGTGACCAGCTCAACAGAAACGGTTGTTAAGGCTGTTGTTGTGCATCCAAAGGAATTCGTGACAACAACACTGTACATCCCGGCAGTATTGACGGTTATTTGCTGTGTGGTGTAGCCGGCCATGATTGTACCACTGTTATACCATTGATACGTATATCCTGGAGGTGAAGGCTGGGCTGTCAGGATTATGCTTCCGGGTGTCGAACAGTAATCAGAAGTTACAGAAGCATCAGGAGCCGGATTCACCGTTATTGTAAATGTCATTGGACTGGCACTTACACAAATACTCGGTGAAGTGGCCCATACACTGATCGTTGAGACAATTGGACTTCCGGTATGATTGGAAGGGGTAAATGAGGCTATATTTCCTGTACCACTGGTGCCAAATCCAATATCGGTTGAACTGGTCCAGGTAAATGAACTACCAGCAACAGATGCTGTGAAATTAATTGCCGGAGCAATTACTCCACTGCAATAAGTGAGCGGGGCAACACCGGTAACAGCAGGTAATGGCTCAACCGATACAAAAATAGATTTTGGTATTCCGGCACAACCAGCAGGAGAAGTTGCAGTTACAATGTATTCTACCTGACCGGTTACAGAGTTACTTGGATTTGTGAGCGTCTGGTTAATTGTACCACCAGAACTGGCAGATTGCCCTGTAATTCCTCCTGTAACGGTTCCAATTGTCCATGTGAACGTGCTCAAGGGTATGCTTGCATTCAAATTAATGGAAAGTGCTGAACCACTGCAGGTACTTGCAGCATTTGAATTTGAAACGGTGGGTAAGGGGTTGACAGATACAATGAGTGATCTTGCAACACTGGTTCCACAATCATTTCCTGCTGTTACACTGATCGTGCCACCTGAAGCTCCTGCAGTTACAGAGATACTTACAGTTCCCTGGCCGGATGTAATGCTCCAACCAGCAGGCACTGACCAGGTGTAAGTAGTAGCATATGTTACTGGGGAGATGCTATAGGTAAGCGAACCTCCTGAACAAGCAGTTCCGGAACTTGTAATTGTTCCGGGCTGAGCTGGGATTGAACTCTTTTCCTGGGCTCCCATGGTTGGAACGCAACGGGGAGTGGCATCAATATCATCGGTATATCCGGAAATGGAAATTCCACTTAGGGTTGTAGCAACAGGAATGAAATCTGTAAGGTTAGCTCCTGTTCCTCCAGGAAATCCAGGCCCGGGATCGTTGCTAAGACTGTTGGCATCCTGCCCTGTTGCTGTCTTCCATGCAGCCAGGTTGGCAACGTTTCCACCCAGGAATCCAAGTGTGCCGCCTGTAACCCCGGAAGCAAAATAATCGTTGTAATTGATTGTTAATCCGGTAGTTCCTGCTAAATAAATTGCATAATGCCGGCCAGTACCCCCTGAACGGGAATTGTTAAGGAGGTTATTCCTGAAATCGCGGGTGGACGCATTAAGCGCATTGTATAACGCATAGGAATTTGTGGCCCCTGCAGCAGGTGTCCCACTGATATTAACGGTATTGAATAAAAGGCTGTTGTTATTGCCTGCAGCACCATTCTCATAAATCCCATAAAGATTGGTTTGGGTATTTCCACCCAGGCTTACAATGTTATTTGAGTAGACTGTAGTTCCGGCATTTACCTTAATACCGTAGATTGCAGCTAGATTGCTAAGAACTGTAAGTCCATAAATGAAGTTCTTTGAAACCACATTGGTTCCTGTAGAAGGCCCGTTGTAATAAAGGCCGATTACATTCCCACCGAAGGAACCGTAGTTGTTATTCAGGTTGTAAATCGTATTGCCGGTTATTGACTCGGCCTGGCCAGCTGTGGTATTGGTCTGGCATATACCTGTAACAGATGCGGTATTGTTAGCTGCATTATTGGCATTGGAGATCTTAAGATCATGAATGATGTTGTTCGAGATTGTATTAGCCCCGGCTGTGGTTGTGATGGCGTTGACAAAACCGGCAGTTGCCGCAGTAACATTGCTTGTGGCATTAGTAATATTGGCTATAGTGTTGGCATCAATGAGTGTGGTTCCAGTGCCGTCACTTTTTATGCCATAGGCAGTCTGGGCATTTCCAGAAGATAGACTGGCAACACTAATACTTGTGGCTTGTGTAGCACTCCCGATAATATTGTTATGAATGCTGATGCTGCCTGCAGTATTGGATTTGATAATACCATAGAAATTGTTGTTATTTGCTGGAGCAGATGTCTTGACTGCTATTGAACCAATCTTGTTATTCTGTATATCTCCTGATCCCGGGCTGTTGTAATAAATTCCATAGAAATTACTGTTCAGGTTGGATGTAAACTGTATCAAATTATTGCTGGCATCATCCCCGATCAGGTTGCCGGTAACAGTTCCAATGTTGACATTTCCTGTCGTAATATTCATTGCATACCAATCTGCAGTTGCAGTGTTGGTCCAATCAAATTTTTGTATCCTGTTATTTTGAATAGAACATGCTGCACCGGCACCTCCTAATAGTGGGTTCAGATTGAGGCAATAGAATGTACTTCCGGATCCTGTCTTTGTCCAGGTTCCTGAACATAATGCAGCAGATCCTCCAAAGTAGTTGTCACTTATAGTATAGGTATTGCCAACACTGCCAGCTACGTAAATAATATTATAGTTAACGGCTGCTGAAGGGGTGAATACGGTGTTTTCATAGAAACTGTTTCCGGAAATAGTCCATTTGGTGGAAGTCGCATTGATGTTAATACCATAGGAAGCAAGACCTGTATTAAAGAAATTATAAATGTTGTTGTTACTGATAATATCATCTGAGTTCTGTGTAGTTGCTCCCTGAGAATAAATAACATTAACAGGCCTGTTGCCCCCGGCATTCGTTATATTACAGTGGTCGATCCTGTCATTGCTGTTTCCGTTCGTTCCAAAGATGAATATTCCGGAAGCTGCATCAAGTGAAGAACCTGTTACATTGCAATACTGAACTGTATTACCGGTTGCCCCGTTTGTCATCCGAATCGTTGATGTCCCGGTTGTAGCGCTGGCACTGGTGTTGGAAAGGAGAAGGTCTGCAGCACCTGCAAGAGCAACTCTTCCATCAATAGTTACATTATCAGCACCGCTCAGGTCAATAAGGGGAGCGGAGAGATTTCCGGTGATGCTGAGACCGGTGAAAGCAGGATACATCACAACACTGGTATAGCTTGATGATCCGCCGCTTGCGTTCAATACACAGGAAGCTGGTTCCATTGTACTGCAAAGTACCCTGATAGTAATAGCTCCCTGGTGTTTCCCACTGTTGATCTTGTCAAAAGCAGCTTTAAGATTGCTGTAGAGGGTAGGGCCTAATGTTCCTGCAGTAGCTGTAACTTCAATGGCAGAGATCCCGAATTCATCTGCGCCTATATCGGGTGCTGAACCACCACCTGTATATAGCGGGTTGTTAAACCTTGCCTCTGCATCAAAATCTACATCAAATGGTGAGGCAATTGCTGTTCCACCACTTTCAGCAAGCGTAAAAGGTGCTCCGCAGGAATTTGAAAAATGCAGGAAAGTAGCAGTAGCTCCAACTGTACTGAGAAATGGAGGGTTTTCAGTAACTGAAGCTGTTTCCCTTGGGGTTACCCTTGACTGGAAAGTTGCCAGGGTCTGGTCAGAATTGGTTCCGTCATAATAAATAAGGTTGCTGGCTCCAGGCGTACCTGCATAGAATAGATTGTTATTGGAAGTATTTACATAATTTCCAAGACCGGTGGCAGCACTTCTTTGAAATGCCACTGTTCTGCCTGTTCCTTTAGGAGTAGAAAGATTTACTATAATATTGTTCTTAAGAGTCAGTGCTGCCGATGTTGCATGATAGGTGTGATAAATTCCGGCAGTTGAAAAGTTGCCAGCGGTTGATGAAGATGCATTTAGGTAAATTGAGTTAAAGTATACATTCAGAGCTGTGGTAGACGTATTTGGGAATTGAATCCCGAAAATGGATGAAGTTCCAGAACTTGCAGCTGATGTTGTAAGGTTGCCTATTAGATTATTTGCAATATTATAAGTAGCACCTCCCCAGACAATGATACCGCTGATGATACCAGTTCCTGTTATGGTAGATGAAAGATTATATATCTTATTCCCAAGCAGGTTTGCAGTCGTTATCGATCCGCCTCTCGAATTAATACCAGCAAGATCTGAAGCAGCAGTAGTATTAACAGTGGAGAGATCGTGAATCTGGTTATTGGTGATGTTTGGAAGTGCCCCTGCAGTGTTTGAATACTGGAATATTCCTATCAATGAAGTTGCACCAGTTGTGGTCGTTGCCGTAAGATTATGGATATTGTTCAAGCTAACGGTTCCAGCAGCATTGTAATTGAAGATACCAACAAGAGTGTCAGTGACGGTTGTATTGTAGATGACAAGATTTTGTATCTCATTACTGCTCATTGTTATACTTCCGCTACTTGAATTGTAAATACCGTAAGCTATATTTGATGAAGTTGTTGATGTGCTAATACCTATGGCAATAGAATTGGCTGTGACACTTCCTACGAAATTATTGGAAACTGTATAAGCAGCTGACCCTGTCGTAGTAATGCCGCTGAACTTATGACCAATGGTGATTGCACTGCTTGTATTGATCCCTGCTATGGTATTGTTATTTATACTTATGGTTCCTGTACTCGAAGCATAAATGCCATAAAGGGTAGAATTGCTATTGGCTGAGTTGATGGTGATTGAACCTGTTCCACTGGATGCACCTATTATATTCCCGGTAGTTGTGCCAACATTCATGGAGCCGGCAAGAATTGATATTCCATTAAAAACTCTGTTACCGGCAGCTGGTGTAGTTGTAAGTTGAATTCCTGCGATTGTGTTTCCCTGAACATTGGAAACTGGAAGGGCCCCAACGGTCATTTCAATTCCTGTGAATTTGTTTGCGAATGCTCCGTTATAAACACTGTAGGTGCCGGCTGTCCCAGAACTTGAGTTGAAACCAATAATATTTGTATTTATTTGGTAGCCTACCCCTGAGGCAGTTATAATGTTAATCGCAGTAACTTGGCTGGCAGCCGTAGTAGTCCTGGCTGCAGTCTGGAAAAATTTGTTACCGCTTATCGTCCATGCTGAACTGTTTGAGGCGATCAGTATTCCATTCGAAGCCCCTGAAGCAAGGAAATAATCCTGGATGTCATTATTTGTGATCGAAATTGCACTGTTGTCAACAGCAACAGAAGTACCTGCCGAATAAATGGCATTTGCAGGTGTTGAAGTACTTTGAGTGATGTTGCAATTATTGATTGTATTGTTGTCATTACCACTGGCACTTCCTGTTGAAAATACAACAACACCACTGGCAGGCGAAATTTCATTTCCCTTGATAACACAATTCCTGATTATATTGCTGTTCGCATCAGCAATGAACTGTAAGGTTGATCCTCCTGTATTTGTATTTGAAAAAGTAAGGTCTCGCGTAGAACCTGAGCCTGCAATGCTTCCGTCGAAAATTACATTTTTAGTACCATTAAGGTTAACCAGTTGTGATGCTATGTTTCCCGTTACAGTGTAAGCACCGCTTGGATAAAGGTTCAGGCTTGTCCATGCACCGGCATTTAAAACTGCAGTCCCTGTTTCTGTTGTATTCCCGTTAATGGTAACTACAATCGAAAAACCGGTTTGAACTTGTCCGTTAATTGAGGCAAAAGCGGCCTGTAAGGTCGCATAGTCACCGTTGCTGGCTGCATTGGCATTGGCTACATTTACAGGCCCCCCGGAAGCCATAACAAAGAATTGGGTAGCACCGGCACTGGTATTGTTTGAATTGATGATATTGTTTCCTGATGGTGTGCCTCCAACGCCGGAATAAGTTCCGTTAACAGTTGTGGATCTTCCTATTCGGTTAAGTGTTCCAAGCGCTGTTTGCCTTCCCAGGCTTAGCTTATGATTTGTCAATGCACCTGTAGAAGTCAGCGTCCAGTATTCCGTTGCGCTCAGTGAACTCAACGCAACCCCTGCTGCTGTACTTGCTGTTCCTCCGCAATTTGCGGCAAATGCCTCAGCAGTGATAGTCACGGCTCCTGCTCCGGTCAATGGATCAACTACCGACATAGGGAGATAAGTGACTCCTTTTCCTATGGGAAAAACGTAGGTGGTTCCTGCAAGCAAATTTGAAGGCAGGTTCCATTTAACCGGCCCGTTAATAAATGAACTGACAGAACCTCCCGAAATAGCTGTAGTTGCGGTATTCGCAAGGGTTAAAAGGTTTGCTGCTGAGGTGGTAAGAATTCCATTACTCAATGTTAAAATGCCGCTTACAGTCAGGGCCTTATCTAGTGTAACACCTCCTGCACGATTAATTCCGAGATTGTTCATTGAATTAACGGTGGTAGCTGCTCCTGGGAAGTTGGTAACTCCAACCAGTATAATGGTTCCATTATTAATAATAGTTCCTCCTCCTGTCCAGCTTCCATTAATCGTTAGCGTTACACCATTGTCGACTGTCAGGGTGCCACCAGCATTGAGAATAATATTGTTCAATGCCTGGTTGCTGCTAATTTGAAGAGTTGTACCTGAATTAATTGTCGTTGCACCGCTGTAACTTTTGGATACTCCGTTATAGATTGCTTTAACACCATTATTTATGGTGATTCCTGCAGACCCCATAATGTCACCATTGAAAGTAACTTGCTGAAAACCATAGAGGTTTATTGGATTGGGGCTGTTATTTACTACAGGATTGTTGAAAACAAGGAAACCATTGTTTGGATTGATTTCCATGAAAGATGAAGCATCAATATTTACATTAACGTTGAAAGTTTGTGTGGTTAATACCGTGTTATTTTCAATTTTGGCATTCCCGGCATTCTGCTTGAAATATAAGTTTCGGGAAGCGTTCGAATTAAAAGTCCTGTCACTGGTACCTGCATCAAATTCCATTCTGTTCACTGTATAATCAGACAATGAATTCAGATTCATTATTGATTGATTTGTGTTATCAAAATGGATAATATTAGCAATTCCAATACAATTATCCGGCCTCTTCCTTTCACCTAAGCCGCTTGTGGTATAATGCCAGTTTCCGTCGGTCCCGGCGAAAGTACAGTCAGTTCCCCATTCCCACTCTCCATTGGGAGCTGCAGCTCTCCAATAAACTACATCCTGGGCAGAAAGCGACAGACTGGTAATAATTATGAATAGCAATGTGAATAACCTGACACCTATCATGCCTGCAAAAGTCATATCCTTGATACGACTGGCTGCTAAGCAATATACATGTGACATTTTATTCATTCAGTACAGGTAATAAATTGCTAATCAGCAATTTCGATGATTGCAATAGATTTGAAAAATATAGGGTGGGCTTGGGTTTTACAAAGAGAAGAAGCAGGTAAATAGCCGGAAAATCCGATCCGATTTCTGGTTATACATTTAATCAGTAAGGAATACAAACAGAAAAACCTTCCTGAGGTTTCCCCGGGAAGAAAATATTGTTCTGAAAGAGTGTTGAAAAGTTTCATTTTGATAAATAAAAATGCATCAACAATACTGATTAATAAACTTGCTTTTTGGTAAGTTTTTCAGTAAAGTGGAATACGATACAATGTAAGTAATAGTAAATCAGAAGGATATGACTATCCTGATAAAACCTATGGAATATGAAGTAGTTAATTTAATCCCATATTACCCGTTTTGTTTTACTAAATGTATGTAACCCATTTTACCCATTCCTCCTATATCACGAAGCATACCAATAATTATAAAATATTAATAATCAGATTTATATATAAATCACTTCAATTTCTGCGCAAGGGAGCTGCTACCAATTTGGGACAAAAAAACAATTATGGTTTTCAAATTAACACACTTGTCAAGTATTATTATATATCTTATATTTGAATATGATCCATGTGTATTTTAAGCTAGATAATTATCATGATCTTAGTATCCAAATGGACTGATGATACCGTTGATCCGCCAGCTGGCTGAAGCGGATTTTCGCTGAACTTCCGTGCAGTCCGCATTCTATTCTTATTCAGTAATGAAATATAGCAGAAGTAGCAGGCAATGCTATTACACCCAACTTAAACGCATCCGATACGGATGAACATCCTCCTCCCTGATTGTAAGCCTTACAATAATACTGGATTCCGTTCATTGATGGCTGTAAGCCGCTTATCAGCAGTGTTGAGCCTGTTGGTGCCGACATCACTGAATAAATACCTGAAGGTACTATTGCATCCCAGTTTCCTGCACTCTCCAGGACAAACCAGGTAAAAGTGAAGGGCTGACCTGGTCCCAACGCAGCTGCATGAAACGAGAGACTCCCACCTTCACAGGCTTCTGCAGGGTAAGGATCAGCAAATACACTTGGCGCAATTCCTGGACAATGAGTTATATGTTCTCCCGGACTGGATGGAGTTACCCCAGCCATATTTATAAGGTCACTCACGATCCACTCTGCGGAATTTTCTGTTGGGTTAGGCCGACAGATGGTATCAATTCTTAGCAGACAACGGTCATTGAACCAGCCAACAGACGTGTTTTCGAAAAGCGCTTCATCAACTTTTACAGTGCCTTGGTATAATGCTGCACCATCCCTTCTGTTGCCATTCCAGAAACTGCAACAGCTGGCGGTAACGGTGGCATTCCAATCTGCAGTGGAAAAATCATGCGGCCCACCGTATACGGGATTTGTAAAACCGCAGGTAAGCGCTTCTCCGGGATGGATAATACCAGTTAGTTCCCAGCTTTCACATTCAGAATAATTGGCAATGGCCTTCACACTCCAGCCATCAAGGATTATGGAATTGCTTGTCGGATTGAAGATCTCAATGAACCTGTCGGTGGCAAAATCCGCAATTGGATCACAGAGTTCAGAGATGATCAGGTTACTTCCATTTAGATTGCATGAAGCTCCGCAAACTTCAAACAACTTGTTGCCATTGCTGTTGCAACCCGCAGAAACAATAATTTGAACTGATCCTGCAATGGATGGGACCATGGCCAGGAGCGTACTGTCATTCACCACAAGGAATGAGGCAGCAGCTATCCCTCCGAAAAGCACCTGGCTTGTTCCACTAAATCCTGATCCCTTGATCCTGACTTCTGTACCCGGAGGTCCGGTGACCGGGAAAATGGATGTTATAAGGGTAGGGCAGGGGAGGATTCCTTTCAGGCAGATATCATCAAGTCGAAATTCAGTTGTTGTAATTGAAGTGAACCTGAGGTGCAGTTTGGTAGCTGCCGGCAGAAATGCAGCAGGCTGAACATAATGCCAGCCCGCTGTTCCGGGGCCGGAAGGTAATGTTAAAGGTATTGCTTCCCACTGAATGCTGTCAATGCTGAATTCAACAAGAAGACCGGAACCATCTTCGGCAATGGTTGATTTACGTATACCCACTGTCAATTGTATCCCCGTATAATTTAGAGTATTGATGCCACTCATCTGGAAATACTCTGTCGGACTGTTAAGCATGACGTTCCATGTACCAGATGCCCCTGGATAGTTGGAAGGATTCGTATTTCGCATGTCCCCGGTACCAAACATTCCGAAGGCGTCATTTTCAAACCGGTTATTGGTTTCCCAGGAGGCAATAGATTCCCCGTTCATGCCTCCGATCCCATTGTACATCGATTCCGGTGGGAAAATATTTACCTGGCAATATGCAATATTGGATGTGAGAATTAATAGGAATATTAACCTTGTCATAAATAATAACTAATATGAAAATTGAAGAAAAAATGGGACGCTGATTACGCGGAAATTCCGCGAATATCCGCGGATTATCCGTTTTGTCCGCGTTCCATTTTCCAATCCTTTTTCCGGGAATTCTCGAATACTTTCCTCCTGAACTCAGCCTTCTTTCCGAAGTTCAATAGCAATCCAACTTCTGCATCTGTTCCCCTGAGATAATTGATGAGTTGCATTTCAAACTCTGGAACAATAGCTTCAGCAGCTTTTAGTTCCAGGATAACACACTCATTTACAATTAGGTCTGCGAAATACTCTCCAACCTGGCAGCCTTTGTAATATACTTTAATCTGTTTTTGTGATTCTACTTTATAACCCCGACAACCAAGTTCCAGATACATAGAATTCTGATAAACTTTCTCATGAAAACCAAAGCCTAATGCATTATAGACGTCATAAAATGTCCTTAAAATAGAATCGGTCAAATCCTTATATAAAAGTTCCATAAAAAATAAAATATAACTTTAATTTGAATCAGCGAAAATTCGCGGATAAATCAGCGGTGTCCGCGTTCCAATTTTAATAAAAAAGTATAGACTAAAACTACATCTAAATTAACCCAAATTGGACCGAAAGCCCTCCTCTGTTAATAACTATTCTTTCAAAAACGAAAAAGGCACAGTCCCATTTTGGAAACTGTGCCTTTCGGTTGGTTTGGGTTTTTGGTGATCAGATTGATCTGGCTTTTTGTTAAATACCAGGAAATAATTCATCATCCATGGCCTTCTCTTCCTTGCTTAATTGAAAGGCGATCATTCTCTTCCCTGAATAAATAACCCCAAGAACCAACAATATTCCTAATCCGCCATTTATAGGTGCACCAGCTGTACCCTGGTTACCGCCAATCCCATGACCATTATTGTTGCCTCCATTAGGTGGAGGAGGTGGTGGCGGAACCTGCGCAAACCCTTTTTGAGCAACTATTCCTCCTAAAAGGAGAAAGAAGAGAGCTGCGATCCTAAATATGCGTTTTATAGATAAGTTCATGGCAGAAAGTCAGATTTACAGAGTTGTTCTTGATGAATTGATTATGGTCTATCAGGTTTCCTGGATTAATTGATAACCACTTTCTTGCTGACAGATTTTCCTTCTGAGATCACATTAACAATATATACACCCGGAACATCATTCATTTCAATCCTGTTCAGGCTATTGCCACTGAAAACTTTATTCTGAAGGGTCTGTCCAAGCATATTGCTGATCGTAACCGAATAGTTCGATTTAGATTTATCATTCAGGACAAAGATTGTATGTTCATTTGAGTAGATACTGAATCCGCTGTTGCTAATTGGATCGTCAATTCCGGTTGGGGAGCCGATCAATAAGCGGAACCTGTTCCTGTCATCTCCCGGATCACCGGTAAAACTATAGGATGATGTGGATTTCAGATTTGTAGTCGTGCCTGTCTTGAGATCTTCAAGAATTACTTTGCTGCTTAATGTGAAGTCACTGATGTTGGAGGCGCTGATGGTATAAGTTCCGGCAACACCAGCCTTGGCGGCAATATTTACAACCAGGTCCTGATCGAGGCTGTTGTAACGGTCGATGGAGTAATTCTGGTTGTCTTTAACTGCATAAAGTTCAGGTGATTCATTATAGAAACTCCACCACTTATCCGTTCCTCCTCCTGTGTACATCGGGTCAATACTTATGATTAACTCATCAGAGTAAGAATTCACATTACCTGACAATTTGAATCGGAGGAATCCGGGGTTGAAGTTCTCGCTCTTGAGCCAGTTTTGTGTGCTGTGAACCCTCACTGAATTATTCATCGAGAAGACTCCATTATCTGCAACCTGGACAAAAAACGCCTGTGCAGGTGCAATATATCGGTCAGCACCATTTGAGCCGGATCCGTCAGGATCAACCGAATTGAATGCTCCGTAATTTGCTGATGCATCATTCCATACCCAATAGTCATAACCATCGGATGTGCCGTTCTTTTTCAGGGAAGTCCTATCCCAACCTGCAACTGCTTTCCAGTCGATTGCCGAAGGATATGGATTACCAACAAGATCAAAGAAATTAGCTGCTTGTTGAATGGTAGTTGTAACAGTTCCCTGGTTCAGATTACCGGTGAATATGTGCATATTTGGTGAAGCTGTTGCAGGATTCCAGTCTGAGCTATAGGAAGCCAGGTAGCCACGACCGGTTGTCATAACAGGCGGAGTGCTGGTTCCATATCCGGCATAGCTTCCCGGAATGTCAACAGCTGCATCATTGTAATCACCTGTTGATTTCCTGAGGTTGACCCAGTAAAGGCCTGATTCAATGCTTGTATTAGGGTTCCAGTAATAAAAATCCCATTTCCAGTCAGAGGCGCCGAATGATAGCGGTGAACCTGAAGGTGATGGTGCGAACTCAGGCCAGATAGCCTGGCTGCTGACCGGTGATGAAAGGAAATGCCATTTCCAGTCGTTTGCAATGTATCGTTCTACGGTTGCTGCAACATTGGCAGAGTAATGCAGCAGGGATCCTGTCCTGGTGCTGCTGCTCTTGATAACAAGTCCTGAATTGCCGGCATTGTTTACCAAAGTACCGTTTACTGTAACCTGCTTGTCAATGTCGATCTGGAATTTCGCCCCGCTTGCAATTGTGGCATTCGTAGCAATGAGGCTGCTTCCTGTAAGTGTTAGCATTGCTCCGCCTGATGTAGATACACCAAGGCTGTTGATAGTGACTGGCAGTCCCGAACCGGTAACCTGGTTTGCAGCAGCATTGTAGGTATAATTACCGGCAGTACTGAAGGAACGTGTTCCGTTAACCTGGATGTTACCTGTATTTCCGCTGGAGGTTATACCTACAGTAGATCCGATCCAAAGATTTCCACCTGCATCAAGGGTGAAATTACCATTCCCGGCTACAAAACTTTGACTGGTGATTAATTTTGCACCGCTCTTAACCTCGGCAGTTCCGGAAACATTAATCGTTGTTATTCCAGAGCCGGAAGACAGGTTTAATGTACCACCATCCAATGTTAAATTGCCTCCCACCGAAACAGATACGGTTTGGGTATTGGCAAGCTGTAATTCACTGCTGCCTGTGCTGGTAACAATCAGATTACCAATAACATTTGTGAGTGCGCCATTGAGGTTGATAGGAGCTGACTGAGTTGTAAAGTTCCATTTGAAATTTCCGAATGACTGGTTTAGGCCAGCATATGGGGTTCCAAATACACTCAGTATCTCACAGGTAGAATTAGCATTCCAGGAAGCAACAGGAATTTCTGAGAATCCACCCGGACTCTTTTTGCCAGTTACCCTGTCATGTTGGTACAAACTTCCGGCGGCAAATACTATAGTTCCATTATTGTCAATATCTTCTTTGGAAATCCAGGTTCCATTAACGGTTAGATCAGTTCCTGCACCATTCTTAAGGTTGATAAAGCCATCATTGTTAGGTACATTTACAAGTGTTCCACCTGCCTCAACGGTTAATTCATCCACACCAAGAGCTGTGTTGACTGTAACAGTATGCCCGTTTCTTATAGTGATTGTTCCATCTGCATCCGTGGGTGACTGGCTGGCAGTAGCCCAGGTAAGACCATTATTAGTCGAAACATCCCATGTTGCCGGAACATTCCAGAATCCGGATTGAGCACTCCTGTAAATAGCTTGACAAGGATTATCAATAATGGTAAAGGTTGAAGAAACTGAACCGGTTACAACAGGATCGGATCCTACAACCCTGATCTTATATGAGTTGGTACCAGTTAAGGTATTGGCAGGAATAGTGATATTCATGGTGGTTGCCAAATAAGAAGCAGTACCGATGTTTGTAGGAGTTGAAAAACTACCGGTATTGTCAGATAATTGGGCAGTGAAGATATTTCCGCTGTTGAAGCTGCCGTGTGTGAAAGAAATACTTCCGGAGGCAGATGTAAAGCAATCAACGGTAAATGGAGCACCTGTTACTGTTGGAGCACCTATAGTAATATTCGTTGTTGTAACACTCTTTGTATTGGAATTGTCGCTGGTACAGGTTGCCGTATATGCTCTTACCCTGTAATAATAGGTTGCTCCAGCTGTTAAACCGCTGATCGGTTTGTTCAGGGCAGTTCCAACATTTAAGTCATTATACCCACTTACAAACGATGAGAAACTACTGTTTGTGGATAAATCAAAATGATAACTGGTTGCGCTTGCAACAGAATTCCAGTTTGCTGTAAATCCCGAAGTCGAAACAGATGTAGCATCAGTTGCCAGTGGCGCTGCCAGAGGATTAACAGTAACATTTGCGCTTCCTGTGATTGAACTTCCGCAACTGTGGGAATCCGTTACAGCTACATTGGAAGAATTATAGACGGTTGATGATGTTGGAGTGTCAGTAAATGTGATCGGGCTAGCCCCGGTATGATCTATACCATTATATGTTACTTTGTAAGGGGCTGTTCCGCCTGTTATAGTTACTGTTATGGTTGCAGAAGTACCACATGGAACAATTGTGGTTCCGGAAATCACTGCACTGAGTTGTATTGGTTGACCCAGAGTAACTACCTGGCATCCTGTATTGATATTCACTACAGCACTTCCTGTCATATCTGCTGCCTGAGCAGTGCAATCAAAATCACTAAGAGCTGTAACTGTATAAGTCTTGGTTGACGCAGGTGTAACCTGGAAGGTATACGGTGATGCAGCAATCCCGGTAACAGTAACCGGAGTTGTACCATCTGTATAGGTTAGGTTCCAAGGTGCAGTTCCCGTGAGAGCAACACTGATTGTAGTGGACTGACCTAAACAAAGTGATGCTGAACCACTGATAACGGAAGTTGGCCTTTGGTCAACGACAATAGTTGCAGGGGTTGAATATACAATGCTGCAAGGGCTATTCTGAATTTCTGCCCTGTACTGCCATGTACCGGTTGCTGAAGGAATTTCAGAATAAGATGTGGTTGTATTGCTGATATCTGTCCAGCTGCCTGAATTAAGGCTTTTCTGCCACTTGGTGATCGTGCCCCTTTGTCCGCTCAGGGTCATTGTCCCTGTGCTGCTTCCAAAGCATAATGGACTTGTGCCACCTGTAACAGCGCCACCAAGACTAACCTGGCTAACGGTTAATACAGCCGGGCTTGATATAGCATTACCTGATGTGTTATTGAAAATAACCCGGTACTGGTAACTGTTATAAGTATAAGGTGTCGCGTTTATAGTAAGCGTTGATGTCGTAACACCTGCTGATGTGCTGGTTGAAACACTGTAAGGAGCTGTTATTGTCAGGTCGCTGAAAGATGCCCCTGTACTGATCTGCCACGTGGCAGTCGGAGTTGGCACGCCACCTGTTGATTGAGCTGAGAAAGTAGCTGTTGTGTTTTCGCATATATTTTGAGCAGTTGGCTGAACACTAACACTCGAAAGAGTTTTTTGGTTGCCAATTGCATAGGTGCCAAACGCAGTTGTGCCACTGGTGATACCGGTTACCTGGGTGCTTGTGGATGTTTTCGTTCCTACAGTTGGATAAGTCCATGTGCTGTTGTATTTTCCTACAATAAAAGAAGATGTGATAGAATTCGCATCGAGATCAGTAGCGTTGAAGTTGAACACAGCGCTGTAGCTGGTATAACCTGCAACACTTGCATTGGTTAAACTCCAGTAGCGGGTTACATCCATTGTTGGTTCAATGGTTGAGGTAGCAATGTTTGGATTTTCACTGCCAACCGTAAATGCTGTAATTGTTCCGCTACCAGATGTTGTTCCGGCAAAAGTGAGTGTTACAGGAGCATAAGTTGTTGCATCTCCAATTTCAAGGGTCTTTGAAGGCGCTGCGGCATTTGGAACCGTCCACCTTAAATTTCCATTTACATATTTGCCGGCACCGGCTCCGCTAATGGTTGCAGCATTTGCCAGGATCAGGATATTGGCTCCGGTTGTGATTTTACCGTTAGTAAATGCAAGTGTTGCATTTATCGTAACATCTTTTGTCAGAACGACTCCGGCAGTGTTGCTGATAGTCAGATTATTGAGGGAAATTACTCCGGTTCCTCCTAAGTTTTGCGATAAAGCACCGTTTAGGGTAATAGTTTCAGTAGCCTTGGTGTATGTTCCATTAATTGTCAGATTGCCGGCGATATTAATAGCTGGTGAGTTGGTACAGCTAAAGGTGCAGGAAGAATTGATAATTAATGAAGCGCTGAGGTTGGCTGTTCCTCCCGTCATCGAAAAAGTGCCCGTTCTCGTGCCATCGCCAACATTTACTGCATCAGCATTTAAGGTGCCTGTACTGAATATTGCCGCTCCATTAGTTACTCCGGCACCAACATTCAGACCGGCAGTAACATTTAGGGTGCCACCATCTATGTAAAAAGTTCCCCCGGCAACCATAATTCCGGAGCTTGCTGTAACTGTTTGTCCGTTTGTGTGAAAAGTACCAGCCGTATTATACATAGCCCAGAAATTATCATCAACTTTCAGGGGGCCGTTAGCATTAAATGTACCAGTCATTAAGGATAGTATGCTGAAAGACGACAATGCATTAGAACCGGTTCTTACTGTTTTGGTAGCCGAGCTCGACATCTGAACATGCGACCTTACAGTGTAGTCGAAAATTCCGTCAATAACTATGTTTCCACCGATACTCAGCAACTTGCCATAGGTGTCCCAGGATACACTGTGAGTGAGTATACCATTTGTAGCAATAGTAAGGTCATTGGTTAGCGTATAGTTGGCATCTGTTGCCTGAAGGATCAAATTACCTTGTGTAATTGTGAGGTAATTATTGACGGTAAATGCTTTTGATGTGCTTGTTACTGTTGTAGCTGCAGCATTCTTATTGATGGTAAGAATGTTGAAAGTAGTTGCAGAACTGCCGTTGATCACCGAACTGGTGTTGCCATCAAAATTTATCGTCGATGCTGTGGTATAGCTGAATGTCCCGTTATTGGTCCAATTCCCTGAAATATTGTGTGAAAGGCTGGTACCTCCGTTAAAGGTGGAAGTTGAGTTGATCGTCAGGTTACCCTGGATGTCCAATGCACCACCGGCAGTTTTAGTTGAATTGTTTGAAATGGTAAGGTTGCCATAACCTGGGGTAGCAATCACAGGGATCGTTTGTGCTGATGTCCCGTTAAATTCAATCGTGCCCGTTGCGCTGCTGGCTACCTGTCCTGTAAAAGTCAGGGTTCCGGCATTTACTATAGTTCCATTTACGGTCAGGTCAGTACCGGTTCCATCAGCAACTGTAAAAGTCTGAGATGCGTTAACTGTGAGCTGTCCTCCAGCATCAATAGTCATATCGTCTGCACTTACAGAAGCAGCTACAGTAACTGTATTCCCGCTTCTGATAGTAATGTTGCCGTCAGCATTGGTAGGTGTTGTTGTAGCAGCAACCCATGTTGTGCCTCCATCAGTTGATTGCTGCCAGGTACCGGTTGTCCCCCAGTTTCCGGATGCATTGCTTCTGAAATATTTTGGTATAGAATAAGTAACTGTAATAGTCATGTAATCAACAGAGGCTGTCCTGTTATTGCTGCTATTAACTGCTAATGCAACACCAAAATTTGTTGCATTGATATCAGCGGGTGTCCATGTTGTTCCCCAAAGATCTGAGGTAGTACCATATGTTACAGCTGCTTCAGTTGTTGGCCAGTCAGTCCCGGTTACCGCATTGTTATTACCGGTAACAGAACCTGCCTTAACAAGGCTTACAACATTGTCGCGAACATCGGCTCCGCCACCTGTAGTGTTCTCAAAACGGCCAATTGCTACCTGGATTCCGCCAATCACTGCATAGGAAGGAATTGCAAATCCAAACCCGGTACCCATAAGGTAGTTTGAAATTGCCCCGCCTGATACAGCCACAGTTGCATAAACATTGTTGTTTGAACCAATATTTCCTGGGTTTACCCAGGCGACAGTTCCAACACCTGTTACATTCGCTCCAGTAGCAGGATAGTTGGGTCCTGCAGTTTGCGCATCAATCTGCAGTGGCATAATAACCAAGAGGCCAAGGCAAACAGAAAATATCGATAAAAGCGAAATAATCTTTTTTTGGTGAAAATTCAAGCCGGAATGAGCTTTTAGAAGCATATTCGGGAATATCGTTTTCGTGTATATTGTTTTCATAATTGTGCTATTTCTAATTTGAGTTCAATGAGTATGTATTGCTATCCAGTAGAAAATAAGTGCTTACTTAAAGTTATTTAAGGAATGGCTATAGATTCACATCCAAGAGAATCCTTAACACGAATCTTGTATTGATTATTAGCGCTCAGCCCTGGATAAGTATAGGGGTTTGGGTTACTTCCGGTGGTATAAGTTGCCCCATTGCTTACTGAGAACTGGTATGCACCAACCCCGCCACTGGCTTGAATGGTAATAGTTCCATCATTGCCTCCGAAACAACTGACATTGGTTTGATTGTTTACTGCAGAAACCGGTCTGTATATAATCACATCAATTTGTGCTCTGGGTCCTTCGCATCCTACCGTCTGTGAAACATAATAAGATGTGGTTCCTATAGTTGCAGTTGAAGGTGTCGGCGCTGTTGAAGACCCTGTTCCACCAGTTGGAACTGTGTACCATAACAAACTGGAACCAGTTGCAGTAAGTGGAGATGCCGTTGAATTCTGGCAATATCTTACCGGGCTTGTTACTGAAGGTGCTGCAGGTGGGGTACACCAACTGATAATTACCTGCCCGTTAGCTCCGGAACCACCTGTTCTGGCAGTTGAGCTATTTGTACAGGCACCGCTTCCACCACCGCCATAAGTGTTTCCATTATTTCCGTTTGTACTGCCGCTTACACTTGCACCACCATTTCCTCCGTTCTGGCTTGTGCCAGTGCCGAATGACCCGGAAGCTGCAGTAGGAGCATTGCCCCCGGCTCCTGTAGATCCGGCCCCACCACCTCCACCACCTGAATAGGTTGTTCCACCTGTTGCTCCATCACCACCTGCATATTTTGTTGATCCGGTTGAATTTGCTGTTGTTCCACCGGTACCAGCAGTGGTTGCATTACTTGTTCCTCCATTACCGCCTGCAGCTATAACTGTTGATGTGTTAAAGGTGGAATTTGTTCCGGCTGTATTCGCAGCACCTCCTGTACCAACAACTATGGGAAAAATATTACCAGGGCTGACAGCGATAACACTGCTGGCAAAAGCACCGCCGCCGCCGCCACCGCCTCTGCGACCACTGCTGGTGATCGTGCTACCACCACCACCTGCGCCCCAACACTCAACAGTAAGGGAAGTAACTCCGTCGGGAACGACGAATGAACCTGAAGTTGTGAACGATAATGGTGAGGCCCCGGTAGTTGACGCTTCATTCCCAACAGTTGATGTTGGCTCAGTAACTGCATTTTGACGTAACCTTACCCAATCTATTTTTTCAGTGGTTCCTGAAACTTCAGAAACGCCCATATGAATGTAGCGCACATTGGTTGCAAGAGTTCCTGTTTTGGTACCATTGCTTATTGCTGCCCCGGTAGAATATAGATAAGTGTTCCAGTTATATGTAGAACCGTCAGTGATCCTCCATTGGGTAAGATAATCTGTATTGCTGGTCAATGATGTTGTGCCAGGGAAAGTGTTGTAGAAAACTTGTCCGGTTGACTGAGCAGTAGTTTGGGAGGAGAAATAACCATAATCAAATCCTAATGGACTGCCTGCAAAATTTGAGGTGGTAGCATAAAACCTGTTCCGGTTATAGGCACCTTCCTGGTGCTTTACTTCAAGAACAAAAGACGTGGTTGCTGGTGTGAAGGGAGATGATATATACGCAGAAGCAGATCCTGAAGTTGCATTGCACGATAACGTAGCAATACCCCCTGAAACGCTCACGGTACCGCTGGTTGTTGATTGTTGCCAGTTAGCGGCAAGACTGCTCCCGTTAAAATCATCGAAAAAGTCAAAGGTTGAAGTTCCGCTACTTACAGCAGTTGCTGATGCATTCCCATAATACATGGCAAGAGTGGTTGTCCCGGCTGTTGGAACTTTAACCCAGATAGTTGAATTCCCTGTATTGTTCCAGGTCTCAATCCAATATACACATAAGTTGTTTGACTCATCATAAAAACGAATATCACTTCCATCACTCTTCATATGAGTGTATTGACCTGAAGCCAACGTAACCTTAACCTGGTAAGAAGCTGCAGGAGTTGCTGCGCTGAGGTCAACCGGTCTGAAATAGGGCCACGAAGAGCCAGGTCCTGCACCAAGAGCAATTTGACTGCTCAATATTGTAAGAAATAAAATTGCGATCAGGAAGAACGATGGGAAAAAAGTAACTTTTTTTGTTTTCATATGCCTTGATTTTCAAAAATGAAATGCTTTAGTTGAAAAATGCTGTAATCATATTCAGATGATGAAACCTTGTTTTGTGCCAGAGTGTCCTTTGTATCAGAATGTTGGGTATCAATTATTGAATTTCCAACCTGTATATTAGTACTCTGCTCCGGGTCTAAAACCTGGAAATCACACGAAAGGTTCATGCAACAATTTTGCCATACATTACAAGATATTGAAAATCAAGTGTGTAGCTTAAAATACTCTATTGAGAATATTTGGATTTCTTTTCAAATTGAAATAAAATCACCTGTTGTGGACTAAAATGAGGCGAAATACATAATTGAAAATGTAGATTTTGTTAAAGAAAACATTGATATTATTCTCATATGCTCATGGAAACCAATACGTAGGGCAATAGCTCAATATGAATTATCGAACTATTCCGGGCTAAAAGTAAATGGAAGAGAGGCTAATTGAAAATAGGATAACCGCTTTCCAGGATTATCGTTGGCGCAGGTATCATCATACCCTATTTTGCTATGCCAGGCAGCTCCAATTCTCATAACATCAAGTTATGGAACATCAACAAAATGAGGTGCATCCAGAATGTTCAGATTTTCGTATCAAAGAATATGGAATATTGCCTAATGGTTTCCCCTAACTCTTTCTTTACCCTAATTGGTTAGAGATTGATAGATTCGGGACTCCAGGATAAATTATTTATTTGCTAGAAGACATAAAAAAACACAGCCACCAACCAGGAGCTGTGTTTCGGATTTACACCGGTTTACTTATTTAGTTTTGGGTTTTTGTAATAATCTTTTTCTAAAGCTACTTGGTTCCTCAGGAATACTTATGGAAGTTGCCTGCAAATAAGCTATTCATTTGTCTCTTTTTGCTCTTTTCTTGAATCATATCCTCTTTTCCCGGCATAAAGGCCAACAAGAAGTAACATGATCTGAATGCCTTCACCCACAGGAGCATTTTGAGTTCCCTGGTTCCCCCCAAGACCATGACCATTTCCGGGTCCGCCATTGGGAGGCGGAGGCGGTGGCGGTACCTGGCCAAAGCTATGAAAGCTCGTTGATAGTAAGATCAAGAGTCCTATGAGAATGATTGTATACCTATATTGATATTTCTTTTTCATTTAGCAAATATTTCAGTCCTGGGCAGAGTATTGATCCAAAATGGATCAGTCAGTAATTATGTGTAAGATGTTGGTGTTAAATTAGTTAAAAAAATATCCTAACGTATTTCTTCCAAATACACATTCCTTCGCCTGTAAATATGGCGAAAGACATACATATTAAAGCAAGAATTTTGCCATTTTTCATAATGGATAGACAATGAGCGACTTGTAACTAATTAATTAACTGGTCACTATTGAAATTGTTTTCATTTTGGAACATTTCACTCCACAAAGGGATAAATTTAGATGCTTCTGTCCTAACTAAAGAGGATTCCTGGTATTACATTTATTGAAATTCAAGATTAAGAGATACCCATATAAAGTTCTCAAGCAATGAAGAAAACACTGTTACTTTCCCTGACTATTGGCTTTTTGTTTCATGTACAAACAGCCAAAACGCAACCTTCTCCCTCCGCATGGCTTACTGCTAATGCCGGTATAAACAGTATCTGGCTTTTAAACCAAAATTCATATGGAAATCCTGAGATGGAATATGGTACCAAGTTCGGACTTAGCGGGGACATCGGGCTGAATTACTATCTAAACAATAAATATGGATTCAGCACGGGAATTGGTTTAGGTAATTTCGGTCAGAGTTATGTAGGTGAACAGGCCGGGGAAAAGGCAACACGGAAAGTAAACCTGAATTATATCAAGGTTCCTGTAATGGGAATGAAGCAACTTAGTGATCCTCAGCATCCCTGCTGGCTATCCTTTGGGCCGGAGATACTTATTCTGACTAGTGCCAGCCAGAAGTATACCCGGGTAGGTGGTAGTGAAGGGTTGCCAAATCCGGGTTACTTTGTACCCGGTAAACATGATGTTACTAAATGGTATAAGCCTATGGATATTATGTTGAAAGCTGAAGTAACCAATATTTACTATATGGGAACAGATGATAGCAAACGTTTTATGTTATCGGTAATGGGAGCTTTTGGATTAATGGATGTAAACAGTAACGATCCAAAGTACCATGTAGTAAGAACCGGTCAGACCTATAAAGGCTCTCATAATTTTTACCTTGGAGTTAAAGCTGGCATCATGTTCAATCCCTGATCATGGTCTTACCTTACTTCAAAGGACGTTTTCCAACTCACCACTTCACCGGATTTCTTGATTCCTCTCAGAATAACAGCATATCTTCCTCTCTTCTGCGGAGCCGGTAAACGAATATCATTTGCCTCCGAAATTTCTACATGAGGGTTCCATAATAAGGTGTTCCGTGTATCTGGCTGATGAGCAGTCCGGTAAGCTGTTTGCTGAATACAATCCTCGCTGATCAGGGAATAGTGGATAAATATCCCGGACTTGGGCAAATCGATTCCGGCGAAATTATTTTTCTTTGAGAAAAAGCTGATAATTCCCCCATAGGTCATGCTCCCTTTTATATAAGGTGAATTAACAAGTTCAATCCTGTCAATATCCTGGGGGGGGATCTTTAAAACACTCTCATTGTCAATAGCTACGTAATCAATCAGGACTAAAGGCTCATAAATATTCATTTCAGGTTGTTCACCAGTGAATTGAAATCTTACAGTCCCGTTTTTCTTCTTGATCTTAACTGCTCCGGGTATCTCATTGAAGTACTCTTCCATTGTTGGTAATTGAATATACGAATCAATATGCAATATGGAATAGGGCTTACCATAAAATGCCCCTGTCAGCTTATGTTTGGTTGTACCTGTTTGAATTGGGTCTGAATGGAATGCAGTTTCCACCTGCACATTCCTCGCCATTTCAAGTGCAAGGCTTTTTTCCTGACTGCTTAGCAGAAAAAGTGGAGCTGGTAACGTAGTCTTAAGTATGCAGAAATCATTGTCAATCTTAAGCCCCACTGCTGGTTCAGGGTTTGAAAAACTGCTGAGAAAGAGATCACATTCGCCAACATAAGAAGGAAGCTGAAAAAAGAATCTGCCGGCGGAATCTGAATTCGCTGCCATGAAATCATTTTCTCCGAGGATGGAAAGGTTAACCCTCCTGGAAACCAATGGCTGCAAGCTCTTTTGATTATAAATGGATCCGGAAAGGATTATTCCAGGTGCATCTGGAAAGTTGATGTTGTTCAGATCCCCAAGCTTATTTGAAATCGGATCCACCTGCCCAATAATAAGGCTTGAGTCCGGAATAACCGTTAATACCATATCTTCAAAATTCTCCTTGGTCCCCGAATTCGATTTTACATGTATGCTGATCTCTTCATTTTGAGAATAAGCCTCTTTATCGCAGCTTATTTTGATGGCTTGATCCGGTGAACCTTTTACATCGTGAATAATAGTGTCGGGGATGGAGGATTCAGACCGCAGTAATTCCTTCTTCAACGGGTTAACGATCTTAATCTGAACATATGCATAATGATCAGGACCTGAAGTGCGAAGTCCCTGAGTATAAGCTCTCAGGTAATATACCCCGCTGGATAGTTCCATTGGAATTCGCAAACATCCTTCACTCTTCTGTTCCTTTACTATGAACTTCCCTCCTGCCAACTTGCTGATTCCTGGAGTTATTAACTCACAATAGAGAATTGAGTTTTCCGTTTCCTTTTTATCGATACCCTGAACTGTAATGCTTGCAGAAAAGCGGATATATTCACCGGTAACATAAAGGGACCTGTCAGTCAGCAGATGTATTGGGCCGGTTTTACTCCCTGCATAGGATACATCAATCCTGGCAACCCCTGAAAGGCAAAAGAACAGTAACCATATGGAAAATGACATGTGGGTCTTCATATCGACTTAATAGGGCCAGAATTCCGGTTTTACATTGATGCCGAACAGCGAAGTGCAGTCTACACAGGATTTAGCCATTATGATAGGCTGCCATCCCTTAAAATCTCCGAGTAAATATATAGGGAACAATTTAGGGTTGACATCTGCCAGTCCCCATTGTCCCAATGGATTCATCGTACAGGGTGATATATATTCCAGCTCAAGGTTTTCAACATTACTGACGAATATTCTTTTGGAATGTAGCGACGATACTCCAAAATAACCCAAAACATCCTGGTCAGGGTGTGTCAGGTTTCTAAGGTTTCCTTTAGTCGACAATGGTTGTTTTTCGTAAAGACCTCCTTCGTTTGTGCTGTTGGTGCGCAACTGGTCCCAGTAGTTATATGCCTGCTCACTGAGGGAATATTGATTTACCAGCAAGCTATAGCCATAAACCAGCCTGGCTGTTTTGTTATTGACAAAATGCAAGGGGAATAAGGTGTATTTGTTTTCAGCAAGGTTTTGGGTTGAGAGAGCAAAAACATCTCTTACCATCAGAGTCAGCCAGCAAACCCTGAGAGATGAGTCAGGCGGACTGATGTGATGCAATCTTCCGTCATAATACCATTCGCGTAGATAATCAGAATGATATTCGAAGGTTTCAAATGCTTCCCACCGGTAGAAGCGGCTGTCTGTAGCTCCTGCATCAAGGTTTACATAAAACTGTATTCCCTTTGTGCTCTTATTTGGGTTGCCGGTAGGAATTTCCTTTAATGTATAAAATACCGAATCAACTTCTGGCCCGGTAGTGTATGGGTCATTGTCGGAAATGATTTCATCCCCGTCAGGTGTTGTAACTTCGACAAGAAAGGCGTTACCCTTTACAAGGTAAGATGGAGAAATAAAACCGTGATAATTTCCGTCATTCAGGTCAGTCATGGGAAATCTGTGACCTTGTATATCCGCAATCGTAACCGTGCAGCCTGGCATAGGTTTTGGCTCCGGGCTGTTTATCCTCGATGTCAGAGAAATGCTCACGGTCTGGTTTCCGTCCCTGTCGCTGACAACGCCGGAAACAACCACTTTGAAGACGTCCCCTGACGAAATAAGTGGTTCGTATGATTTGATGCATGAGGTTGCCAGTATTGCCAGGAAAAGCAAAAATGGTTTGATATTATTCACTTGCATAGTTTCCAAGTTTGAAAACCCAGGTAATGGTAAAAATCGGGACTCCTATAACAGAATACTGGTAGCTCCTGATGTTGCCGTTTTCGGTTCGAAAGAAAACAGAATATGCATTTGCGCGTCCAGTCGCATTATAAACACTGAATGTAAACAGGCTATGTATCAGTTTATGCATTTTAAGGTTGCCTTCAAGAGTAATGGAACCATCTGCCCTGAAATAATCAGGAATCCGGTAGGCATTCCGTTTTGAAAAATCAAGATATGGCAGACCGTCAACATAGTATACAGCCACAGGGTAAGTAACAGGTTTACCGGTTTGGTATGTAATGATTGAAGAAAATGTGATCCTCCTGTTAACGTGATAGGTAAGCACCATATTCATCGAGTGAGGAATATCATGGTTGGCCGGGTAAGCAAAGCCACCATTGATTTTATCCCAATCCTTGTCACCGTTTACCTGGATGATGGAATGAGAGTAAGTATATGAGAGCCATCCTTCTAACTTTCTTGAACTGCGTTTCAGGAAGAATTCAACTCCCCATGCCTTTTGCGAACCCTGCAGAATGGAAGTTTCAGGCAGTGGATTATCAAGAAAATCAGCGCCATCTTTGAATTCAGGTGTGCCGGAAGTAAGTTTGTAGAATACTTCAACTGAAGTCTCTAGATAACTTTTTGGCATAGTCCTGAAAACACCAAGTGATACCTGGTTGCTCATTGAGGGAGCAAGGTGGTAGTCGGCAAGTTTCCATTGCGTATTGGGCGCAATAACAATGGAATTGTTGAGCATAAATAGATTCTGATGCATTTGATTAAATGCAATCTTGATTGAGCCTTCAGCGTCAGTTTTTATATTCAGGGAAGCCCTGATCTCAGGCTCGCTATACCACTTGATAGGTTTATTTTTTGTGAATAATACAGTGTCAGAGATAGTCTTTATTTCCATTGGCATCCCGGGCTGATAATGATAAACGCTTTCAGGTCCCAAAGGGGTGAACAATGTGTATCTCAAACCCAGGCTGGCAGTGAACCTGCGATTAATTTCATAGGCGTCAGAAATAAACAGGGAACTTTCCAAACCTTGTTCGTCTGTCAGGTCGGTTCTTTTACGGAAGGAAGAATCACCATATGGTTCAACAGTACCCCTGTTGAGTTTGTAAAAGATCATTCCTGCTCCGTAATTCAGTGAATGCTGATCACTTAGCAAATGCTTGAATTCAAGTTTTGCTTCATAGTGTCCCATTTTATACCCTTGCTTATAGGCAGAAGATACTTCATGATTATCAACTGTTGAGAAGCTGTATTGAGAACCAACCAGGCTGAATTCACTCCTGAACAGGTTAGTGTAATTATGGCTGAAACTCAGAGAAACGCCATTATTAGCGTACTGATACCTGTTTATATCTGATAGTTTGAATTGATCCTTACTATGATAAGCAAATAAGGCAATCTGTGTTTTTTGAATGTCATAATTTACAGATGCTGACAGGTCATTGAACCAGGCATGGCTCTGACGGATATCCGGATCCTTAATTGCTGCAAGTATCCAATCCGAATAGGTTGAACGGGCACTGATAAGAAATGAGCAGGTATCTTTTTTAATTGGACCTTCAAGGACTATATTTCCTGAAACGGGGCTGATGCCCCCATGAGCGGTGAAATGTTTCCGGTTTCCCTGCCGGGTAATGATATTGAAGACTGACGATAGCCTTCCGCCATATTGAGCAGGAATATAGCCTTTATATATTGAGAAGTCCTTGATAATGTCAGAATTAAATGCCGGAAGAAAGCCAAAAAGGTGGGCGGTATTGTATATAGGAATCTTATTCAGGTAAAATGCATTCTGGTCTGAGCTGCCGCCCCTCACATTCAGGCCGGTAGCTCCTTCTCCTTCGCTTACAATGCCTGGCAGGGTAACGGATACTTTCAGTATATCCCTCTCACCCATCATCATTGGGAGTTCCTTAATGGCCCTCATGGAGATCTTTTCCAAGCCTGCATCCTTCAAACGCATATTCATCTGTTTGTCACCATAAATTACCACCTCCTGCATCTCAATAACTGTCTTCTTTAGGCTGATGGTAAAGCTTCCTTCTGATAAAACAATAAGCTGGCAGTGTTTCTTCTTATTGCCAATATGCTCGAACTGAACATTGTATTTCCCAACAGGGACAACAATGGTGAGGAACCCGCTGAGATCTGTTGCAATTCCTGTTTTTAGCTCTTCGATAAATAGCGTTGCACCCACTACAGGCTCTCCTGAATCTTCATCCTTTATCCTTCCCATCACGGAAACCCTTGACCCTGATTTTATCTTACCTGGTTTTCCTACAGTTATTATTTCTTCTTCATCCTGCTTTCGGCCGGTAAGGTATCGCTCCTCACTCGGCGAAATGCCGGCTGATTGCTGTGAAGACGTTGCTGATCCATTGGTTTGGGTATCAAAATCAGGAAGCTTGTCAATGAGGGCATCCCGGGGCATAACAACCAGGTTGTCATGCCATATGTATGCTTTAAAGTCACTTCCGCTTAATGCAAGATTCACAGCTGAAAGTATACTTATACTGTCAGACTGAATATTTACCTTAAGATCCTTTACCCAGTCAGCTTTGTAGAAAACAGTAATTCCTGTTTCTTTTTGAATGGCTTCGCAAAAATCCGTGAAAGTTGCACCTTGAAAGTGGCATGCGATCTTCTGCCCCGGATCATTTCCGGCAGAGGGAGATCCAAGCAGGACCAATTGCAGAAGGATTATTCCGACATTCACTGGACAAGGGTGTTACAAAATGAAATAAGCCCAAGGAGTTTATCGTGACTTGTTTTCCTGAAATTGAATTTATTGCTTTTTAAATATTCTTTCAAAGCAGCCTGATCCTTTTGCTCAAAGCAAGCCACGAACGATTTATTGCTGCTGCAAGGACGGATAGACTCATTAATCTGTAGGAAAGCCTGCTTCTTGGGTTTTGAAAAAACATAAAAGGGTGAAGTCCGGTCGTAGTCGATTTTTTGTTCCTTATACCAGCAGTAAAGCATCCTAAGCCTGCCTTGCCCGATAACCTCGCAAATCTTCCGGGTTGAATCAGGGAATCTAACGAGTTCAAACCGGGCATTGCCAAATGTAAAACTCTCGAGCCACCCCTGTGAAAGTGCTATTATAACACCGGAGTAATGTGAATTCTCACTCTTCAGCAATAGTTGTTGATTGAAGATGTCGTAATTTATCTTTAGATGATGGTATAATATCCCTTTAATAACGACATCACCATCCATAAATGCCGGGCCTGTAAAATATTGGTTGCCTTTGGTTTCGGGCAGAAGGAAGAAATCATAAATAACTCCATTATAGATCTCTGGATCAACGCCATAAATTTTCTCTGGTTCCATGCTTACATCCTGAGCTACCAGGATCTTGACGAAGAAACTGAAGATGGTAATGAGTGAAACCAGCTTAAAAGCATTCATCCTGCTAATACTTGGATGATCATGAGACTAAATCGTGATATTCTGATTTCAAAAGGTTTATGAATCCTTAGCGAAATAATCTTCAAATGTAACAATTATGCACTATCACTGAATATTTAGCGTTATTTATTCGTGAAACACTGTTTTCAAAAACGAGGTGCATTGAAAACAGATGTTGAACAATCCCGTCGCGTCAAAGACGTGATGGAGGGTTTAATACCCCGCCCCTTGGGGCGGAAAATGGGTCCAGTCTCGTCACGAAAGAGAAATTTATCAACGTAGCATCAATCTTTCTCGTGACGAGAGCCCTGGGGTTCATACCCGTGATTATGTTATAAGATCTCATGAATAACTCTGAGGACTTCAGTTTTCTTTCTTAATTACTAATGCAGGAAGAGCGGGCTTGTTTAGTATTTCTCCCGGAAAAGTTCAGGAAGGTGTTTGCAAGAACTGCTTCTATAATTCATGTCTTCCATAAACCACAGCTAGCTATATTTGCCGGCAAATCAGTAAATCTTGTTTAATTTAGCTATTCATTTGAATGCCTTCTATGAAAAGGATTGTTACAATACTCATTTTATTTTTACTTTTTGCTGTTTCCGTGTATTCGCAGAAGGATCATCAGAAAGCCGACCGCCTTTATGAAAAGGCAGAACAGTCTTATGGGCGTCATGACTTCATGCAGGCCTTCAAACAAATAAATGAAGTTCTTAAGGAAGATTCGGCTTATTGCAATGCTTATCTGTTGATGGGTGATATTTATTATGACATGCAGAAGCCTGATTTGGCTATCAATGCTTATACGAAGGCCGTAGCAATTGATTCTGCGCTTTTTCCTCCTGCTTTCTATATTATGGCAAACCTTCAGTTTGAGTTGGAACGTTACCCGGAGGCCAAGCGAAATTACCTTACCTACCTTTCCTTTTACCCTAAGAACCAGACGGAGATAAGGAAAGCAGAGCGAAATATCGGGCTTTGCGATTTTCGTGCTGACCTTATGAAACATCCTGTTCCGTTCAACCCTGTCAACCTGGGTCCAAATATCAATAGCGAAGGTTATGAATATATCAACTCCGTATCCACTGACGAAGAATTAATGATCTTCACGCGGAAAGGGACGGAACAAGGCGCCAATGAAAGCTTTTACAGGTCTATTAAAAATGACTCAAAATGGGGTCTGGCTTTGCCCATGGAGCCACCAATAAATTCTGACGGGAACCAGGGTGCGCTTTGCCTTTCACCGGATGGAATGTTCTTATTCATGACATGCTGCAGTCGCCGGGATTCCTATGGTTCCTGTGACCTCTATGTGTCTCACCGAAGAGGAAACCAATGGTCAGAGCCTGAAAACCTTGGGGATGTTGTAAATTCGACTGCCTGGGATTCTCAACCTTGCCTGTCAGCTGATGGTCGTACCCTTTATTTTGTGAGTACCAGAAGAGGTGGATTTGGTGGCTCTGATATTTGGAGGACCACGTTACTTCCCGATGGTAGCTGGGATGTACCGCAAAACCTTGGAGATGTCATCAATACTTCTTCGAATGAAATGGCTCCTTACATTCACCAGGATGGAAGAACACTTTATTTTTCTTCCAATGGGCTTAAAGGAATGGGCGGTGCTGATCTATTCATGTCAAGGCTTGGTGTAAACGGCAATTGGTCTGTTCCAACAAATTTGGGTTACCCGGTTAATACTAAAGATGACGAGATAAACCTGGTGATAAATGCAGGCGGGCAATCGGCTTATATTTCCAGTGCCAAGGAAGGTGGTTTTGGGAATACAGATATTTACAGGTTTGATTTGCCCCAGGAAGTTCGCCCGGCACCAATTTCCTATGTAAAGGGCAAGGTATATGACAAGAATGATTTGCATCCCCTCTCAGCAGACCTTGAATTAATAGATATGCAATCAGGAAAAGTAGTAGTGAATTCTTTTTCAGATGCGGCGAGTGGTGGATTCCTGCTTTCACTTCCTGTTGATAAAGGTTATGCCTTGAACGTAGCTTGTAAAGGATACCTTTTTTATTCGCAGAATTTTAGTATTGAAAACGGAAGGGACCTTAACAACCCGTTAATGCTTGATATCCCGATGCAGCCTGTTTCTGTCGGAGAGAAAGTTATTCTTCACAATATTTTCTTCGAATCAGATAAGTTTGATTTGAAAGCTGAATCTACTGCTGAGCTTGACAAACTGACAGAATTCCTTCAAAATAATCCCCTGTTAAAGGTTGAGATCGGTGGTCATACAGATAATGTTGGTACTGATCAGCATAACCTGGACCTTTCCCAAAACCGGGCTGCTGCTGTTTTTAAATACCTGGCTGATCATGGGATACAGAAGGAGAGATTGATAGCCAAAGGCTATGGGAAGACAGTTCCCGTTGATACTAACGACACACCTGCCGGCAGGGCTAACAATAGGAGGACCGAATTTAAAGTTTTGTCGAAATAACCCTGCCTCGGCTTCGCCCGGCAGGACTAGTGGATGGAATGAGCTTCACTCAGCACATATCCTTTCACAAGCGCTTCAAAAAAGCTTGCTTTTTTTGAAGCGCTTGTGAAAACAGCAACGCCCGGTCTCCAGTCAAAAGTCATGCTGAGCACAGCCGAAGCGTGACATTAGGCTGGCAATTGAATTATCCTAACAAAGACTATCGATTATTTTCCTACCTTTGCACCCTTAAAATCCGAATTAGCGTTTTATGATAAATATCACATTACCTGATAATTCCGTCAGGCAATATCCTGAAGGAACCACTGCAATGCAGGTGGCAATAAGTATTAGTGAAGGGCTGGCACGTAATGTGCTGGCTGCCAAGGTCGACGGACATGTTTGGGACTCAATGCGCCCCATTACTCACGATGCTCGACTCCAACTATTGACCTGGAATGATCAGGAAGGTAAGTCAACCATGTGGCATTCGTCTGCTCACCTTATGGCTGAGGCAATTGAAGCGCTATATCCCGGCGTGAAATTCGGAATCGGGCCTGATATTGAAAATGGGTTTTACTACGATATGGATTTTGGTGATAGAACCATTACCCCTGAAGACCTGCGGACAATAGAAGCTAAAATGCTTGAACTGGCCAGGCAAAAGCAAACTTATGAGCGCAAAGAAGTCTCCAAGGCTGAAGCTTTGGCATATTTCGCCAAAAAGAATGACGAATATAAACTTGAGTTGATTGCTGACTTGCCTGATGGAGAAATATCCTTCTACCAATCTGGTTCCTTTACTGACCTTTGCCGTGGTCCTCATCTCCCGGATACCGGGTCCATCAAGGCTGTCAAACTTCTGAACATAGCTGGCGCTTACTGGCGTGGTGACGAAAAACGCAAGCAACTTACCAGGATATACGGAATTACTTTTCCTAAGCAGAAAGAGTTGGAAGAGTATCTGCTGCTGCTTGAGGAAGCTAAGAAAAGGGATCATCGCAAACTTGGTAAGGAACTTGAACTTTTCACCTTTTCACAGAAAGTTGGATCAGGTTTGCCCTTGTGGCTGCCAAAAGGTGCCCAGTTAAGGGAACGCCTCGAAATGTTCCTGAAAAATCTGCAGCGACAAGCGGGATATCTCCCTGTAATTACGCCCCATATCGGGAATGTTGAATTATATAAAACATCAGGGCATTTCCAGAAATACGGGAAAGACTCGTTTCAGCCAATAAATACACCCATCGAAGGTGAGCAATTCATGCTGAAACCAATGAATTGTCCTCATCATTGCGAGATATACAACAGCAAACCAAGATCTTATAAAGATCTTCCTGTTCGTTATGCAGAATTTGGAACCGTATACCGCTATGAACAAAGTGGTGAACTTCACGGATTGACAAGAGTTAGAGGATTTACCCAGGATGATGCCCATCTTTTCTGCCGTCCTGATCAGATAAAGGACGAATTTAAGTCAGTAATTGACATTGTACTGCATATTTTCAGGATTCTTGACTTTAAGAATTTTACAGCCCAGATTTCATTGCGTGATCCTGAAAACAAGGAAAAATATATCGGCAGCGACGAGAATTGGGAGAAAGCTGAAAGAGCAATAATAGAGGCAGCTGCCGAAAAAGGACTTGATACAGTTGTAGAACTGGGTGAAGCTGCATTCTACGGCCCGAAACTGGATTTCATGGTGAAAGATGCTCTTGGGCGTAAGTGGCAGTTAGGAACCATACAGGTGGATTATAACCTGCCGGAACGTTTTGAATTGGAATATACCGGAAGTGATAACCAGAAACATCGTCCGGTAATGATCCACAGGGCGCCTTTCGGTTCTATGGAACGCTTCGTTGCAGTGCTGTTAGAGCATACAGCCGGGAACTTCCCACTTTGGTTAACTCCTGAACAAGCCATCATCCTTCCGATTAGCGAGAAATACCTCGATTATTCAAAAAAAGTTGCAGATGTGCTGGCAAATTCCGAAATTCGCGCCCTCGTTGACGAACGCAACGAAAAGACCGGCAAGAAGATACGGGATGCTGAACTTATCAAAATCCCATACATGCTGATTGTTGGCGAAAAGGAAGAGTCAACTGACTCAGTATCAGTTCGAAAACATGGTCAGGGTGACCTGGGAACTTTTTCTATCAGTGAATTCGTTGAGCTGGTAAAAGAAGAGATCAGGAAGCAACTGCAATAATTATTTTTAGCTGTTGAACACTTTAGAACCTAGGAATATCAGTATTAACAAACAGAAAGGAGTAACCGTATAGCAACGCCTTATAACCGTGAAAATGATCGCAGGTTCCCGCGTAAACAAGCCGAGGAACTTCACAAGATCAATGAAAAGATCAAATCACCTGTCGTAAGGGTAGTAGGTGAAAATATTACCCCCGGTATCTATAACATACGGGAGGCACTTACTATAGCCGAAGGACTTGAACTTGATCTGGTTGAAATCTCTCCTACTGCCAATCCTCCTGTTTGCAGGGTGATTGACTACAAAAAGTTTCTCTATGAATTAAAGAAGAAACAAAAAGAGATCAAGGCGAAAACTGCAAAAATCATTGTGAAAGAGATCCGGATGGGTCCCCAGACCGATGAACACGACTTTAACTTCAAACTGAAACATGCTCAGAACTTCCTCAAGGAAGGAGCCAAGGTTAAGGTTGAAGTTTTCTTCCGCGGCCGTTCCATCGTTTACAAAGACCAGGGAGAAATTATCCTCCTCAAATTTGCCCAGGAACTGATGGAATACGGTAAAGTGGAAAAACTGCCACTACTCGAAGGTAAGAGGATGATCATGATCCTTTCGCCGAAGAAGTAGACGGGGGGCTTACAATAGTCAAACAATAGTCACTCAATAGTCACTCAATAGTCATTCAATGGAGTGACCACCGAATGACCACTGAATGACCACCGAATGACCACCGAGTGACCACCGAATGACCATCGAATGATCCGCCAGCTGGCGGAAATGACCACCGATTGACCACCGAATGACCACCGAGTGACCATTGAATCAAAACAGAATTCCCTAAATCAACATAAATAATAAACAACATCGTAACATGCCAAAAATGAAGAGTAAGGCCAGTGCCAAGAAGAGGTTCACAACCACGGGCACCGGTAAACTGAAAAGGAGACATGCTTACAAGAGTCACATCCTGACCAAAAAATCAACCAAACGCAAACGTAACCTCGGTTATGTTGCTATAGTTGATAAGGCCGATGTGAAGGCTGTAAGAGATATGCTCCAGTGCTAAACAATTTAGTGTTTAACCTTGCTTTCAGCTCCTAAAGAGTCCGTCAGCTGACGGACCGCTGAAGTAAAAAAAAGTAGAAAACTATGCCAAGATCAGTAAATGCTGTTGCATCAAGGGCCCGCAGGAAGAAAATCCTGAAACAGGTAAAGGGCCAATTTGGAAGGCGTAAAAATGTCTGGACGGTTGCCAAAAATGCATACGAAAAAGGTGGCGTGTATGCATACCGTGACAGGAAAACCAAAAAGCGCAATTTCCGCTCGCTATGGATCGTTCGTATTAATGCCGGTGTAAGGGAATTCGGCATGTCATACTCCGTATTCATGGGTAAGCTTCATGCAAGGAATATTCAGCTCGACCGTAAGGTCCTGGCTGACCTCGCCATGAATAACCCAGTTGCCTTCAAGGCAATTGTGGACCTGGTGAAGTAGAGATAATTCCTATAGAATTACAAAGCCATCTGCTGTTAGGTAGGTGGCTTTTTTAATTAATCATTCTTGTATTTAAATTGGAACGCGGATTACTCAGATATAAAAGCGCGGACTAACACGGAAACAATCCGTATAACCCGCGCGTTTTCAGCGTTGTCCGCGATCTATTATTTACCAGGTTGTTATTAGAAAGTTACGCTTGTTATTAGAGAACAGATAATCAACCATTTATCGTTAAAATGATATAGTCAGGATCGCTATGCAAATCAGATGTCGCTGCACCTGGTTTACTTTACCTGCTTCTTTTTCTTTATTGCTTCCTCCCTGTTCCTTATAAAATCACCCAATTGATCGGTAAGAAGGAATTTCGTGAGTATTTTCTTGTCTTCATCCAGCAGGTACATTATTGGTGTACTATGGACATCATAGATATCATGATAATTGCCATTTAGGCTCATATGACCGTTCACGTTGATCCAGCCAAGGTTGTTCTTGCGGATGAAATCTTTCCATTTTACTAATGATGTATCTCCACTGATGCCAAAGATCTCAAGGTCGAAAGGCTTGTGAAATTCCTCATAAAACTTTATGACTTTAGGCATCTCTTTCTGACAATGGCCGCAAGTGCTTTCCCAGAAGAAGACAAGGGTGTATTTAGCTTTAACACCAATAAGTGCATGAACATTATTCAGCGTATCCAGCATAATCAGGTTTGGAGCAGGCTTACCCAGTAAAAGAGGTTCCAGGGTGTTGACCCTTTTGATGATGTTATCTTTCACAGAAGGATACATCCATCCAACCTTCCCAGTCTCAAGGTACTTCCGCACAAGGTAAACAAAGAGTGCATCATGGCCCATTACTTCAGATGATTCATATTTAAGGGAAATATACCAGGCCAGGTATTTTTGTGTCTCCTCATTAACTGCAGCCAATGTGATGAGGCGGTCAATATCCTTCTCCAGTGAGTCAAGAACAGGAACTACCATTTTGTCGAGGTAATTGTCAATCTTTGAAGTAAATACCGGTGTATAGATGAGTCGGGGATCATTCCATTCAAAATTGTCAAAGTAATGTTCCTTGTATGTTGGGAATAAGCTTGTAGAATCTGTTTTCCCATCCGGGCCTTTTCTTATAAATGACTCAATATCAGGTTCGTTATTGGCTTTGACGAAATGAGAAGCCAGGAAAGAAGGCCTCGAAGTATAGAATTCACGGATATAATCTTTTGCCTCCTTATCAATTTGGGTAATCCTTGCTGTAACTATAGCACTTGAATCATTGGGTTCCTTATGATCTTTCTTCCACTTGTTAAGTGGTTCAATTTCAGATTGCTTGGAGCCAATGAAATGTATATAGTCGTAGAAATGCTTGTTTTCTTCAGAACCCTTAACCTCCATTGTATTAACAACTTCGTTGGGATTACAACTAAATTCCATTTGCTGGTTACCGGTGAGGAAAAAGTCGAAATACCTGTTCTTCGACTGACCTGCAATAATATACATTCCTTCAGGCAGTTTCTCAGTCCCGCTAAATTCAAAGTATCCTTGTTTATTGCGGAATGCAGTATCATCAAGGTATTGCTTATTGCCGTAATAATGTGCAAGCAATAAGGATGTGTCGTTAGAAGCCTTTAATTTGACAAGGATTTTATAGCCTTTTGGGGCAGCAATAGCTGTTTTCACAATCACTAATATGATAACCAGCAAAACTATTGCAATTGGATTTTTCCTGTTGTTCCTGATAATCATTTGATTAGCTGTATTTTATACAAGTGTACCTAATTGTTAATCAGGAATCGGTTGGCGAAATTTGCAAGAATCCTGATTCTCTTAAGTATATCTGCAAATTTCCAAAAAGTAATGGTACGGAAACGGCTCATTAATTGCGGAAATATGCCTCTTTGGTTAAAAATTCTTAAATGCCTGTTATTTGTTACTTGTTTGGATTTGCAGACTCCCTTTGTTTGATAATTGCTGCAAATTTTTCAGGAGTAAGGTATTTTGCCAGGATCTTTTTCTTGTCATCCATCAGGAACATAACAGGAGTACTTTGTACGTTGTAAAGGAGGTGATAATTCCCGCGTATGCTCTTCCTACCGAAAACATTGACCCAAGGCAATTGGTGCTTTCGTATATAGTTTTTCCATCGGGTTACAGATGTATCCGTACTCACTCCGAAAATTTCCAGGTTGTACTTCGAATGAAAATCTGCATAAAACCTGGTGATGGAAGGCATTTCATCACGGCAATGACTGCAGGTGCTTGCCCAGAAAAGTAGCAAGGTGTAGTTTGATTGCTGGGAATACAGGCTATGCATAATTCCTGAAGTATCAGGCATTTCCATGTCAGGGCCAGTATTTCCATTTAAGAGCAGAGAAATCTTCTTGAGTTGTGTTAGTTCCCTGTCCCTGACAACCGGAAAATACCAGGCTACCTTTCCATTTTCGAGGAAGTCATTGATGATATGGACATACATTTCATCAAAACCCGGCAGAAAGTAATAAGCCCCAAAATGGGATTCAAGATGCCAAACCAGGGCTGACTGGGCCTTTGCATTATTCCCGGCTAGTGAAATAAGCCTGTCTACCTGTTTCTGCATGTTTAATGTTGGCAACATAGAAACAGTATCAATGAATTCATCAATACGTTGTTCATATACAGGAGTTGAGATCAGGAACTCTTCATTCAAATCCAGGTTGTCGAAAAAATGATCAATAAATTGAATTGCAGCGTCTTTGCCGGCTTTATCGCCCCCAACGAAATACTTCTGGTAAATCCCTGTTGGTATACTAGCCAGGAGGTACTTTTCACAAATTGACATCGAGCCTTTATCATTAAAAAGCTTGAACACGGAAGAAAGAGAATAATCGACATTTGCCATTAGCCAGGGTAGGGAGTCCGGCACTCTAACCTGCTTTCCAAAGGAAGACCTCAGGATCTTAAGTGCATTGTAGTACTTTGAGTTATCAACAGATCCTCCTGTAACCATCGAACTGAAAGGATCCTCAATATTGACTTCAAAAGATAGATTTTGGCTGCCAGTTATAAAAAAATCAAAAAGCTTTTTCCGGGATTTTGAGCTGATGAAATAGTAGCCATTATCGAGGGAGTCACTACCTGAGAATAGGAATGGTCCGTTATTGATTTTACGGGCTGTATCATCAGTAAGGATTTCTTTGCCTGAATAATGATTAAGAAACAGGATTGTATCTGTAGAGTTTTGGAGTAACACATTGATTTGATATCCGGAGGCATTCGCCTGGCCAAAAGCCGTAAAAAGCAGGAATAGTAAAATCAGGGTTTTGCCTGGACTTTGTTTCAATGGTGTAAGAATGATTTTATTCACTTGGGCGAGGCTATTTATTAATAAACCAATACCTGGTCAGTAGAGTTCAATCCAAACCACATTCTACCGCTCGTTACGAAATCAACTTTCAACGTTAGGCGGCCTTTAGTTTTCGGGACTGCAATCCTGACATCCTGGCTGAGTGACTTGATTACATCTGTTTCGAGGGGAGTGAGGATACCATTCCAGTCAAGATATTCCGTGCCTTTCATCCAGAAATAGGAAAGGAAGAGCTTGTCGCCTTTCCCGGCACGCAGGGGATCTGTGCCATGATTAACAATCTTAACCTGCACCCACACGGTGTCAAGCGCCTGGTAATACCTCCTGGCATGAACATCTATGCGAAGGTTGCGGCTAATCTCATCTAGGTCCTGGAATGTATTGCTATCGCAGAGCGGGTGGTAAGCCCCGGGATCGAGATGGAAATACTGACGATTGAGCCATGCGTGGTCTTTCAGTTCCCATTTCCTGAATATAAACTGCTCAGGGCCTGCCTTGGAATTATTGTTTTCATAATAGTAATCTAAATCCGGTACCAGTGTCACTGTCAGATCATCCCCGTCGATGGCGCTGAGAAGAATGGATTCAAGCGGATAGGACCAATTGAGTTGAGTATAGCCTTTGTCAACATTGGCAGATGAAACAATGAATTTACTGCCACCCATTTGACGGGCGGATTGAATCAGGTTTTCCATTTGCCGGACCCTTGCGACAAAAAGATCGCTTCCTGAATAGATCACAAACAATCGGTAAGCTATCAGGCCGGATACAAAAAGAACTGATATATTTTGCAGGCCGGGCCTTGGTTCCTTAGGGAATTTCAGGATCAGGGGGAAGAAGGTAATCACGAAGAACGGAAACATAACCTGTTCCATATACCTTGAATGGTCAACCGTATAAACCGAGCCAACCAGGAAAAGGTAAGCGAGAAATGTAACGATAACCCATACCAGTTTGAACCATTCCTTCCTTCGGAGGAACATCCAGGTCGCAAGCAGCAAAGCAAGCAGCTCTTCCCAATAATACCTCAGATAATACTTCCCAAACTCCATATAAAATGCAGGATCCAGTAGCTGCATGTATTTCTTGTTGCTGTCGTAAGCAAACTGCCAGGAGAGCTTTCCTACCTCATACGGACACATCATATAGGCCTTTAAGCATACCACACCAATCATCACCATACCCAGTATGAAATAATAAGAAACGGGCTTCGCTTTTTTCCTGCTGTAGTCCAGAACCAGCAGGAATGGGAAAAGCATGAATGTCAAGGGGTGACTCAGCAGGATAAGGATTTCAAGAATCACCAATATGAGTACGATGAGTGATGCCCGGATATTAAGCTTCCAGATAGCATAGAATGTGATCAGCAGTGGCACTCCATAGTATAGTTCAAACATGGGTGTGAAGAAACTATACATAATCCCCACGGTTTGTGAAAGTATGATCAGCAAACCCGATCTTCGGTCGCGTAAACCGTAATAAACAAATAGGAAAAGCGCATAAAAGAAGAGGACGTGGCTAACAGAATACAGGATCAGCACGTACCGCAGATCAAGACCCAGCCAGATTGCTGATAAGGGAAGGAGTTGAGATATTCCTAGGACAATTCGCTGGCATTCAATCCAAAAAAATTTGTTATTGATAACCTGAGAAATGTAGAAACCTGAATCAGCGAATATCCTCTCCTTGTAAAGCAAAACTGAAAGTCCGATAAGGATGAACCAGGGTAAATGCGGAACGAGCCTGTTTACCGCCATGTAACGGTACTTTGGCCTTCGGAGGAACCTCCTGATGTTGAAACGTGTTTCTGCCAGGCTCAATTCAATACTAATTTAGCTTTATATACTATTCTTAATTATCTGGTAATCAGTATGAAAATATTTAATCATGGTATTTCATTTCACCAGCTTCTACTCTGATTTGTAAACTGTTGTCTTCAGGCGGGATTGGACAGGAATACTTGTGATTATATGCGCAGTAAGGATTATATGCGTCGTTGAAATCGATAATCAGGGAATCTGAAGCTGGGACTTCTGCATCCATAAACCTGCCGCCACCATAGGTTTCCTTTCCGTTAGTAAGATCATTGAACGGGATGAACAGGTAATTTTCATAACCAGGCTTTTTCAACAGGTCAATGTTCTGGTAGACATTGAGATTGAATTCTTCTCCTTTAATTACAAAGGTGATTTTCCCGTACAGTGAATATTCCGGCAATCGATCCGTTGTTGTTTTCATTTTGAAATGGAAGGGATTGTCAAATTTTACCAGCCGGGCTAAAACTTTAAAATTAGGATCAGGCTCAAAATACTTCAGGCCATGAAAGGCTTTTTTTTCATCATCCGGAATTGGAGAGCCCTTTTCATTGGCAAATTCTTTATCTTTCTGCTTCCTTTGTTTAATAATTTCGTTGGTAAAGTCTGATTCCTGTTTTTGAGCTGCTTGCTGTGCCTGTGAGATCATGAAAGAAAGCAAAAGCAAGGGGATAATAAAAAAAGCTTTCATTGTTCCGGAGGCTGTTTGATGAATATAGGTAAGAATTATGCCCCGAAGGGGAGCCTTTGACTCAAAATGCGAAGGTAATAAAAACCCCAATTTTTATTCCGGGTAAGTGATGAAACTTAAGAACCGGCTGATTGTTGTAAGCAACATAATTTATTGCTGATGGAATTACATGATTTAAGGATCAATTACGGCAAAGGTGAGATTGATGACCGGAATTTGCCGGAATCTCCGTTTGGTTGGTTTGGTGAGTGGTTGGCTGATGCTATTTCAAAGGGACTGCCGGAAGCTAATGCGATGGTATTGTCGACTGTTTCTGATCTTGGTAAACCTTCATCAAGGATTGTGCTGCTCAAGGCATTCGACGAACGTGGTTTCCTGTTTTTTACAAATTACAGCAGCAGAAAAGGCCATAATATAACCCTGAATCCAGCCGGTTCCCTTTTATTTTTCTGGCCTGAACTGGAGAGACAGGTTAGAGTTGAAGGCATAATTTTAAAGGCTGACCCTGTAACTTCTGATGAGTATTTTTACTCCCGCCCGCTTGAGAGCAGGGTAAGTGCTGCCGTTTCTCCGCAAAGTGCTGAAGTCCCATCACGTATTTACCTCGAAAAAATGCACAAAGATTTCCTGGAATCGCTGAAGGATGATAAAGTTCAACGACCGGATAACTGGGGCGGATATTGGTTGTTCCCTGAATTGGTAGAATTCTGGCAGGGGAGGAGGAATCGCCTGCATGACCGTATTCAGTATGATCGGTCTGATTCAGAATGGAAGAGATGTCGCCTGGCCCCGTGAGAGGTGATGGATCAAGTTCGGTGTTCTGCGTTTGACGATCGGTGTTCTGGGTTAAGCGTTCGGGGTTTCGCAGGAATTCACTTTTTTTTGTCTTCCTGCTTCCTGCTTCCGGCTTCCTGCTTCCTGCTACCGATTCCTGATTTCCGTCTCCCGACTTCTGACTCCCGGCTTCCGGCTTCTGACTTC
>JACAAZ010000016.1:0-67977 GCA_013376995.1 Bacteroidota bacterium | reverse complement strand
GATTCCTGATTTCCGTCTCCCGACTTCTGACTCCCGGCTTCCGGCTTCTGACTTCTTGCTTCTGACTTCTGACTTCCTGCTTCTGACTTCCTGCTTCTGACTTCCTGCTTCCCACTTCCTGCTTTCGGCTTCTGACTTCCGGCTTCTGACTCCCGGCTTCCGGCTTCTGACTTCCTGCTTCCTACTTCCTGCTTCCCACTTCCTGCTTCCGGCTTCCTGCTTCCTGCTTCCGGCTTCTGACTTCCTGCTTCCGGCTTCTGACTTCCTTCTTCCTGCTTCTGACTTCTGACTTCCGGCTTCTGACTCCCGACTCCCGACTCCCGGCTTATTACATCCTGCTTCCCACTTCCGGCTTCTGACTCCCGGCTTCTGACTCCCGACTCCTGACTCCCGGCTTCTGACTTCCTGCTTCCCACTTCCTGCTTCTGACTCCCGACTCCTGACTCCTGACTCCTGACTCCCGGCTTCCAATCAACTCCTGCCTATCCTTCCATCTGCTGATGTTCCGGCCTAAGCAGGTCATTTACCGTCTTAACCGGGTTAAAGGTACTGATCGGAACTTCAACAAAAACGGTAATCCAGTCTGCCATGGCGCCATTCCATAAGCCAGGGAGTTCCTGGGCTTTCAGGCTCTTGCCATCCTTAGACTTGGTGGAGATAAAACCAGTAGAAGGATTAATAAATTTAGGAAGATCAAAGTTTTGTCCCTTATAATCCCTGACCCCACAAACAATATCTACCGGGTTAAAGTGAGTGGATTTGCTGAAAATGTCCTTTTGTACTGCATCATCCATATTGATTTGAGATGACTCAACGATTTGAAGCGATATCTCTCCTGTTGTTTCTTTAACCCAGAAAGGCCCTCCACCAGGTTCACCTTCGTTTTTAACCATACCACATACACGGATGGGACGATTCAACTTCCTGATCAGGTACTCAATCTTTTCTTCTCTTCTGAAACTGTTAAAATCAGGATCAATAATAAATCCTAACTTCGACTTGATAAATCGGAGGATGGTACGAATATCTTCATCATCAGGCCTGTCTTCGAGTGTTTCGATGTATTCAATAACCATATCCTGGAGTTCAAAGAGATAGCCTCCAAGGACTTTTTTATACAGGAAAGTATCTGGCTTCATGCGGTCGGGCACAACATTATCAATATTCTTTATGAAGATGATCTCACTTTCCCTGTCATTCAGGTTCTCAATGAGTGCTCCGTGTCCACCGGGGCGAAACACCAGGGTATCATCGGCTTCCCTGAAAGGTTTATCTTTCATGTCTACTGCAATTGTATCAGTAGATGCTTTCTGGAGGGAGAAAGTAAGTTCGTAGGTAACGTCGAACATATCTTCGTATTTGGCTTTTACCCGGTTGATTTCGTCCAGGAAAGCATCAGCATGTTCGGGAGAAACTGTGAAATGGATGGCCGCTCTTCCTTCTTTATCCTTGCAGTAATTGGCTCCTTCAACCAAATGCTCTTCAATAGACATTCTAGGGCCATCCGGGTACTGATGGAATTGAAGGACACCTTTGGGCAGGTTGGAATAATTCAGCCCTTTTTTTGTAAGAAGATATTCAATGATAGTCTTATATTCATGTTTCTGGATACAATCTTCAATATCGAATCCGTCCTTACGCAAGGCTTTTTGTAAATCGGAATAGAATGCGAAGTCGTGGATACGGTTAATGAAAGTGGAGACAGGTGCGAGTTTTTTATCCGTCTTCAATCTTTCCAAATCTTCCATGCTTCCAGAATAGAGCTCCATGAATTCGAACAGGTCTTTGAACATTCGGCTTGCAGCTCCTGAAGCAGGTACAAACTTAAGCACTTCATATTTTTTCGAATTGGAGTCGTAGTAATAGGAGAGCTTTTTAGCATCCCTTACATTGAAGGTTTTAATGCCATCTCCAACTATGGCTGGTCGGTCAAGGTTTATAAAAGGGAATCCCCTTCTGAAGTTTTCCAATTGGGTTTCGATTACTTTTGGGTCGATTCCTTTGGCCGCAAACTGTTTCAGGTCGTCTTTCGAAAATATAGAAGAGATCATGGTATTGGATTGGTTTAAACAAAAATACAATTTTTAGGGGTGAAGCAGGAATCACTTACCCGCTTTTATTCACATGCGAAGGTGAACAAATGAGCTATGCTAACTCGTTGAATTATTTTGATTGTATTCTTGTAAATTAGTAAAAAATAGTATCTTTGCACCCGCTTTGCCCGGTTGGTTAAACCCACAGGTTTGCAGTCACGGCAGGTTGAGGGTTGTTAACCGCCTAATATGGTAAACAAGCTCAAGGCTAAGTAAACGTTCATTCATTATTAATACCATCTGCCCAGGTGGTGAAATTGGTAGACACGCCAGCTTGAGGGGCTGGTGACCGTACGGTTGTGCAAGTTCGAGTCTTGTCCTGGGCACTATAATAATTTAACCATCTGCCCAGATGGTGAAATTGGTAGACACGCTGGTTTCAGGGACCAGTGGCTTTGCGGCTGTGCAGGTTCGAGTCCTGTTCTGGGCACGAGAGAAAGCTTCTTCAGAAAATGAGGAAGCTTTTTTGTTTTACAGGATAGACACACTGGTATCAGGGACTAGCGGCTTTTAGTCCGCCAGCTGGCGGAAGGTTCGAGTCCTCAGTCGGCTGACGGATGGGCACGAGAGAAAGCTTCTTCAGTTAATGGGGAAGCTTTTTTGTTGCATGCTTTTTATCATTAATTTGTCTATCTTATTACCTTAGGGATCAAGAAATATGTTTATCCACTTACAATGCCAGCATATTTGATAGGTTGATCACCTAGACCGCCCTAAGCCATTATTATAATAGGCTGTAATCTTTGTTATATCACTTTCTTATCAGCTTGCAGTTTTTCAATCCTTTAGCGATGGTCTAACAAAATCGGCGGAAACCGGATATCCCCGGTGTTTTCTCCAGGTATCGTCACTTTCATCAATTTATCTGAAATAATCCTGGGTCAACTCAAGGGGATTTAATCTTTATGTATTTAATAACATACCTCTTAAAACTTCACTTCCCGTGATTCAAGAACCAAAAAACGTCATTCACTTGATTTTGTTCCAGCTTAACAATTCGACCTTATACATTTGTCCCGAACAATGTATTGAAGGGTATATCATATAGGCATTTATCGTTACTATATCATGAAGTTATCAAATTGCCTGATGCCAATTCAATCTAAGGTTTATGTATACAGTTACAGCTTAAAAATAAAGAAAACATTAGTCAATCTAATATTCCAATCTACTATGGGGAAAAAATTATTTGTCATTTATGCTCAGGAAGAGCTGATTCTGCTGATAAACTTTATATCACAAGCTAAAAAGGAAAATATTCCTTACGAACTGGTGTATCTTCATGATAAGGAGCCATTATCCGAAGAATGGAGAGATGCTTGCCGCAAAAAAGTCAACGAATGTGATGGTGTTGTTGCTTTGATTTCCAAACAGCTTAAAATATCAGAGGGTGCATTTTGGGAGATTAAGGTTAGTAAGGAAGCAAATAAGCCAATGATTTGTGTTTTTGTTGGAGATGCTGGTATAATTGTTAAACCAAGAGACCTGTCCGGAGTAATTACCATGGTGCTTTCGTGGGAAAGGCTGAATGATTTTTTTCATGGAAAGATCAATGAGTAGGTTACCATTCCTGCAAATTCATTCAGTATTCATAAAGAACAAGAATGCCATCCGGGTATTAACCTTATATGGAGCTGTGCTTGTTTTTAATAATAAGGTATCACCAGGCCTGTTTGGTTCCGTGCTTGCTTCGAATCTGAAGGCGGATGTTGACAATCTTCCGAAGTATATTTTAATTAACCAGGTTGGGGTAATGGGTGGCGTCATTAATCATTCTGCGGTCTTGTCCACACTGGCTTTCAACTAAATTTAGGATATTTTAACCTGGCTGGGGGAAATTGTAAAATGAACCTTTTCAGGAAGTCAGGTCATAGTTTTTCGGTTAGTGGGATGGTTCTGGCTCCCCAGGTTTATACAGAGGTGAATTTGACAAAATGGATGAAATTTTGCTCTGGATAGGCCTATAATTTTTACAGTTTCCCGAATCATGAAATGGTTTCGAGATCTGACCTGGAAAACATTTCAATAAACGTTGGGTTCATGTTCGGAAAGATTAACTGATACTTATCCAGTCTGTAAATCCGAATGAATCAGGTCAGAGATGGTCTTTACCTATAGAATCAAGGAAATAATGATGTATACATTTGCCTTTGCTATTAATAACCTGCTGTTTAGAAGTAGCTTAATTGGTTCCTTTGTTGACTAAAAAGGCAATACTAAATAAATTGTTATGGAGTTGATTTTCGTATGAATAAGGATGCATTTCCTTCAACGATGTCGATATCCGCGGAATCAACAATCCCATTGCCATCAACATCTTCCGGTAAATAACCGTTAACCAGTTCAGCAGCAGGGTTGTCGATCAGAATCATGTCAGCGGCATCTATAATACCATCCTGGTTCACATCACCTCCAAAAAGAACCCAGAAACCATCTGGCATAAGTTTCATGTTACCACTGTATGCTTTCAGTCCATCAGAAGTAAAATCATAGGTTACTGAACTGCCGGCAAAGGAAACAGGTAAAGATGAAGTTGTTTCAATGCTGTTCCTGTGTTTTATGGTAATATAATATGACCCGCTCAGATTGTCAGGCAAAATACAGCTGGCCATACCTGCAGTACTCAGGTTAATTCCGCCTGCAGTGAAAGCTATTGTCCCGTATGAAGAGGCATTATGAAGTTCAATGCTTATCTGATCTGCAGTGTTACCCGGAAACTGTTCAGATGCTCCGTTCCGGGCTTTGTGCATGATACCACCACTTCCATACAATCCCTCAAGCAAACAGCTCAGGTGTAATGCTTTCGACCCGTTTTGCGTTAAGGTTACAACGACCGGGCTTACCCCAACAGCAATTATGGTAATGGTTGCTACCCTCTGATCAATGGTTGGGTTCTCAGTGAAATTGGCGGAAATGGTCCCATTTCCCGAACCTGATAAATTAACTGTACACCAGGCTTGATCACAGCTGACTGTCCAGTCGCTATTTGAAGTTACTCCGTAGGAGACGGATCCCTGGGCAGCGGAAACAACCTGGTTTACAGGACTAACTGCCAGGTTCGGAGCGGCACCCGCCTGAAATACAGAAACAACATGTGGATCAACAAAAGGTATCCCTGTAACTGTAATATGTGCTTCTCTTTGCGTAACCAGGCTGTTTTCTGTATAAGTTGCAACCAGGATTCCATCCCCGGGTCCACCGGATTGCGTTACCGAGCACCAGGGCTGGTCACTGCCGGCATTCCAGTAATCATAGCCAAGTACATTAAAGGTCGTAGTCCCGGCTGCACTGCTGACCTGCTGATAATCAGGAACTACCGGATGAAAATTCGGGAGTTCAATTTGAATGTGATCTACATAAATACCATCCTCATTACCATCGCTAAAGCAGTGCCAACCAAAATAATAGGTGCCGGTTGAAGGTGGAATAAATGTCCCGATACCATAACTATATGTCATATTGGTAAAACCAACCTGGCTGAAAACCGCGCTACTTGTCATTCCTGCAGGGGTTCGCGTGCTTCCACATTTTACCTCCAGCTTTTCAGGAAAAGAGGATAAGGCTGCCCGGTAATAAAAAGTTATTGTATATACCTGCCCGATGATCAGGTGCAATCCCCGGGTAAAGTACCAATCGTCCATTGGCACTCCTGCGGCACTATATCCTATAGATAGCTTGTTTACCCCATCATAAACAGATCCTGTAGAGGTAGCCCACTTCTTCCCGTCTGAGTTGGCATCCACGACCATACCACAACCCACTGAAGGCGCAGTATAGAAATCGAAGTTCTCCATAAACGGGATGTACGCGTAATCGCATTCTGTGGTAAAATTCGCTGATAGTGACCAATTGCCTGTTGTCGGGCCAGGGCAAACGGACCTGACATAAAAACTATAGGCCGTACCTGCTGACAAACCTGTTAAAGTGTATGGATTGCTGACCGCATTAATCAGTGTTCCTGATCCTTGTGTAAATCCGGCAGGGCCATATTCAAGGTCCCAACTTGAGGCCGTCGAATTCCAACTAAGGGTTGCACTGTTTTGGGTAACATTCGTTGCTGCGATAGCTGTCGGGACAAAGCAGGTGTTGGTTGGTTCCAGTTTGAAGTCGTCAAAACTCAGGTACCAGGGCGCCGATGTGGCGGTAACCCTAATGGCAAAATAGTAGGTTCCTGTGGTTGGAGGAGTGAAAGTATTCAGAACCTGCGAATAGATCTTGGTCGTGGTTGTTGAAGCTGTGACAAATGAAGAAAGCTGGGTTGCCCCGGTAGGGGACTGGGTTGTATTGCAGAATACATCCCCTGTCCAGCCTGCTTTATTATCACCGGCCCAGTAAAACGAGAAGTCATAGGAGATGCCGGCATTAAGGGTAAACCCTGGTGTCCAGATAAATTCATTGGATACGCTGTAGGTCTCCCTCAGGAATTGGATACCCGAGCGTGCATCAGCATCATTGCTGGAATTACTGTTATTTGTTGTTAACCATGATGTATTCCCTTTTTGCCAGCATGCAGGTAATCCGGGGATAGTTACGGCATCAAAGTTTTCTGTCCATGGAAAACTGGAAATTGCATTGCATTGGGTAGTTGCATTTGCAGCGGCTCCCGAAGTTGAATAATAAGCATAAGCATCCGAAGACCAGATCTTGTAATAATAGGTAGTGGCAGCTGTTAAACCGCTATGATTGAAGGAATTGGCAGGGCCGGTATAGATAACTGTGCCTCCACCCGGAATTATATCATTCAGGTTTAGTGCAGTTCCATTTACAGGGTTCCCGAAAGCAGGACTGTTATTGGTGGCAATAACCACGTTATTGGACTGTTGATTGAGTGTATAGGCAAGATTAACCTGTGAAGAGCTGACTGCGTTAGCTGATAATCCGGAAGGTGGAGCTACAGAAGGAATTCCTGATGCAGTGACACCAGCGGAATAGCTGCTGCCTGGCCGCGAAAAAGCCTTATAATAATAAGTAATTCCCGGTGTAAGACCCGTGTGGCTAATCGATGTTGCAATTCCGTATGAAAGCACTGTTCCACCCGCCATTGAGCTACCCACAAGCGGGGAGCCAACAGGAGCCGTGAACATCCCCGTTGTATTCCAAACGATCATTACACTGTCGTTCGATGGATTCAGGCTATATGTCAGATTGATTTGCTGTGAACTTATAATAGTTGCATTGAAATTGAGAGGGGGAAGGCAACACTCATAACTTTCAAATTCATCAGCCCCTACATCGGGAAACGAAGAGCGGATATTTCCATCAATATCATCTGTGATGGAAATGGGCGATGTAATGGAAACTGCCCCACTGCTGCACAAACTGTTCATTACCGGTTGGAAGTGTAAATCAAAGCAGGAAATCCCCCCAATAAACGGAGGGAGTTCGCTGAAAGAAAGGATGTCACGTGGCGAAACAACAGACTGGTAAGCAGTCATCGTCTGGCAGGAATTAGTGCCATCATAGTAGAGAAGATTATTTGGGCCCGGGCTGCCGGCATATAAACAATTGGCATTTGAATTATTCGAATAGGTAGTCAGGGTAGCTGTACTTCTGCGGAATGCGGCCGCAAATCCGGCAGCTCCTACTGGTATGCAAGTGTTGACAAGAATATTATCCCGCATATCCAGAACCGGGATGGTTGAGGCATAAAGTGCCGAGCTACCAAATATTGCTCCTGTGCTCGTACCAGACAGGTAAACTGAATTGTAGAACACATTATTGGTGGTTCCTCCTGAAATGTATATACCTGCAAGGTTATTGGCTGCATTAACCGCAGGTGACTTCAGATCAGAGATCATATTATTGTAAGTATTGATAGTAGTACCTGCAGATATATAGATGCCGTAAACTACACTGCTGGCATTGGAGCCTGAAATGTTGCAGATTTTATTTTTGTATATGTTAGAGATAGCTCCCGAGCCTGAGGCAAGGGATTGAATGCCGTAAATAGCGGATGCTCCGGTTGATGAGATTCCGCTAATACTGTTTGAATAAACATTCTGGGAAGTAGCATTACTGCCACCGCAGGACATTACATTTATTGCTCCGGACCCACTGATATTACTGAAGGTATTATTGTAGATGCTGGCAGAGCCATAATTGAAATTCAAGCCGGTTATAGTCCCTGATCCACCTGTCACATTACTTAAGGTATTATCATGAATCGATTTCACAGGCGACCCTCCGTCGGTGTCCTGAAATCCTACGAGTGCAGTGGAACCGGTTAATGTGATGTTAGAGAAATTATTGAATGAAATCGTTTTGGTGCTTCCGGCGACAGAACTGGAATTGGAATACATGCAATAGGTTGCAGATCCTCCTCCGGGCTTATTGAATCCTGTTACTATTGAGTTATAGGATAAAGTTTGGGTTGAACTGGCAAGCGGCAGGCTGGAGTTATAATAAATCATATATACAGAACCGGTAGTGGCAGGCGAGAGGTTTGTAAAGGTGTTGTAATTGATGGTTTGTGCATTTCCGGCACCGGAAGAATAAAGACAATAGAGGCTTCCTGAAGGGGCGGTTCCGTTATGTCCCATATTGTTAAAGTCATTGTAACTCTCATCATAGGAGATCAATGAATTTCCAACACCATTGAACAGGCCGTAAACATTACCCGTTACCAGGCCACTTTTAATGGAAAGGTTGTTATGCGAGAATGTGTTCATAAAAGGCCCTCCGGATGTAGGCAGGGTTCCAGATACCTGGGCATAAATCCCATAAACAGAGCCGGAAGAATTTAAACCGGGGCAACTTACCGAATTGTATGAGATATTGGAATTCAAGCAGTTGTTGAGGTTGATTCCCATTACGGAAATTGAAACAGAAACAAATGCCGAGAAATTTGAGGTGAGCCCGTAATTATAGATGGTGTTAGCAGTTGCAGGAGAAGTACCGCCTATGTCGATTCCTTTGTTCATAAAGGTTCCGGTATTTGAACCAACTATCACTATTCCCTGGTTGACATCCGAAATGGTATTGCTGTATATTTTTGTGTTGTCGTTAGAGCCGAGAATACTGGCAATATCAGAAACCGCAGTAACATTAGTGGCTGTGTGCCTTACATTGGAATAGATCCCGAATGAATTTTGGTACAGCCGGCTCAGGGAAATAGTATTATTCTGTATGGTAATATTTTTTGCCCCATCTGTAAACGTAGTATAAAACAAGGCAATGCCAAATTCTGTCATGTTATTTGACGCTGCCGTAGTGATTGTATTAGCAATGTTTTCCTGCATTATGAATCCCTGGATGGTGATATAATCCCCCCCGATGATCTTAAAAATGGCATCATTAAGTGCACCTGCTAACTGAGGCGAATATGCAGTGATTGTATTTCCATTTCCCTGAATGATAACTGGGTTTGCAGAGGTTCCACCGAGCGTTGTGATTGAGTATCCACCGGCAGGCGCTGTCTCCGGGTTACCGGGAAGCAGGTTAAGGATTACACCTCCGGGGCCTACTCCTTGAGTATTGAGATCAGTGATAGCTGCAGCCAATGTATTGTAATCACCCGGGATATTATAGGTTCCGGTAAGCCCGGTTGCATGGACGACGCCAATTGATAGCAAAAGAATGAAAAGAATAATAAGTTTCATGATAATTATAGTATTGATAATCAGGTAAATAATTGGTGAAGAGAAATCCTAGCTAAAGATTGAGTGTTGCCAATATTTACTTGAAGGATATTAAGAAAGAGTCTTTAAAGAATTCTTGCATCCATTTCTATCTTATCACAAGGAAATTGCTTGATTTTTATGCTTCTAAACCATAAATATAAGCACGAATTAAATATATACAACCTGCAAAGTGTCTGAATTCAGGAAATCGGACAAATAACTCAAATAGAAATGAAAAAGAGGCCAGCTCAGATGAGAGGACCTCTTGATTAATTTCCTTAAATCTCTTTTTAAATATTTACCAATTTATGTTTTGGTACCAGCAATTTCATTAGAGTCCATGCCAAAAGATAACTCAAGGCACAAATGATGAACATAATACCATAGGCTACTTTGGGTGTACTGCTGAAGGTATCTGTCAGCCTGCCTGCAAGCAATTGTACAAGCACTCCACCGATACCCCCTGCCATTGTGCCTATACCAACCACTGAGCCTACAGCTTTCTTCGGGAACATATCAGAGACTGTGGTAAAAAGGTTCGCCGACCAGGCCTGGTGGGCTGCTGCTCCCAGGCAGATCACCATTATGGCAAGAGTAGAAGCATTGCCACCAAAAACTGCTACATTGCCAAAGTACTGCGTAAATAATACGCTCAAAGGCACAATTGCGATCAGCAACATAGAAGTCATCCTCGCCTTATATACTGCCATTCCCTTTCTCATCATTAGCATCGGAATACTTCCGCCAAAAACGCTTCCAAAGATCGCGATTCCGTAAACAATGAATGTTGGCCACATGACCTCTGATTTGGTCATCCCGAACTGTTTTTTCAGGTAATCGGGCAGCCAGAACAAATAGAACCACCATATTCCATCGGTCATGAACTTTCCAACAAAAAATGCCCAGGTCTGGCGGAAATTGAACAGTTTCCCCCAGGAGACCTTAGCTTTATCTCCATCATTGGTTGAGTATTGCGGAGTGTCTTCATCATCACTGTGAATGTATTTATACTCAGCTTCCTTAAGCCGTTTCTGTTTTTTTGGGGATTCATAAAGCCAGAACCAGAAGATCAGCCAGATGAATCCTATAGCGCCGGTAATTACAAAAGCCATCTTCCACCCAAGCTGGTCGCCGAACATTACCATACACCAGGGAACAAATAAGGCAGCAATCATAGCACCCAGGTTTGATCCGCTGTTGAAAATACCTGTAGCCAGGGCTCTCTCTCTCTTTGGGAACCATTCTGCTACTGTTTTGATGGATGCCGGGAAGTTGCCGGCTTCACCAACACCAAACAGGCTTCGGATGGCTATGTGGATTCCGATGACAGATCCTGCAAGTGCATTCAGCATTCCAAAAATGGACCAGATGATCAGTGAAATGGCCAGCCCCAGCTTGGTGCCGATCTTATCGATTGCCCAGCCGGCAATGATCGTCATGCCGGCATAGAAACCGGTAAAAAATGAGGTTATGAAGGCAAAGTCAGTGTTTGTCCAACCAAATCCACCGGTTGAAACCGGCGAACAAAAGAACTCCTTCAGGTAAGAGATAACCTGCCTGTCAAGATAATTGATAGTAGTGGAGAATAAGAGAAGGGATACAATAACCCAGCGGTATTTCCCAATCTTGTTTATGAGTTCCTTGTTTTGTTTCATGATTTCTTAGCTGGTTTTGATGATTTATGGAGCCTTATCACTTGAATGGTCAATTCCAGAAATTGAAATAATTCCGGGCATTGCGGTAACAAATATCTGCAACCATGTTTCCGATCCAGTCCATATCATTCGGGATCTCCCCGTTTTCAATGTCTTTGCCGATCATATTGCAGAGGGTTCTCCTGAAGTATTCATGCCTTGGAAATGAAAGGAAGCTCCTTGAATCGGTCAGCATGCCTACGAATCGGCTCAGCAAGCCCAATGAAGACAGTGTTTCAAGATGGCGTTCCATGCCCGGTTTCTGATCAAGGAACCACCATGCTGCACCCCACTGTATCTTGCCGGGGGTGGTTCCATCCTGGAAATTGCCGATCATTGTTGCATACACTTCATTATCAGCAGGATTTAAATTGTACAGTATGGTTTTGGCCAGTTTGTTATTGAAAGCCAGCTTATCGAGAAACCAGGACATGCTCTGAGCTACCGGTTTATCACCAATGGAATCAAAGCCGGTATCCGGCCCGATACTGTTAAACATACCGGTATTATTATTTCTCATCGGCCCTACATGGAACTGTTGTACCCAGCCGGCTTCCTGGTCCATCACCGCCAGGTGGTAAAGCATAGCAGACTTAAACTTGGCAATTTGTTCCGCATCAGGGGTTTTACCTTCCCTGACCTTGTGAAAAATGAACCGGATATCAGCTTCAGTATATTCTTCTGCATAGAAGGTATCCAATCCATGGTCGCTGAGGCGGCAACCATTATCATGGAAAAATTGATGGCGCGATTTCAAGGCTTCCATCATATCGTAAAAGTTATGAATAGAGCTATTTAAAGAAGCTTCCAGTTTTGACAGGTATATATTATAGGCTGCAGGATTTTCGATACTCATTGCTTTATCAGGACGCCATGCAGGAACCACTTTTATTTCGAATCCGTCATCATGTATTTTCTTATGAAATTCCAGGTTATCGATGGGGTCATCGGTAGTGCAGACAAGTTCAACATTCATTTTCCGTAACAGGTTCCGGACGGAAAACTCTTGTGTCCGAAGTTTTTCAGAGGCTTCTTCATAGATAGCGCCTGCAGTTTGAGGATTCAGAATTTTATTTATCCCGAAATACCTGCTGAGTTCCAGGTGTGTCCAATGGAAGAGCGGGTTTTTTACAGTTGCCGGGACTGTTTCGGCCCATTTCATGAATTTATCCTTATCCGAAGCATCACCGCTGCAGTAGCGTTCATGAATGCCATTGGTCCTCATGGCACGCCATTTATAATGGTCGCCATTTAACCAGATACGGGTAAGGTTCTCGAAACAGGTGTCTGCTGCAATATCGCGGGGATCCAGGTGACAATGATAATCAATAATGGGTTGGGGTTGGGCATAAGTATGATAGAGTTTCGCTGCAGTATCGTTCGACAGGAGAAAATCCTTATCCATAAAATCTTTCATATTCCTGAATGTGTTAGTAGTTTTAGGTGCAATCTTATTAACTGTCGGTATTTTGTTAATTCAGTTTTACTTGTTTTTATTCCTCTGCATGTTTATTGGTGTTGCCTTGAATGATTAGTTTCGAAAGGCTTTGTGCATAATTTGTTGCTGATGTGCCGGCTTTGAATTCAGCATCGTTAAGAGGAGCGTATATTTCGAGGCTTGATTGCAGTAGTTGGTTGTAATATAAGGCCTTTACTTCATCACTGTTAAGAGTTGACCTGTAAATCAATACATCCTTGTACCCGGCAGTTTGAGGCGCGCCATCGGCTTCGATACCAGCACTACCTCCAATGACCATCTTCTTTGGATCAATAAGTTCTGCAACCTTGCCTGCAAGTTTTCCATTCACATAAAATAAGGTCAGACCTGAGGCATATTGATGGGAAACTGCAAGGTATTGCCAGCCTTTGTTTTCACTTGTGGTATCTGTTGAGAGAATTTCTCCGTTTACTGCGTGGTACTCTATCTTGCCTTTTTTGACTTCGATATAGGAGTTTTTATCTCCTATGATAGCTGCGATTACCCCATCATTGCCGGTTTTCACCAAGAAACACAGGGAGAAAGAATGTATTGTGTCATCAGGAATAAAGGAAAGTGGGGAGATTGATTCCGGACCAGAAACAACCATGTAGCTACTGCTCCTGATTTTTTGAGGAACCGGTTTCCCCGCTTTTATTGCATCGAATAATGAAGGAACGAATGAGTAGAATAATTCCTGGTGACCCTTGTAATTTGGATGTGCCCTGTCATGATCAAAACCGCTTAACCAGTTTCCCGAACCATTGTCCAGGGGACCCAGGAAGTTTACACTGGGAACATCCCAGGTATTGATAATCAGGTTCATCTGTTTGACAGCTTCATATTGCTCTGGTAAAAAATCGTTCCGCTCATAGCAGTTTGTTACAATAGGGTTCATGCCGTTCTTCCTGCAAAGCTGGATGAGTTGCAGCATGCCGCTCCTGTACTTTTCAAAAACCCTGTTCCTTACCAATTCCGAGGAGTTGGCAATACCTTCATTTCCCAATGAAAGTCCAATGATAACATAAGCAGGGTGCAAGGGCAGGAGCTGGCTGTCGAACCTGGGAAGGATTTTAGTAGTATTGTCGCCCCCCCGAGAAACATTTATAACATTCCAGTGCTGTAATGCAAGTTTTCTTGACAATAAGCCTGCATATCCACCGGCGCCGGTAGTATCGCCTGATCCATTGGCAACTGAAGAACCAAAAATTGCTATTGTATTTTCCTGGGCTTGCCCGGCGGTAACAAACACTATCAGCAGGAGTAAACCTGACAGGAAACCGGAAAATGGGTGATCTTTCCCTGGGCTGATTCTCATTCCGAAATAGATTGATAGGTTGCCAATAGATTATAATTGTTCCTTCAGGATCATAATACAAGAATCATAATATACTGCTCAGACCGTATAAGTAGATGAGGATGTCTCTCCGCCTCTTCCGGTCCAATTGGTGTGGAAAAACTCTCCTCTCGGACGATCAGTGCGTTCATAGGTGTGAGCTCCAAAATAGTCACGCTGAGCTTGAAGGAGGTTCGCCGGAAGCCTGTCAGAACGATATCCGTCAAAATAGGTAAGGGCGGATGAAAATGCCGGCACGGATATGCCAAGTTGAATCGCTGTAGTTACAACTCTTCGCCAGCCTTCCTGCGATTGCAGTATTTTATCTTTGAAATATGGATCCAGCAGCAGGTTAGGTAATTGCGGGTTGTTTTCAAATGCATCCTTAATCTTACCAAGGAAGACGGAACGTATGATACATCCCCCTCGCCATAACAAGGCAATTCCACCATAATTGAGATTCCAGCCATATTCCCCGGCGGCACTTTTCATCAGGAGATATCCCTGTGCATAGGAAACTACTTTGGATGCAAATAAAGCGTTTTCAAGATCCTTGATAAACTGTTCCTTATTTCCGCTGAAGGCAATTTTAGGGATTGTGAGCTTTCCTGCAGCATTTACCCTTTCATCTTTCTGAGAAGATACAATCCTGGCAAAAACAGCTTCGCCAATCAGGGTAAGGGGAACTCCCAGGTCCAAAGCAGCGATTCCTGTCCATTTGCCTGTACCTTTCTGGCCTGCTGTATCCAGGATTTTGTCGACCAGTGGTCCACCATCTTCGTCTTTAAAACCGAGTATGTCTCGGGTAATTTCTATGAGGTAACTCTCCAGGCTGCCTTTATTCCATTCGGCGAATACGTTTTGCATTTCATCCGCTGACATCCCCAGAACTTCCTTCATGATCTGGTATGCTTCACAGATAAGCTGCATATCTCCATATTCAATACCGTTATGTACCATTTTTACAAAATGCCCGGCACCATTCTCACCTACCCAGTCGCAACAAGGCGTTCCATCGGCTACCCTGGCAGCTATCGCCTGGAAAACAGGTTTCACAAATGGCCAGGCCGCTTTTGACCCCCCGGGCATGATGGAAGGGCCCAGAAGTGCACCTTCTTCCCCGCCTGAAACACCGGTTCCGATGTATAATAGGCCCTTGTCTTCTAGATATTTAGTGCGTCTGTTAGTATCAGTGTATAAGGTGTTTCCACCATCAATGATAATATCTCCCTTTTCCAGGTGTGGAATAAGCAGTTCGATGAAGTCATCCACAGCTTTACCAGCTTTAACCATAAGCATCACCTTCCGGGGTGACTTTAGTGAGCGGGTCAATTCCTCCAGCGAATGACAGCCAAAGATTTTTTTATCTTTTCCTCTTCCAGCCAAAAACTGGTCTACCTTTTCAGTGGTGCGGTTGTATACAGAAACAACAAATCCCTTGCTTTCCATATTCAGGACCAGGTTCTCTCCCATTACTGCAAGCCCTACCAGCCCGATGTCTGCTAATTCATTCATAATGTATTTGTATTATTCAGGAAACTATTTTTTCGATTCAATGAGTTTAAATCCAAGGTCAGCTAACACTTTTACTGCAGCGGCTTCAAGGTTAGAAGTATGTAAGGTATATGCAGTAAATTCACGCCTTACCTGGTATTGGCTGCGAAGTTGCTCAAACTTGCCCGGGTCTGAGCGGAGGTTTTTATCATCTGTCCTGATGTCATAAGTTTTAGGAAGGACTTCTGCCAATATATCTTCCAGGTTTTTCCCAGTTCCGTCAAGTTCGATTTGTATGCTATCGGGAACCGGAAGTTGGGATGGATACCAATCATTAAGCGGAAAGCCGAATTTCCTGCTGATTGCCTGAACTACCATAGCAGTCCCGTTTGCTTTTCCATCAGTGGAATATCCTGCAATGTGCGGAGTGCCAATAAATACCGCCTTCAATAAGGCCAGGTCAATAGCCGGTTCTTTTTCCCAAACGTCCAGAATTGCCAAAGCCAGGTTACCATTTGCAAGAGCTTGCTTAATCGCCAGGGTGTTTACCACTTCACCCCTTGACGAATTGATAAGACAAGCACCGGGTTTCATGATCTTAATCAGTTGATTGTTAATTAGGTCTTTTGTTTTATCCTGGCCTGACAAGTTGAGTGGCACGTGAACTGAGATAATATCGGAACTGGCGGCAAGGACTTCCAGGGGGACAAAATGATGATGCTTTTCATTTCTTGCCCTGGGTGGGTCGTTCATTACAACATTCATCCCTAAAGCTCTGCCAATCTTCTCTACTTTACTTCCTACATTACCAACTCCTATGATTCCAAGTGTCTTGCCTTTGAGCCTGATTTTATATCGATTGGCTAATTCAATGAGGGCTGATGCTATGTATTGCTGAACAGATGATGAATTGCAACCCGGTGCGTTGATCCAGGTAATTTTCTTCGAATCACAAAATTGTGTATCAATGTGATCAAATCCAATTGTAGCCGTTCCAATGAACTTGACAGCTGTGTTTTTGAGAAGGGAAGAGTTACAGGTTGTCCGGGTACGAATCAGCAAGGCATCAGCATGCTGAACTGTCTCATGGTTTATTTTGTCACCTTTCATGTAGGTGATGTCAGCATATGGCTCCAGAACCCCTTTAAGGAAAGGGATATTTTCGTCAGCAATGATTTTCACCTTATCCATTTCAATTAGTCCTTGAATCTTTGATCCCAGGCCCAAAGGCCCAATGCGGGATTGGAGATGTAAAATACTTCTTCACCGTTAACCTCGTTAAACCCATCTTTAAGCTTATGCGGATCATACTTTTGAGAATAAGTCTGAAGGTCACCGAAACTAAAGTTAACACTTTCGATTTCTTCTTTACTTAGTTTCCCCGGGCAATAAGTTACCGAGAACCTGTTTTCAGCAGAACCATGGATGAGATGTGCTGCAGCGCTCAGATTTTGCTGTAACTCAGGGTTAAGCTTAACCTGATCCATGATTTCCGGTGTTGTCCGGTAACCGTATTTTCTGATCAGCCTGTCAATTTCGCGGTCTTCGCCAAATTCCTTCAGCCCGGGGGCAAGTATGATAAGTTCGGCATCTTTAGCCAGGGCCATGCGGGTCCTGTAAATGCTCTTATTCCCCAGCCAGGTGCTTTTGAATTCGGATGGATCAAGATAGACCACAACTTTTTGCAATGGTTTATCCAGCAGTTCGAAATTTACCTTGAGGGATAATTCAGCAGCAAGGTTAAAGCAATCTGCATTATCACCGATGAACAGGCCTTTCACTTTCATTGAGCCATCTTCAGCCCGGGTGACAACTGTATGGGCATAGACGATTGGCAGATGAGATGCAAAATGCTCAGATGCATAATTCAATACTTTGCGAACCGGGTTATCTGCCCGGCCCATGATTCGTTCCATTCCGAATGCTGCACCCAGGAAGTGGCTTTTATTTATTCCTTCCCTGCCTCCTGTACCAACAAAAATATTCTTGTTGTAATTGGCCATTCCAATTACTTCATGGGGGACAACCTGCCCGAGTGAAAGGATCAGGTCGTAATTTCCTTCAACCAGGATTTTATTTACCTGTGCCGGCCATGAAAAATCAACCAGGTTACCGGATACTTTCCTGACAAATTCAACAGGGACTTCCCCCAGGGTAATTACATCATTCCTCCAGTTATGTTCCCTGAAGAGCTTATGTGGAACTCCGCTGAACATCATGTCCAATTCCTGTCCTGTCATTGGAACATGTGTACCCAAAGCAGGCAGAATATCTTTAACAGCATCCCCATAGTAATCCCAGGCCATTCGGGTCAGGATACCTGCCTGGGAATGAAACCGGGTAAAATCAGGGGGAATCAGCAGGACTTTCCTCTTGCTGCCCAGTTGATCCAACGCCTGGTATAAGCCCTGACGGAGTTCCGCTGGCTTTATTTCATTAGTAGTGGATCCGCGGTTATAGAACAGCATTGACTTCCTGGCTAGTGGTTATTTTGATGAACGGTGATTTGTTAAATTATGTTGATTCTTCTCTTATCAATTTTTCAATTATGTATTATGATCAGAAATACCATAGTTGCGAAAGATAAGAAATTCTCTGCCGGCTATAGCACATGGATTTATAATAGAAATGGTTGATCAACAGCCTTAATTCACTTGATTTACTTTTTCATCAGGATCATGGAAGCATGATGCTTATTGTGGGCACTAAGGCTATCAATAGATCCGGGCTGTTTATCTTTTCACCCTGGCATTTCCTTCCCATATACTCCAAACCATTTCCTCATCAGCCGGTTGTGCATAATCGGTAAGGAAGGTAGTTGCCAATGCCCCGCTGGCCCAGCCGAACTGCATGCATTTTTCAGCATCCCAGCTTCTGAGGAATCCATGAATCAAGCCGCCGACAAATCCATCTCCTCCACCTATGCGATCGAGTACATGAATTTCACGGGGTTCAATAACGTGCCAGGAGTTGCTTTCGCGAAGGATTGCACCCCAGAGATGTTGATTTGCGTTGATAACTTCACGCAGTGTTGTAGCGAATACTGAAGTTCCGGGAAACGCTTTTTGTGCCTGCGCAATCATTATTTTAAAACTGTCGATGTGAGCCTCAAGGCTTTTGCCACCGGCTTCCGGGCCTTCCATGCCGAGGCATAGCTGGAAATCTTCCTCATTCCCAACCAGTATATCCGATAGCGAGGCAATTTCCGTAAAAATTTCGCGTAATTCCTTTTCCCTGCCTTTCCAAAACGATGCACGGTAGTTCAGGTCGAAGGATATACAAGTGCCATGCTTTTTTGCAACCCTTGCAAGCTCCAGGCAGAAAGCACTGGTATCTGGCGAAAGGGCTGCAATAAGTCCCGACAAATGAACCACCTGGACACCTTCCTTCGCAAATATCCTTTCAAGGTCAAAATGGCTTGCATTCAGGAGCCTCCCTACTTCACCTGCCCGGTCATTCTGAACTCTCGGCCCCCTGGATCCGAATCCGCTATCGGCTATGTTAAACTGGTGCCTGTAACCCCATGGGCCATCCTGGGCAATTTCCTTGCCTTCGTAAGCCATATGCCTGGAAGCAAGGTTGTTTTTGATCATCTGTGCTATCGGGCTACCTTTCACGAAGATGGTGAGTACTTTTACAGGGAGCCCGAGACAAGCCGGGATGCTGGCAACATTTGTTTCAGCGCTGGTAACCTGCATCCTGAATAAATCGCTGCTATGAACCGGCTGGCTATCAACAGGAGTAATCCTGATGCCCATGCTGGTTGGGACCAGCAGGGACCAGGTAAAATCCGTTTTAAGTTTTATTCCCATTGTTGAAGTCTTTTCTGTAGTAAAAAAAATCTAAACACCGCTGTATGCATTAAAGCCACCGTCGACCAGCAGAACAGTCCCCGTAACAAACCTGGAGCAATCGGAAAGTAGGTATGCAACAGCTCCTAGAAGTTCATCAGGTTCACCGAAGCGCCCCATAGGTGTATTGTTGATGATTTTTTCCCCCCGGGGTTTCAATTTGCCGGTTTCTTCGTCAATCAATAGAAAACGGTTCTGATTGGTAAGGAAAAAGCCAGGAGATATGGCATTCACGCGAATTCCTGTTTTAGCCAGGTGAACAGCCAGCCACTCTGTAAAGTTATTTACTGCAGCTTTGGCGGCAGAATATGCTGGTATTTTGGTCAAAGGCCTGAACGAATTCAAGGAGGAGATATTAAGTACCGCTCCTTTTTTACCAGCAAGCATATCGTCAGTGAAAACCATAGTTGGGAGTAAGGTGCCCATGAAATTGAGATCAAATACTCTTTGAAATCCTTCCATCTCAAGGCCATAAAAAGTTGCTTCGAGATGTCCCAGGCCAGTTGGCAGGATCTCTTCCACCTGTGTTGTTGCCTTAGGAGAATTGCCCCCGGCACCGTTTATCAGGAAATCGATCTTTCCGATCGTTTTGTTGATGACCTCTTTGGCTGATTGGAGCGATTGTTTATCGAGAACATTTGCCGGTATTCCAAAAGAAAGGCTCCCGGTGGTTTTCTGGACCGTTTCTGCCGTTTTCCCGGCAGCTTCCGGATCAATATCCAGAATTACAGTCTTCATTCCCAGCCAGCCAAGGCCTATTGCAATGGAAGTTCCAATTACGCCGGCTCCTCCGGTAATTACTACAATTTTGTTGTTGAGGTCGTCGAATCCGGGTTTATTCATATTTCAAACTTATTTTTTTGTAGAAATCCTGTAAAATATAGAAGGCTTTTTTCCTGTTCCCTGTTTCAGATATAAGTCCCTTGCGGTTCCATCCATCCTGTATGCCGGGTAATACGCGTCTTGGCGAGCGGAAGTCAACCAGTATCCATGGGGTTGTTCCCCGAAGTTGTGGAATCTTACTGATCATTTTCAGGTTCTCTTTGTAAAAGTACTCCTGGTATTCTTCGCTCCACCTGGTCAGGCTGTCACCATGCATACCGCCAAGTGCATCTGCTCCCAATTCTGAAATAATTACCGGTTTATCCTGGTTGATTACCCACTGGATCTTTGAACATTTGTCCGGAAGGCCGTCATACCAGCCTATATACTGGTTAAAGCTCACAACATCAACATATTCAGCAAAAGGGTCTGTAATCGTCCTCATCATTTCATTGTCAGGGCTTGAATGCTGTTCAAGGGCTGCGCTGATTAACCGGGTACCATCCATTGAACGGGCTGTGTCAACCAGTCGGTGCAGGAAGCTGTTCCTTTCAGGGCTTACAGGTGTTTCATTGGCCATTGACCAGATGATCACTGCTGCACGATTTTTATCTCGCGAAACTACCTCCTTTAGCTGGTTGCAGGCAGTTGCAAATGTCTCCGGGTTCGTCCATTGTATAGTCCAATAAACCGGGTTTTCTTCCCATACCAGTATTCCCATTTCGTCTGCAAGGCGGATGATGTTCTCGTTGTGAGGATAATGGGCAAGCCTTACGAAATTGCAACCTAATTCTTTTGCCCAGTTCAGAAGCATTTGGGCATCCTCGCGTGAATAGGCTCGTCCCCCTCGTATGGCATTTTCTTCATGAATGGAAATTCCCCTCAGGAAAACCGGTTTCCCATTTAAAAGAATATCGGCACCCTTGGTTTCAAGGGTCCTGAAACCAATTCGATCCTTTACCAAGTCAGTTCCTGAGGAAAATTCAACATTATAAAGAACCGGTTTATCTGTTGACCATAATTTAAGCGATGCAACTTTTACTTCGATTTTTGCATATCCTTTGGAATTGGATGTAAGGTTCAGGTGGGTTTTCAGTTCCGGTATATTCAACTCAATGGGCTTGCCAGCTATATCGGGGCCATCCAGCTGAACATAACCTGCAAGCCTGTCATTGCTTGATTTGGCAAGTTGTAGGAAGTAATCACGGATAAAATTGCCGGGTGTTTCCACCAATTGAACATCGCGTGTAATTCCCCCATAGTTCCACCAATCGGTGTTCAGCGTCGGAACTTCTTCTGCCTTTCGTTTATTGTCCACCTTTACGATCAGGAAATTATCCTTTTCCTTAACCAAACCTGTTATTTCGAAATTGAAAGGAGTAAACCCGCCCTTATGCATTCCCAGTTTCTTACCATTCAGGTAAACATCTGAGCGATAATTTGCTGCGCCGAAATAGACAAAGAGCCTGTTTCCATCCTTCAGTGAAGGATAATCGAAGGATTTCTTGTACCAGATTGTTCCCTCATAGTAGAACAGGTTCTCCTTTTGTGAATTCCAGTCACGAGGTACCAGCAGGGTAGGGGACTTGTCAAAATCATATTCTATCCTTTCGCTTTTATCCCGAGGCTTGGTATTGGTATAAAAAGCCCTGTCCTGCGGCTTGGGATTCTGGTCATATGGTAGATACCTGTAATCATAGTACCCCATTTCATAAGGATCAACGATGTAATTCCATTTACCGTTAAGGGATTGAATATGCCTTGACTGAACGTTCTGAATAAGAACATCCTGGCTGTATCCGCCTTTTACAAGAAGCAGGAGCAGAGCAGGCAGAATTGGGATGAGGATTCTTTTCATTGTAACCGGATTAGGAACAATTGTCCTAAAAAAGCTGAAACGAAGGTCGATACTCTGAACCAATGTATCAGCTTTGTTGGGGATAAATTCCTGTTAAGCAATAATTATGGTGACTGATAGCTCAAATGCTAAAGTCTTTTGCAGGCTGATCCTAAATATATTTTAGGGTCATTCTTTTACAAACCTTGCGCAAGTTGTTTTTGTTATCCCTTCAAACCGGATCAGGTATATGCCTGGTTGAAGTGCAGAAACATCTATCCCGGTGGTTTTGCGGCTTATTTCCTTATTGTATATCCTATTTCCGGCAAAATCAAATACAGTCAGGGAATTATAATTTTCACCCTTTGTATTGAAGAATAACTGGTCAGACGCTGGATTTGGGAATACGGAAATACTCTGGATTTTGTCAGCATCAGGAACTGAAAGCCCGCTAACATGCTTACCTTTCATTGCAAGGTCATCAATCCAGATCCTGGTGATGCCTTCGGCTGTGAGAGTAGGAGTCAAAATTATTTCACAGCTGTCGTCTTCCTTAATCGGGTAGGTAAATAGCTTCCATTCACTGCTGCTCATATCAGCCGAAGTAATAATACCAAGAGGCACACTAACTCCTCCAAGAACCTTTTTCTCAACTCTCAATTGTTCGACGCCATCCGGGTCGCTCACAGAAAGCCAGAAAGAAAGAGTATCTGATTTAATATATTTTGCCGTATTCAGGTAGCCGATCTTGTCTGGCTGGCCTCTCATGAATTTTAAAGCAGCATCACCTGGAAATGTACCATGGTTCCCTAACGGAATAGTAATAGAAGTATAGGTATATCCCCCTCTCCAGCCTGAAAGTGGCATAACGCCGTCACCCGTGTTCGAAAAACCAATCTTGTAAATATAATCGGATACAGTGAAAATGATCTTGTACGATTTTACCGTGGTGCCATCGGCAGACGTTACCGTAACTGTACCTGTCCTGTCAGCTTCATAACCGCGCAAGTTGGTAGGCTGAGTGATAGCAACAGTAGCTGAAGCATTATTTGGTGAACCGGCTACAGTAGCATGTTCAACACTATAAGGGACTTCAATATTATAAGTAAGAGTGGCTGCTGTAAATCCAGGAACCGGGATTCCGTTATATGAAAAATCAATCAGGGTTGCATCGCTTGGATTAGCTTCAAGCTTAGTAACACTAATATCATCCACATATGCCAGGCCTAAAGTATTGGTACCACCAACTGCTGTAGCATGGAAACGGATGTAGAGTTCTGGTGCTGCGTCATTAACATGTATAGTTACAGGCTGCCATGTCGAATCATCAAGCATATTGCAGGGATCAATTCCAATCTGGGTCCAGTCAACTTTGTTAGTGGACTTTTCAATCAAAAAATGGAAATTATCGGCAACTGTTGTATCCCTTACCTGGATAAAGAATGCAAGGTCTGCAGCTGTGTTCAGAGCTTTGAACATGACAAAGGATTCATTCGGCTTCATCTTGGCTGCATAAACCCCAGTAAGGGAATCATGATTGTGCGTGGTTGAATAGGAAACATTCGTCATGACCCACCCGGTAGGAGGTGTATTTGTGGCAAATCCTTCCTTGAAATGATACGATTGGGCTGAAATGGAGCCTGTAATGCAGATCAGTATCATCAATACTAAGAGATGAGGTAACAGTTTTTTCATTCTTATCATGTTTTAGGTGTTGAAACGTTCTATTAATTTTATTTGAATCAAAATACGGGCAATGAAAAGCCTGTTTTCAATTTCTATAAGCAGCTTGTTTTTGGGTTTCGATTTAAGTATTCAGATCTCAAAAAGGTTAATTATGATACGATTATAAAATTAGATATTTAAAGTATGCATACTGGTTTCTACACAGTTCAAAGAAGTTTCTGGTTAAACCAATCATAGCCTTCTTTAAATGATGCTTAAATACAACATATTGGTAATCAGTAGTGTGGAAAAAGTTAGTCCCGGTATTACCCGGGACTTATCCAAAATAGAAAATCGGTTAATTGACTTTCTACCCAACAACAAGAAACTTCTTTGTCTCGATACCTTTTATGGTTTGGATTTTTATAATATAAAGACCTTTTGCAAAGCCAGAGGTATTGAGAATTAAACTAGTGCCCACTGGCTGCAACTTTTTAATTTCTTTTCCATTCACATCGAATACATAGATTGAACGAATGGTAATGTTCGATTCAATATGAAGTACTCCGGTATTAACTGTAGGATAGATGCTGATTGCATTGCTGCTTGATTCATTCAGCCCAACAGTTGAAAGGAAATTGGCATGGATGGTATGATTTGTCGCAACATTCGTTAATGTAAGCACTGTATCGATACCCAAAACGTCGGAACCCTCCATCCAGTTATAGAATTTATAACCTTGATTGGCAACTGCAGTTAGTGTGACGTTCCCTCCTCCGGTTACGTTCCCTGAACCTAGTACTATCCCTGCTTCAGCAGGCATAGGAATACCAGTGACTGTGAAGGTATTAACACTGGGGATAAAATTTCCAACAATAGTATGGTTTGAAGTAATGTTGGTCAGTATTAGAACCGGGTCAGTTCCGAGGATATTGCCACCTTCGGTCCAATTTTGAAAAATGTAACCACTGTTTGGAGCTGCAGTTAATGTTGCATTTGACCCGTAGCTATAAGTGGCTCCTCCTGTAACAGTTCCTGCATTAACCGGGGAGGCAGTGGCACTTATGCTGAAGGATTTGATCATGAAATTTGCAACCAGGTTGTGGTTTGCTGTTACATTGGTAAGAACGAGTGTTGATGATGTTCCGATCTCAGTACCGTTCTCAGTCCAGTCATAGAATGTGTAGGCTTCATTGGGAAAAGCATTCAAGGTAACAGTTGATCCGTATGGGAAACTACCGGAACCACTGATAGTACCGCCATCGGGCGGCGAGGCCATAGCGGTCACTGAAAGCGATCCCTGGACGAAGTTGGCTACCAGGTCAATGTCTCCGGCTACGGTAAACGTATATACCGGGTTAGTGCTAAGTATATTCCCGTTTTGTGTCCAGTTTACAAACATATAGGATGACCCTGCGGTAGCGGTGACGGTTGCTGACAAACCTTCCCCATAAACGCCACCACCGCTCACGGTTCCCATATTGGAAGGTGAGGCACTAACTGTCACAGTATGGAAAGCATAGGCATGATGTACTGTATATATGTTAGTTGTTAAGCCATTTTCTGAAGTAACGGTTATTGTAGAGATTCCGGGAACAGAAGGCGCCAGGCTTAAAACTGCAGCCGAAGCCCAGTCAGTTTTGGTGTAAGTTACCGTTACTGTTGGCTGGCCTGCAGGGACAGTATCATTGTAAGTAAATATATTCTGGTTGAAACCGTTAACAGAAGAACCGTCCACCTTTATGTCGTTGAGAGTTGCAATACTGCTTGCGTTAAACAGCAGGTCCCATGACTTTGCAACACGCACACCATCAACAATCACGGTAGGTGCTGATCCTGTAGTTCCCTGACGAAGCATTACTGAACCAAGTCCAACATCCGTAGCGGACATATCAGTTGCTTCGACACTCGGGGCTGGTTCAGGGGCTCCAATAACCGGGTTTACGAAAAGGAAGGCACTGTCATTGGTCAGTCCGTCAATAATCTTATATTTTACCACAAGCAAGTATGTAGTGTTGAGATCATAAATTGCAGGAGTATAATCAGCAACTGCAGGAGCTGTAATGGCTCCTTTAGAAATGCCAAAAGCAATGTTTGAACCCTGCAATTTCGCGTAAACCCTACCCCTGTAGTTGAGGTTTGTAGGAGAGGTTGCAGATTCCTTAAAAGTTATGAATGCATCGCCGGTAGCAGCTGATGTTACCTTTGCAAGGCATGACATGTACAGCGTGGTCCCTGCCTGGGTCTGCTTGATGAATCCCCTGAAAACATCCTGTCCGGTTGTTCCAACAGAAGCCGCATTGCCAATTCCCGAACATATATAACCCGGGTATGAAAGGCCTTCATTAGCCACAAGGATAGCATTCGTTAGGTTTGTTTGCTGGGTCAGCCAATTGTGCCAGATTATCGAATCGCCGGCAGGATAATCGAAATTATCATACATCATTACCTGGCTTTTCAGATTAAAAGACAAGCCTAAAAAGAGCAGTATCAATAATGCATAATGGCAAAGCCTCTTGTTTTTCATGTTTATAAATGTTTTGCTTGTTTGTTTTAATATTCAATTTGGCAATTTGAGCTGAACGCCTACATGAGATAGATAATCAGTAATATCATGGCTACTATTGCCAGTAGCAGGAATGATTGCCAGAAGAACAGCCGTTTTTTTGTAGCTTCCATAATACGCTGTTAATTTGATAGCTAAATTAGGATACAGGCTAAGTGGAAAGGTTTCTTTACTGTTCAATTAGGTTTCTGATTTATTCATTCATTCAGGGTTAAACATTGCAAAAGCGCTTCATTAGCTCTTGATTCTGAGATACGTGAGTTGAGGGCAGAAATTCAGATTTTAAAATTAGCTTGATTGCTCAGGCTTTGATACGGTATTCGCTGGGAGTTTTTCCGAATTGTTTCCTGAATGCCGTGCTGAAATGTTTGGAGTTGGAGAAACCTGACTGGAAGGAGATGTCGGCGATAGGATCGTTAGTGTCGAGTAATAAGCGGGCTGCTTTCCTTAGTTTTACTATCCTGACAAAATCCTGAATTGAGTTCCCGGTTATGGCTTTCAGCTTCCTGTACAGCACTGACCTGCTCATCGCCAGTTCCCTGCTGATCTTGGTTACATCGATGGTATCAGAATCGACATCGTTTTCGATAAGTGAAATGATTTTTGTCAGGAATTGTTCATCGAGCTTGTTGCTCACAACTTCAGCAGGAACAAAATTGGGCTCCCCTGTGAATTTATTTTTTAGAAGGGTTCTGTTAGAAACCAGGTTTGACACCGTTACCTGCAGAATATCCGGGTTATAAGGTTTCGAAATGTAAGCATCAGCCCCGGTTTTCATACCTATGATCAGGTTCTCATCCCCGCTTTTGGCAGTAAGCAGAATCACCGGGATATGGCAGGTGAGGAGATCTTCCTTTATTCTCTTACAAAACTCAATACCATCCATCCCGGGCATCATGATGTCGGAGATGATGATGTCAGGAAGCTGATCTGTGGCTTTTTTAAGTCCATCTATACCACTATTGGCAGAAATTACCCTGAAGGATGAAGAGAATTTATCTTCAATGACCTTGCATATCTGCGGATTATCGTCAACAATTAGCAGTATGGGTAGATGATCATTGGGTAAGTCAATCAATACCGGCCTTGAAGGATTGTCATCAGGAGTATATGCATCAGATATCTCCTGGAAATCCATCTTTTTAAACTGGAAATTCGATTCTTCCTTTATCTCATTATCTTTCAGATGATCTTTTCCAAGGGGCAGTTTTAAAGAAAAGACCGTGCCTGCTCCTGCTTCACTTGTTGCCATGATACTTCCATGGTGAAGTTCAACAAGTCTTTTGGTAAAGGCTAGTCCAATACCTGAACTGTCAATTTTGGAGCTGTGCAGATCAATGTTTTTACCCTGGTAGAATTTTTCAAAAATCTGGCCAATCTCATCAGGATCAATTCCTTTGCCTGTGTCGATTACCTTTATTTCCAGGAATCTGACGCTCACTCTTTTGAATTTGCTGTCATTGTATTCCCCCAATTGGATTTCAATAGTAATGGAGCCACCTTCAGATGTATATTTAAACGCATTGGAAAGCAGGTTGAACATGATCTTCTCCATCTTTTCAGCATCGAACCAGATTTCCGGAATCGGTTCCTTGATCCGGATTTCGAAGGTGATGTTTTTCTTTCTGGCCAGGTCTGTGAAACTCTCTTTGATTCCACTAAGGAATAGGACAATATTGCCTTTGCCGGCCATAAGTTTCATAAGCCCGCTTTCAGCTTTGCGGAACTCAAGCAGTTGATTTATCAGGAAAAGAAGCCTTCGTGTATTTCTTTCGATATTGGTGATTGTCATTGCTTTCTTCTCGGTTCCGGCGTGTTTCAGGTTGTCAAGGTGGCCCATTATTAGTGTTAAGGGCGTTTTGAATTCATGTGAAATATTGGTGAAAAATCCCAGTTTTAGCTGGTTAAGTTCTTCTATCTGTTCTTTCTCCTTTCTTTCCAGTTCAAGTTGGTGCTGAACTTTCATCCTTGAGGTATTCAGCCGCATGAATAAAATAAGGGACCCAAATATGAGCAGGCTATAGAGGATAAAGGCCCACCAGGATTTCCACCAGGGTGGGAGTATCCTTATTTCGATCACTGCTGGTGTTTGGCTCGAGACTCCGTCATTATTAATTGCTTTTACCATGAAAGTGTAAAGCCCCGGACGAAGGTTGGCATAGTTTGCTGAATGGATGTCGCGGTATTCACTCCATCCTTTATCAACCCCTTTCATGAAAATTGAATAAAGGAACTTCCCGTTATTTATAGTGCCAAGGGCTGAGAAATGTATCTCGAAATTGGATTCATCATTTGTCAGCTTCAGCTTGTCGAGAAGAAAAAGCTGATTTGAAAGAGGGCTGTTCTCAGTGCCTGATTTAACCAGTTTGCCTGAAATATACAGATCTGTCAGAAGTACAAGCGGCTTATTTTTATTACTGACAAGGTTCCCGGGGAAGAAGGCGTTGAATCCGTTGCTTCCTCCAAAATAGAGCTTTCCATCCCTCGATTTGATAGCTGCATTCTGGCTGAACTCATTCCCCTGCAAGCCATCAGCAACCGTGTACATTTTTATCTTTCCTGAGATAGGCTCATACTGAACCAATCCCTTGTTGGTTGATAACCAGAAAAGCCCGTTATCATCTTCAATAATTGCATTAATTACATTATCCGGAAGGCCATCCTTTGAAGAAACGGTTTTGAATTTCCTGGTAAGTGGATTTAAAATGCTGATTCCCCCGCCTTCTGTCCCGATCCAAAGATTTCCATCCCTGGACTCGACCATGCTCAATATACGGTTATTGCTTAGGGAAGTAGTATCACTGTTTGAATGCAGGAATATCTCCATATCCTCCGTATCCGGGTTGAAATAATCAAGTCCTTGGTTTGTTCCAAGCCAGAAATTTCCTTTCCTGTCGCGGCAGATAACTTTTACTGTATTGTTGGAAAGTCGGGAATTAGATGTAGAATATCTTTTAAGTTTCCCCGTGTTGTTATTGAGTATGTAAATTCCTCCCAGGCTGGCAATGCATAGCCTGTTGTTGCTGGTCTCAGATATTGCGTATATGCTTGATTTGTCAAGGGAATTGGTAAGGTCATCCGGATGATTGAACTTCCTGATGTGGCTGCGGGTGCGGTCGAGTATATAAATGCCTCCACCAAAAGTGCCAACCCAAAGCTGACCTTCCTTATCTTCATGAATGGCAAGAACGGCATTGAACCTGGTACTGGCTTCTTTCTTGTCAAGCGCAAAATATTTGAATTTGCCGGTACCAGGGTCATAGGAATTAAGCCCGCTCAATGTGCCAATCCAGATTTTTCCTTCCTTATCCTGGAAAAATGAACGGACATGGTTGTCGGATAAGCTTTCCTTATCATCAATCTGGTGTTTGATCGGGACAAATTTCCAGTCATATTCGCTATAATAGTTAATGCCACCCAGGTAATTTCCAACCCATAATCCTTTATAACGGTCAATGAAAATTTCGTAGATCGAATTATTGCTCAGGCTGTTCGGATTGTTAGGGTCGCTTACCAGTTGGGTAATTGAACCATCCGAAGGGTCATAAATATTGATGCCTCCGCCGTCGGTGGCAATCATAACCCTGCCGTCAGGCAAGCGTTCAATATCAAGAATCAGGTCATTTGAAAGTGCTGAATTGGAAGTATTGATTGATTCAATACGCCTGTTCTTTTTGTCGAAGATCACAATACCGGTGTTAGTTCCTAACCAAAGCCGGGATTGATTTTCATTGAACATGCACAAAACCCTGGTATCAATGTTTCCGTTTACACTGATCGCCTGCCTGACTTTTCCGCTGAATTGGTTGTATGCATATAATCCGCTGAGTGTACCTAGCCATAGAAGGGAATCACTTTCAAAAAATATAGTGTTGATTCTCTCAAAGCTGCTCCCTGGAGGCAACTTTTGCTTAAGATTAACCCTTACAAGTGTGCCTTTAGTTTCATTCACCCAATAAAGGTCATCCTCATGGCTTCCTGCCCATATCCTGCCCCTGGAATCCTCTGCAATAGTTTGAATATTATTCCTGCTCAGGTTATTAGGGTCGGAAGGGTTAAATGCAAAGGTTGTAAAATCATCAGAAGCAAAGTTGTAAAGACTCAGGCCGGTCTCCTGTGTACCGACCCAAATACGGCCTTTCGAATCCCTGAAGATGTCATTTATGTAAGCATTCTTAAGATTGCTATTATTGTTGTTGTAGGTTTTGAAGGAATACCCGTCATAGCGGTTCAGGCCACTTCTTGTTCCGATCCAGATAAAGCCGTAGTTGTCCTGTTCAATTGAATAGACAGAATTGTGCGACAGGCCGTCATTTGTGCTCAGGTGCCGGAAGAAGAACCCGTTTCCCTGGCTGAATGAGAGATTCCCGACAAGTAAGAAAAGAATTGCAGCTAAAATGATTCTGGACATATCCTGGTAAATAAGTTTTATCGGTTTCTACCGGTTATCCATTGATCTCATTCTTCTTAAAGTAACGTATCAGCCTGTATCTGTTCAAATTGAGCCTTTGCATGTGATTGATCAGGGGAGTGTAATATTCGTAGAGATTATTAACAATTCCCTTGTTGGAATCATTATTCGATGGGTCAGCGGTTTCGTCAGTCGGGTCATTGTCCATATACCTGAACCAGTTCCATCCAACGCAATTATCCATCCGGAGTAATTTGAGGCAGAAGTTTTCATAGAATATCCCCCTGTCATCCTGCGTTTTTACTCTCCAACCGGCACCGGAATTATTTGCCATCCCGGAATCATCACCTTTGGTATAAAATTCGGTGATAAGAACGGGTTTATCTGCCCAGGATTTCCATTGGTCAAAATGTTTCTGGGCAGGCTCCCATTGACCATAGTAATTGATTGAAATGATGTCGCAATATTTGCCGGCAGCCTTTACAATTGATTCAGTATGTTTGGGTTTACCATGAAGGCGGCTGCCCAAATATAAATGATTTGGATCGAACTTTCGGATAGCTTCAGAAGCAATACTGAAGTATTTTTCTGCTACAAAACCAAGGAAAGCCTGGCGATTATCATTAGTTAATTGATTTTGACTGATACCCAGAGATTTAAGCCAACTTAAAGCCGCCTGGTGATTTGGGTCTGATTCGTCCTTACAAGCCAGGTATTCGTCAAGTATTTTTTCGTTGAATGGAAGTTCGTTATCCGAAAAGTGACCGAATAGATTTGGGTCGCTGCTTGTTTCACTTAGCTTCTGAGCCTGTTCTTCACACGATGCCAAAAAAGCGGGATCAAAGACTGCAAAGGAAATATCATCAGTCTTGATTTTTTTTCTCTGCCTTGAATAATTTGCGTAGAAATTGCTGATCAGGGTGTAACTTAAGGATTGAGCATTTTCTTTGTTTGCATACTGGATAAGCCTTGTGTCAGACCAGCAACCTGCTCCGTTAAAACCCATTTCAAGCAGATCTTTTTCAGTTTTAAGTATCCATTTTTCCGGAGTAGTGTACCTGGAAATCAGAGCAGATTCGTTTCGTTCAGAATTTCCTGGTCTTACACCATTCATTGCTACATTCCAGCATCCGTATCCATCCGGATCAATAATCCACCATTTTGAACCGATTTTTTTTGTATAATAATAGCCGGTTGAATTCTCCTTGGTGGCAAGATCCCCTCCAAACCTGCTGAACTCAGCTTCTTTTTCACTTTTAAACCCGGGCAACTGATCAATAGTTGTAGCATTGCATTTTACCCAGTCAGAATACTTTACTTCTCCATTTACCTTACTCCATTTCTTAGTTTCAACTACTTTATTTTCAGGCGTGAAGGATTTCTTTTGGGTATGGCAAGAAATGCTGATAAGCAAGCAGAGGAAAAGGAAGATGTTAATAGTTAAGATACGCATATTCAAATTTTTAATCGATGATTACCTGGGTGTTTAAATGAACAGAATCCTTTGATGAAACCTTCAAAATATAGATTCCAGGCTTCAGTTTTGCTTTAGCAATGTTGATTCTTGCTTCCCCGGTGTTGTTTTCAATTTTCTCAATATAACAGAGCCTGCCTTCTGATGAATAAAAACCAATTTCAGTTTCACCTTTCGGAAGCATTTTCAGGTTAATAAATAGAAAATCATGTGCAGGATTAGGGTGGACGTCAATTTTTGACAATGATTCATTCTCCTCAATTGCAGTAGGGCCGGTGTATTCAATAGCCCCCCTGTCCGGAATGCCGTACGTTGGTACAGCATTTCCCTGTATATCAAACATGGGGCTGCCAGGAACTGACATCCCGGAATTAATGGCCGGGGAAAATTTCCGTATACCGTAACTGGAGATACTGTCAGAAAGAGAACCTATTGAATCAGGAGCAATGAGCAAAGGATTCAGACTTAGTTTATGGGCGTCAGCAGGTTCATTTGTAATAGATGGACTGAAGAAGATGTTGTAGTCAAATAGGTTTCCTGTGCTTGATCCCAGGTCGAAATTCGCTCCTGGGCCCATTACCTGGAATATGTTGTTATAGTATTTCGTGTTGGATGAATATCCTTCCCAGCTTTTATGCCAGGCAAGTGAAATATTCGACAATCCAACCCTGCAATAGACTGTATTGTTGTAAATTGAAGTATTTGTGGCTCCACCGGAAGTCCTGATCACATGATCACCATTATTTGCAAGCACATTGTACCTGATTACTGTGCCATCGTTAAATGCATTACCAGGACCTCCGGTAACCAGTAAGGCACCATAACCATTGTCGTGGCTGAAATTGTACTGTATGGTTGTAAACTTTGAGTTGTAATCGGAGTCGAATCCTCCTGCATCTTCATCACCCGAATTATATACAGTTAAGCAGGCTTCATTATATTGCCAGGTTGCATAATTTGTATTGAAGCTAAAACTTGCGTTTCCTGAGCCTTTAGTAGAGCAATGTGTAAAAAGGTTATGCTCGATGAGCGGACGGAAAGATACCCTGACAATTAATGCATTGGCACCTGTATTTTCAAAGGTGTTGTTCCTGAAAATAACATTCTTGCTGGGAGTCCAGTCACCATCTGTTGTTGAGGTCCTTGTATCCCAGGAGGACAGGATGGCTGTTCCGGTTCTGTCAACATCATGTATGTAACAATTTTCCATCACGAGTGTGTCAAAGAAGGTTGGAGTTCCAGAACCAGTGATCTCGAATATGATCCCGCCATTATTCTTGGAAACATCTCCATCCATACTTCCATTTACATCAGATACTTCCAGGCGCCTGAGAAAAATGTGCGTAACAGCACCCATATCATCGCCCTGGATGTAGATACCTCTTCTAAAATCAACGGCTGTACCCAGGTTGGAAATTGAAAGGTCCTGGATTTCAATGTATTTCTGGTTTGTCAGTTGAACCGTATTCTGGAATAATCCCATTCCTTCAATCCTGGGATTGGTGCCGCTTCCATATTTTGCTACGATGATTGGTTTGCCTGTTTTTCCACTTCCTTTAAAACTGAGTTGCCCCTGCCAGGTACCTCCGGATCTGAAAAGAATAGAATCGCCGGCTTCAAAATAGAGGCTGTCTATCTTTTCCAGGCTTTTAAGAGCTAATTGAGGAGATGCACCTGAATTGTTATCATTGCCCAGCAGGTCATCGACATAATAAGCTCCAATACGATGAATTGCCGGTTGACCGGGTATTAATTCAAGCAGAGGGGGATTTCCGGATGCATTTTCCTTGGAATGCCAACGGGTATCCAGGGTAGAAGCGGCACCGGCTACATCCTTAAAGATGAAAGCTATTTCCTTTTTGCCCCGGGCAAGGGCAGAATTCATATAGTTGGTAACATCCCAGGAATAATATCCTTCTCCGGCGACAAGAAGCAAATCGTTAATATAGGTTCCGGGTGGGCGGGTATTCCCGGTAAGTGTTAATTCTGACCATGCAGTATCGGTGTAAAATACCTGCACTTTCTTGGCTTCGGCAACAATTCCATAGAGTTTAACTTTTGCAGAGATATAAGTTGTATCGAGATTCCCAAGGTTGAACTTAACGTATGTTTCGCGGGTAAACTGATCGCTTGATACACTTTTCCGGGTTTTGAGCGTATCAGGGTCAATAAGTCCGTATGGGTCAGCAGCTTTAGGACCGGAAGCATAAATGTAACAGTCGTCGGTCGGGGTGAATTGTACTTGAGCATGACCATGCTGAGTACCCAAAAAATATAATGCAGCAAGTATGAAAATGAATTTGCCGGATGCCAGTGTATACACTCTTAGATAAGTTGTTCTTTTCATGAATTGCTTTTGCTTACTGTTATTTTCATTTCATAAGGCAAGGCGACAGTATTAAAGCCATTTGATTTGGTTCTGAGCCTTGGTTTTCCAGGGTACCCCCTCTAATACCCTTCATTTTGAGGGAATCCTTTCATCGCATCAATTTCTTCCTGAGGAATCGGCCATCTTACGTGGAATTCCTTGATGTTAGTCCTTGCCGAATACCAGGCAGGATCGGTAGCAATAATTCCCTTGAACATTGTAAGTCCGCCATGCTCGCGGACCCTGTCAACCAGTTCTCCGATTCGTTTCAGGAAGAACCAGCGCCTTCCTTCAAATGCAAGTTCCCTGGCTTGTTCTTCAACAAGGGTCTCGAGGTCAAAACTTGTTAGTTCCCTGTTTGGATCAGCAGCAGATATCCTGCTCTTCCTCAATTCGTTGATGAAATGGAGCGCCTTTGTTTCATTGCCAAGCCTCCAGTTGGCTTCTGCAGCCATCAGGTACACCTCTGAAAATCGATAGATGTAAAGATTGTTGAAAGAACGGGTTGCATTAGGCAACTTCACCCAATCAAAATACTTTTTGCAACCGACTTCTGCATTCTTGAAGAAATTTGTCCCGGTCAACTGGCTTCCTTCACCATACTTGGCAGTATCTCCCAATTGATAGGTTACTGAAGAAAAATCAAAGGCTTTGTTGTTGAAAATATAGTAATGTTGCCACCAGCTATCCCACCTTTTGTCAGTAGAAGGGTTGTAAAGGTTAAGAAGGTATTCATTGGGATGAACGCGTCCCCATCCATAACCTCCAAAATCAGAGGCCATTACCATGCCGGGTATCAGGCTGTAATAGGGAGTAAAAACTAGTGGCAGCCTGTGTCCCGAAGGACCCGTAGTGCCGACATCGGCACCGCCTGTAGCGAATTCATCAAATTGCATTACAAAGATGCTTTCGCTGGTATTATCCCTGCCATCCCTTGTGAAGATGGCTGAAGGATCAGCCAGTTTGTAGGGCCCTTCTGTGATCAGTTTTTCTGCAAGCGTAGCAGCCGTTTGATAATCCTGCCGCCACAATGCTACATCCGTTCTCAGGAAAAGAGCAGTGCCAAGGCCATATTGGCCGGCCCTTACAGTCCAGTCACCATCAAAATAACTAATGGCTGAGTCAAGATCGGAGATAATTACTTTGTAAACATCCTCTTGTGAAGCGACCTTGAACTCCCGGTTTTCAAAGTTGCCAGCAGTGGTCGGTTCCAGGTTGAGCCAGATATTATCAAATTTACGAACAAGCCAGAAATAGGAATTCGCGCGGTGGATGTAAGCTTCTCGAAGAATTTTCTTCTTGTCTTTGTCAGGAATATCCGTAGCACTGCCAAACGTGATAATGCTGTTTGCCCGCTCAATGATCATGTATTCCTTTTTCCACCAGTTTCTGACAGTTGTCTGGGAGGCAAAATTTAAATCGGGGCGATAACGTGAGACTGCCTGGTTCAAGGCCGCCCTCATAAAGTCAATATCAGTTCCGCAATCCCCCATGATCACTGAAAAGTCCTTGCTCTCGTCATCATCTGCCATTGCCCTGTCAATATTGTACAATCCAACCACTGCTGATTCCAGGCCATCTTTGGTATGATAGAGGAAATCAGTGGTTACTTCCGATGGATTCTCTTCTTTGAGGAAATCTGTACATCCCCAGGATAAGAGTACAAGGAGAAGCCCGCCAAAAAAATATATCTTATTGATTTTCATTTTATTCACAGATTTATCAGGATTAGAAATTCATGTTGATTCCGAAGATGTAGTTCACAGTTTCCGGGTAAGAATCCGGATTTGTTTCAGTACTCATTGACATGAATTTGGTAATGGTAAATAGGTTGTCGGCGCGGACATACATTTTGAACCTGCTGATCTTCAGGGAAGATATCCAGTTTTGCGGCAAAGAGTAAGCTAAAGTGATATTTGATAGCCTGATGTATGATGCATCCTGGTAATTCAGGCTCGCTATATAGGGCGAGACTGAGGTTTCATTGGGTCGGAAACAGGAAGTGGATGCATTCTCAGGGGTCCAGTAATCGCGCTTAATCCCGTTGAGCGTTCCCTGTAAAGTGCCACCATCGTTGAAGTCTGACATAAAAGGATTGCTCTTGGTTACTCCCCTGAGAATATATACATCAGCAGACAATTCGAAGCCCTGGTAAGCAAGCGATGTGCTGAACGAAGCAATCCATTTCGGATCCTTGTTGATAATTACCTTGTCGTCAACAGTAATGGTTGAATCAGGCACACCATTGGGACCGCTTACATCCCTGATCCTTACATCACCCGGACGGGCTTTCGGCATACTGTATTTATTTAATGAATCCAGTATATCACTTGTCTGCCATATGCCATCTGACTGGTAATCGTAGTATACGTTAACTGACTTGCCAATGAACCATTTATTCGCAACATCATCTATGTACCTTCCTGCTGAATCCTGCAATACACCTTTTGTAAGCTTGTTCCTGTTGAGCGTAAAATTAGCGCCTACCTGCCACGTAAATTTGTCATTGGATACTATATAACTGTTAAGGGTAATTTCAACACCCTTGTTCTGGATCTCCCCAAGATTAAAATACATATTGGTATATCCCAAGCTTGCAGGGATGGTCCTTTTTGTCAATAGGTCAGTAGTTATTCGCTTATATACATCTATGGAGCCATTCAACTTCTGGTTGAAGAGCGAGAAATCATAGCCTATATTATAGGTAGTTGATGTTTCCCATCTCAGGTTTGGATTTGGAAGTGTTGTACTTGGCAGGTAACCTGCAATAGGAGTTCCGTTACTTACATAAAACATATTTACTGCAGTGGACAAGCTGCCGTAGGGAGAAATTGCTTCATTCCCGATTTGGCCATAACTCAGTCGTAGTTTTGATTCGTTGATCCATTTGACTGATTTGAGAAAATTCTCCTTATGCATATTCCATGCTATGGCACCAGAAGGGAAATATGACCATTTGTTATTAGCTCCAAAAACGGAAGAACCATCAGAACGGAGCGTGAAATTGAGCAGGTATTTTTCATTGATCACATAGTTTATCCTGCCCATGAATGACAGGATATAATGCTTTTCTTTATCTCGGGCTGTTGTGGATTCTAATGCTGACCCAAGGCTATTAATACCGAAAAAATCATTTCCAAGAGATGTTGCCGAGGTAGTTGTGGAAGTAGTCTGCCTCTTATCGGCACTTTGAAGCAGCGTAACATCAAAGCGGTGACCATTATTGAGTTTGGCTTCATAGGTGAGCATGTTTTCAAGAAGATAGCTTCGTTGATCCAGGAAAAGAGCAGATGCATAACCTTTTCCCAACACACTGCTGGGATCCTGTTTAGAAAGGAATGTATCATATTCCTTAGACGTCAGATCCATGCTGGCGGTAGTTTTAAATTTTAACCCTTTGATGGGTGATATTTCAAGGTAACCGATATACATTCCCCTGTTGCTTGTAACAGCATAACTCCGGGTGTTTTCCCAGATCAGGGGATTAATGGATTTCATATCACCAAGAGGGTATTGGATAAGGTCCCCGTTATCATCATAAAGCTTGGCAATAGGGGAGAAGGTTATGAAATCAACCCAGCTATTGGTTTCCTGGTGTTGCAAAGAATTCGCATAATAAGCAGATATCCCGGTATTTAGCCATTTGTTAACCTTCTGGTCCAGGGCAAGTTTCCCGGTATACCTTTTATAATCAGAGCTGTAACGAACGCCATCCTGGTTATAATAACCAAGAGATGCAGCATACTTGGTCTTCTCATTACCTCCACTAATACTGATGTCATGCTTTACAAGGGGGACGTTTTTCTTAAAGGCCAGGTCCATCCAGTTGACATAATTCTTGTTTTTTATGCTCTCCAGTTCAAAAGGAGTAAAAATCAAGGAATCCGGTTTGTAATCGCCGGTATATCCGTTTGCTGCTGTTGCATAATTAGCCCTGTAAGCCTCACGCCTTACCTGCATATATTCTTCAGGTGAATAGACCTCGAAATTGGGCTTAACATTTTGAATGCTGATAAGGGTGTTATACGAGATATTTATTTTACCCTTGGTATCAGAACCCCGGTGGGTTGTGATCAGAATGACTCCATTGGATGCTCGTGCTCCGTATATACCTTGGGCAGAGGCATCCTTCAGGACACTGATAGTCTCAATATCATTGGCATTAATGTCATCAATTGAATTGACAGGTATACCATCAACAACATACAGTGGCCCGGTACCTCCCAGTAATGAATTTGTTCCGCGCAAGAGCAGGCTTGAGGATCCGCCGGGCCGGGAACTGCCGGTCGTCACCAGCAAACCGGCGACCACTCCTTTAAGCATACCCTGGAGGTCGGTTGATGCTTTGGCAACCATCTTATCAGTCCTGACACTATTGACAGATCCGATCAGGTCACTTTTTTTCTTGCTACCGTAACCTACCACAACAACTTCATCCAATGCTTTGACTTCAGGTTTCAGGCTAAGATTGAAGAAAGCTAAATTGCCAACTTTCTTTTCAACTTGCTGGTAACCAACGAATGAGAAGACAAGGAAATCTGAAGGACTTGCCTGTATCGCATATTTCCCGTCGATATCGGTGGTTACGCCGTGAGTCGTACCTTTAATAACAACGTTAACGCCGGGAATTGTACTCCCATCTTCATCCGATGTGACGGTTCCCTTAATTGTCGAGATCTGGGCGTATAACAATTGTCCGCCAAATGACAGGAACAGCAGAAAAAGTACCCGTATATTATTCAGTTTCATAAGCACTCGATTTGTGTTACAGTATTGTGAAACTATTTTTCGGACCAAATGTAATCCCCGGATGTAGTTATCTGGTTTCTGAATCGTTCATCTGAGTTACTCTATTGTCCGATTATAGAAAAGCCTGAAATAAAGGAGGATAATGTTAAGAATTAAAAATTTGCCAATTTCAGATGTAAAAAAATAAAAATGAACATTGGAGAAACCAATTTGCAAACTGCTGAAACTTCATTCTCTTTTTTCAACTGTATTTTTATCCCGATCTTTGGATGAGTAGATGGAGAAGTTGTATTATGAATCAATACGTTAAGTTGCATCTGAAAAGTCGGGACTCTCATCCGAAATTGTTTTTGCTGGTTTGCAACATAAAAGGACTCAGGAGAAATCTGCTTGTTCAGATCCTGGCATTTTTATCTTGCGTTGGTTATGCAGCTGAGCCTGATTCTATAGTTGTTGGTTATGTTGATCAATACCCTGTTCTGAGAAGTGAATTTATTCAACGAGCAAATCAATTACGGTATTCAGTCATACAGAAATACAGAAGAGAGTTCAATTCGGCGTATGATAGTGGATTCTGGGAGCGCAGTTACGAAGGGCCTACCCCTGCAGAACTGTTAAAGCGGAAAACGCTGGATACGATCGTAAGTATCAAGGTCCAGCAAATGCTTGCCATTAAGAATGGCATAGCTGCGGAAATTGGATATACTGATTTCCTTGCAGCGCTGGAAAAGGAAAATGCCAGGAGATTGAAGGCTAAGGCGAAAAATGAGGTGATTTACGGGCCTGTGCAATACTCGGAGGATGTTTATTTCAGCTATCGCTTCAGCAATATGGTGAATGAATTGAAGGAAAAGCTGGCAGCGAACGAGCACAAAATGGATGATGCTTTCCTTGCCGGCCTTTATGAAAGGGATAGGGATAGCCTTTACAAAGCTGGAAATATTACAAGTTGTTCGGTTTACAGGATTTCATACAATGATGATGAGGATCCTGGTATCAGGAAGCTTGCGATGTTAGTTGCCGATACGGTTCGAAGGCTTTTTATCAGCGGAATTGAACCTGCCGATAGTGCTGGATTATTGAAATGGAAGTTTCCTGCTGGTTTAGAATGCAGGATGGATAGAGTGGTTTTCAATGATTCGGTTTATTCTCCCGAAGAAGAGAATACGGAAAAGGCACTTGTTAAACAGGTTGCATTGAAATTAGGAAATCACAGTTGCAGCAAGATACTGGAAACAGGGAATGTGTTGCTGATTATTTCTGTAAACAATAAGCAAACTCTTGGTTTCCGGTCATATGAGAAATGCAGGGGCATTGTCAGGAGCAGGTTTATCGACAATTACTATGAACAATACATTGGTGAAGCAGTCAGGAAAACAAAGGTCAAAGTGAACACAGAAGTATACAATGCAATAAAATTCAATTAATCTGAAGGTTAGCCTCATTTTCGAACTATTTATGACTGGGAATAGCAGAAATGAAGACGAAGCCTGAGCGTCCATGTAAAACTCAAATAAAACCAATCCAAACTAGAATAACTACAGATTATGAAGAACATTTTGGTCAGGAAGTCCTGCATCTTACTATATACTGCCATTATTCTTTCAGGTATCTTAGTACCGGCAAATGCTCAGGTTGTTTTTAATCCCTCGGCTGATTCATATATTCACGATGTAAATGCAAACGTGAATTATGGTACAGCAAACCCATTGCTTGTTAAGAAAGGTACCGCAAGCAATTTCAGGAAAGCTTACATTAAGTTTGACCTGACAACATCAGGTATTACAGCTGCATCAAGTGCAATCCTTAGGATCTACGCCACAACTTCTTTAGCTGTTGATATGAATATTCACCAGGTTTCCGATGCCTGGACAGAATTGGGGATTACCTGGAACAATGCACCTGCCGAAGGAACAATTGTGGCTACAACATCCTTGCTGGCTGCTGCCGGATATTATGAATGGGATATTACCTCCTACGTCCAGTCCCAATTAGCCGGTAGTGATAAGATAATCAGCGTTGTGGTATATTCTGCTACAGTGACTTCAGGCACTATAAATTTTACTAGCAGGGAAGCCGCAACAAACAAACCTGAACTAGTAGTTACAGCTACCTCAACTACGCCTGCAGCGCCTTCTAACCTTAGTGCTACTGCTTTTAGCTCAGGACATGTTGATTTGAGCTGGACTGATAATTCCGATAGTGAAACAGGCTTCAGGGTCGAACGCAAAACAGGATCCGGAACCTATGGCGAAATTGCTGTCGTTGGCTCAAATGTAGCATCCTACAGCGATCTTACAACTTCGGCAAATACAACTTATACCTATAGGGTAAGAGCTTACAATACATTTGGAAATTCTGATTATTCAAATGAAGCTTCAGTTACAACGCCGGCACCGCCGCCACTGCCTTTAGCTCCAACTGGCCTTGTTGTTACTCCTGTTTCCCAAACGCAGCTTGACCTTGGTTGGGTAGATGCTTCCAGCAATGAAGAAGGCTTCAAAATTGAACGGAAAACGGGTTCAGGATCTTATAGCGAGATAGCATCACTTGGGCCTAATATTACAAGCTACTCTAATACCGGGCTCACGGCAAATACTGCATATACATATCGTGTTTATGCATATAACGTAAGCGGGAACTCTGCCTATTCAAATGAAGCAACAGCTTCTACTCTTAGCCCGCCTCAAATAACATACTATATTGACGCTTTGAATGGCAGTGATGGAAATACCGGCCTTTCAGAAGTAACTGCATGGAAAACTCTGACTAAAGTTAATGCTACCACTTTTTCTGCCAATAACAGGATACTTTTCAAGGCTGGCCAGGTATGGACTGGTCGCTTGTATCCCAAAGGGTCTGGCAGTGCCGGTTTCCCAATTATTATTGACATGTACGGATCAGGAAACAAACCCCTTATTGACGGAAACGGAATGACAGGTACAGGCGTTGTATACTTGTATAACCAGCAATATTGGGAGATCAACAACCTGGAGGTGACAAACGATGCTGCAGTTGGTGATGACCGCCGGGGGGTAAGGATTGAAGCAGAGAACTATGGAACCGCCAATCATATTTACCTTAGAAATCTGAATATTCATAATATCAAGGGGTCCATAGGCCAAAACAGGAGTGATAAACGAACTTCAGGAATAGGATATGCAATTGTGGATGCATCAACAACAGACACCCATTTTAATGATATCCTTGTTGAAAATTGTGTTATCACCTCTTGCGATAATCAGGGCATTATTACCGAATGTGTTACCGATGACGGCTTTGATCCTTATACCCCTCAATGGAATGCAATCAAGATTACAAATGCTGTGATCAGGAACAACACGATCTCAGATATTTCAAAAAATGCTATGATTATCAGGCTGTTTGAAGGTGGTGTTGTAGAACATAATGTTTGTTTTAACACAGCAACTGCAATTACAGGAAATACAATATTTTCCGCCTCCTGTTCCGGAACTGTTTTTCAGTATAACGAGGGATATAATAACCTTTCACCTGATTATGACGGAAGTTTGTATGATGCAGATCTTCGCTCACCCAACACATACTGGCAGTATAGTTACAGCCACGACAATGCGCATGGTTTGTTCTGGACCTGCACGGTTCAGGCTGATGTGAATGTGGTTTGCAGGTACAATATCAGTCAGAATGACCATGGCAATATTTTTTGTATAAATTACCCGGTCAACTCTTGCTTCGTTTACAACAATACAGTGTATGTGCCGTCGACCTTATCTCCGCTCATTATTTCCGAGAGGAACAATGGAGGTTCAGGAGCCCGGGTATATTCTTTTAAGAATAACCTTATCTACAATCTGAGCAGCAGTGCTGCTTATGACTGGACATCCGGTTACAGCAGAACCATTGACTACAACTGTTTTTACGGGGTCCATCCTTCTACCGAGCCTTCCGATCCTCATAAAGTGACAGGAGATCCGAAACTGGCCGGAGCCGGAACCGGAGGCACAGGGATTGGTAGTGTTAACGGTTACAAATTGCTCTCTGGTTCCTCCTGCATTAATAAAGGGACCTCGATATCAAACAACGGAGGATTTGATTATTGGGGAAACCCTCTATACAATGGCTTGCCCGATATTGGTGCGCATGAATATACTTTGCCGCCATTGGCTCCTTCAGTTCTTACAGCTACGGCGGTTCCCCCATCACAGGTTAATTTGTCCTGGACTGACAATTCATCTAATGAATTAGGTTTCAGGATTGAGAGAAAGGAGGGAAGCGGTACTTATTCGGAAATTGCAGTAGTTAGTGCGAATGTGAATACCTATTCAAATACTGGGTTAACACCGGGGATAGCATATACCTATAGGGTAACTGCTTATAGTGCTGCCGGAAATTCTGCCTATTCCAATGAGGCTTCAGTTACTATTGCTGCCTTCAAAACTCTTAACCTCGGAGTTTTAATAGAAGGACTTTACCTTACTAACGGAACCATGCGAAAAGCCCAGGATTCCTCTGGTGATCATTATCCTGGCAATGTTGCAGACCAAATTACTGTTGAACTCCATAACTCATCTTCATACTCTGTAATTGAATATTCTGCTCCAGGAGTCAATCTGAGTACTGCCGGAAATTCAAGTCTACAGGTGCCATATACAAAAAGCGGTTCCTATTATATTACGGTCCGTCATCGCAACAGTATTGAAACATGTTCTGCTATCCCGGTTTCATTTTCAGCTACGACCATTAATTATAATTTTGATGCTGTTTCAAAAGCATATGGCAACAATCTTAAGCCTTCCGGTGATGGTAAATGGTTGATATACTCTGGTGATGTGAACCAGGATGGAGTTTTGGATTTTGCCGATATGCTTTCAGTTGATAATGACATTTCTTCTTCTGCCAGTGGTTACCTTGCAACTGATATTGACGGGAATGGCATAGTCAACATCCTGGACCTGGATGTTATCGATGTCAGCAGCAGCCTCTTTATCTTTTCAGTAACTCCTTGAATCAGTTTTAAAATAAATCCGATTGAGGCCAGGCAGTTTTGCAAATAATCACGAAATACAGAAGCCATCAAATCCTGCCTCCCGGAATGGGAAAATGAGCTCTTGTTTCTCAGGGTAATTTGACCGCTCCGGTATAGGTTTGTAAAGGTTTCCGGAGGTTTTTCTTTAGGTTTCTTTTTTTAATCGATATGGGTCAATAGGGCTTATATTATTGAAAATTAGTTATTTATACCTATTTTTTGTTATTTGGCTAAAGCCCGGGTGAAATTACAAAAGACTATTAAAGAAACCCATGTGAACGATAGAGTAACCTTCTTAGGAAAATTCGTTAATATATTTATCTTCCCAAACTGCACCAAAACCCAAAGAAATAAACCAAAAACCCAATTATGAAAACTGTCTACTCAAAACCATTCAGATGGCTAATATTGGCATTGCAGACCACAGGAATACTTGTGGCCATGATCCTTTTTAGTTCTCGTGTGCAAGCTCAAACCATGCCTGCTCCCCAGGCATTACCTTACTCTCAGAACTTTTCAAGTTTTGGAGGTTCTACAACCGTTTATCCTGCCGGCTGGCAAGGATGGACTGTTGCGAATTCAGCTCCCTCTGCAACTGGAAGAACTGCTGCTCCAACTGGTGATAAAACTATTGCCGGGGGTACCGCAGCAAGTACCGGATCCGGGGCGTATGATTATAATGGCAAAATTGGATTTCTGAGTATTGCCAGCCTTGATGTAGCTTTATGTCTGGCAGTCAATACAACTGGCAACAGCAATATCAAAATTACTTTTGATGCCATGACTATCCGAAATCTATATACCGGAGCAACTACCGGTACAACTAACTTTTCTAATGGTTTAGTTTTACAGTACCGCGTTGGTACCGGTGCAACGGCATTCACCAACCTGCCTTATTCTCCCGCAGAATACATTACAGGAACTACTGCTCAGACAACCGGAACAACTGGAATTGATGTTGTAACTGGCCTCAATGCAATACTTCCTTCATCCTGTGAAAATCAGCCGATTGTTCAAATTCGCTGGATTTACAGAAATGTTGCAGGATTAAGTGGTAGCCGGCCCAGCGTGGCACTGGATAATATCCTTGTCCAACAGGTTCCCGTTACATTTACCAGCGGTTGGCCTAAAGCTGAGAATCCTACAGCCAGTGGTTTTACTGCAAAAACGAATATTAATACTCCGGGCACTACCTATTTCGTCGTATTGCCAAACGGGGCTTCCGCTCCAACAGCAGCCCAGGTAAAAGCAGGGCAGAATGCAAGTGGTGCTAGTGTCGCTTCCAATGAAAAGGGTTCAATCGTTTCTGCAGCAGGTGCTACCGAGTATATGGCCGCAGTATCAGGTCTTGCCAGCAACACCACTTATAGTGTCTATTTTGTCGCAGAAGGTAATTCGGGAGCAAGTTTGCAGGCATCACCTGTCCTGGCTTCAGTCACCACTATTAGCAGCGCATCTGCTCCAGTTGTTACAAGTCCTACGGCAACATCCATAACAAATAATACTGCAGTGCTTGGAGGAAACATTACTTCCGATGGAGGTAGCGCTATTACAGATAGGGGAACAGTTTGGAATACAACTTCCGGTGTAACAATCTCTAATAATTTATTGAGTGAAGGTACTGCTGCAACCGGTATTTTCTCACATACGCGTTCGTCTCTTCCTCCCAAGACTAAGATCTACTATGCTGCCTATGCAACCAATAATGTTGGAAGTACATTATCTTCTGAATCTTATTTTTATACAATGGCTGATGAGCCAACAACTCCTGCCGGATCGTTTGCGGTTAATCCTATTCCGGGAAACTATTCTTCTCTGAACCTGACGTGGACACCTGCTACCGGTGCTGATGGATATATCATCTTCCAGCGCCTTGGTGCATCTGCTCCGGGAACTCCACCTTCCGATGTAACCGGTTATACTGTTGGTAATACTTTAGGCACAGGAACAGTAGCTGCAATTGTATTATCAGGAAGTGCAACTTCACAGGTAATTTCAGGATTGGCTTCTACAACCCAGTACACTTTCAGGATTTATCCGTTCGGTTATGATGGAGCGAATAGTCAAACTTTCAACTACTTAACCCTTCCCATGCCGGCTTCTGCTACAGGAACGACCAATACTCCCCCTCCCACAGTGTATACATGGACAGGCGCAAGCAGTAATGATTGGACAGTTGCAGGTAACTGGAACCCAGCAAGGACTACTCCATTCAACAATGATATCATGCAATTCAATTTGGGAGGTTCATTGACAGTCATCAATGTTCCAACCCAAACTGTCGGTCAAATGCTTATCTCCAACAATACTGCAGTTACACTTCAGTCAGCAGCTGCAGTTACCCTTTCATTAGGCGGAGGTACAGGTGCAGATCTCGATATTGCTGCCGGCTCAGCTTTGAACATTGGTTCCACCACAACTACCAATACCATTACAATAGCATTAGCTACTGGAACCACAGGGAATATTGCCGGTTCCATTACATTCAATGGGGACGTTTTGTCCATAGCTCACAGGTTAACAGCTGTTGATGCAAGTTCCATCATCTTCCAGGGTGGGTCAGTATTCACAGCCGGTGCTAACTTCTCAGGCAATGCCTTCGGAACCACTAATAACAGTTCTGTTGTTTTTGAAAGTGGCTCAACCTATATTCAGAACGGTGGAGCTAATCCTTTTGGAGCAAGTTATCCAGGATCTGCTGTTGTTTTTCATACTGGAAGTCTTTACAAATTTACAGCCACAACAGGTGGCCCGTCTTATAGTGGCCGTACTTATGCCAATTTCGAGAATGATGCCCCAACCATTACCCAGAATAACCAGGGTAGTAACCCATTTACCTGCGATAATTATACTGTAACCAGTGGTATTGTAAACTGGGATTTCTCGGGTGGAATTGTGGTAAAAGGGAACATCTCAGTAGCATCTGCTGCAACTCTTACTTTTGGAAATGCAACCAAAACCACCAATCTTACCTTCAGTGGTACTGCCGTGCAAACCATTACCGGAACAGGAAACATGTCTTTTGGTGCTAATGGTACCCTTACCGTAAATAATGCTGCCGGTGTTGAACTATACAGCACTGCCACACTCAATAACCTGGCTATTTCAACCGGTACACTCACCATTAAGTCCGGCGCCTCGGTGATCACCAGCGGAACAGTAAGCGGAACAGCAATCGTTGAACGCTTCCTTACAAAATATACATCAGCCAGTGACCAGATGTATCATTACATTTCTTCACCGGTTAACAGCCAGGCAATTGTGCCCGGATTCGTTAACCTTCCAAACACTACTGATGACTTCTATTCTTATGATGAAGTAACCAATAAATGGATAAATACACGAAACAATTCAGGAAGCTGGAATACCTCCTTCGAGAACAATTTCATTGTCGGAAAAGGTTACATGGTTGCCTACCCGGTTGATGTTACCAAATCATTCACCGGAGTATTGAATACTGGCTCTCTTGCTACAGGAGTTGATTTACCAGCTTTGACCTATACTGCCGGTAAAGGGGAGGGATTTAACTTTTTGGGTAATCCCTATGCTTCTGCTATTGACTGGGATAATGTAACTGGCACACAGTATACTAACCTGGATAATGCAGTCTACGTTTGGGATAACGCAACCCAAACCTATCTGACTTGGGTGTCCGGGGCAGGAAGTCTCACAGATGGTATCATTCCTGCGATGCAGGGCTTTATGGTGAAAGCCAATGCAGCAGGGGCATCCTTAACCCTCGAAACTCAGGATCGCGTTCATGGCGGATCTGCTTTCTACAAAAGTTCCCAGACTGTAGATAACCTGCTCAGGTTGAAAGTTACAGGAAATAACCATCAGGATGAAGCTTTTGTAAGGTTCATTGATGACGCTACTTCATCTTTTGACAGTCAATGGGATGCTTATAAACTGGCTGGGGGCCCGGCAGTGCCGAATCTGTATACACAGGCTTCTTCTACCAAATATTCAGTTAATGCTATGCCAATCAACAGCATGGATAACCCGGTTTCCCTTAACCTCGAAGTTGGTGCAAATACCAGCTATACCTTATCGGTTGCCGAAAATTCAATCTCTCCCAATATTTATGTTACACTCGAGGATCTGAAGACGGGTGCTTCTCAGCGTCTGAACAGCAATCCGGATTACTCATTCACAGCTGCTCCGGGTGATGACCCTAACCGTTTCAGGCTGCATTTCAAGGATGCTACTTCCATTGCGGATCCGGATGCTGCCAATAACTGGACGATATACTCCCAGGATGGTGTTCTAACAGTTTTGTCAGCACAACTTCTTACTGGAAAGGTAAACGTAACTGATATGGAAGGCCGCATGATCGCCAGTAACCTGTTAAAGTCAGGCGAAGCAACGCACATTGACCTTCGCGGACATTCCGGGATCTATATCGTTAGCGTGATCACTTCCAAAGGGATCAGCAATGAAAAAATTATCGTAAAGTAATTTTGCAAAAGTGGATATCCACATCAAAAACCCAGTCTTATGAAACGAAAACTCAACATATTCCTAAGCATATTAATCCTTTTTGTAGCATTTGCATATGCACAGCCGGTTACAGCACAGGAGCCTCCACATCCCCCAAGTACCGGACATGGACAAGTGGGAAACCAGAATCCTTCAGGTGCCACTGCACCTCTCGATGGTGGAATCAGTATATTGATTGCCTTGTGTGCTGCATACGGCAGCAGGAGATTTATGAAAGCAGGGCAATCTTATAAAGATTAATCAACCGTAACATCATTTCCTTAAAGGCATCTATGGCAGATCTGTCATTGATGCCTTTTTTTACTCAAAACTATTTTCAGGCAAGATTAACCTGGCCAGATAACAAGATTATCCAGATGAATTTTCAGGATGACCAATGCCTTGTTTATGTGTACGTTAAGGCAAGTATCCGGATTTGAACATTTAAGAAACCTATTTGAACTAAAAGGAAACCCTTCGGGATACATGCTAAGGTAATTTTACCCTACCAAAGACTCAATTATTAACGGCATTAGCCTCAAAACACCATCCAATGAAAAAAGATGATACTTCTCAATTGAAACCCACTGATTTTAGGTTGGACAAAAATTCTTTTCTGCCTTTATTATTTTTGATTGTCCTGCTGATTCTCATCTCAATAAAGAGTTGGGGCCAATTAGATCCCAATAATAGTAACGAGAATTTCGTTTATCCGGCAGGTAACCTGGTGGGTCAGGGTAACTGGACTTTGCAAGGTTCAGATAATACAAACCCAATCCAGGTAGTGTCACCTGGTTTGTATTATCCTGGTTATGCATCCTCGGGCATTGGATTATGTGCTTCCCTTGGACAAAACGCGACCGGACAGGACCTCTTCAAGAATTTTACGCTAACCAGCACAATCAGCTCAGGTAGCGTTTATATCTCCGCCTTGGTGAAAGTGACGGCAGCAAGCAGAGCCGGGGATTATTTTCTTAGTTTCAAGGAAACTACTGGAGCATCGTTAACGGTATTTAAAGGCCGATTATATGCGAAAGACACTGCATCCACCGGAAATCTTGTATTTGGAGTTACGAAGAGTACTTCATCTTCTACAGCACCCGTAAGTTGGACCCCTACCTATTATTCATTCAATACGACCTATCTTGTTGTAATGAAGTATACATTCGTTGCAGGAGCTGCAAACGACGTGGTTGATCTTTACGTCTTTGATGCAACAGGTGCATTTCCACTAACAGAGCCATCGCCTAATGCTACAGCCACAGATGCAGGCTCAGATGGTACAGGTCAGCGATGTGTGCAACTGAGGCAAGGTGCATTAAATTCACCTGTTACCCTGGTAGATGGAATAAGGATTGGACAATCCTGGAGTGCCGCCGTTACGCAGGATGTTACTCCGCCTGTCGCTACCTTTGTGCCGGCCAGTGGGTCCGTTAATGTACTGTTATCCATTGTCCCCACCATAACCTTCAATGAGCCTGTAAAGAAAACTGACGGAACGGATATCACTAATAGTGACCTCACAACACTGGTTTCTTTAAAATTGAATAATTCCACCGGGACAGCTGTTCCATTTACAGCTACCATTGATGCAACGAAGACCATTGTCACGGTTACCCCTTCAGGGGCATTGCTGAACAATCAATTGTATTACCTGGCGATCGCGCCTGTTGAGGATGGGGCCGGAAACGTGACAGGCACTCAGAGTTCAACTTTTACTACTATTCCTGCTGCATTAAGCAACGATGCCACACTCAGTGATCTTAAAGTTAACGGAACTACCATAGCAGGTTTCTCTCCAACCATCTATACTTATCATGATACCGTCTTCTATGGTTTGCCAGCTGTACCTGCAGTAACTGCCACCCCTAATTTTCCTTTGGCAACCGTAGGTGTGACTCCTGCTGCTGCGATACCAGGAACCACTTCCGTATTGGTCACTGCACAGGATGGGATCACCCAGCACACTTATACAGTAAGTTTTGTTTATCATACACCAAGTACCAATTCAAAACTCTCTTATATCAAATGGTTGCCGAATGGGTTGGACCCGATCAAACAGAATATCAGGGTAAAGGATTTCAGTACTACCATATTTGACTACAATATTGAAGTGCCTGTTGAAACGAACTCACTGGTAGTTGATGCTGAACCTGATTTTGTAATCCCGGCAAGCGGATGCCCACCTGCAACATACGTGGTAACGCAGCCTGTGAATCTTACCGGTACTATTGCCGAACGCACTGCAACTGTTGTTTGCACAGCCCAGGATGGAATAACCACTTCCACCTACCATGTAACCTTCAGCAAAAGTCCTTCTTCTACAGTTTACCTTTATAAGGAAGGATTCAATACCATGCCCCCGGCTGGCTGGTCAAATACTTCCCAGGTTGGCTCTTCAGCAACAAACGGTATGGGTTTTTATGGTTCTGTAGTAACTTATGCAACACCAAAATTTAAATGGTTTTCGCCAACGGATGGCGGTACATTGACAACTTCCGCAGCAAATGGAGCAGGAACATTTCAGTTTTTTGTTAAAGTGTTGGATAAAAATCCAGCTAGCAACCTTCATCTTTTTGTTGAGAAATCATACAACAATGCAGACTGGACACTGGTAAGCCAGGATCCTATGCCGCTGTATGCTACTATCACACAATGGCACCAGGTTGTTTTGCCTATCAATGATAACAGTCCCCAGGTTTACCTCCGTATCCGGGCAAGTGCAACAACCGGAGATAATTCAACGGGGCTTTTCTATATTGATGATGTAAGCCTAACAGAAGGCCCACCGGCTGTAAAAGCTCTTAACCTTAAGATATACCTCGAAGGATTGTACAACTCCGGTACCGGAAACATGAACCAGGCAATGGATGTCGGTTTTGTTCCAAAATTCGCCAGCCCGGTTGCTGACCAGTTGACTGTTGAACTTCATGATGCTGTTGCTCCTTATGATATTACGCTGTTTAATTCCGTTCCCATGGTATTTAATGGCGTAAACCTGGATGTATCAGGGAATGTTTCCATACCCAGTATTCCCGGCGCCCTTAATGGTTCCTATTACGTTGTATTGAAACACAGAAACAGCATGGAAACCTGGAATTCAGCGCCTGTTTCATTTGCAGGTTCCGGTCCTGTAAGCTATGATTTCAGTACCTCAAATACACAAGCATTCGGCGATAACCTAAAACCAATGGGCTCTGTATATGCAGTTTATGGTGGAGATACCAACCAGGACGGTGTTGTAGATGGTTCTGATATGGCTAATGTCGATAATGCAAGCACTGGACTGCTGGTAGGATATTTCGCAGAAGATGTGAATGGTGATGGCGTTGTTGATGGGTCTGATATGGCCCTTATCGATAATAATTCAACGGCTGTAATACACGTCTTCCGCCCAAATTAAGAAATGAATTAAAGGAGAGGTGCCAGGATAATGAATAAAAATTACCGGCTCCATTCCTGTTACTTTCCCTTAGAGAATGAATTCCTGTAGCAGGAAAACGGGCGGGGTACCGGGAAAGACATCAGAAATCAACAAAACCCAATCTGACCATTAACCAAGGTTTACTCATAATCCTGAAATTACTATTACCATGAAAATACATCCTACTGAATACTTGTTTTTTCCCTTGAATAAGAAGAGGATAGCCCGGCTTTCATGCCAGCTGATCGTTGCCATCTTTTTAATGTTCCAATCAAATATTGTTTTGGGTCAGTTGCTGGTCGATAATTTTGATTACCCGGCTGGTACATCACTTACTGCTGCGCCAACTCCCGGGTATACCCTGCAGGGGACTGGAACAGTTCCACTTAATGTGTCCAGTGAAGGGCTGTTTTACCCGGGATACATGGGCTCAGGTGTAGGAAATGCAGCTCAATTTGTCGGGCCGGCGGATGGAATGGATCCTTTCAAACCTTTTGTTACATCTGCCCTCACCACAGGGAGCGTCTATGTTTCCTGCCTTGTTAAAATCACGAGTGCTACTACTGCAGGTGAGTATTTTCTTGCGAACAAGATTGACGCGAGTTCCTCCGGAACAGCCAGTGTTGTCCGTGCCAGGGTTTATGTGAAATCAGATGGTGCAGGAGGAATATCCTTCGGGATTGCCAAAGGGACTACCCCCCCGGCTGCTGGATGGACAGCATTCAGTTACCAGTTGAATACCACCTACCTCCTTGTTTATAAATATACGTTCGTTGCAGGTACAACCAATGATAATGTTGACTTGTTTATCAACCCTGCACTGGGAGTGCCGGAACCAGCTCCCACCATTTCCTATGCAGATTTCTCAACTACGGATGCTGCCGGTATGAAGTCAGTCCTGCTGACGCAAAGAACAAATGGCCCTTCAGCACTCGTGGATGGATTGCGGGTTGCGACTACATGGACAGATGCCGTTGCATATGATAATGCAGCACCAGTGGCTACATTTATTCCTGCAAACGGCGCCATTGCAGTTTTGAGGACAGTTCAGCCTACCATTACCTTCAATGAACCCATATTTAAGACCGATGGAACTCCTGTAACCAATGCAGACCTTTCATCTCTTGTATCTTTGAAAACTACGAATGCTTCAGGGACAAGTGTTCCTTTCTCTGCCGTTATCAATGATTCCAGGACAGTAATTACAGTTACACCTTCTTCCCAGCTTGATTATTCCCAGTTGTATTACCTGGCTGTCGGGCCTGTCAAGGATGGAGCGGGGAACCAGAGTTCTACTCAATCTTCACTATTTACTACTGTTGCCAATGCCTTAAGTACAGATGCAACGCTGAGCGATCTGAAAGTTGATGGTACAACTATTAATGGATTTTCTTCTTCCATTTTAACGTATTCCAGGGAATTGCCCTTTGGAACTCTTGTCATCCCAACTGTTACAGCAACTCCAAATTTTGGTCTTGCAACAGTGAATATTACTCCTACTGGTTCTCTTCCTGGTACTACCTCAATTACTGTTACGGCCCAGGATGGAACTACACAAATGACCTATACTGTTTCTTTCACTTTGGCACCTCCATCAAATGATGCAAATCTCAATAATCTGAGATGGTTGCCTGCCAGTGGAAGTCAAAGTATTATGGTAACTGGTTTTACTCCCTCTATTACCAATTATTCAACTGTTGTGCCCTCAGAAGTTACTGATGTTTTAATGGTCGCATCCGTGGCTAACTCAGGAGCAACAACTACCATTACTCCACCCACTAATTTGAATGGTACTCTTGTTGAGAGGACAGGTACAGTGGTCGTGACGGCACAGGATGGAATTACAACTAAAACTTATTCCATTGTTTTCTCTGTACCTACAGGCCTTTCATATCATTTTAAAGAGGGATTCGCGAACTTCCCACCGGCTAATTGGTCTTATTCAGGCAATATCAGTAATTCCACAGCAAATGGTGTGGGCATTTTTACAGCAGGCTTATCCTGTCCTAAATTTAAATGGACAGCTCCTCTTGATGGGGGTATTCTTGTAACACCCCCATGCAATTCAGCTGGAATACTTGGGTTCTATGTCAGGGTGTTGGATAATGACACTTCACACCATCTTCATTTATATGTTGAAAAATCTCTGGATGGAGGGTCTTCATGGGCAACGCTGGCAACGGATCCTGCGCCTATGAATGGCAGCACGGCAATTTGGAACCAGGTTTTTGTCAATATTAATGATGACAGCCAAAACATCTTGCTCAGGTTAAGATGTGTAGCAAACACCGGTACAAATTCACAGGGGCTATTCTATATAGATGATATGAGTTTAACTATGAATACAGCAAATGATGCCTCATTGAGTGATTTAGCTGTTAATGGTTCTACGGTTTCCGGATTTGCTCCGGCAATACTGAGTTATGATGTGTCACTGCCGGCAGGAACTACTTCAATACCAACTATCAGTGCTACTCCTTCCCAGCCTGCCTCAACAGTAAGCATTACAAATCCATCCGGATTACCCGGGACAGCATCTATCCTTGTAACGGCACCAAATGGAATCGCTACTGCAACTTATTCAATTAATTATTCTGTAATCCTTGCAGCTCCCTATAATTTAACAGCAGCTACTTCAGGGTCGAACCAGGTTAATTTGAGTTGGTCCGATAATAATTCCAATGAATTGGGATTCAAAATCGAGCGGAAACCCAACAATGGCCTTTTTGCATTGGTTGGTACCACAGGCGCAAGTACAACAGTAGCAACCGACCAGGTAACTTTGTTGTCTCCTTCAAACTTTGTTGCAGCCAACAGGTTCGCAAACGTTACTGTAAATTCAGGGATTAAGTTTGCCGATGTAATCAATTATCAGGGCACTCCTACTTCTTTGTACCTTGATGAGTATGAACCAACCGGGGATAATACCCTTGGCAGGCCAGTTATCATCTGGATACATGGTGGAGGATTCAGGACCGGTTCTTACAGGACCCAGGGATATATTGTTGATTATTGCACCCGCTTTGCCAAGCGCGGTTATGTTTGTATCTCCATTGACTACCGTTTGAGGGATGGATCTTCAATGCCAACTCAGGCTTCAGAATTCCCGGCATTGCAGGATGCTGCCAGGGATGCCAATGCTGCAATCAATTGGATAAAAGCAAATGCAGCAGCATATCACGTTGATCCAAACCTGATTTTCATCGCCGGAGGTTCTGCTGGGGGAAGGACTGCCCAGACAGTTTGCCAGTTTGATGGCCCGGATCCTACTGCACAATATCCACCCGAAAACATGTATCTCACAACCCCATGGGATAAGTCAGGATTGATTGCTAACGCCACCCTTTGGGGAGGGCTTGAACCTGAAATGAGAGGATGGGTCTATCCATACCTTCAACCAACAGATATTCCAACCATATTGGTGCATGGTGACGCTGATGTTACCATTCTTCCTCAGAACAGTATAGATCTATATGATACGTTAACAGCTACAGGAATTACCAGTGAGCTACACATAATACCTGGTGCCACCCACAGCTGCCTGGGTCATGAAACCGAGATTTCCGAATGGGTTGCTGTATTTTTTGCCCAGGAATGGACGAAAGTGAATGCCAAATTCTCATCTTACACCTACCGTGTTTGCGCATATAATGCAGGAGGTAATTCTCCCTATTCCAACGAAGCCACTGCTTCTTTTACAAAGTCCCTGAATGTGAAGTTGTATCTTGAAGGTTTGTATGCGGATGCGGGAGTGATGAACCAGGCTAAAGGCACCTCAGGTCCTCAGTTTGGTGCCGGTATAGCTGATCAGGTTACTATTGAATTACACCAGTCTGCAGCACCTTATGATTTAGCATATACCTTCAGCAATATCAATTTGAGCACTGTTGGAAACCTGCTGATAAATACAATTCCCGGAAGTATAACGGGTTCATATTATATTGTTGTAAAACATCGCAACAGTGTTGAGACCTGGAGTTCAAATCCTGTTAATTTTGGCCTTGCAGGACCAGTTAGTTTTGACTTCAGTACCAGTATATCGCAGGCTTATGGAAATAATTTGAGATTGGTCGGATCAATTTGCCTGATTTATGGTGGTGATGCATACCATGATGGATCAGTTGACGGATCAGATATGGCTGTAATTGATAATGCCAGTACATCATTATTACACGGTTACTTTGCTGAAGATGTGAATGGCGATGGAGTTGTGGATGGTTCGGATATGGCATTGATCGATAATAATTCTACTGCACTGGTTCATATTCAACGTCCATGATGATTATTGACTGGGCTGCAGCAGGTCTGTTAATTCTGGCTATCTTGCAGTCCTGCTGAATAAAATGCCCTAATCGGGAACCCTTTTACCAATAAAACTGGGAATTCCAGTCAGTGAGTATAACACCATGTCCGATAAAGCATGGTGTTTGCTCTTTAAACATACATAGGAAAAGTTATGGAAAGTATATATCAACCTGGCTCCTTTCAATATAAAATCAGGACTGCTGTAATAGATTGCGCTGGTATTCTACTGGTTCTTCTAGTGCCGGCTGCAGCTCATTTAACAAGATTGCCGGTTTATTTCCTTGAACCAATGCGGATCATGATGGTTATTGGGATACTCTATACATCAAGAAGCAATACATACCTGCTGGCCATAGCTTTGCCACTTTTTTCATTCTTGTTTTCAGGGCATCCTTTTTTTATAAAGATGCTTATCATTATTTCTGAATTGAGTTTAAATGTACTCCTCTACTTTTATTTCATTCAAAAGCTTGGGAAGCCTTTCCTGTCCATGTTTCTTTCTATCCTGGGAAGTAAAATCGCATGCTACCTGATTTACTGGGTAGTATTCTCATGGGCATTCGTTGTTGAAGAAGGAGAGGTTATGTTTCTGCTTGCCCAGCTAGTAGTTACGACAGGCCTCAGCATGATGGTATGGAAGATAGGAGGGAAGGAGCAGGGGGCTGGGGCAGCAGGCAGGAGGCAGTAGGCAGTAGGCGGGGTGAGGGCTAAAGTCATTCAATAGTCATTTTCGCCAGCTGGCGGATCATACAATTGTCATTCAATTATCATTTACTCAAAACTCTTTCAACGCCGAACCTCTCAACGCCAAACCTTTCAACGCCCGAACAAGTCTAATTTCCCGATTAATTTCCAATCTACAGCGACTTCCTTTTAACCTTGACAATCCAAATCCCCGCCAGCATCATTAAACAACCGGCCAGGCTTCGGATGCTCAGACTTTCATTCAATATGAGCCATCCCCCTATAGCTGCAAAAACAGTCTCAAAACTCAATACTATTGAAGCAATTGCAGGATGAACATGGCGCTGTGCAAATACTTGCAAGGTATAGGCAATTCCAACGGAGGCAAGGCCGCCATAAAGCAAAGGAATAATAGCCTGTATGATTGTATTCATTTGAATGGTTTCAAACAAGCCCGCTGTAAAAAGGCTCAGTATTGCACAAACAGCAAACTGAATGATTGCTAGCCTTAGGGGCTCAAGCGTTGTCACAAGTTTATTGATCAACTGGACATGAATTGCCCAAAAGAAGGCACTCAACAAGACTAAAAAATCACCCTTGTCAATCGTAAAATGATCGTTGATAGTCAGGAGAAAAAGCCCCGCCACCGCAAGCAATGCACCGATCCATACATTTCTTCCGATCACCTGGCCTATGAATATGCCTATAAAAGGCACCAGGATAACATATAATCCGGTAATAAATCCTGCTTTCCCCGCTGTTGTCCAGATCATCCCGGCTTGTTGAAGCGATGCACCTGCAAAAAGAATAACTCCTGCCAGTAGTCCGCCTTTCAATCTGGAGAATCCCGGGATGACCGCTTTAGTCTCATCCTTTGGAAGAAGCCATAGCAGCGGAATGAGGGATAAACTTCCAATAGCAAAACGGATCCCGTTAAAAGTAAAAGGCCCGATGTATTTCATGCCCTCACGCTGGGCAACAAAGGCAAATCCCCAGATCGCTGATGCAAGCCAGAGCATCAGCATAGCTTTTTTATCCTTTTGTACGATACTCAAGGTTTAATTCCGGTATTTATCTATATTTGACAAGTAAACAATCTACGAGACATGGAGCAATTTGATGCAATGAAATTACTGCTTTTAAGCAATTCGACAAACGCCGGAGAAGAATACCTGGGATGGCCTCGCAGACTGATCAAGGAATTCCTCGTAAAATTTGAAATAAAGAAATGCCTGTTTATTCCTTATGCCGGTGTTACCATAAACTTTAACGAATACGCTGAAAGGGTGAAGCTGGTATTTGCCCAGCTGGGTTGCGAACTGGAGTCCATCCATCATATGCCTGATCCTGTTAAGGCAGTCGAAGAAAGCAGTTGCATCATTATTGGCGGAGGTAACACTTTCCGCCTTGTCCAGCTTCTGCATGAAAAAGGAATCATGGCCCCGATCAGGAACAAAGTTATGGATGGAACGCCTTTTCTTGGCTGGAGTGCAGGTTCCAATGTTGCCTGCCCAAGTATGAAAACTACCAACGACATGCCTATTGCCTATCCGGCAAGTTTCGATACATTAAACCTGGTTCCTTTCCAGATCAACCCGCATTACCTCGATGTTCATCCTGACGATCACGGGGGAGAAACCCGTGAGCAACGGATACTGGAATTCCTTGAGATCAACAGGAATATTACAGTAGTAGGACTTCGTGAGGCCTGTGCCCTGCAATACGAATTCGGTCATGTTTTTCTCAAAGGAAGCAGGCCTATGAGGGTTTTCAGGTACCATACGGTTCCCGTTGAATATGAAAGCAAGGAGGATATTGATTTCCTGCTGCATCCGATGAGTTAATTGCATAAAAGTCGACTCTTTTCGGGAAAATTATTCTTTATCCCTGAACGCATTGTGCATAGATACTGTGGAATTCGTCATTCCATTCTTCCTATCTTTGTACCATGCAAGAAACCATTCTTATCCTGGATTTCGGTTCGCAATATACCCAACTCATTGCCAGGAGGGTACGTGAACTGAATGTATATTGCGAAATCCATCCCTTCAATCATTTCCCGGAAATCACTTCATCCGTCAAAGGTGTAATCCTTTCCGGAAGTCCATTTTCCGTTCGTGATGAAAATTCACCGGTTCCCGATCTCACAGCCATAAAAGGCAAAGTGCCCTTATTGGGAGTTTGTTACGGGGCCCAGTTCCTTTCGCAATGCAATGGGGGAGAAGTAATACCTTCCAATACCAGGGAGTATGGCAGGGCCAGCCTTGAGTTTATTCATTCGGAAAATGAACTTCTGCAGGGAATGACCCCGGGTTGCACCGTATGGATGTCACATGGTGATACCATCCGGAAAGTTCCGTCTGACTTTGAAATTATTGCCAGTACAAGGGATGTGGAAGTTGCCGGATTCAGTATCCGGGATGAGAAAACCTACGGGATACAGTTTCACCCGGAAGTTTACCATTCCACCGAAGGTATGATATTGTTGAAAAACTTTATAGTTGATATTTGTGGCTGCTCCCAATCATGGACGCCGGACCTGTTCGTCGAAAGTACTGTTGCCTGGATAAGGCAGAAAGTTGGGGATGATAAGGTAGTACTAGGTTTGTCAGGAGGAGTGGATTCTTCTGTAGCCGCTTTACTGCTTCATAAAGCTATAGGCCCTCAGTTGCATTGTATTTTTGTTGATAACGGCCTGCTTAGGAAAAATGAATTTTCAGATGTGTTGGATTCTTACCTGCATATGGGCCTGAATGTTACGGGTGTAGATGCAAGAAGCCTGTTCCTTGATCATTTGAAAGGGATTTCAGATCCTGAACTTAAACGTAAATCCATCGGTAAGACTTTTATCGATGTTTTCGATACTGAATCCCACCGTATTGAAGATGTAAAATGGCTTGCCCAGGGTACAATTTATCCTGATGTAATTGAATCTGTTTCAGTTAAAGGCCCTTCGGCTACCATCAAATCTCATCATAATGTCGGAGGCCTTCCTGCAACCATGAAATTAAAGGTTATAGAACCACTTAAGAGCTTGTTTAAGGATGAGGTTAGAAGAGTAGGGAAGGCTTTAGGGCTTGATCCCTCCATTCTCAATCGCCATCCATTCCCCGGACCAGGTTTAGGTATCCGCATCCTCGGTGAAGTTACTGATGACAAAGTGAAAACGTTGCAGGATGCTGACCATGTCTTCATAAACGGCCTCAAGCAATATGGCCTTTATGACCAGGTATGGCAGGCAGCCACCATATTATTGCCCGTTCATTCAGTAGGCGTTATGGGAGATGAAAGGACCTATGAAAATGTAGTAGCATTAAGGGCTGTTGGTTCAACCGATGGCATGACTGCTGACTGGTCACACCTGCCCTATGAATTCCTGGCTCATGTTTCAAGTGAGATAATTAATAAGGTTAAGGGCGTAAACAGGGTTGTTTATGATATTAGTTCTAAACCGCCTGCTACCATTGAATGGGAATAAAATCCAGGTTAAAATATAGAACAGGCTTTCATTCAAAGCCTTTAATGATAATAATTTGTTGCCTTACTATGCTGAATATAGGTGAATTGCTTAAAGGTCGTACCCGTTTGCTGGTAATAATATTAGTATTATTCAGCTGCAATTGGGCATTTGCACAGGAAGCTGTGATTAAAAGATCCACGGTTGTTGAGCAATATAAAGGGAAACCCTATTACCTGCATTTTGTCCAGGAGGGCCAGACTATCACTTCCATTTGTAAAGCCTATAACGTAAGCCGTGAAGAACTAATTACAGAGAATCCATCTTTGCAGGAAGGATTAAAGATGGACCAGGTATTAAGGATACCCCAAAAACCTCAAAATTTAGATGCTACACCTGCCGATACGAAACAAATATCTCCAGCTAACCCAGTCCTTGAAAATAAAGCCAAAACTCCCGATAAAGTAATTGCGCCACCAAAAGCTGATAAGGGGAAAGTTTATCTTGTTAAGAAGCAGGAAACATTGTACGGGATTTCAAAGCAGTTTGGGATATCAGTTGAAGAATTACAAAAGGCCAATCCTGAACTTACAGTCCTAAAGGAGGGAATGGAAATCACCATTCCACAACCTGCTTCTGAATCAAAGCCAAAAGAAGTTGAAACCAACCCGAAGACTGTGAAAAGTCCGACGCACGGAGAATATAAGGAGATTACTGTACAGATGGGTCAGACCGTTTATAGCCTTAGTAAGCAATATGGAATTTCAGAAGAAGAGTTCTTAAGGTTAAATCCTGAGGTTTCAACCGGTTTGAAGACAGACCAGGTAGTTAAAGTGCCGGCTTTAGGCGGATCAACCGGGAACCCAGGGCCTGGAATGGAAAGGAGAACTTCAGTTGATAAAGAAGTTGAAAAGGCTCCACAAACTCAGCCATTTGACAGGGACGCGAAAAGCCATGTTAAAGGAATTGATACCTGCAAAAATGCAGCTAACCTTTCCAGAACCTATGAAATAGCCCTGTTGTTGCCTTTCGACCTGGAGAATACCGATAGTATTTTTGCACAAACAGAAACCTCTGCAAAAACTGTTGACGATTTCAAATCCTACGATTTTTTCCAGTTTTACAATGGAATCCTGATGGCTGCCGATTCATTGGAAAAGGAAGGATTTAAGGCGCATATTAATGTATATGATGCCGATAAGGAAGCTGATACCCTAAAGATCAGGAAAGTTCTTAAGAAGATAGACCTGTCAGGTATGGACCTGGTTATAGGCCCTGTTTTCGCCAGGAGTTTTGATGTGGCTTCACGCTATGCCCTTAAGAATAAAGTAAAGATAATCAACCCTTTGTCGAGGCGTGACAAGCTTGTCGCCGGGAATCCATTCGTGTATATGGCACAATCTACAGAAGAGGCCATGCTTTCCGGCCTGGCGTCCTTCCTCCTGCGAAATTATAAGGGTGCAAATGTTATAATTTGCCGCAATGGCACTAAAGAGACTGCTGCATTATCAGCTGTTTTCTTGAAGAATCTCAAGAAAAGTGACAGCCTTTCTACGTTGCATATCAAGGAAGTTAATTATACCGTTGAGTCCTTTGCCGGCATCACCAAAAATCTTTCTGAAAGCAATCACAACGTAGTATTAATGTTTTCCGATAACAGGTCGATGATTCCGAGTTTTGTTTCATTGCTGAATGCCGCAAACAAAAATCAGAATATTACCCTTCTTGGCCTTCCGGGATGGGAGACATTAGGTATAGAAACTGAGTTCCTGTCAAAGCTTGATTATCATGAGGTTACCCAGTATTATATCGATTATAATTCAGAAGCCGTAAACCGCTTTGTAAAGCAATACAGAGCCAAGTACAACATAGAACCACTTCTAGATAAGCAGGCATTTCTTGGCTTTGATATCGGCTGGTATTTCTTTAATGCGCTTATGAATTATGGTCCTGACTTCAATTCATGCCTCAAAAACATGAATATAGAAGGTGTTCAGACTAACTTCCGGTATTACTCAAGGAATAATGCTGATGGATTCCAGAACCAATCTTACAGGATTATTCATTTGAATGATTATAAGTGGGTGGAATCCAGGTAGAAATATGGACACCTGGCTTATCCTTCCAAAGATTGTTTCATCAGAGAACGGTTCCTGAGAGTTCTTGCCAGTCTTGCTACCAGGAAGATCAATACAAATACAAATATGATTGTGGCACCTGAAGGAATATTCAAGTAGAACGATAATGCAAGGCCTGATAGGGATCCGAGAAAACTGATCAGGATCGAGTAAAGAATGATTTTTCTAAGGTCACTTACAAAGAGGTTTGCAGTCGTTTGCGGAATGGTCAGGTAGGAAATTACCAGTATGATCCCTGCAACCCTGATATGCAGTACAATCGCCAGTGAGATCAATATCAAAAGCAGGTAGTTTACAGTTTCTACAGGTGCGTTATGCGAACGAGCATATTCTTCGTCGAATGAAACGTAAAGGATTGTCCTGTAGAACAATATAAAAACAAGCGATGTTACAACTGCAAGTGCCGTCATTAGCCATAGGTCGGTAGGCGTAACAGTAAGGATGCTTCCGAAGAGGTAAGTCATGAGGTTGGGTGCATATCCCGGAGTTAGGAATATGAAAATGATCCCGATAGCCATTCCGAGCGACCATAGAATACCGATAGCAGAATCTTCACGGATTTCACTCTTCCTTGAAGTTATGCGGATCCCGATTGCAGACAGGATGCTGAATAGTGCTGCTCCAAGAAGAGGATGCACTCCGAAGTAATATCCTAAACCGATTCCCCCGAAAGATGAATGTGTGATCCCCCCGCTGATAAATACCATCCTCCTCGACACAATATACGAACCTATGATACCACAGGAAATACTTGCCAGGAAGGCAGCCTCCACGGCATGCCTCAGGAAATCATAGCTGAATATGAAGCTGAGGGGATCAGTCATGGGGATGCTCGTGTAAATGATCGTGTTTTTGCAGAACAGTGTGCGGTACATCACCGTGAGTGATAATTTGCAACGGACAATTATATCCTGCCAGTTGCTCTTCCGTAATAATGTTTGATGAATGGTAATGGAGATAGGTATTCACACAGGCAATTGTTTTCACAAAGTAAGAGATGGTGCCAACATCATGAGATACAATCATGATGGCCATGGACTTGTTCAATTCGCCAAGCAACTGGTAAAGGTCACTTTCAAACCGATTGTCAACATAGGTGTTTGGTTCGTCCAGGATTAATAACCTTGGTGAGGATATCAGGGCCCTGCTGATAAAAACTCTCTGCAATTGTCCCCCGGATAATTCCATCGATGTGCGGGAGGCGAGTTTGCTAATACCCATGCGATCTAGCAATTCATGGGCTTTGTTTTTATCGGCCTGGGTGTACCTTGCAATACCATTTTTTTCAGACATCAGGCCTGAAAGAACGATGTCAAGCACGGTGATCGGGAATTTTCGGTCGATAAGTGATTGCTGGGGCAGGTAGCCTGCAAAATTACCGTTGCTTCCCTCCATCCGTTCTATAGTGCCTTGAAGAGGTTTCAACAATCCCAGTATCAATTTGATCAGGGTAGTTTTGCCCCCGCCGTTTGGACCAATAACACCAATGAAATCATTATCATTAACTTCAAAATTCACATCGCGAAGCACAACCTCACGGTCGTAACCTGCTGAAACATTGTTGAATTTTAGAAGTTTAGTCATGAATATCAATTGTGGTAAAAATCGAAAATCAGTAGCAAAATTACTGGTTTTCTGCCATTAATTGAGCCAGGTGGATGAGGTTGGCTGCCCAATCATCTGACATGGGATCAAAAACGATGATCTTTCCATGGATTTCAGCGGCAATTGCCTCGGCATTACGTGTGTCAAACTCTTTGGATACGAAGATGAGCTTGATTTGTTTAGCTTTTGCCTCATCAATTATCCCCTTAATTCTTTCAGCAGAAGGTTCTTTGCCTTCATCTTCAATACAGATCTGCTCCAATCCATATTCTTTAGCAAAATATGCCAGTGCAGGGTGGAAGATGAGGAATGATTTATTCTTAAGGTTTCCAAGTAATTTCTTTATCTCCCTGTCAACAGAATCAGCAAGATTCTCAAAGTTGTGAAGATTTTCCAGGTAAAATTGATGATTCCCCGAATCTGCCAAAATGAGCGCATCTGCAATGTGTTTCGCCTGTAACTTCGCGTTTCCGGGGCTAAGCCAGGTATGGGGGTCAATTCCTTTGCCTGCTTTGGCCCCTGAATCATGGTTGCTATAGATCAGATCAACGCCTTCACTGGTATTGATTATCTTTAAGCCAGGCTGAGAATCTGCGAACCTGGGAAGCCAGTAAAGTTCAAAATCAAGGTATCCTTCCGAGAAATAAAGTTTGGCTCCTTGAAGTGAGGCCATATCCCTTGGAGTAGGTTCGAAGGTTTCATGGTTTGCACCTGGCGGGAGAAGGACATTTACCTGGAATTTATCCCTGCATATCCGTTCAACCAGGAACTTCTGCGGAAGTATACTTACTGTAATGGCTGACTGTCTGCTGTTACTGGCATTTCGTGAACAGCCCGGTGCCAGCGCCAACAAGCAAATAAAAGCTAATAAAAACTTATGAGTCACAGTTCATGTCTTATTCTGTTGCAAAGGTAGTGATTCGGGCAGACCCGAAAATTCAAAATTCAGGAAGTATATTCCTGTTGCTTGCTGTTAATGAATGCCAAAAACTAATGGATTGAAAATGTCTGCCAGAAAAATTGGATTTACTGGAATATACAAGCGAATAATACTAACTTTGATTTATAAACCAATCACATAAATTCAGCCATGCGAAAACTATTACTCCTTCCAATTTTGATCTTAACCATTACCATGGGGTTGATGGCTCAAACTCTTGTTAGTACTGATCCCCAGGGGAAAAATGTAGTCCTGGAAGAATTTACCGGGATTCATTGCCAATATTGCCCGGATGGACATAGAATTGCCCAGGGTATTGCAGATGCAAATCCCGGGAGAGTTGTGCTGATCAATATTCACCAGGGTAGTTATGCTGTTCCCAGCGGAAGTGAGCCTGATTACCGGACTCCATTTGGTGATGCACTTGCCGCACAGACCGGCTTGACAGGATATCCTTCAGGTACAGTTAATCGTCATGTGTTTCCCGGCCTTGGTATGACAACCAATGGCACGGCAATGGGACGTTCGAACTGGGGGACTGCTTCCAACCAGATACTTGCCCAAACATCACCGGTAAATGTTGGAATAGAAACATCTTATGAGCCCTCAACAAGATTGCTTACTGTAAATGTTGAATTGTATTATACGGCTAACAGCTCTTTATCAACCAATAACATAAATGTGGCCTTACTACAGGATAGTGTTCTGGGTCCACAAACCAATGGCGGAGCCGGGAATAATTATGTTCATATGCACATGCTTCGTTACCTGGTTACAGGCCAATGGGGAGATCCTGTTGCGAATACTACCCAGGGTTCATTAGTTACCAGGACATATACATATACTATTCCGGCTGCCTACAACAGCATTCCATGCATTGTAGAACATTGCCAGGTTGCCGCATATGTTACTGAAAGCCACCAGGAAGTTCTTTCAGGGGATGTTGTAAATGCTATTGGGGGCAGCAACCGTTACATTGGAAAGGTAAATACCACTTCTGATTTCAAACTGGGACATAATGGTATTACATCAGATTTTTCATGCCAGGCTACAGGTTCGCTTGTTTCCGGGAGTTTGTACAAGTTTTCGCTGGAACCGATAAATCCTGTTTCCGGATGGAATAAGAGTTTTACCATAGATGGTACTCAATATACTGATACTGCAATAGTTGCTCTGAATCAGAATGAAGCCAAGGATTTTTCGGTTTCCATTATTCCTGGTTCAACAGCTGCCGTTGGCACCTATAGATTGTCAATGGCATCAGTTACCTATCCCGCAGCCCCTCCAAAGATACTTGATCTGACTGTGATATCCGGAATTACTGACCTTGTGGTTAATGGAAGTGGCGGGCCCGAAACAACTCAATACCAGGGAGTTTATCTTGACGGATTAACACAGGCAGGATGTACTACCAGCAGTGCTATGTCAGCTACGATGATGGTGAAAGCTTTTAATAATGATGCCATGACTGAAGTAAATAATATTTATTTCAATGTTGCCTGGACATTTCCGGCATTTAAGGATGATGAAGCAACGGCTCTCAAGTCGCTGATGGATGCCGGTCACAATGTACTGGTTGCTGGGCAGGATGTGGGTTGGGATGTCATGAGCGGGGCATCCGGTTCCAATGGAGATGCAATTACCCAGGATCTCTATACCAACTATCTTTCTGCCAGGTGGATCGATGATGGTAGCTCTGCCAATAACCAGATAACTGCAGTTGTTAGTGATACTATCTTCGGAACTGCAGGAAATTCAACGGTCACTGATGTATATGCCGGGAATATGTACCCTGACCAGATTGATACAATTAGTCCAGCCGTTCCTATCTTTTTGTATAAGGGCCTGAATACCAAGCGGGCTGCTTTGCGTGTTGAAAAGAATGGTTATAAGAGCGTTTATTTCGGAGTTGGATTTGAAATGTTAAGTACAGTAACTGTAAGAAACAAGATCATACAGCTGGTGTATGAATGGTTTAACGGAGATCATACTGGCATTGAATTCGATAAAGCCGTTGCTGCTATAATGGGCCAGAATTATCCAAATCCAGGTAATACATACACAATACTTCCACTCAATAATATCAGAAAAGATATGACCATGCTGTTTGTTGATATGCAAGGCAGGAAGATCAGTACTATGGCTGTACATCCAGGCGATACTCAATTGAAGGTTAATACTAATGGATGGACTCCCGGGAATTATTCCTATATACTCATGGATGGAAATACCCTGATTTCAGCAAAGCAGCTCGCAGTAATTCACTAAGAGTATTGCTATACGCAACAGCTCATTAAAATGAAGGATGCCTTTGACGACAGGCTTATAGCTTGAAGATCAAAGGCATTCTTTTATTTTCTTAAAACCTGAAAGAAATTGATGTTGACAATCAGGTAATGAATAATGTCAGGAGAGAAATGAATGAAGATTGGAGAGAAATGAATGAAGATTGAAGAGAAATGGATGAAGACTGATGAGAAT
>JACAAZ010000015.1 GCA_013376995.1 Bacteroidota bacterium | reverse complement strand
CCTTTACAGCTGATGCCACTGGTACCTATGTATTGAGATGGACGATCAGCAACGGCACTTGTGCAGCAAGTACAGCCGATGTAACTGTGAACTTCTACTCAACACCGGTAGTCTCGAATGCAGGCCCTGCCCAGAACTTATGTAATGTAACCAACACCACCCTTGCAGGTAATGATCCGACCCCGGGAACGGGTTTATGGACGCTTGTAAGCGGGCCAAACTCACCGGCTATCACTACGCCAACAGCCTACAATACGACAGTGACCACGATGGTCCCGGGCATATATGTCTTCAAGTGGACGATCTCCAATGGCGTATGCACTCCATCGGAAAGCACGGTAACGATAACCAATTACGCTACCCCGACTACAGCAAGTGTAGGCGCAGCGCAGAACCTCTGCGGTACGCTTACCTCGGCATCGCTTGGAGGCAATACACCAACCAACGGTACAGGTGCCTGGAGTATAGTCTCGGGTGGAACGGGAACATTCAGTAATGCAGCCTCAGGCAGTTCCACCTTTACAGCAGATGCCTATGGTGCTTATGTATTAAGATGGACGATCTCCAATGGTGTTTGTACAGCATCAACGGATGATGTAACTGTGACCTACCACCAGACACCTACTACAGCAACAGTGGGAGCAACACAAAACTTATGCGGAGTTCTTGTAAGTGCAGCATTGGGTGGAAACACCCCGGTAGTTGGCACGGGCTCCTGGAGCATAGTCTCAGGCGGAACAGGAACGTTCAGCGCTTCAACATCAGGTTCATCAACATTCACAGCCAATGCTTATGGAACTTATGTATTGCGTTGGAGTATCTCAAATGGAACATGTCCTCCTTCAACAGCCGATATTACTGTCAATTTCTATGCTCCTATTGCCGCAAACGCTGGTTCTGATCAAAGTTTGTGCAATGCCAATTCCACATTCCTTGTTGGAAATACACCTGCTAGTGGAAGTGGTGTATGGTCTGTAGTTTCAGGTCCCAACACGCCTGTACTGTTCCCGTCAAGCGGTCCGACAGTCATTGCTACCAGCCTGATTCCAAGCACAACACCTTATGTATTCCGCTATACCATTACAAACGGAGTATGTACTTCCAGTGATGATGTGACAGTTACAAATTACAACCAACCAACTGCTGCATGGGCTGGAAATGATCAGACCATTTGCAGCACAACTCCAGCAACTGTGACCATGGCCGCTAATACTCCTGTCTATGGTAACGGATTATGGACCGAAGAAAGCGGCGCTTCTGCAACTATAACCGATGCAACAAGTCCTGCAAGTACTATAACCGGCCTCTCGGTTGGAACCTATGTATTCCGCTGGACGATAACCAATGGTCCTTGCCAGTCAAGTTCTGATTTAGTGCAAATTGTAATAGGGTCACCTGCTACAGTCTATGCCGGTGTTGATCAGACGATTTGTGAAGGATCAACAGCTACCATGTCAGCTTCTGCCAGTGCTTATGTAACGCTTAGCTGGTCCACTTCTGGATCCGGATCATTCAACAATAATTCGATTCTGAACCCGGTATATACACCAAGTTCTGGAGATGTTCTGAACAGTATTGTTACTCTGACCCTTACAGCCACAGCTGTTAACGGCTGCCCGGCTGTCAATGATCAAATGATTATTACGATAAACAAGGCACCTGTGGCAAATGCAGGTTCAAACGCCACTATTTGCCAGGGATCCACTTATACGGTTAGTGGGGCTTCAGCAAGCAATTATTCAACCATCATATGGACAAGCAATGGTACCGGTTCATTGAGCAATGCCGGAACACTGACACCTACATATACTCCAGGTGTTGGAGAAACCGGGAATGTTATCCTGACGTTGACTGCGAATCCAAATGCGGGTTGTTCAACAGCAGCTACTTCAACAATGACCATCACCATCACCCCGGCTGCCACCGTATCTGCCGGAGCCGATGCCACCATCTGTGAAACAGGAACCTATACGCTCAGCGGCTCCTCCGCAAGCAATGCGGTATCCGTAAGCTGGACGACCAGTGGCACAGGCCTGTTCAACAATGCCAATACCCTGCACCCGATTTATACTCCGAGTGCAGCGGATATAGCAGCAGGCGTAGTAACGCTGACGATTACAGCAACCCCGGCATCACCATGTACACCAGCTAGCGATGCGATGGTACTGAATATCAACCGCCAGGCCACAGTGAATGCAGGATCAGATGCTACCATCTGTGAAACTGCAGGAACCTACACCATAAGCGGCTCATCAGCACAGTATGCCACAGTTTACCATTGGACTACCAGTGGAACAGGAACCTTCGATGATACCACAGTGCTCCATCCGGTTTATACCCCGAGTGCATCTGATATCATAGCAGGCAATGCAACGCTGACTGTAACCGTATCTTCAGTATCACCATGCACAGATGCAACGGATGCCATGGTACTGAACATCAACCGCCAGGCTGTAGTTAATGCCGGGACTGATGCCACGATCTGTGAGTCTGCAGGTAATTACACAATATCAGGTGCAACAGCACAGCATGCAACCTCCTACCTATGGACGACCAGCGGAACAGGCACGTTCAACAATGCCACAACGCTGAACCCGATCTACACACCAAGTGCAGCCGACATTACAGTCGGAACTGTTACCTTAACAGTAACAGCAACCTCATCTGCTCCATGTGTAAGTGCATCTGATGCCATGACGCTGAACATCTCACGTCAGGCTAAAGCCAATGCCGGAACTGATGCAACAATCTGTGAAGGATCAGCCTATACTGTAATTACAGCAACAGCCAATTATGCAGCCACAACTACCTGGACACATAATGGCCTTGGAACCCTGACAGGCGCCAATACCTTAACTCCGACCTATACTCCTGCAGCAAATGAAACCGGTGTTATCACCCTGACCTTGACAGCTACCTCGGCAAGTCCATGTGTAGACGCAACAGATCAGATGACTATCACCATCACCCCGGCTGCAACCGTATTTGCCGGAGCCGATGCTACCATCTGTGAAACAGGAACCTATACGCTCAGCGGCTCCTCCGCAAGCAATGCGGTATCTGTAAGCTGGACCACCAGTGGTACCGGTCTGTTCAACAATGCCAATACCCTGCACCCGATTTATACTCCGAGTGCAGCAGATATTGCAGCAGGCGCAGTTACCCTGACGATCACAGCCACCCCTGCTTCACCTTGTACAACAGCCAGCGATGCCATGGTACTGAACATTAACCGCGAGGCAACAGTGAATGCTGGCTCAGATGCAACGATCTGTGAGACAGCAGGAACTTATACCATCACGGGTTCTTCAGCGCAGAATGCAACAGCATACCTCTGGGCAACAAGTGGCACAGGAACCTTTGATGATGCAACAGTATTGCACCCGGTTTATAATCCAAGTGCAGCAGATATCATTGCAGGCAATGTAACCCTTACTGTCACAGCATCTTCAGCATCACCATGCACAGATGCAACCGATGCCATGGTACTGAATATCAACCGCCAGGCAGTTGTCAATGCAGGAGCAGATGCTACCATCTGTGAGTCTGCAGGCAATTACACAATATCAGGAGCCACAGCCCAGCATGCAACCTCCTACCTCTGGACAACCAGCGGCACAGGCACGTTCAATAATGCAACAACGCTGAACCCGATCTACACACCTAGTGCAGCAGACATTACTGCCGGAACTGTTATCTTAACTATAACGGCCAACTCCTCTGCACCATGTGTAAGTGCATCGGATGCCATGACGCTGAACATAAGTCGCCAGGCAACAGCCAATGCAGGCACTGATGCAACAATCTGTGAAGGATCAACCTATACAGTAAATACAGCAACAGCAAACTATGCAGTAACCACTACCTGGACACATAATGGTCTTGGAACCCTGACAGGTGCCAATACCTTATCTCCGACCTATACCCCTGCAGCTAATGAAACCGGTATAATCACCCTGACCCTGACGGCTACCTCGGCAAGTCCATGTGTAGATGCAACGGATCAGATGACTATCACCATCACCCCGGCTGCAACAGTTAATGCAGGATCTGATGCTACCATCTGTGAAACAGGAGCCTATACGCTAAGCGGATCCTCTGCCAGCAATGCAGTATCTGTAAGTTGGACTACCTCCGGAACAGGCCTGTTCAACAATGCCAATACCCTGCATCCGATTTACACTCCGAGTGCAGCGGATATTGCAGCAGGTTCAGTAACCCTGACGATCACAGCCACCCCTGCATCACCATGCACAACCGCAAGTGATGCAATGGTACTGAACATCAACCGCCAGGCAACAGTGAATGCAGGATCAGATGCAACGATCTGCGAAGGATCAGCCTTTACAGTAAGCACAGCAACATCAAGTTATGCAGCAACTACCACCTGGACACACAATGGCCTTGGAACCTTAACAGGCGCCAATACACTCACTCCAACTTATACCCCTGCAGCTAATGAAACCGGTGTTATCACACTGACACTGACATCTACCTCTGCAAGTCCATGTGTAGATGCAACAGATCAGATGACTATTACCATCACACCAGCTGCTACTGTATCTGCCGGAGCTGATGCCACCATCTGTGAAACAGGAACCTATACGCTCAGCGGCTCGTCAGCCAGCAATGCAGTGTCTGTAAGCTGGACCACCAGCGGAACCGGCCTGTTCAACAATGCCAATACCCTGCACCCGATTTATACTCCGAGTGCAACAGATATTGCAGCAGGTTCTGTAACCCTGACGATCACAGCTACCCCGGCATCACCTTGCACAATAGCAAGCGACGCCATGGTACTGAACATCAACCGCCAGGCAACAGTGAATGCTGGCTCAGATGCAACGATCTGTGAAACCGCAGGAACTTATACCATCACGGGTTCTTCAGCTCAGTACGCAACAGCCTACCTCTGGACCACCAGCGGAACAGGAATGTTCGATGATGCAACAACCCTCCACCCGGTATATACACCAAGTGCAGCTGATATTGTTGCAGGCAATGTAACGCTGACAGTCACAGCATCTTCAGCATTACCATGCACAGATGCAACTGATGCGATGATACTGAACATCAACCGCCAGGCATTAGTCAATGCCGGGGTTGATGCTACGATCTGTGAGTCTGCAGGTAATTACGCACTGACCGGAGCCACAGCACAGCATGCAACTTCCTACCTCTGGACCACCAGCGGAACAGGAACGTTCAACAATGCAACAACGCTGAACCCGATCTACACACCAAGTGCAGCCGATATCACAGCAGGAACTGTTATATTAACAGTAACTGCAAACTCATCTGCTCCATGTATAAGTGCAACGGATGCCATGACGCTGAACATCTCACGTCAGGCTAAAGCCAATGCCGGAACTGATGCAACAATCTGTGAAGGATCAGCCTATACTGTAATTACAGCAACAGCCAATTATGCAGCCACAACTACCTGGACACATAATGGCCTTGGAACCCTGACAGGCGCCAATACCTTAACTCCGACCTATACTCCTGCAGCAAATGAAACCGGTGTTATCACCCTGACCTTGACAGCTACCTCGGCAAGTCCATGTGTAGACGCAACAGATCAGATGACTATCACCATCACCCCGGCTGCAACCGTATTTGCCGGAGCCGATGCTACCATCTGTGAAACAGGAACCTATACGCTCAGCGGCTCCTCCGCAAGCAATGCGGTATCTGTAAGCTGGACGACCAGTGGCACAGGCTTGTTCAACAATGCCAATACCCTGCATCCGATTTATACGCCTAGTGCAGCAGATATTGCAGCAGGCTCAGTAACCCTGACGATTACAGCCACCCCTGCATCACCTTGTACAACAGCCAGCGATGCCATGGTACTGAACATCAACCGCCAGGCTACAGTCAATGCCGGTGCAGATGCCACCATCTGTGAGACAGCAGGAACCTATACCATCAGCGGTTCATCTGCACAATATGCAACAGCATACCTCTGGGCAACCAGTGGCACAGGAACCTTCGGTGATGCAACAGCCCTCCACCCGGTTTATTCCCCGAGCGCAGCAGATATTATTGCAGGCAATGTAACCCTTACTTTCACAGCCTCCTCAGCATCACCATGCACAGATGCAACCGATGCTATGGTACTGAACATCAACCGCCAGGCAGTTGTAAATGCAGGTGTCGATGCCACAATCTGTGAGTCTGCAGGTAATTACACAATATCAGGTGCCACAGCCCAGCATGCAACCTCCTACCTCTGGACGACCAGCGGAACAGGAACGTTCAACAATGCAACAACGCTGAACCCGATCTACACTCCAAGTGCAGCCGACATTACAGCCGGAACGGTTACCTTAACAGTAACAGCAAACTCATCTGCTCCATGTGTAAGTGCATCGGATGCCATGACGCTGAACATAAGCCGTCAGGCTACAGCCAATGCAGGAACTGATGCAACGATCTGTGAAGGATCAGCCTTTACAGTAAGCACAGCAACAGCCAATTATGCAGCCACAACTACCTGGACGCATAATGGACTTGGAACCCTGACAGGCGCCAATACCTTAACTCCGACCTATACCCCTGCAGCAGGTGAAACAGGTGTAATCACCCTGACCCTGACGGCTACCTCGGCTAGTCCTTGTGTAGACGCCACGGATCAGATGACCATCACTATTACCCCTGCAGCTACCGTATCAGCCGGACCAGATGCTACTATCTGTGAAACAGGAACCTACAACCTGAGCGGATCATCTGCTACAAATGCAGTGTCTGTGATCTGGACGACCAGTGGCACAGGCTTGTTCAACAATGCCAATACCCTGCATCCGATTTATACGCCGAGTGCAGCAGATATAGCATCAGGTTCTGTAACCCTGACGATCACAGCCACCCCTGCTTCACCTTGTACAACAGCCAGCGACGCTATGGTACTGAACATCAACCGCCAGGCTATAGTGAATGCAGGCTCAGATGCCACCCTCTGTGAAACGGCCGGAACCTATACCCTGAGCGGCTCGTCTGCACAATATGCAACAGCCTACCTCTGGGCAACCAGTGGCACAGGAACCTTTGATGTTGCAACAGCCCTCCATCCGGTATATACCCCAAGTGCAGCTGATATCACAGCTGGCAATGTAACCCTGACTGTCACAGCCTCTTCCGCAGCGCCATGCGGAACTGCAACTGATGCCATGATACTGAATATCAACCGCCAGGCAGTAGTCAATGCAGGAGCTGATGCTACTATCTGTGAGTCTGCAGGCAACTATACCTTAACTGGAGCCACAGCACAGCATGCAACCTCCTACCTCTGGACGACAAGCGGAACAGGTACGTTCAACAATGCAACAATGCTAAACCCGATCTACACTCCAAGTGCAGCAGATATCACGGCTGGAACTGTTACCCTAACAGTAACTGCAAATTCATCTGCACCTTGTGTGAGTGCTTCGGATGCCATGACGCTGACTATCACTCACCAGGCTACAGTGAATGCAGGATCAGATGCTACTATCTGTGAAACCGCAGGAACTTATACAATCACGGGTTCTTCAGCACAGTATGCAACTGCCTACCTCTGGACCACCAGTGGTACAGGAACTTTTGATGATGCAACAACCCTTCATCCGGTATATACTCCAAGTGCAGCTGATATTATTGCAGGAACAATAACCCTGACTGTCACAGCATCTTCAGCATTACCATGTACAGATGCAACCGATGCCATGGTACTTAACATTAACCGCCAGGCAGTGGTTAACGCTGGAGCTGATGCGACTATCTGTGAGTCAGCAGGCAACTATACCTTAACCGGAGCCACAGCCCAGCATGCAACCTCCTACCTCTGGACGACCAGCGGAACAGGAACGTTCAATAATGCAGCAACGCTGAACCCGATCTACACTCCAAGTGCAGCAGATATAGCAGCAGGCTCTGTAACCCTGACGATCACAGCTACCCCGGCATCACCATGCACAACAGCCAGCGATGCAATGGTATTGAACATCAACCGCCAGGCAACAGCCAATGCCGGAACTGATGCAACGATCTGTGAAGGCTCAACTTTCACGATCAATACTGCAGCAGCAAACTATGCAGCAATTGTTACCTGGACCCATAACGGCCTTGGAACCTTAACAGGTGCCAATACACTCACTCCAACTTATACCCCTGCAGCTAATGAAACCGGTGTTATTACCCTGACCTTGACGGCTACCTCGGCAAGTCCATGTGTAGACGCAACAGATCAGATGACTATCACCATCACCCCGGCTGCAACCGTATCTGCAGGCGCTGATGCCACCATCTGTGAAACAGGATCATATACCTTAAGCGGATCATCTGCTACAAATGCAGTGTCTGTGATCTGGTCCACCTCCGGAACAGGATCCTTCAACAATATCATGGCTCTGCACCCAATCTATACACCAAGTGCAGCTGACATTGCTGCTGGTTCTGCTATCCTCACCCTGACTGTTAATCCTGCATCGCCCTGTGCCCTGGTTAGCGATGCCATGGTATTGACCATCAACCACCAGGCTACCGCTTATGCCGGAACTGATGCAATAATTTGCCAGGGCTCGGCATATACCGTGAACAATGCAACTGCAAACTATGCAACTACAGTTACCTGGACACATAATGGATTAGGTACACTTGCTGGTGCAGGTACGTTAACTCCGACATACACTCCGGCAGTTGGTGAAACAGGAGTAGTTACTCTCACCCTGACTTCAACCTCAGCCAGTCCTTGTGTGGATGTGACCGACCAGATGACCATTACGATCACACCTGCACCTACAGTATCAGCAGGGCCGGATCAGACCATCTGTGAAACCAGCATCTATACCTTAAGTGGAAGCTCAGCAACCAATGCAATATCCATGCTCTGGTCAACATCAGGTACGGGTTCATTTACCAATGCCGCGGCACTCCATACTACCTATATCCCAAGTGCAGCCGACATTCTGAACGGATCCGTGACACTTACGCTAACTGTCTTCCCGGCTTCACCTTGTGGATCCATCAGCGATGATATGGTGCTGAATATCAGTCACCAGGCGGTTGTAAATGCAGGTGCCGATGCCAGCATCTGCGAAGGTTCTACCTTCACGGTTTCTGCCGCCACTGCTAATTATGCAAGCACCTTACTATGGAGCCATAATGGTCTGGGAACTCTCACAGGCGCTAATACCCTGACTCCAACCTATACTCCTGCATCAGGTGAAACCGGCTTGGTTACACTTACCCTGACAGCAACATCAGCTGGCCCATGCATAAATGCAACCGACCAGATGATCCTTTCCATTACGCCTGCTGCAACAGTTAACGCAGGCCCAGATGCAACCATCTGTGAAACAGGAACCTATGCTCTAAATGGTAGTTCTGCTACCAATGCAATCTCGCTATTGTGGTCAACTTCCGGAACAGGCTCATTCAGCAATGCTGCAGCCCTCAACCCGGTTTATAGCCCAAGTGCTGCGGACATCCTGAATGGAACGGTAACCCTTACATTGACAGTAACTCCAGCCTCACCTTGTGCTACCGTCAGCGATGCCATGGTATTGAATATCAACCGCCAGGCTATTGTAGATGCAGGCTCTAATGCCACCATCTGTGAATCTGCAGGGAACTATACCATTACCGGGTCTTCTGCCCAGTATGCCACCACATACCTCTGGACAACAAGCGGAAACGGAACATTCAATGATGCAACACTCTTACATCCTACCTATACACCAGGTGCAACAGATATTGCTGCCGGAAGTGTTACCCTCACGGTTACAGCCGGCTCAACAGCCCCATGTATCAGTGCTGTGGATGCTATGGTGCTGATCATTAACCGCCAGGCTCTAGTTAATGCCGGTGCTGATGCCGCAATCTGCGAAACAGGAAACTATCCGCTGATTGGAGCTACTGCCCAGTATGCTACCTCCTACCACTGGACAACCACCGGTACCGGTATCTTCAGTAATCCAACTGCGCTCAACCCGGTTTATACACCTAGTCCTAATGATATCCTTGATGGTTTCGTAACCCTGACTCTTACAGCAACATCTTCAGCACCATGTGTTAGTGCTTCTGATGTTATGGTTCTCCATATCTCACGCCAGGCTATTGTAAACGCCGGGCCTGATATGACTATCTGCCAGGGTACAACCTTTACAATGAGTGCTGCAACTGCACAATACGCCACTACCATCAACTGGACATCTAATGGAACAGGCACTCTCACTGGTGCAAACACTCTTACTCCGGTTTATACACCGGGTACTGGTGAAACAGGAGATGTGATCCTTACCATCTCAGGTACATCAGCATTCCCCTGTTCACCGGTATCAGACCAGATGACACTCCATATCAATTCAGGAGTCATTGTTAGTGCCGGCCAGGATGATGCTATCTGCGAAACTTCGGCTTATACCTTAACAACCTCCTCTGCATCCAACTATAGCTCACTGCTGTGGACCACTTCAGGAGAAGGTATGTTCAACAATCCTACCGGCTTGCATCCTACTTATGTACCTAGTGCCAGCGATATTCTGAACGGATCTGTTGTACTGACATTAACCGCTGCAGGTATTGCCCCTTGCGGAGATATCAGTGATAACATGACTCTCACAATTTCGCACCAGGCAATTGTAAATGCCGGTCCTGACGCATCACTCTGCCAGGGATCTTCATACACAGTTAGCGGTGCAGCTCAGAGCTATGCTACATCCATCCTCTGGACTCATAATGGAACAGGTACATTGACAGGTGCAACAACGCTTACACCTACTTACTTGCCTGCAGCCAGTGAAACAGGTGATGTAACCCTTACCATGACTGCTGCTTCTGCTGCACCTTGTATCCCGGCTACCGACCAGATGGTAATTCATATCTATGCTTTACCGACTGCTTTTGCCGGTCCGAATGATACAATTTGTGAAGGTTCATCTTATACCTTGTCTGCTTCAACTGCTAACAATTTCAGCACGCTTATCTGGAGCACCTCTGGAACCGGAACCTTCAACAATGCAGGTGCATTGCACCCGGTATATGTTCCATCACAGTCAGATGTTGTGAACGGATTTGTATACCTGGTATTGTCAGCCTACAGTAACGGCCCATGTTCTGCTTCAATTGACAGCATGCAACTGTTTATCCACCGTGCCGCTCTTGCTACAGCTGGGCCGGATGCCACACTATGCGAAGGTTCAAATGGCTTTACCGTCACAGCTGCAACAGCTCAGTATTATACCTCACTGCAGTGGACAACCAATGGCCTTGGTATCCTGAATAACGCCAACACCATCAGTCCTACGTATATACCACTCACTACGGAAACTGGTAACATCACCTTAACCCTTACAGCTTATGGCGATGCTCCTTGTTCGAATGTGGTTGATGCTATGGATATCCTTATCTATCCTGCACCTATTGCATCCGCAGGTAATGATGATTCCATCTGCGAAGGCGAAGCATTCATTCCGAATACAGCCTGGGCCGGATATTACACCAACCTGATGTGGACTACCAGTGGTACCGGTTATTTCAGTAACCCGACAGCCCTGCATCCTACTTATACACCAAGTGCAAGTGATATCCTGAACGGCAGCGTCGTGCTGACAATTACTTCAACAGGAAATGCTCCTTGCGGAACGGCAAGCGATGACATGATGCTTATCATCCGTCGTGCACCTGTCGCTAATGCCGGGGCAGATGTGGAAGTCTGCGAAGGTACAGCCTATACGGTATCGGATGCTACAGCAGCGCATTACACCGCCATTTTGTGGACACATAACGGTTCAGGCGTGCTAACCAACGACACAACCCTGGCACCAACCTATACACCAGCACCAGGTGAAACCGGTGTAGTCACCCTAACGCTTACTGTTTCAGGTACTCCTGTTTGCGGTAGCCAGAGTGATGCCATGGCTATCACAATCCATCCACAGCCAACGGTTGATGCCGGTCCGAACGCTTCCAACTGCGGCGTTAATCCATTCACTCTTGCTGCTTCAAGTGCATCTGGCATCGCCACCTTGCAATGGATAAGCTCAGGAACCGGTACATTTAACAATGCCTCCCTGCTTCATGCAATCTATACTCCAAGTATTACGGATGTGAACGCAGGAAGCGTGATGCTCAAGCTGATTGTCAATGGAGCACCTCCTTGTTCAGCAGTTGCAGATAGCATGACACTGTCGATATTTACAGCGCCGATAGTTAGTGCAGGACCGGACGAAGTTACATGCAGCAACATGCCTTACACCATCAGCAATGCTACTGTCAGCGGTTCCACAGCTATCCAGTGGACCCACACCGGAGCCGGTACGTTGAATGCTTCCAACACCCTTACACCTACCTATGTACCGGCTGTTGGTGAATCAGGAAACGTAACCCTGACCCTGACAGCAACCGGAACAGCTCCATGCGGCTCTGTAAGCGACCAGATGATACTGGCAGTAAATCCATCAGCAGTTGCCAATGCCGGAAGTGACCTTGCAACCTGCGAAAATGCACCAATCCAGGTAGCCGGTGCTACAGCACAGAACTACAGCTCAATTCTCTGGACAACCAATGGTACAGGTACATTTAACGATGCAACCGTCCTGAACCCGGTATATACTCCAAGTGCAACGGATGTTTCCACCGGAATGGTAGTCCTGACAATGAGTATCCACGGAATGGCACCTTGTGCAGATGTTAGTGATCAGCTGATGCTCTCTCTCATCCACAGCCCGATGGCAGATGCCGGAAGCGACGGAGCAACCTGCGAAGGTTCATCCTATATGCTCAAGGGAACAGCTGCATCCTACTACAACACCATAAACTGGACATTGACACCCGAAACAGCAGGAACACTGAGTGGTACATCCTCCCTCAACCCTACCTATACACCGGCTGCTGGCTTTACTGGCGAGGTAACACTAACCATGACGGTTAAGGGTAACTCGGCTTGTTCAAATGCTACAGTAACAGACCAGATGATCATAACCGTTTACAAGAGTGTAGTTGCCAATGCCGGTGTTGACCAAACAATTCCGACAGGCGCAAGTACGATGCTCGACGGTTCTGCAACTGAGGGATCCGGATTCTACGCATGGAGCTGGCAGCCTGAAAACCTGCTGATCAATGCAACTGTTAAGAATCCTGAAACTGAAGCTCTGAATAGCTCACAAACATTCACGCTCACGGTACTTGACCTTTCAACCGGTTGTTCCAGCAGTGACGAGGTTATGATTACCCTTGGAAATGTTAATCCTGGACCAACAGCAGTTGGGGATCGCGATACAACGATTGTGAACGGTCCTGTTACTATCAATGTACTGGCCAATGACCTTAACCCGGATGGCGATCATCTCACAGTAACTTTCTGTGGATATCCATCACACGGTATCATTGTCCTGAACTCCGACAATACCATCACCTATACGCCATATTCCGACTTTGAAGGTGATGATGAATTCTGCTACCAGGTTTGTGATAACGGCCAGCCCGTAAGATGTTCCGATACTACGGTACTCATCCACGTGAAACAGCCTGACATCAACGACCTTACCCTTTACAATGCACTAACACCAAACGGTGATGGAAGCAATGATACCTGGAAGATCAGGGGAATTGAAAAGTATCCTGATAATACGGTTCTCATATTCAACCGCTGGGGTGACAAGATCCGCGAATTTGACGGATACAATAACACAAGCCGCGCCTGGGACGGAAAGAATGAACATGACAAAGCTGTTCCTGATGGTACTTACTTCTACATCCTTGAAGTGAAGAATGTTGGAACACGTACCGGTTGGATTCTGCTGCAGGCTGCATCCAGATAAGCAATGCAAGTAGTTGTTATTCGTAGTCTTAGACTACGAATAACAACTACTTGCAACGAACTACAGACAACGACTATAAAAGCAATAAAATAAAATTCAATACAATGAAAAAGTTAATGACTGTTCTGCTGATAGTAATGGCAACCGGTGTGTTCGCCCAGCAGGATCCTCTGTTCAGTCAGTACATGTTCAATAAAATGGCCATGAACCCTGCCTATGCGGGAAGCCGTGAAGTATTTACCGTTGATGCCATTTATCGCTACCAATGGGTGAATATTGACGGGGCACCTCAAACCCTTAATGCATCCATTCATACACCCTTGCGAAATCAGCATATCGGTCTTGGCCTGAACGTGTATAGTGATGCCATCGGTGCCACGATCAATCAGGGAGCGCTTGCAACCTTTGCCTACCGCATTTTATTCCCGACTAGCAAGCTTTGCTTCGGGCTCCAGGCAGGGGTCAAGTATGCGGATATTCTTTGGTCAAGAGTAAGTTCCTACGATCTTGAAGATCCCAATCTTCACTCCCATATTAAGAATAGGGCGGTTCCCGATGCCAATTTTGGGATCTACTACTATTCCAAAAAATATTACTTTGGCTTTTCATCTAAACAGTTACTACAGAACCAGATGAGCATGGTTACGGTGAATGGGAAGGATGAATTCACCAAGCTTCTTCGGCATTTCTATGGCATGGCCGGTGCAGCTTTCAATGTAACTGATGGACTGGTTTTCAGGCCCTCTGTATTGGTGAAATTTGTCCAGAATGCACCGCCCCAGATGGACCTGAATGCAAGTTTCCTGATATCAAAAACTTTCTGGCTGGGAGCCTCTTACAGGACAGAAAAAGCCCTTTCCCTTATGACGGAGTTCCAGCTTACGGATAATATCCGGTTGGGTTATTCCTATGATATCTGGTTCAATGAAATCCAGGCCTATAATAAAGGTTCACACGAAATCCGCCTTGGATTCGATTTCGACATCTTTCATAACAGGATGCTGACACCGAGGTACTTCTAAATGGGAATAAAAGAGTTCTCTGCGGAAGACAGAGCCGCAGGGGTAACCTTTTCCCTTTATCAGTATTAATAATAGATTGCGCTTAACTATTTTCAAAATTAGCATACGATTCCTCCTTCATAAATACGATTGTTATGAAAAAGATTTTCCTGTTCTCATTTGCTGCACTTTTGATTGCCATAACTTCTATGGCCCAGCCAACAAGGCGCGCAGAGAAAAAAATGAAATTATACAACTATTCCAGGGCCGTGCATATCCTGAATAGGGCTGTTGAAAAACAGAAATATCATGATGCTGCAATTCCCCTGCTTGCCGAATGCTACCGGATGCAAAATGATGTATTCAACTCTAAGGCCTGGTATGCCCAGGCTGTTGAACTCTCAAATGCAAAACCGGAATGGTACCTTTTTTATGCCCAGGCACTCCGAACAACCGGCGACTACAGTAAAGCCCGTGATATGTATTTGAAATATGCACAATTGAACCCCTCCGACAATAGGGGAAAACTCTTCGCGGCATATTGCGATACAGTTACCGGGCCCTGGAAGAAGAAGGTCCCTGGATTTGAAATTAAAATTGTGAACAATATTAATTCTCCCCAGAGCGACTTCGGACCGTCTTTCTATGCAGGGGAACTGGTATTCGCTTCCGACAGGAATACAAACGTGGATGAAAATAATTATGGCTGGACAGGCAGGGGCTACCTGGATATCCTCGATTCCAAACCCGAAGCCCCAAATGAATTCTGGGGTGATATGAAATTGCCGGCTTCTTTCAAAGGGAAATTCAACCAGTCGTTCCACGACGGCCCTGCCACATTCCGTGGCAATGACGAAGTGTATTTTACCCGCACATTCCGCGATAAAGCTAAGAAACAGGATAAGATAAGGACTAACCTGCTTAAGATCTACTATGCTACAGGAATTAACGGCAAATGGAGTTCCCTTGAACCTTTCTTTCTCAATAACCCTGACTATTCAGTCGGCCATCCTGCCCTTTCACCTGATGGTAATGTGTTGTGCTTTGTTTCTGATATGCCCGGTGGACAAGGAGGAACGGATCTGTGGATTTGCAAAAAGGAAGGTTCAGGATGGGGTAAACCTGTAAACCTCGGGCCAGAAATTAATACTCCATTCAACGAAATGTTTCCATCCATACAATCAGATGGCACGCTGCTTTATTCTTCTGAAGGCCTTCCCGGATATGGAGGATTGGACATCTACAGCGCAGCTCACGAAAAGGACAAATGGGTAAAGCCAACAAACCTTGGAATGCCGCTCAATAGTTCCTTTGATGACTTTGCAATGAATTACGCACCTGGCGCAAAAAATGGTTTCTTCTCCTCTAATCGCCCCGGTGGTTTAGGGAATGATGATATTTATGGTTTCAGGAAACTTGATATCAAGGAACCTGAAATCATCAAGCCGATCGAGGTAAAACCTGAACCAAGCTACATTGCAGGTGTTGTTAAAGATAAAACCAGCGGTAAACCTCTCGAGGGCGCTACAGTTTTCATCTATAACCCTAATGGAGGTAAAGTTTATGTTCTGAAAACCGGTCCTGACGGATCCTATAAGTTGCCGGTTGATCGCCCTGCTGATTTGACGGTTAAAGCAATGATGCCAAAATACATTGCCGACTGTGAGCCATTTAAGATAGATGAGATCAAGCCGGGAACAACCCTTTCAGCCCCTCGCGACCTGTTACTCGACAAACTTGAAGTTAACAAGACCTTCAAAATTGATAACATCTACTACGATTTCAACAAATTCGATATCCGCGCAGATGCAAAACCGGAACTTGACAAACTGGTCAAGATCATGAATGAAAACTCAATTACTGTCGAGCTTGGATCACATACCGATAGCCGCGGTTCCTTTACATACAACGATAAGCTTTCACAGAACCGTGCCCAATCCGCTGTGGATTATATAGTATCACAGGGCATCAGCGCTTCCAGGATAACAGCAAAGGGTTACGGAGAGCGTCAGCTTACCAACCGCTGCGCCGACGGAGTGAAATGTTCGGATGAGGAACAGCAGGCCAACCGCCGCACAGAATTTAAGGTTCTTGGATTTACAGCGCCTGTAAATGTTCTCGATCAGTTCGACCCCGGGAAATTTAATAATGGAGAAGAACTGGATATTCGCCTGTTGCCAGGTGGATTCTTCTACCCTTGTAAATAAACTGCCACTTAATTAAAGGTGAGTTAGATAATTCCTGGCTTACTAGAATACAGAATAATAAGTATTAATAACTCTTCGTGTAACTTAGTGTATTTGTGTCTTTGTGGCATGTTTTTTTGCAACTAAAGCACCAAGACACTAAGAAATCCCGTCGCGTCAAAGACGTTACGGAGGGTTTAATACCCCGCCCCTTGGGGTGGAAAATTGGTCCAGTCTCGTCACGAAAGAGAAATTTATCAACGTAGCATCAATCTTTCTTGTGACGAGAGCCCTGGGGTTCATATCCGTGATTATCTTTCAAGCTTGCAATAATTTTCTTGAAACTCCGGCAGTGTCCGGAGTTTTTTTGTTCTTCTGGAGCCTTTTCCTGGAAAGAGTTCTGCTCTAATCTTTCATTTGAATATACTGCAGATAAACATCTTTCCCCTGGCTGGTATCAAGACTAACGGCTATTTCCTTGTAACCAGGCTTTGTATATCGGATAGATAAATTTTTAATTTTCCTTCTAATAGGAGTTTTAAAGTAACCGTTTTCATCCGTTTTGGAAATCACATCTTCCCCATTAATTATGGAAACATCCTTTACAGGATTCCCCGATTTATCAAAGATAAAACCGGACAATACAAAGCAATTTCTGTAAGGGTCCTTTGCTGGCAGTGAATAATTTACATTGAATAGTTTAGCATAAACTTCCAGGGGATCCAGTCCGACTGATTTTCGTCTCTTGTTAACATTCGGTTCATCCATGATCGGAAACAAGTAAGCTGCTCCTGAATAATTCATAATTAACTGTGATCCATATACCTGGAAAATCCCCTGGTCCATGTTAGTACGGTCCAACAAAAGTGCATAATCAGCAGGGTTCGCCCGCCCGGACCGGGAAGCAGCCTCCAGGCTGTCCTTATACCTGAGTTGAGTTGAAAGGTCTGCATGCTGGATAACCAGGAACAATGCCTTATTGGCCCGTGCTGATATCCTATCACGTCCTAGCCAGCCGTATTTGTCGATAATTTCCTTTACAATCAGGGTATTTATCGAATCATTACGACCAATGATATTCATAAGACTTTTTGATTCATCGGATTCACTACCATACTTTTCAGCAATAGAATCTATTTGCATCCTTGGCAATTGGTCATTCCTGAAAACATTTTCCAGGACCTGGGTAATGCTGTCTAATTCATGGCTCCGCTGAGCAGATACATCAATTGAATTTAGGAATAGGTAAAAGAGGAATAGGTGTGAGTAAAGATAAATGAACCTGCTCATCTATAATAGAATTGAAATAGGGTTATCTGATTAGTCGTTACTAACCTGTCCGGCTTCAATGCCTTCATTGGTTTTCAGGTTGATGGCACTCTGCATCACTTCCAGGTTGATTTTATCCTGTGTCAGTTCAATCCTGATCCATCCATAGGTCCAATGAGATTCATCCGCGGTATTGTTCACATTCGTTCTGAAGCCGATATACATACTCCCTTTTCCTGCGAAATTATCCAACCTTAGTACGTCCGGTCTTTTCCAGGTTCCCATTCTACCTATGAGGGCGTTTACCGGCAAAGCAAGTACTTCATCAGAGCCGAATTCAATAAGCACCTCCTGGTAAGATTGGTTGCAGGCAAGACAAATATCCTGGCTAAGTACCGTATAAAAGCCAAACAAACTATCCCCTTCTGTTACAAATTTGAGGTAATTACCCATGGTTGGGACATATAGCCTCTCCTGTGATGGTAAGACTTTTGATATTTCAGAAACAAGGATGGATGAATTATACCTGTCTGATTTGCTGCACGAAAGAAGCATCAGCAAAGTAAAAGCCATTGAAACTGTGAGTAATTTTTTCATAGAGAAGATAGCTTATAGATAAACATATGTAAACCTAACGCAATTATTTCACTATAAGTGTTTAAGGCTTGTTTTTTAACAAAGGATTGAATGAAAAAGAATAATAGTATGGTTAATATAAACTAACAAGCCTCTGAAAACTCAGAGTTTCCTGAACCATTGTACATAGGGAATTGGTGAAGGAATAAATTTACCGTCAACATAAAGCCCCCCAAAACCGAACTGGAATGCCTTCTTGCTATCCGTTTGCAGCCTGATACCTGGCAGGATCAGACCGCCTCCTGAAAGATTTCCTTTGGGAGTAACCAGGAAGGAATCAAAAACAAAACAAACTTTCTTTCCCATTTTAGCCATCCCCGCAACCGAAAATAATAGCCTTCCGTTATTATTCCCGTTATTAAATACCGCGCCATATCCGCCTGAAAATGTGATATTACTTTTCCGGTCCCCAAATGTTAGGGCTGCATAGGGGAGGGCTAGCCCAAAGTTGGGTTGAATCCAGGAGCCGGTTCCAACGAGCCCGCCAATTGCCATATTGACATTCTGCTGCAAATTAATTGTATACTTCACAGTTCCGATAATCGGCATGCCAATCCATGAAGTCATGATTCCTACCCCCAGGTTTTTCCCGACTCCAAATTCAAAATCCGGCCCCCATAGGTTCCATAAAATGTAGCTCTCCTTCTTTTCAATAGGCAGTCCATTAGTCGTAATAAAATACCGCGTTGAAAACACTTCAGCAGGAATATAACCACCTGTTGCCGTAATTTCTTTTTCGGGAACTTCCTTAATCTCCTTCACCTGGTATTTGGGAATCGATATTTGTCCGCGGTCACGCGTATTGATTAACACCTCCTTAGCATCCTGGGATATGATAATTCCGACAAACTCCCCGCCGTCATTGGTCGTAATCTCATAATACTTGGGAGCCGAGGTTTTAGCAGTATCAGCCTGGGCAAAACCCTGCTGAAATGATAAAATGGAAACCAGGAAAAATAAGAGGGAAACAATTCTGTAAGTCTTCATAATTTCCATATTTTAAAGGGGATACATAAAGGTAAAGATAATTCTGCAGTATTCAAAATGCTGGCATCAAAGCTATGCGGAATAGTTATGGATTTAACTTGTCCATACAACAGTTATTCCTTCTTTAAATATTCGTTTGTGCAAAATTTATAAAACGAGTCTCCAACAGGCGGAAAATTAACATAAAATACAGAATGACAGTGTTATATAATATGTACCTGGTAATTTTTTCTGTGAAAGTCTGTTCCTTTCCGTGTCATCCGTGTTCCAAATCCTGATTCATAGTTTGATCTGGAATTTGTACATATCAGTTAAGCTAGCAATTCTATCCTGTTACCTTCGACATCCAACACTACACTTTCAAAATAGCCATCTCCCGTTAAGCGTGGTTCCCCAACTATTCTGTAACCATCAGAACGAAGCTTTTCAGTTAACAAAATCACCGCTTTACTTGAACCAAGTTTAAATGCGATGTGTGTAATCCCTAATTGTGGCAGCGGGTTTAAGGGTTCCGTGACAGATTCCTGGCGCATTAGTTCCAGTTTTGCCCCACTCTTAAAGCTTATAAAATAGGATTCAAACTTTTTTTCCGGATTTAGATACTTTGCACTGCTTACTCCTTCAAAATACCGGCAATAAAACGCCTTCATTGCTTCCAGATCTTTTGTCCAAATGGCTATATGGGCAATTTTCATTTTTACTCTTATTAAAATGATTGCTGGTTGTTATTGTTTTACCAGTTTGAACTGCCTGGTCCAATCAGCACCCTGGATTTTAGCTATGTAGATCCCTTTTGGAAGAAAACCCAGGGATTCCTGATTCTTGTTTCCGGCCAATGAACTTTGGTAAACGCAACTTCCTGTTAACGAAAATACCTGCAGAATCCTGTTTTCGTTTTTACCAGATTCAATACAGACCTTATCCGTGAATGGATTAGGATGAATTTTCAATCCATCCTGAAAATTCAGATCAGGAATATTGGTGTTAGTGGAATTCTTAATGCATCGCACAGAATAACCAAATGTTTTCTGAAGGTACAGAACATAAATATCGCTGAAACACCACCTCAGGCTCCTGAACCATGCACTCCCATTATTGATGGCCGTTGATGTCCAGAAACCATCATCATGGTCATTATTGGGTGCAAGGCTCCATGCACCTGACCCGATGCGGAAATTGGTGCAGAGTGCAGTAAAGCCGCTTTCATTCGTGCCCCAGGTATCAGGGTTATAAGCCCAGCGAGTGTCACAGTTTTCCTTCAGCATTTTGCCAATCTGATTCCCTGTTCCCATCAGCAGTGTTGTGTCAACACTATTGTCCAGGTATTTCTCCATCACGTTACATTCCGAATGGGATGCCACATGCCAGCCTTCCGGGCTTATCCCGCGAATATCATCCACAGCATAGAAATTATACAAATGGCCATACTCAGCCCCTTCATCAGGAAGATTATGATAATCACACCAGGCACCGCTCGTTGCAGTGTGCCAGCCGGCACTATCCTGTACATTGGGAATATCGGATCCGTCCCGGTATTTGGTGGTTTTCAGGTTTTCAGCCATCCATAGCTGATCCCCAATCTGCAAAACCGCGTAATTGTTGTCGTCAGCATCCCTGCATTCAACGAAATCAAAGGTAACAGTCTGGTTATATGTCGGGATAAGCATCACAACCGTCCTGTAATTCCCCGATTTCCCGGTTAATTTCAGGGTGTCTCCCGGGTTACAAACCAGGATATCAGAGCCGATTAAATTTGACATTGTACAATTCACCAGGTTCTCTACCCTTACGGAATCAACAGTTGTGCTAGCTCCACTACCAGCAAATTGAATGCTGAAAGATTGTGCCTGTAAGTTGCACGAACCGGAAATATAGAAAATCAGAAATAAGATTTTTTTCATAAGACCGGGCTTTATAGATTTCAGATCGGAATTAATTTCAAACTATTCCTAAAGGTATTTATACAATCTCCTCATCAAACCCGGTTATCTTCCCTTCAAAATACTCATTGGCACATTTTGCCCTGGTCCTGAATAGAATTGGAAAGATATCAGTCGGTTCCAGCCCGAGTTTCCTGAAGATATGATTACGGTTGTCTTTATCAGATTCTGTGTTTTGAAGGATAGGTATATGCTCTTTCCTTATAAGCATGACAGGCTGCAAAGAATCAAGCCCGCTTGCATCCTGGGGAGAACAATATCCAATTGCCCGGGATTTATTGCGAAATTGGAACTCCGTTGAAACTATATAGACTATATTGCTGCCCTCCCTGATTTCATGCAGGTTCGAAGGCCTCACAAGTTCAATGTTGTTTTCAATCCAATATTCCCACACAGGATTTTCAACCAGGTCGGCGGCAGTGAGACTGAGAAGCGCTTTAGTGTTCATGTTTCTTTTATTGGAATATACAATAGTGGGGACGCTAAAGGCAATCATTTATATGATTCCCGGCAATAATTTTTAAAGAAGGATATTAATCTGGCTAAAAATCAAACTTTCAGTTATTACCCGAATTCCTGTGGTTTAATACTCATCAAATATTATCCATAGCTAACAGGTTTTAAATCTATGAATAAATCCAGCCTAATCATACTTGCTTTTTAAAAAAAGCTTTTCCACCAGGTAACCAAATCCAACGCCAATAGTATAGCAAACAAGGTCGCTCCAAAGGAACCCAAAGCCCAGGATCAGTCCTCCCAAACGATTGGCGCGAAGGGTATCAATCCAGGGTGCATGGTATAGTTGGCTGATCTCAATGCCATACGAAAACGCCAATGCGGAAAGGGCTACCCAAAGCGAGCTTTTTCTTGTAAATAGAAATCCAATAATGAGGAATACCATCAGGGCCCAAAGCCCGTCTCCTGCATATGCATGCACCCATCCGGGCAAACTGGCAGAGAAATGCCTGGATGCCAGTCCGGCAACCACGATGATAAGAGTTAAGACCAGGTATATATTTCGGTTTCGGTACAAGAATTCAGTTTTAAGAGTCAACTAAGATATATATCGTTTAATTATTTGTTAAAGATGAGAGACTTTCTTGATTTAAAAAAAATCGTACTATTTGCCACGAAACCTTGAAAAGATATGAAAAGGTTCTGGCCTTCAGCAGATATTGTATACAAAAATTGCCTGTGCTGTATGACTTGCACAGGCAATTTTCAAATTGAAACCAAATATGCTTTATAGCATCTGCCTGGCATTTTCCACTGTTATTTCCAACACCCTGCTGAGAAAAGAAAATTTACTTTTCATCATATCATACTCTTCACCAGATTCAATATAACTGGCTGTGCCATCAATTAGAAATCCTGTTCCCTGGTAATCTTTATAACCTAACACCTCTTTACTGCCCAGGCTCATTTTGATTTTATTGTTAATGTCAACATTCTTCTGGGTTTTTCTGAAACCATAAGCCGGGATCAAAATTCTCTCATCTTCAGTAACTACAAGATATGAATTCCAGGTATTTACAAGGTGCGGCTCCACACCCCACGACATAATAGATACAACACCTTCATGGTTCAGAACTTCAAAAAACTTTTCACTTAATTTGCTCATAATATTTCCAGTTTAATTTTAATACAACTTTACTTAGCTTGCCAGTAGCATCTTTTTGGAGAGAATATTAATCTGAATCTTAATGAAAATGCGAAGCAGGTTGAATTTAGATTCAGTTATGCCGGGCTGTACAAGTTTGTTGTTTTCGCAAAACCAAATAGCCTCGGTATAATTCCTCCGTCTATAGCTCAGCCATAGCTTTATCGACAACCTTCCGGTCAAGATTCGTTAATTCAACAATCTTACCTGCATTGAGAGGTGTCCCTTCCTTTTTCATTTTTTCCAGCACGATTTCTTTTGCGTCCATTTGATTTTGGATTTAGATTGATGTTGCAAAAGTATCCCGGGAAGAATTAATAAAAATTAAACTGGATTAAGAAATTTATAGAATTGTCTTTTTGCGCAATTCACTTAAATATTCGGGTGTAAGGCCCAGGTAAGAAGCAATCATATACTGGGGAACACGCATCATAAATTCGGGGAAGGATGTACTAAAATGAACAAAGAACTCTTCTTTTGACATTTCATACAACAATTTCGATCGTAATTGCGCTCCCCCCACGGCTTTTTGCATTATTAACCTGAAATACTTTTCCAATTGTGGCAATGCTTTAACTAAGGCGTCAAGATTTTGATGGTCAATGGATACAATTCTTGATTCTTCAACCGCCTGGATATAATATTCAGATAAAGAGCCATTTATGAAGCTTTGAAAATCAGAAATCCACCAACCTTCCAGTGCAAATTGGGTAATTTGTTCAACTCCTTTTTTATTGATGAAGTACATCCTTAAACATCCTTTTTCAACATAGTAAAATTGATTACATACTTTGTTCTCAATAAGGAGTAATTCTTTCTTTTTACAGTGATGTATTTTGAAATACTTGTTTAATACTTCCACCTCAGAATCACTTAAATCTACATGGTTCCTTATATGTTGTACAATGTTTTTTTGCATTAGTCATTATTTAGAGGGTAAGACGGAGAATTAATTGTAATTACCGTCTTGTAAGGGTAAGTTGAGGTATTTGTGTTGAACAACCGAACATGGTAAGCCAATGCTTGCAGCTTCAGTTTCAAAATTAATGCTTTAACCTGTTCAACAGCAATCCTAATGAACTCCCCATAGATCCTAGAATTATTCCCGGCAGGACTCCTAATATATACAAGTGAAGTATGGCCCCTGTGAAAGACTGATATGCAAAATAAATAGCTATGTTAGCTGTGTCTGCGGTAGCCTTTACATTTGACCATTCCTGAATATTGAGAGGGTCCAGGATAACGTATTTTATTCCAAAGACAATTAACAGTAAGGCACTTAGGCAGGCAACAGCCCCACTGGCAAGGCTACTCCATAGTCCGGCCCATAATCCTGGCAGAAATTTTTTGGATTGATATGCTGCTCTGATTGATAGGATTAAGATTAATAGCGAAATTAATAGCCAAAACGAATTATCAATATAATCTCGTGCGGGAAGTTCAGGTTGAATAAAATTATTTATGCTTATTTCAACACTCCATAATAGGCCAATGTATAAACCCAATGAAACACTTTTTTCCTGTAGCCCGCTAACATATTTTTTTTGGAATCCCCGGAGTACTACTAAGGTAAGAATGAGCAAAATAAGCGATAGCAAGCAACCAATAGCCTCAGTTCCATAAGGCCAGTCATTAGTACGATAAATGAAAAAAACGGATATGACCAAAAGTAAACAGGCAAATAGTGTTATCCTAAGGACTGTGTTGCTTTTAACCGATTGAAAATTCATATGAGCAGACTTTTGGTTTAGTATTTATACATTAAAGCTGATATCAACCCTCCGGCAATACTGATCCCGAAAATATAAATCATATTGATTAAAACATGCACCTTGTCATTTTCGATATGATCTCTTAATTTCAATGAATCTTCTGCTACCGAAACAATACCAAAGCAAAAAAATATAATTGTTACCGGGAAGAACACCGGTTTTTTAAATACGAAGTAACAAAGAGGCATAAACCAGGAATCATGTAAAATCAAACCACTAAAAATAAATGTAAGAATTGTAGAAATCCTATCACTCATTATTTTAGAGAGTGGCTTATAAATATATTTTGATAAAATATAGCCTAACAATGGATTCCAGTAGCGCCAGAACAATTTGAACGACCTGGCATGAAATGCCTTTTCTACCGACTTCTGAAGCTGCCCCAAGGGTTCTGAAGTACCCAGGAGCCTGTATGAATAGCTGTTAATGTTCATTCAGACTGTTAATTAGCGCGAGGTATTAGAAGTTTTTGATTTTTTGACTGATAGCCCAAACCCATAAACTTAGCTGGATTAATGCAAGACTGAATTAAAATGGTATTGAGATTACTTCATTTTGTTGTGTAAAGAAATGAATATTGCCCGGGAATCCTTCACCTATTTTTTGATCGGGGTAAAGATGAAAGATGCCAATCATTTTGGAGTCAATGGGCTTCTTTTGTTGCATCGCATTGCTGTAAATCCAGAAAGGCCCAAACACCCAGTCCATGTTTTTTATTTTGCTTATGGGTCCTACATCCCCGGTATCACCGGAAATAAATATTTTTTTATTGTGCCAGGTAATCAGGTAGGAGCTATGATGTAGTGAAAATATATGTGAAGTTTTAAAGGATTGCAAAGAAAATTCATTGATTGAATTGTTGAGCTTTTCTAAATCCAATTTTCTTTTTTTCGACACCCTCCAGGGGCCATAGATATTTCCTTTAGGATTCCTTATAAGTTTTCTGGAATAATGGTCTGAATGCCTGTGCGTAAAAATAAAGATGGAATTGTCTTTTATGCTATCTATTTCGGATTTATTATACTTCATATAATGATGCGCACCTGATTTATACGGGAAGTCAACATAAATATTTAAATTTCCATCGGTCATGTATAAACCACAATTCCCGATAAATTTTATTTTAATTTCACCTGTTTGACCGAAAGCAAAATGCAAACAGAATAATAACACAGTAAGGAGGACGGATTGTTTTTTGAAAATTTTCATCTGTTATATATTTGCATTATCATGGCATGCAAATTTGCTTGAATTATAGGTAAGGTGAGCCTGAAATCCGAACAATTTAATTAATGAATGCCCGAATTGTGTTTCTCTTTAGATCGGTATGACTAAAATAATCTGGCAACTATTGATACGAGACTTTGTTATTGACGGTCTAAAGCTATTTTAAAATCATGCCTGCAATTATTGCAGTAGTATGTGCCACTTAAATTACCCAAGGGAGTTCAAGCTAATGCTGACAAAATTGCAATCAATACTTTCTTTGTTTTGTTCTCACCAAGTCCGAATGAAATATTGTCCGAATCGCATTTTGGACATTTTGTTATGTCAGGGTTTATTTGATTTGTTAAAAATTTACTGGCCGCTTCATAATTATTTTCTTCAATCATGACTTGGATCCCGGCTCCGAGCATACCATTGTACCCAGGCATTAATGAAGTGAAGTTTTCATTCGTGAGGAAGCAGTCAATACCCTCATTAGCTAATAGGTTTTTTACCATATTAGCCTCTGTGAAATTGTAGCAGGTGGTTAATCTGATTATACTCATGAAATTATCTTATCACTTCTAATATTCCCGGTCCGGGCAAGGTATTATTATTGAGGGGCAGGCCTAATTGAAAGGCCAACCTCGTTTAACCCGTATTAATGGCGTGGCTTATATTTGTTTTCAAGATATTCACCAGTTTATCAGGGGATTATTTTTTCAGAATTGTAAAAATTGTAGAAATGATGATGAAACCTAGTGTTCCAAGTAGAAAGTAATATGATATTTTATCATTTGTTTTTTGACGATTCGTATCAAATGAGCAGAAGGGCTTTAGCTGCTGAGCTATCCAATAATAACCCGCAGCTGGTATCCCAATGAGTAATATGACTTTAGCAGCTTCTTTATTGTTAAACCATTGATAGCCTGCAATACATGGTATTAGTGCACAAATAGCTATTAATAATGTGAGGAGAATTTGAGAAGGGTGAAACAGGTAGTTTAGTGTTTTATTTTGATGAAGGATCCTCAATATGTTTTCATTAATTACCAATGCTTTTTCATTTGCATTTTCTGTGAATATCTCTGTGGTTAAATTGGATGAAAATCTTTCTTCTCCGAATGAATATTGGATTGAGAGTAATGAATCCGTCTCATTATTTTGATAGTAAAGCCGAATGATAATTTTTTTTATATCCTCCGGTAAAGTGCTGAGTTCATAATTATCAATGCCATCAATTCTTTGTTCGCCAGTGCTCCCAAGAAGTGAAATGGAGTAACACTCTCGTAAGGCCTGTGGCTCAATTTCAAGATATCCCGGAAGTTGATTAAAGCAATAGTTTTCTATTTCTCTAAGTAGTTCCTTGTCTATATATATTGGCTTTATTGATTGTGTTATCTGATATGTTTGTTTCATTAGTACATTTTAGTCGAATAGCCCTGCTGCTAAAGGTCGGGGTTCAGTGCATTGTGTCATTTGGGGAGACCGGTGCATTTAACAAAGCTATGAATCTAAGCTCATGTTAACGGTTCGTTGTTTTTCCTTGTGCCTTTGTGCACTGTTTGCCAGTGCATTTGTCAGTAGGAAAAGGTTGTCTGCAGAAAAAACTGGCAGGAGAATAAATGCTTTCAGGCGAAACTAGGCTTATTTAATCATGGGCAGGTATTTATCTCGGTTCTCTATAATCACCCAAAGTTCAATTGCCCATAGCGCTATTGCTATTGGCAGACCTGAGGGTGCTATTAAAAGATGAGTTAAAAGTATTCCTACAAGAACAGGAAAAATAACTATTGCTCCAAGTGCCCTGAATTTATTGGTGATGAAGAGTATGCCACCGACAATTTCTGCAACAGCAATCAGCGGCAGGAGCCAACCAATTTCCTTAAACTCGCCCATTAATTTCATCATATTTTCAGGCATGTCTTTGGGCATGGGCATGTAATTAAAAAATTTATTAAGTCCCGAGTTAATGAACATCAGTCCAAAAAGAAGGCTTATTCCAAATAATATTTTCGTTTTCATGGTTTTGTTTTTTATGATTTTTGTTTGTCGGTAAATGGTTGATTTGTCGTTTTATACAATTACCGCTAATTTTTGCGCAACTGCAATTTCATAATGATCCGGAAAGGATAATATTTGAATGTAAATAATTTGCTTACAAAAATGGGTTGTTCAATTTCTCATATCCAATTGATGTGTCAGGGCCATGGCCGGGGAAAACCTTGTATTCCGGCGGAAGGATGAATAGCTTCTCTTCTATACTGTGTTTCAACAGATCATAATCGCCTGTCGGAAGGTCTGTCCGGCCAATGCTTCCATAGAAAAGGACATCTCCGGTGATTACAAACTGCTGAGTATCATTCACAAGGCAGATATGTCCATCCGCATGACCGGGGGTATATAGCACACGTAACTGCAGGTCATCTGTCATCAAAACATCTCCCTCTTCAATAAACTCCTCAGGAATGCGGACCTCCTTAATATTCAAGCCGAAGACAGAGCCAAATTCCCGGGCAGTTTCCCAGAAGATCTTACCGTTTTTATGAGCTATCGGCCTGAGGCCGTAAGTGTCACACACAAAACTGTTTCCAACAATATGATCTACGTGGAAATGGGTATTTACCATCATCACCGGCGTAAGGTGATTCTCATGAATATAGGACGAAAGTTCTTTTTCCTCCCGATGGTCCATACAGGCAGGATCCACAATGATGCATTCGCGGTTCTTGCCTGAAACAACGTAAGTGTTTACCGCAAAAGGATTAAATGTGAACTTTTGAACCTCAATCATGTCACCTCAGATATACTAATTTTGCAAACGTAAAGTTAAAGATTTAAGGCCTCCACTGTTAATATATATGCAGAATTGGTTTTTAATCAGCAGCCTTTACCTATAGCAACAATGCAACCTCAATTATTGTTAATTTAGCTAGCCAAATAAAAACCTGGAATACGGATGCTTTCTACTATGGGTCGGAACGGGAAAAACAGCTTCAAAGCACTTATCCTGCTGCTTTCCATCATTTGCTATTTCCCCCTTAAAGCCCAGTTCTACAATGGTTCCCAACTTACTTTCGGTAAAAACAGGGTGCAGTACACCGAAAATATTTGGTCTTACTACCGTTTTAACAACATCGACGTTTACTACTACCTGAATGGAAAGGAACTGGCTCTGCATACAGCCGAATATGCCCGAAAGTTTATCCCCGATATCGAAAAGAAACTCGAGACTTCCCTCGATAACAAGATACAGTTTATAGTATATAACAATTACAGTGACCTGAGGCAGAGCAATATAGGCCTGCTTAACAATACCCAGTACAACACAGGCGGCATTACTCACATTGTTGGCCACAAGATTTTCCTCTATTTCGATGGCAATCTTAACAATTTCGACCAGCAAATCCGCGCAGGCCTTACACGTATTATGCTCGATGGTATCATTTACGGTGAATCCATCGGATCCCAGATAAAAAACAATACCCTCATCAACCTGCCAGGCTGGTATAGCGATGGACTCGTATCCTACTACAGCCGTAATTGGGATACTGAGCTTGATAATATTGTTAAGGACGGTATCCTTACTGGCCGCTTCCAAAAGTTCAACCACCTTTCAGGTTCCGATGCTGTTTATGCCGGAAGGTCTATCTGGCAGTTCATTGCCGAAAAATACGGTGCTGAGAATATCTCCAACATTATATACATGACCCGGGTGAACAGGAGCGTTGAAAGCGGCTTCCTTTATGTTCTTGGGGTCTCCTTTAAAACCCTTATCAAGGAATGGGAAGCCTGGTACAAGGATTTGTATGATCAGCAGGATAAGCAGTCATTCACGGATTATGGGAGCAAGGTAAAAGTGCGAATCAAAAAGGACCGGGTTTATGACCGGGTCAAGCTTAGCGCAGATGCCGATCAGCTGGCATACACCTCTAACGATTACGGATTGTACAAGGTGTTCCTCTACAATACAAAAACCGGAAAGCAGAAGCGGATATTCAGGAAAGGCTTCCGCCTGGCCGAAAAAGTCGATTATTCCTACCCTTTGTTAGCATGGCACCCTTCCGGTCAGCGATTAGCCATGATCATTGAATCAAAGGGTTTGATATTCCTCTATTTCTATGATATGGAAACCCGGAGGTGGATTCATCAGAACATTTATGGCTTTCAAAAAATCCTCGATTTTTCCTATTCACCTGATGGCAGATCTTTTGTTATGTCAGCGGTTCAAAAAGGGCAGTCTGATATATACCTCTATAACATTGCAGCCAATACAGTCGTTCCTGTTACCCGCGACTCCTATAATGACCTCAATCCTCATTTTCTTCAGAAAAGCAGCAAGATTATATTCAGTTCAAACCGTCCCGATGATACGCTCCGTTTTACACACGATGACGGAGAAACCTATGACGGCATGGAAAACAATGACCTTTTTGTTTATGATGTTGCAAGTAAAAGCAAGATACTGAACCGAATTGCCAGGACTCCTTTGTCAAATGAAACCCAGGCAATGTCCTATCAACCCGGATATTTTACCTACCTCAGCGATGCAAATGGAGTTTACAATCGCTATGTTGCCCGCTTCGACAGCGTAATATCATATGTGGATACTGCAGTCCATTACCGCTATTTTGCCAGGGCATTTCCTGTCAGCAATCACTCAAGGAGCATTCTGTCGCAGGATATAAGTCCCATTGGAGGTAAAACTGCTGAGTTGGTTTTTGAAAATAACAGGTATAACATCTATCTGAATGATTTGCCCGACCTTGCTTCTGCATCTGTCAACCTTTCAAAAACTTCGTTCATGCAAAAGCAGGAAGAAGAAGCTAAAAAAGCTGCTGCAGCAAAAGCAAAGCAAAAGAAAACAACCAAGGCAGAGGTCAGGAAAAAACGATTTGTTAATGTATACCAGGAAGATCTGTCCGGGCAGATGAAAGACAGTACCAGGATCGATATCAACAATTACCAGTTGTCCAGGATCGGCCAGCAAAATCCTGTAACCGGATTGATGAAGGAAGATAAATTTGGAAGGCTGGTTCCTGCCACAGAGCTCTCTAAACCACCCAAACCCCGGAACTATAATGTTGAGTACTCGATTAACCAGCTTATCAGCCAGTTGGATTTTTCCTATCTCAACATGAGCTACCAGCCATTCATCGGCTATGCAGGCCCGGTGTTCCAGAATCCCCCAACTAATGCTCTCTTTACAATAGGTACAACAGATCTTCTTGAAGATTTTCGTATCATTGGTGGTGTAAGGTTAAATACAGACCTGACAAACAATGAATACCTGCTTGGTTTTTCCAATCTCAAACATCGGACCGACAGGGAGATATATTTCCACAGGAGTTCCTTTGATGTTGCCTATTCCAATGCCAATGTCAAACATAAGATACACGAACTGCATTATATCCTGCGTTACCCATTTACAGAAGTATTTGCCTTGAAAAGTACGATAACAATGCAGTATGATAAGGCAATTGTCTTGGCACAGGACCAGGCAACAGCAAAGATGAAGGATGTTAATAACTGCTGGAGCATTCTGAAAGGAGAAGCCGTTTATGACAATACCCGCGAACTGGGAACCAATCTATACCAGGGAATGCGTTTCAAGATTTTTGCAGAGTACTACCGGCTTATTGCGAATGACTGGACCAATATGGCAGTTGTGGGTTTTGATTTCAGGCATTATACGCGTATTCACCGCACATTCATTTGGGCGAACAGGATAGCCGGCAGTACGTCTTTTGGGAAAAGCAAGTTGCTCTATTACCTTGGTGGGGTTGATAACTGGCTTATACCAGGCTTTGACCAGAACAACAACATTGATTACACGCAGAATTATGCCTTTCAGACCCTTGCGACAAACATGAGAGGGTTCAAACAGAATGTACGCTCTGGAAACTCATTTGCTTTGTTGAATTCAGAACTGAGGTTTCCTGTATTCAAGTATTTCTTTAACAGGCCAATTAAATCGGATTTCCTGAATAATTTCCAGGTCGTTGGATTTTATGATATGGGTGCAGCCTGGAAAGGCATGGATCCTACTACGCAGGAAAATACATTCTTTACACAATATATCTACCGCCCGCCTTTGTATGTCACAGTTCAGGTGCAGAAAAGCCCGCTTGTTGCAGGCTATGGGTTTGGACTCAGAAGCAGTTTGCTGGGGTATTTTGTACGCGCTGACTGGTCCTGGGGAATTGAAGACAACGTGATTCAGCCCAGGCAGTTTTATCTTTCACTCAGCCTCGATTTTTAAGGATTGGGGAATACCGTTTAATAACCTACTAAATTTTTAAAACCATGAGTTTACAGGTTCTCGGAATTCTATTACTGATCGGTCTTGCTGCCGGTGTGTTCGGTGGTATGGTTGGATTGGGAGGCGGGGTCATCATGATCCCTGCCATGGTCTATTTTTTGGGGATGTCACAGATTGAAGCCCAGGGAACCAGCCTGGCCGTAATGCTTCCGCCTGTAGGATTGTTTGCCGTCCTTAATTACTACAAGTCCGGCCAGCTGAACTTCAAATACGCTCTTATCATTGCTATTGCTTTCACTTTAGGAGGCTACTTCGGATCCAAGATCGCACTGAATTTACCTGTGTCAACAGTAAAAAAGATTTTCGGTTTCGCCCTCATCGCTATCGCTGTAAGAATGATCATCAAAAGCTAACCACCTCCCTGGCCCTTCCCCTCGGGGAAGGCTGGTGAAGGGCCTGTACCCGCTGAGCCTGCCGAAGCGCCCTGCTGAGCTTGCCGAAGCACCCCATAGTCAGGCTGAGCTTGTCGAAGCCCCCTCCCTCAAAAAAGTAAACCCCCATGACCAACCCCATCGACCCACGCATCGTAAAGTTCATAAAAAAACATCATGTCTTCACCCTGGCAACCTCATCAGGTAACAAACCCTATACCTGCACTTGCTTTTATGTTTACCAGGAAGCTTCAAATACCATAATTTTTACTTCTGATTATGATACACGCCATACCCGCGAGATGACCTTACAACCTCTTGTATCAGGAGCAATCGCACTTGAAACACTTATTGTTGGCAGGATACAGGGGATTCAATTTACTGGTGAAGTATTCGAATTGAAGGATGAAGGATACGACATTGCTCATAAGGCATATGTTACGAAGTTCCCGATTGCTCTCCTGAATAATTTGGTGCTTTGGGGTATAAAATTGGACTTTATTAAGATGACCCATAACCAACTTGGTTTTGGGGTAAAACTTATTTGGGACAAGAGCAGGGGTTAATCTTAACCAGCAGAAATACAGCTAACTATGTAGGGAGAACTTTATAAAGCCATCAAATAGTGATTATTGTTTGACATTTGTGCTATATATTCATATTCTTACAACGCCCTATTGTCAGGCATTCTGATTTGATGGATTACCAAGGGTTTCACTAGTTATTAAGATTTTTACGTTCTGTTTACCAGCTATTTAACACTTCCTAAATTAAATATTGTTAATAAAACATTTTGTTTCGTCGGTTAACACTGTTGTAACTTGGTCGTTCACTTGAACATCATGGAATGCACTAGCTAAATCTTGGCTCTCAGGTTTTTGGATATTAATACGCAAGACAATTCTCACGAATGGACAAACTTTTTGGTACAAATTTGTTTACTCTAATCGATTCTTCCCTGGAAGAAGACGCTAAAAATGGTTTTTATAACAAGGTGCTTGAAAAACGCCAGCGTCCCGAATTAGTTAAGGAAGAAACCAACATTCCTAATGAAGAGCAAGAGGAAAGACTCGAACCCCAACCCAACATGCAACCAAAGGAAAAAATCGCAGAAACACCAAAACTTAAAGCCTTCCCACATGAAGAGGTTCAGGCGGCAGCTACCCATTATTTTAAGGGAGATACCTTGGCAGCCAATGTCTGGATGAATAAATATGCACTTAAAGATAGTGACGGCAATATATACGAACGCACACCGGATGATATGCACAGGCGCCTTGCATCTGAAGTTGCCCGCATTGAACGTAAATATCCAAATCCTTTAAGCGAAGAAGAGATTTTTGAATTATTCAGGGATTTCCGCTATATCGTTCCGCAGGGAAGCCCAATGGCAGGTATAGGAAACAACTTCCAGGTATCCTCCCTCTCCAACTGCTTTGTAATTGGCGGAGATAATAACCAGGATTCCTATGGCGCCATCATGAAAGTGGATGAAGAACAGGTCCAGCTAATGAAACGCCGTGGAGGTGTTGGTCATGACCTTTCCCATATCCGTCCGTCAGGTAGCCCTGTCAAGAATAGTGCACTTACTTCCACGGGTATTGTCCCGTTCATGGAACGCTACAGCAATTCTACCCGGGAAGTAGCCCAGGATGGTCGCCGCGGTGCTCTCATGCTTTCCATTTCCATTAAACATCCCGACTCGGAAAATTTTATCGACGCTAAACTGGAACAGGGAAAAGTTACCGGAGCCAATGTTTCCGTGAAGATCGATGATGAATTCATGCATGCAGTTAAAGAAAAACGTAACTATCGCCAGCAATATCCTATAGATTCTGCCAATCCTATCAAAGTCCAGGAAATTGAAGCCCTTAAACTTTGGGATAAAATCATCCATAATGCATGGCAATCCGCTGAACCAGGTGTGCTCTTCTGGGATACGATCATTCGCGAAGCTGTTCCCGATTGCTACTCAGACCTGGGCTTCAAAACACAGTCAACGAACCCCTGCGGTGAAATTCCACTCTGTCCCTACGACAGCTGCCGCCTTCTTGCTATAAACCTCTATAGCTACGTTGAGAACCCATTTACTTCCAAGGCTTCTTTTAATGCTGAACTTTTCTCAAAACATTCAAGATATGCCCTCCGTATCATGGACGATATCATCGACCTTGAAATGGAAAAGATAGAAGCAATTCTCGAAAAAGTTAAGTCTGATCCGGAAGACGAAGAGATCCGCCGTACAGAACGCCTCCTTTGGGAAAAAATCCGTGAAAAAACCTTGCAGGGCCGCAGAACAGGAATCGGCATTACAGCCGAAGGCGATATGCTTGCTGCTTTGGGCCTCAGATATGGTACAACAGACGCTACCAACTTCAGTGTAGAAGTTCATAAGAACCTGGCTATCGAGGCTTACGGCTCTTCTGTTGACCTCGCAGCTGAACGCGGAGCCTTCCCGATCTTCGACATCGAAAGAGAACGGAATAATCCATTTATCAACCGCATCCGTGAAGCTGCTCCTGAAGTGTATGAAAAAATGGAGCGCTACGGCCGCAGGAATATCAGCATGCTTACCATTGCCCCTACAGGCAGCGTAAGCATATGTACTCAAACCTCATCAGGTATTGAGCCTGTATTTATGGTGAGCTACAAACGTCGCCGAAAGGTGAACCCCAACGACAGGAATGTCAATGTTACCTTCGTTGACGAAATCGGAGATTCATGGGAAGAGTACAATGTTTTCCATCCAAAGTTCCTCGACTGGATGCGCGAAAACGGGTACGATGTTGATGCAGCCAACAGCTATACCGATAGCCAGCTGAATGCTATCATAGAAAAATCTCCTTACTATAAAGCTACCTCAAACGATATCGACTGGGTTGCTAAAGTTGGGATGCAGGGCGCTATCCAGAAATGGGTTGATCATAGCATAAGTGTTACCGTTAATCTTCCTACTGAAGCAACAGAAGAACTGGTTAGCCAGGTTTATCTTACTGCATGGGAAAGTGGTTGCAAGGGAATGACTATCTATCGCGATGGCTCACGCTCAGGCGTGCTTGTCAGCAATGAACCGAAAAAGGAAGAAGCCATTACCGAATTCAAGGAGACCAAAGCTCCTCCACGCCCGGATAAGCTTGAAGCCGATGTTGTCCGTTTCACCAATGAAAGCGAAAAATGGATTGCTGTAATCGGCCTGCTCGATAATAAGCCTTATGAGATCTTCACCGGGAAAAGTGAGGATTTCTTCCTCCCCGAATGGGTGGAGAAAGGTTGGGTAATACGCCAGAAACGTGAAGGCCAGCGCACCCTGTATAACTTCCGCTATGTCGACCGCCAGGGTTACAAGGTTACCTACGAAGGGCTCTCACGTACCTTCGAAAAGGAATACTGGAATTATGCAAAGCTCATTTCCGGAATCCTTCGCCATGGAATGCCACTGCCATATGTAGTCGGCCTTATAGAGAATCTCACCTTCGATAAGGATTTCATTACAACCTGGAAAAATGGTGTTGTACGGACGCTGTCACGGTACATCAAGGAAGAAATGGAAACCGGCGAATCCTGCCCGAAATGCGCCACCGTAAATTCGCTTTACCGCAAGGAAGGATGCATCTATTGTAAGAACTGCGATTACTCCAAGTGCGGGTGATCAATTGAGCTATCGTCAAATTCAAGCTCTCGGAAGAGTTTTTATTAATAGCTATATAGCAGAGGAAGGCATTAAATCAAAGACTCATTTCAAATTAAACACATACTAGTTTTTCTGCCTCAATCCCCACGGACAGCAATGGACGTGGGGTTGTTCATTTATTGGCATAGCGCTAAGTGCATAGTGCGAAGCGCTTATTTAAAATAGACAAGGGGAAGGGGAGACTGGGCGAGAGGGAGACTGGGGGACATGGGGACAAAGAGACAAGGAGATGAGGAGATTGAGGGACAAGGCGAAAAGCCAAAATCCGCCGTTTTTCACTTCGAACCCTTCCAACGCCGAACTCTTCCAACGCCGAACTCTTCCAACGCCGAACTCTTCCAACGCCGAACTCTTCTTAAAAATGAAGCTTATGATAATCAAAGGTCTTCCCCTCTCTTAAACTATGCACCTTGGCAGCTATTACTAGGAATATTTGAAGATCGTGTTCCTGTAACCATTTGATGGCTTCGGGTTTCCTGTTACAGGCATCAGCAAGCACGGCTAAAAACTTGAAGTCGTTCTCTAACAGCCAATTATAAGCAGGAGTAATCCCATCAATAGCATGGTCGAGGGCTGCATACTGCGGAAAGCCATTTTTCATCAACCATCCGAATGCCTCTTCACTTCCACAAATAGCACTCGATAAAGCTGCAAGTTCGGGGTAACCATTCGTTAACAACCAGTTCAGGATTTCAGCATTTCCGCTGATCGTCTCAGCAAATGCGATAAGGATCTTTGGAGGATAGTCAATCATAGTGCGGGTATGATCCAATAAAGATACAATGGAATCTCATGAAACTATTCAGTGAGTTTAATTCTTATCGCAAATCAATATTCCGGTTTCATAAAATAAAGCCATGTGCCATCCGGATCCTGAAAGTTCAGAATTTGACCACTCTTGCCACTCTCTTCCTGGAATTTGATAGTCTGTGAAATTAGCAACCCGCGTGCTTCATCAAAATCCGGGGTCATAAATCCAATGGATAAACTACCGGAAGTGGTCTTGCTATCATCTTTTGCTTTCGGATGCAGGCCAATAATTACACCAGGCGCTTCTACCTGGGCATAATGCTCTCCCCATTTCTCCTTTAATGAAAGTCCGAGTGAAAGATAAAATGCAATGGACCTTTCGAGGTCCTTAACCATGATAGTGATGTTTGATTGAAGGATTTTCATGTGGTCGACTTGAATGAAATTAAATAGCTGCGAAATAAACGAATTACTCTCGTTCAAGTTGTAAGCCAAAAACGAATATGTGAAAAATAGGGATTCGAACCATTTATTTCGTCCGGTAATATTCTCAGAAAACTTCCGCTTTCAATCCAAGTTCGGTAACTTTTTTAGCAATGGCTTCAAGTTTATCATGGCTTATTTTTTCCAGAGTGGCAAAAGGAGTAAGGCGATCGATCGGGTAAAGCATAACCAGTTTTGGCTGAATCTTTTCCAATTGACCTAACCAGGCTTCAACTTCTTCTGCTACTGTGTTGTCAACAAGTTCACCATTAATGGTTCCCCTAAGAAACATGGATTGAATGGTCAGGTCACCCTGGAATTCTACAAGGTGGTCAACTACTTCATCAATGGTGATCCTGTTCTGGGGGCGGTTTATCATTTGAAACACCTTGTCAGTGCCGGCATCTAGTTTGAGTACATTGTTGTCAACCCTGTTCAGGGCCTTGCGCACATGATCACGGTTCAGCAAGGTTGCATTCGAAAGAACAGTCACCTTGGCTTTTGGGAAATATTGGTTTCGCAACTTAATAACCCCATCAATGATCTGTTCAAATTCCGGGTGCATCGTGGGCTCCCCATTCCCGGCAAAAGTTACGGAGTCAGGTTCAAGATGGCTGTCGACCAGGCCTTTGAATCTCTTCTCAAGTGAATCAAGGATCTGTGCCGACTTATAAAGTTCGGGTTTATGCCCCTTTTCGTGACCTGAGAGTCCGCATTCACAATAAATACAATCAAAAGAACAAAGCTTGGCAGTTAAAGGAAGGAGATTAATCCCCAGGGAGATGCCGAACCTCCGGCTTTTTACAGGGCCGAAGATAATTTCATCAAAGAGAATACCTGACATAGCTAAATTTTGTTGCAAAGGTAGAGTATTTTGAATTGTAAGCTTTACAGGTCTCCACGTGCAGGGCTGTGCTATGTCTTTATAAAATAATCATTACTTTTGAGAAGTAAATTGCTTCGAATGATCACCCTTGACCAGATAAAATCCCCGATTGCTCCCTATATCGACGAGTTTGAAAAGCATTTCCGCAGCTCAATGAAAAGCCCGGTACCGCTTCTTGACACCATCACACGCTATATCGTCAAACGAAAAGGAAAACAGATGCGCCCGATGTTTGTCTTCCTTTCAGCCAAGGTCTGCGGCGAAGTTAGCGATAGTACCTTCAGGGCCGCATCCATGATCGAATTGCTCCATACTGCAACCCTCATCCACGATGATGTTGTTGATGATTCAAATGAACGCAGGGGCTTCTTTTCCTTAAATGCCCTCTGGAAAAATAAGATTGCTGTCCTCGTCGGCGACTTCCTGCTTTCCAAAGGATTGTTGCTTGCTGTCGACAATAACGAATTTGAACTCCTCAAGATCGTATCGAATGCAACACGCGAAATGAGTGAGGGTGAATTATTGCAGATTGAAAAGGCCCGCCATCTTGATATAGATGAATCCATCTATTTTGAGATCATCCGAAAAAAAACGGCTTCTCTCATCGCTTCCTGTTGTGCTTCTGGTGCAGCTTCTGTGAATGCAGATGCTGAAATGATCAAAAAAATGCACCAATTTGGCGAATATGTTGGTATAGCATTCCAAATAAAGGACGATCTGTTCGACTACCAGAAAAACCTGGATACAGGCAAACCGAATGGTATTGATATCAAGGAAAAGAAAATGACCCTTCCTCTTATCTATATGCTGAACAATTCAGGCTGGATTGAAAAACGCAGGGCCATGAATATTGTCAGGAATCACAACAATGAACCTGAAAAAGTCTCACTGCTTATACAGCACGTTAACGAAAGCAAGGGTATCGATTATGCCATTCAAAAAATGAAGGAGTACCAGAACAAAGCTTTTGACCTGCTAAATACTTTTCCTGAAAGTCCTGCACGTTGTTCTCTTGAGCAGTTGGTGATCTTTACGACCGAAAGAAAACACTAGAAAGGTATTTCCATCGTTTCGAATCATGTGTATTGTATCAAACTGATCCGTCAAACATATCCCATTTCCATTCAAATCCTCTTTCCTATGCTTAAGAATGCCCTAGCCCTTCTGTTATTTGTCATTTTTTCAGCAGCGTCCTACGCACAACAGAATACGGAATATTATCCGGATGGTAAGAAGAAAGCCGAAGGCATTATGCTTAACGGCCAAAAAGAGGGCCTTTGGTACGGCTTTGATTCTAAAGGGGTAAAAAACGAAGAAACCTATTATTCGAAAGGCATAAAGAATGGATCTTCTGTCAGATGGTTTGGCTCCGGGAAAAAGGAATTTGAAGGGGTATATGTCAATGGAAAACTCAATGGGATAGCTCATTGGTGGCATGAGGATGGAAAACCGGATATGACTGGGAAACTTATTGATGATCTTCAGGATAGTACATGGTGTTTTTATCATCCCGACGGATCACTTGGAAGCACAGGGATATTCGTTTCCGGCAAACAGCAGGGTCATTGGAGTTATTTGTATGAGTCGGGTGCTAAATGGAAAGAAGGGGATATGGCGGATAGTAAAAAAAACGGCAAATGGGTTTTTTATTATACCGATGGGAAAGTCCATCATTCAGGCAATTACGTTCTTGACAAAGAAAACGGCCTCTGGATCAGTTGGTTCCAGGGTGGACAGGTTAAGGATTCAGGAAATTATGATTCCGGGCGGATGGTAAATCGCTGGAAGGGCTGGTTTGAAAACGGGCAGAAGCAATATATAACTGATTATAAACTGGGCAAAAAAGACGGTGTTTATCAGACATGGTATGACAACGGAAAGCGGAAAACAGATGGTTTCTATAAGCTTGATCTGAAAAACGGGGCATGGACTGAGTGGTACGATAGCGGAAGGGTAAATGAAACCGGGACTTACGTTGATGGCGAAAGGGAAGGTTCATGGACATACTTCGATCCTGATGGACAGAAAATACGGGAAGAAAGCTTCCTGAAAGGCCGGCAGCATGGCAGGTGGGTGTCCTATTATGCCAATGGAAGCGAACAAGGCGAAGGTTCATATATCGATCAGAAAAAAGATGGCATATGGCAATATTGGGATGCAAACGGGAAACTGGTTTACAAGGGTGAGTTCAAAAACGGGGCTAAGATCAGGGAAAAAAGATATGGAGATGAAAAGAAATAAGTCATCATTCTTTGTTTAATCTTAAATACCTGATTTCAAAATAGCACTGATATATAAGATGAAACAACTCCTTGTCCCTATACTCCTTTTACTGTTTGGACCTCTGCTAGCCCAGGAACCTGGAAGAAATTGCCTGACAGGGGAGGAGCAGGCTTTAGGCAGGCTGATAAACGAATACAGGATGGAAAAACACCTTCCCGGAATTAAGCTATCTGCATCTTTATGCTTTGTAGCCAGGACGCATAGTAAAGATTTGTCTGGAACTGACGTTTATAAAGGGAAATGTAATCTCCACAGCTGGTCTGACCAGGGGAAATGGACTGCCTGTTGTTACACTCCTGATCATAAAGACGCGGCATGTATGTGGAACAAACCCCGTGAACTAACTACCTACCAAGGTGACGGCTTTGAGATAGCCTATTTCACAACTGCCACATTCGACACGCCTGAAATGCTTGCAAGGGAAGCATTAAAAGCCTGGAAAGGTAGTCCCGGACATAACGAGATCATCATAAATTCAGGGAAATGGGCTGATATGGACTGGAAAGCTATGGGTGTCGGTAGTTGGAATGGATATGTTACCGTTTGGTTCGGGAAAGAAACAGATCCGGCAGGGGAACCTGAGATCTGTAAATAATAAAATTCGTTTAATATTATGGTCACTTTTAATTACAAATGGATTCTCACCTGCCTGATATGTACTGTTTTTTTGTATCCTGCTTTTTCTCAGCGATTTACCGGGGGTATTTCTGTCGGGGTTGTAGGTAGCCAGGTAGATGGTGATACTTACAGCGGGTATAAAAAAGCCGGCTTCACTGCAGGAGGTTGGGTGAACCTTGCGATGAGCGAAAGAACTGCTTTTGAAGTCGGGCTTCATTATATCCAGAAAGGAAGCCGCCATAACCCTGATACTCTCCTGAGTGATCTCCATGTGTTCCTCATTAAGATTTCGTATGTGGAAATGCCCTTTTTGTTCCAATACAAGCTGAACAAGAAACTGTTTATTGAAGCAGGGCCATCATTAGGAGTTATGGTGAGTCACCAGGAAACACTTGATTATCTGAATAATGAACGTGTGCCATTCAGGCTGCTTGATTTTGGGTCTCAGATTGGCTTGGGCTACAGGATCAACGATGCTTTAAAGGTTGGACTCCGGCTAGGTAATTCTGTTGCATCTATCCGCAAAGGTGAATACCTGGGCTACAGGCGAAGATTTGGTAATACCTTTGGGCAATATAACAATGTACTTGCCCTTGAAATAGCTTACACCTTATAAATTGAATCAGATCTATGGATATCTATTTATCACATACTTATGAAACATCTGCTATACCTTGCGTTATTAGTATTTTGCATTCAATTGGGCGTGGCCCAAACAACCACTAAAAACGACTATTCATCAATTGACAAAAAATCACTTCTAATTCCTGATTCTCTCACAAGGTCTACCAGTGGCATTTCAACCTATGTAAATGCAAACTTTTCAACAGACAAAGAAAAAGTAAGGGCGATATTCATTTGGATTGCGTCAAATATTCAATATGATGTTGATAATATGTTTGCAATCAATTTCTATGAAAAGCAGGAAGAGAAAGTATCTAAACCACTGAAACTCAAAAAAGGGATTTGTGAGAACTTTGCAGCACTTTTCACGGATATATGCCTGAAATCCGGAATTAAATCCTGTGTTATTGAAGGTTATACCAAGCAGAATGGTTTTACTGACTATATTCCACATGCCTGGTGTGCAGCCCTCATTGATAATCATTGGTTCCTTTTTGATCCGACCTGGGGTTCCGGGTATATAAAGGATGGTAAATTTGTAAAAAAGATCAGCAACGATTATTTCCTGGTTGAGCCGACAGTGCTGATAAAATCACATATGCCCTTTGACTATCTCTACCAATTTTCAAATTTCATCGTTACAAACCAGGAGTTTTATGAAGGAAACACCACGCAGAATAAATCAAAACCATTTTTCAGCTATGAAGATTCCTTGCGCGAATTTGAAAAACTCACTTATGTAGAACAATTAAAATCATCCGCCAATAGGATTGAAAGAAATGGGATAAAGAATTCCATGATATTTGATCGGCTCCAGCATCTGAAACTCGAAATTGAACAGGACCGTCAGGACAGGATTGTCAGCCTTTATAACACAGCTACTGTAGACTATAATAATGGCATTAATAGTTTGAATGAATTCATTAATTACAGGAACAGGCAGTTTACGCCAAAGAAAGCAGATCCTGAAATTCAGGCTATGCTGGACTCTGCTGATGTCAGCCTGAAAGCAGCAAAATCTAAGTTAAACCTGATTATAAACCCTGATGTAAACATTAAGGCGTTAATTCTTCAATCAATTGGTGCAATTGATGATGCTAATACCCATCTGAAAGAACAGCAGAATTGGTTAACAGAATATTTCAGCAAAGGTAAATCAGGAAGAAAATCAATGTTCTATAAAGCAACCTGGTTTGGAATACCTTTGAATTGAGTTTTTATTAATCCTTATCCTTTCAACTTTGTTTTAAAGGGGGTAAATACGACATTATCTGAATGAATATAGCAAAACATAGGATCGTAATTGGGGTAACCGGTGCCAGCGGTGCAGTTTATGCAAAAGTTTTGTTCGATCGCTTATCGACAGTTCAGGACCAGGTTGAGGCTTGTGGTGTTTTGATGTCAGCGAATGCAAGGGATGTGTGGAAACATGAACTGGGAAACAGTATGTTCGAACAGTTGCCGTACAAAATGTACCACCCGATGGACTTTCATGCTCCATTTGCTTCCGGATCAGCCGGATACGATACTATGATTATCTGTCCCTGTAGCATGGGGACCCTCGGCCGCATAGCCTCTGGTGTTTCAAATGACCTGATGACCAGGGCTGCAGATGTAATGCTGAAAGAACGGCAAAAACTTGTTCTTGTGGTTCGCGAAACTCCTTATAGCCTTATCCATATAAATAATATGAAGACAGTCACCGAAGCTGGTGGAATTATTTGTCCGGCAACACCCTCCTTTTATTCCAGGCCTCAGACCTTTGAAGAGCTTGCTGCTACTGTAGTTGATAGGGCACTCGTATTATCCGGCTTTCAACTGGAAGGATACCGCTGGGGATCCTGATTTCTGGCCTACCTGCTAATTACTACTACTTCTGAATGTTCACTTTCTTTACCAGCCTGGTTTACCGTTGTTAGGAAATACTTGTACTCAGAACCGGCTTCTACCTTAAGATCGATGAATTCATTGGTTGATGCTGGTAATTCAGAAAGAAGTTCAGCAGTTTTTCCATTATTAATCCGGTAGATATGATAAGCTTGAAAGCCTTTGTATGAAACCTGCCCCCATTCAACTTTTACCGCACTTGGCATGGATGTAAAACTTAATCCTATGGGTGCAATTGCAACTTCTTCCTTGAAAGAGACAGTAACAAAAGCCTTTTTAAGACTTCGGGTTTTATCCTTATCCACGGATTGTATGGTATAGCTGTAGGTATTACCCTTAACTACAGAACTGTCCTCCAGCATATTCGAAATAAAAGGCTGCAGATCTCCGGCAATTGGAGAATAAGGTAGATTGGAAATAGCAGTTGCATTTTCTGTACGCCTGGATACCAGGTAACCGGCTATGGTTGAATCTGCTTTTATCATATCTTCCCAAAACAGCTTTACACTCTTATCACTTATAAAAGCCTTGAAATAGGCAGGCTTTTGAGGTGCTGAAACAACAAGAGGTCTTACGGTAACCCTGTTTGATAATTCACTTGGGATATTATCAAGGCTTTCAGACCTTGCGGCATAAGTATAGTTTTTTCGACCTGATAAATACTGACTTGAATCGATGAAAAGGATTTGAGACTTATCTCCTCTGAGTATCAGATCAGTAATTACAGTTAACTTATCCGAATTCCCATCATTCCTGAATACCCTTACCCCCCTGGCATTTGGATCTTTAATCTCAATAGTCAACGAAACACCTTTTGTGGTACCAATGGTTTCAGTTATAACCGGTGATTGAGGAATAACTCCATGATATGCCAGTGACAGGAACTTGTCAGATTCTTTAAATCTTTTCCCGCTTTTAGAAATAGCTTTCAGGAAATAATAGTAGGGCTGGGTAGGCTGTATGCTTTCATCAACATAGGTTGTGTCCTTACTACCTAAGGAGGCCAGTAATACGAAACCTCTATCCGCATAATCGCTTCGGTAAATCTCTACATTTTTCAGTGTAGGAGGATCGCTGTAATACCAATTGATCCGGGTTGCAGTGCGATCTGCAAGTTTTGAGGAAGTAATATGCATGAAATAGGATGTGCTGAAGTTATCGTGGGTTACCGCTACAACCTGTGTTGATTTTCCTGCATTTCCCAACAGATCGAAAGGCGTCATCATGTATTGAAGTTCAATTCGCGATTGTTCTAAAGTAAGTGAGTCCTGGAAAGTATAATAAGTCGTGTCATTCACGGAATAATGACCAACTGTTCCCCCGGCCAGGACCGGCTTCTTGTTCTCAATCCTGTGTACCATAAAAAGGGGCCCCGGGTTTTTCCCTGCTGAATACCATTTTAGATAAACGGTTTTTAGAGAACGAGAACTTCCGGCAAATTGAATTTCATCAAAAACAGATGGGTGTGGCAGGCTAATCGTGTCAGAAACAATAATAGCACCGGATTCTCCCTTAACACCAAGTTCAGTAACGCGATATTGCACTTCCTTGCCAGTCATAACTCCTGCATCATAATAAATCAATCCAAGCCCTATCTTTATAGGATAATAGAGGCTGAAACCTTTTAAAGAATCAATGGTTCCGCTGCTCATGGCTCTTTCATACAATTGCTGTAACCTTTGCCTGGATGGTAGAGGCTGCGCCGGGAGAATTTTTTTTGCAGTTTCAATCCTGGATATCAACTCATTCAGTGAAACAGGAGCTTGAACATCTCCAAGAGCCTTCCATTCTTCTGAACCTATTCTGCGTTCAATCTTATATGCGGAAATAATCTTGCCACAGGGAACCTTTTTCCCGAGAAACACATACACGCCTCTTGGCCCGGGTTGAACAACAGATGATTTCTGGGCTTGCAGACCAGAGCAAAAGAACAATGAAATTATGATCAGGTATAAATGTCGGAAGTTTGGCTTATTCATAGAATTGAAAATTTCAGCTCAAAATTAGGATTTTCAATCGACACATTCGGAAAGTTTCATGTTAGCCTGTTCAAAATTGCTATCTGATTACCTAAGAAATTTCGGTTTAAGAGTAAAATTTCGGTTTCAGTGCTCATATTTCCCTGTTCAGCATTTATTGTTTTACTTATTCAGGAAATGGCCATTACTTTGTATCATCAAATTCAATAAGACACCTACCTAAAAGAAATCACTAAAATGAAAAAATTATTTGCTCTTTCAGCAGTTGTTATTTTGTCAATATCTTTTGCATTCGGCCAGAAGTTTATGACTAAAAATGGAACCATTCATTTCTACTCTGATGGTCAAATGGAAAAAATTGAAGCATTTAATCATCAAGTTAACAGTGCATTGGATGCTTCAAGCGGGAACTTTGTTTTTAAGATCCTAATCAAATCTTTCGAATTCGAAAAAGCACTGATGCAAGAGCACTTCAATGAGAACTATATGCAGTCAGACCAATTCCCCAATTCCACGTTTAATGGTAAGGTAACGAACATCAAAGAGATAAATTTTGCCAAGGATGGTACCTATAATGCAATTGTTGAAGGAGACCTTACCATGCACGGCGTTACAAACAAGGTTAAAACCAATGGAACCTTTGAAGTTAAAGGTGGAAAAATAACCGGAAAGTCAACATTCAATGTGCTTGTAAAGGACTATAATATTACTATCCCTAAAGCTGTAGTTAAAAATATTGCTGAGAATATACAGATAGATGTTAATGTACCGATGGAGAGCCTCAGTAAGTAAACAGGAAATAGGCTAGGGTTAACTGAAACCGATTGGTAGGGCGATCGGTAACTTGTAAACTACTAAACATGGCGCGCCCGGAATCCTAGTCAATCGCAACTCGTATGCTTGTCTTCTTCGCGGTTAATTCCGTAACTCTACTCCCTGTTATCATTAGGTAACAGGGAGTTTCTGTTTATTCGCGATATGTTTTTTTGTTTTAACATTGCTGATGAACAGAATTTTCTTGCGTGCAAACCCTGGTTACATCGTTTGAATCTTCCAGATTACACTTAATAACATAAATCTGCCGGGAGAAATATTACCCTTGTTATCCGTATATCGCTGGTCAAAAAGATCCTGAATGTTTAGGCTCAGATAAAGTTTCTCCAGGTAGTTTGCTGAAACCCTTATTCCTGTTTCGGTTCGGGCTGGATTCACTAGTAAATTATCATCATCAGCATAGATTTTCCCTGTATAGGCATACGTCACACCGGCCATAAACCATTTATACCTGAATTCAACACCTGTCGAAGCCTGTTGAGAAGGGACTTCCATGAGGGTTTTGCCATTCAGGCTTTTACCATTACTGCTTTCTGCTGAAACGATCCTTGAATGATTATAGCAGTAATTAATAAAATACAAGAAAGTACTGCTTAGCTGGTAATTCAGGTTCAGTTCTGTACCTAATACATGAACTCTGCTGATGTTCTGCCTTTGAAGGACCGGCTTCAGGTTATTGCCACCTGTATATACAGAATCGCCTGAAGCAACAAAATATTGAAAGTCCTTGCCAAATGAGAAATAAACACTGTGCTCGATCCTGAGTTTTTGTGATAGTTCATAAGAATACCCTGCCTCAATATTGTTGAGTCGCTCCGGCCCTAAAGCTGGATTGGCAAGTTTGAATCCTTTGGTGATATTTCCATTCCTGCATACATCATCCAGGGTCGGAGCCCGGAATCCTTGTGCATAACTGATATAGAGCTTGAATTTTGAGGATGTATGATACCAGAATGCAAGCCGGGGACTAATTGCCAGCCATGTTGTATCATGAAATTGTGTTGGATAATGAGTCATGAATTCTGTGAGAGCTCCCGGATCCCGGATAGTAAAACTGCCTCCATGAAACCTGGCAGCATCGAACCGGATGCCGGCTTCCAAAAAGAGACATTTAAACAATACAGGCATTTCAAATTGAGCAAATGCAGCCCCAATGTCCATCTGCCCCTTGTTGGTTAAAATATCGGTGGATGTATAATAAAGATCAGATGCCTCAACACCACCGCTTTTTAAATCAAAGCCAGTCGTTAGTCTCCGTCCTTTGTTCAGCTGCAAGGCTGCTGTCAGCCATAACCCTGCATCCGTTCTTCTGGAATCAGTTTTATATAACGTGTATTTCCCTGCCTGTTTCTTTATTGTTTCATTCTGGCGGAGGTAATGTTCCAGCTGGTAAAATCCGGTTGCATTAACTTGCCACCTGCCTAATCGAGACTGATATTTGACTCGTGTAAAGTGTGATGGGTATTGATTATAGCTTCCTCCTGGCTCATAAATAAACGTGCCATCACCTCTTTTATCCCAGTAGTAATCATATTCGGCTTCAACAGAACTTTCTGGAGAAAGTTGATACCCTACCATAAAACTTGTACCGATTTCTTTCAGGTAGGTCTTGGAATCAAGGCTGTCCTTAAGTGAATCTGCAACTGGAATGTAGCCATCACCTTTCCTGTAAAAACCATTCACTGACCAATAAATTCCTTTTCCATTCTTGATCTTAGCTCCGCTTGCAGATAAACCACCACCAAAGGTATTGTAGGTGCCATAAAAAGTTTTAATTCGGGCCCTAAAAGGTCCCGGATCCCTGCTTGTTATTATATTGACTACTCCACCCATTGCGCTACCACCATATATGGTAGAATTAGGGCCTTTCAGTATTTCAATCCTGTCAATAATATCAGGATCAATCCGGTTCCAGTTTATGCCCGCACCATCGGCTTTATTAATTGGAGCCCCATCCAACAAAACAAGCACACGATAGCTACCATTTAATCCCCTCATACTTATGCTTGAGTTCTTTGAAAATATCCCACGATCCCTGTCAACACGAATTCCAGGAACTAGGTAAAGAAGATCATCAGAATTGTTTATAGAATATACCTGGGCTTTGGAGCCCGAAACAGTGTAAGCCATCCCGGGGATTTCTTCAGAACTGCGCTTCAGTCGATCTGCCGTGACAAATACATCTTTTAGCTTTACTGAAGCCGGGACTAAGTAGATGGAAGGTAGGATTGCCGTTGAATGCAGATTGAGATGGTATTCGGCAGGACGATAGGAAACATGGGTAAAATGTATAGTAATATAGCCATCTGCAAGGCCTGTAAGAACAAATTCACCCTTTTCGTTACTTGTAGTTGCAGATTTGACACCGTCGACACTTATATTTACATTGGAGAGTGGAGCAAGGCTAGTGCTGTCGAAGAGCATTCCTGATAGAGTTGACTGAGCATTAGACCTGTCCGGATGAAACACCAATGCCATAAATGTAAAGAGAAAAAGCAAGGACCGGCTCATCATTCCTGGACTTTAATTGCACATTCCAGTTTACCACTCTCCCCTGTTACCAGGTCTTTTACAAGTAGTAAACCTGTCTTTCCGGATTGTGTCCTGAAAGTAATCACCATCCCTGGCTGCAGGTACTTTGCCTTGCGCTTAGCATTAACGGGTTCAAATGATACTAGCATCAAGCTGTCATTATTGGCAGCTTCAAATTGAGAAGATGTTAGACTTGTTGTATCATAGCGTGTCTCATTCTTCATGGCCCAACTGCTCAATCCGGGGAAAAAGGTTGGAGCTTCACTTTCAGATGGTGAAGAAAGGGTTCCCTCATAATTGCCGAAATAGTAGATTATATCAGTGTGGGTAGGATCCGAAATGGCTTGCTGGTAGTAGTTTGCAGATCCGGAACTCGTCGAAAAAAATCCCCCAAACTCTGTGTTAGCCTGGGCTCCCAGTATTACCGGATTATAGGTTTTTATCTTCCCCCATTGAATAACATTAGCTTTTGTAAGAGTAAGGGTTACATAAGCTTTTTGCCTGTCATGGTTCATAACCATGAACGTCCAGCGTTCAACAGCACTATTGCCTTTGAAAATTTGTTGGGTATAGGAAAGATTTGGCTTATTCATTCCGGAATCCAATACATAGTGCATGTTACCATCATCCATCGACACGCCAAAATACGTAATATTTTTACCGCCCCCGTTTGCATTAAGAGATACCAGGATGGAACCACCTGGTGGTAAAGCTGTATCCTTTACCAGTACGCCGTTTGCCTCTATAAATTGTATATTGGGAACAGTTGCTCCTGAATTCTCCTCCTTACAACTACTGAAAACCAGGTTGAATGCCATTGGAATGACAATCAGGAAAGCGATCTGAAGTTTTCGATATGACAATAGTTGCATTTCGAAGATGTGATTAAGTTATCGGCCTTTCGAAATAATGGAATTACTTTTCTGCTAATGTTTTTACAGCCATAGCAGCCAGAAAACTCCCGGTAAAACCGAAAATGAAATGTGTGACCCAGGGGAAAACCACGCCATTTAAAAGAGATGGGTATGGGACGGCAATTGCCAGGGATATTATCGTTTTGAAAAGTGGGATTATCGAAAAGCTTAATCCACCTGCCAGTCCAATAAACCAGGATTTACTGCTTATGTTTGAGGATGTCCCTATGATCAGGTCAAGTACGAACCCTAATAAAAGATAGTAAACTGGCATGAATGGATCATAAAAACCGCCATATCCACTCATAAGAATGGTAGTTACACCTGTTGATACCAACAAGGTGGAAAAACGAAAACGGGATAGCAAGCTGGCTCCTACAACCATAAACATGAAAAGCAGACCCTGTTTTCCGGGTAAATGCATGGGGATACGAAGCCTGCTATGCAGAACCATTGCAAGTATACCGGTAAGAAAAAGGAATAATCCTTCAGCCAGAACCTGGGTTTGGTTAGCCGGAAATACTTTTGATAAACTCCTTTGGAGCACTTGTGTAGTCTGCTTCTTCATCTTTATTACAAGGTTGAAGGATTAAGGTTATCTTATTGCCGCGCATTACCGGTCGCGACCAATCCGTGAGCTCAACTTTTGATTCTGCACTTACCTGTTTACCTTCCATATCAATTATAGCGTCAGGTGATAGCAATGCAAAAACTTCTGATACCTTGAATATTCCTTTGGTTTCGCGAAGATTAGGCATCCAGAGTAGTCTTCCGTCATTACCCTCTTTCCTTAAGCCAACTGCCGCAAGCGATCCTATAATTCCACATTTTTCACCTGTTAATCCTTCCAGGCAAATATTATTTTTTTGTGCAAGGGATATAGCTTCATCCATTGTCAAAACAATTGATTTCGCTTTCCTGCCCCATTCCTGTAGGTCTTTATCTACCTGATCATAAGCAGCTACACAGAGTCCTGCATCTGAGCCTTCAGCACTCTCCTGTACAAGGAAAACTCTGCAAAAGTCTGTCAATTCAATCGGATCATTCACATCGGAAACAACAAGGCTTGCTGAGCTGTTGTGAGATGTATAGGGAATCAGCGGACTGACAAACAACTGGTGTCGGGTAATATTTTCAAGTTTCCCCAAACCGGCTTTCATCAAACCCAATCCCATCATCCTCGCTCGATGGCCGGTGCCACGACTATCCAGGTTGTCCGTATCATCAATGCCAATTATATATCGCATACCTTGCCTGCAAAACTAATAGGTTAGCTCATAGGAAATCAAGGGATACGAAAATAAAATCATATTGAAGAAATTACCGGAAGGAAATTTGCTCAACACTGATATGAAAGAGGTGCTCAAGTGAATTAGTGAAGCTGCTCAATTAGCTCTGAAGTGTCCATGATAGGAATGCTTCTCAACAAGGCAGCACGAAATGAATAGCATCCCCGTTATCCAGAAAGGGATGGAATAACAGGAGAGGCGCCACCATGCCAGGTCATTTGGGAATGCCATGGGATAAATAATGCCCATCATTATGCTCACAATACCTACTTGGGTGGGGTGATGCTCCGATTTGAAATATAGTGATGAGAAAAGCGCTGATAATAAAATCAGCGAAAAGAAAACCATGACATGCGATACGTTTAAGGCAGTATCGATGGAAATACCAAGAGTAACTAAAATGGCTGTAACAAGGAAAGATTTCCGAGGCAATCCTGAAACCAATAGTTCCCTTATTGTTTTCATAAGGTTACAATAAATATCCACTTTTTTGTTGTAATAAAAGTACAATAAATTTAATAAGCAGTCAAGTGAAATTCAAGCATTTACTTCAATGTTGTGATTTATGCAACTTGTTTGGTTCCCAACAAACGCAGGTAAAATGCAATTGAAAGCATGTGGTTGGTAGCTGGAATTCAAGGCCTGGTGGTAAACAGTAATGCAATTCATTGAGGTTTTAACGCCCAATAATGATGCTGGAACTAGTTACTATGCATTTAGTACCTGGCACAAGCAATAGCCAGAAAAATACCCCACAGAGGAGGAAGCCCTAAATTCTTATTGGTGAATTATGGGCGTTCCGCAATGCGGACAATGCAGGGGCCTGCCTTCATATTTATTATGACAATTGTTGCAGGTCGAAACTGCACCAACTCCAGATTCTTTTTTCCAATCACTGAGTAGCTTACGGGTTATCCTGAGATTTCTGCTGATACTTGTCAAGGATGTTGAAATCACAAATAGGGTGATAATGGCAATTAGAATTAGAGTAATAATGATACCGGATGAAATTTCCATATCAGTTATAATTAGTATGCGAAATTTAAATACTATATAAATTCAGTGCAAATGTCATTAAAATTTGTGACAATTACTTAGTGTCATTCATCCTAATGAACTGTTTGATAACTTTTTTTGTTCATAAAGGATAAAGTTTCTTTTCTTTGCTCTTTAATTCATAGTGCATCGTCTTCCGGCCTTTCCCGGGAAGCCGAATCAAGAATTTCACAAAGCTATTCTGGTCATTTATCTTATCAGCAAAGTCTTTTGCCGCTTTGATGGATAAAGATGAAATCTAAAACTCGTAGGAATGAAAAAGCTGTGTATGCTGGTCATTACATCTTTAATGATGACATTTAATTACGTTTATTCTCAGGGAGTTGCAATTAACTCCGATGGTTCTGCTCCGGATAGTTCTTCGGTTCTGGATATAAAATCTGTTAATAGGGGGGTGTTAGTGCCAAGAATGAGGGAGGGGCAACGTGATAGCATTGTTAGCCCTGCCCGTGGATTAATGATATTCCAAACAAACGGAATTTCAGGTTTCTATTATTTCAATGGGCAGGGTTGGGTTTTAATTACAGAAACCGGAACTGGTATGAGGCATTATATTGGTGAGCAATATGGCGGTGGAGTTGTTTTTTGGGTTGATGAAACAGGACATCATGGTTTTATTTGCAGTGCTGTTGATATTGCTGTTGACCAACCCTGGAGCAATATCATCAACGTTGCTGTTGGTCCTGCAGCCCAAAGCGACTGGGACGGTTTGAACAATTCGTTCAATATTATCCGGCAACCAGGCCAGGTGAATAGTGCTGCAAAAGTGAGTGATGATTACATCAATTATGATTATCAAACCGGTATATTTGATGATTGGTACCTTCCATCCATTGATCAGCTTAGCTTGATGTTCCAGTCAAAATATCAGATTGACAAAACCCTGCAAACTGATTCATATAATTCAACCATTGGACTTTCCAAAACAGTTTACTGGTCATCAACCGAAGCCTTTTTTTCCACTGCGTGGGTACTGGACATCTATTATGGATATACCTATGATGACAGCAAGTATTACCTCTACTCTGTAAGGGCTGTAAGAAATTTCTGACGATTTGCTTCAACTTAATTTTTGTACTAATACAGAATAAGATTTTTATCTGCAATCAGATCCTCCCATTATTATGGTGAACATCAATTTTCCCGGAAAAGGCTCTAAGCCATCGTGGAATGCAATCAGCAAAAATGATCAGCACACTAATCATGATAGTAGCTGTGAGTATAAGGTTAATTGAACCCTGGAACTGTTTTTCTGCAATATCAAGTTGTGGCAAATAAATGTTCCTGATATTCATGAAACCTGCAGTTAGAGTGGTAACCCCGACAAACAGCATTGGAAATATGGTCATCCATGAATATCTAACCAGTCCGTGATTGATAATAAAAGAAGTCCCGATAGCAAGAGCAACTGTGGCCAATAATTGGTTAGCCGTTCCGAACATTGGCCAAATGGTGCTAACACTTCCGGTATAAATAAACCATCCCCAAGCAAGTACAATCAGAGCACTGGCAATCAGGTTTCCAGGCAGCCAATTGGTTCTTCCGAATGGTTTGTATACTTTGCCAAGTGATTCTTGAAGGATGAACCGGCCTATTCGGGTGCCAGCATCAATGGTTGTTAGAATAAACAAGGCCTCGAACATAATAGCAAAGTGATACCAGTAATTCATCAGGTTTCTTAGGCCAGGCAAGGATGAGAATATCTGGGCCATTCCAACTCCCAGGGATACTGCGCCACCTGTTCTGCCAGCAATTTTCTCACCTACTTCAGCAGAAAGTTGGTTGAGATTTGATTGGGTAAATCCCATGGAGTTTAGTTGTGGCAGGATTGCCTGAAATTTGTCAACAGGGACATTGATCTGGAAATAATCAAGTGGAAGAAGGCTAGTAGCAGCTATAAGAGCCAAAATGCTTACCATACCTTCTGCTAACATGGCCCCGGCAGCAATTATCTTAACGTCCTTCATGCTCATGATCATTTTTGGGGTAGTACCTGAACTCACCAGGGCATGGAATCCACTTATAGCTCCACATGCAATGGTAATGAACAGGTAGGGGAATAATTTGCCTGGAATAATTGGCCCTCCGCCATGAATAAAGGGAGTAAATGCAGGCATATGTATTGTTGGAGCTACCAGGATAGTTCCAACAGCAAGCATTGCTATGACACCTAGTTTCATGATTGAACTGAGGTAATCTCGTGGGGAAAGCAGGAGCCAGACAGGTAATACGGAGGCACAAAACCCGTAGGCAACCAATAGGAATGTTAAAGTATTATGGTCAAAAAGGAACCAGCTCGAAATTGTGGAATGAGCAACATTGTTTCCAAATATGACTGCCAGGGTGAGGAGAATAACACCAACAATGGTAGCTTCCAATGTTTTACCTTTTCTGATGCGGAACATCCATACTCCCATTAGCAGGGCAATAGGAATGGTCATACTTATAGTAAAGGTTCCCCATGCACTCTCAGCAAGTGCATTTACAACAACTAATCCTAAACCCGCCATGGCAACAATCAGTATGAGTAGAATGGCAAATGAGGCAGTAGCCCCACTTACCTGGCTAATTTCTTGTTTAGCGATTTCTGCTAGCGATTTTCCATCGTGTTTAAGAGATGCGATCAGAATTACAAGGTCATGCATTGCACCAGCCATAACTGCTCCTGCCAACATCCATAGATAACCTGGGAAAAAGCCAAATTGAGCAGCGAGAACCGGTCCGACAAGAGGCCCAGCCCCTGCAATAGCGGCAAAATGGTGACCAAACAAGACCCAACGGCTCATTGGGTAATAATTTTGCCCATCATATAACCTTTTAGATGGCAAATCCTTTGACTCATAAAGGGTGGCAAGTTTGGCGCCTACAAAGCCATAATAGAAACGGTATGCAAGGATCAGGACTAGGATAGCTCCTATGACAAAGGGCATTGCATTCATTCTACAGAATTAATTAGGTGACAAAAATAATTGAATTAGCATCGATTATCAGACTCCTATAACTTCTTAATAAAGTGAAAACTCAGTCTTGAAGAGCATAACGAGACAAAAGAGCTTTGAAGCCATAGTTAATCATAATAATTTGCATTAGTAACCCTCCGTTTCTTCACACTGTCACTCATTTGAGATGGTGATCAAAACGAATCTCTATTCATCTTGTTCAAATTTAAATAGAACTAGCTTAAATGAATATAGACATGTGTTTGAACTAGGGGAAAGAAGTCTATAGGAAGACTGAAGTTGAATATGTACCTTAGTAAGCTGAGAATATGAATTAGCTCATTGTATTTCATTTTATGGAAGCAATAGCCAATTATCGTTTATGAAGGATAAATAATACCAAACAGGATAGGGCTTCAGATTATAATCTGGCGTATTTTTCCAAATAAAGTAGGGGCCTTTAACTTAAATGCAAGTAAAAGCATTGAATTCATGCAAATTTATAGAGGCTATTTTTCATAACTGCACCCCGGTATAAGTCAGGCCTTAATGAACTCGTCTGAAAAAAGATCGGATATCGGGTTGGGAAAATGTATTTCTTCACTATATTTGAACTTTAATTATCTATTCTGGTCATAATAATAGTATTTAACATCATTATTTACAGAAGTATTATTTATAAGTAAGTCCAAATTGTACGCCTTTAGCTAATTTGACAATAGGAATCATTTCCTGATTATTTGAATAATTAACACTCTTCAATTATGAATAATATAGCCATTAGAACTATCTCATTTATTATCATTTGTATTTGTTTGATTCCTGCCAAAATTTATTCATCTGGAATTAATGTGCCCGGTTTTTTTATTAGGAATTCAGGTCAGTTTGATTCTCATTATGAATATTGCCTAAAGACTGCATCAACAACATCCTATTTTGTTAAAGGAGAAGTCATTCACCAGTTCCTGACTACAGACAAGAATTCTACGGAAAATGATCTTAAAAGAGTTTCACTTAACATTGAATTTCAAAACTTTAATCAGCAAGCCCAAGCACAGGAAAAGGATGTTCTACCAGGAAAATTCAATTTTTTTATAGGCAATGATTCTACCAAATGGAAAACCGATGTGCCAAGCTTTCAAACGCTTGTTTACACAAATATTTATAATTCCATTGACCTGGTTTATCATGCAACAAATCAATTCATCGAGAATGATTTTGTCGTTCACCCAGGGGGTAGAATAGAAGATATATCCATAAAATATAAAGGGATCAATAATATTAAAGTAAACCAGCAAGGAGACTTGATATACCGAATTGATGGGTTTGAATTTAAAGAGGTCATTCCTGAAGTTTACCAAATGATAAATGGGAACAGAATAACAATCAATGCAAAATTTAAAGTTACTAATAATGGATCTGTTTCATACATAATTAGTAAATATGATCCCAATTCTGATCTCATCATAGACCCCCAGTTGATTTACTCAACCTATTTTGGTGGGACGGGGGATGATTATTTATATCAGAGTAACATTGTGAAAGATTCACAAGGCAATATCTATTTTGTTGGCAGAACTACTAGCATGAATTTGCCCGTAACATTTGGTTCCTATTCAACTACCAATCATGGAATGATCGATGTCTTTGTCGTAAAAATGAATCCCACAGCGACACAAATCCTTTTATCAACATATATTGGCGGAACTGATAATGATTATGTTACAAATGTTCGATTATGTCCCCCAAATAATGAAATAGTTGTTACGGGTTTTACTACGAGCTATAATTTCCCAGTTACAAGTGGAGCTTATCAAACAACTTTTGGTGGTAATAGAGATGGATTTTTACTTAAATTGAATAGTGCAGGGAATAGTCTTGTGTTCTCAACTTTCTTAGGTAGCTTAAACAGTGGTATTGAAGATTATGTTGTCGGGTTAGAATTAAATTCATCTCAACAGATCTATGTTTGTGGTTATACTAATGGTGATTTCCCAACAACTCCAGGTGCATATCAAGCAAATAATTCAGGCTTTGGCACATATGACATTTTCATCTCCAAACTAAATTCAACAGGAAATTCTCTCTTGATTTCAACTATGGTGGGAGGTTCAAACCAAGATCGTGGATACAATCTCAAACTTGACAGTTCAGATAACGTATATATTTATGGTACAAGTAGTGGTAATTTTCCAATAACGTCAGGAGCGTTTGACAATTCTTATAATGGTGGGCAAAATGATCTTGTGCTCTTTAAAATGAATTCCACATTGTCAACATTAATTTATTCAACCTATTTAGGGAGCAATGCGGATGAAGTTCCAAGAGGGTATGGGGGATTAATACTGGATGACCAGAACCAAATGATTGTGACAGGTAATTGCGGAACTGGATTTCCAACAACTCCGGGTGCATATAAGCAAACATTTTCTGGGGGTACATATGATTCATTTGTCACTAAAATGAATTCAACTTTTAGCAATTTAGTGTATTCAACATATATTGGAAGTCCTGGTGAAGATGTCGGGTATTTTCTTACTTCTGATGTGAATAATAATATAATTCTTTCAGGGTCTGCTGCTTCAGGATTCCCTACTACCAATTGCTCTTTTAATCCCATATATAATGGTGGGTCTAGTGATGCATTCGTTACTAAATTTAATAGCCAATGCACTCAAATACTTTACTCTACATACTTGGGTGGCGTAGATTCAGATATAGCAAATGCTGTTTGGATGAATAATGATACAGCATTAATTCTAGGTGAAACTAGGTCTTCTAATATACCTATGACAGCTAATGCTTATGACCCATCATTCAACGGTGGCGGCCGGGATGTATTTATTGCTAAATTGTTGTTATCCGAAAATTCTTCCTTAGCCAATGCTGGCCCTGACGCAACTATCTGTAGCAATAGCACTTATACAATCCTAAATTCGTCCGCATCAAATTATGCTACACTTCAATGGACAACATCCGGAACCGGTACATTCAGTGATCCAACAATTTTGCATCCCATCTACTTCCCAAGCCAGATTGACATCCAGACTGGCTCAGTTACCCTTACTCTAATTGCTGCTCCAGCCTCTTCATGTTCTCCCGCAAGTGATGGCATGATCCTGTTTATTAACCAACCCGCAACAGCAAATGCAGGTCCGGACGCTGTAATTTGCCAGGGAATTTCATTTACGCTCAACGCTGCTAGCTCTTCATATGCATCCACCTATCTTTGGACCTCCAGCGGTACAGGTACATTCAATAACCCATTTTTGCTGAATCCAGTGTATGTTCCCAGCACTGATGATATCACCGCCGGTTCTGTCATACTGACTTTGTCTGCAATCTCAAATTTGTCATGCGGTAATGCAACGGATGCCATGATTCTTTCAATCTCCCATCAGGCTCTTGTAAATGCGGGTCCAGATTCAACCATATGCAACAATGGGAGTTGCCTGCTTTCAGGTGCTACTGCTCAATATGCACCATCATTTCAGTGGACAAGCAGTGGTTCAGGCATATTTAATAATCCCACCCTCTTGAATCCAGTTTATTTCCCTAGCGCGTATGATATTACAAATGGTGCAGTTGTTTTAACTATCAATGCAGTCTCTTCTGCTCCATGCCCCAATGTATCTGATGCCATGATCTTGCATATTGTTTCTCAGGCCATCGTAAGTGCCGGGCCTGATGCTAATATGTGTGAATCATCAGGATCATACCTTCTTAGTGGATCCTCAGCACAGAATGCAACTTCTATCCTCTGGACTACCTCTGGAAGTGGCCTTTTTAATAACGCCAGTGTGTTGAATCCAATATATACGCCTAGTTTGGAGGATATTGAAACAGGTAGTGTAGTTCTAACCGAAACTGGAAGTTCTCTTTGTGGAAACGTATCCGATGTTATGATTCTGCATATAACACGTCAGGCAATTGTAAATGCCGGATTAGATGCAACAATATGTGAATCTGATAATTATCTACTCAGTGGGGCTACTTCTCAATATGCATCATCATTTCAATGGACAAGCAGTGGTTCAGGAACATTTAACAATCCCACACTTTTGAACCCGCTTTATTATCCTAGCACTAATGATATTATTAATGGCTCAGTTGTTTTAACCCTTAATGCTACATCTGTTGCACCATGCACCAGTATATCTGATGATATGATTCTGCAGATAGTTTCGCAGGCAATTGTAAATGCCGGCCCAGATGCTAATATGTGTGAAGCTTCAGGGTCATACCTGCTGAGTGGATCAACTGCACAAAATACTGCTTCTATCCTCTGGACTACCTCTGGCAGCGGTGTTTTCAACAATATTAATCTATTAAATCCAATATATACTCCCAGCGCAGAGGATATCGAATCCACAAGTGTTATGTTAACCGAAACTGGAAGTTCTTTGTGTGGCAATGTATCAGATGCTATGATACTTAATATCACTCATCAGGCTCTTGTTAATGCCGGGCCAGATGCCACTATATGCAATGTTGGAAGTTATCTTCTTTCTGGGGCGACTACTCAATTTGCCACTTCTTACCAATGGACGACAAGCGGTTCGGGAACCTTTAGCAATCCAAACATTTTAAACCCAATTTATAATCCTAGCGCTAATGATATACTGAATGGGACTGTTACACTCATACTCAACACTACATCAGTTTCCCCATGTGTCGGCGTTTCCGATGCAATGAATCTCAAAATCATCAACCATGCTGAAGTTTATGCCGGGCCTGATGATCATATGTGTGAATCTTCTCTATCATATGAATTAAACGCGGCAACAGCTGTGGATGCAATTACCTATCTATGGACCACTAGTGGTAGCGGCACTTTCGATAATCCTACTATTCTTAATCCGGTTTATACGCCAAGTTTGGCTGATGTCATTTCAGGCAGTATAATACTGACAGAAACCTCTGGTTCTGCATGTGGTAATGTTGCTGACTCGATGGTACTCTTTATTTCACGGCAAGCAACAGTATATGCTGGACCCGATGCTACCATCTGCGAATCGGGAACATATTCCATACAAGGAGCTACCGCACAGCAAGCCGTTTCTTTCTTTTGGAATTCTACAGGTGACGGATTTTTCAACGATCCTTCAGTTTTGAACCCTGTTTATGCTCCTGGTCCAAATGATATTATAAATGGTATGGTTACTTTGGTTGTAATTTCAAACAGCATAGCTTATTGTCAGCCTGCTGCAGATACACTGATATTGAAAATTAATAGAAAAGCAGCTGTAAATGCTGGAGCTGATGATGCCATTTGCAGTTCTACAGCGTACAATTTTACTGATGCAGCAGCTAGCGGATATTCTGTTTTGGAATGGTCTCACAATGGTCTAGGTGTGCTGAATGGTGCACATTCGCTATCACCAACATATACTCCAACACCAGAAGAATCCGGGGTTGTGATATTTACTCTGAAAGCAACCGGATTGGAATTTTGTGCAGATGCACTGGATGAAAAAGAAGTTGATATTCATCCTGCTTTGATTGTTGTTCCTCCAGGTAATTTGGAAACTTGCGAAAAGGTTCCCCTTGAAATCAAGGGATTAACGGCCCAGAATAGCACATTTTGTTCATGGACCTCCAGTGGATCTGGGATATTTGATGATCCTGCCAAACTGAATCCGGTATATACACCGAGCGCTGTAGATGTAATTAATGGTAATGTTACTTTCACAGTCTTTTTGACTGGAGAACCGCTATGTTCAGATTATTCTCATAATATAATGCTCACTATTCACAGGAATCCTTTAGTTGATGCCGGCAAGGACTCAGCAATTTGTGAAAATAATGTATTTCTAGTTAACGGGGCGGTGGCCTCAAACGTGGCCTCTATAAAGTGGGAATTGTTTCCAGTTTCAGCCGGTGTTTTGACCGGGGAAACAACGGTTAATCCAACGTTCACTCCTGCTAATGGATTTGCTGGTGAGGTTCATTTAAAATTGACGGCTACGGGGAATCCGATCTGCGGACTAAACCAAGTTACTGACCAGCTGGCACTCCAAATTATAAAATCTCCGGAAGTTGATGCTGGAATGGATCAAATAATCCCTGAATCAACGTCAATCTCTTTAACAGGAATAGTCAATCAGGGATCAGGACTTTATTCATGGGTATGGGAACCGAAAGAATTGCTTCTAGATCCTTTTATTGAGAATCCGGTTTCGAATCCATTGAATAATGATGTCACATTCTTTCTCAATGTTGTTGATCTGACAACAGGTTGCCAGGCTGCTGACAGTGTAAACATTATTACTTATCACACAGCCATCGGACAACTTAACATCTATAATATAATTACACCTAACAAGGATAACAAGAATGACAAATGGATTATTGAAGGGATCGAAGAGTTTCCGGAGAATGCAGTAACAATACTAAATCGTTGGGGTGATAAAATTCGAGAATTTACAGGATATGACAATTCGGCGGTAGTTTGGGATGGGACCAACAATAAAAATGAGTTAGTTCCTGATGGGACATACTATTATATTCTTTCTGTGAAAAACAAAGGGACTCGGACTGGTTGGGTCTTTGTTCAGGGAGACCACAATTAGTATCATATGTAAGATTCAATCCTGCTTTTGAGAAGCTAAAGGAGGTTATTAACATGCGGTTCGTCATTCAGTAAACTCATCAAATATTAATCTTACGATGAAAAAGCTAGTTACTGTTATTTTAATATTCTTATCGTTAAACCTGTTTTCCCAACAGGATCCTTTATTCACACAGTACATTTTTAACAAATTGGCCATTAATCCAGCTTGTGCAGGCAGCCATGATTACCTTACAATAGACGCCCTGTACAGATACCAGTGGGTAAATATTGACGGTGCACCAAAAACTTTAAATGTTTCAGCATATTCCACCCTGCGAAATCCACATTTGGGAGTTGGTTTAAATGTTTATAGTGATGTTATTGGCCCAACATTAACGCAGGGAGCACTGGCAACATTTGCTTACCAAATTCTCTTTCCTGAATCCAAACTCTCTTTTGGCCTGCAAGCAGGATATAAATACACTTATATTTTCTGGGCTAAGGTTCGGCCATTTGATGCAGGAGATCCTATTGTTAATGCTCAGGTAAAACATAGGGCTGTACCTGATGCCAATTTCGGGATATATTATTATACAAAAAAATACTTTGTTGGCCTCTCATCTAAAGAACTGCTTCAAAACGAAATGAATGTTGTCAGCATAAATGGAAGAGATGAATATACTAAGCTGCTCAGACACTTTTATGGAATGGCAGGTGCTTCTTTTATTTTGTCGAAGGATATTGTATTCAGGCCTTCCATGCTTATGAAATTTGTAATGAATGGTCCGCCACAGCTGGATTTGAATGCAAGTTTCCTCTTTGTCAATACATTACTGCTAGGATGCTCTTATAGAACAGAAAAGGCATTCGCCCTAATGACGGAATTCAACATCTTGGAATATTTAAGATTAGGATATTCCTATGATCTCTGGATTAATGAGCTGCAGTCTCACAATAAAGGTTCACATGAAATACGACTTGGATTCGATCTTGATATTTTTAAAAAGAGGATGCTGAGTCCAAGGTTTTTTTAATTAAATTGTTGTTCTTTTATTATTGAACTACAAAAGAATCTCCAATCCAATCAGCAAGCTAGTGATGACACTCACTAGCCATTAAAAAAGTAAAAGCTGCCATATGGCAGCTTTTACTTCAATAGTGACCCCGGAGGGATTCAAACCCCCGACTTTCAGAACCGGAATCTGACGTTCTATTCAGCTGAACTACGGGGCCGGTAATTAATATCTGGTGCTTCTCTATCTTTATATGTGGACCTTGCTTTCAGTACCGTCTGTCAGCCGACGGATGATGTTCTATTCAACTGAACTACTAGGCCAAGTATTGCCTTGAGGCCAGACAAAATTACAAAATCAACCGGTTGCTTCGTTGAAAAAATCAATTATACAATTCTAACTATTTATCACTTTAAACTTCAAAGAGTTGTAGTATCTTTGCACCTCGTTAAACAAATCATTCATTAAACAATATAATACAATGTCAGACAAGGTGTTAGATAATATTGCTCCAGGCGTAGTTGCCGGAAAAGATCTCAAGGAACTCTTAAACATTGCCAAACGTAATCATTTTGCCATACCTGCTGTTAATGTTGTTGGAACAGATTCCGTAAATGCTGTAATGCAGGCTGCTAAAGAAGTTAATTCACCCGTTATCATTCAGTTCTCGAATGGAGGAGCTCATTTCTATGCCGGGAAATTCCTGAGTAATGATGGTGAAAAAGCTGCTATTGCCGGAGCTATCTCTGGAGCAAAACACATTCATGCAATGGCTGAAATGTATGGCATTCCAGTTATCATTCATACCGACCATGCCGCAAAAAAGTTGCTTCCATGGATCGATGGTCTGCTCGAAGCAGGTGAAAAGCATTTTAAGGAAACTGGCAAACCGCTGTTTAGCTCACATATGCTTGACCTTTCCGAAGAACCACTTACTGAAAACATCGAAATCTGTAAAAAATACCTCACTCGTATGAGCAAGATCGGGATGACCCTTGAAATTGAACTTGGCGTTACTGGTGGAGAAGAGGATGGTGTTGATAACAGCGGTGTTGAAAGTTCACGTCTTTACACTCAGCCCGAAGACGTTGCTTTTGCCTATGAGGAACTCCTTAAAATCAGTGATCAATTTACTATAGCAGCCTCATTTGGCAATGTTCATGGTGTTTACAAACCAGGAAATGTTAAACTGGAACCGATTATCTTGAACAATTCTCAAAAGTACATTGAGAAAAAATTCGGAACAGCCGAAAAGCCTGTGAATTTTGTATTCCATGGTGGATCAGGATCCAGCCGCGAAGAAATCAGGGAAGCCATAAGCTACGGCGTTATTAAGATGAATATCGATACCGACACTCAATGGGCGACCTGGAAAGGCATTCTGGATTTTTACAAGAAAAACGAAGGCTATTTGCAAGCACAAATAGGCAATCCTGAAGGTGAGGATAAGCCTAATAAGAAATTCTATGACCCGCGTAAGTGGCTCAACGAAGGACAGAAATCAATGATCTCCCGGCTTAAGGTTGCTTTTGAAGATTTAAATTGCCTTGACAGAAACTAAGAATTAGATAAATCTAAAAAAAGCTCCGAATTTTCGGAGCTTTTTTTGTCACGAGTTCTACCTCGATGACATTATAAGCGTTTCCTTGGGATTTATACTCAGTACAGGGAAAGGGGAATTATTGACCATTTGCTGGGCATATGGACCTACCAATAGGTTAAATGGACTCGTTTCCTGCTCAGTCATAATACTAATCAGATTGGCCCTAACCTTTTTGGCATATTCAATCGTGGAAGTAGTCAGATTATCAACAATCATGGAATCCCTTCTGTACGGAATTCCCTCTTCCTCCAGATACTTAACTACCTGGTCAGTATATTCGTCAACACGGCGCTGGATAGCTTTGTATTTGGATGCATAAACTGAGAGAACATAAATTTCGGCATCAAACAATCGGGCAAGATAAGCTGTAAACGGAAGTTTCTGCCTGGTATCTATTGTGCTGTCGATTGGCATCACAATGCGCTCAAGTTCATGTTTTACATTGATTCCGGCTCTAAGAGTGATAACCGGGCAATGAGCAACGGATATTAGCCTGTTTGCATTGCTTCCGATCCAGAATTGTTCAAAGCCGGAGGCTCCATGAGTACCAATAATAACACACAGGCTTTCAACTTCACGGGCTTCATCAAGGATTTCACGATATACCTTCCCTTCACGGATTACATAATCCATATGGCTTTCAGGTAACCGATCCTTGTATTTTTCAATTAATTTACCAAATTGGGCTTTGATTTCATCCACCAGATCCGAGGCTGTATCCGAATAAATGGTAGTCTTAGTAACACTTGGATTATTTACCCAAACCATGTGTACATCAAGTATACCCTTGCTGGCTATTGAGACTGCATGTTCCAATGCATTTATCGAGCAGTCGGAAAAGTCGATGGCGGCTATAATATTGCTCATAAGAATTGAATAGTTCCTGGTTCAGGCTGATTTATTGGCTAAGGTAACGAAAAAACCATTCAAAAGCAAGAAAAATCTTATTGCCTTGTGAAATGATATCCTTATATTACAACAGGTTTATGTAAAATAAATTGTATGATGTCAAAAATTTAGCGCTCAAAATCAGTTTATTCCAACTCTTTAAAACTAATTTTTTCTTTAACTGGAAATGCATTCGGATAATCAGAAATAATTCGCTTCTGAAACCCAACAGCTTCATTTAATGTCCTGAAATTACCAACCCTTACCCTATAGTAAGGCTCCTTATATGAAAGGAAAACACGGCAGGTGGGATATTTGCTGACAAAGCTATCCATAGCTTCAGTCGCCCGCTTTTTGCTGTTGCTACCTGAATCAAAAAAGATTTGTATCCGGTAACCATCGACCACCTGGTTCCGTAAATTCATCTTTTTATATTGCTGCTCAAGTTGTGTAATTTTCTGATCCTGAACAACCTCCACTTTCCCTTTTGGAGGTGTAATTTCTTGGGCAATGACATTGGAGAAAGCTGCAGACAACAATACTGTTAAAGTCAGGAAAAAGCGCAGCATGGCGACGAAGGGGCTAAATTAAAGAATGAAATTATCTTTTGGATGAATGCTCAATACGGGAACTGGCGAGTAATTTACCAATTGCTGAGCAAATTGGCCAAGAATAGTTACAGAAACTTCGTTTTGCCAGTCGGTCATAATAGAGATCAAATCGGCATCAATATTTTTAGCCTGGGCAATGATAGATGCTGCCACATTATCAGTCATTATTGAATCCACAACGTAACTTATTCCGTTAGCATTGAGGTATTTTTCGACCTTGGCAACATTGTTTTCAACTACCCTTTGCATGGTTCTGAGTTTGCTGGTATTCAATGCAAGGATATTGATATCAGCACCACTTAATTTAGCCAGTTCAGCAGTAAAATGTACCTTTTGAATGGTTTGGGCAGTATGATCAAGCGGGAGCAGTATCCTTCTATATCCCCTGGCAATTTCATAGTTGAACTTTACGGTAATAACAGGGCAGGGTGCGTAAGAAACTACCCTGGCAGCATTACTGCCAATCCAATATTCCTCAAAACCTGTAACTCCGTGGGTTCCGGCAACAAGCATTGTGCATTCACATTGTTTGGCCTGTGCAGATAATTCCTGGTAAACTTTTCCCTTTCTGATCTTGTAAGTGAGCTTTCCAGGCTTTAGTTTGTCTTTGTAATTTTTGACAAGTTCGTCCAGGTTTTTTTTGGCATCTTCCCTGAGTTCAGAGGTTTCTGAAGCTAGTGTAACCTCGAGAATGCTTTGATTATCAACCCAAACCATGATAACATTTCCCAGGGTCAGGTTGGCTATTTCAATCGCATACTCCAGTGCATGCGTAGATCCTTTTGAGAAATCAATTGCCACGAGGATGTCTTTCATGTTCGGGAAAATTTAGAGGGTCAAACGTGCCATCAGGTTTCAGGGATCCAACTATAAGGATCATGGCTATCTGATACTGACAAGTGATTAATACAGGTGGCTAAATTAGCAAATAATTCTAATTTGCTTCTTAAAGGAAGGATGTTTTGAAGGGCGTTTTTTCGATCAGCTATAAATGAGATTGTAAACTAAAGAAGTGAACTTTTGAGTCGGTTCTTTCTAGTGAGCGCTGAGCGTAATGGAAGGGTTTTATGAGTTGGAATTGTTACCTTTGCTGAAACCACAGCATTAATCAAATGCCTTTAAATAAGAATCTTGATGCGTCAGGCGAAGGGTTGTCAGCTGCCGAGAAGGAGATCGAAAAAGCTCTGCGACCACTTGATTTTGGAAGTTTTGCCGGTCAGCCAAATGTGCTGAATAACTTGCGTGTATTCGTCGCAGCTGCCCGTCAGCGCGGAGAACCACTTGACCATGTCTTGCTTCATGGCCCGCCCGGCTTGGGAAAAACTACCTTGTCTTACATTATTGCCAATGAACTTGGAGTTAATGTAAGAGTGACATCAGGACCTGTACTTGATAAGCCGGGCGATCTTGCCGGGCTGCTTACCAATCTTGAGAAGAACGACGTATTGTTTATTGATGAGATCCATCGGTTGAGCCCTGTTGTCGAGGAATATCTTTATTCCGCCATGGAGGATTTCAAGATCGATATTATGATCGAATCTGGCCCGAATGCCCGAAGTGTTCAGATTATTCTGAACCCCTTTACACTTGTTGGGGCAACTACACGGTCAGGCTTGCTTACAGCTCCGCTGCGCTCCAGATTTGGTATCAACTCCAGGCTTCAATATTACGACGCAGATACCCTGAAGAAGATCGTAATCCGTTCAGCAGGAATTCTCCGTGTTCCTATTCATGACAATGCTGCTTACGAAATTGCCAGGAGAAGCAGGGGAACACCCCGAATTGCCAACCTGCTTCTGCGCAGAGTTCGCGATTTTGCGCAGATCAAAGGAAATGGAACCATCGATCTTGAAATTGCACAATATGCTCTTTCAGCTTTACAGGTTGATAAAAATGGATTGGATGAAATGGATATCAGGATTCTGGTTACCATTATCGAAAAATTCAAAGGCGGACCTGTCGGACTTACCACCATTTCAACTGCAGTTGGTGAAGACGCCGGTACTATTGAAGAAGTATATGAACCCTTCCTCATACAGGAAGGTTATCTTATGCGAACTCCCCGTGGACGGGAAGCAACTGATTCAGCATACAAACACCTTGGTAAATCAAGGGCAGCAATCAATGGTTCACTGTTTTGACGGGTAACGAACAGGTTACTGTTTCATTAATTTTTGGGGTAGGTTATCAAAGAAATTCATCCAGATTCAACATCATGATGAAACTAGAACCATCCGAACCAGGAATCATATGTCTTCAATTTCAAAACTCACTTCATTCATCAGAGATAGTGCGAAAGAATTAGGTTTCGCAGAATGTGGCATTGCACCAGCCTCATTCCTTTCTGCAGATGCACCTCGCCTGGATCAATGGCTCCAACTAGGTCAGAATGCTGAAATGGCATATATGGAGAACCATCATGATAAGCGGTTGGACCCACGTTTATTGGTTGATGGTGCAAAATCAGTAATTGTCTTTCTGTATAATTACTTTCCCGGGGAATGGCTGAAGGAGGATAGCAGCTATCTAATCTCCTCCTATGCTTATGGAAATGATTATCATGATGTTATAAGGGGGAAACTTACCTGTATTATTGAAAACCTAAGAATCAGAGTACCCGGTATCTCTATCCGTGGTTTCGTTGATTCAGCTCCTGTTCTTGAAAGAGCCTGGGCAACCAGGGCCGGATTGGGCTGGATCGGGAAAAACAGTATGCTTATCAGCCGTAAGAAAGGATCCTTTTTCTTTCTGGCAGAACTGATAACCAACCTGGAACTGGAATATGATCAACCATTTGGTGGAGATTATTGTGGTGATTGCAGCAGGTGTATGGATGCCTGCCCAACCCAGGCAATTGTTTCACCCAGGACTGTGGATGCTGGCAGATGCATTTCCTATCTAACCATTGAAAATAAAAGGGAAATTCCGGCCGATTTTAAAGGCAAGTACGAGCAGTGGATTTTTGGATGCGATATATGTCAGAAGGTTTGTCCCTGGAATAAGTATTCAACTCCAAATGATGAACCCGGATTTTCACCTTCGGGAGATTTAAAAAAGATGGAATCTCAGGATTGGGAAAGCCTTGATCAGGATTCCTTCAACCATTTATTCAGGAGATCTCCCATAAAAAGAGCTAAATTTGCAGGGTTAAGAAGAAATATTGAGTTTTTAAAATGATGAAGCCTCTGTTATGGAAATTAGAGATGTTAACAGAGGATTGAGCATTTTTTGGTGAATTCAAAAGGGAGAATTCAAATTTTAAATGTCAAAAGGAGTGTTCAGAATTATTTATTTTTTAGGATAAACTTAATAAAAGCATATGCGCATCGCGCCTTCCCCGTTGCATTCTAATATCACCGAATGACTATTGAGTGACGCATGAATTACTAAGTAAACCACCCATTAACCCATGTTACCTGCATCAATCCTATACGAAATCAACCCATCTCCGAAATCAACAAGAGCTCACCAGGGACTGGGTTTTGTTTCCGCTACGTTTGCTTCCTTCCTTTTGATTATTATGATCTGGGGCGGCTTTAGCCATAGCCTAGGAACCTGGACGCTTCTTATTATGACCTTACCACTTTTGCTCTTCTCGGCAGTTTCATGGTTTGTTCTGAAGTTTGGCGGGGATTATGTTATGGGCACCAGGGTATATAGTTCATCTATTGCATGCTATTACCCTGCACAAAGAGACCCGTTAAAACAAGAGAAAATTCTACGTTTTGAAGATATCAGTCAACTCTTTTTGGAAGAAGACCTGGAATTGCATCGGACAGGAAGAAGAATTAAACCCATACAGGTTTACCGTATTCATATAACGAAGCATGGTGAAGATAAGCCTGAACTTTTCATTGAAATGTTGAACATTCTTACCGATCAGGTTTTGAAGTTCAGGCAATTACCAGATTTTCTAATTAAAAATAACCTTATGCCTTCTGATAAAATAGATTTGAGCAAAATGCCATAATCAGTTATGAAAGAATGTGGTAAACTCTATTCATCATATATTCCATTTCCCAATAACTATAAACTAAAAACTATTTCAATAATCGATTTCCCTTGCCCAAATTATTTCCCGGCAAGCCATTCCTTAAAATCTCCGGATCTTTCTGTACTAGATATGACCTCTAATTCACATTCCGGTTGCAGTGTGATTTTAACTCTTGATTTACTGTATGAAATCATCTTTTCAATGGATTCGTAACTTATCAGGAATTTTCGATTAATACGGTAAAACCTTTCAGGATCCAATTTCTTTTCAAGTTGATCGAGGGTAAAATCAACTGGATAGGATTTGCCCTCGTTCATAGTCGCAAAAACGATCTTCTCATCAGTAAAAAAATATGCTACATCTTTTACCTCTATAGCTTTAATAACATCTCCATAACGGATCACCATCCGCTTAAGGAAATCTGCTTTTCTTACACCAAGCATCTCAGCAAGAACGGTATAGTCGACAGCATTAGGTTTCGCTGATGATTGAATGCGCTTATACTTTTTAAGGCTATCAGCCAGATCTTCCTTATTAACTGGCTTGAGTAAGTAATCGATACTATTGACCTTGAAAGCCTGGATAGCATATTGATCATAGGCTGTTGCAAATATTACTGGACAATTCAGCTCCACTTCGCTAAATATTTCAAAGCTTGATCCATCAGCAAGATGAATATCCATAAGGATCAGGTCAGGCTCTGTATGTGATTTGAACCAGGCGACGGATGCTTCAATGCTGCATAGCGTTTCAATTACTGTAATATCCGGATCAATTTCGATCAATAATTTTTGCATTCTTCGTGCAATGGAGGCTTCATCTTCAATGATAAGTACATTCATGACACTAGGGCTTAATAAGCGGTAACTGAATAATGAAGTCAGAGAGAGTTTCCTGAATTGTCAGCATTTCAAAGCCAAGTAGTTTATATCTATTTTTTATATTAACAAGGCCGATTCCAGTTGACGATTCCACCAGTTTTTTCCTCTGAAGATTATTACTTATTACCAGGTGTTTCTCTTTGTTATAAATAGATACTTTCAATGGTCTGTCTGTTGATACAATGTTATGTTTTATGGCATTCTCTATCAACATTTGTAAAGTAAGGGGTGGGATTAATGTCTGACGAATTTCATCAGGTATTGAAATCTCCATGATGAAATTCTCTCCATATCGTTGATGCTGAAGGTACTGATAAGTTTCGATCAGCTTTAACTCTTCAGCAACACTTATCAGGTCTTTATCCCTGTATTCCAAGATGTTCCTGAAAAACTGAGAAAGTTTTTGCACATATTCAATAGCCATCTCCTTATCCTCATCAATTACTGACATCAACGTGCTGAAACTGTTGAACAGAAAATGCGGATTTACCTGGCTTCTTAATGTTTGAAACTGGAACAACAACTTCTCCCTTTCCATATTCTCTTTCTGTTTGATCCTTGACTCCCTCATTCTAACTAGCAGAAGCACAATGAAAACAAAGACAATTATTGATGTGGAAATGAACCACCACGTCTTCCAGTAAGGCTTTAGAATCTGGAATGAATAGGATACGGAAACTGCGTTTGAGAAATTGCCTTTCAATGCTGCCCTGACTATAAAATTGTATTCTCCTGCAGGTAAATTTGAGTACGTGGCAAGATTGTCCCGAGTATTATTCCAATCCAGGTCATATCCCTCCAGTTTGATCTGGTATGTTACTAAATCTGGTGAAGCATACCATGCTGCATTGTAAAAAAATGAAAGATGATTCTGATTGTAGGCAAATTCGTGGCGATCAATATAATTCTCAGTGCCCAAAAACACTGAAACCCGGTTTAATTGCAGTGCTGGGTTTAAAGGAGGGGAATTTCGCGGGATTTCAACCCTAATAATCCCTGTGCGTGTTCCAATCCAAAATAATTCTGTATTGTTGCCCGAGATCACATTTAAATCCGGGTCAATACCTTCTATCCCAAGTTCTGGCCCATAATAGGTAAAAGAACCATTCCTGATATCCAGGATATCAACGCCATGGTTATTGGCAAATAATACATGATGCTGCCGGTCAGAAGCTATGCAGCTGATCTGGTTGTCACTAAGTCCATTGGCAGTGGTATAATTCCTGAACGCTTTTCCATCAAAACTATAAACACCTGCATTGGAGGTAGTAAACCATATCTTTCCATCCTGATCTTCGGTGATCGAATACACTACTTTGCTTCTTAACCCATTGCTTTCACCATAGCTTCTGAATTGGCCGTTTTCAAGCACAGAAATTCCTTTTCCATCCGTACCAAACCATACCCTTCTCTTCGAATCAATGAATACTGAGTATATATAATTATTACCAGGCCCATTCTGCTGGTTGAAATTTTCAAACTTCAAGATAGCTGCATCAGTCCTGGCATCTTCACCTAAAAGGCAATGGTATGCTCCTCCCAGGGTTGCAAGCCAGATATCATTTCCTTTACCAGTGATAGCCAGAATATTTCCATTTGTCAATCCACCTTTTTCATTTATTAGCCTGGCTTTACCTGTTACAGGATTTACTCTGAGCAAACCGTTCCCAAAAGTACCGGCCCATATATACCCCATGGTGTCCTCATATAAACTGATGATATGGGTATGACTCAATAACGGAATCTGTATCTTCCTGGGAAGCAATTCCGGCGACCCAGGAGTAAACCTGATCAAGTTTCCTTCAGTGCTGTACCATAAGTTCCCAAGGTGGTCCTGCAAGATACTCTGAATACCTCCCAGGTTCATTTTCCCCAGCGATTTCAATTGTTTGAATCCCGGGCCGGTGGATAATATCAGGTCGTTATTGGTAGATATCCAGGTATTTCCCTGGTTATCGCCCAAGAGGCCTGTCACTTTAGGGAACTCAAAATTATCTGCCGAATGATAACTTACCATCGGCCTGTTTGTTGCCGGATCCAACTCTAAAACACCATTTTTATCAGATGTTACCCAAAGTAAATCGTTGAAGATCATCATATCCTTAACCGGACCATATTTCCAGTTAACAGAAGCTGCCGGAATCTTCGTTTTCAAGTTGTTGGTATTAACTGAGCAAACACCACCATCCTGCATTCCTACCCACATGACTCCATTACCAGAAGATAGCAGTGATAGAACAATATTATCAGGAAGGCCTTGTTCCGTTGTGATCTTTTCGACCTTTTTAAACTTCTCAGTTGCAAAACAAACAGAAATGCCCTCATCTGTTGCGGCCCATATTCTTCCTAGGTTATCGGGCACTATTGTATAGCAATAGTCATCACTCAGGCCGTCGTCGGAGTTCAGATTATACATATACCGGCCATTGAAATAATATAGGCCTTCTCCATAGGTTGAAAGCCAGAAATTTCCTCTACCATCAGATGCAAATCCAGTTATAGCTTTTTTAGGAAGCCCTTCTTTGGGCTGGAAAGCAGTTAGGCTATCGGAAATCAACCAATAGATTTCGCCTTTCTTGGTCCCAACCCATAATTTGCTGGTTGCATCCATATATAGGGCACTTGCCTGAATTTGACGTGCATTGCTCCTGACAGGAATTAACTGGTATTCTTTTCCGTTAAACTTATAAAGACCTTTGCCTGTCCCCAGCCAGAGAACACCTTTATTATCCTGGTACATGCAATTGAATGTGGTATTGTGCAGTGCTTCGGGAAGCTGAAGTGGCCTGAAGACAGGAGATTGCGCAAACGATGAAGCTGATATGAATAAACAAAGAAGAGCCTTCAGAAAAGGAAGAATTCGCTGATTTTTTCTTTTCCTTTTAAGCCTCATTATTTTCGGTTCATTTCCAGGTTTACGTTGATAAATATCTCTTCTGCAATTTTCTGATAAACTACTTTCGGGATTGTAATATTATATTCCTGTAAAAGGATTGAAAAATCGGAAGTTGCATTAAGGATTCCTTTGTTTATGCGGATTCTGACCTTAATTATCCGTTCCTGGTCAACCCCATGAATAGAGAGGATTCCCTTCGCCCGCACCTGGTAGTCCCCATCTGTATTAAAATCAACCTGTTCAATAATTTTTCCTACAAATTTTGACTCAGGATACTTCTGAGCTTCCATGTAATTTTCGTAAAAGTGGATTTGCTGTAAAGGGCTATTGAATCCTACAAAAGAAGTACTGGGTATGATAAACGTGAATAAGCGCTTATCAGGGTCGAGATATCCTTTTAGTTGACTGCTCGAAGCTTTAATGACTTCAAGAGGGGCCTCAGATACAAATTTTACCAGGCTCTTGCGGATCGTATAAACCTTCTTCTGCGCCTTTACTGTAAAGGCTGAAAGGAAGAGCAAACAAATGATTAGGGTAAAATTTTTCATAGGTTTTACGGATTAAATTATTTGTATAAGATAGCCCCTGTTGAAACGATACTGGAATATATAATTAATCTTTGCCGGATCAGAAACTCACTTCAAAACGTAGAAAATTGATCCTGAAAATTCAATTAATTAAACATCCAGAGTTTTAACTATGTATACTAACACTTAACCGTAATATTTGTTAGTTAGCTGATAAGGTTGTTACCATCTGCAACGAAAATACAAAAATGCCTGAATCTAGTTACTTTTGGAGCAAATTGAAATCCTGATGAATTCTCATCCAACTAAAATCTGGACGCGTAGTTTTATTTCCATCTTCCTGGCAACATTGCTCATATTTACTGCATTTTATCTTCTTCTCCCAACTCTTCCACTTTACATTATCAGTAATCTTAAAACCAGCACAACTAATACCGGGATTGCCCTGGCTGCTTACACTATAGCCGCGCTTCTGATTCGTCCGGTAACAGGGTTTATGATCGATATGTATGGCAGGAAATGGATTTACCTTATATCTGTTTTGTTATTTGCCTTGATGTTTGCAGGCTATGAATTGGCAATCACTGTAATGGGAATGATAATGTTGAGATTTCTACATGGCTTGTTATGGGGGGTAACAACAACTTCAGGGAATACAATTGCTGTCGACCTGGTGCCAATGGAACGAAGGGGTGAAGGGCTGGGATACTTTGGGCTTTCAGGAACCATCCCAATGGCAATTGGACCAATGATTGGACTATGGTTGATCGCCAACGGCACTTATCAGCAGCTATTTATTGCATCTGTGGTAATTGGTTTTGCCGGATTCTTAATCGCAACAATGATTAAAGTTCCGGGGATTAAGCATAAATCCACTTTTTCTTTCAGGAACCTTATCGAGATCACAACTTTGCCTGTGGCCTTGGTATTATTGATAAACATGATAAGTTACGGAGGGCTTGTTTCATTCATTTCCCTTTATGTTAAGGAGACCGGGGAAGGAAATGCCGGGCTGTTTTTCCTGGTTTATGCAACAGGTATTGCTGCAGCACGATTGACATCTGGCAAGATCTTCGATCGGAAAGGGCCAGTGTTACTAGCTGTGATATCACTGATCTCATTATTCATTGGTTTCATTATCTTGGCACTCATTCATCAACATCTTTTATTTCTTCTTTCAGCTTTCTTATTGGGTATGGGTAGTGGAATAATCTCACCTACATTACAAACAATGGCTAACAATATGGTGAAACCTCATAGACGAGGCGCTGCCAATTCTACTCTTTTTACAGCTCTTGATTTAGGGATTGGAATTGGCATGATGCTGACAGGATTTCTTGCCGGGAATGCGGGTCTCAGTAATACCTTTTTATTATTTAGCGTGTTGAATATTGTTGCCTTGGTGCTTTTCCTCTCAATAGCCCAGAAACACTATCATTTGAATAAGATTTAATTGGAAAGATATTTCGGGGGAATTTCAGATTTAATTATTCTTTGACTTTAAAATTATTCTACCAGATATTCATAAAATCATTCTGGATGTGAGTTTATTTCCAGCTAAAATCGTAAAAAGCCGATTACATTTGTAACAGTCTTTATTCGTGAAACACTGTTTTCAAAAACGAAGTGCATTGAAAACAGATGTTGAACAATCCCGTCGCGTCAAAGACGTGACGGAGGGTTCAATACCCTGCCCATTGGGGTGGAAAATGGGTCCAGGGCTTGTCCTGGCGTTCATACCCGTGATTTCTAAATATTCTTAAAATCAAAGAAATAGACTCGCTGTACACCTTGCCCCGGTATAGAATTTGATGCAAGTTCCCGGTTTTAATTTTTCTGATTATGAAAACACCAGGTTTAATCATTGCAACAATACTTCTTACAACAGGATTGTTTGCACAGGAAGCAAATAGTAATCAGCAACCTTCTAAGAAAGAGAGAAGAAAGGCTGAAATTGAGGCGAATTTTCAAAAAACTACAGGAATACTTGCATCCAGGCAATTTGTAATAGAAGCAGATTGGCTGGGAAATGGGAAAGGAGATAGAATATCAGTTCCTTCGAACCTTAATTTCATATCTGTCGATTCTTCAAATGCCGTAATTCAAACCGGGAATAATTCAAGGATGGGACTGAATGGTGTCGGTGGAATTACAGCAAGGGGAACGCTTAGTGGGTGGGTCATGAATTCCTTTGAGAAGAGAAAAACGAACTCAATTAAGCTAAATGTCCTCAGCCCAAACGGCATTTACACTATCTTTCTTGATGTTGAAGCCTCAGGATATGCTACAGCTACTCTAAGCGGGAACACATCAGGGCGGCTGTTGTTTTATGGTAAGATTGTACCACTTGGGCAATCCGGCACATACACCGGTTCTGGGTATTAAGACCTTGAGGCTCGCCTGGTTCTTTTGCGCAGATATAGGATGTTCAGCAGGATGAAGATAACAGTAGCGAAACCGACTATCCTGTAAGTCCAGGTGCTACGTTGATCAACAATAGCTGCTTCCATCAAGGGTTTCTTGCCATCCGCTGATCTTACTACCGGGTTTAAATAGTAAGTTATGCCATTCCAGTTTGAAGTAGAAGAATAGATAATTTCTGTCCGAATGTAAGTGTCGGCAGGTCTTAAGATATACTTTGCCCTTGAAATCCGGCCCTTACTCCATAATTGCTTTCCATTCTGACCGTAAAACTTGATGTCCATGGCTGTCCTGTTAAGTTCAAGTTCCAGGGTGTCGCCTGCAATCCTGAATTTCTTTATTTTCGGCAGGTTTGACAGGCGAATTGACTTGCTACCAAAAGTTTCACTATCGGGCATGATAATCTCAATTCCGATAGTCCTTCCGGCTAGGAGCGATGCGCAAATGTTCTTACGACTGTTATCTGGTGAATTTACCATCATGAGCCTTCGTGAGGGTTCAGTAGCATCGGAAACATCGTGCATGTCGTCATCAGCCATGAGGAAAGCAGGCTTACCTGCCGAGAGTGCCGAATCCCAGTGGGCGAAGGAATTCCTGTAGCCATTCAATACTTCCAGAAGTTCATATCCTGTTAGATATTTGAAGTCTTCAGGTGAATATCCCTTGAAAAAGGCAGGATGATTGATTGAGATCATATCAGCCGTTTTATGCAGGCGATTCAGGATATATTGCTTGTGATGAATATTCTGTCCGAAAGGAAGATCATACCAAAGAACTTTCCGGGCCCCTATTACCAATTGGTGATTCTTAAACAGGCCATACCCATGTTCATAAACGGGAATATAATAAGGTTCATGGGAGTTTAACTTATTGATGCTTTGGTAATTGCTGATACCAATGCTTTCATAACCCAGATTCTGGTATACTTCCCAAATCTTATTTTCATTATTATCACTGCCATTTGTGATGCCCCCCCAGGCTCTTGAATGCATGTGAAGATTTGTCAATCGCCAGTCCGTCTCTTTCAAATCCTGGTAAGGATTATACCAGTATGAACCTGAAAAAGGCTTTGGATTTGGGAAGATGTATCGTTCTGTAACCAGATAGTTGAAGGCTACAATCAGGAGCAGAATTCCGAAGAAAATTCCAACCGTTTTAAGTAGGAATTTTAGAGTTTTAAGAAGGATTCGGAATACCATTTGCTCTTAAATGAATCTGTGTTTTCTGTTTGAGTGGGTTGCTAAATTACGATAATTCCGATAATGGATTTAGGGGGCTATATTTGGGGATTAGTTATTCGTTATTGGTTATTAGCTATTGGAAATTGGTTAGTAATTATGGAGGATACTCCCATTGGTACACGATATAAATCAGCGTTAGCCATAGGCGGATCTGCGAAATAAGCGTCCTGATAAATACTTGGGAGATATGCCTTTAACCAGGCATCACATTGAAATAGATGTTACAATATTGAGAACATATCAATCATTTGATGGTTTTCAAGTGAGAATACATCGATATTTGTATTAAACATTTACTCATGTCTCTTCAGATAGCCTCCATAAACTCAGGAAGCAACGGTAATTGCTACTATATTGGCAATGACCGGGATGCAGTTCTGATTGATGCGGGTATATCTTGTCGGGAAACGGAGAGAAGGATGGCTCGGATGGGCCTGGAAATTGAAAGAGTTAAAGCCATTTTTATTTCTCATGAACATACGGACCATACCAGGGGAGTAGAAGTTCTTTCCAAGAAGTATCAAGTCCCTGTCTTTATCACTCAGGCTACCCATGAAAATAGCTACCTGCGGATTTTTCCTCACCTGTTGAATCGTTTTAAAGCACATGAGCCTGTTAGTGTTGGCGAGTTGACAGTTAAAGCTTTTCCAAAGCGGCATGATGCAATGGATCCACATAGTTTTGTCGTTTCAGGAGGAGGTTTAACAGTTGGTGTGATGACGGATATTGGAAGTGCATGCGAACATGTTACGAGGTATTTCAAACTCTGCGATGCCGCTTTCCTGGAAGCAAATTACGATGAGCTGATGCTCGAAACCGGTAATTATCCTGTTCACCTCAAAAGGCGTATAAAAGGGGAGAACGGACATTTGTCAAACCGCCAGGCCCTGCAAATTTTCCTTTCTTTTAAATCTCCTAAAATAAGCCACCTTTTGCTTTCGCATCTTTCGCAAAACAATAACAGGCCGGAAATCGTTTACGATCTATTCAAACGGAATGCCGGGAACGTTCATGTGGAGGTTGCCTCCAGGTACCAGGAAACCGGGACCTTTTTAGTCAGCGGGTGACTGCACTGGAGCTTCCCCCTTAGCAAGTCAACGGGTGACTGCGCTGGAGCTTTCCTTTGGCAAGTCAGCGGGTGACTGCGCTGGAGCTTCCCTTTGGCAAGTCAGCGGGTGACTGCGCTGGAGCTTCCCGCTTAGCAAGTCAGCGGGTGACTGCGCTGGAGCTTCCCTTTGGCAAGTCAGCGGGTGACTGCGCTGGAACTTCCCGCTTAGCAAGTCAGCGGGTGACTGCGCTGGAGCTTCCCGCTTGGCAAGTCAGCGGGTGACTGCGCTGGAACTTCCCGCTTAGCAAGTCACCCGCTGACTAAGAGGAAAGAGCTATCTTTGCAGTTATCCCCACTAGAGTTGCGTAACAACCAAACCCTCACCCTATTGAATGACGAAATTTTCATAGAAATCAAAGCCCTCCGCAAAAAATATGGCGGGATCCAGGCAGTTAATGGGTTGGATTTCATGGTTATGAAAGGGGATATTTTTGGCTTCCTTGGGCCTAATGGGGCAGGTAAGAGTACGACCATCCGAATGATACTCTCCCTGATCCGTCCTGATTCTGGGTTAATCAATATTTTCAGGCTGCCTCTGGTAAAAAATCGCAAGCGGATCTTGACTGATATTGGCGCATTGGTTGAAGAACCGCGCTTTTACGAATATATGAGTGCTTACAAAAACCTGGAAATTCTTGGAAAACTTTCAGGGAAAAGGGTTGGTAAAAAGGAGATCATGAATGCCCTCTCACTGACCGGGCTTGAAAACAGATCTGGAAGTCCTGTCAAGACCTTTTCACACGGGATGAAACAACGACTCGGGATTGCACAGGCAATCGTCCATGATCCTGAATTGCTGATACTGGACGAACCTGCTAACGGACTTGATCCGAGAGGTATGAAGGATATGCGCGAGATTATCCTACGGCTGAACCAGGAATATGGTAAAACAATATTAATATCTTCTCACATCCTGAAAGAGATCGAGCTGATGGCCAACCGGATGATCATCATCAACAAAGGAGAAAAAGTGGTGGAAGGAAATGTTCATGAATTGCTGGATGCTGCCAAGCTGGACCTGAGGATCGAGATTTCTGATGCTGCGAAGGCGTTGGAACTGCTGGAAAAGCAGTACATCAAATCTGATGTATGGCTCGAAAGTGAAAATCACCTGGTCTTAAAAGCAAGTAAGGCAGAAGCTCCTGCAATTAATAAATCCCTGGTGGATGCCGGGTTTAGTGTCTATTCCATCACACCCATCAATTCCCTGGAACAATACTTCCTTGATAATACCTGATGCCATTTATAATTTACTCTCATAATACTAACCTAAACAAAAGCAGAAATACTCATTAACCCAATAACCAATAACTTATAACCAGAAACTAATCCCTAATAACCAATAGCATATAACTAATTCCCAATAACTTATAACACCATCGACCACAATGCTCTCCCTCATTACCATAGAACTAAATAAGGTCTTTCGCAGGAAAAGAAGCTATATAGGTTTCCTGGCACTTTTGGTTCTGGTATCTGTACTTCAGTTTGCTATGTGGCTGGAGGGAAAAACATTGCTGGACATGATCATGCAGAACCTGAAAGATGCCTTCGTAATCCAGGGGAATTTGCTTAACGGGTATTTTATCAGCTTTATGTTAATGAATACTCTATGGGTGCTCATGCCATTCCTGGTGACATTTGTCGCTGGTGACAGCATTGCAGGGGAAGCTCATTCGGGCACGCTCCGCATCATGCTGACAAGGCCCGCATCCCGGGCTGCATTTGTGATTGCAAAGTATATTGCTTCGATTGAATATACCCTGTTGTTGGTGTTGTTCTTAATGTTATTAAGTCTTGGAGTAAGCTCTCTGATCTTTGGAACAGGGGACCTGATTGTTTTTCGATCCCAACTAACCATCTTCCCGGAAAGCGAAGTGCTGCCCAGGTTTTTGATGGCTTTTGGATTTGCATTCCTGGCTATGTCGGTGGTTGCATCACTGGCTTTCCTGTTTTCCACCCTGACCAATAATTCAATAGGCCCCATTATTGGAACCATGGCTATTGTGATAAGCTTTACCATCATTACCAACCTTAACCTGGCGGCATTTGAAGTCATTCGTAAGTTCCTTTTCACGACCTACATGAGTTCCTGGACGCTCTTCTTTGATTATCAACTGGATTGGGCCCAGATAAGTACATCCATCCTGGTCTGCCTTGGCCATGTAGCCGTCTTTTTTACGTTGGCATTATGGATCTTCAACAGGAAAGATATTCTCACCTGATCATGATGAAAAAGACATTATTATACCTCTTTCTTTTCTTGCAGTTATCCGGGTTCTGCCAGGTAAAAAATCCAGATGCAATACTTAATTCACTTAAGCGGAAGTATATTGCTGTTAAAGATTACACTGTTGATGCTACAATAGTCGTGGATGTCTGGTTTTTGAATATGCCGGTGAAGAAAGCAAAGCTGTATTATAAATATCCCGATAAGATACATGTAGAGACAAAAGGTTTTGCTTTATTGCCGAAGCGTACCGCCAGCTTTGATCCCCATGCATTTATAGGGAAAAACTATACTGCTGTATTTGTTAGAACTGAAAAGTTGGGGAATACGATTGTTGATGTTGTAAAGACCATTCCCAACGATGCCGGTAATGACGTGATTCTGACTACATTTTGGATTGATGAAAAGAAAATGGAGATCCGCAAAATGGAGATGAATACAAAGTCGGGCGGCACTTTCCAGGTTGAAATTGAATACAATAACCTGCCTTTTGACCTACCACAGCGCTTGAATGTGGTTTTTGATATGAAGGATATGAATATGCCGAAGAATTTCAATGGCGAAATTCCAAAGCCTGATAAGAATGCCAAGGCCAAAGAGAAAGGTAAGGGTAAGGTGATGATCACCTATGCCAATTATAAGGTGAATACAGGACTGAGTGATAAGATTTTCAATGAGGATAAGTAGGGTTCCATTTTATAGCAAAATTCAAATAGCAAATTTCAAAATGCAAAAAAGTTCTACTTAGTTGAGAACTATCAGTTTGACTAATCATAAAAAAATCAGCGCTTTTCAGTGAGATCAGCGTCCTCTTAATCCCAGGTAGATTCATAGTCGTTCTGTCAGGGTAGAATTAATTGAATTTAGAAATCTCAACACTCAGGTACTTTTAGCTTGTACTTTTCTTTTCCAGTTGATCAGGTAAACACCGGTGAGGATCAGGCACATGCAGCCCAGGTGATGGAAAGTGATTTTCTCCCCGTCAAGCACACCCCAAAGAATAGCGAATATGGGAATGATATAGGTAACTGATGATGCTGCAACAGCGGAAGAGTATCGGATCAGGCTGTTCATCAGGAGCATGGCCATCGCTGTGCCAAGGATGGCAAGGGTTGCCAATGCAAGGAGATGGATGGGCCATTGCGGATCGGTTGCAACATGGGTAAAATTTGTCGTGAGGAGGTAAATCAATGCCACAGGTCCAATAAACATAAAGGATAGGGAAGTTACCTGGACACCCGTAAGATGTGGGAGCTTGGCCTTGATCTGGTTGATACTGATGGCATAGAAACAGGTTGCCAGCACAATATAGAGGGCATAGCTGTTAAATCCTCCCAGGTGGAAGCCATCGCCAGCAAGGATCAAGCCTGTGGCCCCTGTCAGGCCAATTGATAATCCCAGCACCTGTAGCCATCTGAATCCTGTTCGGTGAAAAAGCAGTCCGACAAGCAGGGTAAAAACCGGGGTAAGTGAATTGAGCATCCCTGCGACAGCACTATCGATGCGGGTTTCTGCTTTCATAAAAAGGAAGGCCGGGAAGAAACTCCCGATAAATCCTGCGATCAGCAAACTTGGAAGATCTTTCTTCTTGAGGTTACTGATTTGCTTAAGTGAAATCGGCAGCAATACCAATGATGCGATCAGAATACGAAGGGCACCGGCCTGTTCACTGCTGAAGCTCTTGAGCCCGATTTTCATCAGGATAAATGAACTTCCCCAGATAAAGGCAAGGATCAATAATATGGTAAGTTGGAACCAGCGTTTTTTCCAGGGCATAGGTTAGAAGTAAAAATTCACTGCAAGATAATGGAAAAAAAGGGTGGTTTGTTCGAATTCGGGTTTGGAAAATGGAATGCGGAGGACACAGATGCTCTGATACGGTACGGATAAAACTAAAGAGTTATTTGCTTATAATTTCTTTCCCAAAGGGAGCGAGGGCAAGGGCAGCTAATTTAAAATGCTGACGGCCGAAAGGAATTCCAATGATCGTAAGGCAAAACACTATTCCAAAGAGCAGGTGAGTGAGGCATATCCAGATGCCTCCTATGAAAATCCAGATAATATTTAGAAAGGTTGAAATACAGCCCGAGGACTTATTTGTTGACCTGACTTCGCTGCCAAAAGGCCAAAGGGCAAGGGAAGCCAGCTTAATACATTGAATTCCGAGGGGAATTCCAATGATAGAAAGGAATAGCGGGATGCTGGCAATTATATACTCCAGGGCTATGAAAATGCCGCCAAAGAGCAGCCAGAGAAGATTGGCGAGGGGTCTCATTTGTTTGCTTAAACTGCGCTGTGAAGATACAAATAGCTTACTGAATTTCCGTATCCTTCCTTCTTGATCGCACAGGATTTTTTAAGATTTTGGAAAACGGGAATTAAGGGAAATAAGAAATAATTTTTATCAATCATTCATTCCCCATCCGCCCATCTCTCCATCCTCACAACTATCATTTTCAAAACATTATTATCTTTAATAAAATTAACGGCAAATGGATAGAAGAAACTTTCTGAATAAAGGTAGCATAGGTGTCGCTGCTCTGGGCATAGCAGCCTGTACTAGGATAGTCAGTCGCAAGGATGACAGCCCTTTAGAGCCTTACGTGCCGGTACCCTTTGACCTGGACGAAATCACTATAGAGCAACTCCAGCAAAGGATGACAAGTGGTGAACTCAGCTCCCGGAAAATCACTCAAATGTACCTCGACAGAATTCAGGAGATTGATAAGGCCGGCCCAAAGCTGAATGCCATCATAGAACTGAATCCTGATGCGCTTGCCAATGCAGATGCTATGGATAAGGAACGCAAGAATGGGAAAATCCGTGGGCCGCTTCATGGAATCCCTGTTCTGATCAAGGATAATATTTCAACGGCCGACAAAATGATGACCACGGCCGGATCTCTTGCACTTGTAGGGAGCAAGATTACCAAGGATGCCTTTATTATCGAACGACTTAGGGAAGCAGGAGCCGTGTTGCTTGGAAAAACCAACCTCAGTGAATGGGCTAACTTCCGCTCCACCCATTCTGCCAGTGGATGGAGCAGCCGGGGCGGACAAACCCGCAATCCCTATGTGCTGGATCGCAGCCCCAGCGGTTCCAGCTCAGGGTCTGCAGTAGCAGTAGCTGCTAACTTATGTGCAGTGGCCATTGGTACAGAAACGGATGGTTCCGTAATTGCCCCTTCTTCGTATTGTGGGATCGTAGGTATGAAACCCACGGTAGGACTACTGAGCCGAAGCGGGATCATCCCAATATCCAGCACTCAGGATACGGCAGGCCCCATGGCGAGGACGGTCAGGGACCTTGCCATTTTGCTGGGAGCTCTAACCGGCCCCGACTTGCAGGATGAAGCAACAAAGGCAGGGATTGGGAAGGCTCAGGAAGACTATACGAAGTTCCTGGATGCATCTTCTTTAAAGGGCAAACGGATTGGTGCTGAAAAGAGTTTTTTTTCCGGTAATTCCAGGGTGGTCGATCTTTATAGTAAAGCACTTGAGGAACTTCGAAAACAAGGAGCCATCATTATTGAGATCGAAATGATGAAACTTATGAATGACTTCGCAGATGCAGAACTTCTCATTTTGGAATATGAATTCAAAAATGGAGTTAACGCGTATTTGAAGCAGGCTGGCGGAAATATTAAATCTCTTGCCGAGGTAATTTCATTTAATAAACAGAATGAGACTAAAACCATGCCTTATTTCAAGCAGGAAATTCTTGAATCCTGCGAGGCGAAAGGAGATCTGACATCGGCCGAATACCAAACTGCGTTGGCAAAAACGCTAACTTCAAGAGAAATTATAGATGGGGTGTTGAGGAAATACCAACTCGATGCAATTGCTGGAACCAGTATTGGCCCTCCCTGCTGCATCGACCTGGTCAATGGTGATTACGATACAGGTTTTTACTTTTGCACTCCGGCAGCAATGGCAGGGTATCCTCATATTACTGTCCCAATGGGCAAGGTACATAGCTTACCGGTGGGTTTTTCATTCATATCAGGTGCATGGAAAGAAGCTGATCTCTTATCCATTGCTTATGCTTATGAACAAGGCTCCAGGAAAAGGGAAAAGCCGACGTTCCTTTACACCTCCATTCCGCAGCAACCAGGAAATTAATTATTGCTTATTCTGAAAAGAAATAAAGAGTCTCAATAAGATACTGAATTACTGAGTATTTAAAAACTCCCCCAGCGCATCATTCAGGAACATGGTCCAGCCTAAGGTGAATTCTTCCTTGGCAAAATCGGGATTGGAACCGAACGTTTCTATCCCCGTATGAGTAAGGCGCAATAAGGTGCCCTCATCTTGTTCCAGGAGTTGGAATGTAACAAGGGAATTGCCGGGGAAGTTCTCATATCGCCATGAATAGGAAAGTTTAGCTTCAGTTATAACTTCTATGATCCGGCATTTATGAAGATATGGGTTGCTCTCATCTTTACCCCCGTAAAACTGGAATTCAAATCCAACCCTCGCCTGGAAATCCTCAAGATCAAAGTACCATTGCCTGAGCTTTTCAATGTCTGTAATTGCTTGCCAGACTTTAATAAGTGGAGAAGCATAATGCCGCTCGACAATTACGGGTTGTGTGTTCATGATGACTTTTTTCTTTAGTAAAAGCATTGCTATTGGCCCAGGTTTTTGATCAAGAATGTGTTTCATGTATCGCTAATATTCAGGAAGATACATAATAAATCAACAATAAGCTTTATGGATTGTTTTTTTACCAATGCCAAAATTTCATAATTCCCATTTACTCTCTTTTTATTACAACATATTGCTTTAAAATCAAGTATAAAGATGAGCTTTAGCAATCGTGTATTCCCTATTTAAAGTCCACCAAAAACAAAAAAAATGAAAACGAAATCCATTAAGCAATCTGTTACCCTGAATGCCAGGCCAGAAACCATTTATGAGTTGATCATGGATTCAAAAAAACATTCTGAATTTACAGGATCAAAAGCAAGCATGAGCAAAAAAGTAAACGGAAAGTTCAACGTTTTTGATGGCTATTGCCACGGATACAATATTGAACTGGCAGAGAATAAGAAGATAGTCCAGGCATGGCACTTTGCCGAGGAGGGTTGGCCAGACGATCATTTCAGTATCTGTACATTCCTGTTCGAAGAAAAGGAAGGTAAAACCAGGCTTAGCTTCAACCAGTCCGGCATCCCTGAGCATAAAGTGGAAGATCTCAAAAGTGGATGGAAAGAGTTCTACTGGGAGCCGATGAGAGCTTATTTGGCTAACAAGTAAGCTGTGTTTATTTGAGTGGTTAAAAGGGTTTAGCGTTAGGCTTCCTCAGGCGTGGTGTTAGAAGAGTTCAGCGTTAAAGGGTTGATTGTTCAACGGTAGCAGTTTTGCTCATCAAATGTATCCACGTTCTTATATCCTCCATTATCCGCTTTTTTCAGCGTTTCTTCCGTGGGATCAGCGTTCCATTCGTTCATTTGAAAATTACGGAAACACAGTAGGCACATAGTACACAATAGAAAGGCTCATTAGTGGAGATTCCAGAAATAAAGACATATTGACACAAAAAAACCGGCATTGTAAATTGCCGGTTCTGAATATCTTGCAAGTTTATCAAAGATTAGAATTTTACACCGATTGACAGAATGCTTGTTGGAATTTTAATACTTACATTTTTATCGAGTATCATATCACCTGCTGATTCAGGATGGGTAAAATCATACTTGCCGGAAATAAACTCATATCCCACAACCAAGGCTTTATAGCGAATGTTCAATCCCATAGAAGCGCCTAATTTGGTTTGGTTTGCAGCTGAGTATTCATTGTACTTATGTTCACCCATAATGAAGCTATGAGGATACAATTTCACAAAAACATCACCAATCCAGTTTCCGGCAAAATTGTATGAGAAACAAGGTCCAATCTTAGCACCTGCGCGGAAATAGCTGTCAGTTTTATTTTCGTTCATCGCCTGTTTCCTGTTGGCATAGCCACTGATGCTTATATAAGTGGCATCTATACCAAGTTTCATATTTTCAGGGAGTTTGAGAGCATTGATATAAAAGATGGTCCCAACTTCAAATTGAGCACCAGCAGTCACTACCTCCATATCTTTCAAATTACCTCCGGGGAATGCATATCCAGCCTTGATATAGAATGCGTTATCAAAAACACCCTTCTGGCTGAAAGCAGAAAAGGCTAGTAATACAGAGAAAGCAAACAAAACGACTTTTTTCATGGTTATCTGGTTAGGTTAAAGGTTTGAGGAATATGCAAATGTAAGGAGTTGGCGGGAATATGCAATAGGGAGGATGCTGGGAGGGCGAGAGGGTGAGAGAGGGGAGATGAGAAGACAAAAGATAAAAAACAAAAGTAAAAAGTAAAAAAATATAAGTTGGGGAGAAAATTTAGGAATTGATTATTGGAGGAAAGCTAGCATTGAGGTCGTTGGAATCTTTTTTTTACGCCTTGCCCTACGCGTGAATTACATGCGCTTAGCTTATGCCTATCGAATAACTAAAGTATACCAAATATGACCACTGAATGACCACTGAATGACCACTGAATAACCACTGAATGACCACTTAATGACTACTGAATGACCACTGAATGACCACTGAATGACCACTGAATGACCATTGTATGACTATAAACTATACATCGCATCCCGCTGCTCCTTGATCCTTGTATCCGAAATATAATCATCATACTCCATCTTCTTGTCGATAATGCCCTTGGGAGTTAATTCGATGACGCGGTTGCAAACAGTCTCGATAAATTCATGGTCATGAGACGACATCAGGACATTGCCTTTAAATGTCATCAGGGAATTGTTGAAAGCCTGGATAGATTCAAGATCAAGGTGGTTCGTAGGGGAATCCAGCACCATAGCATTGGCATTGCGAAGCATCATCCTGGAGATCATGCATCGGATCTTTTCACCTCCTGATAATACTGACGTCTTCTTAAATACCTCTTCTCCCGAAAACAGCATCTTCCCGAGATATCCCCTCAAAAAATTCTCATGAGTATCGGATGAATATTGTCCCAGCCAGTCAAGCAGAGTCATCTCTTTTTCAAAGAAACCCGCATTTTCAAGTGGCAGGTAAGCATGGGTAATGGTAACACCCCATTGATAAGAGCCTTTGTCGGGTTCATCATTCCCGGTAATGATATTGAAAAGAGCCGTCATAGCCCGTGAATCGCGCGAAAGGAATACGATCTTATCATCTTTATCTACCGTAAAATCCACTTTTTTAAAGAGGAGCGTGCCATCCAGGGTCTTCTTCAGGCCTTTCACTTCCAGTATATTGTTGCCCGGCTCTCGTTCAGGAGTGAATATGATGCCCGGGTATTTACGGGTTGAAGGTGCAATCTCATCCACATTGAGTTTTTCCAATACCTTTTTCCTGCTGGTAGCTTGCTTTGACTTAGAGGCATTTGCGCTGAAACGGGCGATGAACTCCTGCAAATCCTTTCTTCGATCCTCAATTTTCTTATTCTGCATCTGCTGGAGCGAAAGCGCCAACTGGCTAGACTGGTACCAGAAACTATAGTTCCCGGCCATCAGTTGCATGCGGTTATGGTCAATATCAACAATATGGGTGGAAATGGAATCCAGGAAGTGCCTATCGTGGGAAACGACGAGAATGGTATGCTCAAAATTTACAAGATACTCTTCAAGCCACATAACCGTTTCCAGGTCAAGGTCATTGGTTGGCTCATCCAGTAATAGGTTGTCCGGTTGTCCAAACAACGCCTGGGCAAGCAGCACCTTCACTTTTTCCTTGCCACTCAGCTCATTCATCTGCCGATGATGGAATTCTTCAGCTATACCCAGACCAGATAGGAGGTTGGCAGCATCACTTTCAGCATTCCAGCCATCCATATGTGAAAACTTCTCTTCCAATTCTGAAACTTTGATGCCATCAGCATCTGAAAAATCAGCTTTTGCATACAAGGTATCCTTTTCAAGCATTATGTTCCAGAGGGCTTCATAGCCCATCAGGACAGTATTCAGGACCGTGTATTCATCAAATGCAGAGTGATCCTGTTTCAGTACAGAAAGCCTTTCACCATGGCCCAGGGTGACTGCGCCACGTGTTGAGTCAACTTCACCGGTCAGGACTTTCAGGAAGGTGGATTTCCCTGCACCGTTGGCTCCAATAATACCATAACAGTTGCCATTTGCGAATTTCATATTTACATCCTGGAATAACACCCGTTTCCCAAACTGTACTGCCAAATCAGAGACTATGATCATTTTTTATTTTTTATCTTCCTAATAATTATTGAGTTACCTCTCTCTTAAAGGGGCGGCAAAGGTAGACATTATTATGGCAGGTTTGGCGGGGAGGGGGAAGTAAGAACGGGGAGGCATGAATTTGGAAGCCGGGAGCCGGGAGCCGGGAGATGGAAGTAAGAAGTAGGAAGGAGGAAGCAGTTTGTAGTAGGCGGAAGGCTGGAGGCAGGAAGCGGGAGGCGGTTGGCGGTAAGCAGGAAGTTGGAAGCCTGGTTGAAGGTTCGTATTTAGAAGAATCTATAAATAAGTGTGGGAAGAAATATAAAGTCAAGTGGTTTCAGCACTTTAGAACCCAGCCCCCGTCCTTCGTCCATTGGAACCTTGCACCCGGCACATTTTACCTGTTCCCCCTTCCCCTGTCCCCTGTCTCCCGTCCCTATGAATCTGGCCCAGGCACTCTTACTTGAAATTCACCACCTGATGTTATCAGGGATTTAATAGAGATTCATCTCCATCGGAAGGAATGTGATCCCATTATTTTGTTGAAGGAGCCCAATTGGGACGAATCCGAGTCTTTGGTAAATAGGAATTGAATATGGTGAAGCATTTACAGAAATGGTTTGAACATCAGGATTCCTGGCCAGGCAAATGGAAATTGCATCGTTCAGCAATTCCCGGGCAATCCCTTGTCCCATGTAATCTTTGTGGGTAAATAGCAGTGATACATGATTGTTGTCGCGCATTTCAATCATCCCGGCAAGTTCTTTAGCTAGAAAGGCAAGAAGTATATTGTTTTGCTCCTGTTGCCGTATAGCTATTGCTGAAGGCGTGATAAAATCATAGAAAAAGGAATTGCCTTCCGCGCTGTAACCTGGCGCTACAAATTCATCAAAAACTTCATGGATAAGTTTTGAGATCTGGTTTTCATCCCCTGATATAAAAGGCCGAATATGAATGTTGGGCATACTGAGCTTTCAATCTTTTAATTTAGTCAATAGGAAATATTCAATTAATCGAAGCAGGCCTTTATGACTAGGGTATCGGTTGGGGTTCCGATTTCTTAACATATTTTCTTTGAATCGTCTTATAATTGAACCGATATAAAAGCCCTAGAGAAATCAAGGTCCGGGAGGCATTGTCATCATATTGTCCTTTGTTTCTATAACCAATGGATGTATTGATAAAGTAGTTTTCCTTGATGGGATAATATGCCTGGGCAAAATAACCTGCGGTAGAACTTCCTAGTTTAATAGTTCTGCCATCGGTTTTTCCTAGACCTGTCCCCAAGGCAACACCTGAAAACATAACAGGCGAGGGGGATGGAAAATGATTAGCAAGAGTGGTTTCCAGGTAAAAGAGGTCGTACGGGCCAACCCTGAATGATAATGAAGGAAAGACATATTGGTTTTTTACATCGCCAACAATCTTTCCAACATTGCTATTGTCACTTTTGGTGAGCAAATCCGCATAGTGGAAATTACCCAGGTGAAGGCCTGCAGAAAAACCAACCCAGCGCCCGTCGAATCCTACAAAAGGTTCTGCGCCAAATATTGGAACAGACTTGTTGTAACTTGTGTCGATCCCTTTCTCCCAGTCGTTCCCGGCATAAAAATTTAAGCCGTAATGAGCTCGTTTGTACAATCCCAGGATTTCTGTTTTTGACCATGAACCACCTGCAATTAATGAGTTGTACTTGACCTCATGAGGGTTTCCTGTTGCATAATAGTTGCCGCTACACCCGGAACTCTGCCCGAGATTTGTTGAAATGGTATTATAAAATTTAGAAAATTGAATACCGCCACCGATTTCGGTGTAAGTGGTCTTTTCCTCCTTGTTCTGCGGAATATAATTTTGGCTCATGAGCAGGCAGGCTCCGAAAAGCGAAACGACAGTTGCTGCCCTGTATGCAGGCAATGTGAAATGCTTAAATACATTCCAGGCCATTGCCATAAATGCACTCAATAAAGTAATATCAATTACGAGTCTTCCAGCAAATTCAAATAAGCCACGCATCCACCAATTGATAAGCACAAGCATTATCCCTAATGCTATTTTCAAATGCATACGGTTTCCTGAGCCTTCTGAATAAAATCTTTCATTCCAACTTCGTTCCCTCCATATAAGCAGGAGAGTAAAAAAGGCTAACAGGGAAAGTAGTATCCAATGAATCTGCTTAATTCCCATGATGATCATTCCTGAGCCGTGATTTGTTGACGGATCCCTGAAGAATTCAACTGTGAAACGTGCAACGAGGTATAAAATCATGCTGAACAAAAATGCAGACATTGGAGCTTTCCATTGATCCTGCCTCTTCCACGCCAGGAAAGCAGCCACCAAGCAAGCAACCAACAAGAAAAGTTGAACAGGATATATTGCAAGGGAATGCATCGCCCCGGGCTCAAGAATGCCGGATTGAACCTGTGACATGAATGCCGGGGAGCCTGATCCATATTGAACCGTCCATATGCCGGATGACAGTTCTCCATAACAGCACCCTGCCATAAAACAGCCAAGGTTCTGTAATCCCAATCCAATAAGGAAGACAACAGCAATGTTATCAATCAGCTTCATCCGTTCGCGAAGAATCAGAATGACCAGCATCCTGGCTATCAGCCCAAGCAATCCACCAATGACTGATTTTTCTCCCAGCTGCGTGGACGTTCCATGCTTAATTGCTTCAAGAATATTCTGTCCGGACAAAGGGAAAAGGCTGATCCCGATCAGGAAGAATAATACTCCTGCAGCAGTGATCAGAAGCAATGAATCAAGTGGCCTTTTCTGTTTCAACCCTTTAAAGATGAATACACCATTGACCAAAAGCAGCGTGAAAATCATCAACCCTGAAAACCAGGAGCTGCCGTTATGCGTATGAATAATGGGATGAAACATACAGTGAAACAGGGTTAAAGACTATAAATTAATTGTCACTTCTCTGTGATTATAAGAAACTTGAAAAAACAATCTCGTAATTTTTCAAAATCAGGAGGTATTAATCGCATTTAATAAGATAAAGGTAAATGGAAATTTCTTTTTTTAACCTCACAAAATGAATAACTGGATTGGTTGAAGAAATTCCAGGGGTTTTTCCTGATGGAAATTATTTCAATCAGCAAAAAAAGGCAGGATGCATTGAGTCACGCATCCTGCTAATCGTTAAGACCGGGGAAAGTCTATTACAAGGGAATATTTCCGTGCTTTTTGGGAGGATTGCTCTTCCGCTTGTTTTGAGTCATTTCCAGGGCCTGGATAAGTTTGAAACGGGTCTGCTTCGGATAAATGATCTCATCAATATATCCCAGTTCCGCAGCTTTATAAGGGTTGGCGAAAGTATCACGGTAATCTTCAACGGTACGGGCGCGTTCCTCATCGGTCATTTTTTCGCGGAAGATGATATTTACTGCGCCATCAGCACCCATTACTGCAATTTCGGCTGTAGGGTAGGCAAAGTTAACATCTGCTCCGATATGCTTGCTGCTCATTACATCATAAGCTCCGCCATAAGCTTTTCGGGTAATAAGAGTTATTTTTGGGACAGTGGCTTCAGCAAATGCATAAAGCAGTTTGGCGCCATGTTTAATAATTCCACCAAATTCCTGGGTGGTTCCCGGAAGAAAACCAGGTACATCGACAAGAGTGATCAATGGAATGTTGAACGCATCGCAGAATCTAACAAACCTTGCAGCCTTGACAGAAGAATTGATATCTAATACTCCGGCCAGCATTGAAGGCTGATTGGCAACAATCCCCACGGAGCGGCCTGCCAAACGGGCAAACCCTATGATGATATTCTGGGCATAAAGAGGTTGAACCTCAAAGAAATTGTGATTGTCGACCACAATCTTGATGAGCTCCTTCATGTCGTAAGGCTTGTTGGGGTCATCCGGGATGAGGGTCTGAAGCTTTTCATCCTCACGGTTCAGATCGTCTGTACATGGAAGGACTGGTGCATCTTCCATATTGTTTGAAGGCAGGTAGCCAATGAGTTCACGCAACATCATCATGGCGTGTTCATCATTTTCAGCAGTCAGGTGGGCAACACCACTCTTACTGTTATGGGCAATGGCTCCACCCAGTTCTTCCTTGGTAACCTCCTCATGGGTAACGGTTTTAATAACCTCAGGGCCGGTAACAAACATGTAACTGGAATCCTTTACCATGATTATGAAATCGGTGATTGCCGGAGAGTAAACGGCTCCTCCAGCACATGGCCCCAAAATGGCAGAGATCTGTGGAACAACGCCCGAGCTCATTACATTCCTGTAGAAGATATCTGCGTAACCGGCAAGGCTTTCAACACCTTCCTGGATGCGGGCACCTCCCGAGTCGTTTAATCCAATAACAGGGGCTCCCATTTTAACGGCCATATCCATGATCTTAACGATTTTATCGGCATTTGCCCGGCTCATGGTTCCGCCAAATACAGTAAAATCCTGGGCGAAGACATACACTAACCTTCCGTCAATCTTTCCATAACCACTGACAACTCCGTCGCCAGGGATCAGGTTTTTCTCCATCCCAAAGTCGCGTGAACGATGGACAACAAATTTGTCCATTTCGACAAATGTTCCCGGATCTACCAGGTCAATAAGTCTTTCACGGGCGGTCTTACGTCCTGCAGAATGCTGGCGGTCAATTCGGTCTTGTCCGCCACCTAATTCAGCCTGGCGGCTTTTTTCTTCAAGTTGATGAAATTTATCCTTTAAAGTTGACATGGGGAGATGTAATGTTTTTACTTAAGTTTTATGTTCATTGCGCTTGGCGCAGAGCGCGAAGAGCAAAGCGAATATTTCTATTAATTTGGTCAGTATTATTCTTGAGTTATTAATGAACACTGATTTACTCTTGGCTCTTAGCTCTCAGTCCTCAGCTCTTAGCGCTTAGCTCTTAGCCTTTTACGCTTAGCCCTCAGCGCTCAGTTCTTATCTCTCAGCGCTTAGCCCTGAGCACTTTGCCCTAGCCCTCCACACTATGCCTTTATTGTTCAAGGGCTTCAATTACTACCATTACCTGGTTTCCGTCGATGGTATCACCTTCCTTTACTGGAATCTCGATGACCTTCCCGGCAGTTCCGGCTTTGAATTCGCTTTCCATTTTCATGGCTGAAACAATGATAACAGTCTGGCCTTTTTCAACAACGTCACCAACATTGACCGGAATCTTAACCACTTTACCGGGCATCGGGGAACGGATAATGTTTTCACCATGATGGCCACCGGCATCTTCCCGGCTTCTCATATAGCGTGTTTCAGCGTCAATTACCTCAATTCCATAAGTAAAGTAGAAGGTGTTTACTGTATATTCTTTGGGGTTTTCAGATTCAATAACTTCAATGTTATAGGATTTTCCTTTGTAAAGGATCGAATATTCCCCTTTCCCGACTTTCACAAGGTCAACCTCATAGATGTCATCATCAACAGCAATTGTTATGAGATTGCCATCTCGTTTGAGTTCCCTGACCTTTGCATTTCGGTTATTGACGGTTAATTCTAGTTCCATCTGGTGTTTGATATTTGTAGATTCGTTCTGTTTAGTTGAAGGAGGAGGTATGAAGCAGGAAGTAGGAAGTCTGAAGTTGGAATCCGGAAGTCAGAAGTAGTTGATAATAAGTAGATTTTCTCTCTCCTTGTCCCATTTCTCCTGCTAACGTCCTCGCCCAATCTCGCCCTCTCCTTGTCCCCGGGTCCCCCTTAAAGTCGATAAGCCGAATGCCGTCGGCCATACTGTTTCCAGTCTGAGCCGTGCCTTACCGTTGCCTTGTCTATGGTCATCTTGACTTCTTCAAGTTTACTGACATAATCGATATAAGTTGTAATTAAGGCAAGATCTTCGCAGTAAAGGTCACATTCAGTTTCAGCGAGAAGGAATTTGAGGTTTTTCTCTATAAAATGGGTATTGTATTTTCCATTTCTGAAGTCATCCGATTCCATTATCCGTTCCAGGAATTTGATGGAGGTCTTTACGCCTGTTATCTTGTACTCATACAATGCTCTGCGCATTCGCTGTATGGCCTCCTCACGTGTCTGTGCCCAAACAATAAGCTTGCTGATCATTGGGTCATAGTAGATAGGAATGGTATAACCCGTATAAACGTATCCATCGCAACGCACTCCTAATCCCAGAGGTTCGGTAATATGTGAAATTGTACCCGGATTCGGCATGAAATTGTTATCAGTATCCTCGGCATAAATGCGGCATTCAATGGCATGGCCATTCTGACGGAGGTCATCCTGCTTAAAAGGAAGTGGATGCCCCTCTGCAACCCGGATCTGTTCTTTAACAAGGTCAACCCCAACCACGCGTTCAGTAATAGGATGCTCAACCTGAAGACGGGTGTTCATTTCCAGGAAGTAGAAGTTGAGGCTGTCATCCATGATAAATTCGATGGTGCCTGCACCTTCATAATTTACAGCTTTAGCTGCAGCAACTGCATATTCACCCATTTTCATCCTTACTTCAGGATTCATGATTGGTGATGGCGTTTCTTCCACAACTTTCTGATGCCTGCGTTGAACGGAACATTCCCTTTCAAACAGGTGTACTGTGTTTCCTTGCTGGTCAGCAAGAACCTGGAATTCAATATGATGTGGTGATTGAATGTATTTTTCAATATAAACAGAGTCATCCCCAAAAGCAGTTTTTGCCTCCGAGCGGGCCCCACGGAGTGAGCTTATGATCTGTGATTCTTCTTTCACAAGGCGCATCCCTTTTCCGCCACCACCGGCAGAAGCCTTGATCATCACAGGTAGACCAATTTCAGCTATTGTTCTAAGAGCTTCAGCTTCATCCGTTACCTTTTCCGTAGTTCCGGGAACCACAGGCACACCGGCTGCAATCATTGTTTTCCGGGCAGTGATCTTGTCACCCATTCCATCAATAGCTTCAGGTGACGGTCCTATAAAGATGATTCCCTCTTCCCTGCAGCGCCTTGAAAATCCTGAGTTTTCAGATAAAAAACCATATCCGGGATGAATAGCATCCGCACGGCTAAGCTTAGCCACTTCAATGATTTTGTCAATATTCAGATAACTCTCAGATGACGGGGATGGACCAATATGATAAGCCTCGCCTGCATACCTGACATGCATAGCAGATCGGTCAGCATCAGAAAATACAGCAACAGTATGTATTCCCATCTCACGACAGGATCGGATTATACGGACAGCAATTTCGCCACGGTTGGCAATGAGGACTTTTTTGATTTTACGTTGGCTCATATACTAATATTCTCTTTTATAACCAATTACAGGCCATATTCGGGTCAGCCTTAAATTTTGGTGGTTGCGAATATACATATTTTTCAGATATACATTCATATATATGTAGATGGGAAGAGTATGATTTTCCTTACCAGGCTTGAGTGTTTTATTATAATCCATTTAAACACTTGAGATAGAAAAGGTGTTTAATTGGAAGGATGTAAAACTTCAACATTCTTTTGCGTACATCTCAGGTTCAACTAAATTTGACCCTTTCTCAAAACGAGTTTTGCATAAACCAATAATACGAATTATGAAGTTGTTTTCAATTCCAAGCGGTAATTTCAAACTTGACGGTGGGGCTATGTTTGGTGTAGTACCTAAATCAATCTGGAGCAAAATATATCCTTCTGATGATAACAACATGATCCCTCTGTCAATGCGGTGCCTGCTTGTAGTGGATGGTGAGCGCAAGGTTCTTATTGATAATGGAATCGGCAATAAGCAGGGCAATAAATTTTTCGGGCATTATCATTTGTTTGGAGATGAAAATCTTTCAGGCTCACTTAAGCAGATAGGCTTGACCCCGGCTGATATTACGGATATGTTCCTAACACACTTGCATTTTGACCACGCAGGTGGAAGTATTAACCTGAGGAATGACGGAACCGGGTTTGAACCTGCTTTCCCCAATGCTAGGTACTGGGTAAGCAATGATCATTGGAATTGGGCTAACAATCCAAATCGCAGGGAAAAAGCTTCATTTCTTAAAGAAAATATAATTCCTATTCTCGAGAGTGGCCAACTAAATCTATTTGATGCGCCATTTGAACTTTTAAAAGGCTTTCAGGTAAAAACCTATGATGGCCATACCGCAGGGCAAGCCATACCATTTATTAAGTATAAAGGCAGAACAATAGTTTATATGGCAGATTTTATCCCTACCTCTGCGCATGTTCCATTGCCCTATATTATGAGCTACGATACTCAACCGCTGAAATCACTTACGGAGAAAGAAAAATTCCTTGAAGAAGCTGTTGACAATAGCTATATTTTATTTTTTGAGCACGATGCATTTAGTGAATGTTGTACACTTATTCGAACTGAAAAGGGTATTAAAGTGAATAAAAAAGGCACATTGGAGGAGTTTTTGGCCGATTAATTCAATTTTTTTGTTCAATTATTCTGTCGTGTCAATTATTTTATAAATTTACCTCTCTCATTTACCTCTTTCTCATTGTACCGCATTGAATCAAAAATCAAGGTGGTTTCCTTGGAATTCAAAGCCTCGGAAGCTGCCTATCTTGAGTTACTCCGAAATCATCGGGAGCTCTATCAGCATGTCTTGTCCGGTATGCCGGAATCGGCAATTCTCAAGCACAAGGAGCGAGGGAAATTACTGGCAAGGGAACGTATCGACATATTAATCGATCCCAATACTCCGTTCCTGGAGTTGTCATCACTTGCTGCTTACGGGCTCTATAACAATGAATTTCCCAGTGCAGGAATTGTTACCGGGATAGGTGTGATACATGGGCGGGAAACCATGATCATTGCCAATGATGCCACTGTGAAGGGTGGGACCTACGTGGAGCAAACCATCAAGAAGCATGTCAGGGCGCAGGAAATAGCTTTGGAAAATCATCTCCCTTGTGTTTATATGGTAGATTCCGGGGGAGTATTCTTACCTGAACAGGCGAAAGTCTTCCCGGATAAGTATGATTTCGGAAGGTTTTTCTTCAACCAGGCCAGGATGTCTGCGCTTGGAATTCCGCAAATTGCCATTGTTATGGGATCATGTACGGCCGGTGGGGCCTACGTCCCGGCAATGAGCGATGAAACGATCATAGTCAGAAATCAGGGGACTATTTTTATTGGTGGACCTCCCCTGGTAAAGGCTGCAACCGGTGAAGAAGTTAGTGCTGAAGAGCTCGGTGGGGCTGATGTGCATACGTCTGTTTCTGGAGTCGCAGATCATTTGGCTGAAAATGATCGTCACGCCATTCAAATCTGCAGGGATATCTTCAGCACGCTCAAAAAGCCGGAACGCCAGTTTCTTGAGCTTTCTGCTATTGAAGAACCCTATTATGACCCTTCAGAATTGTATGGCATTGCACCAATCGATCTGCGAAAACCAGTTGATTCACACGAGATCATTGCTCGTATTGTGGATGGTAGCCGTTTTCATGAATTCAAGGCTCGTTACGCTCCAACGTTGGTGACGGGTTTTGCCAATATCATGGGCTATCCCATTGGAATACTCGCCAATAACGGCGTGCTGTTCTCGGAAACTGCGTTGAAAGGAGCACATTTCATTGAACTTTGTACTTCAAGAAATGTCCCCTTGATTTTCTTGCAGAATATCACGGGCTTCATTGTCGGTAAAGAATACGAACGCCGCGGTATAGCCCGCGATGGAGCAAAACTGGTACATGCTGTTGCAAATGCCAATGTGCCAAAATTTACTGTAGTGTTTGGCGGTTCCTTTGGTGCAGGGAACTATGCGATGGCCGGCAGGGCTTACGAACCTCGCTTGCTCTTTATGTGGCCGAATGCTAAAATTTCTGTTATGGGTGGGGAACAAGCCGCCGGTGTACTTATTACCGTTAAAGAAGAACAACTCCGATCCAAAGGCAAGGAATTATCGTCAGTGGACAGGGAAGAATTGAGGAACGGTATTCTTAAGAAGTACGAGGAAGAAGGATCCGCTTATTACAGTACAGCCAGGCTTTGGGATGACGGGATAATTGATCCTGTTGATACACGTAAAGTACTGGCAATGGGAATATCAGCTTCTTTAAACAAGAAATGGGCTGATACTAAATATGGAGTTTTCAGAATGTAGAAAACTCCTTCAATTCTATCATAGTTCACTTTGGTAACCTCCGGATAATCCCTCCATAAATATACCCGAACTATAAATTATATGATCAAACAAAGCTTTAAATGTTCTCTAAGCACTGCCGTATTTACTAGTCGATTTGTGGTAAACCAAGGTAAGCCAATTACGATCGTCTTGCATGAATTGGATGACGGAAATTGGAAATTTCTAAGTAAGGAAGACTCAAATACTAAAAATGAAGGACTGGTAATGGTCTCTTTGCAGGAAATCCTGATGATCGATCCTACGATTTCTGAGATCGCTTTTCTTCACGAGGGAAATATTGCAATTAGAAAATATATAGGAGGAAACTGGGAAATCGCTCCTATAGCTTACCCTTCCCAGCCGGATGCAAGGTCCAGGCTCAAGACAAACCGTTAATTCCAACAAGAATGGCTGTTTTTGAAACCCTTAAGGTCGGAGTAGAAATTGATGTTGCAACTATTTCACTCAATCGTCCTGAAATCAGGAATGCCTTCAACGAGGTTATGATAGCTGAGGTTACTAATGCATTCACTGGGTTGGAGAAGGATGAGGCTGTTCGTGTTATCCTGCTCAAGGGTGAAGGAAAAGCCTTTTGTGCCGGAGCTGACCTTAACTGGATGCGTTCGGTTGCAGGCTACTCTTTCCAACAGAACTACGAGGAAAGTTATAAACTTTCAAGGTGTTTCTACTCTATATATAATTCAACAAAACCAACAATTGCTGTGGTGCATGGTGCAGCAATAGGAGGGGCCAATGGATTACTGGCTGCCTGCGATATTGCACTCTGCGATACAGATACAGTCTTCTCTCTTAGCGAAGTGAAGATCGGAATCGTACCAGCCTGTATCTCTCCATATGTTATTAAACGGGTTGGCGAGTACGGCGCCCGCGAATTAATGCTTACCGGCCGTCGAATTAACGGGACTGAGGCAGAACATTACAGGCTGGTGAATAAATCGCTTAATAATTCAGAATTGCAGGACTATCTTTCTTCCATGGTAGATTTGCTGAAAACTAGCGGTCCCAAAGCAATTGCGCATTGCAAAAATCTTATTAACGAAGTGTCGAATAATATTACACTGGATGAAGCCTTGTCCTACACTGCTCATATGATTGCTGAAATCAGGGCATCTGAAGAAGGGCAGGAAGGAATGGCAGCTTTTCTTGAGAAACGCCCCCCTCGCTGGGTAAAATAAAAGGGGGATTGTTGAACTTATTCCTAAGTTTTCCTATTTTCACATTCAGAATATGAATGCGGAATAATTATTCATGCATTTGCAGGAAAGATCAGAATGGAATCATTCCCAGTTCTTTCTGAGTTTTCTTTATTGCATGATTAGAAAACTAGTTGATTACCACTTTTCATTTTATGAAATCCACCAATCAATGAATATATCCAAATTACTCATCGCCAACAGAGGAGAAATAGCCGTAAGAATTATACGCACTGCCCGACGTATGGGTATACATACTGTTGCAATATACTCCGAAGCCGATTCCGATAGCCTTCATGTCACTGCTGCAGATGAAGCATTTTGCATTGGGCATTCCGCCTTGGCTGAGACCTACCTTAACATTGAAAAGGTTATTTCAATTGCCCTGGAAACAGGTTGTGTTGCCGTCCATCCAGGTTATGGATTCCTTGCAGAAAACCCTGCGTTTGTTGCATCCTGTCATAAGGCCGGTTTGATTTTCGTTGGTCCGGATACCAGGGCAATGCAGATCATGGGAAATAAAATTGAAGCCAGGAAATTTGTTGATTCTATAGGTGTTCCGGTTACCAAAGGCCTGACTGGAAATACGGAATTTATCCTGAAACATGTTGATGAAGTTGGCTTCCCGGTCCTTGTTAAAGCCGCTGCCGGCGGCGGTGGCAAGGGTATGCGCATCGTGAATGCTCATAAGGAGTTAAAAGAAGCACTGGAAGCTACTTCCCGGGAAGCGGCTAATTATTTTGCAGATGGAACCGTATACATTGAAAAGTTTGTTGAAAATCCAAGGCATATTGAAATCCAATTATTAGGTGATTCCAAAGGTAACGTGATCCACCTTTTTGAACGGGAATGTTCCATTCAACGCAGGTATCAAAAAATCATAGAAGAGGCCCCATCGCCCACCCTAACTCCGGAAGTGAGAAGAAAAATGGGAGAAGCTGCCGTTGCAATAGGCAAGGCAATTTATTATGGAAGTGCCGGAACCATTGAATTCCTGGTGGACAGAAACCTTGATTTCTACTTCCTCGAAATGAATACCCGGATTCAGGTAGAACACCCGGTAACCGAGATGACAACCGGGATTGACATTGTTGAAGAGCAACTCCGAATTGCCTCAGGAGAGGAATTGAGATATTCACAAAATGATATTAAACAAACCGGCCATGCCATTGAATGCAGGATATATGCGGAAGATCCTGAAAATAACTTTATGCCTTCCCCCGGTAGAATGAACCTTTATCATGAGCCGGAAGGGAAATTCGTCCGGGTAGATTCAGGGATCACGGGAAAGCCGGTAATACAAAGTTTCTTTGACCCAATGATCTCCAAATTGATAGTATGGGGGCCTGACCGGGAGTCAGCCAGGAAGGAGATGATAGAAACATTAAAAAACTATGTTGTACATGGCATCAAGAATAATATCAGTTATTTACTCGCAATACTGAATCATAATGTATTCGTTCAAAATAATTTAAGTACGAAATACTGTGATGAGCACTCGGAATATCTTATGAAGACAATGCTCCAGGTGAGGGTAGGGATTGACCCTAAGATTCCGGTTTTATCAGCTTTGATGAGTAGTGTTGGAGTCGGAAATAAAAAGGAAGCTAATACTTGGAGTAATATTGGATACTGGCGCACCCACATGGCTCCGAAGTTTCTGATTGGTAACAGCCGGTTCGACCTTCACCTTATTGAATACAATAGCCATTATGCCATGGTTAATTGGGATGGAGAACATATCCTGGTAAAGTATCATATTCATCCTGATGGATGGATGGAATTGCAAGTGAACGATAATCACTACCATTTATGGATATCTTCTTCTGAACAGGGTAAAAGCAGCATCACCTTTGAAGGGCAGAGCATTGAGGTTACCAGGCTTGATATTCTTCCGCAACAACAGGAGTTTTCAGCTTCCGAGATCTCAGTAAATGCCGATATGGGTAATATAGTTTCTCCTATGCCTGGAAAAGTTATAAAAATAGCTGTTGAAGAAGGTCAGCCTGTTGTCAAAGGAGATCTCTTACTGGTAGTAGAAGCAATGAAAATGGAAAACAATATAATGAGCCCCGGTGATGGTATAGTGGACAGCATTGGTGTATCTCTTGGTGATCTTGTTGACGGAAGCACTCGCCTGATCCATTTGTCGGCAGTTGGAGAAAAATAACTTTTATTTACATCCTTTCACCTCTATATGCACCTATTCGGGAATACTGCATCTAAGCTTCAAACTGCCGGTCACTTTTATTGTTTTATTAACGAGCATTTCCATTATTTTTGGTTTCGTTGTTTACAAGGAATCGAAAGAAGCCAACCTAAAAATTAATTATTCAGGTCACAACTAATTCTGCCTCCCATGAATTTCCAACTTACAGATGAACAGGAACTAATCAGGCAAACCGTGCGCGATTTTGCTGAACGGGTAATTCGTCCTGTAGCTCAGCAACTGGACGAAACAGCTCAGTTTTCAGTTGAAATTACCCGCCAGATGGGAGAGTTGGGGCTGTTTGGAATTACAGTTTCTCCTGAGTTTGGTGGTCATGGGATGGACACTCTTTCATACATTATTGCTGTTGAGGAATTATCAAGGATCGACGGTTCCCAGGCTGCCACAGTTGCTGCACATAATTCACTGGGGATTGGACCGCTCTATTACTACGGAACGAAAGAGCAGAAACTGAAATACCTGCCTTCTCTGTGCACAGGAGAAGCTTTATGGGCCTTCGGACTTACTGAACCGGAAGCTGGTTCTGATTCGAGGGCAACCAAAACACGGGCAAAACTCGAGGATGGACATTGGGTGATCAATGGTTCGAAAATCTTTATCACAAACGGTTCTCAGGAAATATCCCTTGGTGCCACTGTACAGGCTGTCACTGGTGAAAAGGATGGTAAAAAAGAATTCTCAACAATTATTGTGGAGAAGGGCACTGCTGGGTTTACCCGCAGAACCATGCATGGTAAAATGATGTGGAGGGCCAGTGATACAGCTGAACTCTTTTTTGACGACTGCTCTGTTCCTGAAGAAAACCTGCTTGGTCACATTGGGGAAGGTTCAAAGATCATGTTGTCCACTCTCGATAATGGAAGGCTTTCTATTGCTGCAATGGGACTAGGGTGTGCCCAGGGTGCTTTTGAACTTGCCCTTCGTTATTCACAGGAGAGAAAACAGTTTGGCCAGGCCATATCCAAATTCCAGTCAATTTCCTTCAGGTTAGCCGATATGGCCACTAAAATCGAATTGGCCAGAAATCTTCTTTACAAAGCTTGCTGGCTAAAGGATAATAATTTGCCCTTCGCTAAAGAAGCTGCTATGTCAAAGCTATATTGTTCTGAAATTGCCAAGGAAGTTGCAGATGACGCTGTTCAGATTCATGGTGGGTATGGGCTGATGAAAGATTATGAAGTTGAACGCTTCTACCGTGATCAGCGGTTGCTCCAGATCGGGGAGGGTACTTCTGAGATACAGCGCCTTGTGATTTCAAGGTACATTGGTTGCTGATTTTGCCGGGGCAGATGGTTCTCTTCAAATGTTTGTCGACTGACTGTGATATCTTAAGTAAACTCTGCTGTAATTTATCTTTTAATTGGCAGAATGTTGTCAATTGTATTCTGTCTCAATGCTTCTAAATATGGCTAACAGGATATATATAACAGAGACTCCTCGCGATGCGATGCAAGGATGGGGCAAAATTATTCCTGTAGATCTTAAGGTAGCTTATATCAATCAATTGCTAAAGGCGGGTTTCCTTTCTGTTGATGTGGGAAGTTTCGTCTCTCCAAAGGCTATTCCCCAGATGGCAGATACGTTGGAAGTGATCTCCAGGCTAGAGACTACAGGAAGTTCATCCGAATTAATGGTCATCACAGGAAACAAAAGAGGTGGATTACAGGCTTCATTGGTAGATCCAATCCGGTTTGTCGCTTTTCCCTATTCAGTATCTCCAACCTTCCTGCAAAAGAACCTTAATGCTACTCCGGAACAAGCCTGGGATACAATCCGTGATTTGAATTCCATATGCCACAATTCAGGCAAGCTCTTACAGGTTTATTTGGCCATGGCATTCGGCAATCCATACAAAGACCGATGGAATGAAGACATTGTAGTGAAGGATGCTGAAAGCCTAGTAAGTATGGGGGTCCGTCACCTGGCTTTCTCCGATATTACTGGGCAGGCATCTGCAGAAGTGATATATTCGCTTTGTTCAAGGCTGCTTATGGCTTTGCCTGGTGTTCGGCTTAGTATTCACCTCCATTCCTCTCCCGGCAATTGGGAACCTAAAGTAGAAGCTGCCTGGCAAGCTGGTTTCAGGTATTTTGAAGCTGCATTAGGCGGATTCGGAGGTTGCCCAATGTCAGGTTATGAGCTTGTAGGGAACTTGAACACAGCTAACCTGGTTAAGTGGTGTACTAAGAAGAATATCATACATGGCTTGAATGAAACAGTACTTGGTGAAGCTCTTACATTTACTTCCCGGGTTTTTTCCTGACAGCAGGAATTGATTGATAGCATTGATATCCGTCCTGAATTGTACCTTTGGTTTCAGTATATTACTTTTCAATTTTTTAACTTAAATGAAAAATTGCGGATTCAGATCACATAAGCTGCTGATTAGCTTATCATTATTACTGTTGCAATATGCAGTCTTTGCCCAGTACTCATCCTTCGATACTACCCATTACGGCAGAAACCCTGAAATTGGCAAGTATGCTGATATCAGGGGGATCAGGATGTATTACGAAATATATGGTGAAGGAGAACCCTTGCTGATGATCCATGGAAATGGGGGCTCGATTTCCAGTTTCATGTACCAGATCCCGTTTTTTTCGAAGAATTACCAGGTAATTGCAGTTGATAGCAGGGCCCAGGGAAAGTCAATTGATTTGAATGACTCGCTTAGTTTTGAAATGATGGCTGATGACTTCAGCACATTGCTGGATGAGCTTCATATAGATTCCTGTAACGTGCTTGGGTGGAGTGATGGTGGAATCAACGGCCTGCTGCTGGCAATCAGGCATCCTGAAAAAGTTAGGAAACTTGCTATTACTGGGGCTAATCTATGGCCTGACAGCTCTGCTATTTCAGGACAGGATTTTCTTTGGGGTAAGAACTATTACGATACTCTATCGAAGATGGAACCTAACCCGGAAATATTACATAACAAGAAGCTGGTAGGATTGGACCTCTTTGAACCTCATATTACCAAGGATCAGCTCAGACAAATTAAATGCCCAACCTTGGTGATCGGTGGAGATCACGACATTATACTCGTTTCTCACACGGTCTTTATTGCACAGTCCATTCCGGGAGCATATCTCTGGATTTTGCCCAATTCAAGCCATGCAACGCTTATTGATCATAAAGACCGCTTTAATGAAGTAGTTGATGATTTTTTTGATGATCGGCTGGATGAATGAAGTGAACTCGTGCCAAAATTTTAGAAGAAGATCATCAGGATTATAAAAAGTCGTATTTTCATATGCAAAACTTAATATATGAATAAGGTAGTAAAAGATGCTGAAGAGGCGGTCAGCGGTATTTCGGATGGCATGACATTGATGGTAGGTGGTTTCGGCTTGTGCGGGATTCCGGAGAATTCCATTAGTGCCCTGTTAAAGCTTGGAGTTAAAGGATTGACATGTATCTCTAATAATGCCGGAGTTGACGATTTCGGGCTTGGATTACTTCTTCGGAATCGTCAGATCAAAAAAATGATCTCTTCCTATGTTGGGGAGAATGCTGAGTTTGAACGGCAGTTGTTGGCCGGAGAACTAGAGGTTGAGCTGATTCCGCAGGGAACCCTTGCAGAGAGGTGCAGGGCCGGTGGAGCAGGAATTCCGGCCTTCTTTGTGCCGGCAGGTTTCGGGACTGAAGTTGCCCTTAGTAAGGAATGCAGGGATTTTGATGGCAAACCACACTTGCTCGAGTTGGCATTAACAGCTGATTTTGCAATTGTTAAAGCCTGGAAAGGAGATACCCACGGAAACCTTATCTATAAGCATACAGCCAATAACTTTAACCAGTCCATGGCAATGGCAGGAAAAATAACCATTGCAGAGGTTGAGGAGCTGGTTCCCGCCGGTACGTTGGATCCTGATTTTATCCATACACCCGGGATCTTCGTCCAGCGAATCTTCCAGGGTTCAGGCTATGAGAAGAGAATTGAACGGCTAACGGAGAGGTAGGGTAATTAAGTGAATTTGAAAATTTGAAAATTTAGATTATGCCTTTAACCAAAGAACAAATAGCCCAGCGCATCGCACAGGAACTCCATGATGGTTATTACGTTAACCTCGGAATTGGTATCCCAACGCTCGTCGCCAACTATATACCAGAAGGAATGGAAGTTATCCTACAATCTGAGAACGGAATATTGGGCATGGGGCCTTTTCCTCAAAAAGGTGAGGCTGATCCTGACCTGATTAATGCAGGGAAACAGACAGTGACGGTATTACCTGGCTCCTCCTTCTTTGACTCATCCCTGAGCTTTGCAATGATCCGTGGAGGCCATGTCGACCTTACTGTGCTTGGTGCGTTCGAGGTTTCTGAAAAAGGGGATATCGCCAGCTGGAAAATACCTGGCAAGATGGTTAAAGGTATGGGAGGAGCAATGGACCTGGTAGCATCTGCAAAAAATATTATAGTGGCCATGCAACATACCAGTAAGGATGGTTCTAAATTATTGCCTGAATGCACACTGCCGCTAACAGGAGTGAAGTGCGTCAAGAAGATTGTCACTGACCTTGCAGTTCTCGAAATCACTGAGATCGGATTTCGCTTGCTGGAAAGGGCTCCTGGTGTGAGCACCGATGAAATCAAAAACGCAACTGCCGGCAAACTTTATTGGAATGGAGAAGTCCCTGAAATGAAGTTTTGATCTATCGAATACCATAGTGTGAGGGCAATATCCTCATAAACCATTATCGAGGCAGTATCCTCTTAAAAAAAACAGCCTGTTTCTGCTGAAAGAGGCTATGAAATAGCGCTGGCAGGGTTCTTTTTGCCTGCAATTTTCACAATATTCTTAGCCAGCTTATCGGGTGGCCATCCGTTATTTTCATCCTTCTCAATGATGGAAAGCGTTTTTCTGAATTGCTGTTCGTAATGATCATTTTCAAATTCAGCCAAATAATTACGGCGATTCTGGGTGTTACGTGTTGAAATCCCCAGGATTTATAACTACTGCTTTGATGTTGAATTCCCGCAGTTCCATCCGGAAGGCTTCACTAAGCCCTTAAATGGCAAATTTACTTGCTGCCCCCCGGTTATAAAAACAACTTTTTTCATGATCGTACCTGAGATAGAACAGCAAGTTGAAACATCCTAACAATGTTCAAGGCAATTATCAGATTATGCTTGTAGTTATCATTAATATGCCTGATCTGGAGTTGTTTCTTCACTAAAAGAGAATATTCATAAAACTTTATAGCTATTTTTAGTTCCTGAAAAACTAAGCAATAGTCAAATTTATCAAGGTATGCCTGATTCCCCTACCTATATCCGCCCCACCTGGGATGAATACTTCATGGAAGTTGCCCAGACCATTGCTAAACGTGCCACCTGCGACCGAGGAAGGAGCGGATGCGTAATTGCGCGCAATAAGCAGATATTGGTAACCGGATATGTTGGCTCACCAATAGGCTTACCACATTGTGATGAAGTGGGTCATCTTTTCAAACAAGTAATTCATGAAGATGGCAGCACAACAAATCATTGTATGCGAACCGTTCATGCAGAGCAAAATGCTGTTTGTCAGGCTGCAAGGCTAGGGATTTCACTGCTGGGGGCTACTCTGTATTGCCGGATGACGCCATGCCGAACTTGTGCTATGCTTATTATCAATTGTGGTATTGAACGCGTAGTATGCGAATTTCGCTACCATAGTGGTGGAGAATCAGAAGCAATGTTTCAGGAAGCAGGGATCAAGCTTGATTTCGTCAATAATGAGATCCTCCAATATACAAATCAGCAGTCATCGGAAAAATAATATCCCTGGAGGCCATTATTCCTGCCTGTTTTTGATCAGGTGAAATGACCAGTAGATCATATTCAGGAAGATTCCCATCAATATGCTCATTGCCCAGGCACCGGGATGTTCTATCGGGCTTTTCAAGCTTCTGCCAATATTGAAAAGCAATTCTATGGGCTCCGTTATTATATCCCAGCTGTTCCAGCGCAAATACCGGCCAACATATATTCCATAAGCTCCCAGGAACAAAAGGGCTACTGATATCCCCCTCACCAAATATTTATTCAGCCTAGTCTTTAAGAGGCTTTCAATGTCCCAAAGGCTCATTATTCCAAATAATAGGCCTGTCCATGCAAAACTCAGGATCAAGACAAGGTCAAACCATATTGGCATCGATTTATTGTTACCCAAATGAAAAAGATCGGTAAGTATATACGGCGCATTTGGGAAAAATAGTAGCCAGAGTAATACCAGCATAACCAAGGCAAGTTTCCGCTTCCTGAGATTGGGGTAAACAACTATTATACTGCTGAATAGCCATGGAATGAATGCGAGGAACAGGTTCCAGTTAAGGAATAAAAAGATGTGCGAGTCAGTATATATCAACCTGAATACAGAGAAACTAAAGCTGATGAAACTTAGAAAAGCCAGGAATAGCGTCTCTTTATATCTGTTTGCAGCCTTAATATGATTAAACATGTGCAAGCACTTTTGGGATAAAAATGAGTAAACCAATGATCAGTGCAGCAATTGATGAAACAAGCACGGCAGCTGCAGCAAGATCTTTTGCTTTTTTAATCACCGGATGAATTTCAGGGGAAACCACATCTGCAAGTTTCTCAACGGCTGAATTTATCAATTCAAAGGAAAATACAAGGCTTATGGAAAAAATTATAGCAATCCACTCTTTAGACCCGATTTTCAGGAGAAAGCCAAAGCAAATAGCCATAATAGCCATTACCAGGTGTATTCTGGCATTATGCTCCTCCCTCAACAGGATTCGAAGGCCATTAAATGCAAATGGGAAGCTCTGTAGTCTCCTTTTGAATGAAAATCTCTCCATATAAATCCAGGGGATGAAGAAAATTAAAGATAGCTATTGTATGTTGAATACCACTTAAAATTTTGGTTTTGAGGGTGCAAAGCTACTAACAAAATAGCCCGATACAGGTTTAATAGAACGTTAAAAAAGATTAATAGACTGAGATGAACAAGCAAAAATTGAATAATTATCGAAATTTCACCTGTATTTTAGGGCGATAACTTAGTTAACCATTAATGCAAATACTGTTTTGGGACAAGCATAAGAATCTGTTTAATAGCACGATATAACCCATCTTCCTTGTTTCTAAGAAAAGGGGGATACTCCAATTGTCAAGTTGAATATGAATTTGATTGGAATTGTTAGTAGATTTGCTTTTAAGCAGTATATGGAGAAATGCCGATACACACGAATGAATCTGCATCATTGAGTATTTAAGCTCATTGTTTTTCATCTCTATTTCAAAAACCTGATTCGAATGGATCTTAAAGAAAGTAATCAGCCACTACCTGGTGAGACCGGTAATAAAACGATGAAACTTTCCGTCATAATTCCGGCTTATAATGAACAGGCCACAATTTATAATATTTTGAAAAGGATAAGTTCTGTGGAGCTTATTCAAAATGTCCAGAAAGAGTTGGTTGTGGTAAATGATTATTCAAAAGATGAAACGGAAGCCGAACTGTATCGTTTCCAGCGCGATTACCCGGATATCATCATAAATTATCAGAAGCATCCCGTTAATAAAGGGAAAGGGGCTGCTTTAAGGACAGGCATCCAATCAGCTACAGGCGATTTTGTAATTGTTCAGGATGCCGACCTTGAATACGACCCCAGGGAAATTAACCTGCTTTTACCACCAATACTTGATGGATTTGCTGATGTTGTTTATGGAAGCAGGTTCGCGGGTGACAAACCTCATAGGGTTTTGTTCTATTTCCATACCATAGGTAACAGGCTACTGACTTTCCTGTCAAATATGTTTACCAATATCAACCTCTCTGATATGGAGACCTGTTACAAGTTATTTAGGGCAGAGATCATAAAAGGTATCCACCTGAAAGAAAACAGGTTCGGCTTTGAACCGGAAGTTACGGCAAAAATCAGCCGGATTCCCAATATCCGCATCTACGAAGTTGGGATTTCCTATTATGGCAGAACATACATGGAAGGGAAAAAAATAAGTTGGAAAGATGGTTTCAGAGCAATTTATTGCATTGTGAAATACAATGTATTCAGCAAATGACGGAATATACTTTTAAGAATATAGATAATGAGGGGGAGAATACACTGCAAACGATTGCACTGGCAAATCATTTGAATGAATGGATGTATGCTACCATAAAACCTCATTGCAAGGGAAAAGTGATGGAAATTGGGAGCGGAATTGGAAACATTTCCGAGTTTTTTCTGAATGACAATATTCCGATTTTACTGTCTGATATACGTGAAAGTTATTGCAAGGCATTACGTGGGAAATTCGAAGGGTTCAAACCATTATTAGGAATAGAAATGATGAACCTGACAGATTCAGACTTTGACCTGAAATTCAGTAAATACTTTAATTCTTTTGACACGGTGTTCGCGCTTAATGTAGTTGAGCACATATACGATGAACAGCTGGCAATTGCCAACTGTTATAAATTGTTGAAACCCGGAGGCCATTTGATCATTCTTGTGCCTGCCTATCAATGGCTTTTTAATAGTTTTGACAGTGAGTTGTTTCACTACCGAAGATACACTCGCAGAAGATTGGAAAAGGTGTTTACATCAAATCAATTCCAGGTCAAACACAGCCAGTATTTTAATGCAGCAGGTATTGCAGGCTGGCTCGTCTCTGGTAAGATCCAACATCATAAAATTATTCCAAAAGGGCAGATCCGCTTATTCAACAATTTGGTCTTCTTCTTTCGCCTGTTTGATAAATTGATTATGAATACTTTCGGGTTATCAGTTATTACGGTAGGAGTCAAATAATCTTAATCTTCTCGAATTCTTTTACATTAATAGCTTTTCTAGAAGCAATGGAGGCCTTTCCGTCAGAATTTTGTGAATAATAGGATTGATCAACGAATGGGGTCATAAAATGCAAAGTAAGACTAGAAATGTCGAATGTCATCTTTCATATTGAATGATGCCTGACATACATTCACGCGAAGGTGATTTCAATACATCTATATTTCAATACTGATGGCTTAATTTTATAGTATTAAAGCATCGGTAGGAGAGACAGAGCTATCATTCTTGGAACATAACATATCTTCTTTTAGGATATCAAAAATGTTGATTCATTGGTTCCAGCATTTTGCACCAAGGCGCCGGGGTATGTGTGGTTGGCCATTTCGTTGGTGCAAGCCCCGGAACTTAGGCGCTGTCAGCAACAGGATGATGTTTCTAACGAGCATCTAAAATTTAATTGTTAGCTTCTATGAATTCATTGAATAATTCAGTGAAATTTTGCATTTCACAACTCCAAACAGCATGTCCTGATTTTTCAAAAGTTACCTTTTGTTTAACTGGAGAACTTATTTTCTCATAGGCTTCATCCATTATTTCAGGAGGCACACTAAAATCATACTTTCCTCTGGCCAAAAAAACAGGAATCACTATAGTATGCAGCTTTTCGCTTAAGTTTAAACTTTTGAAATGATCAGCTACAAAACTGTTAAAAAGAGTGTTAAAATAACTACTTGAAGAGGAATAAGGTGAAAAATACGTCATTCGAAAATTAGCATGTGAATCCCAGTGAATACTACTTATAATGCTATCACCCATCAGATTTTTAGCTTTTCCAAAATAATCAAACGCTTGAGCAAACTCTGTTAATTCAGTTATTGTATCAGTTTTCTGACACCAATCCTGAATATTGCTCCAATCTGCAACATTTTTACCTAGTGATATTTGTTGCTGCGCATAATATTTCAGCATTTTCTTGCCGTAATTTGCAGCAGAAAGTTCATTGTGATTGCCGGAATCATTTATAAAACCTTTGATCTTATTTTGATTGTCTCCTGTCACAAGGTAAGCCGTACCAAGGTAACCGCCCCAACTTACACCATAAAGAAATATATTCATATCCGAGCCATACTTGCTTTTAAGTAGAATAATTAATTTGTCCAGATCTTCAACAAATTGTTCTTCAGTCATAAGGTCCTTGCCAAAATTTCCTTGTGATGAACCGGATCCTCTCTGGTCAAAGAAAACCATTGCATACTTATTTGTTATTGTTCTTACAAATTCGCTATTAAGCAGGAACTCTTCTCCCAATGCCCCTCCACCGGGTCCTCCATGAAGATAGATAACCATTGTTTTAGATGCAGTGTTTCCTTTCACCCAGACAGGCAAATCAGCGCCTTTATTTCTCAGAAAGAAGAAATCATCTGCATTAACTGATATTGTGAATTGTTCTTTATTACAACTTATTGCTATTAATATTAACAATAAATAACAGGTGATTTTTACCTTACTCATTGGCGAAAGTTATAGAAGAATCCTAATTCAATGGTTGTTCTTGCTGCGAAAGCCGTATTAAAGGGATATTGTACAAAAAATCCTGGTTTCAAAATAAGAGAGAAATGTTTATGATAATAGTAATCGAAATCATAACCAATACCGCATGATAATGATGTCATTAAACTTGACCGCCCCGCTAAAAATACCTTTTTAACAGAACCATTATCATTAACTTCATAAGTATCACCCTGCAAAAAAGTATGTAAATAGCCTAGCCCAAATAAGAATTCATTTTTAAATCCCCTTTTGTGGGTTTTCCTATATCCAATTTCACTATTGACAAATATCCCTACATTGTTTCGCTTGTGAATGAAGCATCCAATGTTTCCTGTTATAAATATTAATTTGTTTTTTTGTATCTCTTTTAGATTCTTTTTTATTTTTATTTTTTCTTTAGTCCATAATGGATATTCTCTTCCTATTTTTACCCCATAATGTGAAAAGCCTTGACCAAAATAAGAAATACTGCATCCTTTAATCAACTTGTGATTATTTTCATGAGAATCTTGTGCCTCTATATAATTTACTGCCGTTATTATAATTATTAATAACAATATTCTTTTCATTTTATGAATTCATAGAGACTTAACGTGGAGGATGAATCTTTATTTCAATATTTGGCTTGTTTCTGACTTTTCCTGGCCACATTGCTAAAGTTCCTGGGCTTGGTGCCGGGCCCTTGTATAGTGAGCCTTGCGCAGGGATAAAGGCCTGGCAGCTTAGGCCGTGTTATGCACAGGCAACGAGAGTCTTTGATTGCTATACACATTGATTGAATATAGCTTTTTTATTCGTGAAACACTGTTTTCAAAAACGAAGTGCATTGAAAACAGATATTGACAATCCCGTCGCGTCAAAGACGTGACGGAGGGTTTAATACCCCGCCCTTTGGGGCGGAAAATGGATCCAGGGCTTGCCCTGGGGTTCATACCCGTGATTTTTTCCGTGACTGCTATGTCTAATTAAGTTAATCGCTTGAACAAAAGCCAAAATCCTAATACAATTTCGAAAATTAACATAGGCATATCAAACCAGCCCGCATTAACCGTTGAGTCAAAGTGGGGAAATACAATGAAAGTAAAAGCGCAAAACACACCCCACACACATGAAATAATACCATACAATGCTAAAGCCTTAGGAATATATTTAGAACGAAAAAACAAGTAACTGCAAATTGTTGAGGCAAGTGTCCAAAATGGCAGCCCAACATAATAAGCGTCCCAACTTGAAGCGATATTCAGTCTTGCTAATGTCTGCAACTGTGTAGTCTCGAAAACTGATAAATATGATGTATTGCCCAGCAAGCGTAATGCTCCAAGTGAATTAAGGGCAGTGATACACCATGTCACAGCTAAAAGCATCCTGAAAAATGCTCCAATAAGAGCAAGAGTCTGATTTACATTTTTAAGTAATACGTAAAGAGAAGAAAGTAATACAATAAGAGTGGCGCTATAGACTAAGTGGCAAGCAATGTTTAAGCGAAAGAGTGTCTCATTATCCTTAATATGTTGAGCAGTGTCAACAGCATTTCCTGGGACGATAAGGCGAAAATTAATTCCATAATTTGCAACAATTACAGTCGCTATTGCCAAGATCAGAGAAAATCCAGCCACTCGAGCAGCTCTTCGTTGTATATCGGTGATAATGTAGATTGTCATTTCTTCTTATTTTTAGTTAGTTAAAATGATAATTGTTAAATGTCTTGTTGATTATTCTTAAGTTTAGTAAGTCTTTTAAAGTTCAGTGTTTTGATAGTGCATAAAGGTCATCAGTTACCCGCTGCCAGGCTTTTATTCAACAGACTTCCTAAGAAGCACAGATTTCGAATTTAGTAATAGTTTTCTAAAGTAGTATAATTTAAAGCCTGGTGGCGGGTAGGTGCTGTTAGCCACTGGCATTTTTATTTTGAAGCTAGCAAGTCACTCAAACTATTTATTTTACTGCCATTTTTTTCGTAATAATTCAGCATTTCGTCAATTTTCCTTTTATCATAACTCGTAATGCAATCTGATAAGACTGTAACTTTGTAGTTTTCCTTGCACATATTAAATACGGTTGATTTCACGCAGGCAATGGCATCTGCTCCTGTAATGTAAAATTCGCTTATTTCATTTTTCTTGATAAAGTCAGCAAAATCTTCGCTGGTCAATGCGTTGCCTTTGGATTTTTCAAAAATGTTTTTAGAAACCAATTTCATGTCCGAAACTAATTCAGACCCGCGAGTATTAGGTTTGAAAGTCCTTGTTCCGTCAGATAAGTTATAATGCCTAATGTAAACGACATGAATTTCATTTTCCACTGCCCAATCTATTGACCGATTAACATTGTAAATGATTTCTTTGTAGTTTTTGGTAATGTCATTTTGAATGTCAATTACCACTAAAGACTTATTCTGCATGGAATTTCCTTCTTTTATTTTTATGTTTTAATTATCACTGAAACCCTTATTGCATATAGCCTTTTTTAGCGCTTCGTGCTTTATTTTCCTGTTTTAAGGATACTCTAAGTCTTTACTAAGCCTTCGGTAGCTTTCAAACCAAGCAAACGTTCTTTCCACAACCCATCTTTTGGGTATCACGACATATTGACATGAATGGTCTGATCTTAGGACAATTTCAAGTATCCAGCCAATGCTGTTTTGGTTTTCTCCATGAGTTTTACTTTATACCGACTAATTTATTGTGTGAGAATATTAGTTTCGAAATGCCAATAACAAATTGATTTTTATCGAAATTGATTTTTTTGTCCATTAATATTTTTGTTATGGTATTCTTTGTCATACCTTCTTTTATTTCAGCTGTCTTTATCGTGCTGTCTCCTCGCATAACTCCGACCACCAATGTGACCCCTTCCGGCATTTTGTAATATGTACCGTTCTCATCCTTAGCAAGAGAAAGTGATCTTCCTTCTTCAAAATCCTTTTGAGATATGCCTAAAGTATATGATATTTTAGTATTCATTTTAGACTTTGATTGACTAAAGCAATTACCGCTAAGAATCAAATTGACAAGAACAAATAAAATAAATGCTTTCATAAAAAATTCTCCTACATATTAGTTTTTTCGCCTACTCTTTAAAGGATTTTCGGCTTGCTCCTGTTTCTGCATTACCGCCAACGTTCCCAGGCTTGGTGCCGAGGCTTGCCCCACTCCGAGAAAGGAGCAAGCCATGGAGCTAAGGCAGTGTGTGTGCCCTGCATGAGCAGCGCACACCAGTCTCAAAGCTTTAGAAAAAGATTAAAAATACAAATTAATCTTTGTAGAGTGAAGAGGCTGGTGGATTTTTCCAGAGGGTTCAAATCCCTTATACACCGGTGTAACGGCCGGAAGTATTAGCAAGCCGCAAGGTGGTTTACTGTGAGGTATGCACTGAAGGAAGCGGGACTGCAAAATCCGGTACTGACGAACAGAAACGGCATAAGAGGCTATAGGACGAGGATAAGCAAGCACACCATTGTGAAGTCCCAAGATTGCAATATCGTTCACTAGTAGATGCCGCAGGGATTGGAGGAAGGAAAAAGCTCTTACCAGGGGATATCTTGGAATAGACTCGGTTTCTATGAGCCAAGAGGTCAGCAGAAGCCATAGTAGGCAAGTATGGTATAAAAAGAAAGAAAGAGAAACGGAGGTCGAGCGAACCGAACCAACCGGGCTTTCCGACACTAGATATACAAACTGAAGGGCTGAACGTTAAGGTGTTCCAAATTCGACAAGGATCAGCCGTAAGGCAGTAGCCTTGTTTTAAGCGGAACAGGGCAAAAAGGAGTAAAACACTATGATCGAACAGGTATTAAACCGAAGGACGGTAATGCAGGCGCTTCGCCAGGTTGTGTCGAACAAAGGTTCGGCGGGGATGGATGGAATGTCGGTAAGGGATTTATACGCCTATCTGACTGAAAACAGGGAACGCCTCGAATCCGAATTACGCCTTGGGACATATCTGCCACACCCCATCCGGGGGAAAGAAATTTCCAAGGGCAACGGGAAGACCCGCTTACTGGGCATTCCCACAGTGGTCGACCGCATGTTACAACAATCGGTATCACAGGCAATAGCTATCAGATTCGAGATGGAATTTGAGGATTACAGCTACGGTTTCCGGCCCAACCGCAACGCCCAACAAGCGGTACTCAAAGCAAAGGAATACATCAATTCGGGCTATCAACACATTGTTGATATAGACCTGAAAAGCTTCTTTGATGAAGTTGATCATTGCATCCTGTTGCAATTGCTGTATCGCAAGATTAAATGCCCACTCACATTACGCCTTATCCGCAAATGGCTGAGAGCGCCCATATTGAAAGATGGGAAATTAGTCAAACGCAGGAAGGGTGTGCCTCAGGGAAGCCCGCTGAGTCCATTGCTGTCCAGTATCATGTTGAATGAGTTGGACAAGGAAATGGAAAAGCAGGGGCTTCGTTATGTCCGTTATGCTGATGACTTTAGCATTTACACCAAGAGCAACAGTAGAGCCCGGAAAGTTGGGAATGAGATATACCTGTTCTTAAAGAACAAGTTGAAACTACCCATCAACAGGGAGAAAAGCGGAATACGCAAACCTGTGAACTTCACGATACTGGGTTTCGGATTCGTTCCCACATACGTGAAGGGAGAGAGAGGCCAATATCAGTTGGTGGTTAGTGAAAAAGGATGGAAAACCCTGAAGCAGAAAATCAAACACATCACCCGAAAGACAACTCCGGCAACCTTCGATGAACGCATCTACAAGCTGAAAGAGCTTCAACGGGGATGGCTTGGATACTACCGAATAGCAAGTATTCAAGGCAAACTTAGAGACCTTGATGCCTGGGTGCGCAACCGTCTGAGATATTGCATCTGGCACAACTGGAAGAAACCAGAACGGAAAAGGATAAACCTGATACGACTGGGGATCGACCAGAATCATGCCTATGCATGGAGTAGAACACGAATGGGGGGATGGGCGGTTGCCCAGAGTCCGATTCTGGTGACAACTATTACCTTGAAACGATTGAGCCAAAGGGGGTATGTGGCTATGCTCACTCAGTATGAGAATATTGCTCCACATCTTAACGAACCGCTGTATACGAGACCCGTACGTACAGTGGTGTGAGAGGCGCACCCCGTCAGTGATTGCTGGCGGGGCCGTCTACTCGATTAGCCACAGTTAGTTTTCTGTTATCATTCCAACAAATATTTTTGGTAAAGTATTACTATTCATTAAGGTAATAATAGTAGAGCAATAACCAAAGTACTTTTTACTTTCATTTATACTCATATTTTTAGTCCCTGGGTAACAAAAAGCAAAATATATTGTAGGTGAATTAATAGAGAGTGAAATTCTAGAAAGAAATTTTTTAGAAATCTGATCAGCTCTATTTTTGTCAAGTTCGATTATTATTTTGAATTGGTGATTATCCAAGACAATATTCGAGAACAAATCAAAAGTGTCACCACAATTCGAATCAGCTTTTATTTCTTCCTGCCAATTTACTCCAGTTGTATTCATATTTGAATTTAATGCGAATAAAAGCTCTTTTTGAAAATTATTAATCATTATTTTCTGAACAGCTTGCTTTTTGCCAATTAATTTATGAAAGAATGAATGACAATCCATATTAGAAATAATGTCAATAACTTTATCGATAAATAATGTTGATTCAGAAATAGTGTCAATATTATTGTTATCAGTTCTTACAACTAGTTTCGCTTTCATTTTTTATCCTGATTGGAGTTTGTTGAGTAGTGAGAAATCACTGGTTTACAAGTTGATATTTATTTTCTTTTTCCGCTTAGTCATTTTTATTATTCTTATTATCAGAAATCAGGTAAATTGTGGCTAACGTTCCCGGGCTAGGCGAGGTGGGTTTTATTGTGGCCAGTGCGGCTGGAAAACCCACCTTGCTTAGCCCGTGTTACAGGCAGTAAGTTATTACTTCGAAGTATTTTCAATTTCTAACTATTTAAAATTTTCCTTTATTGTTTATTTTTAATAAGTAGTCAGTTATCCTTTGTGTTTCAATGTTTGAAAATGAAGCTTTGAAATATTTTACATAGCCAAGTAATTCACTCAAAGTTAGAATTTTTACATACTGAAACTCTTCCTTTGGTTTTGAATTTATCAAAACAATGAGGTTCCTTATTGATATTTTCTTTTCACCCCAACGATGATTTTCAAGAAGAAATCTAGTAATTTCATTATTAAGTAATTTATATAAAACAAAGCTGGTCCTTTTGATTTGCTGTACTGGTGAGCGTAAATTTAAGTTTTTCAATGATTCAGCACTCCAGTTTTTGGTCTCGATAAGAAAAATGCCTGAAGGTCCAATGAGAATGTGATCTATTTGAACAGATTTTATGCTGTCATTCTCCTGTCTGTTATAAATGGGTTTTGAGAACGAAATAGAAAAGTCATTTATTAATTGATATTCGTCTGATAGTTTTTGTAATTCCTTAACAACGCAATGCTCCCCAATTGCTCCTGCAATATAAGTAGCGACTTCATCAATTATACTTTTTTTTCTGTCAAGAGTTGTCAAAGGCCTTTTACAACTTATTGTAACAGCATCATTAAAATGTGAAATGATAAATTGGTAGCGATTATTTTTCTGTTGTCGAAGATTGATTAAATTTTTAAGTGACCTATTTACTCGTGACTCAAATTTGCTTAAGTTATATTGGATTTGTATTTTGAAATATACTAATTTGATAAACCTTATAAATCGCTCTAAAAGGTTAGTTCTGATAGTGTTTGTAACAATATTCAAATTTTGACGTAGATTATCAATTCTCTTGGTGAGTTCTTCCTCTATATTTAATTTATTGCGTTCAATTAATTCGTCTAAATGTTTGAGATCTAAAAAGAGTTCATCTTTCTCTTTTTCGATAAATTTTTCATGTTGAATTATGATTTGTTGTCTATAGTTAAAGTAAGATTTTTGAAATTCAATTACATCGTTCAATGATTGGAAATCATGAATGTTATGATGATTTAAATGATCTTTTATTGTTGTTAAACAGCCTATAGTATTATAAATCTTGCACATTCTTCTTAAAAAATGTAAAGGTTGATCGTTTATTACTTATTGCCTGTAACGTTCTCGGGCTAGGCGCCGGGGCTTTTTTATAGTGGGCCAAGCGCGTCAGGAAAAAGCCCTGGCAGCTTAGCCCGTGTTGTGTGCTGCCGTGTGTCCTGGGTTACCACAGGGTACTAAATTAATCAAGTTCATTGAAAA
>JACAAZ010000014.1:94168-128889 GCA_013376995.1 Bacteroidota bacterium | reverse complement strand
TCTTTTTCCTTTTGTCTTTTTCCTTTTGTCTTTTTCCTTTTGTCTTTCTCCTTTTGTCTTTTTCCTTTTGTCTTTTTCCTTTTGTCTTTTATCTTTATTCTTTCCTGCCGGCACCAAATTTACATCTTAATGAGTAACTACAATACATCCGGGAACAATTCCGGCGGGGATAGAGTCGATCAATGCGCCGCCTGATGCCTGGTACCTCAATACCCATCCTGCCTGCTGAAAGTCCATCCGGTCAGAAGTGTAGATAATATTGTTCGCACCATCATAGGTCAAAGCATTCAGCCTGTCATGGGAAAGCACCCTTTCAGGCTCGGCTCCGGCAAAAGCAGTGTTCAGCCTGTAAACACCCCTGTTGAATAAGAAATAGAGCATATTCTTCTCCGAATTGATTACAAGTTTCTCTGCATGATTATGTTCATCACCTATTTCCATCGTCAGATCTATAGTCTGTGTTGCAGGGTCAAGTCGGATCAAATATCCTTTTGTATCGCCATCTGCAGGAAAATCATTATATCCTTTGCCGGAACACATTACCCAGACTTTCCCTGCTGCATCTTCCACAATCCCGGTTGGCCGGTTGTACACATTCAGGGTTTTAACTACCTGGTCATTATCGGAATTAATCACCGTAATCGTACTATCCACGCTAAATCCGCCGTCATTTAAAACGAATACAAACTTTCCGGATTTTAGCATCAGATCCGGGCCTGTTTGAGTCGGGATGGTTCCTGTCACTGTATTACCTTCCAGGTTAACAATATCAACCACATTCGCCCAATCAGTAACATACGCCTTGGTATCGGAGATTCCCAGGAAATACCTTGGAAGCGAAAAGCCTGTAATTGTGGCGGTCGATTTGAAGGTGGAAGCATCTGCAACTTCTATTTTCGCAGCATTGTTTACAACCATATAAACCTTACCATTGTGGAGATCCATGCTTTGTAAGATGTTTCCAAGCGGCTTGCCATTAACAGTTTCAAAAATATCCTGCTTCACTTCTTTTGTATCCGGATTAAACCACGTCACAGTGCCGGAACCACTTAAATACGGGCCCTCATTGCTGATCATTACTCCTTTTGAATAGTCTGTATTACCAGACGTGGAATCCTCTTTTTTGCAAGAAAAAACCACCATCATTAATACCACCAAGATGCTAAACAGGGTTGAAACTTTCATTGTCATTTCTTTGGATTTTTATGGATTGTAAAAGTTAAATTGAACATGAACGAAATGCCTGGTTCTGGATAATACTGCACTGCCTGGAATTTGGTATTCAGCAGGTTCTGTATTTCAAATTGGAGCCGGGTGTTGCTGAGGGATGAGATAAATTCCCTTCCAACTGTCAGGTTTAGAACCGTATAAGAAGGGAGAGCTTTTTCATTGTCCTGCTGAACATAGCGTTTGCCACTCCAGGAACCGTTGATTAAACCGAAATACTTGCCGGCACTGGCTCTGAGGTTAGCATTGGCCTTGTTTAAAGGAACATAGATCAGTTGTTTGCCCTCATAAGCTTTTGTAAGCTGATTGCTTCCCTGGTAAGTAGAAGGTGAGTAGCTATAAGCCACAATTAACAGGAGATGCATATCTGACTTGTCGATTTTCGCCTGGAGGGATGATTCCAGTCCCCGGCTCCAAACTTCCTGAATATTCACAGGCGACCAGATATCAGAAGTAAATGGTTCCCACAGGATCATATTTTTCATTTGTATTGAATATGCTGTCAACCTGAACAGAACATTGACCAGCCTATCATTCTGTGCGGGCTGCCAATCTATCCCTGCTTCTTCATTCCAGCTAGATTCCGGCAACAAATCAGGGTTTCCGCCCGGCAGCCAGAAACGGTCATTCATAGTGGGTATGCGGTAATTCCTTGAAATCAAAAGGCGTAACTTCAAATTACCCGTTAAGGGCCCTTCTGTTCCAAAAGATGGGCAGAACGGAATATGATAGGAATTATCCAGGTCCTGGCGGACATTTAACCTGCTACTCCAGCCTTCCGGTTTCCATATGTGTAAAAGGGATGCAAACAAAGCAGCTTCGTCCTGTTGCCTCTTACCATGGTAGTCAGTGATATCAGCTTTCACCATTCGGTATGTTATTCCAGCGGAAATGGAAGTATTATGCTGGAACTGTCTCTTATATTCCCCTTCGGTGCACCATGTACCTAATCTATATGTGTTATCCAGGGAAATAAGGCCATTTGTATAATGCTGGCTCTCGGAAAACCAGGCTGTCCTGACCTGGAACTGCTGAACCGCTGATACCCGGGTCCATTGCAAGGAAGTGCGTAAAGCCTTATCGACCTGCCTTTGTTTACTGGAGTTCATTACCAGGGTTGCCGGTATTTGCTTATCTGTATGCTGGGCCCACACAGCCATCGTTAAAGTCTGGGCAGAATTAAGCCTGTAAGACAGCGTGTTGAGCATCCCCAAACCTGAACTCATAGCATGAGACAGTCTTTTATAGGAATCCTCAAGAGAACGGTATTTGAAATCATTACGGTCGGAATTCCCGGTGAATGACGTTGAAAAACTCCATTTCGAACTGCCGGCGCTTGCCTTGAAAGCAAGAGAATAATTATGAAAGCTGATGGCAGATGATGACAACGTTAAAGTCAGGGGCTTTGAAAAGAAATCCTGGTTACCCAGTTGCAAGCTTCCACCAATGATACCGCTACCCAGAACGGAACTGCTTCCTCCGAATTGAATATTGACATCATTAAAGAAGAAAGCAGGAATTTCGGAGAGATCGGCCATCCCGAGATTAGCTTGGTTGAGATTGAAACCATTCCAGAAAATCCCGGATTGGTTTGTCTGAGTTCCCCGGAAAGACAAGGTTGAGAGTCCACCGGTGCCATAGGACCGAACCATGACGGTAGAAAGATCGGAAATCAGTTTAGCCATGGAAGAATTGGAATGCATCCAGAACATTGCGCTGTCTATAGATTCAGTATGTGCTCCGGGAGCAGGCAGATTTAAGCGGAGAGCCTGTATTTCGACAGGCTTAAGAAGGTGAAGGGAATCGGTGAAAGTGTGCTGAGCCAAGCCGGTTAAAGCCCAGAATAATAAGCACACTATAAACCCCTTTTTCATAACTGCCGGACAGGAATGTTTACCAAAGCAATAGGGAAGAGACGGAATAAATCCTGAATACCAGATCCATTCTCAGCCTTTAACCCGAAAGCTTAGAATTATTTAATGCCCTGGCAGGTCTTCTGACTTACCTCCCTTTTGGACGCCTTCCCATCCGTCAGCTGACGGACAGTGGCCATTAGGTTGTCCTGAGGATCCACGAAGTCAAATAGTTCGATAACAAGCAATTTTGACGACGTGCGAGGTTTACAGCAGCGGGACTGTCCGGGATTTACACCCGATTCCCTTTTCAAGCATTTCCGGAGGCCCCGGAATGCTCACCATTGCATGACAAAGGTAAATTGTTTTTTATTTCAGGAAAATATTTTTTGATCAAATATCAAGAAAAGCATCCATGCCCGGATAATGCATTCTATCCCTAGCTATTTCTTCAGGGTATATATAATAGTGCATCAGGGAATCAGCTACCAATACTTCCTGGGAGTCTGACAATTCCACTTTGATCATGGCAATATTCCAATGAGTTTCCATGAGCTCAGCCTTTAAATGGAAAGGGGAATGATGCATGTGTGCCGGTTTAAGCAAACGAACTTCCATTTTGGAGGTAACACCGGCTGAACCGAGCTTAACAAGCACAAACCATCCGGCTATCTCATCCATTAATGTTGCCTGGATTCCACCATGTAAAATATTCATCCAGCCCTGGTAATTTTCTCCGGGAGTCCATTCAGCCAACACAACATTGCCTTCAACCCTGAAATCAAGATGTAATCCGATGGGATTATCAGGAGAACAGCCAAAGCAATTGTATCCCTTCTTTCCTGCAAAAGGGTTCTTAACCGTGATTCCCATAAAAAAAGCTTAAGGATATAAGCGTGGTATATAAGAGAAGCAGACTATTTTTTCTCTACTCCTTTAGTAAATTTAACCACCTTCAGAATTTTACCGGCACCATCATATTCAGTCCATTTACCTTCCTTTTCGCCGTCAACATAGGCTCCTTCATTGAGCAGGCCTCCATCTTCATTGTATTCCTTGTATGGCCCTTCAAGTTTTCCAGCCTTGTAATTGCTTTCAATCTTAACCTTACCGGATTCATAGTATTCCTTATAAAGTCCGGATTCCAAATTGTGAAGGTAATTCTGTTCACTAAGGAGCTTTTTACCAGGATAATATGATTTCTGAACACCTTCCAGCTGACCATCTTTATATATAAATTCGGCGATAGGATCTCCATTGATGGCGAAGAAATTAGAAGTTCCATTTTTAATGTCATCGGTATATTCTGACTCTTCGGTTACTTTACCGGCAGCATTTTCATAATAGACCTTTTTCTTGCCGTTTATTTTACCGGCTTTATAATCAATAACGGATGCAGGATTGGTCCCATAATAGTACTTTTTGGCGACACCTTCCAGGAGGTTATTTTTGTAATACGTCTCTGTAACCAGGTAACCCCTTTGATCAATTTCTACGAAGACTCCTTCACGCAATCCTTTTGAAAATGCTTCAATCCTCAGCAGGTTCCCGTTAGGGCCATAAGTGATCCAATTGCCTTCTTTCTGATCATTTACATACAATCCTTTAGAAACGCCGGTAGTAATTTTTTCTTCCCATTGGCCTTGTTTCAAACCTTTTGCATCGGTTTGATTCAAATTGGATTCCTGGGCTGAAACAAAGATGACAGCAAGCAATACTAATACTGATGTGAGAATAATTTTCTTCATAGTGGTAATGAATGATTATCGGTTAAACATCCGTAGAGGTCGAAAGCATCCGCCCCTGTAATTTTTACTGTGCAAAAGTCGCCAATTTTTAGATTCGCTGATACATTTATCAATACTTCATTGTCAATTTCCGGAGAATCAAACTCAGTACGACCAACAAAATACTCACCCTCCTGCCTGTCGATAAGCACTTTAAAGGTTTTGCCCACCTTGAGTGCGTTCAGGTCCCGGCTGATTTCTTCCTGAATCTCCATTAATTCTGATGCTCTTGCGAGCTTGGCCTTTTCAGGGATGTCATCCTTAAGCCGGAATGCTGCTGTATCTTCCTCATGGGAATAGGTGAATACTCCTACCCTGTCGAAACGGGTTTCTTTTATAAACTGTTTCAATTCATTGAATTCATCCTCTGTCTCACCCGGATATCCAACGATAAAGGCAGTCCTGATTGCCATTTCAGGAAGGCGCTGCCTGAATTGAGAAATAAGCTTCCTGGTTTCCCCTGCCGTAACTCCTCTTTTCATGGATTTGAGGATACGGTTATTTATATGCTGCAGCGGAATATCAATATAATTGCATACATCCGGGCGGCTGGCGATCGTATCTATCAAACCTGAAGGCAGGGTAGTCGGGTAAAGATAATGCAACCTTATCCAATCAAATAGTTTAAGATCTGATAGCTTTTCTACCAGTTCAGGCAGCATTTGCTTTTTGTATAAATCCAAACCATAATAGGTAAGGTCCTGTGAAATGAGCAGTATTTCCTTTACACCCTGTTTTGCAAGCTTTGTGGCTTCCAATACAATATCTTCCATGCTTTTGGAAATATGCTGGCCACGGATGCCGGGGATGGCACAAAATGAGCAGGAACGATTACAGCCCTCAGCTATTTTCAGGTATGCATAATGATTGGGAGTAGTCAGCATCCTGTCGCCCACCAGGTTTTGCCTGAATTCCGCACCCATGCGTTCAACTATCTTCGCAATATCATGCACACCGAAATATTCATCTACTTCAGGGATCTCCTTTAAAAGCGGCTCACGGAACCTCTCAGAAAGGCACCCCATAACAAATACATTCTTGATCCTTCCTTTCTTTTTTTCTTCAATATACCCGAGGATTGTATCGATTGATTCTTCCCGGGCGTCGTTTATGAAACCACATGTATTGATCACCACTGTGTGGGCGTGGCCTTTGTCATTTTCGCGAAGGACTTTGATATTATTGACTTTCAACTGACCCATCAGAACTTCTGAATCCACCATATTCTTGGCACATCCGAGAGTAATAATCCTGATAGATTGATGGGGCTTCATAGAGAGAATAGTTTAGGATATGAGTATGGGGGGGGATTGGGTTATTCGATGGTTATTTCCGCCAGCTGGCGGATCATTCGATAGTCATTCGATGGTCATTTCCGCCAGCTGGCGGATCATTCGATGGAAATAAGCAAAGCGCATAGGGCAATGGGCATAGCGTCTGGATCTGCTTTCCAATTGTCAGCCCTCCACCCAATCCAGCCTTCCACTTTTGTCTTTTGTATTATGATGGTCATTCGATGGAAATAAGCAAAGCGCATAGGGCAATGGGCATAGCGTCTGGATCTGCTTTCCAATTGTCAGCCCTCCGCCCAATACAGCCTTCCACTTTAATCTTTTCCGCCTGAGGCGGATTTATCTTTTATCTTTTACTTACAGCCTACCGCTAACTGCCCACTGCCTTCTGACTGCTACCCTTTGCACTTTGCACTTTGCCTTTTGTCTTTTGTCTTTTGTCTTTTCCGTCAGTTGACGGATTTGTCTTATGATAGTCATGCAATTGGCAGTTATCAAGAGAACAGCGAGTCAACGAATTCATTCCGGTCAAACACCTGCAGGTCACCGATCTTTTCACCAAGGCCAATATAGCGGACGGGGATTTTGAACTGGTCAGATATTCCGATTACAACTCCTCCCTTGGCTGTGCCATCCAGTTTTGTCAGAGCCAGGGCTGTAACTTCCGTAACTGCAGTGAATTGTTTGGCCTGTTCAATGGCATTCTGGCCTGTGGAGGCATCCAATACAAGTAATACTTCATGGGGGGCATCCGGCATTATTTTCTGCATTACTTTACGGATCTTACCAAGCTCGTTCATCAGGTTGGTTTTGTTGTGCAGACGGCCGGCAGTATCAATGATAACAACATCAGACCCACGGCTGATGGCTGATTTGACGGTATCATATGCAACAGCTGCAGGATCGGAGCCCATATCCTGCCTGATGATCTCAACCCCTGCCCTGTCGGCCCAAATACCCAGTTGTTCAATGGCTGCAGCCCGGAAAGTATCCGCAGCGCCAAGCAGTACCTTTTTACCTGCTTTACTGAAGTTGTAGGCAAGTTTACCGATGGTGGTTGTTTTACCCACTCCGTTAACACCAACTACCATGATAACGTAAGGGAAGTCCCGTTTTGGAAAGTCAAAACCTTCAAACTGGCCGGATTCATGTTCTGACAGCAACGCTGCGATTTCTTCACGGAGGATACCGTTCAGTTCGCCGGTACCGAGAAATTTGTCACGGGAAACCCTTTTCTGTATGCGGTCAATGATTTTCAGGGTGGTTTCAACACCGACATCGGAAGTTACAAGTATCTCCTCGAGGTTATCCAATACCTCATCATCAACTTTGGATTTCCCGATAATTGCCTTGGATATCCTTGAAAAGACAGAAGTACGGGTTTTTTCAAGTCCCTTATCCAGAACTTCCTTTTTCTCTTTGGTGAAGAATGAAAACAGTCCCATGGTATCTTTATAGCTTAGCGCTTAGCGCGTGGCGCCAGGCGGATGTAAAACAGGAATGATCTTTTTGAACAAGCCGGCAGAAACAGAAAAAGCTTTTTCCCGTAAGAAAAAGCCTCTTCAATAACCACTGGAGTGATATTAGTTTTTAGCCAGGAAATCTTTTACCTGGTCATTTGCAACGATGTTTTCCTTGAAGGTATAGGCACCGGTTTTGGGCGACTTAACCATGCGGATCACTTTTGCGAAGTCTTTTCCGGATTTTTGCAGGGTAGCAACTACTTTCTTTGCCATGGTAGTAAGTTATTTAATTTCGCGGTGAACGGTTACTTTCTTAAGGATAGGGTTGTATTTCTTCAGCTCGAGGCGCTCGGGTGTGTTTTTCTTGTTTTTCACGGTAACATAGCGTGATGTGCCGGGCATGCCACTGGTCTTATGCTCAGTGCATTCCATAATCACCTGGACGCGGGCTTCTTTAGTTTTCTTTGCCATTGTGGTAACGCATTTTTATTTCAGGGGTGCAAAAGTAGAAATTAATCCGAATATTAACAACAATCCTGAAAATTATATTTTCATTTATATGCTGACTGCCGGATATCTCTTGTACAGAATGTGTAAATTTACTCAATATTCTATATCCCCGTTCAAATGAAGATAGTTTTAAAATCATCATTACTTTCTATCAGCCTGATTCTCAGCCTGATTTATAAGCCTACTATAGCACAGAACTATGAAGCCATGAAAACAGCTGGCGAATACTTTTTTATTGATACTGTCTATAACCGGCAACTAGCCATTCGCATCGATTCAACAGCCCAACTAAATGGAACAGAATTTTATTATAATTTCAAGCAAATCAGGCAACTGACACCGTTTGAATGTTATACTCCCTATGGGAAATCCTGGCTCGGAGATCCTGTTACAAGCGAACCCGATGGGATTTATCGTTTCAACAATGTCAACACGGAAAACGGGCAAATCTCCGATTCCATTATCATCCAAACTTTAGTGGGCCTTGATGTTCCATGGATAATGTTCCGGTATCCCGGAAGTGGAGATCATATTGAGGCTGTTGTGTCTTCAATCATTCAGATGAACTTTCTTGGAATCACAGATTCTGTTAAGGTAATAAGCCTTTTGAGAAAGGATAATCTGGGCCAGGTGGTCAATGATGAAGTTAACGGGAAGCAAATATTACTGAGCCAGCATCATGGCCTGGTAAAGTTGCCCAGGTTTGATGAGTTCCCGGCCTATACAGCTCTCTACTCCCTTTGCGGAATGAGCAATCCTGCTGTCGGACAGTTAAACCCAACCATTCAATCAGTATATGATTTTTCACCAGGGGATGAAGTACACACACATTATAATGAACAATACTTTGTTGGAATGGGTGGAATAAACGAATACCGGATAAAGAAATACCTGCAAAGAATTGATGCGCCTGATTTGAGTTGGGTAGCCTATTCGACAGAAAATTGTTTTGTCAGGGTTGAACAAACCGGGTTACAGGAATACACCTATACAAACGGTCACTATGCATCACTTGATACAGTATTTTTTAATTCCACGCTGGGATATGAATTATCCGGGGAACCACTGGAACCAATAATCAATGACTGGCTTTACACGGCAGAAGGTTTTATTCAGCATGGCCGGTCTGCCAAGGTTTTGACCTATGATTACCCATACTCAGGTTCTACAGGCTCCGAATGCTGGATGAGGGTTGCCGTGGATGGAACCTGTGATCCATATTTTATAAGCGGATTAGGAGGGCCCTATTATAATTGCCCCTCAAACATTTTTTCAAACACGCTTATCAATGAGGTCACTTATTTCAAGAAAGGCAATGAAACCTGGGGCTCTCCATTTGATTGTGATTCGCTGCTCAAAGTTGGCCTGCCCGAAGAGGGCACTGAAAAAGGTTTTTCCTTAACGCCAAACCCGGCTCACCAATATGCAACAATTGAATTAGCAGGCAACCAAAGAAACGGGATACTTGAATTATTTGATTTAACAGGGAAAGAGGCAGCAGCATTTCCAATTGACAGGTCCCATCTCAATATTGACCTCTCCGGGCTTCCTCCCGGAATGTATATTTATCGTTTTATTTCGGACAACGGGAAGCAGTTCCCTGGTAAATTAATCCGGCAATAAGTTAACTTTGGTCCCATGATCTGGGAATCATTTAAAAGGGGATTTCAAGCTTACCTTAGACTGGAAAAGTCGTTATCGGCTAATTCAATTGAAGCATACCTGCATGATCTTGATAAGTTCACCAAATTTCTTGAAGAAACCGGTTCAAACAAGATGCCCCCTGGCATTACACTTGAAGAATTACAGGAATTCCTGAAATGGCTCAACAAATCCCAGGTAAATGCCCGCTCACAGATGCGAAACATATCGGGTATCAGGGCTTTCTACAAGTACCTTCTGCTGGAGAACATGATCGATTCTGATCCTACTGAATTACTCGAATCACCCAGGCTTGGCCGTAAACTGCCGGATGTGCTATCCGTAAACGACATTGAACGGCTGATTGCTGCCATCGACCTGTCTAAACCTGAAGGAGAAAGGAATAAAGCCATAATTGAATCCATGTATAGCTGCGGCCTGCGAGTATCGGAGCTTACAGATCTCAAGATCAGCAATATCTATTTTAATGATGGATTTGTCAGGGTAACCGGCAAAGGAGATAAGGAACGTCTGATCCCCATAGGAAAAAGAGCATTAGACCAGATCCGGGTGTACATGCACGAAATTCGCTCTCATGCTTCTATTAAGAAAGGTCATGAAGATTTCGTATTTCTCAACCGACGGGGCAGCAAATTAAGCCGGGTAATGATCTTCACAATTCTTAAAGACCTGGCAGCCATAGCTGGCATTCATAAGAAACTGAGTCCGCATACCTTGCGGCATTCCTTTGCCACTCACCTGGTGGAAGGCGGTGCTGATCTTCGTGCCGTGCAGGAGATGCTTGGACATGAAAGTATCACTACCACGGAGATTTATACTCACCTCAGCCGTGAATACTTGAGAGATGCCATTCTTTCACACCACCCGATTTATGGGAAGGACTGGGGGAAGTAAGAAGGGGGGACAAGGAGAAGGGGGGACAAGGAGAAGGGGAGACCTGGACATGGGAGACCTGGACATGGGAGACCTGGACATGGGAGACCTGGACATGGGAGACCTGGACATGGGGAGACTTGGAGATGGGAGGACTCGGGGATAGAGGGACTTGGAGATGGGGAGAAGCGGGGGGGCTTGGGGAGATTGACCTTCAAATAGTTATCTTACAGAGACGCAAAGTCGCAAAGAATTCTTCTATTAGAAACCTCACTCTACGCCCTATGCGCTAAGCGCTTAGCCTTCCAACTGAATGACTATTGCATGATCCGCCAGCTGGCGGAAATGACAATTGAATGACCACTGAATGACCACTGAAAGACCACTGAATGACCATTGAATGACCATTGAATGTCTTTCACACATAAATCATTAACGCCCCTGAATCATGACCATCAAGGAAAGAAAATATCAGGGAAGATCCTAGAAGTGACTCCAGCTGACCATATTGAGTTCACCTTCTGAAAAGTAGAAATCAATCTGTGCCTCATCAAAGGTAATGCGGTGTTCTCCCCAGGTTTCATCTTCTTCTTCAAATTCGTCAAAACCAAGGTTTTTCATAAAAGCTAAAAGGTCGGAAGGGGATAGCTGGAAAATCTTTTGCCCGGCAAGCACGGTTTCCAGGTTATCGGATTCAATAGTGGTAAGCATTGGCTCTGCACCTGTACAATCGAAGAAGAAGTTCAAACCAGTATTAACATAGTTCCAAACTATACTTTCAAGGGACCCATCGCTCTGGTTATCCAGTTCTTCCGTTTCATCAGGCTCGCCGAAAGTTGCCCTGACTGCTTCAGGAGTAGAACCGAACAAAAGTTCATCCAATCCTTTTTTTATTTTGATTTCAAGCTTCATCGCCTAAATATTATGGTCAATCAACAGGATAAATATATACAATTTCGCAACTACAACATTAAAATTAAAAAATTTCATCAATGAAATGGCGAATCAGGTTCTTTGGCCATTTCCCTGTAAGCCTGCCAATCCACAACTCTTGGCAACCATTGTTTCAGCAGAACAGCCAGTTTACCCTCCACAAAGGTCAGGATCAATTGGCGGCGGTTATATTTCACTGCCCTGAAAATTCTTTTTGCAACTTTATCAGGCGACATCATCCTGGATTCATCACGCGGAGTGGCGCCCTGGGCATCGCCATTTGCAACCAGGGCTGAACGGCGAATATTTGAAGATGTAAATCCTGGTGCTACTACCAGTACTTTTAAGCCTGTATGAAGGTTTTCAACTCTAAGTGCATCCAGGAATCCCCTGACTGCAAACTTTGAAGCAGAATACCCCGTGCGGCCAGGCAACCCGATATGACCGGCAACAGAGATCACTCCAACAACTGTCCCCTTGCTTTCAATAAGATGCGGAAGGGCATATTTTGTGCAATAAACCGTCCCCCAGAAGTTAGTGTCCATCAACCTGCGGATAACATCCAGGTTGACATCCTGAAACAGAGCTCGCATACTGATACCGGCATTATTGACCAGGATATCTATTCTCCCGAACTTTTTCAGGGTCTCCTCGACCATCTTCCGGCAATCCTCCTCTTTGGCCACATCAGCCTGCAAGGCAAGGACTTCAACTCCTTTTATCCTTAACTCATTACCGACAGCTTCAATCTTGTCCAGGTGCCTGGAAACTATTGTAAGCCTGAATCCTCTTAAACCATATAATGATGCGAGTGAACGTCCGATACCTGAAGAAGCTCCGGTAATAATGACAACTTTGTCTTTCATTATAAATAACCTTCAAATACACCTATACAGAGCACAATGATAAGGAATATTAGAGCCTATGGCAAGTAATTAAGAATTTTTAGCTTAATAATGTACCTTTGAACTTCCTAAGAATCCCAGTATGATAACTGACCGTCAATTGTTCCTTTCATATCTCGCCCAAACAAGTGAATCGCCTATTGGTATTGAGGTTGAACGAGCCGAAGGTATATATGTTTTTTCGCCTGACGGGAAGAAATACATGGACCTCATCTCCGGTATTTCGGTCAGCAATACAGGCCACCGTCATCCAAAAGTAATTGAAGCCATCAGGCAGCAACTCGACCGTTACCTTCACCTGATGGTTTATGGTGAATACATTCAATCACCCCAGGTAAAACTGGCTGCAAAGCTGGCCGAAGTGCTTCCACCTGAACTTCAATCTACCTATTTCGTAAATAGCGGAAGCGAAGCCGTTGAAGGAGCCTTGAAGCTTTCAAAAAGATTTACAGGCCGTCACAAAATAGTTTCCTACAGGAATGCCTATCACGGCGGAACTCACGGCAGCCTGAGCATTATGGGTGATGAAACGCTGAAAAAGCCATTTTACCCGCTTCTGCCTGACATTATTCAAATTGAACTGAATGACAGTGAAGGCCTTGAAAAAATAACAAATGAATGTGCCTGCGTAATTATTGAACCTATACAGGGTGAAGCTGGTATTTTCGCATCCACTCCTGAATACTTGAAAGCCTTAAGGGAGAGATGTACCGAAACGGGAGCATTGCTCATTTTTGATGAGATACAGTCGGGATTCGGCAGGACCGGTCAGTTATTCGCTTTCCAGGGATACGATGTAATACCGGATATTTTGGTTTTAGCCAAAGGAATGGGGGGAGGATTACCGATCGGGGCCTTTATTTCGTCAAGGGAGATCATGTCGTCACTGAGTCATGATCCAATTCTGGGGCATATCACAACATTCGGAGGCAACCCGGTTTGCTGTGCAGCATCACTGGCAAACCTGAATGTCATCCTGGAAGAGAAACTGGCTGAACAGGTTAAGGGAAAAAGCGGGTTGTTCAGGGAATTGCTTTCCGGGCTTCCGGGAGTTCTGGATTATCGAAGTTCAGGCTTATTGATCGCTGTCGAATTAAAGGATTTTAACAGCGTTAAAAAGGTGATAGACCTGAATCTTGAAAAAGGCGTGATCACCGACTGGTTCCTGTTTAACTCTTCTTCCATACGCATTGCCCCTCCCCTGACGATCACGAACCAGGAAATCACATCAGCATGCAGTATAATTGCTGAATCCATTAAACAAGCAGTTTGAAAAACCTTTGAAACCGGATCCACGGAATGGTTTTTAACACACTGAATATCAATGAACAGACCCATACTTTTCACTATCCTCATCTTCCTCAATACCTTTATTTACCAGCAAACTATCTCGGCACAGGAATCCTACCAGGGAAACAATATTTCAAGGATACCGGCAAACTGCTCAGAAGCTGAGAGAATCAAAATTGCCGCCTCAATAACTCCGTCCTTACGCCAATTGAATTGGCAAAAACAGGAGCTGACAACATTTCTGCATTTTTCAATAAATACCTTTTATGACCAGGAATGGGGAAACGGAAGTGAAGATCCCGCGCGTTTCAACCCTGATTCCCTGGATGCCAGGCAATGGGTGAAGGTATGCAAGGATGCAGGTTCGAAGTGTATTATCCTCACCTGTAAGCACCATGATGGATTTTGTCTGTGGCCATCAAAATACACAACTCATTCGGTTGCATCCAGCCCATGGAAACAAGGGAAAGGAGATGTTGTAAGTGAGCTGGCCAACGCCTGTCATGAATCCGGAATAAGGTTTGGGATATATCTTTCGCCCTGGGATCGTCATGAAAAATCCTACGGCTCTGAGGCATACAATACACATTTTATCAATCAGCTTACTGAATTGCTAACACTTTATGGCCCAATAGCAGAAGTATGGTTTGACGGAGCCTGTGGAGAAGGACCCAATGGAAACAAACAGGTATATGACTGGCAATCTTATTATAAAACTGTCAGAACTCTTCAGCCAGATGCCGTAATTGCGATCATGGGACCTGATGTAAGATGGGTCGGGACCGAGAGTGGTTATGGCCGGGAAACGGAATGGAGTGTAGTACCTGTAGAACTGGCAAACCCAGACCTGGTTGCCGGGCAATCGCAGCAGGAAGAAAGCAGGGAAGCTTTTATCCCGCCAGGAGACAGGATGGCCGTTGATCTTGGTAGTCGAAACCTTATCCGGACTGCTACTGCACTTGCATGGTACCCATCCGAAGTAGATGTTTCAATCAGGAACGGCTGGTTCTGGCATGAGAAAGAAAACACGACAGTTAAGAACGCTAACAAACTTTTAGATATCTTTTTTTGTTCAATAGGCAGGAGCTCACAACTGCTGTTGAATATCCCTCCTGATCGACATGGTCGCATCAATGCTGCCGATATTGCTTCATTGAAAGAATGGAAGCGCTCATTGGACGAAACATTTGGTGTAAACCTTGCTAAAAATGCTAAGTCAACAAACCAATCCTCCAAAGGAATCAGAGAAACGGCGAAGTTGCTGGATGCCGATCCATTCAGCAGTTGGATTTGCGGGCGTAACGGACCCTGGATGCTGGAAATGGACCTTCAGGGTATGAAGACTTTTGATGTACTTCAACTCCAGGAGAACATTGAAAAGGGGCAAAGGATCGAAAAATTCCGTCTCCAGGCCTTGGTGGATGGAAACTGGCAAACATTAACCAGTGGAACAACCATCGGATTTAAAAGACTGCTTCGTTTTCAAACTGTTACAACAGGTAAAATCAGGCTTATCATCGATGAATGCAGAATGGCACCCTGTCTTTCAGAATTCGGTTTGTATAAATTGGCAGGATCATAAGGCAAAAAAATCGCCAAACTAATTCCGCTGTTATTTCACTGTTACTTCACCAGTTAAGGGACAAATTTAAGGCAGAAATTTTGGCGTATCTTTAAGTATTCTGATGATAGAAATAGCTGTTTGTCTTTTATGCGTAATTGCAATAATACTGAGCATCCATGGCTTACCTTATTTCAAAGAAAGATTTGTATTTCCCTGATCCCGATGAGGCTGACGATTCAGGATTACTGGCTGTGGGAGGTGATTTGTGTAAGGACAGGTTACTACTAGCATATTCAACCGGCATCTTTCCATGGTATGAGCAGGGAATGCCTATCCTTTGGTGGTCGCCGGATCCCCGTATGGTTTTATTCCCTCATAAGATGATCATTTCCCATAGTTTGCGGCAGGCAATCAGGAAGGAAAGTTTCAGGATCACATTCGACCGGGAATTTGAAAAGGTGATCAGGGAATGTTCCAATACACCGCGAAGAGACCAGGACGGAACATGGATCACCAGTGAAATGAAAGCTGCCTATTACCGTCTTCACCTCGCAGGTTATGCACATTCAATTGAAGCCTGGCTGGATGATATACTGGTTGGAGGCCTTTATGGAGTTTCCATGGGAAGAGCCTTTTTTGGCGAATCCATGTTCCATACTGAAACCAATGCTTCTAAAGTAGCACTTTTCCATCTTGTAGAAAAACTCAAGGAATGGGATTTTGCTATCATTGATGCGCAGGTTTATACAAACCATCTTGAGAGCCTTGGAGGAGAGCTTATCCCGAGGGACCGGTATCTCAGTATCCTTGGTCCTGCCATTCGGAAACCAGGGAAGGTTGGGTCGTGGAAAGGGATGGAGTGAGGATGGGATGTGAGAGGGCTTGAGAGCGTAAGGGCGCGAATTGGGGTGCAGGAGGCATTAAGCAGCTACCAGGAGGCGGAAGTATGAAGTATGTAGTCAGAGGTATGAGGTAAAAGTAAAATATCAAATTGCAAATTTCAAATTTAAAAATGCAGCCCCTGGAACTATGAACCCGGAATACGACATGGGGAACACTAGAATTGATTAATTTGAAAATTATTTTTGACGAGATGTTTTACCCCTTGAACCAATAAACAGAAAACGCTGAACCCTTTTACCTTTGAACCCTTCTAACGCCAAACCCTTCAAACCTCGAACCCTAAGAACGACGAACCTCATCACATGCGAAAATTGCCAATAACCAATAACTAACAACCAATAACTAACAACCAATAACTAACAACCAATAACTAACAACCAATAACGAATAACCAATAACTCCCTACCTTTGGCAAGTAGAACTACAATATACATGAACAGACACAATCACAAGGAATTCATGGCTGAAGCCATCCGGCAGGCCGGGGAAAATATAAGGAACGGGAATGGTGGCCCATTCGGCGCCGTTATAGTTAAGGATGGTAAGGTAGTGGCTACTGCCGGGAACCGGGTTACTTCATCCAACGACCCAACAGCGCACGCAGAAATAGTTGCCATCAGGGAAGCATGCAAGGAATTAAACACCTTTGACCTTAGCGGATGTGTGATCTATGCAAGCTGCGAACCATGTCCTATGTGCCTGGGAGCCGTTATGTGGGCGCGTATCAACAAGCTGTATTATGCAGCAAACCGGGATGATGCAGCTCGTGCTGGTTTTGATGATGAGGTTTTTTATACAGAATTAAGCCTTCCTCCTGATCAACGTCAGTTACCGGTAGACCAACTGATGCAGGATGATGCCATCGAAGTTTTCAATCAATGGATTGAAAAAACTGATAAGATCGAGTACTAAGGCCTTCAGTCTTTATGTTGCCTCTTAAACTTGCAGGCAATCCAGTCTCAGATGCTTTCAAAAGGATGATCCCTTTCAAAATCAGGACGGTAATTCGAATGACTTTCAAGTTCCTGCACCCAACCTTTGTAGAACCCAAGATTCTCCATTTCTTCCACGACCTGCTCGTATTCATCCCTGTTCAGTGAACGGCCCAGGGTGGGATGGCATTCAACCTTCGGAGTTGGCCAGTATTGCGACATAAGTGAAATAGCAACGGATTCAGATAGCTCACCGGCAATCAGCTTCAGTACTTGAAAACTGTTGTCGACCGCTCCCGGCATAATCAGGTGGCGTATTATCAGGCCTTTTTCAATATGTCCCTTATCATCAAGTAATAAGGTTGAGCCTTTTTGCCTGTACATCTCCTTTATGGCTGCCAATGCAAGCCTTGGATAGTCCTTTGCCCTTGAATAAGCATAGGACAATTCAGGATCTGCATATTTAAAATCCGGAAGATAAACATCAATATAATTTTCAAGACCCCTTATCTCATCAGCAAGATCGTAACCGTTTGTATTATATATAAAGATTGCTGAACGGCCAATTGACCTCAGCGCTTCAATAATAGCTTTAACATGGGGAATATAGTGAGATGGAGAAACAAACCCAACAGCTTTGCAACCCTTATCCAGCAAGGCAGTTATTGATGCAACGACCTGATCAAGAGAGAATACTGTCTGTAAAACCTCACCTTTGGCAGCACTTATCTGCCAATTTTGGCAATAGCTGCATGAGAGGTTGCACCTGCTGAAGAAGACATTGCATATGCCTGAATCTCCGCTGATAACGGGTTCTTCACCTTTGTGAACACAAATAGAACTAATGTTGAAACGGGCATCTGAACCGCAGACACCTGTCTTGCCAGATAACCTGTCGGTACCGCAATTCCTGGGGCATACCCGGCATTCTGATAATGATGCCAGGTTAGTTTCTGCAATATCCCGAAATGACTTTACCTTCATTACCGCCAGCTTTTGCACCAGGCAAAAGTAACGGATTTACCTAATTTTTCCAGCCAGGATTATTTCAGTGAATTATAATAATCCATGAGCTGGATGAGATCGCCCTTTGTTTTCAGCCGGTTGCTGTTTTTCCTGAGGAAGCTGTCAACCTCTTTTTTCCGGTCATTGAGCGCGATCAACACATCTTTCCTGTCAGGAAGCAATTTTTGGGCAGGCATATTCCCTTCTTTCAGGAAATAAGATTCATTGATCAGGTAGGTATCTTTTTGATCAGAAGGAAGGCTGGCATCAGCTTTAAGATGATAACTGATTGTTCTTTTCAGCAAAAGTTGCTTCCTGCCTTCCGAAAGAACTTCAAAATAGCCTTTCATAAGCATGCCTGTGCATTCATAAGGCGCATAAATGAATGTCATCCCATCAAAGGTAACCGATTTGATTTCAGCGGGTGATGCAAAAGCCAACGTATCCTTTCCTTTTATAAATTGCATCTGGTCAGCATACACATCGTAACGGAACAGGTAATTATCCTTTATTTCTCCATCCTTTAGGATAAGTTTGCCTTTTGGCCATAGCTCCCCGAGGTAGATATTGCCTTCACTACCCTCGAGCATTTCGTTTCTTAGAATGAGCCCGGTTCCCGAATGGGTTTCAGAACCGGAAGCAGATGATCCGCTCGTTGACGGTGCAGTAGGCCTGACACTGCTGACACCGGCCTTTTCTTGCGCCAGGCTGATCTGGAAGAACAGGAAGACACAAAATCCAATCAGGGATATTATCTTCGTAATCATGGCAGAAAGAATTAGAAAACATATGTAAATTTACTCTATTTAACCCTCATTTCCAAGCAATTGTCAGCTTTTCTTTTCTCATGCACACAGTGAAGTATCCTAATGTAAATTGTTGCGGGAGAGATGGAAGATATCCTGAGTACAGGAATAAACTTTTCATCGTTAATTATTGTTACTATTGAATTGCATCCCGTAAATATTGGGTGACCATCAACGAAGTATAATACCTTTTTAAAATGAGAAAACTCATTGTATCCCTCCACATTTCCCTTGATGGTTATGCAACTGGTCCAAATGGTGAAATGAATTGGATCCTGGTTAATGATGAACTGTTTGACCTCGTTGGAAAATTGACCGATGAAGCGGATACAGCATTATATGGAAGAGTTACCTATGGAATAATGGAAAGCTATTGGCCAACAGCAGCTAACCAACCTGGCGCAGGCAAACATGACCTTCAGCATTCTGAATGGTACAACCGGGTAGACAAAATCGTCATATCCGGCACTTTGTCCGGTAAAGAACACCCTTCTGCTACATTCATCGGAACTGATATTGAACACGAAATTACAAATATCAAAAACCAGGAAGGCCGAAATATCCTGTTGTTCGGGAGTCCTTCTGTAGTGCGATTACTAATTGAACATCAACTTGTTGACGAATATTGGTTCTTTATAAATCCTGTTATATTAGGGAAAGGAATCACCATATTTCCAGGTACTGAAAAGTCATCCATGCTTATCCTTGAATCCAGCTATTCCCTCAAAAATGGTGTTGTTGGGGTTCATTACATTAGCCGGTAGTACAATACAACCATTACCTGGCTCGTTAATATTTTACACTTTGCATTCGTGTATGCATTGATATGGCTCATTATATTTGTGATTAAATATTTCAGATTATAAGCATATGACAATTTTATTCAAGATTGTTTGGGTTATCTGGCTCTTGTCAGAAGTCCTCCTTGGCAGGTTGATGAGATCGAAAAATGAAAAAAGTGCAGAACATGATAAGAACTCCCTTGTTATTATCTGGGTTACTATCTTGGTTTCTATCTCAATGTGTGTTTTAAGCACAGTTTACCTAGACTTTCCAATTGGATTGGGATTCATCCCGGCTTATACCGGCCTTGTATTAATTATGCTGGGAATGGTGATCCGGTTCACAGCTATCAGGTCACTAGGCAAACATTTTACCGTTGACCTTGCAATTAGGAAGGATCACAGACTTATCAAATCAGGTTTGTATTCCTATGTGAGACATCCGTCATATACAGGATCACTGTTGTCATTCCTGGGTTTTGGACTATCTCTTAACAGTTGGCCATGCATTCCTCTCGCCCTGCTTCCTGTTATTATTTCGTTTATGTACAGGATTAATGTTGAGGAGAAAATGTTAGAAAAATCCTTTGGCGAAGAATACAAACAATACCAGCATGAAACAAAACGCCTGATTCCCTGGATATATTAAATAAACCTTACTTGAATATTCCTGTATGGAACCCATAGATACTAACCTCATCATTGAAACCAGAAAGCTTGATTTTGCTTACAATCATCAGTCTGTTCTCAGGCAGATCGACCTGAAGGTCCCGCATGGCAGCATCTTTGGCTTCCTTGGACCTAACGGGGCAGGCAAATCAACGACCATAAAAGCTTTGCTTGGCTTGTTACAAGTTAAGAGCGGAATGGTCTACCTTTTTGGTAAAGAATTCCATGCCAACAGGATCGGGCTCCTGCAAAGAACAAGTGCCATGGTGGAATCGCCCTCACTATACGAACACCTGAGTGCAACCCACAACCTGGAGATCACACAGAAGTTGAGGCAACTATCCAGGGACAGGATCGGAGTAGTACTCGAATTGGTTGGACTGACAAAGGACTCAAATAAAAAAGTCAAACAATATTCAACAGGCATGAAACAGAGGCTTAGCCTGGCTATTGCACTTATGAGTGAGCCTGAACTGTTAATCCTGGATGAACCTATAAATGGACTGGACCCTTCAGGGATTATTGAAATCCGTAACCTGCTTACCAGGCTTAATAAGGAGGCAAATTGTACGGTCTTCCTTTCAAGCCACATCCTTGATGAAATCGAAAAGCTCTGTTCTCATGTAGCAGTTATCAACCATGGCAACCTGCTTTTCCAGGGAGACATTTCATCCTTTATGCTTAAATACAACCAGGCTGACAGTGTAATCCTGGAAACAGGGGACAATGTTCAAGTCTCGAAAATGCTTTTGACAGATGGTGCTATCCTTGAAAAGGATCATGTCAGGGTCCCATTTCATTCAAAACAGGATATTGCATCTATGATCCGCAGGATCAATGATGCAGGTATCGAAATTTATGCAGTAGAACGAGACCGGAATGACCTCGAAAGTTCATTTCTTGAAATTCTGACAGAAGGAGGCAATTCATGAGCAATCCGGCTAAAATCCTGACCCTCGTTATTTCTACCGAGATTCAAAAGCTACGCAATACAGTAGCGCTCTGGTTAACCTTGCTCTACCCGATTGGTTCGGTATTCCTGGCTTCCCTGTTTTTATATGCAGGCAGGGAGAATGTAAAACCTGAAATGGTGAACTTCATTAACAATTTCAATAGTATGCTTGCCTTCTTTTTACCGTTTTTCGCGGTTTTGATGGTAAGTTTCCTTTGCCAGGTTGAACAACGGAATTCAATGCCAAAGCATCTATTTGCTTTGCCAGTCCCCAGGTGGGCGCTTTATTTCGGGAAACTTGCTGCATCCTTCCTGCTTATGGGAGTTGCTTGGCTATTACTTATACTGCTTGTTTACCTGTCACTGTTCATACTGGGTTCCTTTTCTCCCAGGCTAAAATTAAGCAGTTCTTTTGATCACACTTACCTCATACTCTTGTTAATCAAGACATTTCTATCAGCAGCTGCACTGATAGTAATCCAGTACCTGCTAAGCCTCCGGCTGAGGAGTGTTGTTGCGCCCATTGCCATTGGGACTTCACTTATCATCCTTCCAATTGCTATTTTATTTGTTCTTGGAATTACAGGATTGATTTCGAATCCAAAAATGCTTGAATGGTTACTGCGTTATGACCCTTACTCCTACCCTTTTGCATTTGTGTTTAAAATCTCCCAGGGAGGGGAAGTCAAATCGGATCTGTTTTCATGGGCCCTCACATACTGGCTCATCGTTGCTGCAGTTTTGTCTGTCTTGGGTTATTATGAATGGAGAATAAGGAATATAAAGTAGAAGATATTCTGATGTAGATAATTATAATTCGAATTACGAATATCATAGCAATACCAACACTAAATCCAAACCATGTTCCTGCGTGTCGAAAATATTCCTGCTCAAAAACTTGTCGGTAAAAGTTTAACTATGTCCTTTGCGAATGACAGGACTGTAGAACTCTGGCGCAGCTTTATGCCTGACAGGTTTAAAATTATTCACCGGCTCAACGATGAACTGCTGAATATGCAGGTTTACAGCACTCAAATGGAATTCGAAAACTTCAATCCCGAACTTGAATTTGAAAAATGGGCAGTTGCCGAAGTAAGCGAATTTGGAGCAATACCCGAAGGAATGAAAACGTACACCCTTTCAGGCGGCTTATATGCTGTGTTCCTCCACAAAGGCGATTTTAGAGAATTCAACAAAACCATTCAATTTATTTATGGCTCATGGCTTCCATCCTCAGGGTATGAGCGGGATACCAGAGAACATTTCGAACGACTTGGTGCAAAATACCTAAATAATCACCCGGATTCTGAAGAAGAGGTATGGATACCTATCCGGTAATTCGGCTATTGGATAATTCGGCAATTCGATAGTTTGAAAATTTGTCCGCCAGCTGGAGGATGGCACTATGATATTTCGGCAATTCGAAAAATTAAGAGTCGGACAATTCGGCAGACATAAGTCGAACATTTATTCCGCAAACCTGTTTCCTAAAAAAAAGAAACAATGGCACGGGTCAATACATATCTCAATTTTAGCAGGAATACGAAAGAGGCATTCAACTTCTACAAATCAGTTTTCGGGGGTGATTTTGGTGGCAGAGGCATTTCACGATTTAGCGAGATCCCTCCTTCCAATGAAAATCCACCTTTAGCTGAGGAAGATAAAAACCTGGTTATGCATGTTGAACTGCAAATTCTGGGAGGTCACCTCCTTATGGGAACAGATGCCCCGGAATCTATGGGCTTTACAATCAATTACGGGAACAATATCAATTTAAGTCTCGAACCGGATTCAAAAGAGGAGACCAAACGACTTTTTGATGCTTTATCAGAAGGAGGAACTGTAACTATGGATCTGCAGGATATGTTCTGGGGAGCTTATTTTGGAAGCTGTATCGATAAATTTGGTGTACAGTGGATGCTGAACTACCCACTAAAATAACTTGGTTAATCATCTTGAATTATGGAAACATCAGTAAAAACGGTTATAAAAATCCAGGCAACAATTCAGGCACCCGTAGAGCAGGTCTGGCAAATCTGGAACAGTCCTGAACATATTGTCAGATGGGCCGCTGCTTCCGATGACTGGCATACTACTTCAGCTGAAAATGATCTCCATTTCGGGGGCCATTTTAAGTTTCGGATGGAAGCCAGGGATGGTAGTATGGGATTCGATTTTGGAGGTATCTACGATAATGTTGTCCTCTTTAAGAAAATTGAATACACCATAGGTGACGGGAGGAAAGTGGGCATCACCTTTACTGCCAAGGACAGTGTCACTGAGATAGAAGAGCATTTTGAAGCTGAATCGACAAATCCTGTTGAAATGCAACAAGCCGGTTGGCAAGCCATCCTCAACAATTTCAAAGCTTACGCTGAAAGCAATTTACATTAAATCTGACAATACCCTGGCGCATCAAGTCACAACTTAGTATTTGTTCGATACAGAGGCAGAAGAAGATGCTCTTTTCTAAACTTCAATATTCAAAAATCCGTGATTTGACACCATCAGCATCTTTGGTAAAGAAGGATTCGAATTTCTTGGAAAGAATGAAAGGCCTTTCGATATTTTTGCTTTACATATCAACCGTCATAAAATACAGCCGTTAATGGTAGTCTGATGGTTAATTTCAGTGAGGCTCTTCTTAATGCTTGACTTCAAAATATTCATACATAGATCACGTTAGCTGTCTCTTTAGTATCTGTATATCCGTGTCATTCGTGTTCCATTATTTCATTTAGTTGGAATAATCCGGATCTTATAGCAATTATTATTACAGAACCCGCACTGGGAACAATCGAAAATATTGACGCATTCCTTAACTTTACAGGAGTTATCAGATATACCCTTCAAAATCGATATTGTATGAATTCAAAATTCACCCTGGCTTTAATTAGTTTATTGCTATTCTTTGTTTATTCCTTCTCCCAGGATCAAAACGAGACTTTCTGGAAAGCCGCCAAAACCAATGACATAAAGACCCTTAAGGAATTATTGGACAAGGGTATAGATGTCAATGTAAAAACACAATATGGTGCTACAGCCCTGATGTATGCCACGGATAAGGTACATCCGGAAGCAGTTAAACTCCTTCTTGAACATGGGGCGAATCCAAATCTCAAAGATTCATTCTATGGAGCTACTCCTTTCCTGTGGTCATTTGACAAGGGAAACATCTCCATAATCACCGAAATGGTTAATCACGGAGCTGATATCAGCACGGAAGAACCCATGATGTATTCCATCTATGGCGGGCTGAAGGAGGTTGAATTAATGCTCCTTCAAAAAGGAGCCCCCGGCTCAGGACAAGCTCTGCAGGCGGCAGTCCGGAATGCAGATTCATTATTGGTCACGGATATCCTTAAAACAACCGTTCCTGATGCGCAAAACCTTTCACAGGCCCTGTTGACAGCCACAAGCATGGGAAACCAAACCATGATCCAGGCATTGTTAAAAGTTGGGGCGAAACTACCTGAAAAAAAGCCCGTAACAGGATCAATAAACGAAGCGCTTGCTGGCACCTATAAAGCTAAAGACGAAACTTTCGTTACAACCCGCATCAAAGATGCAGCACTATGGCTAAGCTTCAATGGTAGTCCTGATTATGCCCTCGAGCTTAAGGACGGAAATGAGTTTACATTCAAAGATATCCCGGGAATTAATGTAACATTTGAAATGGTCCAGGATATACCTGCAAGCCTTACAATTGTCCAGGCTGGCAATTCAACGCAATTCTTCAAAGTAGCAGATCAAACTGCAGCAGATACCTTAAAAAGAAAGGCTGTCTTCAAAGACATAGAGGGAAATGTTTTGCAACCTATTAACTGGCCTTCATTCAGGGGAAACCAGGCTCGCGGGATCGGTGACGGTCAATATCCTCCGCTGAATTTTGATGCTGTAAAAGGAATTAACCTTCGCTGGAAGACATTTATTCCCGGGCTTGCTCATTCGTGCCCGATAATATGGAAGGACAAAGTATTCCTTACCACTGCTATGGGGAAGGATACCTCGGCAGCTTACAGGGTAGGACTTTATGGAGATGTCGTACCTGTTGAGGATAGCTCTTTTCATACATGGAAAATCTATTGTCTTGATAAGAATAGCGGAAGTATCCTTTGGGAGAAAAAGGCCTACGAAGGAATCCCGAGAGTAAAAAGACATCCCAAAGCAACACAGGCTAATGCCACAGCAGTCACCAACGGAGAATATGTTGTAGCCATATTTGGTTCAGAAGGTATGATCTGCTATGACCTGGTTGGAAATGAAATATGGAGAAAAGACCTGGGCATCCTGGATGCAGGCTGGTTTTTCGACGAGGAGACCCAATGGGGTAGTGCCAGTTCTCCAATCATTTATAAAAATTCAGTCATCGTTCAATGCGACAGGTCAAAAGATTCCTATTTAGCAGCCTATGACCTGAAGACCGGCAGGGAGTTATGGAAAACGATGCGGGAAGAGATATCCTCCTGGGGAACACCTACACTCTATTCAGGTCCAACAGGGGACGAAATCATTACAAATGGTTCCCGGTTCATCAGGGGGAACAACCCGCTCACCGGTGAAGAGCTCTGGCGGCTGGGGCCTTCATCTGAGATCACGGTAGCAACACCTGTTGTAATGGATGACCTTATCTTTGTCACAGCAGGTTATGCTCCCATGCAACCAATATTCGCCATCAAACCGGGAGGAAAAGGAAATATCTCCATCGCCGACAGCCTGAATTCAGGCCCCTTTATTCAATGGCGAACCAGGAAGGGTGGCACCTACATGCCTACACCTATTGCATACAATGGTTACCTGTACACACTTAACAACAATGGAACCCTTACATGCTATGATGCTAAATCGGGAGAAAAGAAATACAGGGAGAACCTGAAGGATGGAGAAGCATTTACAGCTTCACCAGTAGCTGCTGATGGTAAACTGTATTTCACAAGCGAAGAAAAAGGGGAAATCGTTGTAAAGGCAGGTCCGGAATTCGAACAGATCACCCGAAATCCGATTGGAGAAATTTGCATGTCGACACCGGCTATTTCGGATGGGATGATTTTTATTAGGGGACAACATCATTTGTTTTGCTTCGGGAAGAAGTAGGGAGCGGGATTTCGGATGCCGGAAGTTGGAAGCCGGAAGCAGGAGGCAGTAGGCAGATGGCAGGAAGCAGTAAGCTGATGGCATGAAGCAGGAAGCAGGAAGTAGGAAGTAGGAATTAGGAAGTAGGAGGCAGTAGGCAGATGGCAGGAAGTTGGAAGCCGGAAGTTGGAAGCCGGAAGTTGGAAGCCGGAAGCAAGAAGTAGGAAGCAGGAAGCAGGAAGCAGGAAGTAGGAAGTAGGAAGCAGGAAGCAGGAAGCAGGAGGCAGATGGCAGGAAGCAGGAAGTAGGAAGTAGGAAGCAGGAGGTAGTAAGCTGATGGCAGGAAGCTGATGGCAGGAAGCAGGAGGCAGGAGGCAGTAAGCTGATGGCAGGAAGTAGGAAGCAGGAAGTTGGAAGCCGGAAGTTATGCCCGATGCAAATAAATCTAGTTGGTTGCCCATCTCAATTTTTCTTATCTTTGATTCATGATTTCAAAGAATGACATCCTTACAAAATTAAAAGAGTTAAAACCAGCTCTTTATAATGACTACTCTGTCAAAGAGATTGGTCTATTTGGTTCATTCTCTGACGGAACTTTTTCAGACGAGAGCGACATCGACCTGATTGTAGAACTTGAAAGACCCATCGGCTGGAAGTTCTTCTCTCTTGAATTATACTTGCAAAAAATCTTCAACAGAAAAATAGATCTCGTGACTAAGAATGCTCTAAAAGAACAAATCAAGGATAGCATTCTAAAAAAAGTTAACTACGTCTAGCTTGAAAAAAGAAGATCGAACATATAAAATGTATCTTGAAGACCTTCTGCTTGCCATGAATCGAATTGGCGAGTATACAGAAGGTCTTTCTTTTTCTGTCTTTAAAAAAGATTATAAAACAGTAGATGCTGTTATAAGAAATTTTGAAATAATAGGAGAAGCAGCTAAAAACCTTAGCTCTGAGATCAAAGATAAATATCCAGATGTCCCTTGGGCAGAAATGTATTTAATGCGCAACAAGATTTCGCATGAATATTTTGGTATAGATTATGAAATTATTTGGGACGTTGCTACAAATGATCTTCCTGAAAATAAAAAACAAATAGAGAATATATTATTGCTTGAGGAGTAAGCACCGGGCATAACATGGGCTTAGCTGCTAGGGCTTTGTCCCGACGCGCCAGGCCTACTACACAAAGCCCCAGCGCCAAGCCCCGACCGTTGGAAGCCGGAAGTAAGAAGTAGGAAGTAGGAAGTAGGAAGTAGGAAGCAGGAAGTAGGAAGTAGGAAGCAGGAGGCAGGAGGCAGGAGGCAGATGGCAGGAAGTTGGAAGCCGGAAGGAGTTGAATTAGATTTGGTTAGCAAGGAAATCACATCCGCGTAAATCAGCGGCCGCTTTTCGCGGTTCAGCGTAATCCCTGTCTGCCGGCAGGCAGAAGCGTTCCATTTTTGCCAGTAGTAATTTTTAGTTCGATTTATTTTACTGGATTATTAAAACGTATCACTAATTATATTTTCCAAACAATTATTTTAAATGGATGCATTTTTAAAAGCAGCAATTGAAGAAGCAAGGGCCGGCCTGGCAGAGGGAGGGATACCTATTGGGTCTGTCCTGGTGCATAAGGGACACATCATTGGAAGAGGCCACAACCGCAGAGTGCAGAAAGGCAGCGTGATCCTGCATGCTGAAATGGATGCCCTTGAAAATGCCGGCAGGCTAAAGGCCTCTGTATACCGTGAATGCACGTTATACACTACTCTTTCCCCTTGCCCGATGTGCACGGGAGCAATTTTACTCTACGGGATTCCAAGAGTCGTAATTGGTGAAAACCAGACTTTCTTGGGTGGAGAAACCCTCCTCAAAGAAAACAATGTCGAAGTTATAGTCGAAAACAATGAAGAATGTGTTTCCATCATGACCAATTTCATTGAGAAAAATCCTGAGCTTTGGAACGAAGACATTGGTGAATAGTGATAACTGCCAGGTTGTTTGATTTGACTTCCATTTAGCTAGCGTGTTTTGTCTTTTCTCTAATCCATAACTGAAAACAGATGTGCGATTCCATTTTCACTTTGCGCCTCTGCCCCTTTTAAAAAACATTGCCCGAAATATCCGCCACATGCACGAGCACGATCACCACATACAACCGGATCATAAGAAAGGCGTTCTTAAGGTATTGCATTATATCAATCAGCATCTTCCTGATGATCTTTCCCTTGAGGTTCTCGCAGAAGTTGCCAATTATTCACCCTATCATTTTCAGCGGATCTTCCAGGAAGCAATACGGGAAACACCCAAGCAATATGTGATCAGGCTCAGGCTCGAAAAAGCTGCACATTACCTGAAAATATTTCCTGAAATGCCGGTTGCAGAAATAGCCTTTAATTGCGGTTTTTCTTCCCCGGCCACCTTCTCACGCGCTTTTAAAAGCCATTACCAGGTGAATGCGGAAACATTCCGGACTATGCCCAACTCAGATCTTTACTCCCCTGATGGTGAAGAAAATAAAATTGAAATACCAGGATTGATAGAATGGGTAAAGCAAAACCCTGAAAGGCAAAATCAGCCCGAATTCTCATCCGGTCCAACCATTAAATGGGTCCCGGGCAGAAAATTTGCCTGCATCCCGATCGTTCTTAATCACCCTGAATGTATCAGCCTTGCTTTCCGGAACCTTATGAAATGGGCTATTCCAAATGAGCTTCACAGAAAAGAAAGCCATTTTATTGGAATATGGCTGGACGCCCCGGTTTTTACGTCCCTTGAAAAGTGCCGTTACCTTGCCGGTATAGAAATTGACGCTGAAACCATGAATTACAAGGGTGCTGAGTTATTTTCGATGGATGCAGGTAAGTATGCAAGCCTTCGAATGAAAGGGGACCTGGAGGCTACCTGGAACAAAATTGTATCCATGAATCACAATTTTATTGAATCTATGGGTTTCAGCTTATCTGAACTTATTGGGTTTGAAATATTCGAAGAATGCCCAGCATATAAACCTTATGAAAGCATCATGAAGGATGTATTGCTGCCGGTCAGGCCGAAGGGGTAAGAAATGAACTTCGCAAGAAATGCAAACTTCTCCACGGGAAATGCAAACGCCTGGACTGCATTTCCGCTGAATTTTGTGCCATAAATAATCAAAATTCTACGTTATGGAAACGAAAAACAAAACCTGGTTTAAAAGTCATTCGCACAGCTGGATTGTAATTATCGCCGCCTCTATCCTTGCCATCATTTTTATCAATTGGTTACCAGACGAAAAAGTATTCTCTTCAATCCTGGTAGGCCTGGTGTTGAGCCACCTGCTCATCCTTAGTATTGCTACCCTGACCGGTTGGTTATTGCTTCCTGAAAAATTCCTCAGGAAACACCGTAAGAGTAATGCTTCCAGCAAGTATGACTTCGGATGGTCATCGCGCTGGACGAATGGTTTCGGATATGCTGCAGCTGTTGTCGCCCTGCTTTCTGTTTATTCATACCTTACTCTTGCCGGACATCCGTTCCTTCAGCCTTTCTTATTCATATTCTTCCTGCTGAATGCGTTGAACCTGTTTATCGGGAACCTCATTGCAAGGGCATCAAAAAAAGATGAATACAACATCCTGCCTGCTGTCGACCTTTTTAAAGCCGGGAAAACCAATGTGCTCGATGTAGGAGCCGGGACCGGCCGCACGAGCATTGCAATTTCAAAAGCCTCACCTGGCATTTCAATCGTTGCTTTTGACCGCTTTGATGCAGCCTATATTGACAATGGTGGCCTAGAACTGCTTAAACACAACCTGCAACTGGCAGGCATTTCAGACAAGGTCACGATTCAACAGGGAGATATTTTGTCAGCTCCATTTGAAGATAGTTTCTTTGATGCCGCCGTAAGCACCTATATGTTCGATCATCTGGGCAAAGGGAAATTAGCCGCCCTTAAAGAGATGAAAAGGGTCCTGAAACCCGGTGGCAGATTTCTACTTGTTATCCTGGTTAAGAGCTATACAAGCTTTGCTATTGGCAATGTGCTAAGCCTCGCTTTCGACAGCAGGAAGGACTGGAAAAATCTCTTTCAGCTAAGCGGCTATAAACTGATAGATGAGGGAAACATCAATTTCGGGGCATTCTTCCTGGTGGAGAAACCCATCTAAAGGTTAAGCATAAACTGCCATTTCAATTTTTGCTCAATCATTTGTCATTAATATTGTCCAGCATAGCTGACTGTTATTCGAGCCAATTCGTGTATTCGTAGCATAAAAATTCCATTCAACTGATCCTGAAAAAGCATCATTCATCCATTCTGTCAAAAGAAAAAAAAAGAACCTCATGCTTCAGATTATCTTATCTACTTTCCTGCTGAGCGCAGTTCATGCTACAATACCCAATCACTGGATTCCCCTCCTTGCTGTTGGCAAGGCAGAGAAATGGAATTTGGGGCGAACACTCTCTGCAACAGTTATCACAGGGTTTGCCCATACCCTGAGTACTATTCTGATCGGGGTAATAGTAGGGCTTGCAGGGTACAAGCTTTCCGAAAACTACAGTTTTGTCTCTGAAAAAATCGCTCCTTCCATTCTCATTTTACTGGGAGCCATTTATATAATAATTGACCGAAGCCATCATCATCACTCCCATTCACATGAACATGGCGTTTCATCAAAGGGTAAAATTTCCCGGTCAGTACTTTTTACTTTGAGCCTGTCCATGTTCCTGACTCCTTGCATCGAAATTGAAGCCTACTATTTCCAGGCTGGCAAGATGGGATGGGCAGGTATATGGACAGTCTCTGCCGTGTATACCTTCACTACGGTTCTTTTCATGGCAGGCCTGGTTGGTTTGGGTTACCAGGGAATTCAGCGGATACGGTCACACTATCTCGAACACCATGAGAAACTCATCACCGGCATTGTCCTGGTTGGCCTTGGAATACTGGCATTGATGACCTCCTTTTAAGGGGAATGGGAGACCGGGGGAGGTGGAGAATGGGATAAAATAATGAATTTCCCGTCTGCCAACTGGCAGATCCGCGCTGCTTATGCATCCGCGGAACCTGCTTTCCAATTAATCCCTTTTATATACATATACCTGATCAAGTGCTAAATTGCTTAGCTTTACGGGAAGATTATCAAAACCCTGTAAGATCGCAAACTGTTACTCAATCAGAAAATACTAAAATGAACAAAGTAATCACCATTTTATTCCTGCTGTTAATTCTCACAGCTTTCTCCAATCATAGCAATGAAGGGGGAAAAGAACCTGAAAAAGGCAAAAAAGATAGCAGCAATAATTCCATGATCGATACAACCCCCAGGGTCACTGGCATTGGAGGTATTTTCTTTGGTACAACTAACCCTGCAGAGAGCCGGCAATGGTATGGAAAAAACCTGGGTTTGGCTATTGATAATTACGGATCGCCTTTCGAATTCCGCAATGCCAATAAGCCTGAAGAGATCAATTACCTGATATGGAGCCCCTTTAAGCAAGGCAGTTCGTACTTTGCACCTTCGAAGAACGAGCTGATGATCAATTACCGGGTACAGAATATTGAAGGTCTCGTCCGGAAATTAAGGGAGAACGGTGTTACAATTGTCGATACTATGGAGACAGTGAGTTATGGCAAATTCATCCATATTATGGATCCCGACGGATATAAGATAGAACTATGGGAGCCCGTTGATAGTATAATGACACAAATGGGTGGTAAAACCACCAAATAATACTAATATCTCTCAGATTTCAGATATCCCCATGCAATCTTATAAGACAAATCACATCAATAAGGAGAACGCGTTTCCGGAACTCGAAAAAGGGGTATTAGCTGCCCTGGAAACTTACTCAAATGTTCATCGCGGAAGTGGGCACTTTTCAATGGTTTCTACACATTTATATGAACAAGCCAGGGAAATTGTGCTGGATTACCTGAAACTCGATAAAAGTAGCTACGTAGTGATCTTTAGTTCACCGGCCAGTTCAGCCTCCCTGCTTAACCAGATGCCTGACGGGAGTTTCAGGATACTGAGAAGCAGCGAGATCGGGCTGCCTATTGGAATTCATGCATTAGCTGTTAAACGAAATGCCCTGCCACAGGGTATACCTCTGTTTTCGGGCGGTGGTACAACCCGGCTGATCTCCACTTCCTGGGTACTTTGGGCTGGTTCCCCCGACAAGTTTGAAGCTGGGACTCCCTCAATCCTGAATATCATTTGTTTCGCAAGGGCACTTAAAATGATAGGGGTATCCGAAGCTGGGCTTTTCAATGAGCATCGGGAGGAAACCTTATTAGCAAAGGAAATCATTTACCATGACGCGCTGGAATCATACTCGGGGAAGGAACTCCTTGATTGCTTAAAGCAGACGATATCCGGTAAAGGAATCCTGGTTCCAACGATGGAAGGCTCCTCACCTCTTATTAACCTAGATAATAGTGCCAGCACCCCGGCTTTCGGACCTGTGTGGAAAGCTTATTGCCAGACCCTGAAACAGCCTGTTGAAGTCCGCCGTCAGCTCTGCACGGAGGGTAAGGCCATTTGTGCTGATTTCCTTGGAGCTACTGCTGAAAAATACGATATCATCTTCACATCAAATACTACGGAAGCAATCAACCTCGCTGCTGAAAGCTTCGGTATGGAACAGGAGGAAGGTATAGAACATGTAGTTCTCAACACCATCATGGAACATTCGTCGAACGACCTGCCATGGCGGTTTACCCGGGGAATCTCCCTTCTCCGCCTGTCAGTGAATGATGAAGGATTGATTGACCATGAAGCTCTGGAGAACATCCTCAGGGATTATAATGCGCTGGAAAAATATGGAAAGAAACGTGTCAGGCTGATAGCCATTTGCGGGGCATCAAATGTGCTTGGCATTTGCAATGACCTAGCTGTAATCAGCAGCATTGCTCATAAACATGGAGCCCGTTTGCTGGTTGATGCAGCCCAACTTGTCGCTCATCGGAAGATCCGTATGGAAGAATGGGGTATTGATTACCTGGCCTTCTCAGCACATAAAGTTTATGCTCCTTTTGGCAGCGGAGCTCTCGTTGTAAGGAAAGGATTGCTGATGCAAGATGCTGAGAAATTACGGTGTTGGCAGGACTCCGGAGAAGAAAACGCAGCCGGGATTGCGGCTCTCGGTAAAGCACTCATCCTGCTGCAAAGGGTCGGAATGGAACTGGTTCACAAAGAGGAGAAAATATTGACAGCCAAAGCCCTGAGTGGTTTAGCTAAAGTCCCTGGATTGCAGATCTTTGGTGTACAAGATTTCAATTCAGCTGGCTTTGAAAATAAGATTGGGGTGATTGTATTCCGTCTTAAGCGTATGATGCCCAGCCAACTGGTTAAGGAACTGGCCATAAGAAGTGGAATTGGTGCCCGGTACGGCTGTCACTGTGCCCATATCATTATAAAGCACTTATTGAAAGTCAGCCCGTCGCTGGAACGTTTTCAAAAGATTATGCTGACCCTTATCCCATCAGTCCGGCTGCCCGGACTCGCCCGAATTAGCCTTGGCTTAGAGAATACAGAAGAAGATATTGATTCTTTGATCCAGGTATTGGAAGAAATTGCTACCAAACCCATTGCCAGACAGGCCAGGGACCATGGAAAGCCTTCAAAATCGGAACAGAAACGCCAGATGGATGAATTTACCAGGAATGCAAGTAAAAAGGTTTATTCAGAATAGTACTCCTTGATTAAGGTGTTCAGATTATTGACCTGTCTTTCCAACACTACCCTTATTTAGAAACATCTTTAACGACGGACAGTTGTGTTCATGACATTTTTCTGACGTATCTGCCTGGCAGACAGGGAGCATACTAGTAAAACTGACTCTTGCTTTTTCTGTTGAAATCTGTTATTTGAACTTACTTTTAAGACATTGATCCGTCTGCTGACGGACTGATTAAACTGATTTTTCCGTGCTAATCTTTGTTTTCCGTCTAATCTGTGTTCCACTTCCTTTTATGGACGCAGATTACACTGATTAAACTGATTTTTCCGTGCCAATCTTTGTTTTCCGTCTAATCCGTGTTCCTATTCCTTTTAAGGACGCAGATTACACTGATTAAACTGATTTTTCCGTGCCAATCTCTGTTTTCCGTCTAATCTGTGTTCCTATACCTTTTAAGGACGCAGTTTACTGATTGAACTGATTTTTCCGTGCCAATCTTTGTTTTCCGTCTAATCTGTGTTCCTATTCCTTTTAAGGACGCAGATTACACTGATTAAACTGATTTTTCCGTGCCAATCTTTGTTTTCCGT